>JACPPA010000054.1 GCA_016191285.1 Gammaproteobacteria bacterium
ACACCGCCGAAAACCACTGCCGCACAGCACAATCATCTCCACAGGAGGCGAACTCATGACCCCTTAAACCACGACCGCTAGCCCCGTCCAACCGGCCAAGATGATTGTCGTTGGACCGGCCATCCTGATTGACGCCGTCCAAATAATCAACGGCAGCTCCGGAACCCTCGCATTCCCCGGCACAATTGGTGAAGTCGATATTGGGAGCCTCGAGATATTCGATACCGTAAAAGCAAATCTCGCGCGGATGTCGGTGTCGTCGCCAAATGCCGCGTTCCTTGAGCGTGGTGCCGAGTATTCGATTCGTTTGTCGTTTGACGTCGGGCCGGCAGTTCACTTTCATCAGCGCGGATATAGCGCGTGATAGCCCAGGTTCATTTTTTTTCGATTCATCGGCTCGCGGAATGGGCAGGCCATCTTTTCGATAGACAGGGCGGACCATTTACTGACTTTTCCAGCCCACTTCACTTCGTCGCAAATTGGCAGGGCATAGACAAGTAAAATGTGCTCTGGGGCCCTACTGTTTCTTCGGGAATTGCGGCGCTGGATAATTTCACATTTGAAGTTCAAGCGGAGCTGTTACCCAGAGCATTGCTCCTCGCGATCGGCAGGATGACAAATGAATTTTGATAATTTGTGCAAATAGCGCTCCGCCGATAACACCGCGCTAGAACCAGAGGTCATTTGGAGACACCGAACGGAATATCAGCGGATGGTAATCGAAAATTAATTCTTCGATAAAAACTGAGCGCAGATTGTATTAGGTGGATCGGTACGTGACCGCACCGCCTGCATCAATCCGGACGTCAATGAAACCGTGAAGCGCTCGCTTTTTTGCATTGGGTCTTGTAGCCGCACGCCCGAGGGTTGACGATGGCACTATGTCTTGATGCGGCGTCCCAGATCTATCCTCGCCGAGCACGTCAATCCCGAGTGGCGTCGACGTGCTCGGCCGCACATCAAACTCATGCGAAATGCCGAGGCCGTCGATCCACCCATGGCGCGGCTTGCTCCAGCTGTCCAGCCAGGCTGTACAATGTTTCTTCGTCCCCAGGACGCCCGACAAACTGCATGGCCAGCGGTAATCCCGACTTGGCCTGCCATAGCGGCAGCATGAGCGCGGGTTGGCCGGTGGTATTGAACAGCGGCGTGAAGGGGCTGTAGTTCTGGATGATGTGCAGCCACCAGCCGGGCATGTCGACATTCTTCGCGTTCTGGTCCAGTTTACCGAGCTTCGACACATCACCGGCCATACCGGGCGTTAGCAGCACGTCGTAGTCACGGATTATGCTGGACACCTGACGCGCGATGGCGTTCTGTTGCGACATTGCTTCTTCCAGTTCGAACGCCTTCAGCGACTGCCCGTACTTATAAATCTCGAGCGTCACTGCCTCGGTGTTGTGTGGTCCAATGACCCGGCCGGTGCTGCGCGCAAACAGGTTCATGTAGTGGCCCAAAGTGGTAGCCCACAAGGGCACGGAAGAGGCGTTGAACACCTCGCTGTCGTAGTCGATACGCACGGGTTCGCAGACGTGACCCAGGTCTTCCAGCAATTTGCAGGTATCTGCCAAGCGCGCCAGGTTCTCGGCGGCGATCGCGCAGCTACCGGGTAGCTTATCGACGACACCGACGCGTAATTGTTGCGGCGGCGTCATGGCTGCCGCAAGGAAGCTCCGCCGCGGTGGCGGCGCGGTGTAGAAGTAACCCTCGTCCGGCCCGCCGACAGCATCCAGCATCGCGGCGGAATCGCGTACCGTGCGGGTCTCGAAGAACTCCACGGCCAAGCCCCACAGCAACATCCCTAGGTCGGGTCCGCCCGGGGTCCGACCGCGCGACACTTTCATACCGACCACGCCATTGCAGGCCGCCGGAATGCGGATCGAACCGGCGCCGTCGTTGGCATGGGCGATTGGCACCATGCCGCATCCGACCGCCGCACCGGCACCCCCGGACGAGCCGCCGACCGAATAGTCGAGGTTCCAGGGATTGCGGGTCGGGCCGTACAACAGGGATTCGGTGCTGGCATTGAAGGCCATTTCCGGCAGTGTCGAGGTCCCTACCGCGACGAGACCCGCAGCACGACAACGCTGCATCATCACGCTGTCTTGTTCGTGACGGAAACCTTCCGCAAGGCGAGAACCTGCTGACGAGGTCATGCCCTTGAAGTGCATGCCGAACTCCTTCACCAGAAACGGCACGCCGCGGAACGGGCCGTAGGGAAGGCCGACCTTGATCTCCGCCACTGCAAGGTCGCGCAGTTTTTGCACGACGCAGTTCACGTGCGGATTCAGGCGTTCGATGGCGTCGATTGCGCTATCAACCAGGTCGGACGGCGAGACCTCCTTGCGGCGCACCAGTTCAGCGAGTCCAAGGCCATCGTACTTTGCGTATTCTGGGATGATCATGATCGATGCTCCTTCAATTGCGTATTCGCAAACGCGCGAATACGGTGGCATCGATCCTCTGACTTCAGGTCGTCCTGTCGCAATGACCCGGTTGGGTCATTTTCACGCGTCAGCGTACAGGCTCATCGAGTAGGTCCATTGAGATGGCGAGGGCAATCGCCTGAGCGATCGTATGCGATCCGAGTTTGCTCATGGCCGATTTGCGCTGGCGCCGAATGGTTTCCACCGAGCGGTGGATGATGCGGGCCGTCGCGGGCGCGTTGAGACCGGAAGCGGCGTGGCGGAGAACGTCGAGCTCACGTGGCGAGATCGTTACCGAGCGCTCCTGGCTGGCTATTCTCGCTTGCCTGTCGACCCCCGCGTGAAACGCGTGCGCGAGAATGAACAGCTTTTCTTTCATCGCTTCTTGTTGGGCGCGCCATGCACCTTGGCGGGGGCGAGACAATGCGCTGACGAAGGCAAAGCTGCCGCCAGGCAGATGAATAGGCACGGTGATGCCGTCGAGGAAACCTAGATCGTCGATAAACGTGATGGCTTGCCGCTGCGTATTCGAGAGCCATGCGGCTCCTTTCACTTCGTTCCAGTCGAGGGGAAGATTGCGCTGATAACAGGTGCAGAGATACGGATCTTCGCTAGCGTATCGGGACCAGCCGCGGGTCCAGTGCGGCGGAAAATTTCGTGCGACGATTTCCGGCGCATTCCAAGCGCCATCGCGTCCACGAGCACGTGGCATGAAAGCGTAATCGACGGCATCGAAGCCGAGGGTTACCACGTTCTCAGCGAGGAGATCTAGGGCGGCATCAAAAGAGCGAGCGGCGCGGAACACGGCTTCAATCTGCATGGCGAATTCCTCCGAGCCAGACTTCGTCCACCCGAGCTGCGGTGGACGGATGTTCGCGACACGACCGCGAACTCACTCCGAAGCTTAGCCTTCCTGATAGGTTCTGCCAACGAAGCATGTCGGGGGTTAACGCGTGCCGCTCGAAGAGTCATCAACCGTGCGATGCCGTCGCGCAGTGACCGACCGCACCGTGGAAGGAATACAAAATAAGAGCCGCCTTTGGGGCGGCTTTTTATCGTACTAGCTGACGCCGGGCGATCAGCTTAAACGACGCCGCAAGAAACCGAAGACGCCGAGGGCTGATCCAAGAAGTGGCAATGCTGCCGGTACCGGTACAACAGTCTGCGTGCCTGCGAGGTTAAAGCGAACTCCCTCGAGGAAATTGTCATCGTGTGTGAATACGATGCTAACGGTATTTACACCGGGAACTAAGTCGGCCGTCGGGACGCTGAAATTATGTAATGAGCCCCAGTTTCCAGCGCCCTGGAAGTCGATGAAATTTCCATTCACGAGCAGTACACCGCCGTCGTCTATTGTCCACGAGCCGGTGATATTCCACGTTGCGATATTAATTCCACTAAGGTCGAATTTGGACGTGAAAACCAAGGGGAACCCGTGGCTACTGATGTCGGTCGCGGAAACCCCAATCCAGGAACTCGTGGCATCGTTCAGCACCCAATCGCCGAACCAGTTGGGTTTGTCAGGCGATAACACCTGGGCTAATCCGGTACCCTGGGAGTTGGTATAGGTCCAATTAGGATCGATAGTTCCGCCTACCAGCGAACCGTTGCCGGTATTGGGAAACGTTAGGGTAGTGGCCATCGCCGTACTTACATTCGCGATTAGCAGAGTCAGGGTGGCAATAGCGAGTCTTGTGTTCATAATGACTTCGATCCAAGCAAGGTTAAGCGCGCGCGCCGCAATTCATTCGAGCACGGGGCGCACCTTTGCAGAAAGACCAGCAATTACTTAGCCAACAATCTTCTCCACTACGTTTCAAGGACTTAGTAATTTAAGAAACCTCAATTGTAAAGTTTTTGAGAAAATTCGTAGGTTGAACGGCAAGAAGTTGTAAAGATTGTGAACACCGCATTGGACCGATAGAGCTAAACAATTTGACCGGACGCGGCCATTCCAGATTTTTTACAGCCATGGCTGGAGAGGTCGAGACCCTGCGCGCCATCGCTTTGATGATGCTCAGGATAGTTTTCGTCGTGCGGAAATTGCCATCTTGATTCGCTGGAGTTGTTACGCTTTTCCCCCTCACTTTCTAAATTATTACGGAGCGAAAATCGCGTGTTCTTATCAAATGCCCTGAAGCTCAAGGCGGAAGCCGCACTGCGAGGGGCGACGAACAAAAATGCATTAGTAGAAATTGTCGGAACAGCCATGTCCATGTGTCCGCGCAAGATGGAAACCGAACTCCCGAAACACGCTTGGTATGGCTCAATTGACTACGAGCACGAGGGTATTTGGTTATTGCTATTTCCCAAATTCCGCACCCGCGACAAGCAGAAAGTCGCGGGCTATCTAGAAATGCTCGAGTTGATCCTCGGCGCTTACGCCGACATGAGGCTCAGCGAATCGCTGATCCTTACAACAAACCAGAATTCAGCCGCAAGGACGCAGTCGAAGCGCTGGGATTTCCACCCCGCACGGTGGAGGCGATCATCAAGAAGCTCGAAGGCCTTAATCGGATGGCCCGCGTCGGCGAAGGACCAAGCACACGTTACCGGGTAGTGCGATCGGCACCTTGATAGAATTGCGCAAGTACTGTTTGACGTGCACGAGACCAGGTATGCAGCATCAACATATTGATCGCGCAAAAAAAGGACGTTTGTCGCTACGCCACTTACGATTGTTGTTCTCAGTCTTGTGGTAGGTATCAATAGGTTCAGCGCTTTGAGTTACCTTCACTTGAGATCATGGACTACTTCTCGATTGTGTTTATAGGCATCCGCTAGAAAAATCCATTCGCTGGCAGGTGTTCACCATTGACAACGTAGTCACCGATGGCACGCGCCTTGTAAACCGTCGGATTGTGCGAGGCCAACGTTCGAATATTGCGCCAATGCCGATCGAGATTTTCGCTTTGTTTGATCGCCGAGGAGCCGCCCACATCGAATAGCAGGTTCGCCGCACGCGGGGCCAACTCGTCGACGATCACTTTTGCCTGCGCGGTCAGCAACGAGGCGCGGTGCGCAAGCTCAAAGTCCGCGACACCGTTGATAACGGTGTTGAGCGCCGCATCCTGCTCATCAGCTGCAGCCAGGACCGACGCTTCAGCCGCAAACGCGCTGCTCGCAATCTGACCAATGACCTGTTGCAGCAGGGGATCGGCAGCGGCGGTCCCGGCACTGCCGTGCGTGTAAGGTCGGGCACGCTTGCGCACCAGCTGCACCGCATCCGTCACAACGTTTCTCAACACGCCGGCGATGATGGCCGTGAGGATCAGCTGGCAGAACTGCCCGACGAGATAGGGGGTCGGTAGGGCTCTGCAATGACGCGACTTCCGTACTTTCAACTGCTGCAATCAGTACTTCGTCCGCCTGCACGGCAACATCGCTGAAAATGCCCGTGCCACTGCCAGTCAGTCGCTGACCAATCCCGTCCCAGTCGTCTTCCAGTATCATGCCCGCGCGGTTGATTGGGATGACCGCTGAGGCCAACGCTCCTTCTGGAGTCGACGCCATGACGCTGACCCAGTCCGAATACAGACTCCCTGTGCAGTAATACTTCTTGCCGCAGAGCACATGTCCGTTCCCTTTTGGCGTAAGTTGGGTTTGAAGAACAAAGCTGCCCACCGCGGCGCTGCCCCCAAGCTCTGTCACCGCATTGCCGAAAATGTCACCTTGTACGACGCGACTCAGCCAGCGCGCACGTTCCGTTGCGTTGGTCGAGCGTAAGCGTTCCTCCACGAACCAAAAAAGCGCGCGCAGGATATGCGCCACATCGGCATCCGCTTCGGCCAGGTCGATCAGCACGGCGAAGAATTCGCGTACGCTGCTGCCGCCGCCTTCGGCGCTCGGCACTCGCAAGGCGCCCAAGCGAGATTGTCGGGCGAGGTCAATAGCCGGATGCAAGGAACGGCCTTCGCGCTTACTCGCGGCCGAGCTGCGCCCGATCTCCTCAATTAATTGCCGCAATTCCGGCGAGCCGAAGCGGACTGCTTGACTGCTGATCGTTGCAGGACGAGTGTCCGCCGATACGCCGTTCATAGGGTTCCTTTCAATAATTATTCGTGCCTCTGGATCGCACCGTGATGCATATCGTGATCTGAATGGGGCGCTACGATCGGATAGAGCGTCGCACCGATAAAGGCAACCGCGGAGAGCCAAAAGATGATTCGACTTTGACGTACGGACGCACGTACGTCCGCTGTCCGACCCACGGGTATTTTGAAATACACTTGGAAAAACGCTACGGCGAGCAACACCGCAGTGACTGCCATGAAATAGGGGCGATACGGTTCAAGCGGTTTTAAGATCTGCAAAACCCCAATACTGCCGCCGGAAATTGACCACAGCGCGGGAATCAGACAACACGGCTTCAGTACGAAAAATGACGACGCCAAAGATCCCGCGAGACTTAAGTTTGCGGGAGAACGCCGCAGTCTCGACTTAATCGCTAACGATTCCGTCTCCTGCATTGGTGTTACGGTGAGGCCGGATGCCGAGAGCGCGAACAGAGATTCGTCCCAAGCTCGTAGTAGCTTTTTCTGCCGCAGACCGTGAAAAACACACATAAAATCCAGTTGAAAAATATTAGCGGACGCTGCGGGGTTACCGACCGTCTTAACATCGATCACTGGTAGCGTGCCCGTCGTTGAGGCGTGGAAAACTCCGCCGTCAACGTGCGCTATCGCTTTCGCATGGCCGACGAGATTGTCGCCAAGATGCTGAACGAGCTTCGATAGCAGTAGCTTCAGTACTGCAGTCGGCGAGGCATCGGTGCCGGAAATCGTCAAGCGTCGCGACAGTGAATTAAACACTCGCTGCTCCACCACCAGCGAGAATAGTTGCCAGAAGTTCCTGTGACAGACCCTCTTTGGCTGCTACGCGCTTGATCGGCGCATCTCGCTTCAGGGTTTTGCGGATATCGGCTTCGATGGGTGTTATCGCGCTCTCCGTCATCAGGTCGATTTTATTCAGGAGTACAACATCCGCGACGCGAATACTCGAACGCACCAGATGCGGCACTGATCGCATTAAGAGTCGATAACGCGCCGCATCGACAATACTTAGTCGACAGCGCAACTCGTAATTTGCCGCCGTGTGCGGGTCAATGGCGCGCGGGAATCGTTCGAGAAGTCGCGTAAGGCGTTCGGCATCCGCCATGCCGGACGGTTCTATAATCACCCATTCCAAATCCTTGATTTGCGCGAGGTCGGCGAGCCCGATATACAAATCGTCGCGCATCAGACATAGGCACCCGTTGTAGATCTCGACCACCTCGTGGCCGCCAGCGCGAATGATCGCGCCGTCTATTTGTACTTCGCCGGCATCGTTGATCAGAAAGGCAACGCGCTGGCGTTGACTCGTTAAGTGACGAGCCAACGCCGCGATCGTGGTGGTCTTACCGGATCCCAGGAACCCAACGACTGAGATCACTCGCACGGCGTAATCCCGGCACTATGCCGTGGCTAGCTCGCTTGCGCCGCCTGCTGCACAATCAATGAATGCGTTCCAACCGTCGTGCGGATCTCGAGGGCGCCGTCCCGCATGCTCCAGTTGGAATACTCTTCGCCATCCATCACGAGCCGATATTTCGCACCCGTCGCTAGATTCGTGATCCGAAATTTCGTGTCCTGTCCGAGCGCGCTCGAATCGGTGGTGCAAATCGCGATGTTCAGGCTGCGCAGCGTGGGATCGTAGTAAGCCTGGCGGACGCGCACCAAGGGGAAATCAATATCGACCAGCGTCGGCTCCTGAAACTTTTTCAGATTCGGCTGATTGAAGATCTTGGACCACACATGTGAGCCGTTAGCAACATAGCCCGGCATCAACCAATCATTATGCTGGCCCCGCGGGTAGCGCTCATTGAGCCCGAACAAATGGTAGAACTCACCGCGCTGCGGATCGTAGATCGGCTGATACTTAGCATCTGCCCATTTACGCAACGCGGCATACGTCTCCTCGTCACCCAATTCACGCGCACACGCGATAGCCTTGCACGTCGCGCCAATATCGTCGACGCCGGACTTTGGAAGACCCGACATGAACGCCGAGCCATCGGGTTGACGGGTCAGAAAATGATCCAAACCACCGTCGTAGACCCGGCGATAAGTTTCGGGATCGAACGGGTATCCTAACCAACACACCGAGAACCAGTTGCTGGCCAACTGATTCGCTTCGCGGTTGAGATTATTGTTGATGTCCGGATCGTGATAAAAGGACACCCACTCCGCAGGTCCGTTGCCGGGTCCGCCGACATGCAGCGGCTTCATCGTGTTATGGCATTGTTGAAACGTCCAGTACAACGACGTGCCATGCAGCACGTCGTAGAGTTTCATGGATAATCCACTTAGGTTGTTACACCACAGAAAGATCTTCCGCACTTCACACGCGATGCCAATGGGATTCGCGACCCACTGTTTCGTTAGCGTATCGACGATTCGTTTATGGTTGTATTCGAACTGTAGATTGTCGTCGTAGACGATATTGAATGTCTCGTCGTACTTGCCGTCGCCCGAAACGTATTCGTAAAGCCCAATGCTTAAGTTGAGATAGCCCTTGTACATGATGTTGGCGACCCCATTGCCATAGACGGGATCGGGGTTGTAACCATAGGGACCAATGCCATTCGCCGCCCAGCCCGGTTTTGAATAACGTCCGGCGTAACCCTCGGGCATCAAGTTTTTGTACATCACTTCAGGGTAATCGAGGCGCTGCGGATCTTGTCCCTTCTCCTCGACCCAATCGCAGAACGCCCAATACTCAAAATAACGATCGACGAGAAATCCCAGCAGCTTGCTGTAGCCCTCGCGCCACGCCGGAGTCAGTTCGGCCATCATTGCCAGCGCAAAGCCGCCGTAGGTGAGGTCGTACCGATAGAGATTTTGCACCGGCACGCCGCTGATATTGTCCCACGCTTCGTGCGGTTTCCCGGTTTTGGCCCAACTCCCGTCCAAGCCCACCTTGCGATGCATATAGGCAAGCCACCCCATGGCTTCCTCGGATAACGCGGGGTAACCCAGCACCGTATCGTGGAGCGATGACACCGGCGCGGGATAAAGCGGCGCGCGCATTTCGTCAATTCTGACAGCCTGCTGGTTTCTTAACATGATGGAGGGCTCCTTAGGATCGTTGGATTCACCCGAAAAGTGAACGCGGCGGTTCATCGAATATTGCTAACTGGGCCTGTTTCGTCTTCTATATGATATATCTATCATTAGTAAATCAACGACGTCAAGACGCGCGACTGGATTTCGACCTGCTTGCCAGATTGATGTCATCGCCGCGGATACCGCGACTGGTGCAAACCACACACTCAACGCCAGCAGCTCAGCAAGGCAGGGCACTAGCACGCGTGCGGCGACGCTGCCTAAAGCATTACTACCAACCGATGGGTGTTTCTTCACCCGTTAGCAAATACTTGCCAATACGTTGTCGTCGGTAATTGACGGGATCGTGCAGCGTGAACGTTCTGGCGCTACGACAGTTCGAACGGTACGAAGCGTGATATTTTCGTTGCCTTCCATGCGCTCTGCCGGAGCGACGAATCTCGCAGTGGTGAACGCGCTTCGTTACGTCGGGGCTAACGGAATAATGTCGCCAACCGCCTGGAGTCGTGCTGGACGCACGTCTTGGTAATGACCTTGAATCGGACCGCGTGTGTCGATAGGCCGCAACCTTGACACGACCTTGCTGCATGGCAACACTGGACCGGATGAAATTCCGTGACCGCGAAACATAAGGCTACTCGATGACTCGAATTCCAAAGAAGCGACGACTTCCTAAAGATGAGCGTAGGGCGCAGCTCGTTCAATTCGCTGTTATCGTCGCTGCGCGGAAAGGCATCGGCCGCTTGGCGCATGCGGAAGTGGCGCGAGAGGCGGGCGTGTCCGTACCAACGGTGTTTCTCTACTTCGAGAACCGAGTTGCGCTCGTGACTGCAGTAATCGAGGAAGTCGAACGGTTTTACGTTCATCAATACAGTCACTCGCTTGAGCAGTATTCCTCCCCTCAAGACGGTTTGCGTGACCTCCTCCTCACGTATTCAAAATCGGTCGAAACCCATCCTCAATATGCGCAGACCTGGCTTGAATGGAGTATTGCCATTCGCAACGAAGCAGGGATCTGGGATTCGTTCCAGAATTATCAGGAGACCATGATCGCGAAATTCGCGATAGCAATTAGGCGCGGACAAAGATCCGGCTTGATTAGTCGAGAGGTCTCGGCGGTGGACGCTGCCCGGCTAGTCGTAGCGGCGGCTTACACGATTACCCAACTGAAGCATACGGCGCGCAGTCATCGCTCAGTTGAGCGGTTTATCGATCAAGTCATCAAGCTCGCGCTGCACCCTTGATGTGCGGCCGCATAATTGTGCCGCAAGCTTGAATTGAGCTGTGCTTCACATCGTGGACCCGGACTTGGGGGTATTCCCTGAGGAAACGGCCATTCTTCGTCCACTAGCTGATTGCGCTGGACGGCGAGCTTCACGGACAAGTGCTTTGGACAGCTTAGTGGCGGGTCGCGTGCAAGGTCCGCTTATAGGTCTCTTGAATTATCCACGCATCGTAGCTCGCACGGTGGCGCGCAAGCTCCGCCTCTCTTATCACGCAGTCTTTTGTCTCGTGCCATTGTTCCATTTGCAATTCGGACAGGATTGCTTCGAGTGGACTAACTTGGAATTTCATCGAGACCCCGGCGGCGTGAAACAGCGTCGTAAGCCAGGGCTTGTCTACCACCCATGCATCGGTGTACAGCGTCCTATATTCAAGCAATTCATTAAGCTGCTTGGTAACTTCATGCAACGACTTGCCATAGGTCTCCAGAATGTCTCTGGCCACGCGATGAATTTTTTCAGCCTCTTTGTCCCAATGCGTCCAGTCCGAGGCGGGCGAAATCAGCGTACAGTACTTCTGCCCTTGTTCTAATGCGACGCCAACTTCGATTGGATAGCTCATGCCACCGAATCCTGAAGCCTCGACGTCAATGATAAGTGGGTTCTCGACCTTCGCCATGATAGTGCCCGGATAGGTGTGACAGGAACTCGTGATTCTATCTTATCGACCACATTGCGGCGTTAGCTTTCGAATATCCCATTGCAAACTTTGCGCATCGAACTCCTCCAGGATGAAATCTGGCGCAAGTTCTATCATGCCATGGCATGCGTCAGCTCCTGACCAAGCTTTGCCAGCGCGTCCTGCACTTCGCGGTTGCATGGACAGTGGTGAGAATCTTCGAATGTTTATGTAGAGGAGCAGGTGCCAACGTTGGTTATTTAGGGCTAATCAGTTCAAGCGATTCATATTGACGTCTGAATAGCAATTCGATAGCGTTGAAAGTATGAAAATGAAAGAAGTGCTTGGAGGACTTGCCGCGCTGGCGCAGGAATCCCGTTTGACGCTCTTTCGCTTACTGGTCAAGCGCGGCCCTGAGGGCTACGCGCCCGGTCAACTGACGGAAAAACTAGGGGTCCCGGCACCGACGTTGTCGTTCCATTTGAAGGAGCTACAACGGGCAGGGCTCATCGAAGCTCGTCGCGAAGGGCGGTTTATCTATTACAGCCCGAACTTCGCATACATGAATCAGTTACTCGATTTCTTAACCGATAATTGCTGCAGCCTGGCTGATAAAGACTGTGCTCCGGCGTGCGGAGCGCCCGTGACTGAAGTCGCTCGACCCAAGAGGAAACGCGCATGAAAAGATTCCACGTAAATGTGTCTGTCGGGGATATCGCAGAAGGGATCCGCTTTTACTCCGCATTGTTCGCTGCGGAGCCAACGATCCGAAAGCACGACTACGCAAAATGGATGCTCGACGATCCGCGCGTTAACTTTGCGATTTCGCAACGCGGGTACCCTATCGGCGTCAATCACCTCGGGTTCCAGGTCGACTCGGCGGATGAATTAACGGCCATGCGCGCCCAGTTGACGCGGGCAGACCATGCCCTCGTTGAACAGACCGGTGCCGCGTGCTGCTACGCAAACTCGGATAAGTACTGGATCACCGATCCGACCGGCGTGGCATGGGAAACGTTCCACACGCTCGATGGCATACCGATCTATGGGGGCGACACCGACGCGCCGAAAACTGGCGCGTGCTGTGTTCCGTTGACGCCTACAAAGGATAGGGCATGTTGTAAGCCGGAAGTCACTGCCACGGCAAAGGCGTGCTGTGCAACCTGAACGCGCCTTGCGGTTGTTGCCAGCGACCTGGACGGCTGGGCGTTCGTCGGCTCGGCAAACGAATTACGGCCCGCTGGCCGGCCGATGGCGCGATGTATTGCTGCTTGAACGACGCAGCGGGCGCGTCGGTGTCGACTAGACTCGCTGCAACGATGAATACTCAAAGTCTGCATCGCAGACTACTCGCCGAGGGTATCGGGTCCGTGTTGCTGACCACCACCGTTGTCGGCTCAGGGATCATGGCGCAACGTCTTGCCGGCGGAAATGTAGCGGTCGCGCTGCTCGCCAATACTGGGGCGACGGTCGCCGTTCTCGTTACGCTCATCGCACTCTTTGGTTCGGTGAGCGGCGCACACTTCAATCCGGCGGTATCGGTTATCGAAGCGATGCGAGGAAAGATGAGCTGGACGCAGACCGGCGCTTACACCCTGACACAGGTGATTGGTTGCTGCGCGGGTACCGTGTTAGCGCATGCCATGTTCGAGATGCCACTGTGGCAAACGTCCGTGCATATCCGCACCGGCCCCGCCCAATGGCTAGCCGAAAGCGTCGCCACGTTCGGATTGTTACTGGTAGTGCTCGGGCACCGGCGCTCTGAGGATACGCCCTGGATGGTTGCAGGCTGGATCGGTGCCGCGTACTGGTTTACGGCTTCCACATCGTTCGCCAATCCGGCGATCACCATCGCCCGTTCGCTGTCCGATACGTTCTCAGGAATCAGACCTGCGGATGTACCTGCGTTCATTGTTGCGCAGCTGATCGGCGCCATTGCGGCACTCGTGATAGCTCGGATGTTGTTTACGGTCGCAGGCGCACCGGTTGTCAGTCGGAGTGAGGAAGAGATCGCCGGCAGCGAACGGTAACGAACGCGCCAACCCGATGCTATTGGGTAACCGGCGTCTTCGGGCTAATAGCGCGATAACTTGGTCGCTCGCGCAGACGGCGCCACGGCGTGTGAAGGAGAACATCGGGCTATGACGCGCTGCGAATATCCCTACTCTCCCGGCATCGGAGCCACCAGCGAATCACCGCACGCCCGGGTGAAGTTCCTGGATCTTGCGCGCGTTATCGGTGACTACCGAGAGTGACCCGCTTTGCGTGTGCGCGATCGTTCAAATCTTACAAATTGTTCGATATAGCATCGGCCAGATACACCCGATAGTGTCCCTCATGCGATGGTTTTCTTACTCTCGATTAGGTTCTGCTCGCCCGTAAGTGGATCTGAAAACTGCTCCCTACTACCCATCCGGAAACAGGGACGGGCATTCTGCTTCTTCGAGAAGAGGCTTTAGTCTATAGGACCGTCGGCAATTTATGCCCCTTGGCACGCTTCGCATGCACATAGCGGAGATTGTGCTCGCACACCCCTGCGATCGGCGAGATGATTTCGCTCACTGCCTGGCCATGTTGTTCAAGTTGTTCGCGCCTGTCAGGATTATTCGACATAAGGCACAGCGCGCGACCGCGTAAAAGGTGCCGTAATACTGCCGCTGCGTCGCTGAAATCGCGCGAGTCCTCAGGCAGACCGAGCGCAATATCCGCTTTGTAAGTGTCTTTTCCGCTGTCTTGGAGCAGGTACGTCACCGCCTTTGCCCACAGACCGATACCGCGGCCTTCGTGGCCACTCATGTAAACCACGGCACCAGCCCCAGCGTCCTTGATCCTTTCGAACGCTTTCTCGAGTTGCGGCCCGCAGTCGCAACGACGTGAACCGAACACGTCGCCGGTCAAACAACAGGAATGAATACGCACGAGTGGCAACTCGGCGTTGCGCAGTCCGGGTAATGCAAATACCGAATTGACGGACATCGAACTGTCGAGCAACGCCCGAAACGCGCCGGTGCCGCCGATGTGCGCTGCATCCTGCACGGCTGACAATTCGGTGCGGCACACGAACGGATACCATTCGAGCATCACGTCGTCACCATTGATGACACGGGGGATCGGCACGGGTCCAAGCACGGACATGAAAGCGGTCGAGTCATCGGCGGGAACGATCGCGCTCGCCCGATCGAGCGTGAGCAAGTGGCCGTCCGACTCCAGCTGCGCCCGTATCGATTCATCGGGGTAACTGAACAAGAGAATAGTCTCCTGAAAAAATGATCGGCGAAGCCCGCCCCAGAATTCGCGCCAATGTCTGATCAACGGCACACGGTCGAATAACGTGCCGCTGAATCTTCAGACCTCATCCGTTCAACTGCTTCGCGTGCTCACCCTGGGTCAAGCTTCTCCGCGAGCAACCCGATGATCGTGCGCCGGCGCCGCGACCGCCCCACAACGCCTCCGGCCTGCAGCTGAACGACTGTTCGTGGCGGGCATCTCCTGCTAAGTGCGTTCCCTGTTCAGAACGTCGGGCGCTCGCGCAAGCCGAACGCTGCTAGGCGTTGTGTCAGATCCGTCAAGCGAAACGGCGTAACGAGCACGGCATCTCCCCCGAGCCTCCTTACCGTCTTCAGCGCTTGCGGCTCGGGAGTATCGGTCACCGCGATCACCCAGAGGTGCAGCGAGGTTCGACGTAACTCAGCTATGCATTTTCGACAATCGGCGTCAGTAAGGTCCCCACAACGACGATAGCCATAAACTTTTGGCTATGAAGAAGTGCGATCGCTGCGGTGGAATTCTGAGCAACCTCGACCGGAAAACCAGCATATTTCAACTTCGCAACCAGTGATTTGGCGGCTCCCTCGTTTGGATCAAGCAGAAGGGTCGGCAGGTGCACCCGCGCTCACTCAGTCACGCGGGCGTCGCGTGGAAGCTTAGCGATCGCGGTAACAATTCCCTGTAGTAAGCGCCGCGGAGAGGGCGGGCAACCGGGAATTTGTATATCAACAGGGATCACATTAGAGACTCGACCGCAGCTGGCATAGTTCTCCCCGAAAATGCCGCCCATGCACCCACAATCTCCGACGGCGACAACGATTTTCGGATCGGGCGTCGCGTCATAGGTGCGTCGCAGCGCCGTTTCCATATGCCGCGACACTGGGCCGGTCACCAGTAGCATATCGGCATGACGCGGACTCGCGACGAAGCGGATCCCCAACCCTTCGATATTGTAAATCGGATTATTGAGCGCGTGGATCTCAAGCTCACACCCATTACACGAGCCGGCATCGACATGCCGAATGCACAACGCGCGACCGAGGATCGCGAGAACTTCATCTTGCAGCGAATGACGCACCCACAGCATCTCGTCGCTCGCGGGCGCTGGCTCCGTGACGATGCCAATTCCGGCGATAGTGCGTAGCGTTTTGAGCATCGTGATCTAGAGATCGTGCCCGCTATAGGCAAGATTGAACGATTTATTGATCAATGGAAAATCCGGAACGATGTTGTCGATGATCGCATGCTCCAGTACGGGCCAATTATGCCACGACGGATCGTGCGCGTGACAACGAGAGATTTTTCCTTCGCCACCATTCTGCAGCGCGATCAGCACCGGCCCTCGCCATCCCTCAATCAGCCCCACGGCGAAGCCGGGGACATTCGGCAGTGGGGTTTCGACCCTCACCGGTCCCCAGGGTAGCTCCCGCAGAATCTTGGCGATCAGCACACAAGTTTCCTGCACCTCGTCAAATCGCAACGCGACACGAGCGGCAACATCGCCTTCTTGCCGTACACATTTCGTCACCGCTAATTGATCGTACGGTGGCCACGGTCGGTCAACACGCAAGTCAAGCGATTGACCGCTTGCGCGACCCGCAAGGCCTGTCAGGCCAAGCTGACTCGCAAGCTGCACTTCGACCCGGCCGGCACCGGAAAAGCGGTCGCGCAGTCCGGAGTGTTCCTCATAAATCTGACGAAGATGACGCACTTCACTCGCAACTTCATGCGCGAAAGCGATGAGATCGTTCGAACTTGCCGCGTCGATGTCTCGTGCCGTGCCACCAGGAACGATCCAATCGAAAAGATACCGCTGCCCGAGTGCGCCGTTAATGACGCGTAATAGGTGCTCTTTAATTCGCGAAAATTGTGCGAGTCCAAACGCAAACCCGGCGTCATTGCCGAGCGCGCCCAGATCGCCAAGATGATTCTGCAGCCGCTCGAGTTCCAGTGCGAGCGCGCGCAGGTACAATCCGCGCTGAGGGACCCTGACGTTCGTTAGCCCCTCAGCCGCCTGACAATACGCCCATGAGAACGCCACGGCCGAGTCGCCACAAATCCGTGCAGCAAGCCGATGCGCCTCGAACAGGTGCAATTCGGTGAATCGGTGTTCAATGCCCTTGTGAACATAACCGAGACGCTCCTCCAGGCGCAGCACCTTCTCGCCAACGATTGAGAATCGAAAATGCCCTGGCTCGATGATCCCGGCATGCACCGGCCCGACTGGGATTTCATGGACGCCGTCTCCTTCGACCCGCACGAACTCGTAATTGTCTATCGATTTCGCGGCGATCTCCGAGCGCATTGCTGGGAACTTCAGCGGATGCCAATGCGCGGGCCAAGCCGCATGTCGTAACCAAGGGCGCTGATCGGGCGCGTCGCTGCGGATCCCCGTCAGATCGAAGGCGGCGCGCTGCATGCGAACCGCGGACGGAAACAGCGTCTCAAGTCCCCGATATGACAATGAGTCATCGACAATTGGCAACGTCACTATCAGGACACTGGCGTTGATCAGAAATACTGCGCGCACATTCGCGTGATTGCCGCTCTCGTCGCCGGACGTCGTCCAGAGTGACGCGAGCTGACCGCCCCCGGACGAAACGTCATGCGCCACGTCGATCCACGACGTTGAATTAACTACTAGCTCCCCCGTACCGGGGCTCCCCCGCACCGGAACTGCCCTTGATAACCACTTCGTCATTGACAACTCACTGGCCTCCTATGAACCGGGCGGCTTCGCGATACCAATTTGCCAAATAGGGCGGAATATAGACCCCTAACATTAATACCAATCCGAGGTGCGCGAAGACCGGAAGCAATGCGGGCGGATGTGGCAGTCGCCGCGCGCTGGTTTCGCCGAAAACCATTGGCTGTACCTTGCCAAAGACCGCTGCAAAAGCGACGCCGAGCGCCAGCAATAGAATCGGTGTCGCCCAAGCGTGATCTTTCATCGCGGTGGTGAGAATCAAAAACTCACTCGCGAACACGCCGAATGGCGGCATGCCCAGGATCGCGAGTGTACCGAGCATCAAGCCCCAACCAATCGTTGGACTCAAGGTAATCAATCCGCGAATGTCCTCGATTAACTGCGAGCCAGCTTTCTGCGAGGCATGTCCGACCGTGAAAAAAATCGCTGATTTCGTCAACGAATGCACAGTCATGTGCAACAGTGCCGCAAAGTTTGCGACCGGTCCGCCCATGCCGAAGGCAAAGGCGATGATCCCCATGTGTTCGATGGACGAATAGGCAAACAGACGTTTGATGTCGCGCTGTCGCCAGAGAAGAAACGCGGCGACTACTACCGAGGATAGACCGAAGCTCATCAACATATTCGATGGAAGCGACGATTGCAGCGATCCCTCGACGAGCACCTTGCAGCGCACCACCGCGTACATCGCAACATTAAGCAACAAGCCCGAGAGCACGGCCGAGATCGGTGTTGGGCCTTCCGCATGCGCGTCGGGTAACCAGTTGTGCAACGGCACCAGTCCGACTTTTGTTCCGTAGCCGGCAAGGAGAAAGACGAAGGCGAGACTCAGCACATTGGGTTCGAGCTGTCTCTTAACAACATCGAGATGAGTCCACAGCAATGCCGTTACGCCCTCGCTGCCCAGGAGCTTCTCCGCCGCGAAGTACACCAACATCGTGCCGAATAACGCTTGCGCGATTCCCACACCACACAAAATGAAATACTTCCATCCGGCTTCGAGACTTGCCGGTGTACGGTAGAGCGTCACGAGCAGCACCGTCGATAGCGTCGCCGCTTCCATCGCGACCCACATGAGGCCGAGATTATTGGTCGTCAACGCAACCAACATCGACCAGATAAAAAGTTGGTACATGCTGTGATAGAGCCGCAACCGAGCGGGACTTAGTCGTCCGTGCTCAGCTTCAATTCGCATGTAAGGCCGCGAGAATAGCGACGTCGTAAGCCCGACGAAAGTTGTCAACGCAACGAGGAAGACGTTAAACGGATCGATAAAGAACTGTTCTCGGGCAATCAAAATATTTCCATACTTGACGACTCGAACGGTTACCGCGCAGGCGGCCCCGAAGGTCGCGAGGCTGAAAATCACATTGCCGTCGGGAGCCCAGCGTCGCGCACCCCAAACTCCAAGAATCGCGGCACCGATCAGAGGGGCGCTGAGTAGCAACAGGAGATCCATGCTTACTCGTCCTCCTTCAGCGTTTCAAAGTGACGTAGATCAAGACTATCGAACTGCTCGCGGATCTGAAAAAAGAACACCCCGAGTACGAGCATCGCGACCAGTACATCGAGCGCAACGCCGAGTTCGACAACCATCGGCATGCCGTACGTCGCGCTCATAGCCCCGAAGAATAATCCATTCTCCATCGACAGAAATCCCACGACCTGCGACATGGCCTTGCGGCGAGTGATCATCGTCAGGAATGCTAGAAGAATAACGGCAATCGCGATGCCGAGCGTGTTACGCGTCGCGGTACTCGCTAGCGCCGAGATCGGCTGCGCGAGACCGAACGCGAAGATCACGATCAGTAGACCGATAAGCATCGTGGCGGAGGGATTGATCAAGGGCTCAGTGTCCCAATAGACGTCCAATTTTCGGATCAGTTGATGTAGCAGCCACGGGAGACCGATAACTTTGAGCCCCAAGGTCAGCGCGGCTGACAGGTAGAGATGGGTTTCGCCGGTTCGCCATGCGAGAAGTACCGTCGCAATGAACAGTATCAAGCCTTGGATGGCAAGTAGATTCACCAGGGTGACAATGCGGCGTTGTGCGAGCATCGAAAATGAAAGCAGCAGAAATAATGCCGCTAGAACGTTAAGGATCTGTAGATCGAATGGAATGCCGTTCATTGTTACGCTCCTAACAACAGGTGAACGAGCATCCCGAGCACCGCCAACAGAAAGGCAGTCGCGAGGAATTCCGGTGCGCGAAAGATGCGTAGTTTTGCCGATACGGTCTCGAAAAGCGCGAGCGAAGAACCAGCAACGAGTAGTTTCAGCGCGAGCGCAACGATCGCAAGAGCCAGTCCGGTCGTGCCTTGGGATTGTGTTGCGACGCCGAAAGGCAAAAACAATGTAATGCCGATACACACGTAGTTGTAGAGTTTGAGCGAAGCTGCCCACTCCATCAGCGCGAGGTGTCGCGCAGAATATTCGAGTAGCGTCGCTTCATGGATCATCGTCAACTCGAGATGCGTCGCTGGATTGTCGATCGGGATCCGCGCATTCTCGGCAAGTAGTACCATCGCGAAAGCGACGGCGGTGAACGCTAGGCTCGGATACAATGCCAACGACTCGCTGCTCAGTCGCTCGGCGATCAGCGGAAGCGATGTCGTCTGAGAGATCATCGCAGCGACGAATAACACCATCAGGAGCGCGGGCTCGGCGAGAAACCCAATCATCATCTCGCGTCGCGCACCAAGCGTGCCGAACGCGGCGCCAATGTCCATTGCGGCAAGCGAGAGAAACACACGTGCGGTCGCAAGCAACCCGACCAGCGCGATGGCATCGGCCGCAACCGTGAAGGGTAGTCTGGTTTCAAGGGATGGAACTATCGCGACCACCAGTACCATCGTGCCGAATACGACGTAGGGCGCGACACGAAACAACGGTGAGGCGTTCTCGGCGAGCACCGCTTGCTTGTAAAACAGCTTGTGGAGACTGCGGTAGGGTTGCCACAGGCTTGGCGCACTTCGATTCTGGAGCCAAGCGCGACATTGGTTGACCCAGCCCAGCAGAACAGGCGCAGTAATGACCCCCAGTATGATCTCGAGTAGCTGGTAGGCGAATGCCGATAAAGTCATAACACGACCATCAGCAAGGCAATCAGCGTGATAAAACTGTAGGTAAGATAAGTCGATATTCGGCCCTGCTGCAGCAAGGCGGCGACATCCGCAATTTTTCGTACAAGCTTGCCGATGGGTACGTAGCAGCCGCGCCAAATCCGATCCGCGAGCACCAAGTGATACTGTGGCGCCTTATCGAAGGGCGTCGGTAGTTTCCGCTCCATCAAAAAGAATTGCTGGAATACGTGGCGGATAGGCTGACCGAATCCTTCGGCGGTATCCTGCATGCGGGCGTTGAGACGCACGAATCCGCAATCCCAGACTGCGCTTCGCCGAACTCCGCGGTGATAGAAGGCCCGCACCAACCACACGGTCAGCATTACAACCGCAGTGCCGACACCGAAGAACACGAGCGGACTATAAGAAGCCTGGCGCGCGACCGAAGGCGCCAATAACCACCATTCGGTACGACGTGCGCCAAAATCCGCACCGATCAAATAGCGACTTACGAATTCGAGACGACTAATTACTTGAACAGGCAACAACCCTAGAGCAAAGCAGCCCAGCGCGAGCCACACGAGCCCAATCCGCTCAAGAAATCCTGCGTCGTGAGCCTCAGCGAGCTTACTCTCGCGCGGCTGCCCGAGGAAAATCACACCGAAGAACTTCACCATGACATAGCCAGAAAGCGCTGCGCAAAACGCTACGATTGCCGCGCCTAGCGGGAGCAGCATACTGATGAACGGACGCGGCACGGCATTGGCGAATAAAAACGCTTGCAACAATAACCACTCGGAGACGAAGCCGTTCAATGGCGGCAGTCCAGCGATTGCGAGGGCACCTATCAAGGTAAGCCAGGCAACCCACGGCATGCGCCGGATGAGTCCGCCGAGCCGCCCAAGGTTACGTTCGCCCGTCGCATGTAACACGGCGCCAGTCCCAAGAAATAATAAGCTTTTGATGAACGCATGATTGACGCTGTGATACAGCGTGGCGAGTAATGCCAGCGCCGCGAGCGACTTCATACTGAGCCCGTGAAATATGATCGTCAGGCCGATGCCTGTGAAGATCAGGCCGATGTTCTCGATCGACGACCACGCCAACAATCTTTTCATGTCGGTCTGAACCGCAGCGAAAATAACGCCGTAGAACGCCGTGAACAGTCCAAACGCGAGCGCAACGAGCCCCCACCACCACAACGGCTCCCCGAGCAAATCGAACGTTACACGCAGGACGCCGTAAATTGCGGTCTTCAGCATCACGCCGCTCATCAAGGCTGAGACGGGTGACGGCGCTGCCGGATGCGCTTCGGGCAACCAGACATGCAGCGGGACGATCCCGGCTTTAGCTCCAAAGCCAAAAAAGGCGAGCAAAAAAGCGATGGAAGCCCAGGTCGGATCCAGCACTGTTGCGCGCATTGCGTCGAAGGTGAACTGCCAGCTAGTCCCCTGCATGACACCAAAGCTCAAGAGTATTGCGACCGCGCCAAGGTGGGCCATCAGCAGGTAAATAAATCCGGCGCGGCGAATATCGGGAATGCGATGCTGGGTAGTGACGAGAAAATACGAGGATAACGCCATCGTTTCCCATGCCACCATGAAGGCATAAGCATCGTCAGCGAGCAGCACAACGCCCATGCTTGCGAGGAAGACGTGATACTGGAAACAGAGTAGTCCTGGCAGAGTCCCGGCGCCTTGACGGAAGTAACCGGCCGAAAAGACTGAGATCCCTGCCGACGCGCCGCCGAGCAACGCCAGAAACACGCTACTCAATGCATCGCGCCGCAGATGGAATGGGAGATCGGGCAACCCGAAAGGCAGGATCACGCGTTCCGGCGGGATTGGGAGCCCCAATACCGCGACAATCGCGAGCGCCGCACCACACAGTGCACCCAGTGGAAATAATGCGCGCCCGGCAAATCCTACGCTTGCCGGGCGTAACAACCCTGTGAAACCGATCACGACCCAGGCCGCAAGTAAGACCAGACAGAGATTGAGCGTGGCGTATGGCACCGTTATAGATAGAGCCGGATTTAAAGATGTCACAGTGAATCAAGCACTGTCATGTAGCCAGTGGTGCCTGCAAGCTGTCGGACTTAGGAGGATGCTGCGACCGTTTCCTAAGTCCGACAGCCTGCTCGCGTACAGCCCGGACCGCGGGGGTGCGAGCGGCGCAATCATGTGTGTTGTGCTTTCAGTGCCGACAGGATCCTTGCAAAAGCACCTTGCAGCGATCTCCAAGCGAGTTCATCAAGCGAGCTCGGGCGCCGCATCGGTCCAAGGCGAAGCAAAGAGAGTGAGCGTCCGTTTTCGGCAAAGACGATGCTATTGCTGCGTTCGTAGTCGTCGACGACCAGGATTGCACCACCAAAGCTGTGCCGGATCCGCGCAAGGTGTTGGGCGTGGTGCCGATGTTCCAAGTGAAGATTGACCACCAGGATGCCGCCCGGCGTGAGCGTCCTGGCACAATCATCATAGAATTCCTGCGAACTCAACCGTACGGGCAGGCCCTTCTTCTCGTATCCGTCTACCAACAAAACCTCGAACTGGTGGGGTGGGTTTCGCACGAAATCTGCCCCGTCGCCTTGAATGATATTGAAGCGTTCGCAATCGGACGGCACCAGAAACTCGTCGCGCAGCACGATCACGTGCGGATTGATCTCAATCACACGGATGTTTGTCTGCGGTAGATGGCGGTAGCAGAACTTGGCCAACGACCCGCCGCCGAGGCCGATCATCGCGATGTTAGCGGGCGCAGGTTCGAACAATACGAAGCCCATCATGGAGCGCGTGTACTCAAGATTCAGTACCTCAGGATGCCGAATATCCATCCGGCTTTGGATCTCGCAGATCGAGAAATACATCGCCTTGGTGGTAAATGTCTGGTGGATAAATGGCTTGGCGTGCTGATTCTTGACCGTGTCGGTCATGCCTGTTTCCTTCGTTAATTGACGTTGATCGCCGGTGGCGTCCACCTCACAGACCTCATAAAACGCGCGTGTTGAGTCCGGGAATGCCCGAAGCTGTTCTGCCAAATAGCACTTGGACGCAAAACGTGGAGACACCAGCGGTTGCTGGTCTCCGTCCGCTTTTTCCAAGAAGCGAAGCCGACGTCCGAATTCAGCCAAGTTCGACAACTCCTATGAGTAAAACCCTTAATTAGTGTTGGATACAATATAAATTGTACTTTATAACGTATTTTATTATCATCTTATGATAATACTATTCGCAATGTCTGAATTACTCATGGCCATCGAAGAACGTACCGCGCGCCTCACGATTCTGATCGACCCGCGTAAAAAGGCAGTGTTCGAACGACTCTGTGCGGAGGAAGACGCAACGCCATCGCAAGTGGTGCGCCGCTTGTTGCGAGCCTACATCGAGGAGCGCACTGGCAAACCTTGGACCCCCGATCCAGAGAAAGCAGCGGCCGAGCGCGATGCGTTCGACAGCGCCAACCGGCGCGGCCCGATCCGGTCATGACGGATGGAGAAAAGGATTGCAGCGATGAAGATCTTCACGCCCGATACTATTAATGCCCCCGCGACTTTAAAGCACGACGCGCTCAGGAACTGGGTTGCCGAGATTGCGACCCTGACCCCACCGCCCGCGCATTTAATCGAGTGGACTGGAAAGGACTGGACACCGGAGATTGCCCAACAGGCCGGGCGAAAGGCCGCCCATCCCAATTCGCGTTTTACTGCGCCGGCGAGGCAGTGCCCGTCGATTGATCCTAATTGGGAGGATTCCGCCGGCGTGCCGATTTCTGCGTTTATCTTCGGTGGCCGCCGTGCAACCACCCTGCCCTTGGTGTACGAGGCCTTCAACTGGAATTTTGGCGTATACATGGCGGCCACGCTCGGTTCCGAAACCACTGCTGCGGCAGCGGGGGAGCAAGGTGTCGTCCGGCGCGATCCGTTCGCAATGCTGCCTTTCTGCGGTTACCACATCGGTGACTACTTCAACCATTGGCTGAAGATGGGGCGTCTGATCGAGAACAAACCGCGTATCTTCTGCGTGAACTGGTTCCGCATGAACGACCAAGGCGAATTCCTGTGGTCAGGATTCGGCGAGAACATGTGTGTGCTCAAATGGATTGTGGAACGCGTACAGGGTCGCGCAGAAGCACGAGAGACCGATCTCGGTTGGATACCGCGCTACGAAGATCTCGATTGGTCGGGCAGCGACATCAGCCCCGCCGAGTTCGAACCCTTGACCCGGGTCGATGCGGATGCCTGGCATCGCGAATTGCTACAACACGGGGAATGGTTCGCCAAGATGGGAGCGCGACTCCCCAAGGCACTCGCGATCAAGCAGGATTTGCTGAACTTGCGCTTGCAGCGTGAACCAGTTGCACACTAAAGCTAGGACTGTCCACGCCACCTACAATGCCAATAAGCAATCAATCCAAGCAGCCTGCCCGAAGCCTCCCGCACACCAGCAGCGGACGCGGCACGGGTCGCTCGAAGCGCTATGGCGCGAGCGCGGACGTGCTGACGCCCAACATCGAAGCGTTCGGACATCGGCCATTGTCGGAGCAGGACTTACAGAATTTAGCGCAGCAACTGCGGGACCCCAAATGGTCGCGAAACGCACCGAACATCTACGCACTCGAAGGCTTGCTGACCGCCTTATTGGTCCTGCCACTCGGTCTGCGACCTGGCGAGTGGTTGCCACTTGTGTGGAACGAATCCGGCTGGAGAATTCCAGCCGCGCTGCAAGATGAGCAACAGCTCGATGGTTTTATCGATTCGATCGTCGGTTTCATGCGCAGGATAAATTGCGGATTACTCGAGACCCCGGCGCAATTCGTATCGATACTCGATAGTCCTGAGTTCGAGCAGTACGCAAGAAAGCCGCAATCGGCACATGCCGACTGGGTAAATGGATTTGGTATCGCACTCAGCCAGAGTGAGAATTTCAAGGTACGCCCGGATTCCGTCACGCATCGAACGCTTTTCGCGATTGCAATGCACTCGAACCCCTCGGCGGCGAGAATTTATCGCGGTCACAAACAACCACCGACCCTGCACGAAGCGGTGCTGGCCCTCGCTGACCTCCGCGGCTCCTACGGGCCACTTGGACCGTCGCCGACGCCAGCCCACGAACCTAGCAGATCACGTCGGTAGGAGTGATTTCAAACAGTAGTAGCGACCTGCAGTGATGTTACTCGCTCTACTGCACTACGAGCTACGATGTTAATACAAAGGCTCGCGGTTTAATCTTTAATCACGCGCACGGAATGCGAAAGGCTTGAGCAATGACCGACGAAAACTCCCCGAAGGACAAGCTGGGCATACTACAAGTCATGCAGAGCGTGCTCGCCGCAAGTATCGGCGTGCAAAGCAACAAGAACCGCGAGCGTGATTTCAAAAAAGGTTCGGCCAAAACTTTTATCATCGCCGGCATTATTGGCACGATACTATTTGTCCTGACCATTTTTAGCATCGTGAAACTGGTGTTAAAAGCAGCTAGCTAAGCACGTGAAGGCGCTCGCTCGATGGGCATGCCGTCCGCATACGGACGAGAGAAATTAGGTAGTTATCACAATCCTCCACTCGCCGTTTTGCGGGTACTGCGTATTTCACGCCAAGCCGGTCCAGGATTTCACCTGATGCCGGTCCACCGTTTCACGGCATGTCGGTCCAGCATTTCACGCATGCCGGTCCACCCCTTTTGAGGGTTGAGGCCAGGTCAAGATAAGCGCGGCGGGACAACCTGTTGCTGCCGACCGAAAATTGACCAATTAGAGGAGGTTCTGCCGGTTGAAAACTGACCAGGGTGTTGAATCCGTCCTGAGCACTATCTGCTCAGGAGCAATGGAGGATGATCCCCATGGTGATGTACGGGAAGATTGGG
>JACPPA010000056.1 GCA_016191285.1 Gammaproteobacteria bacterium
ATAGGGTTTGCCCCTTTCATCAACGGCAACGAAGTCTTTTGCGTCAGGGTGATGCCCGGGTGGATTCATGAATGACCATACTCCTTTTACCGGACACTCAATTTCAACAGCGATCATGGCTATCCTGATGCGGCATAACGCTTGAGCTAAGCGGCGGCTGCCGCGATGCCTGGCAGTCTACCGCAACCGACCCACAGCCGTCCGCTTGAGCGAATAGTTAGGTGCGCGTGTCAGATGTAAGCTTGCCCACCACCCAAGCAATGAAAGCCCCGGCCAATTGGTAACCCGGTAGGATGAGAAGCAATAGTCCACTTTGTGGATCTGAGTGCAGAAAGAAGCCTGACCAATAGAAGTAGATTGCGAAGGCCGAAATGCCCGCCGTCGCAGCAGCCAGTGACCACGCCTTTATGCCAGTTTTTGATGCGCGCGCAGCTATGGCGTACAACGCAACATAGGGTAGTAAAGCCCAAAGCAAAACCCCGATCAGAAATGGCCACGAGCCGGATTCGGCGCCCTGCGCAGTGAACGCAATTAGTCCACACGTTACGATCGCGCCAAGAGCACTAATGCCTTGTGAAATATGCCTCGCATTCATGCCCTACCTCCAAAATACCTAACTTTGAAGTAGACGCCACTTCTGTCCCGTTACAAAGGGACAGAAGTGGCGGATAAAAAGGGAAGGTGTTCGCATCATCTTGAAATGACTATAGACGCGCGCTATTAATGGAGCAATAAACGAGCGGAGGAACGCGACATGGACGTCGTGCCCAAACCGCGCCTGCTGGATGAGGTTTGCCTCGTTCTGCGGCGCCATTACTACAGCCTGAAGACCGAAAAATCCTACCTTTATTGGATTCGTTTCTACATTCGCTTTGCCGGCCGGCGCCACCCGCGTGACCTTGGCCCTGACGACATCGAACGGTTTCTCACCTGGCTCGCGGCAGCGCGCCAGGTATCGGCTTCCACGCAAAATCAGGCATTGAGCGCTTTACTGTTTCTCTATCGACGCGTGTTGGGTATTGAGCTGCCGCGCCTGAAGAAATTCGCGCGCGCCAAGCGACCACAGCATTTGCCCACCGTGCTCACGCGCGAGGAAGTTCGCATGCTGTTAGCGCAGCTCGATGGTACGTTGCTGCTTATTGCGCATATGTTGTATGGCGGCGGCCTGCGCCTGCTGGAGGCGCTACGGTTGCGGGTTAAGGACGTGGAGTTCGAACGGCGCTTGGTGCTCGTGCGCGATGGCAAAGGCGCCAAAGATCGAATCACGATGCTGCCGGACAGCGTGATTGCTGGGCTCCGAATGCACTTAGAACGCGTACGCGCCTTGCATCAACATGATCTCGCGGCCGGCTTTGGCGCGGTCTCATTGCCGCATGCCTTGGCGCGCAAGTATCCCCATGCCGCCCGCGAATGGGGCTGGCAATTTGTCTTCCCTTCCAAAGCGCGCGCAATTGATCCTTTAAGCGGCGTGATTCGTCGCCATCATGTGCACGAAAAAACCATGCAGCGTGCGGTTAAAAACGCCGTGCGGCGCGCGAACCTCACCAAACCTACGTCATGTCATACCTTGCGCCACAGCTTTGCCACCCATCTGTTGGAGGACGGTTACGATATTCGCACGATTCAAGAATTACTTGGACACAAGGAAGTAACAACCACCATGATCTACACGCATGTGTTGAATCGTGGTGGCCGCGGCGTAAAGAGTCCGCTCGACCGGTTATAGCGGTTAACCGCGCAACGCCCGCAAAAATAAATCACTAATCCCGATCATTGACCCTGCTTATTTATCGACAAACACTTTGCGGTGAGTAAATAACCATTCACCGTTTACCTTGCGCAACGTGTCGTTATAGCCGCCGGTCGCGCTCAATTCACTTTTGCCACCCTTGATTGAGAAATAGATCAGGTTGCAGAAGCCGGTCGCGGTGTCGCCCGTAATATCAAAGCTCACATTCACCATCATGTGTCGCACGCCACCGCCGTTCCATGACTCGTGATACCGCTGCGTGAATTTGCGCAAGGTATCGTGCCCTTGGAATTTGCCGAACAGCGGACTCTCGAATACGCCGTCCGGCGTGAACGTATTGACCCATTCTTCGAAATGCAGGTTGTCGACGAAAATCGCGTAACGCGCATAGAGTTCGCGGATCTGTTCGCGATCGTCGGGGGTGCCGGTGATTTTGGGCATGACCTTGCTCCTCGGGGTTACGTTTTATTGCTCACGGACGCGAGCTTCGCGGGCGACGGCACGATAGCCGATGTCGCGCCGGCAATGCATTCCTTCCCACGAAATCTGATCGACTCGCGCATACGCGCGTGCTTGTGCCGCGCGCACACTGTCGCCGATCCCAACCACACATAGCACGCGCCCACCGGTATTGACGATCACGCCGCCTTTGACGCTCGTCCCGGCGTGGAAAACTTTGGTCTCGGCCATTTCAGCATCAAGGCCATTGACCGGAAACCCTTTACAATAGTCATTGGGATACCCACCAGAAGCGAGTACCACGCCAACGGTGGCACGGGAGTCAAACTCAAGCGTGACGCGCGCGCCACGTCCATCGAGCAAGGCCATGCAGGCGCCGACGAGATCGGATTTGAGTCGCATCATCATCGGCTGTGTTTCGGGATCTCCAAATCGGCAGTTGTATTCAAGCACCTTGGGTTCCCCGTCCGGTGTCACCATCAAGCCGGCGTAGAGAAAGCCGCGGTAAGGCCGGCCTTCTTGCGCCATGCCGCTCAAGGTAGGGCGGATCACGTCGCGGATCACTCGTGTGTGCAATGCGCGGTCGATCACTGGCGCCGGCGAGTAAGCCCCCATGCCACCGGTGTTCGGACCCTGGTCACCATCATTGACCGCTTTGTGATCTTGCGCGGACGCAAACGGCACCACGTGCATGCCATCCGTCATGACGATAAAGCTTGCTTCTTCGCCGACCAAAAATTCTTCCACCACGATTTCGGCGCCGGCGGCGCCAAAGCTCGTCCCGGCCAGCATGTCTTGTGCCGCGTTGAGCGCTTCGTCGTGGGTGTACGCGATCACCACCCCTTTGCCGGCCGCAAGGCCGGACGCTTTCACAACCACCGGCAAAAGCTGCGCCTTTATATAGACGGCGGCGGGCTCGAACGTCGTAAAAATCGCATAGCGCGCGGTGGGAATGTGGTAGCGCTTGAAGAAATCCTTGGTGAAGGCCTTCGAGGCCTCGAGGATCGCGGCGTTAGCGTGCGGTCCGAAGCATTTCAGGCCAGCGCGTTCAAAGTCATCGACAATTCCCGCAGCTAATGGTCCTTCCGGACCGATGATCGTCAACGCTATTTGTTCACGCCGTGCGAAGTTTCGAAGCGCCGGAATATCCTCGGCCGCAATCGCCACATTCCATACCTTGGGCTCACGCGCCGTACCGGCGTTGCCGGGCGCGCAAAATACCTGGCGCACGCGCGGTGATTGAGCGCACTTCCACGCCAACGCGTGCTCGCGCCCACCGCCGCCGACGATTAATACCTTCATCCGTTAATGCCGAAAATGCCGCATGCCGGTAAACACCATCGCCATGCCAGCTTCATTCGCGGCCGCGATCACTTCGGGGTCACGGACCGAACCACCGGGCTGAATCACCGCGGTGATCCCGACCGCCGCCGCGGCTTCAATGCCATCGCGAAACGGAAAGAACGCATCCGAGGCCATCACCGAGCCCTTTACTTCCAATCCTTCGTCAGCCGCCTTGATGCCGGCGATACGCGCGCTGTAGACGCGGCTCATCTGGCCCGCGCCAATACCGATGGTGCGCCGGCCGGCGGCGAAGACAATGGCATTCGATTTCACGCACTTCACCACCCGCCACGCGAATAGCAGATCGCGTAGTTCGGCTGGCGAGGGCGATCGCGTGGTCACCACTTTCAAGTCATTGACGCCGATTGCGCTCGCCGTGGCATCGCGGTCTTGCATCAGCATTCCGCCGGTAACGCGTTTGTAATCCCGTGCGGGTTGCTCGGCGGCGAGCGGTCCCACCACCAGCAGGCGGAGATCTTTTTTTCGCCGGCACACCGCAAGCGCTTGGGCGCTGACTGTGGGAGCCACGATCACTTCGGCGAATTGGCGCGAGATAATTTTCTCCGCGGTCATTGCGTCGAGCTCGCGATTGAACGCGATGATGCCGCCGAATGCCGAGGTTGGATCCGTGGCATACGCCAAGTCATACGCTTCTGCGATGTCGGCCGCTTCGGCAACACCGCAGGGGTTGGCGTGTTTCACCACGCAGCACGCCGGCTCGGCGAACGCCCACACGCAGGTCAACGCCGCATCGGTGTCCGCGATGTTGTTATAAGAAAGTTCCTTGCCGTGCAATTGGCGCGCGTGGGCGATCGAACCCGACGGGGGTGAAGCTTCGGCGTAAAAAACCGCGGCTTGATGCGGATTCTCGCCGTAGCGCAGGTCCTGCAATTTATGGAATTCGAGATTCACGCGCTCGGGAAACGTCGGCGCGCCGGGTAGGCACGCGGCCAGGTAACGGGCGATGGCCCCATCGTAATGCGCGGTATGCGCGAACGCCTTGGCGGCGAGTGCAAAACGGGTCGCTGGACTGAGTACGCCTGCGTGCTCGTTCAACTCGGCAATCAGCGCGGGGTAGTCAGCGGGATCAACCACTACCGCGACGTCGGCGTAGTTCTTCGCCGCGCCACGCACCATGGCCGGACCGCCAACGTCGATGTGCTCGATGGCTGTTACCAGGTCGCAGTCTGGCGCCGCAATCGTGGCTTCGAAGGGATAGAGATTCACCACCAAGAGATCGATCGGCCGGATCCCGTGCGTCGCCATGACGGCATCGTCCACGCCACGCCGACCGAGCAAGCCGCCGTGGATTTTCGGGTGCAAGGTCTTGACTCTACCTTGCATCATTTCGGGGAACCCGGTGTAGTCCGCGACTTCGGTAACCTGCACACCCTGGCTTTTTAGCAGGTGTGCGGTGCCACCGGTCGAGAGGATCTCAACGCCGCGCGCGACTAGCGCGTAGACCAGCGGCAGCAGGCCTTCTTTGTTCGAAACGCTGATCAGTGCGCGTTGAATGTTCGAAGCCATCTCAAATCCGCCAGCGGGCGGGTTTAATCCGTGAGTCCGTAGCGCTCCAATTTTTTGCGCAAGGTCGCGCGATTGAGCCCTAGGTATTGCGCGGCCTTGGAGATGTTGCCTCGCGTGCGTTTCATCACGACTTCCAACATCGGACGTTCGACTTCGCTCAACACAAAATCATACAAGCCGCCGGGCCGGTGGCCATTCAATCGGACGAAATAAGTTTCTAGCGCTTCTTTTACGTGAAATGACAAGGGTTCGCTCGCGGCTTCGCGCTCTGAAATGAGCGGGACAATTTGGGCGGTGCCGGTCGTCGACGTTGCCATCATGCTCATGCTGCCTCCCCGAATAAGTGTTCTTGGTCGTTTTCGAAAAATTTTATTTGCGCATTCGCGCTATCCAGGCCATTAAACCTGGCACGCGCGGCGGCGCCACCAACCCTCCAGCGTGTCAGATACCAATGGGCATGCTTGCGGGCAATACGCACCCCCAAGCCAGTGCCGTAGAGATCGTGGATCTGTGCGAGATGTTGTCGCACCGTTGTGAGTAATTGAGCTCGCGTCGGCGGCAATAGGTGGATGCCGTCGGCGAGATAAGCCTTGATGCGCGCGAATAGCCACGGGTCACCCTGCGCGGCGCGGCCGATCATCAATCCATCGGCGCCGGTTAGCGCCAATACGCTGCGCGCTTGCTCCGGCGTGGTGATATCCCCATTCGCTATCACCGGAATCGTCACCGCTGCTTTGACCGCGGCAATGGTCGCGTACTCAGCCTGACCTTGATAGCCACAAGCGCGGGTGCGCCCGTGAAGAGTCAACGCTTGGATTCCGCAGTTTTCCGCCATTCGCGCAATCGTCACCGCATTGCGGTGCGCGAGATCCCATCCCGTACGTGTTTTCAACGTTACGGGCACCGCAACGGCGCGCGTAACGGTGCTTAAGATCCGCGCCACCAGTGATTCATCTTTTAATAAGGCGGAACCCGCCAGCCGATTGCAGACGCGTTTTGCCGGACAGCCCATGTTGATATCGACGATCTCGGCACCCTCGTCCACGCTCGCACGCGCGGCGTTCGCCAGCGCCTCGGAATCGGCACCGGCGATCTGCACGATGCGTGGCGCTAATTCGCCGCGTAGATCTAGACGCCGTTGTGTTTGTGGCGTGGCGCGTAGCGCAGGATCCGCCGCGGTCATTTCAGACGGTGCGTAGTCCGCGCCATGCGCGCGGCACAGCGCACGGAACGCGCGATCAGACACGCCCGCCATGGGCGCTAAAATTATCGGTGTCGCGAACGAATAAGGACCCAGTCGCATCGTTATAAATTTTGGCTCTTCCGGTTTGAGTGTGGGTAAAAATGAGTAGATGCTCAAGTTGTAAAGCCTATTTTCATAGGGTTCGCTGCATATTTGAGGTAAGGATAAATCTGGCATGATTTGCCAATGCCTAAAACACCTAAGCGCCGCC
>JACPPA010000049.1 GCA_016191285.1 Gammaproteobacteria bacterium
AGCCTTCAGTCCTCGTCCAGGCCAACCCGGATTCGCGGCTAAAGCCGCTCCCACAGTACAGGCTCCCACAGTGCCCTCATTGAATGTAAGGTTAACGTCGGTGGCCAAGCTGCATATGCATCGCGTGGGGTAGCGCCAAGGCGATAAAGGCGAGACCCAACGTGACTAACGCGATACCACCCACGCGCCGCGCGCTGTCCTGTGCAAGATGGCGCTTAAAGCGCTCGAACAGCTGACTGGCGAGCAGCATTCCGGGCAATGTGCCGAGGCCGAATGCCAGCATAATCGCAGCCGCCGGAGCAACCGCGGCTTGCGTCGCGGCTAGTGCAAGCATTGAGTAGACCAAGCCGCAGGGCAGCCACCCCCAGACGAGGCCAACGCCGAACGCCTTGCCGAGGCTGTCGATCGGCAACCACGCTCGACTGAGCGGCTGGAGATGCCGCCACCAAATGAATCCGACGCGGCGCACCGCCATTGGCAATGGCAACACATTGAGAATCACCAGACCGCTTGCGATCAATACGCCGGCGGCCAGCATCTGCAGGAATTGATGGCCCCAGCGCGGCGCGCTAACCGCGATGGCGACTCCGGCGACCCAGCCAACCAACGCACCCACTGCCGTATAACTGGCGATCCGGCCGAGGTTATAAGCCAATGCCAAGCGGAATGCCGGCGCCGGGCCAGCGCGAACGCCACCGTGAAGTGCGAACACACTCAGCAATGCGCCACACATACCCCAGCAATGCAGCGTGCTCAGGAGGCCGAGTCCAAAGGCGACGAGTAGAGCGCTCAATTGCATGGGCGAGCTGCCATTTTAAAAATATTACGGTCGTGTGTATTTACACTCCCTGAGTATAGGAGCCTCGTTGTCGCCCGCGCTTGATCGCCATCAAGGTTTGCGGTGTTCGCATTGGCTAGAGTTCAACGCAACGCGCCGGCAGGGGGATGGTGATGTGCTAGCCTCAGCCTTGTCCCGAAGGCATGTCAAAACGAGGAGAAGGATCTATGTATTCCCATATCTTGGTGCCGACCGAAGGCACTCGCTTGTCGGCGAAAGCAGTAAAGGCCGCGATAAAATTAGCCAGTGCACTGGGCGCGCGATTGACGGCCGTTCATGTGATTGCGCCCTACGTACCTCCTATCTATACCGAAGGGCTAGCCTATGTGCCGATTGACTTAGATCCCAAGCAATACAAGCGCGTGACTGAAAAAAATGCCAAGGCGTTGATTGAAAAAACCGAGCAACTGGCGCGCGCCGGAGGCGTGATGTGCAGCGGCATGTTCTTAACTCATCCACAACCCTGGGAAGGGATCCTTAAGGCGGCGCGCATCAAGCGCTGTGATGCGATCGTCATGGCGTCGCACGGACGGAGTGGCCTCAAAGCGTTACTCCTCGGTAGCGAAACTTCCAAAGTGCTGACTCATTCGAAATTGCCGGTGCTGGTAGTGCGCTAAGCGCGATAACCGTCGATCGGGATAGTGTGATGTCGTTGCACTCGCAATGACGAGCGACGGCGACTCTGGCTGCTTTTTGTGGGAGCGGCTTCAGCCGCGAATGGCTTCACTGAAGATTCGCCGCTAAAGCGGCTTTCGCGTGTGCGACATTGCACGCTTAGCGGCATGAGGCGCTATCTCAATATCATGCATCACAGTAGCAGTTTGCATAACCCTCGGTTAGCTCAGTATTATCGGCTCGTTAGGGAGGAGGGCCGCAGTATGTCAATCCCGCCGCACTCGGCAGACGCCGCCGCGAGCCGTCGATACTTTATCAAGCAAGTGAGCGCAGTCTGCGGCCTGGCTTCGCTGTCAGCCGCAACGCCGGCCTTCGCCAAGCTGAACACGCGGCGCGCGGTATCGTTCGTGCACACCCACACCGGTGAAAAGTTCATTGCGCACTACTTCGATGGCCGTTGCTATCAAACCGATTGTTTGCGGCAGGTCGATCACCTACTCCGCGATTTTCGAACCGGCGAAGTGCATCACATCGATCCCTCGCTGCTCGACATTCTGTTTGATCTTCAGGTCTTGGCCGGCCGCGACGCCTCGTTCGAAATAATTTGCGGATATCGATCGCCGGCCACCAATGCGCTATTACGTAGCACCTCGAGCGGCGTTGCGGAAAATAGTCTGCATCTCGTCGGCCGAGCCATTGATGTCCGGTTGAGTGGGTTTTCTACCCATAAGCTCAGCGCGTTGGCGCGTGACTTGGGACGCGGTGGCGTTGGATTCTATGCCGCGTCTGACTTTGTCCATATCGATACCGGGCGCGTGCGGAGTTGGTGAATCTACTTCACGTCCAACAACCCTTCGAGCTGCCGATCGTAGCCATAAATATCCTCGAAAAACCGCACGGCGCCGTCTTCGGTGGCAACGGCGGTCCCGTACAGAATCAACACCTGTACCGGCTTGGCTAAGGGCACTTTTAGCGTGCTTTTGCCATCCATTGCGGATCGAATTTTCTCAGCTGTCCACGCCTCGGACGTGTCACGCAGGACCTGCTCGGCCAGCGCCACCGGGTCGCTGACGCGGATACAGCCATGACTAAACGTGCGCCGCGCGCGCCGGAAGAGCTGCGGCGTGGGCGTTGAATGTAGATAGACGTTATAAGGGTTCGGCAGCATAAACATGATCAGCCCCAAAGCGTTGTTTGCACCGGGTCGTTGCCGCAGTCGCAAGGTACCGGCCGCAAGTGCGTTAAGGTTCTCCGGGGTAATCGCCACTGGTGCTGCGTCATCGCCGTCACCGCGGACGATTTCGAAGTGTTGCGCGATGAGATGGCGTGGATTTTCTCGCAACTCGGGTAATAGTTCGCGCTGCAGAATGCTGTAAGGAACATTCCAATACGGCCTGAATATCACTTGCTTCAGGTCGGCGGCGAACACCGGAGTTTGGGTGTGCGGATATTCCTTGCCGACGATCACATCCATGCGCAGCATGTCTGCTTCATGGTCGTTGGATGATCGGAGTGCGAATAGGCGAAACTGCGGAATGTTGACGATGATCGTGCCGGCGTCGAGTCGTGGCAGCCAGCGCCAACGCTCCAAGGTCAGTTCGATCTGGCGCACGCGGTGGGCGAGCGGCACGGTGAGTGCGGCGAAGGTGTTCTTACCTAGCTTGCCGTCGGTGTCCAAGGCATGTAATGACTGAAACCGTTTCAGCGCAGTAACGGTTTCCGCATCCAACGTTAGCTCGGCGGACGCTACCGACGACGCTGGCAGATCGCTCAGCGCGATCAATAATCGGCGTAACGCGGGCATCCCGGCGTAGATCTGGCCTTGGCTGAGAGTCGCGGGTGGTCGCGGTGGCAGCGTCGTCAAGCTCGGATCCTGAGCGAGCACGCGATAGCGCGCGAGTGCTTCCTTTAGCAGTCGATAATGTACAAACTGCGGTTCGATAGGCGCGAGTACGGCGCTGGGATCGGGATGGGTCGCCAGCTCCTCAAGGATGTCCGCAGGCACGGCCGACGTTATGATTGCGGCGAGATCAAAACCCGCCGGCCGCGGATCGACCCGGCCAGCATGTAAATGCGATACAAACGAGAGTGTAGTGCAGGCCAGTGCGGCATCGACTTCGGCCCATTCGGTTTCTGTCGCGTTCGAATTCGATTCCAGCGCTTGAAATCGGCGCGCGATCGCTTCGCCGTCATAGTCGCCTGGATGCAGCCCGTAGGCATCAGCGGTGCGCAGAGTCTGTACCACGGCCAGCGCTTGCGGGGTGGGAACGCGCAGGTGACTCCACAGCAACGCATAGTCGCGCTGCTTGTACACCTCGTTAAGGGCATTGCACGCCACCCGGTGACCGCGAGGCCGCGCCGTTAATACCGAATCCGCTTTCGCGATGGCGGCATCGAGGGTGTTGACATCGGCTAGGGCCAATCGACTGCCCGCGCCCATCAGGAAAATTATTAGCCATGCGGTTCGCATCAATTGGCAGTGTACCCGCCAATGAGCACCGCGCACCGCCTTGTCAGGGTCGGCCAAGCGCTATAGCCTTGGGCTTTAGTCATTTACTCGAGCGGAGGCCACGATGGCGCGAATTCCCTTGATCGAACCCGAACAGGCCAGTGCCGACGTGCGCGCGGCCTATGGCGAGATGGAATCCATTGGATTCCCAGTGCTCAACGTCACCAAACTCTTTGCTAATAATCCGAAATTCCTAAATGGGCTTACGCAAATGGCATTGGCGCTCTATCAAAACCCGGTGCTCTCCCCACGCTACCGCGAGCTCGCGTATCTGCGTGCCTCGCAGGTCAACGTCTGTCATTACTGAATTCCCACCCATGTGATGCTCGGTCTGAGTGTCGGTTTGACGAAGGAAGAAATGGCGGCGATGGCGGCGCCGGAGACCTGTGCCTCGTTTGACGAAACGGATCGCCTGGTGTTGCGCTACTCAGAAGTGCTGACGCGTGAGAACCGCGTCGACGACAAGCTCTATGCCGAATTGGCCGCGCGTTTCCCGCGCGAGGAATTGGTTGAATTATGCATGACCGTGGGATTGTCGGCGTTGGTCAATCGCGTGCATGCGACGTTTCGTACCGATGTGGACGAATCGACGCGTGCCGTGGTCGGCGATCTCGACGTGGCGTGTCCCTTGCCCGGGCGTTAACGTTCAAGAGCAAGGCGAGTCGTGCGGCCGCGCGCATGACTTGTCATGTCTACCCGCGCTCGCGGCAACGTGGCGACTTAAGTTGGTGAACGATGATTTGAAAGCCTTGCTGCGCGCGCTCCCGTCGATCGACGAACTCCTGCGCGCGTCGGCGGTGATGCCGCTTATCTCGCGATACGGTCGTGAGCTCGTCACCGATATCTTGCGCGCGCTAGCGCAGCGCGCGCGCGAGTCCCTGCAGACGCACGGCCACGCGAGTTTGCCGCGAGCCAGCGCCGAATCGATTATTCTCCAAGCGGCGCGCGATTTGGCTGACCTGATGACGCCGTCGCAGCAGCCGGTATTCAATTTAACCGGCACCGTGCTGCATACCAATCTTGGTCGGGCGCCGCTCCCCGCCGAAGCCATTGCGGCGATGGTCGCGGTGGCGAGTGGCGCTAGTAATCTAGAGTATGACTTGGAGACTGGCCGCCGCGGTGATCGCGATGATCACGTGACGGCGTGGGTGTGTCGGCTGACCGGCGCCGAAGCCGCGACGGTGGTCAATAACAACGCGGCGGCCGTGCTGCTGTTGTTGAATACGCTGGCGCTGCGCAAGGAGGTACCGGTGTCGCGCGGCGAGCTGGTGGAAATTGGCGGCGCCTTTCGGATCCCCGAGGTCATGGCCCGCGCCGGCGCGAAGCTCGTCGAAGTGGGCACCACCAATCGTACGCATTTAGCGGATTACCGATCGGCGCTCGGTAAGCACACGGCCCTACTGATGAAAGTGCATGCGAGCAACTACAGCATCCAAGGCTTTACGGCAGCGGTCGCCGCGCCCGAACTCGCCACCTTGGCGCACGGCGAAGGTCTGCCCTTCATCGTTGATCTGGGGAGCGGGACCTTGATTGATTTGACGCGCTTCGGATTGCCGCCCGAGCCGACGGTGGCCGCGACATTGGCGGCCGGCGCGGATTTAGTCACCTTCAGTGGCGACAAGCTGCTCGGTGGCCCGCAGGCTGGCATTATTGCGGGACGTGCAGATTTGATTAAGTGCATTAAGCGCAATCCATTGAAGCGCGCATTGCGCGTCGATCGGATCACATTGGCCGCACTGGAGGCCGTGCTCCGCCTCTACGCGGATCCGTCACGTCTGGTCGAGCGCCTGCCAGCGCTACGCCTGCTAACGCGGCCGGCGGGCGCGATCGCCGCGCAAGCGATGCGCCTGTTGCCGGCGGTGCGGTTGGCGCTCGGAAGCTCGGTCGACGTCAGTGTCGTGCCCTGTCGCAGCCAAGTCGGCAGTGGTGCGCTGCCCGTCGATCTGTTGCCAAGTCATGCGTTGCAGCTGCTTATTCTCGGTGCGCGCGGCAAGGCAGTGGAGTGCCTTCAGCAAGCCTTTCGCGCGCTACCGATTCCGGTCATCGGACGAATCGCCGAGCACGCCTTGATGCTTGATCTGCGCTGCCTCGATGATGAAGCGGGATTCGTGGCGCAGCTCGGCGCGCTCAAAAGGTTACGCGCCACGCCATGATTATCGCGACCGCGGGGCATGTCGATCACGGTAAGACCCTGCTCGTCAAGGCCCTGACGGGCACCGATACGGATCGTTTACCCGAAGAAAAAAGGCGCGGTCTCACGATCGAACTTGGGTTCGCGTTTCATGACCTCGGGGACGGCGAACCGGTTGGATTCATCGATGTGCCAGGGCATGAACGATTTGTCCACACGATGGTGGCAGGTGTCGCCGGGACCGACGCGGTCTTGCTCGTGATCGCGGCCGATGATGGTCCGATGCCGCAGACGACGGAACATTTGGCCATTCTCGATCTGCTCGGGGTCACGCGCGGCGTGGTTGCGCTGACCAAGATCGATCGCGTCGACGCTTCACGCGGTGCTGATGTTAGCCGGCAGATTCAGGCGCTTCTGTCCACCACCAGCCTCGCCGGCATTGACGTAATCTCGGTCTCGGCCGTGACGGGTCTTGGCGTCCTGCAATTGCGCACGGCCCTGTGCGCGCTCAAAGCGACGGTGCCAGCGCGCTCGCGTGCGGGTAACTTTCGGCTTGCCATCGATCGCAGCTTCGTATTGAAAGGCGCTGGACGAGTCGTGACCGGAACGGTTTTTTCGGGATCGCTTAACGTCGGCGATACGGTGTGCCATGCGCCGGGCGGCGGCGAATTACGCGTGCGTTCGTTACATGTGCACAATGCGGTCGCCGAACTCGCCGAAGTGGGGCAGCGCTGTGCGCTAAATCTCGCGGGGCCCGGACTGACGCAACACGAAATTCACCGTGGCGATTGGATCGTCGGCCCGGAGGCGAATTTCGGCACGCGCGGGTTCGACGCCGATGTCCGCGTGCTCGCGAGTGAAGCGCGAAATTTGCGCAGTCGAACGCCCGTCCACGTGCATGTGGGTTCGGCCGAGGTTACCGGTCGATTAACCTTGTTCGAAGGCAGCGGTCTCGAACCTGGGGTCAGTGCGGTGGTGCACGTGGCGCTCGATCATGAGTTGCATATGGTGCGTGGCGATCGTTTCATTCTGCGCGATCAATCCTCACGGCGGACCGTGGGCGGCGGCGTCGTCATCAATCCCTTCCCCGAGCATGGTGGGCGCAATCGCGCGGAGCGCACCGCGTATCGCAATGGCATGCGCCTCTGCGAGATCGATCTCGCGCTTGAGGCAGTGCTGAGCGCGCCGCCGGCAGGTATCGATTTCACACGCTTCACGCAGGCGTGGAATTTACGCGCGGATGAAGTCGACGCCTTACGCCTTCGTGCCGCGCTGGTAACGTATGGCTCGCCGGAGGCGCCGAGCGCATTGCCGGCTGGACGCTGGCAGGCGCTACAGCAATCTATCGCTACTGCACTTGGCTTATTGCACCAAGCAGAGCCGGCCCGTGCAGGCGTAACCATTTCAGACCTCCGCCAGGCGCTTCCCGCGCCGATCAAACTGGCGTTGTTGAATGCCTTGCTGGCGGCGATGATGAGCGCAGGTGTGCTTGGCCGCGCCGGTGGCCTATGGCATTTAGCTGGCCACGTCGCCGAACGCGCACCGGAGGACGCCGCGTTGTGGCGGCGCGTGCGACCGCTGCTCGAGGTTTCGGATAATCAATGCCCGGTGGTGCACGATCTCGCTGAATCGCTGACCTTGAACCAAGCGCGACTCGAAACCTTTTTGCTTCGCTTAGCAAAATCCGGTGAAGTAGTTCGCGTTAGTCCCAAGCGCTACTTCCTGCCGAGCGCCATCGAGCGCTTCGCCGCGGTCGCATGCGAGTTGGCGGAACAGCGGCCAAGCGGCGGCTTCGCGGCCGCCGAATTTCGTAACGCGGCGGGCATTGGGCGCAATGCGGCGATTGAGATTCTCGAATATTTCGATCGCGTAGGGCTCACGCGACGCCAAGGCGAGACCCGAATTCTGCTGCGGAAGAATCTTTAACGCCATTCCCCCTAAACTTTGCTAATCTTGCCGGCGGAAGAGCATCGTCACCCGGTGGGGCGCCCGAACTTCAAATTCGGTGAGACGCGCCGATGCGTGTCTGGTAGGTTCGACTCCTACCTCTTTCGTCACCCGATCGTCCACCTACGTCCGTTAAAATCCAAAAATATCCTAGACGACAGTAAGGTAACTCCAGTACTTAAGTCACTGGAGTCCGCTGTCATATGCTGGAAACCCCCTATAATTTGTAGGTAGGTTTGTAGGTTGACGGATATGGCGAAGAAAATTAACCGGCTAAGGGTAAAAGGAATCTCTACAAATCCGACCGAATCAAGCCGCAAATAGATCTCTCGAGGTCGTCGGCAAGGCGCGGTTGCGCTATGCTCCCGGCGCCGGCTGGTAACCAGAATGGTGGGTCAGACGAATGTCTCAGACAGTGGAGTTCGGCGACGCGCGCGCCACGGAACTCGACTTTGTCGGTGGCAAGGGTGCGAGCCTCGCGCGGCTGGCGCAGGCAAATTTTCCGGTTCCACCCGGTTCCACCCGGTTTCACGATCACGACTGAAGCCTACGCGGCGTTCATTCGCGAGAATGCGTTGGCCGAGAAGATCGCGCCGATCGTCAAGGGCCTGAACTACGACGACTTCGAAGACCTCGAGCGGCGAACCGAGGAGATTCGGGCGCTGGTGGTGAACGCAACGTTCACCGCAGATCTGCACGCAGACATCGAACAGCGGTACCGAGCACTTGGCATTGCGGCAGTGCTGTTCGGTGTAATTTCGCCGGATGCGTGGCATCGTGGATTTCGCGGGGTTTGTCGCAGGATCAACATCCGCAGCTAAAAAAGATTGCAAAGTCGCGCGCGTCGATCACCAAGCGCCGCGGCAGCGATTTCGTCATCGGCCAAAAGTAACAACCAAGTTTACGATCAGCGACTCTGACCCCGAGATTTACTGAGATTTACTCGACTTGAAGAATACTACCTTAAGTAGTATTGTCAACTGCGCTACGCAAACCAAAGGTTAAGGTATGGGCCATCTCACGCTTCCCTAGAACGAGACGATGGCGATCAGCAAAGAGGAGAAGATTTTCTTCGTGCAAATTGGCGCGCGGATCGCGCAACTGCGCAAGGCGCAGGGCATCACTCAGGTACAACTCGCGCAATGGCTTGGCGTATCGCAGTAAACCGTCAATGCCTATGAAGTGGGACGGCGGCGAATGCCCGTTTCCACATTACCCACCCTCGCGCGCTTCCTTGGCGTCGCGCTCGACGAACTGATCGCCGACGATCCCAAGCCCGCTAAACGCGGGCCGACGCCAAAGTTGCAACGTCAGATGGAGCGGATCCAAGAGCTGCCCAAACCCAAACAGCGCTTCGTCCTCGAAGTCCTCGAGGCCGCACTCGTCCAAGCCAGCCGCTAAAAGGATAACGCGCGCATGGTTAACAAGAAGATTGCCGCCAAGATCAGCTCGACTATGCCAACCGCAGTGTCGCTCACCATCGAGCAGCACATCCTCCTGGTTCGCCGCCATAAAGTGTTGCTCGATGCCGACTTGGCGGCGCTCTACGAAGTACCGACCAAGGTGCTAGTGCAAGCGGTCAAACGGAACGCTGAACGATTCCCCGCCGATTTCATGTTTCAGCTGAGCGAGCAGGAGTTCGCACGTTTGAGGTCACAATTTGTGACCTCAAACGGCGGCGGGCGCGGCGGCCGGCGTACCGCACCTTACGCCTTCACCGAGCAGGGCGTGGCAATGCTGTCCACCGTGCTGCGCAGCCCACGCGCGATCGCCGTCAACATCGAGATCATGCGCGCCTTCGTGCGCTTGCGGGAAGCGCTCACTTCACATCAGGATCTCGCGCGTAAATTTGCGGCGCTCGAAGCCAAGTACGACGCCCAGTTCACAACCGTGTTCGAGGCCATTCGACAGCTCATGCTCCCGCCGAGCACTAAACGTCGCGGCATCGGTTTCGTCATCGATGACGACTGAACGAAGTAATTTAGGGGGTACCCCCGCTAAGGATCACCCGCGTTACGTCGAACCTGGCGCGTTAGACGCGGTCGGTTGCAGGGTGCGTGGTCGAAAGTTTTCTCTTTAGCTGCCCTTTCTGCGGGGAGCCCCCACTGGGGGCGGACGGGCGCGGGCCGCGAGCACGCTGGCGAGCAACGCAGTGCGAGCGCGCGCGCAGCGGACGGCGGGGCGGGCGGGGGATACAACAAAACGTGGCGCGTAGCGCCACCCAGCGCGGGCATTTACACATAACGTGGATTATGCGGGCCGCCAGGCCGCACAGGAGACCGGCGGCGCGCGGCGCAGCCGACGTGCCGGCGGGCTCCTGCGCATAATCCCACGTTATGTTACTTGCCCGCTCCTCAAGGCCCCCGGACGGGGGCAGTGGGGGGCGATTCATGATGCTTGAGGGCGCAGCCTTCGAGCATCATGTTAATGACAATGCGCCGTGCGCTTTGCGCTCGGCGCTCCGAACTAAGCCGGCGCGCAACGAAGACGATAGAACGTCACCCGCCATCGACTTAAGCCCGGCGCGCCGCTTGCCGGCTGCGGACGCTACTCTCCGCAGACGCTGCACGCGGCGTGACGGGCGCCGGAGCACGATCAACGCGTCGGCTTATGTCAACGCGTCGCGATCATCGGCCTCAGCAGCTAAAAAAGGTTGCAAGGTCGCGCGTCATGCAACGCGGCTAATGGCAAAAGGCAAGGTCTGGCACCGTCAGCTCCCCCTATTGAAGCGCTTGGTCCTCGTAAAAAGTAAATCCGCTTACAGTCCATTCCGGATCTAACGCGTCGATACTCCGAACTTCGGAGACTTCGATAATAGGTTGAATTGAAGGAGAGTTAGCGATTATTTTCTTCGACGAAAGTTCATCGATAACATTTTCAATTGCTAATGAACCAGCGGACGCGGCGTCTCCTGCGCAAACGTACCTGGTAGCGAAAAAGCCATATACCTTCCGCTCACCGGTTTGCGAATTTGTCAGCACACACCGTCGACCTTCGAGCGTCACCAAAAACTCGCGAAGTGCATCCGTTCTCACGCCTGACATCGGTTTATCGGTGCTTCCAATCTGCTGTCTATCGCGCTGGCGCCATAATGCTTCACGGACATACGGGTCGCGAGACCGTGTCGGCGCACTCCCCATCCTCGCATCCGCCGATGTCGCTTGGCATGGCCGGCCAGGGGATTAACAATTCTGGAAATATTCCTCCTCCCTGTTTTGGGTCGTAGAACGAATGGCCTGGAAGGCTATCCGATTGGTAATGTGGCATACCGGTTCGGCCGTCGGGAAGATCGTGTCCTGGATGATGAAGGACAGGCTCGCCTCCGCCCGTCGCCGCCTTTTCTACTTGACGCGCAGCTTGCCTACTGGAAGTTACAACACTATCCCCCGCTTTGCGTGCAGCCACCGCATCGGCTTTGTCGGCAAGCGTTCTTCCGATCCGCTCGGTGCCGTTTTTGAGTAACTTTATGATATAGCCGTACGGACTGAGCCCATACGGATCGACGAAGCTCAACGGGTTATTGTTGGCATAGGCATACAGATTTGTTCCCGCCGCCTCCTCAATCGGATCCCGCGACAACCACCGTCCATCTCTCGGATCGTACGCGCGATAATGCGTGAGGTATAGGCCACTATCCGAATGAAAAATCATCCCTGCAAAACGAAAATTGAGCAACGTCGGCGAACTTGTTTGCCCCTTAGGGCCCGAGGGACCAGGGGATTGCCCGAACAAACCGGTGAAAATAGCTAGATCTGCGAAGTTTACAAATCCGCTCCCATCGAAATCGGCGTTCGCATTGCTGGTGCCAAAAGCCGCTCGGAACAGGGCGAGGTCCGCTGCGTTCACAAACCCGCTGTTGTCCAAATCCGCATCGCAGCGGTTCCCATAGCCATCCCCATCGGTGTCGCGTTGGTCGGGGTTGGCAACAGAAATACAATTGTCCAGTCGGTCTATTATGGTGTCGTTGTCGGAATCTAGTTGATCGAGGGAGGTGTCCGGAGTGTTCATGTTACCAAAGGGATCGTAATCGAATTTAACAAGCGAGGCCCCCGTCGAGACGGCCAAGACATTTCGTACCGAGCCTAGCTGATCTCGCGAATAGTAGAGATTTTTTAACCCCGGGATCAGTGAATACGGCGCGGTCACTCCTTCTGCGGTGAAACGCGTAGTAACGGTATCAGTTTGGTCTCGTATCTGACAGACCTCTTCGCCACACCATAAATTGCGCGTTTCCGTAACGACCGCGCCCGTCGTCTCCACTTGCGCAATCCGCCGACCGCGGCCATCGTAGCGGAAGGCGGTGGTTTTAGTCGGCGCCGTCTTGTAGCCGATCCCCACCAACCTGTTCTCCGCATCCCATTGATAGGTGCGCAAATCATCGGCGGCTCGATTGCCGTTGGCGTCATAGGTATACGGCAAAGTGTTAGCACTCGTTATTGCATTGACGTTGTTTATATCAAAGCGCCGTAAGACGGAAAATGAGGCGTCATGGCTCCAGATGCCCGTAATATTATCTCCCGGATCAAGCCCGTAAAGGCTTCGCGCTGGCGGGGGCGGGCTCGAAAGCATACTTCGTAGGCGATCGGCAGCATCATACCAATAGTCCAAAGTTCGCCCCGTCGTCCCGACCGACTCGACAATCCGAGTGATCCGATTTTCTGCGTCGGTCGTGTAGGCATAGTCGGTCGCGCCGCCGCTGTTATCAATACTTTTCAAGCGGCGGTCGTTGCCATTTGTATCATAGCCCCAGGTGGTGCCGACCAGCCCCGACGTTTGACTGGTGCGTTGGTTGGTTTCCCCCAGATAAGTGAAGACGAAGGGACCGAGGTCACTGCTGTGGGTGACGGTGCGCCCAATGGCATCGTAGCCCCAACTCTCAGCGCTGCCGCCGACCGTGCGGCTATACTCATGCGGCCAAGCGGGTCGTAACCGTAAGCGATGACATCGTTCTGAAACGGACCATCTTCCTGGGCGAGCCTCAAGGCACCCAACCCGCCGCCAGGAATGTACGTATAAGCGGTGGCACCCATGCCATCCACCATCGAAGTTACTCGCGGAAAGAAGGGATCGTAAGCAAACGTGACCGCCGGCGTCGGATTGACCGGATTCACGTACGTGATATTGAGTAACCGGTCGTCTTTCGTGTAGGTGTATTGTTTGGATTGACTCAGCGCATCCCGGACGGATTTCACGCGACTCGTGGTGTTTTCGTAGGTGGTGGTGCGCTGGCTGCCATCGGCATAGGTTTTGGTCACTTCGCGGCTCTGCAGATCGCGCCCCCAGGTCGTGATATTGCCTTTCGGATCAGTCAGGGTCTTTAGCTGATCATTCGGAAAGTAACCATACGCGGTTACCCGCAGCAGCGGATCTTTCTCTTGCGTTAACCGACGCAACGCATCGTAGGTGTACAAGGTGGTGCGCCCCAGTCGATCAGTCACGCTCACGCGATCGAGCTTGTTGTACGCAGTGTCCCGCTGCGTGGTATCTGGATAGGTCTCACGGGTGACGCGGTCAAACGCGTCATAGGTGTAGGCAATGGCATAGCCTTCGGAGTCGGTGCGCATGGCAATTCGATTGAAGCTATCGTAGGTGTAACTCAGCGCCGTTTTGTTGTTCGCGTTGATGACGGTGGCGAGATTGCCGTTAGCGGCGTATACGTAGGTGGTTTTCTGGTTGAGGGCGTTGGTGACGGTTGTCACCTGCCCCGCCGCGTTATAGGTAAACGTCGTGGTCTGTCCCGCCGCGTCGGTGGCGGTCAACGGCAGGTGCTGGCTGTTGTAGGTGAACGATCCGAGCAGCGTCGTGGCCGTGGCTGAGCTCTTCTGTTTAACGCGCAGCACATCAATTAAGTTCGTGGCGTATTCGTAGGTGGTCTCGCGCCCCAGCGCGTCGACCATCCGCGTGACATTACCGCGGGCGTTGTAATCCTTGAGCGTTAGCTGGGTGGTGCCGTCGTCCAGCACACGACCGGTGCGGTTTGGCTGGTCGTACGACCCTGAAACCGCGGCCCCTATCCCGCTGGTCGGCTGTCCCGGATAGCTGAACCAAATCCGATTTTCGAGCGGGTATTTGATGCTTTCGACGGTGTCGCCGGTGACATTCGTGAAACTCCCATCGATCCCCAGATGGACCCAATGCTTGATCCGGGCTTTGGTGTAATCGCCGACCCCGAGCTGATGAGCGACCTTATCCCAGTAGAACGTATTCCGTCCATCAAGATAGACATTGTAGGCGTTAGTGATCCCTTGGGGGACGGTCGAAGCGGGATCAGCAAACGGAATGGGCGCAAATCGTAGATATTCGACCCGCTCTTTGAACCCTAGCGGATCCGTGATCTCCAACGTACGGAAGTTACCGGATTCTGTAGAAGCGAAACTCGTCGTGCCATACGGCGTGGTCATGCTGTCGATGAGGGACGATGCGTTGTAGTGAAACGACGAGGTCAAGCCGAGGACATCGGTGATCGAACTCAACCGTCCCGTGGGGTCGTAGGTGATGAGCGCGAAGCGGCCGAACGGATCGGTGATGCGCGTTAGCAGCAGCGGTTGCGCGCTTAGTTCATAGGCAAACGTGGTGTTGCGCCCCGTGGCATCGGTGATCGAGGTGAGGCGAATTTGGGCATCGTAGTTGAGGGTGACGGCATTGCCCGCGGGGTCGATGCGTTGCGTCAGAAAAATCCGGCGCGGGGCCACCGTAGCGCCATTCGACTTCCCATACACTTCGCGGCTGCCGTCCGGTAACCGGCGCTCATAACTGATCGGACTACTGGAGGTGCGAACCAACACCGATTGATCGCGCGTTTCCGGGGTGAATTGGCCGGTCGTACTGTCGTACCCGTTGTAGTTAATGCTGCCACCACCGGCGACATACCGGATCACATTGGTGCCGGGCACGGTCGGTGAATCTTCAATGTACGAGAGCCAGTTCACGGCCCATTTCTGGCTCACGTTCCAACTGAAAGTAGACACTTGGCTAGCTTCACGCTGATTGTAAGTCAGCTTAACGAACACCGGCGGACCCTTGGGCGGGGCATACCCCACGGGGGCGTCATTCAGGTTGAGACTGACCACCATTTCGGTGATGTTGTAGTTGCACATCCCATGCGGACACTCGTCAGGTTTCGTCTTATCGTCTTGGGGTGTCGTGGCGGAGTTTTTCGAATCGGCGGTGTAACCCATGCCGCGGACGTGCCCCGCTTCGGTCAACGTGACGTTCCGCCAGCCCTGTTCTAGAGATTGCCGCTTAACCAGAAAGTAGCCGCTCGATTCGGTATCGATCGCATCACGCGTCACCCACAGCTCTTCACCGAAGGTGGGGTCTTTGAGGTGATAACGCCCGTTCGCTTCGCCAACGATGGCGGCGTAGTGGCTGACCTTCCAGTGGACAATCGATGGCACGGGGATCGGCTGGCCAACATCGCGGTGAATCAAGCGATGCGAAAGCTTGGCCTGTTTGGCGAGGCGATCCACTTCTTTCAACGAGACGCCCTGTCTGCCGGAGCGCACTTTGTCCAGAAATTCTACTTGGCTGGCGGTCGCGCCTTGCGCGAGCAGCAGATTCTTGAGCGCCATCGGTCCACACAGAAACGCGATCCCCGGCTCGTTGCGCATCACCCATAAGCCTTCGCGCGCCCCTTGCACCAGTTCAGTCGCGGGGCCCGATACGGGTCGATCGCCCAGTGCTTTGAACAGCGCGGCTAGGCGCTCGACATGGCCGAGCCGCGCGTGCATCCGCATGAGTTCACCGAAGGCCCGGTCGACCAGTGCTTTGGCCCGTGGTTCGGTGAGGTCTTTCCCGGCGCGCCACGCGGTTTCCCACGCCTTAAGCGCTTGGCTGAAACGTCCGTCGCGGTAGTAACTAAGGCCCAGATTCGTGAGCAGCGCCACGTTCCAACCCGACTTCGGATGGGCGTTGAGGAAGTCGTTCAGGGCGTGATAGTCATCGTCGCTCGTGCGCGCTTGATACTGTTCGACCGCCGCCAAGAGTGCCGCATCGTCGGCGCTCGACGTGGTCGAGGTGGCAATGAGGGGCTCTTCGAATTGCGTCGTAATAAGGCGCGACAGTTTCGCGTGCAGATCATCCGGAGCGCTGACGCCAGCCTGGCATAAGAGCGTTGCTGACAAGCACGCAACCGAGCACAGAAGGGTTCTTAGAAATTTGGTCTTCGGCATCCCAGCCTCCAAACGCGTATCGCTTTGATTGGGTGTTTCGTGCTGGCCTAGCGCCGCACCATGAAATCACCTGAGTGTTTCAGTGGCATTACTTTGCTATATCTATTCGGGCATTTCTCAACCTTCGCGGCATTAAGGTCGAGATCGTCGAAATGATTTCTTAGCATGCACCATTCGACGCGATCGTCGCCTGAGCCATTCGGTGAGCCGTTAAAATTGTTGCAAGCCAAGCCAAGCCAAGCCAAGCCAAGCGCCCGACATAGGCCGCTTGGCGAATTCAATCACAATTTTTCTGGTTTCCAGCCTCGCGGGAAAGCTGATTCGGGTTTTGTGTTCTTGATGGTCATTTAAGTTGTAGACACCGAATTCGAATAAAGCAAGCAAGGGGGCTACGCCATCGTTGGGCGAGACCGAGTCGTTATCGTTATATACGGTGCCGGCGGCAGTTAATTATCCATCTGGCGCCGGAGGCGCCGAAATGCCCAACCAGTTAATGTAGAGCTTGCTGCGCAATTCGCGGATAAATCCGCTCCCACATGAGTGCACGGGGATGATTGTGGGAGCCGCTTTGAGCTTCGAATCTTCGCTACGCCGATTGAACGACGATGCGCGCCCCAGGCGCCGCCTCGATAAATTCGCCGATCACGGCGGCGTGCCTAAACCCTAGCGCATGAAGTGCTTCGAGGCATGCGTCCGCTCGCGCGCGCGGCAGCGCCGCTAATAAACCGCCCGCCGTTTGTGGATCGCAACTTAGTTCGAGGCGCGGGCTGCTCTGTCCAGCAGACATCGCACGCGTTAACGCGTGCGCATTGTCGGGGTACAACGAACTGCGTATCCCCAGGGTCGCGAGTTCAACGGCGCCGTCGAGCATGGGGATCTGTTCCAGATCGAGTGCGACGCGCGGCCCGTCATCGCTCAGCATTTCGAGCAAATGTCCGAGGAGACCGAAGCCGGTGACATCGGTCATCGCCGCCGCGTCGTGTTCGCGCAAACAACGTGAAGCGGGTCCGTTGGATTGGCTCATGCAGGCATACGCTGCTTCCAGCCACCGCGATTTCGTTTGCCCGCGCATCGCGCCGGCGAGTAACACGCCGCTGCCGAGCGGCTTGGTCAGAATTAGCGTGTGCGTGGGTTGCGCACCCCGCTTGCGCAGCGCCGCGTGTTCCGCGACATAACCATTGATGGCAAAGCCGAGCGATAGTTCGGCGCCTTCGGCACTGTGTCCACCGACCAGAGTCACGCCTTCGGCGGCCAACACTTCGAGTGCACCGGACATCATTTGCACGAAGTCGTCGCGCATCTTGCGCGGGTCGGCGAGCGGCACGTGCGCGATGGCGAGGGCGGTTTGCGCGGTTGCGCCCATCGCGAAAATATCGCTCAGACAATGCGCCGCGGTGATCCGTCCAAACAGCCAGGGGTCGTCGATAAAACTACGGAACGCATCGACCGTCTGCACCGCCAGCATGCCAGGTGGGAGCCGGACGAGCGCGGCGTCATCGGGCGTTTCGAGGCCGATGACGATTTCCGCGCGCGCCCCTTGCTGGAGCCCGGCGAGGGCTTCGCGCAGCAGTTCGGCGCCGAGCTTCGATCCGCAGCCACCACAGCGCATCGCGACCGCCGGCTCGGTACCCGCCGTGGTGGCCATTGCCGGCATCGCGAGATCGGTATAGCGCCGCATGAAGCGGCGATCGATCCCATCTTTCCAGCGCCATACCCAGTCGCCAGCACACGCCCATTCGCCACGCGCCGCGACCGCGTGACGGTCACCGGTGGTGATGAGGCTTAAAAACTGCCGCTGCGGCTTGAATGGCGCGAGCGGCGCGCCACGCAAGACGCGGCGCAGATTCTCGGTTAACGGCGGTCCCTGACGCACGGCGAACACGCCAGATTTTGGCCGCGGATAACCCGTGACATTCGCGACATCGCCCGCCGCAAACACCCTCGCATGCGATATCGATTGCAGACAATCGCTAACGCGTATGAATCCCTCGTCATCGGTGGTCAATCCCGCGGCGCGCGGCCAGGCCGGGGCGGCGGCATGCGTCGCCCATAGAATTTCATCGAGATCGATCGCTTCGCCCGCTTGGGTGTGAACTCGCCCGAGCTCCACCGCACTCACATGGCAGCGAGTTTTAACTTCAACCGCCGCGTTACGCAGAACGTCTTGATACAGTGCACGGACCCGCGCGTTGGATTGCGGCAGGAGGTCGTCGCTCGCGCAGAGCAGCACGAAGTGAAATTGCGTCGTGGGTTGGCCGGCGGCGGCGCCGTCCTGCCGCAATCGATGGCGCACCGCCATCAGCATCTCGACCCCACCGGCGCCGCCGCCAACCACCCCAATGCGGACCTTGCCGCGACGTTCGAGGACGCGCTGACGGAGCTCTTCCCAGCGCTGATTGAACGTGCTCACGGGTTTGATCGGCACGGCATGGGTGGCAGCTCCAGGCGCCGTGATGGTCGGTGTCGATCCGGTATCGATGGAGAGCACATCAAAGGCGACGGGCGGCCGATTGCGGCACAGTACTCGCTGACGTTCGAGGTCGAGACCGGTGACTTCGTCGTGAAATAACCGGGCGTTGGCAAAATGCGCCAGCGGCCCCAAATCGATATGGGCTTCATCGAAGGTATAGTGACCGGCAATCAGCCCCGGCAGCATGCCGGAGTAGGGAGTGTGCAGTTCACGGCTAATCAGCGTCAGCCGCACGCCCGGGATCGGCGGTTGCATGCCCATTCGCCGCAGCACCTCGACATGCGCGTGCCCGCCGCCAAGGAGCACGAGATCGCGACTAATAGACGAATTATTCATGCGAAAAGCGCGTCAGGCATTAAAGATGACAATTAACCACGGCGCGCCTAGGCTTGGGCCTAGTAACATTATGCGTGCGCGATTCTGGATCAAATCGATTAGGTTTATTTTAGGAGTCGATGCTATGTCGATACGATACATGCAACTGATCACCGAGCGGTACCTGCGGCTGGGGTATCAGCCTTACCGGTGGTTCGCGGCCGACACCGAGCCGGCGTGGCAAGCACTCAATAAACCCCTGCGCGACGCGACGGTGGGTATGCTATCAACGTCCGGCGCGTATGCCCTGGGCCAAGTCGCCTACCATTACAAAGACGATACCTCGATTCGATCGATTTCGAGCGCGATCCCAGAATCGGACGTGCGCTTCTCGCACATCACTGAAAATTATCTGGTTAACGCGAAACGCGATCCGAATTGCATTTTTCCGTTGCGCGCCCTGCGTCAGCTAGTCGCCGAAGGATTCATTGGACGTGTGGCCGATCGGCTTTTCTCATGCATGGGCGGCGTGTATTCGCAGCGCCGGGTGCGCGAGGAAGTGGCGCCAGCACTGCTTGCGGGATTTCGTGCGCAACAGGTTGACGTGGCGTTACTGGTTGCGATGTGACCCGTGTGTCACCAGACCGTGAGTCTGGTCGCACGGCATTTGGAAGCGCACGGGATCCCGACCATGGTCATGGGCAGCGCGCTCGATATTCTCGAAGCAGGTCGCTCACCGCGTGCGACGTTCATCGACTACCCGTTGGGCCATACCGTGGGTAGGCCCTTTGACCCCGTCGATCAACTCGCCATCGTGCGTGAAGGTTTGCGCGGGTTTGAAACCATGCCGCCGACGGCTCGGATTCAAACCCTGGCGCACCGGTGGGACGCAGACGGTTGGCAAACCGAGGCCGAATCAGCCGACGCCACTGATACGCGCCAACCCCGCGATGAAACGCCGCAATTTCAATTCCCTGAAGATCGGCTGGCAGCGCTCGCGAGCGGCGCGATAGGCTAGCGCTAAGGTCGTGCGTCCACGGTAAATTGGTCGCCGATTGCGCACGCCATTCCTCACTGACCCGCCATAGCCCGTGAGAGGAGTTTGGTTACTGTCCCGCACTCAACCGGGGTGAGTTCAAACTCGAAGATCGCGAGATCCTCTTGCATATGGGTAGCGTTAGTCGTGCCGGTGAGCGGTGTGATGCCGGACTGCGTTAAATAGCGAAATAGAATTTGCGGGGCAGTGCGACCGTACTTCAGGCTCAGCGCACGCAAGGCGCTGTGCGCGAGCATGTCGCGGTTCGCGGTGAGCGTCCAAAAGCTTTGATAGCTGATCGCATGCGCTCGACAACACATCCGCAGTTCGCGGTCGTAACCGGTCTTGGCGTAGAAACGGTTCTGTACCACGCTTGGTTTCACCTTCGCGATTCGATAAAGACTCTCAAGCTCTGTTAAGCGCGAACAATTGCTAATCCCAAGCCGACGCGCGCCACCTTGCTGAACCACGGCCTCCATGGCCCGCCAGACTTCAGCCATGTCGTGTGCGTTCGGCAGCGGCGAATGCAAAATCAAGCAATCCACATAACTGGTCTGCAAATTTCTCAATGATGACGCAAACGATTGCGCCACTTGTTCCGCGAGTGGCGCGGCGGGATCGTACGGAACGTGCGCCGGATCTTGTCCCGCCAGCGGGGTGAACTTGGTCTGAATATACAGCGATTGTCGCGTGAGCCCTGAGTTGAGCGCGGCAGCGATCCCCGCGCCAACGCCGACTTCATCGTAATGTTTAGGCTGGCCCGCGGTATCAATGCCCCGGAATCCAACTTTGATCGCCGCGGTGACGAGGTTCGCGGTCCGGGATTTCTTCCAGGCCGTGCCATAGAGTATTTGAGGCATGGACATGTCCGGATTATGCAGGCCCTTGCGAAATTGCGCAGGACTACGCAGCGCCATCCGCCCGTAGCCGTGCTGTCCGTTTCACGCTACAGTGCGCGCCTCCAATGGTGGCCCTGCCGGTCCCCTCGCGACGTAAGGCTGTGAACCCCGTCAGGCCCGGAAGGGAGCAGCGGTAGCGGCGACTGCGGGCGCCGGGGTGTGGCTGGCAAGGCCGCCGCCCTTGATCACGTTGAATTGCTCCATGACCTATCAAGTCTTTGCCCGAAAATGGCGACCCCGAAATTTCAGCGAAGTGCTGGGCCAAGGCCATGTCCTGCGCGCGTTGATCAACGCCTTGGATACACAACGCCTACATCACGCGTATCTATTTACCGGCACGCGCGGGGTGGGCAAGACGTCGTTGGCGCGCATTCTCGCCAAATCGCTCAACTGCGAGCGCGGCATCAGCAGCACACCATGCGGTGAATGCAGCGCCTGCGTGGAAGTCGACGAAGGGCGCTACGTGGATTTGATCGAAGTCGACGCGGCCTCCCGCACCAAGGTCGATGAGACGCGCGAGTTGCTCGACAACGTCCAATATGCGCCATCGCGCGGACGCTTCAAGGTGTACCTCATCGACGAGGTTCATATGTTTTCGAATCACTCTTTCAACGCGCTGTTGAAGACGCTCGAAGAACCGCCGCCGCATATCAAGTTTCTACTCGCGACCACCGATCCCAAACGCCTGCCCATCACGATTCTGTCGCGCTGCCTGCAATTTAATTTAAAGCGCTTGAGCGCTGACCAGTTGCACGAGCAACTCACCCGGATTTTGGTAGCTGAACAAATTGCAGCTGAGCCCGCGGCCTTGGCCCTGATCGCGCGCGCGGCGGATGGGAGTGTGCGTGACGCCTTGAGTCTCCTGGATCAGGCGATTGCCTACACCGGCGGCGCGTTGACCACCCACGACACGGCGACGATGCTCGGGACGGTTGGCGCCGAGCAGGTTATTCCGCTCATCGAAGCGCTGGTCGCGGGTGACGGCCCGGCAGTGCTCGCCCGCGGGCGCGCCATGGCGGAATTCGCGCCCGATTTCGGCCAAATCCTCGGTGAAATCCTGTCGACGCTGCGTCGGATCGCGGTGCTGCAAGTACTCGGCGACGCGGCCGGCACCGTGGATGAAGCGGATGCGATCGTCAATCTCGCGAGTACGATTACGCCGGAAGATTGCCAGTTATTTTATCAACTGGGCTTGCTCGCGCGCCGCGATTTGCCGCTTGCGCCGGAGCCGCAAGTGGGATTTGAAATGGCCTTGCTGCGGATGTTGGCTTTTCGCCCACTGGGCGCCGATGAGCCGGCGAAAGTCGCTTCTGCACCGTCGCCGCACACGACGCCACAACCTCCGGCATCGAGTCCGCAAACGACACGCGCGTCACGCGTGGCTCCAATCGTCTCTAGTAACGCGCCGTCCGCTGCGCCACCGGTTCCGCGCGCCGAACCAGCCGGCGGTAGCGACGCGACGCTCGATTGGAACGCGACCGTAACGCAGCTGGAAACCACCGGATTAATTCGCGAATTGGCCAAGAACTGCGCGTTGCGGAGTTTCGATGGCCGGCTGCTCGAGTTGGTGATCGCGCCGCAATTCGAGAATTTGCGGAGCGAACGTCAAGTCCAGGGCCTGGAGCAGGCCTTAACCAAATTAATGCAACGCGCGGTGGTGGTGCGCCTGAGTGTCGCCGCCACACCCGATGTCGCGACGCCAGCGCAGCAGGTATCGGCGGCTGAAGCGGCGCGGCAAGCGGACGCACAGCGTGAGATCGATAGCGACCCGAACGTCGAAACGCTGAAACGTGAATTTGGGGCGACCGTCGAGCGCGTGAGCTCCAAATAAATGCACGTTCAATAGCGGAGAACAGAGCATGAAAAGTCCCATCGGAAATTTGATGAAGCAAGCGCAGCGCATGCAGGAGGAACTGAAACGCGCACAGGATGAGATCGCCGCCATGGAAGTGGCGGGGGAGGCAGGCGCCGGCTTGGTCAAAGTCACAATGAATGGCCGTCACGACGTGAAGTCGGTGAAAATCGCGCCCGAGCTGCTCCAGGATGACCTGATGATGTTGGAAGATTTGGTGGCGGCGGCGGTTAACGACGCCGTGCGCAAAGTTGAGCGCGTAAGCGCGGATAAAATGTCGGGAATGGCGCGGGGTCTAAATTTGCCGGCTGGCTTCAAGCTTCCGTTCTAAGCCGCGTGACCACCCCCGTTTTGCAGGAGTTGATCAGAGCCTTGCAATGCTTGCCGGGTATTGGACCGAAGTCGGCGCAGCGCGCCGCATTTTATTTGCTGGAACGAAATCGCGATGGCGCGCGACGTCTCGCGCGTCATCTCGAAGAAGCGATGACCCGAATTGGGCATTGCGAATCTTGCCGGACCTTTAGCGAAAATTCCCGGTGCCGGATCTGTGAGTCACCGGAGCGCGATCCGGGCACCCTATGTGTGGTTGAAACCCCGCTGGATGTGGCGGCCATCGAGCACGCGCTCGACTACAAAGGCCAGTATTTCGTATTGATGGGACGGCTCTCGCCGATTGACGGCGTGTCGCCGGAGTCGCTCAAACTGAATCTGCTCGAAGAGCGCCTGGCGACTGGAGTCGTTAAGGAATTGATCGTCGCCACCGGCACCACCATGGAAGGCGAGGCGACGGCGCATTATCTCAAACAGATGGCGCGGCACCTGCAAGTTAAAGCGACGCGGATCGCCTACGGCGTGCCTGTTGGTGGCGAACTCGAATATGTCGATAGCAGCACGCTGTCGCATGCCATTCAGAGTCGTCGCGAATACTGATGAGGAAGGTCGATGCAATTTTCCCCTGAAAATTTGATCTGGATCGATTGCGAGATGACGGGGCTCGATCCTGGGCGCGACACGCTGATCGAAATCGCGACGGTAATCACCGATGCTAAATTAGAAGCCCTTGTCGAAGGGCCGGCGCTCGCGATTCATCAGCCCGAGGTAGTCCTGGGAATGATGGACGCCTGGAATCGCAAGCATCATGGCGAATCTGGACTGACTGCGCGGGTGCGGTCAAGTCTGATGCGCTTGGCTGACGCCGAGCGCATGACGCTCGAGTTCATCAAGCAATACGTGCCGCCCAAAATTTCGCCGATGTGCGGGAACAGCGTTTGTCAGGATCGACGATTTTTAGCGCGTTACATGCCGGAGCTCGCCGACTATTTTCACTATCGCAATCTCGATGTCAGCACATTGAAGGAACTGCAACGACGCTGGGCGCCCGGCATTCCTACATTCAATAAGGATTCGCGGCACCTGGCGCTCGCCGATATCCATGATTCGCTCGACGAGCTCAAGCATTATCGAACGCATTTTCTGAACGTTAAGACCTAAAGCGATGCCACGCGCGCTGTACACGGTGGCGGCGATTCGTGCTACGGAGCAGGCTGCCACCACGCTCGCCGACATTCCTAGCCTCCATCTCATGCAACGCGCGGGGACCGCGGCGTTTCGACTACTACGCGCGCGCTGGCCCACGCTGCGCAAGGTCGCGGTTTTCTGCGGACCGGGGAACAACGGCGGTGATGGCTATGTGCTCGCGCGTGAGGCGCATCAAGCGGGCCTGCAAGTCGAGGTTGTGCAAGTGGGCACGCCCGCCGCGCGTGGCGATGCTCGCGTGTGCTTTGAGGCGCTGCGCGCCTGCGGCGGATCGATTAACGTGGCTAGCGATGCGGTGACGGAACCCGAGGTCATCGTCGATGCCTTATTTGGAATCGGTCTCAATAAAAATATCGAAGGCGATGCCCGCGTCGCGATTGCGGCAATCAATCATCGTCGCGTGCCGACCTTGTGTCTCGATCTGCCATCGGGGCTTCACGCCGATACCGGAAACGTACTCGGCATTGCCGTCAACGGCACGGTGACATTGACCTTCATCGCGCTGAAACAGGGCCTGGTGACCGGTCGGGCGCTCAATTACGTTGGAAGCCTTGAATGCGCCGATCTTGGAATACCACACAAGGTCTTGGAATTGCACCCGCCGGCAGCGTGGCAGATCACCTGGAATGAAACGCGCGCACGCTTCGCGCCACGCGCGCGCGCCGCGCATAAGGGCAGTTTCGGCCATGTCTTGGTGGTGGGTGGCGCGCCGGGTTTCAGCGGTGCGGCACGCTTAGCCGCCGAAGCCGCGTTGCGTAGCGGGGCCGGTCTCGTCAGTGTCGCCGTCCACCCCGAAGTCGCAGCACATCTTAACGAGGGTCGCCCCGAGTTGATGGTGCATGCCGTCGGCGAACCACACGAGTTGACCGCACTACTGAATCGCGCGAGCGTGATCGCCGTCGGGCCGGGATTAGGTCAAGGCGAGTGGGGCGCGGCGCTGTTCGCCGCGGTCCGTGAGCACGCCACGCCATTGGTGGTTGACGCCGATGCGTTGAACCTCTTAGCGCTCGATCCACAGACGCGCACCGATTGGGTTTTAACCCCGCATCCAGGCGAGGCGGCGCGTTTACTGAAACTTCGCACAGCGGCTGATATCGAAGCTGGCCGCTATCGGGCGGCGCTCGCCCTGCAAGCGCGGTATGGCGGTACTGCGGTGCTTAAGGGCGCGGGCACTCTGGTGCGCGGGGCGACGACCCACGTCATAAGCGGTGGCAATCCGGGCATGGCCACCGGTGGCATGGGTGACGTGCTCACCGGGATTATTGCCGGACTCCTCGCACAGGGACTCTCGGGCGAGTTCGCGGCAGTCGCCGGCGCGGCGCTGCATGCGGCAGCGGCCGATTGCGCTGCGCGCGACGGTGAACGCGGCCTTCTGGCTTCCGATCTGATGCCCCACCTGCGTACGTTAGTAAATTAGCACGATGGTGTCGGCGAGCACCTTACATCTCGACATTGCCGACGAGCGCGAAATGCATGCAGTGGCGGCGCGACTCGCGTCAGCTACGCGTGCCGGATTGTTAATGACCTTGGCGGGCGAGCTAGCCGCCGGCAAAACCAGCTTTGTACGCGGCGTTCTGCGTGGCTTGGGTTATGACGGTCTAGTAAAGAGCCCCACGTTCACCTTGGTTGAAACCTATTCGTTGCCGGATTTCGTGCTTCATCATTTTGATCTGTATCGCCTGATCGATCCCCACGAACTCGACTATTTCGGTTTCGACGACTATGTGCGCGCGGACACCGTGTGTCTCATCGAGTGGCCCGTGCGGGCGGGCGGGATGTTGCCGCGCGTCGATGTCGGGCTCGACATCGACGTTGTCGGCAGCGAGCAACGGACGCTGCATTTCCACATGCACACACCCGCAGGCCAACAAACCTGTCAGTCCCTTGTGATTAATCCATTAGTTTCATAACCCTAGCCACCCTATTAGAAGAATTGCTTGCAATATTGTTCCTAACCGACTAAATAGTTGAAAACGGATTCCAGGGTGCGCTTCCATCCCCATGCGCTGGCTAGTGTTTTGTTGCTCCTTCGGGCTGTCGCAGGTGGCCTTCGCGGCCCAGGTCCAAGGGTTGCGGGTATGGCACGCGCCTGATCAAACCCGCTTGGTTTTCGATCTTTCGGACGCTATCGGCTACGACGCCTACTTGGTCGAAAATCCACCTCGCTTAGTACTCGATCTCCGCGCGGCCGCGTTGGTGAGTGAACTCAAGCTGCCGGCGGCGATCAAGGATCGGGTACCTGGTCTGCGCTACTCAGTACGCGGCGGGCGCGATCTACGCATCGTTTTCGATCTCGCGCATCGCGTGGCGCTCCATGAAGCGCTTCTCGCACCCCACGCGCCGTATGGTCATCGCTTGGTGGTCGATCTCCTCGACGCTGTCCCTAAACCTTCAGCAACAGTCGCAGCAGCGATGCCACGCCCGGCCTCATCTACGATCGCCGCATCAGCATCCCGGCCGGAGCCCGCGACGACTACCGACCAAGCCCTGACGCTCGCCAACTCGCCCAAATTCGTGGTGGCCATTGATGCCGGTCACGGCGGTGAAGATGTCGGCGCGATCGGTCCGCACGGGACCTACGAGAAGGACGTGGTGCTTTTGATCGCGCGCGAATTGGCGCGTCGAATAAACGCCGAGCCAACCATGCGCGCGGTGTTGATCCGCGACGGCGATTATTACGTTGGCCTGCGCGATCGCATGGTGCGGGCGCGCGATAAGAAGGCGGATCTGTTTGTGTCGATTCACGCCGACGCGTTTAGCAATCATCGAGTGCGCGGATCGTCGGTGTATGTATTGTCGCCGCATGGCGCGACCAGTGAAGCCGCGCGATGGTTGGCCGATCGCGAAAACGCCGCCGATTTGGTCGGCGGCGTCACGTTGGAAGATAAGGATCAGGTGCTACGGTCGGTGCTGCTCGACCTTTCGCAAACAGCGTCGATCGAAACCAGTCGCGACGTCGCCGGTAACGTTTTGCGCGCGCTCCGGCGGGTGGGCGCCGTGCATCGCGAGCAGGTGCAGTCAGCCGGCTTCATGGTCTTAAAGTCGCCGGATATTCCTTCGCTGTTGGTCGAGACCGCGTTTATTTCAAATCCCACCGAGGAGCAGCAACTGCAAGACGCCGGCTTTCGCGAAAAATTAGCTGACGCGATCCAGGATGGCATCAAGTCCTTTATCGCGAGTAGGCCGCTGTCGGCGCAACGCTTCGCGGAAGCACACTAACATTCATGCCCACAATGAACTTTCATGACTCGACACGTTGTTATCGTGGGAGCGGCTTTAGCCGCGAATAGAAAAATCCCGGTGTTTTCGCCGCTTAAGCGGCTCCCATTACAAAGCGCCGCCAGTAATTCACTTGGATGCCTCGCAGGCGCATCTCGGCCTTACGCGCTCGCGCTACACTATGCGTATGTCCGATCTAAGACCGTCTATTCGTCCCTTACCTGATGCTCTCATCAATCAAATCGCGGCCGGCGAGGTCGTTGAGCGGCCGGTGTCCATCGTCAAGGAATTAATTGAAAACAGCCTCGATGCCGGGGCTGGCGCGATTCGCGTTGAGATCGAAGAAGGCGGCATCGAACGGATCTCGGTAAGTGACGACGGCTATGGGATTGCCGGACCCGAACTGCCGCTCGCGGTGCGTCGGCATTGCACGAGTAAGATTAGCCGCGAAAGCGATCTCGATAAGATCACATCGCTCGGCTTTCGCGGTGAAGCGTTGGCCAGCATTGGGGCGGTCGCCGAATTGGAAATCACGTCGCGCGCGCGCGGTGCCGCGCACGCTTGGACCCAGCTCATCGCACCGAGTCGGGAGCCTTCTGAATTGCGGCCGGCGGCGCGCGCCGAAGGCACCACGATTACCGTTCGCGGATTATTTTCGACGTTGCCGGCGCGACGCAATTTTCTAAGGCGCACGCGGACTGAAACGGTTTACATTCAGCAAGTTCTACGCGGCTTCGCGTTTTGTACGCCTGGCGTGGCGCTCGCGTTGAAAGTCGAGCAGCGTCAGTGGATGGCGACGGCGGCGCATGACGCGCAAACTGATCGGCAGCGCAGGCGTGCGGTGTTCGGGGCTGATTTTGCGACACATGCGCGCTATATCGACATCGCCGCCGACGGCATTCGGGTCTATGGTTGGGTGGGTCCGCCGCGACTCGCGCGGACCACGACCGATCTGCAGTTGCTCGCGGTCAACGGCCGGCTCATTCGGGATCGGCAACTGGCCCATGCGATCCGCGTCGCCTTCGCTGATCAACTACCCGCAGGGCGGTTCGCGACTTACGCCTTACACATTGAAACCGCGCCGACCGAGGTTGATGTGAATGTTCATCCCAGTAAAACCGAGGTGCGTTTCCACCGGATCCGTGCGGTTCACGATCTGATCTATTCGGCGACGCGCGCGGCGCTGTCGGAATCGCCGAATCGAGTAGAGACGCCGAATTATCGACCCGCGGTACAAGCGCGCCCGCACTACCAAGTGGCCGAGCCGCCAGCGCTGGCGCCGCCACCGTCACCCACCGTGGCGCTGACTCCGGCGCGTGCCGTGCAAATCGTCGGTGTGACCGGACGGCGTTTTCTGGTTCACCGAGCAACCGCGAACGGCGTCGCCGTTTTTGATCTTGTCGGCTGGACCGCGGCACTCCTGCGCGCGAACTCCGAGTTACGCCCCTTATTATTTCCGATTCGCTTCCTCACCGAAGGGGGTGAGTCTTACGCGGCAATGCTCGCGCGTTACCGCGAATTGGGATTCGAATTCGCCGCCATCGGCCCGGATAGCTGGGTGCTGCGCGGCACTCCTGCCGTGCTCCCGGAACTCCAAGGTGAGCAATTCGTCGCCGCGCTGTTGGCCGAGCCGATGTTTCGCACGCGTCCCCTGGACGCCGCGGCACACGCGGCCGCGACGACGTACGCCTTGCCGCCGCTTGGCGCTGAACTGAATGCATGGTGCGCGCGCCTCGCTGCCATAAGCACCCACCATGGTCTCGATGTGGCACAGTTTTCTCGGATCCTCGACAGCCCATTGTTCGAGCGAATATTCGCCGAGCGGCGGGCTTAATGGCGTCGCCGCGGCCCGCGACGCAGGTATCCGCGGTTATCTGCTTGATGGGGCCGACCGGCGCCGGCAAGACTGCGTGTGCCATCGAACTCGCGCGGCGCTTTCCGATCGAAATTATCAGCGTTGATTCAGCCTTGGTTTATCGTGGCTTGGATATCGGCACCGCCAAGCCCGATCCCGGTCTCAGACGCGAGATACCCCATCATTTAATCGATGTCTGCGATCCCGCCGAGAGCTACTCGGCGGCGCGCTTCCGGCGCGATGCCAGCGATCTCATCGGACAAATTCGCGCGCGCGGCCGCACACCGCTGTTGGTCGGCGGCACGGGATTGTACTTCCGTGCTTTGGTGTCAGGCATTTCGGAATTGCCGGCCGCTGATGCGCCCCTAAGATTGCGCTTACAGGCTGACCTTGCCAAGTTGGGAACTAAGGCGCTACATGCGCGCTTGTCGGCTGTCGACCCGCAAAGTGCCGCACGGATCCATCCCAACGACCCGCAACGCATTCTCCGCGCCCTCGAAATCCACGACCTGACCGGGCAATCGATGACTGCCGCGATCGCGGCGGCGCGGCCGCAGCCCTTGGCCTTCCCCGTGGTGCGCTGGGTGGTGGCGCCGCGCGATCGGACGCAGTTGCATCAGCGCCTGGCGCGACGCTTCGATGACATGCTCGAACGCGGGCTGATTAACGAAGTTTGTGCGTTACGCGCGCGCGCGGATCTGGATTTGAATAAATCTGCACTGCGCGCCGTTGGCTATCGCGCGGCGTGGCAGTATCTTTCTGGGAGCCTGACTTATTCCCAGATGCGCGAAGCCGCGATCGTCGCAACCCGCCAACTGGCGAAGCGTCAGTACACCTGGTTTCGCGCCGAAGCCGGCGCGCACTGGTGGGACAGCGATGACCCCAGTCTCGTTTTCAGTCTAATTCGGGCGCTGGATGCAGAACCACTTAAGGCCATTGTCGATTATACTTAGCAGCGACCCAGGCGCTGTCATTCAGCTGCTAACCGCGGGCTGCGGTCAAAAGCTGCTACAACTAATAAATCGTCAGGCGCTTAGAAGAATCGAAAAACAAGGAGAATCTCATGACCAAAGGGCAATCCCTGCAAGAGCCTTACCTTAATGCGTTGCGTAAAGAACGCATCCCGGTATCGATCTACTTGGTAAATGGAATCAAGCTTCAAGGACAGATCGAATCCTTTGACCAATTCGTGATCCTGCTTAAGAACTCAGTCAGTCAGATGGTTTACAAACATGCTATTTCGACCGTGGTGCCGGCCCGCAACGTGAAGTTACCGCGCGCGGATGGAGAGCCGGAAGACGAGGAATAGCGTGGTGAACGGGCGTCGCGCGATTGTTTGAACGGCCGCAGGGTGGCGAGCGAGCAATACTCGTCCATGTCGATCTAGCCGCCCCTGCGCGGCCCGGCGATCCCGCGGAGTTCGCTGAACTCGCCGAATCGGCGGGCGTATTGACTGTCGCCAGCATCAGCGCGCGACGCGATCGCCCCGATCCCAAATATTTTGTCGGGACCGGGAAAGCCGCGGAGTTACGACTGGCGGTCACCGCGCATGGCGCCGAAGTTCTGCTGTTCGACCGCAGTCTGTCCCCGGCGCAAGAACGCAACCTGGAGCGACTGGTGGGTTGCCGCGTGCTCGATCGGACTGGCGTTATTCTCGATATCTTCGCGCAACGCGCGCGCTCGTTCGAAGGCAAGCTCCAAGTCGAAATGGCGCAACTCAAGCACCTCTCGACTCGACTCGTCCGCGGTTGGACGCATCTGGAGCGCCAACGCGGCGGAATCGGTTTGCGCGGCCCGGGCGAAACGCAACTTGAAACCGATCGCCGGTTAATCGGCAAACGCATCAAGCAGCTCGCCGAACGCTTGGAAAAGGTTCGGCGCCAACGCCATCAAGGCACCCGCGCGCGCCGCCGCGCGCAGCTCTCAACGGTTTCGATTGTCGGCTACACCAACGCCGGCAAGTCCACGCTATTTAATAAACTCACGACCAGCGGCGCCTATGCCGCCGATCAATTGTTTGCCACCTTGGATACGACACTCCGCCGGATGAATGTCCCCGGCGAACATCCGGTGTTGGTAAGTGACACGGTTGGCTTTATTCGCGACTTACCACCCGAACTTATCGCCGCGTTTCAAGCCACTCTCGATGAAACCAAAGACGCTGCGTTGCTGCTGCACGTGATCGACAGCAGCGCGGACGATGTCGATGGACGGAGGGTTGAAGTACAAACCGTGCTCGAACGTATTGGCGCGCACGCGACACCGTTGATCGAGGTCTATAACAAGATTGACTTAAATAACGACACGGCGCCACGCCTCGAACGCGGTGCGGGTGACGATCCACCGCGAGTATGGCTGTCGGCGCATACTGGTGCTGGCGTCGAAGCGCTGAAGGGCGCGGTCGCCGGGCATCTCGATCTCGCGAAAATCCGCCGCCGCATCACCTTACCGCCGGCGGCCGGCCGCACACGGGCCGAGCTCTATGCGAGCGGCGCGGTCTTGAGCGAAGAAGTGCTGGCCGATGGCGGTTGGGCGTTGGAAGTCACGCTCACGGATGCGCGCTGGGCGAATCTACGCTCGAGTGCTAGTCATTAAATGCCGCGTCAGGCGCGCGTTGAAGTGCCCAGGCCTTGGCCCTACAATCGCCCGCTCTGTTACGCGGATTGAATTCAAACGTCGAGAATAATTAATGGGTTGGAACGAACCGAACGACAACAATCGAGATCCCTGGGGTGGTCGTCGCAATGATCAAGGCCCGCCCGATCTCGACGAAATTGTGCGCAAACTTCAGGACAAACTCGCAAGCCTGTTCGGCCGGCGCCCGCGCACCGCGCCGCGCGGCGATGGCGCGCTCCCGTCCTCGTCGATTTGGCTGCTGGTCGCGATCATTGCCGCCGGCGCGCTCGGCTACGAGATGTTTTGGCGCGTGGATTCCGCCGAGCGCGGCGTGGTCTTGCGCTTTGGAAAATACGTCACGACCTTACAGCCCGGTCCGCATTTTCGCTTTCCGCGTCCGATCGAGACAGTGGTGAAAGTGAACATCGACCAAATTCGCGGTTTTTCGCGCAAAGCCAGCATGTATACCAAGGACGAAAATATCGTCGATCTCGAACTGGCCGTGCAATACCGAATTAAAGACGTGGAAAACTACCTGTTACGCATCGCCGATCCGGATGAAACCGTCCAGCGCGCGTCCGAGAGCGCCATTCGCGAGACTATCGGGCGGAATACGTTCGACTTCGTCATCAACGAAGGGCGGGCCGAAGTCGCGGCCAACGCCTCCAAGCTGATGCAAGAAATGCTCGATGCCTACCAAAGCGGCATTGAAGTCACGAGTGTGAATATGTTGAGCGCCACCGCACCTGAGGAAGTCAAATCGGCGTTTGATGATGCAATCAAATCGCGCGAGGACAAGCAACGCAAAATAAACGAAGCCGAAGCCTACCAAAATGAGAATGTCGAGCGCGCCCAGGGCGAGGCGGCGCGCATTCGGCTTGAGGCCGAGGGTTACAAAAAACAAGTCGTCGCGCGGGCGCAAGGTGAGGCGCGCCGCTTTGAACAACTCCTGGTCGCCTACGAACAGGCGCCCGCGGTGACGCGCCAACGACTCTATCTGGAAACCTTGGAAGAAGTGCTGAGTGCGAGCAACAAAGTGCTGATCGAGACAGGCGGCGGCAACAATATTACCTACCTCCCGATCGACAAGATGCTGGAGCGAGCCGCGGCAAACTCGCCCACGACGCCAGCGACCGGCGAGCGGGCAGCGATCCCTGATCCGGACCAATACGCGACGCCCGCCGTGCCCGCGGCGCGCGAACGCGAGCTGAATCGCGCGCGGAGTGCCCGTTAATGAATGCCCGCATCCTATTGCCGCTGGTCCTCATCATCGTGGCGATCTATACCAGTACGTTTCGGGTGTTCGAACGGCAACGCGTGATCATGCTGCAATTGGGCGAAATCAAGCGTGCCGACTTCGATCCAGGCTTATATTTTCTGATCCCGTTTTTTCAGAACGTGTTGAAATTCGACGGTCGCCTGCAAACCCTCGAAGCCGAACCGCAGCGCTTCCTGACCGGGGAGAAAAAGGATGTCATCGTTGACTCGTTTGTGCGTTGGAAGATCAACGATGTAGTCCGCTACTACCTGTCGACCGGGGGTGATCCCCTACGCGCGCAGCGTCTGGTGTATCAGAAAATCAACGACGGTCTGCGCAATGAGTTTGGCAAGCGTACGGTGGCCGAAGTGGTGTCGGGCGATCGCGGATCGATCCGCGATATCGTTACCGGGACCAAGGATTTGGGTCAGGAACTTGGCATCGAAATTGTCGATGTTCGCTTGAAACGCATCGATCTGCCCGCGGAAGTGAATACGTCGGTCTACGAACGAATGCGCTCGGAGCGGTCCCGCGTCGCGCGGCAAAATCGGGCGAGCGGCGAACGCGAAGCGACCACCATTCGCGCCAACGCCGACAGCTCGCGCACCGTGATTAGCGCCGAGGCGTATCGTGATGCGGAAACTCTCCGCGGCGAGGGTGACGCCACCGCCGCTGGAATTTATGCCGCTGCTTATAATCGCAATCCTGAGTTCTATGCGTTCTACCGGAGCTTAGGCGCGTATCGTGCGAGCTTCAAGGCCAAGGAAGACGTCATGTTGCTGAAGCCGGATTCCGATTTCTTCAAATACTTCAATAACCCGGGCGCCCGCTGATTGTCCGGGTCAATCATTGGCACCGATAAATTAGTCGCGGTGGACTGGGCGTATGGAGTGGCAGGATTTATTCGCAGCGCTCGCCTTGGTGTTGGTGTTGGAAGGCGTGCTTCCCTTTCTAAATCCGCGGCGTTATCGCGCTACCATGCAAACGATGGCGCAGTTACCGGACCGTGCCCTGCGCCTGATTGGTTTAGGTAGCATGCTGGCCGGGATCCTTATGCTGTACCTGGTGAGAATCTGATGACCACTCGCAGCCGCTGGTTATTGCCGGATGGCGTGGATGAGCAATTGCCGCCTGGGGCCGCCAGGCTCGAAACATTGCGTCGGCAGGTGCTCGATGTGTTTCGGGTATGGGGTTATCGTCTATGCATTCCGCCGCAAGTCGAATTTTTGGATTCGTTGCTGTCCGGTATCGGCGAAGACCTCGAACTCCAAACCTTTAAGCTCACCGATCAGATCAGCGGTCGCATGCTCGGGGTACCCGCCGACATGACACCGCAAGTGGCGCGCATCGATGCGCATCGGCTGCCGACAGAAGGTCCGCAACGCTTGTGCTACCTCGGCCCCGTGTTACATACGGTGCCGGATAAATCCGCGGGCTCGCGCAATCCGCTCCAAGTCGGCGCCGAACTGTATGGGCACGCGGGAATCGAGAGCGACAGCGAGATCATCTGCCTGATGTTGGAGGTGCTGTGCGAACTCGGCATCGACGAGATCATCCTGGACCTTGGCCACATGCAGATATTTCGCGGTTTGGTCAACGCGGCCGGGCTTGATCATGCGGCCGAGCACGAACTCCGCGAAAGCCTGTTGCGCAAGTCGAGTCCCGATACCGAACAAATCTTAAGACATGCCAAGGTAAGTGCGAAGCTGTCACCGCTGTTCCGTGCGTTGGTGACGTTAAGCGGCGGCGTCGATGTCTTAACGCGTGCGGCGCGCGAATTGGCCGCGGCGCCCGCCGCCGTGCGCGAAGCGTTGACCGCACTGACTGCATTAGTGCAGCTGATCGGCACGCGCCGGCCGGAGGTTGAGTTTCACATCGACCTCGCCGAGCTTCGCGGCTACCACTATCACACCGGCCCAATGTTCGGCGCGTATACCCGAAGCCAGGGACGCGTGATTGCATGGGGTGGTCGCTACGATAATATCGGGGCCGAATTCGGACGGGCGCGGCCGGCTACCGGTTTCAGCACGGATTTAAAACTCCTGGCCGCGATCTGTCCGTACGCCGCGCCGCTTGAGTGCGCGATCTATGCGCCACACGCTAACGATCCGGCCTTGATTGCTGAAATTCATCGCCTGCGCCACAGCGGTCGGATTGTCATTCAAGGCTTACCCACCCAGGTCGGCGGGGCGCGCGAACTCGGTTGCCGTGAATCCTTAACCAAGGATGGCGCGACGTGGCAAGTCCGTAAGATTGAATCCGAATAGGATCGAGGCACCGCTTTGAGTAAATCTGTAGTAGTTATCGGCGCGCAATGGGGCGATGAAGGCAAGGGCAAAGTCGTCGATATGCTGACCGACCGCGCGGCCGCGGTGGTGCGCTTTCAAGGCGGGCATAACGCGGGGCACACCGTCGTCATCAATGGTGGAAAGACAGTGCTGCACCTAATCCCGTCGGGGGTTCTCCGCGACGGCGTGCGCTGCTTAATCGGCAATGGGGTGGTGGTGTCGCCCGCGGCCCTGCTCGAAGAAATCCTCATGCTGGAGTCGAAGGGCATTCCCGCGCGGGAACGGATCGAGGTCAGTCCGGCGGCGACCTTGATTCTGCCCTACCACGCGGCCCTCGATCAGGCGCGTGAAAAAGCGCGCGGCGCGCAAGCGATCGGGACCACCGGCCGCGGCATTGGGCCCGCCTACGAGGACAAGGTCGCCCGGCGCGCCCTTCGCGTCGATGATCTTTTATACCGCGAGCGGTTTGCCGCGAAACTCGGTGAAGTGCTGGATTATCACAACTTCGTGCTCAGCAATTATTACCGCGCCGACAAGCTCGATTTCCAACAAATTCTGGACGAGCAAATGCGCTTCGCGGAAGACATCAAACCGCTGGTCGCGGATGTCGCGGAATCTATCTATGCGCTGCAAGCGGCTGGCAAAAACATTTTGTTCGAAGGCGCCCAGGGCAGTTTGCTCGATATCGATCATGGCACCTACCCGTATGTGACTTCGTCGAACACCACGGCGGGTTACGCGAGCACCGGCAGTGGCGCGAGTCCGCGCTGCCTCGACTATATCCTGGGGATCACCAAGGCCTACACCACGCGGGTTGGCGGCGGTCCATTCCCGACTGAATTATTCGATGCCACGGGCCAGCGACTGGCGACGCGCGGTCACGAGTTCGGCGCGACCACGGGGCGACCCCGCCGTTGCGGGTGGTTTGATGGGGTTGCGCTACGGCGTTCACGCATGACCAATGGAATTTCTGGTCTGTGTGTCACTAAACTCGATGTGCTCGATGGCATGGACGAAATTCGAATTTGTATCGGTTACCGAACCGCGCAGGGTGAAGTCCGCGCCTCGCCGATCGGCGCCGAAGCGCTTGCGGCGGTCGCACCGGTCTACGAAAGCATGCCCGGATGGTCGGAATCAACAGTCGGGATCACGGATTACGCTAAACTTCCGATCAATGCCAAACGCTACCTCGATCGGATCGCCGAAGTCGCCGAAACGCCAATCGACATGATCTCCACCGGCCCGGATCGCGCGCATACCATAGTCCTCAAACATCCCTTTGGGGCATGACCGCAGACACCCCATTCGCGCGTTTCGCGAGCTGGTTGGCCGAAGCCGAGCAGTCCGAGCCGATCAATCCCACTGCGATGTCGGTGGCGACGGTCGATGCACGGGGTCGACCGCAGGTCCGCATGGTGCTGTTGCGTGGCTTCGATACGCGCGGCTTTGTGTTCTACACCAACTTAGAGAGTCAAAAAGGCGCCGACCTCAAGGCACATCCGCATGCCGCGTTGTGCTTTTATTGGAAAACACCCGGGCGCCAAGTCCGGATCGACGGTCCGGTGGAAATAGTCAGCGACGCCGAAGCCGACGCTTATTTTGCGTCGCGACCGCGCGATTCGCAGATCGGCGCGTGGGCATCGCAACAATCCAGAGCACTCGAATCGCGCTTCGCGCTCGAACAGCAAGTGGCGACGGTTGCCGCAAGATTCGGCTTCGACCAAGTGCCGCGACCACCCTTTTGGTCCGGCTATCGGGTCATTCCACAAGTGTTTGAGTTCTGGGAAGAACGACCCTTTCGTTTACACGAGCGAACCTTGTTCACGCGGCGCGATGCGGGGTGGGAGATCAGCCAGCTCTATCCGTAAAGCGGCGCCGATGGCAGTTCATGGTTGGCTACGTTACGCTCCCCGTGGCATTCAAATGCGCGCCATGACGGTCGCTAACTCTGGATCGGAGGATCAACTATGACTACCACCGCGAACCCCGCAGCTGATATCGGTGTCATCGGCTTGGCCGTGATGGGGCGCAATCTCGCGCTCAACCTGGCGGACCACGGATTTAGGGTCGCGGTGCATAATCGCTCGGCGGCTCGAATCAGCGAGTTGTTGACCGCCGAACCCACTAAGAATCTGATCGGCTGCCCGACGATCGCTGAATTCGTCGCCGGCCTGAAATCCCCGCGCGTGTGCCTGATGATGGTACAGGCGGGCGCGGCGGTCGATGGGCAGATCGCGCAACTGCTGCCGCTGCTCGCCGCGGGTGACATCGTCATCGATGGCGGAAACTCGCTGTGGGAAGATTCCAATCGACGTACCACCGAACTCGCCGCGCGGGGCATTCATTTCATCGGCATGGGTGTGTCCGGTGGCGAAGAAGGCGCGCGTTACGGCCCGGCTTTGATGCCAGCAGGATCGACCGCCGCCTGGCCGCAGGTGCGGAAAATGTTCCAAGCCATCGCCGCCAAAGTGGATGGTGAGCCGTGTTGTCAATGGATCGGCGATGCCGGCGCCGGCCACTATGTGAAGATGGTGCACAACGGCATTGAATACGGCGACATGCAATTGATCAGCGAAGCGTATCAATTGTTGCGCGATGGCTTGGGTCTCGGTCCGGACGAATTAGCTGCGACGTTTCGCGGCTGGAATAGCGGCCCACTCTCATCCTATCTGATCGAAATTACCGCTGACATTCTCGGCGTGCGCAACGCCGATGGCACGCTCTTTATCGATCACATCCTCGATAGCAGCGGTCAAAAAGGCACCGGTAAGTGGACCGCCATCAACGCCGTCGAACTCGGCGTGCCCTTAACCCTGATCGCGGAAGCCGTCAGCAGCCGGTTTCTCTCGTCGTTGAAAAACGAGCGAAGCGCGGCCGCGCCGCTATTGAGCGCCGCGCTTACCCCGTTTGCGGTCGAAGATCGCGACGCCATGGTCGAGGCCGTGGAAGCCGCGCTGTATTGCTCGAAGATGGTGTCGTACGCACAAGGCTTCATGCTGCTACGGGCGGCGGCAAAAAACTACGGCTGGCATTTGGCGTTTGGCGATATCGCCTTGATCTGGCGCGGCGGGTGCATTATTCGCAGCCGGTTCCTCGATAAGATCAAAGCCGCCTATACGCGTAAACCGGCCCTCGACAGTTTATTGGTGGATGAATTCTTCGCCGCCGAATTTGCGCGATTTACCGCCGGCTGGCGTCATGCCGTCAGTTTCGGCGTGGCGCGCGGCATTCCATTACCGGCGTTTACCGCCGCGTTGTCTTTTTTCGATGGTTATCGTAGCGCGCGGTTGCCGGCTAATTTATTGCAAGCGCAGCGCGATTATTTTGGCGCTCATACTTATCAGCGGGTCGATGATGCGACGGGCAAGCATTATCACTTTGAGTGGAATGGTTCGCGCACCGAGCATGCAATCGATGGCTGAGTCCTGCACCTATGTGATTTTTGGCGCCACTGGCAATCTGGCGTCGATCAAACTGCTGCCGGCGCTCTACCACCTGGATCGCGCCGAGCGGCTACCGGCCAGCGTACGCATACTGTGCTGTGGCCGTAGCGAGTACGGTCAGGATCAATGGCAGACGACAGTCCGTACTTGGGTTGGCGCCAAAGCGCGTGGGGGACTCGATCCGGCGGTGTTCGAACGCTTCGCCGCGCGAATCGATTATTGTCGCGGCGATCTGCGCGACCCTGCGTTGTATGCTGGGCTCAAATCACAGCTTGCCGATTCCCCCACGCATAACGCGGCCTTTTACATGTCGGTTGGTCCCGCCGAATTCGGCACTATCGCCGAACAATTAAGCGTCCACGGTATGTTGGACGAAGCAGCCGGCTGGCGCCGGGTGGTGGTGGAGAAACCGTTCGGCCACGACTTGGTCAGCGCCCAGGATCTGCAACGTAAAATCGGCAAATTTGTCGATGAATCGCAGATCTATCGCATCGATCATTATCTCGGCAAGGCCACGGTCCAGAACGTCTTGGTCTTCCGCTTCGCGAACTTGATGATGGAACCCCTGTGGAATCGCAATCATATCGATCACGTGCAGATCACGCATGCCGAGACGCTGGGTGTCGGGTCGCGTGGCGGGTTCTACGACAGCGCGGGTGCGCTGCGCGACATGATCCAAAGTCACTTGCTGCAACTGTTGACATTGGTCGCGATGGAGCCGCCGGCGGCGATGGAAGCTGAGTCGCTACGCGATGAAAAAGTTAAGGTCTTGAAATCGGTACGGCCGATCCCGAAGGGCGCCGTGCATTCGCAAGCGTTTCGCGCGCAATATGCCGCGGGTGAGATCGGCGGCCAGCGCGTCGCCGCTTACCGCGAAGAGGGCAAGGTCTCGGCGCAAAGCACCACCGAGACGTATGCCGCGCTCAAACTCTATATCGATAACTGGCGCTGGCGCGGCGTGCCGTTTTATTTGCGCACTGGCAAACGCATGGCCGAGGCGCGCTCAATGGTCTCGATCTGTTTCAAGCATCCGCCCCTCCAATTTTTTCGCGGCACCGATGTCGAACGCTTACATTCGAATTGGGTGATTCTGGGGATCCAACCGGAAGAATCGCTGCGTGTCGAAATCACGGCCAAAGAGCCCGGCCTCGAAATGCGCACGCGGCAACTGTCATTGGACGCGCATTTTCGCGATGAACAACACGAAAAGACCGATGCTTACGAAGACCTCCTGCTCGATGTCGTACGCGGCGACCGCTCGCTATTCCTGCGTTACGACGAAGTCGACTACGCGTGGCGCGTGGTCGATCCGGTGCTCTCGGTGTGGGCTAGCGAAACCGATTTCGTTCCGACCTATGCCGCAGGCAGCTGGGGCCCGCGCGAATCACGGCGCATTTTCGATCGCGAAGAACATCGCTGGCGCCATACACTAGACCCGCAACCGCTGGAAGACTAAGCGCTCGCGCCCTTTTTTATCGAGCTTTACATGACGACTCCGGTAATCCCCGACGCGACCGAATCGCTGGTGTGGGAAGTATTGCCGGCCGCGGCCGATGTTACGCATGCCGCCGCGGCGGTTATCGAACATAGTGCGCGTGAAGCATTGGCTTTGCGTGGCAATTTTCGGATTGTCCTCGCCGGCGGCCGCACGCCGATCGACGTCTATCGTCTATTGCCCGCGATCGAAACTGAGTGGACGAAATGGGAGATTTTTTTTGGTGACGAGCGCTGCCTGCCCGCCACCGATCCCGAACGAAATAGCCGAATGGTATTCGATGCGTGGTTGGCCGGCGTACCTGTTCCACCGCATCGGATACATGTCATTCCCGTTGAACTGGGACCTGACAGCGCGGCCACGCGTTATGCCGAGTTGATTGCGCGGTATACGCCGTTTGATCTGGTCGTTCTCGGCGTGGGTGAGGACGGCCACACCGCAAGCCTATTTCCCGGACTCGCGTTGAATGAAGCGGGTTGGTGCCTGGCGGTGTTTGACGCGCCGAAACCACCGGCGACACGCGTAAGCCTCGGCGCCGGTGCGCTACGCGCGACGCGGGACGTCTTGGTGATCGCTGTCGGCGCCAGTAAGCAATCGGCAATTCATGACTGGCGCGCCGGACGCGTGCTACCCATTACGCGAGTGACCGCCGGACTTCAGGGACGAGTGTTGGTCGATGCCGCCGCGATGGGCGAGTGCGCTGTCTCGCGATGAACTTTCATCTATCGACGCGAAGCTATTGTGGGAGCGGCTTTAGCCGCGAATAGCGTTCAATAAGGATTCGCCGCTAAAGCGGCTCCCACACAGAGCGGTTCCACACAGAGCGGCGTAATTTCAAACCAGCGCGGCCAGCGCCTCGAGCGCGGCCCAGTCGGGGCCCGGCCCGCCGTCGGTGCGAATCGGTTGAATCGCCACTTGATCGGCGCCGTGTTCGAAGTAGGCGCGCAGTTTTGTTTTGATGGTGCTGGCGTCGCCCCAAAACACCATCGCATCCATCAAGCGATCGCTGCCACCATCCTTCAGATCGGATTCATTAAATCCAAGTCGGAACCAGTTTTGATAATAATTCGGCAACGGCAGATACGGGCCTAAAGACGCGCGCGCGGTCTTGCGCGCGATCACGGGATCGGTGCACAGACACACTTTCTGTTCGCAAATCACGGCGCCTTTCCCGCCCATCGCCGCGCGCGAAATCGCCGCTTGCTGGGGCGTGATGTTGTACGGGAAGGCGCCGAGTGTTCGTTCACCCGCGAGCGTAGACATATTGGGCCCGAGTGCGGCGAGCACGAGTTGCTTGTCGGCCGGTGTGCTATTCATCCCTTTCCAGGCGGCATCCATCGCTTCTAAATAGGTGCGCATCGTCGCGACCGGCTTCTTGTATTCGTGACCACGGAGGTCGGCGACCAATGGCGCGTGCGACACGCCAAGGCCGAGCACGAAGCGTCCGTTGTACAGGGTGTTCAGGGTATTGTGACCCATGGCCGACGCCGCCGGATCGCGCGCGTAGATATTGGCGATACCGCTCGCCACGATTAACTTTTTGCTATGGCTCAGCAGGTACGCGCCAAGGCCGAAAGTCTCATAGTTGAACGCTTCCGGATACCACAGCGTCGAGTAACCGAGCGCCTCGACGCGCGTCGCGAGTTCCGCCAGCTGCGCTGGATTCATTAAATCAGTAAAGGTAAAGACGCCAAGCTTGCCGAATTTCATGGACGGACCTCCTGTTACAACGACGTAAAGATAGACACGACGATAGCCCGTTCGGGGGAGCATGGGAAGGGTAGGTTGGGGATCGCACGCACGTAGCGTTCAGGTTTTGGTGCGCCAGGCGCTAAACTGCATTCACGTGAAGAAGGAATGCAGCATCATCTTCGGCATGTCGACTGTCCACGCTTTGTGGAAGTCGTGCATAACGGCTTTCGCAGTACCGAGCACAAATACGATGAAGCACGAACTAAGTCCGCTCGACGCCCGCATTATTGGGTGCTTGATAGAAAAAGAACTCACCACTCCCGATCAATATCCGCTGTCACTGAATGCGTTGGTCAACGCGTGCAATCAAAAAACCAACCGCGATCCGGTGCTCGAGCTCTCTGAGGCCCAAGTACAGGCCGGTGTCGATGCGTTGATGAAGCGCTTTCTGGTCAGCGATAAATCGAGCTATGGGAGTCGCGCCACGAAATATAAGCATCGTTTCGTCAACACTGAATACGGCGCTTTGAAGTGTTCACCACAAGAATTGGGGATTTTGTGCGTGATGTTGTTGCGCGGACCCCAGACACCGGGTGAACTTCGCGCACGCACCAATCGGTTATGCGAATTCGTGGACGTAAACGAAATAGAAACGGTGCTCGGTGCGTTGATGAGCCGCGGCGAGGAACCGCTGGTCGCGCGCCTGCCGCGCGCGCCCGGCGCGCGCGAATCGCGGTACATGCATTTGTTTAGCGGGCATATCGAGTCCGTGGCGGAACCGATGGGTTCATCCGTGGCGCCCGCCGAATCGTTAGCCGCGCGGGTGAGTAAACTCGAAGCACAAGTCGAAGCGCTGCAAAGTGCGCTCGCGACGTCAACTAGCGCGCAAGTAAAAACTAAATAGGCGCTTGTACAGAGCCTGAGAGCCGGTAGTTGGGTACGTAGCGCGTCATTGTGGAGCGTGCCGGCGCTTAGGATAGCGCCGGCACGCGAAACGCGAGGAGTCGGCCAAGGAGGGTCGGTGACGAAGAACGGAGTGCGTACCCGAACCGGCTTCTGCGCTATATAGTTTACGAGCGCTTAATTTAACGCGGAGCCACCGTCTCGCTACGCAGCTCGCGACTAAAGTCGCTCCCACAAATACCGTGAACGGCTTACGAGACGAAGCGCGGTTTCCAGTTGGTGCCCTTACCTTCATCGGGAGGAGGCACATAGGCATTGCCGCCGCGCTTCGATAATTCGTCGCCATACATGCCGAGTTCCAAGCGCGCGATCTGATTGCGATGCACTTCGTCCGGACCGTCGGCGATTCGAATGAGACGCGCATTGGCGTAGGCGTAGGCCAAGCCGTATTCGGCGGACACGCCGGCCGCGCCAAAGGCTTGAATCGCCCAATCGATCACCTGACAGGCCATGTTCGGCACCGCGACTTTGATCATGCCGATTTCTTTCAACGCGCCCTTGTTACCGACGGTATCCATCATGTGCGCGGCTTTAAGGGTCAACAATCGAGCCTGATCGATCAGGATCCGGGCGTTCGCAATCCGTTCCTGCGTCACCGATTGTTCGGACACCAACTTGCCAAAGGTCTTGCGGATACGTGTGCGGCGGCACATGCGTTCGAGGGCACGTTCGGACGAGCCAATCAAGCGCATGCAGTGGTGAATTCGTCCCGGCCCCAAACGTCCTTGGGCGATTTCAAAGCCACGGCCTTCGCCGAGCAGCATGTTGCTCGCCGGCACGCGGACATCTTCGAAGAGAACTTCCGGATGACCATGCGGGGCGTCATCGAAGCCGAAGACCGGATGCATGCGCTTAATCGTGACACCCGGCGTTGGCAGCGGGACGAGGATCATCGATTGCTGGCGATGCCGATTGGTGTTGTCCGGGTCGCTCTTGCCCATCACGATCATGATCTTGCAGCGTGGGTCGAGCGTGCCAGAGGTATACCACTTGCGGCCGTTGATGACGTAATCGCCGCCGTCCCGCACGATTCGAGTCTCGATATTCGTCGCATCCGATGACGCAACGCCGATTTCGGTCATCGCGAACGCCGAGCGGATCTCGCCGGCGAGCAACGGCTTTAACCATTGTTCTTTCTGTGCCTCCGTGCCATAGCGGACGAACACTTCCATATTGCCAGTATCCGGGGCGGAGCAATTGAAGATTTCGGGCGCGAAGAACGAGCGCCCCATCTCCTCGCACACTGGCGCGTATTCCAGATTGCTGAGGCCGGCGCCTAACTCGCTTTCAGGAAGGAAGAGGTTCCACAATCCTTGTGCTTTAGCCTTGTCCTTTAATTTCTCCATCAGCGGAATGGGTTGCCAACGGTCACCATCAGCCAGCTGCTGCAACATCTTTTCTTCGTTGGGATAGATGTTCGCCTCCATGAATTCGCCAACGGCTTTAACGAGGGCTGTGGTTTTTGCGCTGTAATCGAAATCCATGGCTGCTTCCTCGCGGCGGTGGTGGGATTGGACTGAATGCTAGGCGGCAAGACCCCGATAAGTCCAATTTATTTAGCGAATAGCTCCGCATAGATGCTGATGATGGTAGTCGCAATAGGACAGCACACTAGTTACCCGCGGCTGCTTTCGCGAACGGCCCGGCCAATTGTTGCAGCACTTCGCGGAACCAGACATTGGCGCCATCCATGTGCGCGCTTTTATGCCAGGCGGCGTGGACTTCGGCCGGCGGGGTCGCGAATGGCAGCTTGCAGGCTCGCAGCTTGTGTGCGAGCGCAAGCGAACGCGGAATGCTCGCCGCGAGATCCGACACCGCCACTATATGCGGTAACCCGAGGTGGTAGGGGGTGCGCATGACAATTCGACGTTGCTTCCCAAGGCGCTTCAACGCGAGATCAATTTGCCCGACGCCCTGTCGGCGACTCGAAGCATGCACGTGATCCAGGGCAAGGTATTGAGCCAATGACAGACGCTTACTGACCAGCGGATGGTCCGGACGCACCGCACATACGTATTCGTCCGCGATCACTTTCATCGTGATGACCTGCGGATCCGCAATCGGCACGGCATCGAGTGCGAAATCGATCTGACCCGAGGCGAGTTCGTGTACGACGGTTTCGCGCCGTAACTGCGAGACCTCGATCTCGAGCGCCAAACCCAGCGCCTTGGTGTGGTGAACTAACCTCGGGATCAACGTCGCCGCGAAAAGGTCTCCGGCGCTAAGGCGAAAGCGGCGCTGCGCCTGATGCGGATTGAACGCCCGCGCCGAGTCTAGCGAGCCGTTTAAAAGCTGCAACGCCGAGCGGATGTTGCTGGCAATAGTTTCGGCGGTGGGAGTCGGCACCATGCCGGCCGCGGTGCGCACAAACAGCGGGTCTTTGTACACCGCCCGCAGGCGTGCCAAGGCATTGCTGACCGCCGGTTGGGTCAAATGCAAGACTTCACCCGCGCGGGTCAGACTTCCTTCCTGATACACGGCGTCGAAAATCCGAAACAGGTTGAGATCGATACGCTTAGGGAGTTGCATCACGGATGATTACGGAGCCGCATAATCAAAATTGATTGGACTAATTATGCGTGCATTCATACGATGCAGCCATCGCAAGCGACGGAGACTGCCATGGATTTTCAACCTTCAGCTAAGATTCTTGACCTCACGCGGCGCATGCGCGAGATCGTCGATAACGACATTATTCCGCTTGAACCGCCTTTTCTAACCGAGGGTTTCGGTGCGGTATCCACGGCGCTCGACGGTGTACGCAAGAAGATCAAGGCGGCGGGCTTGTGGGCGCCGAATCATCCCCCGGAGTACGGCGGCTTGGGGCTGAACCTCGTCGATAACGGCTTGGTTTCCGAAGTCCTCGGTCGGACGCCGCTCGGCCATTACAGCTTTGGATGTAACGCACCGGACGCCGGCAATATCGAAACCCTGCATCTGTTCGGCAATAAGCAGCAGAAATCGCAATGGTTACCGCGAATCGTCGGTGGCGAGCGCAGCGTGTTTGTCATGACCGAGCGCGATAACTCGGGTGCAAACCCGATATTTCTAACGACCACCGCGGTGCGCGACGGTGACGAATGGGTATTGAACGGCAAGAAATGGTTTATCACCGGCGCGCAGGGCGCGGTGGTGTGTTTGGTGATGGCGTGCACGGATCCCAAGGCGGGTCCGCATGGTCGTCAGAGCATCATCATCGTGCCCGCGAATACGCCTGGCTATACGGTCGACAAGGCGACCCCAATCATGGGTCACGCGCATGAAGGACTGTTTGGTCACTGCGAAGTGAGCTTTGATAATTGCCGCGTACCGTACGACAACTTATTGGGTAAGGAAGGTGAAGGCTTCCGCATGGCGCAAGCCCGCCTGGGGCCCGGCCGCATCCACCACTGCATGCGTTGGCTCGGGATCTGTAATCGCTCGCTCGAGCTCATGACACAACGCGCGGCGACGCGGGTGATTGGCGAGGGCGATCGTCGCCTGGCCGATAGCGATATCATCAAGGCCTGGATCGCGGAGTCCGCCGCTGAAATTCGCGCGGCGCGTTTAATGACGCTGTTCACCGCCTGGCGGATCGAACAAGTCGGCGCCAAGGAAGCGCGTAACGACATCAGTATGATTAAGTACCACGTCGCCGAAGTGCTGATGAAAGTGATCGATCGCGCGATGCAAACGCATGGCGCGCTCGGCATTACGGATTACACCCCGTTATCCTTCTTCTATCGCGAGGACCGCGGCTCGCGGATCTACGACGGTCCCGATGAGGTGCATAAGATCGCTGTTGCGCGACGGATTATCGAACGCGGCGGCCGCGTGGATTGATGATCAAGATGGCTAGAAATCATTTTGATCTCGATGGGAAAATCGCGCTGGTTGCCGGCGGCAGCCGGGGGATCGGCGAAGCCATTGCGCGCATCCTCGCTGAGTACGGCGCACACGTGATCGTGACCAGCCGCAAAGTCGAGTCCTGCACGATAGTGGCGGATTCCATCGTCGCCAACGGCGGCAAAGCGGAGGCGTATCCCTGCCACATTGGGGACACGCAGCAAATTGAAACGGCGTTCGCACACATCGATCACACCCATGGCCGGCTCGACATACTCGTCAACAATGGCGTCGCGAATCCCTACTACGGTCACGTGCTCGACACGCCGGTTTCCGCTTTCGAGAAGACTCTCGAAGTCAATTTGCGGGGATACTTTTATATGTCCGTGAATGCGGCCAAGCGCATGCGCGAGCGTGGCGGCGGGGCGATTGTGAATGTGGCCTCGGCCAATGGCATCACGCCCGGCGATAAGCAGGCGGTCTATTCGATCACCAAGGCTGGGATCCTCAATATGACCCGCGCTTTTGCCAATGAGTGCGGCGAATATAACATTCGTGTGAATGCGTTGATTCCGGGTGTCACCAAAACCAAATTCGCGCAGGCCTTGCACGACGACGAGACTTTTCTCGCGCCGGCGCGAGCACGTACGCCGTTAAATCGATCGGCCGAGCCCACCGAAATGGCGGGTGCGGTGTTGTACTTGGTGTCGGACGCGGCGTCCTACACCACTGGCAGCTTTATCACGGTGGATGGCGGATATCTCGCGTAAGGCTAGTCCATTGATCTGCCGAGCAAGTAGCGCTGACCGCATACAATGCGGGCAATCGTCAGTCTTTTGGACAGGGACTTTATGAGCTTGCTCGTCAATCGCCGTGACCTTGAGTTTTTTCTCTACGAGTTGCTCGAGGTCGAAGGTCTTACGCGGCGCAAGCGTCATAGCGGTCAGGATCGCGAGGTTTTTAACGCGATCTTGGACGCGGCCGAAGCCTTGGCGACCGAACAATTTGCGACGCATGCGGCAAAAGTGGATGAAGAAGAGCCCACGTTCGATGGCGAACGCGTGCATCTCATTCCGGAAGTTAAACAAGCATTGGACGCTTATGTCGAAGCCGGCTTCATGGGCGCGTCCTTTGATGCCGAGATCGGCGGTATGCAATTGCCGTGGACCATTGCCCAATCCTGCGCGCTGTATTTCTGTGCGGCGAATATCTCGACCGTGGCGTATCCCTTCATCACCATTGCGGCCGCTAACTTACTCTCGGTTTTCGGGTCACCGGAACAAAAGCAGAAATACCTCAAGCCGCTGGTCGCGGGTCGTTTTTTCGGCACGATGTGTCTATCCGAACCGCAGGCCGGATCGTCACTAGCGGACATTCGCACGCGCGCCGTGCTACAGCCCGCGGGCCATTATTTGATTACAGGCAACAAGATGTGGACCTCGGCCGCCGAACATGACTTGACCGAGAACATCATCCACATCGTGCTGGCCAAGATCCCGGGCGGCCCGCCCGGCGTGAAGGGGATTTCGCTCTTTTTGATTCCAAAGTATTTGCTGAATGACGATGGGTCGCTAGGTTCACGGAACGACGCGTACATCGTCGGTCTCAACCATAAAATGGGATACCGCGGCACCGTGAATACGGTGTTCAATATGGGCGATCACGGCCAGTGTGTGGGCTACTTGGTCGGTGAGGCGAACCACGGCTTGAGCCACATGTTCCACATGATGAACGAAGCGCGAGTCGGTGTTGGTCTTGGCGGTGTCGCGCTCGGCTACACGGGCTATCTCCATTCTCTAAAATATGCGCGCGAACGGCCGCAGGGCCGGCATCCACAAAATAAAGATCCCACGAGCCCGCAGGTTCCCATCGTTCAGCACGCGGATATTCGACGTCTATTACTCGCGCAAAAAGCCGCCGTCGAAGGCGGCTTGGGATTGGTGCTCTATTGCGCGCATTTGCTCGATCTCCAACGCACGGCCTTGGATTGCGCGGAGCGCGATCGCGTCGGCTTGCTGCTTGATCTATTAACGCCGGTGGCGAAGTCATGGCCGGGCGAATTCTGTCTCGAAGCCAACAAGCATGCGATACAAATTCTGGGGGGCTATGGTTACACCCGCGATTACCCCGTCGAGCGTTTCTATCGCGACAATCGCTTGAACCCGATTCACGAAGGCGCGCATGGTATCCATGGCATCGATTTGCTCGGGCGCAAGGTAGCAATGCGCGACGGGGCGGCGCTGGCCGCGCTGTCGCATGAAATTAAGCAGACACTAGCGGACGCTCGCACACAGGCGGATCTCGCGAGCTATGCAACGACGCTGACGGAGATCTATCAAAAGCTGCTAAGCGCAACCCAGCGCCTAGGCGTACTACGCGATGGCGGGAATGTCACCCGCGCGTTGGCGAACGCGGGGATTTATCTCGATACGTTCGGGCACGTCATCATTGGCTGGATATGGTTGCGACAAGCAGTGGTCGCGACCCGCGCGCTAGCTGGCGCGAGTCAGGGCGAGCAGGAGTTCTATCGTGGCAAGCTACAGGCCTGCCAATATTTTTATCGCTATGAACTTGCCAAGGTCCCCGAGCGGCTAACGCTGCTGGCGACGGGCGATGACACCTGCTTAACCATGCATGAAAACTGGTTCTGAGGAGCACCCCATGGCCTTGAATATGAGCGACTACGCGGTTGGGCGCGCAAGCTTCACTTGGGCTCCTCCGGCGCGGTTTAATTTTGCACGTGACGTGATCGACCGCTGGGGCGAGCGCGATCCGGATAAGTTGGCGATGTGGTGGGTGGACGATCACGGTCACGAGCGCCGGATCACCTATCGCGAAATGAGCGAACGCTCGCGGCGCTTGTGCAATGTATTCGCGCAGGCCGGCGTTAAACGCGGCGACACGGTTATTGTGATGCTGCCGCGCGTCGTCGCGTGGTGGGAGATCATGACCGCCTGTTTACGCATGGGTGCGGTCATGTCGCCCGGCACCACGCAATTGGCGCCGAAAGATCTTGCCTACCGCATCCAGGCGTCGAACGCTGCCGCCATCATTACCGATGAAAAGAATGCGGCGAAAATCGCCGCCGTGGGCGATGTCGCGCAGCACGTGTCGGCGCGGTTGTGCGTCGGGGCGGAGGTCGCCGGTTGGTTGAACTACGAGGCGGCGGTGAGCGCGGCGTCGGCGGTGTTTGAGGCGGCGGATACGACGCCGAGCGATGATGCGCTGTGTTATTTCACATCTGGGACCACCGGCTATCCGAAGATGGCGATCCAAACCCAAGGCTATGGGTTGGCGCACCAGATCACCGGTCATTACTGGCTCGACTTAACGCCGGCGGATCTACATTGGAACCTGAGTGACACCGGCTGGGCCAAGGCGGCGTGGAGTAGCTACTTCGCGCCGTGGAACTGCGGCGCCGCGCTCTTCATTCATCACACCGAGACCTTCGACGCCAAACGCACACTCGAGATCCTCGCGCGCTATCCGGTAACAACCTTCTGTGGCGCGCCAACGATCTATCGCATGTTGGTGCTGCAAGACCTGACGGCGTATCAATTCCCACATCTGCGCCATGTGGTCGGTGCGGGCGAGCCGTTAAATCCCGAAGTGATCGAGACCTGGCTGGCAGCCACCGGTCTCACCATTCGCGATGGTTATGGGCAGACCGAATCGGTGCTGTTATGCGCAAGCTTCCCCTGCCTTGAGCCGCGCTTTGGATCGATGGGCAAACCATCGCCGGGAATTGATCTTGCCGTCATCGATGACGAGGGCAAGGCCTTGCCGCCGGATCGTGAAGGCGATGTCGCGGTCCGCATTGAACCGCGGTGGCCACCAGGTTTGTTTAAGGAATACCGTGGCGACGAGGAGCGCACGCGAAAGTGCTTTCGGCATGGCTGGTACCTGACCGGCGATCGCGCCTATGTCGACAAGGATGGCTATTTCTGGTTTGTCGGTCGCGCCGACGATGTGATTAACTCCGCGGGTTATCGCATCGGTCCGTTCGAAGTCGAAAGCGCGCTGCTCGAACATCCAGCGGTGGCCGAATCGGCGGTGGTGTCGAGTCCCGATGAGATGCGCGGTGAGGTCGTTAAAGCTTTTGTGGTACTTGCGCCGGGATTCATTGGCGATGAAGCCCTAATCAAAGCGCTGCAAGAATACGTCAAGAGCGTCACCGCGCCGTACAAATATCCGCGCAAAATTGAATTCGTCGCCGCGCTCCCGAAAACGGTCAGTGGAAAGATCAGGCGGGTAGAGCTGCGCGAGCGCGAATGGGCGAAGTAGCGATCAAATCAAAACGCCCGACTTCTGTTGTGGCGATCTGTGCTATCGCGCGATGAACTTTCATAGCTCGATGCATTGTGATTGTGGGAGCCGCTTTAGCGGCGAATACACCGGCAATGTCCAGTTGGCCGCTAAAGCGGCTCCCACGAAGTACCGTCACTACCGGGCGGATTATTCAGGCTCGTCATGGGACAGCACGTCCTCCCGATATGACTAATTCACCCGCGCCCGCCGCGCTGCAGCGCGCGGTGATACTCATGGTGGTGATCAGCGGATTCGGGTTGCCGCTGATGCTGTCCGCGGTTAACGTGGCGTTGCCGTCGTTAGCGCGTGAATTCAAGATGACGGCGGTGACCTTGAGTTGGGTGCCACTAATTTTTCTCACCACCAGCGCCGCCACGGTGCTCGCCTTCGGGCGCCTGGCTGATCTCGTCGGGCGCAAGCGCATTTTCATCATCGGCACCGTTGGCGTTGTTGTCAGTTCAGTGTTACTCGCGCTCGCGCCCAATAGCATCGTCTTGTTGGCGCTGCGCGGTTTACAAGGCGTGAGCGCGGCCATGATCTACGCTACCCAGGTAGCGATGCTGTCATCCGTCTATCCACCGCAGCAACGTGGACAGGCGATAGGCATGATGGCCGCTTCGGTCTACTTTGGGTTGACCTGCGGTCCCTTCATAGGCGGCTGGCTGGTGGAGCATTTCGGTTGGCGCGCCGCGTTTCTCGCGCATCTGCCGTTGAGCCTGTTCGTTCTTGTGTATGCGGCGCCGCGCGTCACGTCGGAGTGGACGGCCGAACTCGCGGGCCGCTTCGATTACGCCGGTGCACTGCTCTATGCAATTTCAATCGCGGCTCTGATGTGGGGCGGCGCCGTGTTGCCCAAGCATTTTGGGGTGGCGCTGATGATCGCGGGCGCGTGTGGGGTGGCGCTGTTTTTCAAGCACCAACATCATCGCACTGATCCGTTGTTCGACGTCAGCTTGTTCTATACCAATCGCGTGTTTGCGCTGTCCTCGCTGGCCGCGTTGCTAATGTATGCGACGACTTACTCGACGTTGGTGCTGGTGAGTTTGTATCTGCAATACCTGAAGGGCTTGAAGCCGGCACAAGCGGGCTTGGTGATGCTGGCGCAGCCTCTGATGTCTGGCTTGCTGTCGCCATTCGCCGGCCGCCTATCCGATGCGCGGGTTGAACCCCGCGTGATCGCGTCCGCCGGCATGGCGATTACCGGCATCGGCCTCTACATGCTATCGGCATTGAAGCCAATGACACCGCTGTCTTACGTGACCGCGTGTCTGCTCACCACGGGTCTCGGCTTTAGTTTATTCGCGTCGCCCAACGCCAACGCCATCATGAGTGCGGTCGACAAGCGATTCTATGGTGCGGCCAGTGGTGCGATGGCCACGATGCGCGTACTCGGCCAACTGTGCAGCATGGGCGTTGTGGCCGCGGCCTTCGCGCTCACCATCGGGCCCGTTGAGATCGTGCCGGAGACTTACCCCGAACTCGCCCGAGCACTACGCTTAAGTTTTACCGTCGCGGCGGGTCTTTGCGTGCTTGGCATAATGTGTTCACTCGCGCGGGGCAAGATGCAGTAGTGAAGTAGGGCGCGTGAAGCCATACGCGCGCTCGACTTTCGCCACGCGCAATTCAAATTGCCGATACCACACCGCCTTGCCGTGTGCTTGCGCCGCGCGGTGCTCGGCGTTTTCATACCACTGTTTGATGGCGGCTTCATCCCGCCAATAGGACACCGTAATCGCAAATCCATCGAGACCCTCGCCGTGCTCGATGCCGAGAAAGCCCGGCATGGTCATCGCGAGTTCGATCATATGCAGGGCCATCCGCTGATAACCCTCCGGATCCTCGCCCGAACGCACCGGTGAAAAGATCACGGCGTAATACGGCGGGTCGGGGGTGGTCGCTGGCAGGTTCATGCAGATCCTTTCGTTAAAGTTTCGGAACGCGCTTCTTGCCTGTTGTCGACTGTGCACGATTCTTACGCGGCAGGGTTGCCGGTTTCTGACTATAACCCGGGATCCGGGTCAGCACCCAGGTCAGCGGATTATCGACCCAAGCATGAGAGACGAAGTCTTCGTGTTTAATCGTAGGATCGGTCGCGAGGATGGTAATACCGCCGCGCGCCAACGTCGTCGGCAGTGTGGTTCGATAAACGACGCGCTCATCGTTAAGTTCCTGCATCACGGCTTGGTTGCCTTCGCGAGTCGATTCGGAATACGCGCTGAAGAAAAAGACCGGCGGGCGCGCCTTCAGAATCCAATCGGTGAATTTGTCGACGTGTCCATACACCGCGTCGAGCAACACCACGCCGCGCAGGCGATTGTTGGCGCCGCCGCGGGCGAGCGACCAGGCCGCGGGAAGATAGCCGCCGCTATAGGCGACCATCACCACCGGAAGTTGCGACAACGCAGGTTTGGCGCGCACATCGCCATAAAGTTCGGTTAGCCGCGCCCCGGCTTCCGCGATAAATTCGTTGAAACCGCGACGCTTCCACAAACGGCCCGCGCTTGAATCCGCTGCGTCCAGCGCCAACTGCGGCGCCACCAGCACCGCGTTGCTGCCGGATTGCGCGAGCTGATCAGCCACGTGTTGGCGTTCCACCACGTCCCGCATCAGCAGGGTGCCGTTGCCATGAAAGAACACCACCATCAGGGCCGGTCGGCGCACATCGAAACCCGCGGGGATGTACAGCAACACGCGGCTGTCGCGATAGACCTCATCTTCCCAATGCACACCGTCGCGCGAGCCATGGCCGAGCCGATTACCCGTGGTGACATCGAGGAAGTGTTTGCCGGTATCGGGGATTAAACCGCGGTAGGGGAAGGGCGCGGTCTTGAACGTGGCGAGCGTCGTCTTTGCAATCAGCAGCGGAGCCAGCGGTGGCAGCGGCTTACGTCGTTCAGCAACCTGCGTCGCCAATGATTTTGAATGGCTGGGTTTTGAATTGTGGGGTCTTGAATTATAAAGTTTCGCTTTATGGGTCGCCGCCATGCTCGCGCCCGACATCCCGAGCAGTAACGCTAAACCGAGAAATACCGCGATCACTTCCGCGCCGCGATCAATTTGCATTATTGCTCACTCCCTCACCGCGGCAAGCGGTTTTTTGAGCGGTGCGAAAATCGCAAAGAAGGTTAAGGCTGCGATTAAATACGCTAACCCGCTCAATTGCAGGACCGCGGCGAGACCGTAGGCGGTGGCGATGATCGGCACGGCTGCGGCGCCAATGACGGAAAACGAACCGTTGATGCCCCACGCCCATAAAAACATCGGGTCTTTACCGAGACGGCCCAACCAAGTCATCGCGGTCGCCATCGGAAAGCCCATCAGAAAGGCGGGTGGCGCGATCAACGCAAACGAGCAGGCGATTCGGCTGGCGTACGCCAAGCTCCCAATCCAGCCGAGCAGCGGATCGAGGACGGCGCCATAGGCAAATAACAGCGCGCTGATGGCGATGAAGATCTTCGGCATGATCGCCCGCGCGCGATCGAGATAGCGTCCTGAAACCAGACTGCCGAGCCCGGAGAAGACGAGCATCCCCGTAATGAGAATAGTCGCGGACACGGTCGGATTCCCGAGCGGCAGGACAAATTTCGCGATCAACGACACTTCAACCATGATGTAGCCGAGGCCGAGACACGCGAAATAAATAATAGTGCCAAGACGTCCTGGATAGCGATTAAAGATACTGCGCCAGCCGAGCACTACCGGAAACGCGATGAGGACAGTCGCCACCGTGACCGCGATGCCCAACGTCGCGAACAACAGCAAATATCCCCATTCATCTTGAAAAAGTTCAAGCCGATCGGTAATCCGCGGCAGGTCAACCGGTTTGATGTAGGCCGCGAAGTAGGGGCGATCGTTGGTCAACGGGCGGGTGTCGAAGACATAACGTCGCGCGACGTCATCCCACGCGGTAGTTTTGTGATCGCCATGCAACAGCGCATTCCACACGATTTGCCCCATGGTGGTTGCCGGGACGAGCGGCCCGGCTTGTTGCGCGGCGCCGAGGGGGGCGGTGGGATCGACCTCCGGCTCGGTGGTTGCGTTCGCGGCCGCTGGCGTTTGCGCGCCGAAAATACTTGCGCGGTAATTGGCGAGCGTCGGTTCGATTTGAGCGGCATCAAAGGTCGAGTCCGGGGCCGCGATTTCATCGAACGACATGGCTTTACTGTGCGCGTGTAGCTTGGCGATTTCGTCGGCGTTGAAGCCGCCCTGCTTGTACAGCACGGTGACCGTCGATAAATAACTCGAGACGGCATAAAAACAGTTGTCGAGAGGAACCGGCGCAGCGACTCGCGCGGCAGCCACCATCGTCGTGTAGAGCTTGAGCACGGATTTCGGCGGCTCTTCTTTATTCCACAAGGTGACCGCCAGAATGCCGCCGGGGGCGAGTGCGCGCATGTAAGCCGTCATCGCTTCACGCGTGTACGCATATTTCTCGACAATGGCGAAACCACCCGGATTCGACAGTCCCGCCGAATCGGCCAGACTCAAATCGATCACGTCGTAGCGCTTGGGCGTGTTCGCTAAGTAGAGTCGGCCATCGTAGTCGATGACATCGAGTTTCGGGTTACCGAGGATATCCCCCGTGAAATCACGCAGCTCAGCGTTGCGCCGGAACGCCGCGAGGATCGCCGGATTCCCTTCCGCGACGGTCACCGTTCGCGAGTTGTGGAGCGCGACCATGGTGGAGATGCCTCCACCAAACTGCACCACGAAGGCCGCGGCGTTGGGCTTGAGCAGATAGGGATAGGCCATCGGCAAGTAATGGAAATACTGGCTATCGGTGGCGCTGAGTTCGCGCATGATGCCGATCGGCCCGTCGCCATCAAGGTACATGCCGAGATACGCATTGGCCGGCATTGCGGGCAGGTTGAAAGCGGCGTTGTCCGATAATCCCGGCGCGAAATGCAGATACGAACTCGAATAAATCTCGAGATAACCAAACGGCGAGCTATTTTCATAAACGCGTCGGTTGTCCGGGAACTTTCGGGCATACGCGACGCCTTTGTAATCCGACACCGCGAGTTTCGGAATCGACAATAAATTGGGCAGCACGAAATGCGCGGCGAGCGACAGTACCGCGACTCCCAGGAGCGTAGCCAAACCACGTCGACTGTGTTGAGACACGAACCACGCCACCCCGCCGACTAGCCACAGCGCGAGCGGTACGGCTATCAGATCGTCCGGACGGAACACATAGAGCCCGATCAATAGCGTCATGCCGCCGACGCCGGCACCGACCAGATCGGCGAAATAGACCTTGCCGAACGCGGTTTTCCTATGCAGGAACACGGCGCCGAGAAAACTTGCGCCGCTGACGAATGGGACGAGATAGAGAACGAAATTCGCGGCCAAGCGCCACTTCTGAGCGGGGTCTGAAATGAGAAAGATCGCGTTAAACGGCACCTGCTGCGCGATTAAATTAGCGCCGATGGCTAGCGGTCCAAAACAGACCAGCGCGGTATTCGCGAGCCCGCGCCAATGCCGATCGCACCACGCATGGGCCGCGCACATCACCACGCTGGTCAGGCCAAATCCCATCATCGCGAGACTAACGACGAGCGAACCGAAATGGGCCCAACTACCCACCGCGAAGATCCGCATGACCACCAGTTGGAGGGCGATGATCGCGGCCGAGATCAGACCGACCGCGAGGTACAGGAAGCGCGAAGGTGCGGCGGCCCTCGGCGTTAGCAACTAGTGCGCGCCCTTGATGACATCGCCTTCGAGTTTCTTGAACGGCACGAAGGGCACGACTCGTCCGTTGTAAATGTCACTACGCGAGACCGTGAGGGCGCCATCAGCGGCCTGTTGTTTAATCACCTTCAGTACGTGTTGGGCGCCGGGTGGTCCCACCGGAATGACCATGATGCCGCCTGGCTTCAACTGTTGCAGCAGCGGCGGTGGGATATGGTCGATGCCGCAGGTCACGATGATCTTGTCGAACGGCGCCGCCTCCGGCCACCCGTAATAGCCGTCGCCTTGTTTCGAATTGATGGCGCTGAATTCGCTATAGCCTTTGGCGATCAAGCCATCGTACACGCCGCGCGTGCGCTCGGCCAACGGTTTAATGATCTCAATCGTCCACAATTTATCGGTGAGGTGCGACAGGTAAGCGGACTGGTAGCCGGAGCCAGTGCCGATCTCGAGTACCTTGTCACCTTGCTTGACCTCGAGCGCGCTGGTCATATGTGCGACCAAATGCGGTCCTGAAATTGTTACGCCGTAGCCGATGTCCAGAAACGCGCTGTCGTAGCTGTGCGAGCGATTAATCGGGCGCACGAATTCTTCGCGTGGGGTCCACAGAAAAGCTTCTTTTACCCGCTCGTCAGTCGCGTCTTTCACGGCCACCACGGCGAGGTACCGGCGCCAGCGCTGGACCAGAAATCCAGGATCTTCGTGGCGATTCTGTTGCATCCAGTTTACGAAGTTTTCTTGGGAGTCCATCGCCGGGGCAAGGTCCCATCGAAACGGCGTCATCGGGCTGGCGTTCGCCATGGCAGGGGAAAACACCTGGGTGAGGAGTAGCGTCACCGCAAAAACAAATCCATTTTTTTTCAATTTTTTTCTCCGCTCAATTGATAACCAAGCACACACAAATCGAAGGAATCGGAATGATTGCGACCGCTAATTAAGAAGGCTACCTGTGGCGCGCTTGGCTCCGCGGCGCCTAATCAAAGGATGGCGCAAACTGCTTCGCAGAAGTAGTCAATATTTTTTTTGTTGATGCCAGCGACGTTGATGCGGCTGGAATCCACCATGTAAATTCCATACTCGGTTTTCAATCGTTGTACCTGGTTTTTGTTCAAGCCCAAGAAAGAAAACATGCCCCGTTGCTGGGGAATGAAATCGAAGCGGCTATTTCCCAATAGTGCGCTGAATTTCTTTGCGAGATCGGCGCGCAGGGCGTTGATGCGATCGCGCATTTCGGTGAGTTCGCGATCCCATTCTTGACGTAAGGCCGGGTCGCCGAGGATCCGGCCGACCAGCGCGGCGCCATAATTTGGCGGCATGGAGTAAATGCCGCGTGCGACGTTCTGGACCTGGCCATGGACCACCTCTGCTTCGGCAACCGTTGGCGAAACGATGGACAGCGCGCCGACCCGTTCGCGATAGAGACCGAAATTCTTCGAACACGAACTCGCGACGATGAGTTCGGGGACGCTGGCAGCCAGTTTGCGCACCCCATAGACATCTTGTTCCAGGCCAAGACCCAAGCCTAAGTAGGCGAGGTCGACAAACGGCGTGAAACCGCGTTTGGCGGCGAGCGCAGCGACGGCATCCCATTGCGCTTCGTTGAGATCAACTCCGCACGGGTTATGACAGCAGCCATGCAACAAGACCAGATCGCCGGCTTTGATTTGATCGAGCGCGCTCAGCATTGCATCGACCTTCAAACCCTGTCGCGCGGCGTCATAGTACGGATAGATTTTGATCTCTAGTCCAGCATCGCCGAGCAGCGGCACGTGATTCGCCCACGTCGGATCGCTGACCCACATCGCGGCCCCAGGCCGCGCCCGATTGATGAGTTCCGCCGCGACGCGCAACGCGCCGCAACCGCCCGGTGCTTGCACGGTCCGGACGCGATCCGCCGTCAGCGCGGGATGCGCGATGCCGAAGATCAGCGCTTGAATCTCACGATTGAATTCAGCGTCGCCGGTCGGACCGACATAGGTCTTGCTGGTTTCGGTCGCGCGATGTACGGCATCAGCGCGAAGCACGCTCGCCATGATCGGCGTGTGGCCTGCTTCGTCTTTGTAAACCCCCACGCCCAGATCGACTTTGCGTGGATTGCCATCGTGGCGATAGGCGGCCATGAGGCCGAGAATGGGATCGGGATTTAAGGCCTTGAGGGTTTCAAACATGGCGCGCGACAGCGATGAGAAGAAGCGCGGATCATATAAGGCTGCGCCGCAAATGAGAATCGCCAGCGAGATGCCTTCTAAATAACGAACTGGAAATACCGACCACCCGAAGTGCGCCAGAGTTTAGTTGTCGTCATTCCGGCGTGATCCCGGCCTTCGCCGGGAGGAATCCATGAAGTTTTTTTTATTTCACTGGGTCCCGGCATTCGCCGGGACGACGACCGCGCTATCCACCTCGCCTAGCGCATCCTATTAACCTGGTCAGCATTAATGCTCGTCTATTTAGATGGCGAAGCGGAAATATCGGCCACGCCACCGGTGCTAGGTTCAACCGTATCGCCATTCCGGCGCAACAGGCCGGGTAAAAAACTCGATGGAGTTGTCGAGTTGGTATTAGGGGTACCGAGCGCGGCGCCGTTTTCGCGCCATCATCCCGGCGTTCGCCGGAATGACGGTGGGGGTGCTCTGAGGCTGTTGAATGCGATGCGAGTGTTCGCTCAGCGCACATAGCACTGCTGTTGGGCTGAGGCGTAACTCAGTCCATCAAGATCGGCTACCACTTGCGGCGCGCGCGTGGCGGCGCTGTACGCCTGTACACCGGTGAAGGCGAGATAAAAGAAGGCGGGTGGAAACATCGTGCCCAGAAAAACTGCCGCGCGGTTGCGTGGGTCTTGAGTGTAAGGGGGCGTGTAATTGTATTGCGTTTGCATGAGTTGCAAGCGTTGCACGTAAAGCTCGGCGCACGATTGATTCGGAGCGATGTCGCGCGTCGACGGAGCATGGGGTCCGAGCATTAAGCGCCGCGCATCGCCTAGGCGATCGTAAGTAAATTGTTCGGCGCCCTGCTGCACTTGGGGCCAGGTGGGCCAGACCGGCGCGGCGGCCCAGGCGGCGTTGGTGCTGAAGAGCGCGGTCCACAAACCAGCCGAGGCGCATAGCTCCATAAATAACGTCCGACGCATGGCGGCCCCTCCTTAAGAGACTCACGCCGTTGTCGGCCGCGCCTGCGGTGGCTTGAGTCAGCAGCTCAAGATAGTCAGAATACTGGATATATAAACAGTATTCATTAATGCTGGCAAACTCCCATGACACCTGCCTATGCCGAACTCCATACGCTCAGCAACTTCACGTTTTTGCGCGGCGCTTCGCATCCCGAAGAATTGGTGCGCCAGGCGATCGCGCTCGGCTACACCGCGCTGGCCTTGACGGATGAGTGTTCATTAGCCGGCGCGGTGCGCGCCTGGGTGGCGGCCAAAGAGGCGGGCTTGCGGTTCATCTTAGGCAGCGAATTGACACTGGATACTGGCGAACGGTTGGTCGTTCTCGCACCCGATGCCACAGCCTACGCGGAATTAGCCAGCCTCATTACTTATGGCCGGCGGCAATGTGCGAAGGGCGAGTACCGATTGAGTCGACCGGATCTCGTGGCAGGGATTACGCGCGGGTTGCTGTTGTCGGTACCTAATCCGCTCGAGCACACCACCCCGGCGTGGTTGGCCGAGCACTTTGCCGAGCGCGCGTGGCTGGCGGTGGAATTGTTTTATTCGGGCGTCGATCAAGCGCGTCTCGCGACACTCACTCAGTGGGCCGCGCAATATGGGTTGCCGCTGGTCGCCAGTGGTGACGTGCATATGCATCTCCCGAGCCGCCAACCGCTGTGCGATGTGCTGACGGCAATTCGCCTGAACACCTCGGTACAGCACGCGGGCTATGCACTGTTTCCGAATAGCGAACGCCATCTTCGTCCACGTTCGCGGCTGGCGAAGATTTATCCCGCTGCATTACTGGCCGAGACGATCAAGATCGCGGAGCGCTGCCAGTTCACGCTCGCTCAACTGCAATACCAGTATCCACGCGAACTCGTGCCCGCAGGCGAGACCGCGAGCAGTCATCTGCGCAAGCTGACTGTGCGTGGCATGCGCACGCGCTGGCCAGCGGGTGTGAGTGCGGCGGTGTCCACCCAGATCGAACACGAATTAACGTTAATCGCAGAGCTGCGCTATGAAGCGTTTTTTCTGACCGTTTACGACATCGTGCGCTTTGCCCGCAGCCGCGGCATTTTGTGCCAAGGGCGGGGCTCGGCGGCGAATTCGGCCGTGTGCTATTGCTTGGGCGTCACGGAAGTCGATCCCGCGCGAATGGAAATGTTGTTCGAGCGCTTTATCTCCAGGGAGCGCGGCGAGCCGCCCGATATCGATGTCGATTTTGAACACGAGCGGCGCGAAGAAGTCATTCAATATATTTATCGCAAATATGGCCGCAGACGTGCCGCGCTGGCCGCCACCGTCATCACCTATAAGGCGCGCAGCGCCGTGCGCGATGTCGGTAAGGCGTTAGGGTTGGCGTTAGACCAAGTTGATCGACTCGCGGAAAACATAGTTTGGTGGGACGATCAGCACAGTCTTGATGAGCGATTGCGCGAGGTTGGTTTCGATCCCGCCAACGAGCAGATTCAGCGCGTGCTGCAACTGGTGGCAGAGTTGATCGGATTTCCGCGCCATTTATCGCAACACGTAGGCGGTTTCGTGATCTCGGATGGGCCGCTCGATCAATTGGTCCCGATCGAAAACGCCGCGATGCCAGAGCGCACCGTTATCCAATGGGATAAAGATGATCTCGAAGCCTTGGGTCTGCTCAAGGTGGATTGCCTGTGTCTGGGTATGTTATCGGCGATCCGGCGCGCGTGTGTATTGATCGCGGCGTATCGCGGGGCGCCATTTGAGATGGCGGATATTCCCGACAAGGAGCCGGCGACTTACGCCATGATTCAGCGCGCCGATACCGTGGGCGTGTTTCAGATCGAATCACGCGCGCAGATGGCGATGCTGCCGCGCTTGAAACCGGCCGGCTATTATGACTTGGTGATCCAAGTCGCCATCGTTCGGCCGGGGCCCATTCAAGGCGAAATGGTGCATCCCTATCTGCGTCGCCGTAACGGCGAAGAGAAAGTCACTTATCCGAGCGACGCCGTACGCGGCGTCTTGGAACGGACCTTGGGCGTGCCCTTGTTTCAGGAGCAGGTGATTAAATTGGCGATCGTCGCGGCGGGTTTCAATCCGGGCGAGGCCGATCAACTCCGGCGTTCGATGGGGGCCTGGAAGCGCAATGGGAGGCTTGAACACTTCCGCGAGAAATTGCTCGGTGGCATGCGCGAGCGCGGCTATCCGGAGGATTTTGCCGTACGCCTGTTCAATCAAATCCAAGGGTTTGGCGAGTATGGGTTTCCGGAATCGCATGCCGCGAGCTTTGCCTTGCTGGCCTATGCTTCGGCCTGGCTCAAATGCCACGAGCCCGCGGCGTTTTTATGCGCGCTGTTGAATAGTCAGCCGATGGGTTTTTATGCGCCCGCGCAGTTGGTGCAAGACGCGCGGCGGCATGGCGTGACCGTACTGCCGCCAGATGTTCTGGCCAGTGATTGGGAGTGCACGCTAGTGCGTACCACAGCAACGTCGATGGAACCTGCTGTGCGGCTTGGCTTATGTCTGGTGAAAGGATTATCCGCGGCGGTGGCGGCACGGGTGGTTGCCGCGCGGACGGTGTGCCCATTTACGCACACCACCGATCTCGGCGCGCGCGCCAAACTCGATCGCGGCGCTTTATCGACGCTCGCGCGCGCCGGTGCGTTGGCGAGTTTAAGCGGCCATCGACATCGTGCGAACTGGGCCGCACTCGGCGTGACCGCGCCCCTGCCCCTGTTACCCAAGGCGACGATCGCGGAGGGGCTTCCGTTGCTTCGCAAGCCCTCCGAAGGCGCGGATCTCGTCGCGGATTACGCCAACCTCGGCTTGACCTTAGGTCGTCACCCGCTCGCGCTACTGCGCGCACGACTCGATCACCTGCGCTGCGCCACGGCCTTTGAAATTATGCACGCGAACCATGGCGAGAAAGTCCGAACGGCCGGCTTGGTGATCTCGCGCCAGCGTCCGGAAACCGCGACTGGCGTGGTGTTCGTAACACTCGAAGACGAAACCGGCGTGATCAATCTGATTGTGTGGTCGAGCTTGGTCGAGACCCAACGCCGCGAATTACTCGGCGCACGGTTGTTAGGGGTGAGTGGTCAGGTGCAGCGCGAAGGCATAGTCGTTCATTTGATCGCCGAGCGATTGTTTGATCATTCGGCGTTGTTGGGGCGATTGTCCGTTGAGTCACGGGACTTTCATTAGAGGTTCTCACCGACTCCTCTATCGATGCCGATGGCGGCTGTTATTCGCACGGCGAAAGTAACCCTGGGCAAACGCAATCAATAGTAATTGCTAGCATTGATTGCATCGAATAACCGGTCGCGCTAGCATTGCTAGCAGTGTTACTGCTAGGAGTCGACTCATGGCCCAACTAATGGTGCGCAATCTGGCCGAAGATCTGGTCAAAGCCCTGAAACAACGCGCTGCGAAGTACAATCGCAGCGCCGAACAGGAACATCGCGAGATTCTGCAAGCGGCGCTCAGTAGTCCTCGCCGCCGGCCTCTGGCGGACGTGCTGGCAGCCATGCCGAATGTTGGCGACGACAAAGATTTTCGTCGGGAGCAATCACCTCGACGAGGCTGATCATGTACTTGGTCGACACCGATGTCATCAGTGAGGCTCGAAAAGGCGAAAAAGCTAACGCCGGAGTGCGGGCGTTCTTTAATAATGCCACTCGAAACAATATCGAGCTTTACTTGTCAGCGATCACCATTGGTGAACTTCGAAAGGGCGTCGAATCGATCCGGCATCGCGGTGACCGAGTGCAGGCGCAGCGCCTAGAGCGCTGGCTGGGCCGCTTAACTAATAACTACGCAGATGCCGTTCTTCCCTTTGATCAGGAAACAGCGCAAGTTTGGGGTCGGTTGAGCGCCCCACGTCCGGAGAATCCGCTAGACAAACAGATTGCGGCCACTGCATTGATTTACGATCTGGCCGTAGTTACGCGCAACACCGCGCACTACGCGCCGACCGGCGTTCGCCTGCTTAACCCGTTCACGTAGGGACAACGGACAAACGGTGCCGGAGTTTCGCTCATTGCTAATTACGGTCGCCAGGGTTCAAATTAGAACTCATCTCAAAAATCATTCTGGAGCGCCCATGCGTTGTTGCGCAACTTCCTCCGGTGCTCATTTACTCCGTGTAAACTCCGCTCCTCGGAAGTCGCGCGCCTAGTCTGGTCACCCCACAATGATTTTTGAGATGAGTTCTAGTTTCTTCGCGACCTTTGCCAACAACTTCAGTCCCGACACCAGGCGTTTTGAATCGGTGACGGCGAGACTTTCAGTGCATTGTTTCCGATGCCTAGTGTCTTCCAGCAATTTCGTGCTCGCAGCACGCGCGGCGCGACCAATAGTATCACCATAGGCGCGTCCAGCGAGTTCCGCACCCGCGAATGCTTCGTCTATCTTCCAGGCCGACAGCATGAACGCCAGGTCGATCGCATCGCGGCTCAGTACTGCTTGGTCATTCCAGCGATCGGCATTGGCTAACCATTTTTCCACGAAGCAACTGGTTCGATCGAGGACGGGCACCGGAATACCCTTGACCGTCGTGGCTGCAACTTGAATACGTGCTTCAAGAATGATCTCAAATTTCAGCGGTTCGCCTTCAACACCAAGCACCGTGCGGATTCCGTATTGATCAGCGCGTACGTCACGAAGTAAGGATACCTGTTGACGTGATTTCGGTATTAGTTCGCCGAGCGATCGGTTATCGATTGTGGCCCGCAATGTCCGATAGCCGGCTAGATCGGAACAAATAAAATTGAGGTCTGCGGACTCGCGATATTCATCCAGCTCCAACGCGAGGCGCGTGCCGCCACCGAAGTAGCATTGGGTTATCGCGAGAACACCCGCGTCTAGCGCATCGAGAACGCGTGCAACTATCCGATGGCGAGGGCGCCGATATTCAGCCACGGGTTACCCCGGCGCCGAAGCGTGAAGATAGCGTCTCGAGCAACTCGCGCTCAGCCGGATCCAGGTGGTCAGGTTCAAGAAAACGCCGATTGCGATCGTACAGGCTCCACGCGTCTTCCGCCGACAGGTAACTGGTGCGTCGATTCCAGCACAACAGGTTGAGTTGGGGATAACGCGCGACCTCGACGACTTCTGAATCCAAGACCTTGGTTAGCGTGTCAATAAAGCTCGGTTGTCGAGATGCGAATAGAAATTGTTGCGCGACTGCCCTGGGCAACTTGATTCGTGCCTCCGTTTGGCCGGCCTTTCCGTCGCGGTCGCGTTGCGCCCGCTTGGCGAGGCGTAATTGTTCGGCGCGTGTGAGTTTGCTGGTGCGAGGCCGACCAGCGACAACGCGTTTTGCACGAGGGAGGGCGGTTTTCGTGTACCTCACCGTAGCTTTATTACGATGACGCGTCAACGTAAAAAACGGTGCCGGCGTAAAAAACGGTGCCGGAGTTTCGCTTATTTCGTTTATAGAAAAATAAACGGCGGTGATTTGAATAATTTGTTTATTGGCAGGTGACGGACGGTAATTGATCGCATCGATGGCCGGCATCACCCTTAATCGAATAATCGAAACTCTCGCACCAATTACTCACCGACCACCGGTTCAAATCTGAAAATAAATCCATTCGCTCTGTCGATTTGGTGACGGCCGGTTCGACTTAGGTAGTAGCCCGGACATTCGGGTAATCATGAAAGGACCGCCATGACAGCCCTATCCCTCCATGTTTCCGCCATTTATGCCGGAATACTCGGACTTCTTGCCGCCGCGTTAACCGTGAGGGTGATTCTGAACCGCGTCAAGAGCGGAATCACCGCAGGCGATGGCGGCAATCCTCAACTTGCGCAGGCCATTCGAGCACACGCAAATTTCATTGAACAAGCGCCATTGGCGCTGCTGTTACTCATCGTTGCAGAAGGGCTTGGAATGCCCACCAGCCTGTTGAACGGGCTGGGTTCAGCGCTAGTGGTAGCGCGGGTCGCCAATGCTTGGGGCTTGAGTCGATCGCTCGGCCCGACCATGCCGCGTCAGGCCGGGGCGGGCCTAACCGTATTGGTGGTTGCTGCAACGTCGTTGACAATCTTATATCGAGCGCTTGGTATGTATTGAATTGTTGCGCGGCGCGCGACCCTTTAAGCGATCGGGCGGGATTGGTTTGAGGCGTATGTACAACGGGCACTATTGACCCTCTTCGATCCCACGGACCCGGTTTCCAATTTTCCGCATTGCGGACACTCCGGGACCTGAGATAAATCAAAATCGATTCTCCAGCCGGTTGAAAACGAGCGTCCAGTAACGGGTCCCGGCATGAGACGAAAATCGCAGGTCTCGAATCATGAATCCAGTTTAATACCTGCGGTGGTGTCGGTGAGTTCAAGCCGTCTGAGAGGTGCCGACCATTCAATCCGACGGCCGAACAACCCCCCTGATGGAATCTCCAAGTCGGCATGCTTAGAATCCTTGTGCTCGGTCGCACCGGATCGCGATTGATAACCTGCAACACGAACTGCCGTCTGGACGGAGTCATTTAGAGATGCGCACTATTTCGCAACCGGCACGTCCCGTCGGGGATTCCCCATGACCGTCCCGAGTCCACAGACGTATGCCGCGCTCGAGGCTGAACTCGCCGCGGTTCGATCCGCACTCGCGGCGCGCGACGCAGAACTTGAGGAAGCACGTGTACACCAAGCGGCGACCGCCGAGATCCTGCAGGTCATCAGCCGCTCGCCTACCGACGTGAAGCCGGTCTTTGAGGCGATTGCGGAACGTGCTGCAGTCCTGTGCAAGGCCACGTCAGCGAGCTCATTACGGTTCGACGGCGAACTCATTCACCTTGTCGGGCTCTCTGGCATGTCGCGCGAAGGGGAAGACGCGCTCCGCGCCATCTTTCCGCGCAAGGCAGATCGCAGTCTCATCGTCGGGCGAGTGGTCTTGGAACGCAAAGCGCAGCATGTTCCGGACGTGCAAGCCGATACGGAACTGACGTTCCAGCACACCGCTGAAACAGCCGGCATCCGCAGTCTGCTAGCGGTGCCGATGTTGCGTGAAGACGAAGTCGTAGGGGTGATCGGGGTTACTCGCGGGGAGCCTGGAATGTTTCCGGAGCCGCTCGTCAAACTTCTGCAGATTTTTGCCGATCAGGCTGTGATCGCGATAGAGAACGCGCGCCTGTTCCGGGAGACACAGGAAGCGTTGGAGCGACAGACCGCGACCGCCGAAATCCTGCAGGTCATCAACAACTCACCCACCGATGTGAAGCCGGTCTTTGAGGCAATCGCGGAACGCGCGACGGTGCTGTGCAAGGCGAGCGTGGGGATGACCTCCCGGTTCGATGGCGAGTTGATTCACATGATAGGGATCTCTGGTGCGTCGCCCGAGGGTGAAAATTCCGTACGGGCTGGATTCCCCCGTACGCCCGACAACACCTATGCACACGGGCGCGCAGTTCTGGCACGCGCCCTGGTGCATGTGCCAGATTTGTTAGCTGATCCGGAAACCCTTCCGCATAAAGAAACCTACCGTAAGGCCGGTATCCGTAGCGCGCTTGCTGTGCCTATGTTGCGCGACGGCGAGGTCGTCGGCGTGATCGGCGTGAGCCGCGGCGAGCCCGGAATGTTTCCGGAGCCGCTCGTCAAACTGCTGCAAACCTTCGCCGATCAGGCCGTGATCGCGATCGAGAACGTGCGTCTGGTCAACGAGACTCGCGAAGCGCTAGAACAGCAGACGGCGACTGCCGAAGTCCTCAAAGTGATCAGCAGTTCGGTGGCGAAAGCACAGCCCGTCTTTGAGAAGATTTTGGATAGCTGTCACACGCTTTTTGATGTAGAGAATATGGCTATTGCGCTGCTCGATAACGACGGGCAGTTGCACTTGGGTGCGGGGCGTGGGGTGGCGATGGAGGTTGCTTCGAAATTCCTACCGAGACCCCTGGAAGGAACCACAACTGCGCGGGCGATCCTCGAGCGTCGTATTATTTACACACCTAATGTAAGCGCGGCTTCGGAGTCGTATACCCCTTTCCTTCGTTCGATCACCGGCCTCATCGGTAACTCTTCAGGACTGGTCGCCCCGCTCCTCCTTGATGGCCACGGAATAGGTTCCATTTGGCTGGCGCGTGTTCCGCCGAAACCGTTCTCGGACAAAGAAATCGCGCTCCTCACGACATTCGCGGATCAAGCCGTGATAGCGATTGAAAACGCCCGTATGTTTCGCGAGACGCAGGAGGCGCTGGAGCGTCAGACCGCTACCGCCGAGGTTCTACAGGTCATCAGTAGCTCGCCGACGACGACGCAGCCGGTGTTCGAAGCGATCGCCGAACGCGCGGTCGCGATCTCCGGCTACGATTTCTGCAACATCTCCAGTTACGACGGAGAATTCATGCGTTTGGAGGCCTCGGTCGGGATGATGGCCGAGGACCTAGCTGAACTCCGCAGCAGCTTCAAAGGACGCCAACAGGATGCATCACTTCGTCCATCGCGTGGATCGGCGATAGGACGTGCGCTCCTGACGGGGTCGCTTGTGAAGATCCCCGATCATTTGCGCGACCCGGAATTCGAGCATTCAGATGCGCGTGTGCTTCACCGCTTCCGGTCCCTGGTCGCCGTCCCGCTGATCCGTAACGGCCGCACTATCGGAGGCATGACCCTCGGGCGCGCAGAGCCTGGCGATGTACCCGACAAGATCGTTCGACTGCTCCAGACCTTTGCCGACCAGGCGGTGATCGCGATCGAGAACGTGAGTCTTTTCGAGTCGACGCAGAAAGCCCTGGAACAGCAGACCGCGACTTCCGACGTGCTGCAGGTGATTAGTACGTCAATGGCCGATTCGCAGCCGGTATTCGAGAAAATTCTGGATAGCGCTGAAAAACTGATCGCCGGCAATATTCATATACTGCATCAAGTTCAAGAGGGGCAGACGCACGTCGTCGCCCAGCGAGGTGGAGCGGCCGCACAGCGCCTAAGTGATTGCTACCCCATCCCGGTCGAACACACTTCGTATAGCCTCGGCGAACCCGATGCACCCACCATCTACGTAACAGATACCAGCGCGCTGGAAGATCCACCGCTCATTGTGCAGCGGGGCTTAGAGGCAATCGGCGCGGCCTCATTCATCACCGCCAAGCTGCGCTGGGAAGGCCAATGGATCGGTTCTCTGACCGTGCTGCGAGTGCCGCCCCGCCCATTCAGCGACCAAGAGCGCACGCTTCTTCGCACTTTCGCCGACCAAGCGGTCATTGCGTTTCAGAATACTAAACTGTTCAACGACACTAAGGAGGCCTTGGAACAACAGACCGCCATCAGCGATGTGCTGCGGGTCACGACCGAATCGCCCAGCGACGTGGACCCCGTATTGAATGCGATCGCCGATCACGCCGTGCGTCTGTGCGCTGCAGCCGCGGCCTCGATTTTTCTGGTGGAAGGCGACCAACTGCGGCATGTGTGTTCGCGAGGTGCACTAGCCGAACAAGCGGTGGAGCTCAATCTCCTTCCGATCGATCGCGCGTCCACCTCTGGTGTCGCGATTCTGGAGGGGGTGACCATCGAGGTCGCGGACATTCAGGCCGAGACAGCAAAATACCCGCTCGGGGCGGAGACGGCACGGCGATTAGGGCATCGTTCGATGGCGGTGACGCCGCTACTGCGCGAAGGCAAGGCATTCGGCACCTTGCTGATCCGACGCCAGGAGATGCGGCCGTTTAGTGCACGCGAAGTGGCGTTGCTGAAAACCTTCGGCAGTCAGGCCGCCATCGCGCTTCAAAACGTGCGGTTATTTCGTGAAACGAAGGAAGCGTTAGAGTACCAGACCGCGACAGGCGAAATCCTCAAAGTGATTAGCAGTTCGATGGCCGACACGCAGCCTGTGTTCGAAAAAATACTGGACAGCTGTGAACAGCTCTTTGACGCCCAAGAACTCAACATCTTCATGGCTAGCAACGATCGGTTCCATCTCGCGGGATGGCGCGGTCGTTGGATGGAGTTTGCCAAGATTGGCTTTCCGTTGCCGATCGACGATGTCTTAAGCGGTCTCCCATTCCGGGAGCGTCGTACATTGCATATCCCCAGTGTCGGTGGCTTGAAAACAATCCCGGTAGGCGCGCGTGGGCTCGTCGAACAGCTCGGCGATTTTTCGACCGCCATTGCACCGATGCTGTGGGAAGGCCGGGCAGTCGGCACCATCGGTGTCATTCGACATCCGCCGAAACCGTTTACGGATAAGGAACTCACGCTTTTATCGACATTCGCCGATCAGGCCGTCATCGCAATCGAGAACGCGCGCCTGTTCCGCGAGATTGAGGACAAGAGCAGGCAACTCGAGGAAGCGAGCAAACATAAATCGCAATTCCTGGCAAGCATGAGCCACGAGCTGCGAACACCGCTCAATGCAATCCTCGGCTTCAATGAAATGATCCTCGACGAGATTTATGGCGACGTGCCGACGGATATGCGTGAGCCGTTGAGGGACATTCAAGACAGCGGCAAACATTTACTCCGCCTGATCAACAACGTCTTAGATCTTGCCAAAATAGAGGCCGGCCGCATGGAGCTCGCGCTGGGCGACTATGCGGTACACGACCTGGTGGAGAGCGTTCGCGCGACGTTGCGGCCGCTCGCCTCGGCGAAAGGCCTGGAGTTCGTCACCACCGTGCCCGATGAGCTGCCACTCGCCTACGGGGACTTTGGCCGCCTCACACAGTGCCTGATGAATCTCGCCGGCAATTCGCTCAAATTCACTAGCGTAGGCCGTGTCGAGCTCTCGATTGAGCTGCAAGGCAGTACGCTGGTCTTCCGGGTTGCGGACACGGGGATCGGGATACCGGCCGACAAGATCGACAGCCTGTTTACCGAGTTCAAGCAGACCGATGCCACGATTGCCTCCGAGTACGGCGGGACCGGGCTCGGGCTTTCGATCAGTCGCAAGTTCGTCGAGATGCACGGTGGACGGATTTGGGTAGAGAGCGAGGTGGGGCGAGGCTCGGTCTTCAACTTCGAGGTTCCGTTACGGGTCGAGCCGGCGGTCGCATGAGTAACCAGGCCATCCTCTATGTCGAGGACAATGAATTAAACCGCAAACTCGTGCGCGCCTTACTAAAGGCTACGACCTATACCTTGATCGAGGCGAATGACGGCGAAGCCGGCGTCGCGAAAGCCCTCGCCGAGCGCCCAGACCTGATCCTGATGGACATCCAGCTGCCGAAGATCTCGGGGATCGAGGCTACCCGTCAACTGCGCGCTGACCCGGCGACGACCGGTACCCCGATCGTTGTCATCACCTCGTTCGCGCTCTCCGGAGACGAGCAAAAGGCAAAGGAGGCCGGCGCCACGGCGTATATGGCGAAGCCCTACAGCCCACGCGAACTGCTCGCGCTGATCCGTCAGATTCTTCCCGAGGGCTAATCATGCGACAGCGGCGTGCAGCAAGATTGCCGCAGGAACAGACGATCAGTTCTCACTGCTAGCACGTGGAGGTGATCTTCTGACGTTCAACGCGGTCAGCGAATGCCTCTCTGCAGAGTCCGCTTTCTCGCTTTTGGGCGGCCGCAAACTAGGAACGTCAGAGACCGGATCTGGTAAGGGTTGTTAGATGCCCGCCGTTCGGCACGGCCTTTGCGCGCGCGAGTGCGCTAAGCGGCGGGCATCTAACAAGGCCCAGTGCAAGAAACCGCGGTGGGTCGGCGAAGGGGTGTCACGCAGTCCGTTGCGGCTATGGGGATTTGATTCGCGCGCGGTGGGTTGACGGCGAGCAGTACGCTGATGCTGCTCATTGAAGCGTGATGGAGTGAGGGTGTGTTGAGTTTGTTTTTAACACACTCGATCGTCCAGCCATGGGAACACGTGGTGCTATTTCGTGTATCAACTGTGTTGAGTCCAAAGCCGCCCGTTGTGCGCTTACGATAAGCCGCCAAATCAAAGCAGAATAGCGTCATTCTCATGCCGGACATACAGGCCCCGCACGACTGGGTGGCGTGCGCGGCGCATGACCACGCTCGAAGTGTTCGATGATGATCATCGGTGCGCCACACGCGGGACAGATAAATGTCGGCGCGTGTTCATGCGCTGCCGTGTGCGCCTCGTCGGTCGTGACGGATGGTGGTTCACAGTTCAACAGTTCGCGTGCTTTCTTCAGCGCATGCGTGCGTTGCTGATTGGCGAGCAATCCGTAGTGTCGAATGCGATGGAAGCCGTGCGGCTGGACATGTAACAGAAAGCGACGGATGAACTCATCGGTCGCCAACGTCATGGTTTGATACCGTTCGCGGGTGGGCTTGCGATAATCCTTCCACTTGAAGGTGACGCCGCGTTCATCGCAGGCGATGAGACGACTGTTGGCGATGGCGACGCGGTGGGTGTAGCGCGAGAGGTATTCGAGTACGGCCTGTGGACCGGCGAAGGGTGGTTTGGCATAGACGACCCATTCAATTGTCCGCAGCGGCTTCAGGAAACCGCTGAAGGCGCCGCGCTCGCTGAGCGCTTGGTGCTCACCGAAGAACTGCAGTCGTCCGTCGTGGTGCGCGGCGTCGAGGTGCTCGAGGAACAGTCGTCGGAATAAGCGCGAGAGCACACGCACTGGTAAGAAGAAGCCTTTACGACACGCGACCCAGCGTTCACCGTCCAACGACACACCGCCGCCCGGTACCACACAGTGCACGTGGGGAGCACGGCCGTGAGTCCGATCCGTGCCCCGAGGTGCTTCGGATCAGCGGCGATGGTGGTGAGCGTTTCAGCTGCGGCCTTGAACAGCAACGCATACATCACGTCTTTGTTGGTGTAGGCGATGTCGCTAATCGGTGCCGGTAACGTGAACACGACGTGGTAGTACTCGACCGGCAACAAGTCGGCTTGTCGTGCGTCGAGCCAACGGTGTGCGGCTGCCCCCCCCTGACACTTGGGACAATGCCGATTACGACACGAGTTATAGGCGTGTTGGGTCGTGGCGCAGTCGGCACAGCGCAAACCATGCCCGCCGAGGGCGGCGCTCCGGCACTGCTCGATGGCGGACATCACCTTCAATTGCCCGAGGCTCAGATGTCCGGCCTGCGCACGGCGCCACGCCGCGCCATGCGCGCGCAGGATGTCCGCGACTTCGAGTCGCGGTCGTGACATGACCGTCGCCCGGTCAGCTCACGGCGAGATACTCCAACGGACTTTTGACCTCGCGCAATAACTGCGCGGCGACATGACTGTAGCGCGCCGTCGTATCCAACTTCTGATGTCCAAGTAGCACTTGGATGACGCGGATGTCGACTTTCTGCTCCAACAGATGTGTCGCGAAGGCATGCCGTAATGAATGCAACGACACCCGCTTCTTAATCGGCGTCGCGTTCACCGCGTGATGAAAGACGCGGTTCAGTTGTCGCGTCGACATCGGCTCAACCGGATTCTGACCGGGAAACAACCACCCACCCGGCAACATCTTCCGCTCGGTCTGCGCCTGTCGATACCAAGCGCGCAGTAACTCAAGCAGACTCGGCGAGAGCATGGCATTGCGATCTCTTCCACCCTTGCCTTGTTCGACGCGAATGACCATGCGTTGACTATCAATGTCGGTGACTTTGAGATGCACGACTTCACTCGCGCGTAACCCGGCGCCATAGGCCACCGACAATGCCGCGCGAAACTTCAGGCTACCGGCGGCGGCGATGATCTGTTCCACCTCACCGGCGTTTAACACCACGGGTAAGATGCGCGGCTCGCGCACCGGGCTCATCAGTGCGAGCGCATCGAGACGGCGTAACGTCACTTCAAAGAAGAAGCGCAAGCCGGTGATCGTCGCATTGAGGGTGGTGCTCGACATCCCGCCCGCGACTAGGTGCATCTGGAAACGGCGGAGATCTTCGGGCGTCGCGCGCGCTGGCGAATGGCCTAGAAAATCGGCTAACTTCTTCACCGCACGGATATAGCCAGCTTGGGTCTGTCGATTGAGTTTACGCATGGCCATGTCATCGAGCATGCGTTGACGTAACGGGCTAATGGGTTTAATGGTAGGAATCATGGTTCTGCTCCTGTGTTGGGCAATGGTTGTTTGGCAACACCACCTCAACACAGGACAGGGCCTGATTTAAAACACCGGCACGTGCCGGGCGCCTGCAACGACTTTTCTACGGGTTACCGCGCGAGCGGTTTAGTGCGCTGGCCGACTCCTACCGGCCATACTCATAATTGCATACAGTCTAAAGCGTTCAGCTACGAGCAAATAAATTCGATTCTCCGCCACCGATTCAAATTTCCATCTTCGTAATCGAACACGATTTAGTAAGGCCAAGACCGCGCTTGATTCCCGGGTAGGCGCGAACGGTAGCAGCGGTTATCGCGAGTTCGAGCCGGACCGTGCGGCCATGCTTGGCTTCGATGACATCACCAAGTGCCAGCGCCTCGTTTGACTGTCCGGCAACCGCTTGACCGAGTGCGAACGCGATTCGCCGATCGCCTTCGGGTGGCTTCGATGCCAGCGCGGCGTTGATCAGATCGCGAGGGACACCATCGCCGAGCGCGCTATTTGCCGCAACGATTGCGCACGGCCCGCAATCCTCAACCAAACTCGCGCCGATGCGCGTCATGTGAAACAGGTCAGCGGGTGCTGCGTAACGATGCATCGTCATCGGCATGAAATGCGCGAGTTTGTCGAAGGCGTGACCGGGCGCCTGCGCTATCTCATGGAAAAAGCCTGAATCATGCGGCGACATTTTATCGATGGCGCCGAGCAGTACCTGCTTTGGAATGCCAGCCGGGACAATTCGTTGCCGAACCATCAAGATCCCGAGCGCAATCCACACTAGTAGCGGTGGACCTAGCACGCCAGGAGCATCCTGCCAGAAGACATCGGGAGCCCCGATGTCAGTCAGCACTTCCCAAATATGAAAGGCGCCATGAAAGCTCAGCCATAGCACACCGGTAAGCGCCGCGAGCCAGCGTCCCGCGGGATAACGCGCGGCATAACCAAGCATGATTGCGCAAGTCAGGTAAGCCAGGCCGATGTCGCGAATGAAATGCTGATTACGCGGGCCGGTGGTCTGGACCGTGGGTAGTAACTGATACCAGCCGTACGGATCGCACACCATGAACGCGCCATTGACGAGTGCGAACAGCGCCGTAAACGCGATCAAGCATTGTGCGAAGCGGTCGAGTGCGTCGGGTTTGCCCATTTCAGTTCTCTTTGCGTGTTTTTCAGTAGATGGCATTTGCCGATATTACATCGGCCCCAGGTCTCTAACGAATATAGAAATTATGGTGGCTGCAGGCAGCACGTTGCCGATCCAGAGGACGGCCAAATTCCGTTAATTTCCAGCCGATTGATCGGCGCTGAGCGATCGGTGGGCGCCGACTAATCGCGATTGCGCACCCGCTCAGCCGGTTGCGCGAGCCGATAAAGGATGTAGGTATCAGAGCTTGTCTTTCGCTCAAGCGCCATGCAACACCTTTGAAAAGACAAAAAGCAAGACACCCATGCCTCTGTGCCTCAGTGCATCAAAACTACGAGGAGATTTATTCTACGACTTGAACGCCGCAGTTCAGACGCCGCCGAGGTACGTGAGGGAACCCAAAGCGCGCAGCGATTTGAGCGGTCGCCTGCAGTCCCTCGTTAGAACTGAGGCATTTCATAAAGCGTTAAGACGATGCGGGGAAAAGAATGCCGGTATTCCTTTTGCCTAATGACGCGCACACCCGGAACCAAGTTCGGGCTGTGACCTGGCGAGACTACATCGGAAGTGACTCGTACATACGTCGTGGTTTCGAGTTCAGGGACAGAGATCTCGAATACCTCAGAAAACTCCGTTGGATTGCATTCGTGCCCGATTGAGCGGGCATTCGACAGTGTAATAGTCTGCTCCAATAAGTTTTCCGCGCCTACAAAGTGCTGATCGGTTTTTTGTCTTTGTTGATACATTATTTTGTTGCGGCCCGACATATTGTGAGACTTGATGTGGTACTTGCCATCCACGAGATAACTCGCATGCGCGTTAATGCTCGTGCAGTGAGGGCGTGGTAAGAACGCATAAAGATCACCAGTCGCCGCACGCTTGATCCACAGAAATAGAAGGAGTCTAGCTCCGTCGCGAACTGCAACCGCATATTTTTCGTCAACGCTCACCTTCATTTTAAGCTTCCATAGCGAATTGGCTCTCGTTGGTAACGCACCGATGAGCGGCACCGAAGTAGGTGTCACACAGAGACAGGTATCAGAGCTCGCATTTTGCGTCTTCATCGAAACCTCGATCCTGGAGTTCCTCGCTGAGCAGGCTGTTGTTCTCCAATACGCGCGATACAATATATCGACAGTACTCCTCCGGAAAATGGTGTTCTTGCAAACCCCGTAAGATGTGTGTCACGTAATCGATCGAAGTCTTCAATCCGTCACAGCGATTTTTCACAACGTACGTTATTGCAGCTGATTCTCTGCCATTCGGATCGACGACTCGAATAATCTGCTGGACATAATTTGTTCCCTGGCCCTCAATCTCGTCGAGCGACGTCCGGTTTTTCACCCTCGCCGTTGCCTTCGTCATGAGATAATCGGGGATTTCGTACAAAACGCCATAGATGGCTCGACCTTGAGCAGCGTGGAGAATGTCTGCGGCTGCGCATCGATTTTTCTTACTCCAGACAGTAAATGCAAACACATGCGGTTCGACCGTTTGACACACACTTATGAATTTTGCGTCGCCTTTAAGGCGGTCGTCCCCATTGATCCGAGTGGACGACATGTTAGATCCGTATTGAAATACCAGGGCCATCGCTGATCACGTCGTTGCCGGTTTCACCGTCGTTTCCCCAGTGATGGCAACCCGCCCGAAACGGTCCGCACGTTACCCTTCGGTTCTCGTTTTGAGCGCTTCTCACGATGCATTCCCGTTGGCAATTTACGGCAGACTTCACAAATACGTCGGCCGGCGGCGATGTTCTTCTTCGTGCCACAAACCAAACAATGAGGTCTGCACCGCCTACGCACTCGTGCTACTCACCACGTCGGCAGCTTTGAAGTAGACGACATGTCTGTCTCTTTCCAGCAGGACACAAGCCTCGACAGGCCGTGCCGGGGTTTCGCATATTCGTTTATTCGAAACTCCGGTGCCGATTACACCATCAAACGAGAACGCATGCTTAGCGTTACCCAAGACCGTATTCAAATTAAGCACCTAGCCTAGAACCCGCCCGGCATTCGAAAACTGACCGCACCCCCGCGAAATGCAATGAGCCGCGAGTCCTGTAAGGCAGCAGTTCGATGGAAAGAAATAGCGCGGTACTCTTTTGAAGTCAGCGCGTCAACGAAGGCGCGGCGAGTCGGATACTCAACCAACAACAGGTCATCCCACCGTTCGGAAGGCGGCGCGACGACATGGGCGATACACGTGCCGATGAAGATGGGGCGGGCGCCTACCGCGCTAACAATCGGAAATGCCAACTCGGCGTAGCGTGTATACGCCTCGCGTCCGCTGCAGGGCGGCTGCTCCGGATGTCCAACATACTCCGCGCGTTCGCGGTATCTCAGGAGATTAAGCATGGACACTGGCTTACCATCATCGGGTAGCGCGTCGAACGCTTGCGTGATCTCGGGCTCATTGAGGGTAACGGTTTGCATCGACACTCCTTGAGCTTGATTAAATTACGTGTGCAGTGCCTAGGTCGGCAATGGAAATTCTGTCAGGAAGTGTTGGTATTCAGGCTCGACATCGATCTGCAGCGCACCCAACACACGCACCACGCCGCAATAAAATCCAATAGTCACGATCAAATCCACAATTCGTTCGTCATCGAGACTCTTGTGCAACTCGGCGAAGGTCTCGTCGTTGAGGCGCGGCTGCGCGACGAGTTCACGCGCCGCGCGCAGCACGGCGCGATCGAGCGGCGGTAGCGCACTCGTCTCGCCTTTTGTCTCCGCAATGATCGCGCGAACATCCTCGTCACGCACGCCAAACTGGTGTCCAAGTTCGAGATGATGTGTAAACTCGTACGGCGCGTGCGTGGCATACCCGACTTGCAATATCGCCATTTCACGCAAACGCGCATCGAGCTTGTTGTGAAATCGGATATGCATGCCGAGCGCGGCAAAGCTGCGCGCGGTATCCGGGCTATGAATTAACGCACGGTAGAGGTTCAACTTACGCGCCAGCAGATCGCGATTCTGGGGCGCGACGTCGGCTTCAGTCAGATAGGGAACGCGGGCCATGACATGCTCCTTTGGGAATTTAGTCGAAAGGGTCACAGTAATTGCGAAGCTTTGGTTGCGATTGAGAGCCCGATTGTTTGCCTCCACTGATCGAGTAACAAACAGCTGATCATGTGACGTCCGGGTTACCTAAATAGAAAAGCATAAATACTGACCAGGTCGCGAACTAACGCGGCGCATCGTCATTGCGAGCGGAGCGAAGCAATCCAGGGCCGTTGCAGATGCCAACCGTTATGGATTGCCGCGTCGCGCTCCTCGCAATGACTTGTTACACGCGTTACTGCCGCAGAATGACGCGGTAGTAACTTCACGTCTGCGGGGTAGCCAGTATTTCCGCTTCGGTATTTAGGCCGGGTTGGGTTTAGCGACCAGTGTACTGATACGTTCAATGAAGCGCCCGGCTGTTTCTATCGCCGCAGTGGCACGTTCGTGCGGAACGATAGCGCCCGGCCCCGTTTCGTAATCGGCGATTTCCTTGAGCGAGTAAGCTCGCGCGAGAAATGTGACATATTCTCTGTCGATAGCGGGATCGTCCTTCGTCACCCGAGCAAATTCGGCCCTGACGCCGCCGTGGGTTTTCGCAATTCTGCCAGTTCGATGAAAGATCAGGGCTTGGGCAGCGTGGTAGGCGACAAGGTAAGCCGCGCGGCCCGCAGCGTTCGTTAGATCGATGGCAATAACAGCTTTCGCTTCTAGTAATGCATGGCGCGCCTTCTCAAGATAGTCCTCCGCTTCCGGTGTCACAGATCAAGCCCCTCGCGGCGAATTTCGTGCATCAGGGGTGTCCGCTCTCGATAGGAACCAGCCTGGAAGGGAATGGCGTTAATGACCGCGCCCGTTTCATAGAGAAAATCGGTTTCGATGTCCGCGAGCCGATCGAGTTCGGACCAGCGATCCGATAAGCTTTTCAAGAATACGGCCACGTCATAATCGGAGTCCGGACGGGCATCGCCGCGCGCGCGCGAGCCGTACAAGACGACGCGTTCGAGTCGCGCGCCATACGTCTCATCCAGAACGGTGCGGAACTGTTGAAGAAGGGGATCAGATATGGCCATAACGACTTCCTACCACGCCCGGTGGCGAGATTCCAGAGATCCGTCACTTATTCCTTTTCTGACGCCCAAAATATTCATTTTGGCGCGATGAAATTTACCTTCCGGGGAACTGGTCGTTCAGAGCCCCACGTCATTTCATTCACGATTTCGCACGCGTTCAGCCGGTTGTGCGAGTTGGTAAATCAGGTAGGCCTTGAAGTCGTCCGCATAGGGTTGTTCGTCGAGCGCTCGACGCATGCAGGCCAACCACGCGTCGCGGTCTGCGCTGCCGATGACGAGATGCGCATGCACGCGCGGAATCGAGATGGGACCGTATTTTTCCTGATAACGCTTCGGACCATTCAACCAGCCACAGAGAAAGCGCCAAAGTTTATCGCGCGCAGTACTCAAATCGGTTGGATGCATGGCACGAATGCTATGTGCTTCGGGCACGCTGTCCATCAAGTCATAGAAGCGATCGACCAGTAGCCGCAAACCGTCCTCGCCGCCGGCTGCGTGGAAGGACGCATCGCCCACGCCATAAACTGGTTTTGCGTTCGCGGTTTCCACGAATTAAAGTTTGGCGATGACTTGTTCGCCAAACATTCTAATGTCGCGCAGTGCCTCGGCTTGTGGCGGTTCCCCCAATTGTCGCATCCGCAGCATCAAGTAATCGGGTTTGATTTCTTCCTGCCACATTTTTAATTGCGCTAAACATTCAGCAGGCGATCCTGCGATCAGACGATCCTGTGCCACCTTGTCGAACGTGAGATCCTCGGTGCGCTTGATGTCCTTCAAATATTTATCCGGCGCATAGGCGCCAAAGCCGTGATACCAGCGATGCGTGACCATCGTCATTTCGCTCTTGTCGACGCATTGCCGCCGAGTATCGCCAATCACGCAATCGCGCATCAAGCACACGTAGGGTTTACGACCATGCTTCTTCGCGGCCGCCCGATACTGATTTGTATACTCCTTGATGACGGGCAGGGACTGAATGGGATCGGCGATCCAGCCATCGGCCAGGCGTCCGGCGCGTTCGATGCCTTTCGGCACCCAACCCGCCAACCAGATCGGCGGGCCACCGGGCTGATACGGCACTGGCGTGACGCGCACGTTTTCGATCTTGTAATACTTGCTGGGATGGCTGAAGGGTCTACCCGTCCACGCTTTGCGCAAGACTTCGACCACTTCTTCGGTACGGCCTACGCGCTGTTTGCTGTTCACGCCAAAGGCCGTGAAATCGCCGGGTTGATAAGCAATTCCCGCCGCCGTGATAAAACGGCCCTTGGTCGCTTGATCAACCACTGCGATATCTTCCGCCAAGCGGATGGGGTGATACAGCGGCGCGAGCAACACGCAGGTGCCCACTTTAATGCGTTTGGTGCGCATGCCGACTAAACCGGCCATGAGGACTGGCGCTGGCAAATAGCCGTCTTCCTGTTGGTGGTGTTCGGTGAAAAAGAAACCATCGAATCCGACGCGCTCGCAGAGCTCGGCTTGCTCGACGATTTCATCAATCATGCGTGCGACATGCTCGCCCTTCGGCGGATCTTGCGTACACGGGAAATAACCAACGGGCAATGTCATACAACCTCCTGGTTCGAATTTCCGGCGAGACTAAACCGAATTAATGCGCAGTGGTAGCGAGTCGACTGTGATGGTAGGAATACGCGAAATAAAAGACGATCCCTATTCCTAACCAAATCACGAAGCGCCACCAGGTAATAGCCGGCAGGAAGGTCATCAAGCCACCACAGGACAGCGCTCCGCACACCGGAATCAACGGATGCCACGCGGTACGAAAGGGGCGGTGCATTTGCGGTTGCGTGGTGCGTAAGACGATCACGCCGATGCACACCATCACGAACGCGAACAAGGTGCCGATATTGACCAATTCGGCTAAATCGCCAAGCGGCACGAAGCCGGCAAACAGGGCACAGACCACGCCAATGAACACGATGTTCTTGATCGGCGTTTGCGTGCGTGGATTTATCGCGCAGAAGAACGGAGGCATCAAACCATCGCGCGCCATCGCGAAAATAATGCGCGTGAGACCGTAATACAGCACTAGCATCACGGTCACGAGACCCGCGATGACGCCGACCGCGACGAGCCCCGAGGCCCAGCGATGGCCGAGCAAAATCAGCGCATGCGCAACCGGCGACGAGACATTGAGCTCCTTATACGACACAACACCGGTCAGCACCGCGGCGACGACGATGTAGACCACGGTGCAGATCGCCAGTGAGGCCAGGATACCGAGAGGTAGATCGCGCCGTGGATCTTTGGCTTCTTCAGCCGCCGTGGTGACCGCATCGAAGCCGATATACGCGAAGAAGACCAGTGCGGCTCCCGCCAACACCCCAACCGTATGACCATCCGCCGTGCGCTGAAACCAACCGAAGGGCATGAACGGCGACCAGTTGGCAACGTTCACGTTGCCGGACGCCGCGATCAAGAAAATCGCGATGGTGACTAATTTCACGGTGACCATGATTGCATTCAAGCGCGCGCTTTCTTTGACGCCCACGATCAACATTCCCATCAGCGCCAGAATGATTAAGATTGCTGGCAAGTTCATCAGCCCGCCCTTGGTGGGCGCGGCAGTAATCGCCTGTGGCAAATTAATGCCGAGCGCCTGCAAGGCATTGAGAAAGTAGCCGGACCAGCCGTTCGCGACTGCCGCGACCGACATGCCGTATTCAAGCAGTAAATTCCAACCGATGACCCAAGCGATCAACTCGCCGAACGCCGAGTAACAATAACCGTACGCGCTGCCGCAACCGCCGAGGCTGCCTGCGAGTTCGGCGTAAGACAGGGCCGCGAATGCGCACGCAAAACCCGCGATGACGAAGGAGAGAATGACGGCTGGACCGGCCTGCGTCGCGGCCGCAATGCCGGTGAGGACGAAGATGCCGGTGCCGATGATCGCGCCGATGCCGAGGAGCGTTAAATCCAGCGCCGATAAGCAACGTTTCAACCCGCTATCGCGATACGCGTCATGGCTAACCGTCCGGGTTCGAAATAGTTGCTGCATGATCAATCACCTCAATGTGGATTAGGGGCAGGGCACAGTATACGAAAAGCCGCTAGTTCAGCGCCTCAACCGCGCGCGGTCGTGGCACAATCGTCAGGGGCTTAGCGAGTAAATCAGCGAGTATTGAATGTACCTAACCCAAGTGCTCGATCGCGGCGTACAAACCAAGGCGACTCAACCTGCGCTGATCTGCGGCGCGCGGCGCCAGACCTGGGCGGAATTTAGGTTCCGGGTCGCGTGTCTCGCGGGTGGGTTGCTGGCCCGCGGCCTTAAACCGAATACCCGCGTGGCCATGCTCGCTGACAATGGCTTCCCGTATTTTGAGTTTCATTACGCGGTGCCGTGGGCAGGTGGCGTGATCGTGCCCTTGAACACGCGCTTATCCGATGCCGAACTGAGTTACGTCTTGAACGACTGCGGCGCGACGATTTTATTGCTCGGTCGCGAATATGCCGCACGGTCGAGCGCGTTGTGTGATGCGTGCCCGGCACTAACCACCGTCATCACCATCGATGTCGCAAACAGTCCGCTCGATTACGAGACCTTGCTGCTTGCTCATGAACCCGTTCCGGACGCGCGGCGTTGTGGTGCGGATCTCTTTGCCATCGTCTACACCGGCGGAACCACGGGCCGGCCCAAAGGTGTCGCGTTGTCGCACGCGAATATGGTCGCGAACACCCTGGCCACCATCGCGACCAACGAATTCAGCGAGGGCATGGTCTATCTCCATAACTCGCCTTTGTTCCACACCTCGGGTAGCGCGCGTTTGCTGGCGGCGGTTACCATTCTCGCGACTAATATCATTTTGCCGCGTTTCGAACCTACGGCGGTGTTACGTGCGGTTGCCGAGCAGCGTGTGACGCACATCATCTTGGTGCCGACGATGTTGAATCGTCTGCTGAACTGTGAGGACTTCTCGACCACCGATTTAAGCAGTCTGACGCATTGCGTCTACGGTGCATCGATCATGCCTGAAGCCTTGCTACGGCGAGGGTTGAGCGCGTTGCCGCGGGTGCGTTTCATGCAATCGTATGGGATGACGGAATTGTCACCGGCCGCGACTTATCTGGCGCCGAAGTATCACGTGCTGGAAGGGCCGCTGGCGGGGAAGATCAAATCCATTGGTCAGGCCATACACACCGCGGAAATACGCATCGCCGATCCGAGCGATCGCGAAGTTCCGCGTTTCGCGGTCGGCGAAATTCAAGTGCGTGGACCGATGGTGATGCAGGGGTATTGGCAGCAACCCGAACTTACCGCCGAAACGCTGCGCGGTGGCTGGATGCACACGGGTGACGCGGGCTATATGGACGACGAGGGATTCATTTTTCTAGTCGATCGCATCAAGGACATGATCATCACTGGCGGCGAGAACGTGTTTTCCGGCGAAGTCGAAAATGCCCTGCATGAACATGCCGGCGTTCGTGAGTGTGCTGTTATCGGATTACCGCATGCGGATTTGGTTGAAACGGTGCATGCCATCGTCGTGCTTCACGAAGGTGCCACGCTGACCGAGTCCGAACTCATTGCGCATTGTCGACAGTTGATTGCGGGCTACAAATGTCCGCGCAGTGTAGAGTTTCGGACGCCGCCGCTACCGTTGTCGGGGACTAACAAGATATTGAAGACGCAGTTGAGGCAGGAATGGTTGGCGCGGCGGAAAGCAGAATAATAGGTCGTCAGCCCTACGATGTAGGAGCCGCTTTAGCGGCGAATCCGCAATTAAAGCCCATTCGCGGATAAATCCGCTCCCACAATAGGGGTTTCATCACTGGCCGCTGTGTGTGTTGTGGGAGCCGCTTTAGCGGCGAATGTTGTTAAAGCGCCGTTCGCGACTAGTCGCTCCCACAAAACTTAAGCACAGATTTATCGAAGGATGTTGGGACAATCGCACTGCTAGTCGACCACTTTCTCCGCCGTCCCAAACAACAACCACACCACCGCACCAAAAATATTAACACCGGCGGCGAGCGCAAACGCTGCCGTGTAGCTGTGCGTTTGATCGACCAGCCAACCCGTGAGCGCCACGCCGACGATGCCCGGAATCGTCCCTGCGGTGTTGGTGAGACCCATCACGACATCCGCATAACGCGGTGCGATTTCAAGATGATTGGGCAGAAATCCCGCCCACGTAAACGCGAGCATGCCGAGCGCGCCGCACATCAGCGCAAAGGCGGTGTTGACGGTAGAGACATCGCGCGCGGCGAGCATGAACAGCGCGGCGCCGATCAGTCCCGTGACTTGCATGATCTTCCGCACCGTGGTCACGCGCATGCCGCGTTTGACAAGCTTGTCGCCAAACCAACCGCTGAACATGCCGACGGCGAACATGGCTAACCACGGTCCCGCGGCGTAGAGGCCGGATTTGGCGATGCTTAAGCCTAAGTGGCTCCGAAAATAACTCGGCAACCACGCAAGCAGCATGTAGAACACCCAGTTGGAACAGAAGTGATTGATGATAAGTGCCCACACCGCAGGCGCGCGGAGTAATCGACCCCAGGGCACTGGCGTGCGCTCCGTCGTGACCGGCGCCGACTCGCGGATTAATGCCAGTTCAGCGGCGGAGATCCGTGGGTGCGCGTCGGGGCGATCGTAACTTCGCGGAAACCATGCCAGGCACCACAAAAAACCGACGCTGCCGAACAGATAAAATACGGCAGGCCAGCCGTAATGGTTGATGATCCAGCCCGTCGTCATCAATGCCGTCAACGTGCCGAGCGGAATGCCGCCGATCAAGAGCGCGACTGCGCGCGAACGTTCGGTGGGCAGTACCCAACGCCCATACAGATTGTAGATAGCGGGGAAGGTTGCGGCTTCACCAGCGCCCATCGCAATTCGCGCGATGACTAACGCCGGTAACGACCAGGCCGCCGCGACCGGCGTCAAGATCGTCCACAGTGACCACCACAGCACGGCATAACCCAGCACGCGTTTACCACCGAATTGATTCGCAAGCCAACCGCTGGTCGGCATTAGTGCCATGTAGCCAATGAAAAAGCCCGACATCACCAAGCCCTTGGTGGTCTCTGACCATTTGTACTGCTCCTGCATCGCGAGCACGGCGACCGAGATATTGACGCGATCGATGTAGCACACGAAAACCGCGCAGACACATAGCGCAACGAGTTTGTAGCGTTCGGGCCAGCCACCAGTAACGGCGCGCGACGCGGCGTCATTCATTGCGTGCATGCTTTTTTTTCTCGCTTTCGATTAACCCAATATTTTGCCAGTGCGCTGACTCGTGGATCTCGTGGGAGCCGCTTTAGCGGCGAATGTTTGTTTGTTAAGGCCCCAATCGCGGCTGAAGCCGCTCCCACAATAAGGGTTATCACCGGCGGCGGTGTGTCTTGTGGGAGCCGCTTTAGCGGCGAATCTTTGTTGAGGCCCCAATCGCGGCTGAAGCCGCTCCCTCACTGCCCCAATCATGGCAGTTCATCTTGCCGCTGACCATTGGGGTGCCGACGATTAACCAGCCTCCGTGATCGATTGGTTTACGTTACGCGATACCGTACGCTCTTCAGCCTTCGCTCGATAATACTGATGAAAGTCGAAGCCTCACTGCCGGACGAAGCTAAACTGGCGGCCCGCATCGGGGTTGAATTCAGCATCTCGGTAAATACGGCCACCGAGTCGTGCTCAACCGGATGGTGCGTGAGCTGCAGGCGGAGTAGGATTCGCTCAGTTTTAGCATCCCTAAAATTAAGGTGTTGCGCCGTAATAGTTTTCAACAATTCGACGCTTAACCAATGTGGGAGCGGCTTTAGCCGCGAATAGGAATTACTCCAAATTCACCGCTAAAGCGGCTCCCATAGACCGCCGCGCGGAGTAGGCGAATTATGAAAGGTCATTGCGGGACAGCACACTAGCAACGGGTTAAATCGTTATTTCAATAACTCAACGAGGACAGACCATGGACAATAGTAGACGCACATTTTTCAAACGCAGCTTGGGTGTGGTGGCGACCGTGTCGGTGGCGCAGTTGGTCGCGAATCGCCTAGCGTTCGCCGTCGAGCTTCCGCATGTCGACGAAGCGAGTGCGCAGGCCACAGGGCTTGGTTATAACCACGATGCGACCAAAGTCGACAAAGCCAAATTCCCGCGGTTTCAAGCCGGTATGGCCTGCTCAGCCTGCGCGCTATATCAAGGCACGCCGGACGCCGAGTGGGGCGGCTGTGGAATCTTCGCAGGCCAGGCCGTAAGCGCTAAGGGTTGGTGCAACGCTTTTGCGCCGAAAGCCTAACCCGAGCGAAGGAGCCCCGACCTCGCCAAGGTTCTGTGCCCCTCGCGGATTCAATTAGTCGCTTGTAAACGTGTCGACACAAAGCCGGTCGGATGTGTGCTTCGCTCTTCCGCACCGGCCCTCACGGTTCAGCGTATTCGCGCCTAGTCAGTCAGTCGTCTGATGCCAACCTTGCTTACCACCGTCGGCTTACTCGCCATGAGCAATGTGTTCATGACCTTGGCGTGGTATGGACACCTCAAGCATCTGAGTCAAAAGCCGTGGCTCATCGCTGCGCTGGTGAGCTGGGGGATCGCTTTGTTTGAGTATCTGTTGCAGGTGCCGGCGAACCGCATCGGGCATCAAGTCATGACAGTGGGTCAGCTCAAAATTCTGCAAGAAGTGATCACGCTGTCGGTGTTCGCGCCGTTCTCGATTTTTTATTTGAAGGAACGCCTGACGCTCGATTATTTATGGGCGGCGTGTTGCATCATGGGCGCGGTGTTCTTTATGTTTCGCGCCAAGCTCACCGGAGGGTAAGAATGCCGGCACGCCCCGAAGCCCACGCCACGGTGCAAGTGGATACCGAGCGAGTGCGGGTTACTGAATGGCGGTTCGCGCCTGGCGCGGAAACCGGCTGGCATCGGCACGCCTTCGATTATGTGGTGGTGCCGATTACTAACGGCACGCTGCTGCTCGAAACCCTCACCGGTAATCTGACCGCTGAATTGAAGCTCGGGCACTCGTATGCGCGCCAAGCGGGCGTTGAGCACAATGTGATCAACGCCGGCGACGACGAATCGGCGTTCATCGAGGTTGAAATCAAACCCTGATGTCGAGGTCGCGAATCTTCGCTCTAAGCCTGTGGTGCGCCGCGAGCGCCGCCGAATCTTTGCCCGCAGTGGAATCGCCAGGCTTCGCGACCTGCGCGGCGTATTATTTTCTCGCCGCGCGGGGCCATGGGGTTCAAGACTACGACCGCTTGTACAGCAGTGGCGAGTTCAGCCTGAACGAAGCGGCGAAGCGCCACGGCAAACCGAGCGCGGAGTCGAAAATGGGCGACGCGTCCAGCATCATGATGAAAGAAATGCATCAGGATTGGCGGCAAGTTGCGATACTCGATACGAAGTACGCGAGCGAGTGCCGAGCACTGGCGCAGGAAGCAGGATTTCGTTACGAGTAGCGCGCGGGCATGCGATCTGGACGTTGTGAATATGGCAGCCGCTTTAGCGGCGAATCTTCAACCAACGTTAGTTCGCCGCTAAAGCGGCTCCCACAGGTGAGTTCAGGTCAGGTCAGCGGCGCCCTCTTGTAGGAGCGGATTTATCCGCGACTCTTTGCGAGTTAGATGATGCGCGAACCTTGAAAGATTCGCCGCTAAAGCGGCTCCCACAGCGGGCGGCGCTTCACGCCCGCACCGCGCCTGGTCGTCCAGACACTACGTTAAAACTCGCCAACGTCGCGCAGGGCGTGTTGAGATCTTGGGCATTGCGCAGCGCACGTAGATCGGCGGTCGCGATTTCGGGTCGCAGATCGAGCCGCAGATAGCCGCGATAGCGTCCGGTACCGAATTTAATATTCGGCGCTTCGTGCATGGCCGTTCGAATGCGCTCATCGTCGCCCGCATAAGAGGTGATCGAAGTCCCCACAAATTCGGTCGCGACGATCGGTGAATGGGGCACCGAAAAATCGCGTGGCAGATCGGCCACCCAAAACGCATGAACGTCGCCACCGAGCACGATCGGATTCGCGACACGATGCCGATCGAGCGCCCCGAGCAAACGCGTTCGTGCCGCCGGATAGCCATCCCAGCCGTCGGTGTTGAACTGTTCACCTGGCCCTAGGATGCCATCGTTTTGGGCCATCAAGGTTTGCTGCGCGATGACATTCCACTGCGCCGTTGAACTCGCGAGCATCTGGTCCAACCACGCTTCTTGGATCGCGCCCAGCATGGTCGCGGTGGGCGCGGTCCGCGCGCGGCAGTTAACTTCATCCGGCGTCGATGGCATCCGTGCGCTGCTACAGGGTCGATAGCTGCGATATTGGCGATCGTCGAGCAGCGCGATTTGCGCCAGACGTCCCCACGGCACGTGCGTGTAAATTTGAATCTGCACGCCGCGCGGCCGCATCGCCTCGGGCAGCGGCATGTGTTCGTAATACGCGCGATAGGCCGCGTTGCGCCGCGCGACGAAGGTGACAGGGTCGTCGCCGTAGCGCGAATGATCGGCTGCGTAATCGTTTTGGACTTCATGGTCGTCCCACACCATGAGCCACGGGCACGCGGCATGCGCCGCTTGCAGTAAAGGATCGGCTTTGTAGCAGGCGTAACGCTGGCGATAACCGATAAGCGTGGTCGGATCTGGACCGACATGCGAGCGGACCTTGCCGTTACCCCAACTGCCCTCGTAAATATAATCGCCGACGTGAACCACCAGATCGAGATCATCGGCCAACAGATGGCGATAGGCCGCGTAGTAGCCGTGTTCGTAGTGCTGGCAGGAAACGAGCGCCAGCCGGAGTAGGCGGGCCTCACTTTCGAGCGCCGGCGCCGTGCGCGTGCGACCCACCGGACTCATCGCGTTACCCACGTGAAAACGATAGCGATACCAGCGATCCGGACGCAGCGTGGTTACATCCACATGCACCGAATGCGCCCATGCCGGGGTGGCTAACGCGGTGCCGCTGGCGACGATGGGGGAAAAATGATCATCCTCGGCGACGTCCCAATGCACCAGCACATCCTGGTTTGGCATGCCGCCATCCGGCGCATACGGCGTGGGCGCGAGGCGTGTCCACAACGTGAAGCCGGTGGGAGTTGGATAGCCGGAGGCGACGCCGAGCGCGAAGGGCGCGTTATCGAACGTAGCGGCGTGCGGCCAACGCGAGGCGTTACTCGCGAGCAGCAGACCGCCGCAGCTCGCGAGGAATCGACGCCGATTGAACACGTGTCGCGCTGAGTAGCGCGGTGTAACGCCGACCCTACTCCGGCAGTGTGTCCCCCGAGCCGCCCATTTCCGCCGGCACATCTTTAAATTTCGGCAGACCATCGGCAATGCGCAACACCGATTCGCCGTAGAACACATGCAGACCCGGCGTGAACTTCAACGTTGGAAGAATCGCGGCATAGACGTCGATGAGTTGCATGCCCGGGTGGCGGGTCATCAGGTGACCACCGCAGGCCTTGCACCACTGCCGGTGGCTGTTGTCCGTTTTATGATACGTCCCGATCTGATCCGCGCCTTGCGTCACTTGCACCTGCGCCGGCGGCCACAGACTGAAGCCATTCACCGGACCCGCCGACCAATGACGACACGATTCGCAATGGCAATAGCCCATGCCAGCGGGCGTGCCCGTGACGGTGAGTTTAACGGCGCCGCAAAAGCAACTGCCGTGGTACGTGGAGTCTGTCATGGTCCTACCTCGATTGGATTAAATGATGTGTTTAGCGCGCAGATCGGCGATTTGCGTGGAGGAAAATCCGAGTTCGGTCAGGATGGAATCACTGTGCTCGCCCAACGCCGGCGCCGCTGACCGCACGCGAGTGGGCGTGCGCGAGAACTTTGCCGCAGGACCTGTTAGCGGAGCCTGTGCGCCGCCGGCCAGTGCAGTGTTCTGCAACATGTCACGTGCGCGAACATGGGGATCCTGCGCAGCTTCGACAAAGGTATTCACGCGCGTCACGGCGAGTCCGAGACGCGTCATCGTCTCGACCACGTCGCCGGTTGCACGTGTCACGCACCAGGCGGCGAGGAGGGCGTCGAGTTCAGCGCGACGTTCGACCCGTTCAGGCGCGGTGATTCGCGCGAGATCGGGACGCCCAATGTGTTCGCAGAAGGTGCGCCAGTGCGAATCGAGCAGCACGCCGGTATAAACTCGCCCATCGGTGCAAACATAGACATTCACCGGCGCGGCGATCGCGAATTGATTGCCCCACCGCTGACTAGCCAAACCCAGCGCGCCGATCGTGAGCTGGCCATTGCTCTGGAAGATTAGCCCGTCGACCAAGGCAATATCCACGTGCTGACCTTCGCCGGTGCGATTGCGATGGTACAGCGCGCCGAGCGCGCCGAGCGCAGCGTGCAAACCGCCGAGATCATCGCCGAGAAAAGTCGGGGCTTTAGTCGGGCCGCCGTCGGGCTCGCCATTGAGGGAAGACCAGCCGGTGAAATTCTGCGCTATTGGATCGTAACCCGGTCGATCGCAATACGGACCGAATTGCCCGAAGCCACTGATCGATACGTATACGATATCCGGCTTTACTGCGCTGACGTCGGTATAGCCCACGCCCCACGCGTCGAGCGTGCCGGGTTTGAAATTCTCGATCACGATATCCGCGGTCGCGCAGAGCTTGAGAAAAACCGCACGACCTTCCGCGCCTTTCAGGCTCAAGCAGAGATTCCGCTTGTTGCGGTTCACGACCTCGTGCATCACCGAGAGGTTGGTGCCGGGGACGAAAGGCGGGACGCGCCGCATTACTTCGCCATCAGGGTGTTCGACTTTGATCACGCTCGCGCCGAAATCGGCCAGCACACAGCCGGCCATCGGGCCCGCCCAGGTGGTCGTTGCTTCGACCACTACCACGCCAGCCAGCGGTCCAATTAGATCGGTGCGCGCGTTGGCGTAGAACTCGGCTTTATTCATGGTTAAAGCGAGCGCCAGGGGTTAGCCATCGTCGACATCCGATCTTCTCCGCCTGCGGGTAACCGCCGCACGATAGTGGCTCGCGTAGGCGACCGCAACTGGTCGCAACGCAGCAATCGGGCGCTTTGATCGAATCGGAGTTGATCGATTCGGCCGCCACTGCCGTCGCTCCGCATCGGTTGGCCCGCTTCCAATCGAGCACGACCAGATTGTCGTGCGCCTCGGCGCCGCGGGTGATCTGGGCACGGGATTAGCGCCCGGTGTTACCCCGCCATCTGGCGCAACATGAATTGCAGTACACCGCCGTGCGCGTAGTACTCCCATTCCTTCGCGGTGTTGATGCGTATGCGAGCCTTAAACGTGGTGGCCTTGCCGTCTGCTTTCTTGGCGTTCACCATTAATTCCGTCGCGCCTTCTTTCAAGCCATCGAAATCGATGACTTCCGTACCGTCCAAGCCTAAGGACAGGGCGGATTGGCCCTCGATGAAATTGAGCGGCAGTACGCCCATGCCGACCAAGTTCGCGCGGTGGATGCGCTCAAACGATTCGGAGATCACGGCCTTCACACCGAGCAGCATCGTGCCTTTGGCGGCCCAATCGCGCGAGGAGCCGGTGCCGTATTCTTTCCCGGCCAGCACCACCAGCGGTACACGAGACGCCTTATACTTCATCGCCACATCGTAGATCGGCTCGACGGGACCGGCTGCGCCATTCAAATATTTGGACACCCCACCTTCGACACCCGGCGTCATCGCATTCTTGATGCGCGTATTGGCGAAGGTGCCGCGCATCATGATTTCGTGATTGCCGCGGCGCGAGCCGTAGGAATTGAAATCCTGCTTTTGCACGCCGTGTTCGCCGAGATATTTACCGGCGGGAGAATCCTTTTTGATGTCGCCGGCGGGCGAGATGTGATCGGTTGTGATCGAATCGCCGAGCACCGCTAGCACGCGTGCGCCAGTGATAGGTTTGATGCCTGGTGGCGTCTTGCTCATGCCGACGAAGTACGGCGGATTCTGCACGTAAGTGCTCTTGGCATCCCAGCTATAGGTTTCGGATTTAGTGACTTTGATCGATTGCCAACGCGCGTCGCCCTTGAACACATCGGCATAAGTCGCCTTGAAGAGATCAGCGTTCACCGCTTTGGCGACGGCGATTTGGATTTCCTGCGAACTCGGCCAGAGGTCTTTCAAGAACACGTCCTTGCCGTCTTTTCCTTGGCCGAGGGGCTCGCGGGTCAGATCGAGATCAGTGCTACCGGCGAGCGCATAAGCCACGACCAACGGCGGCGACGCGAGATAGTTCATCCGTACGTCTTGATGCACGCGGCCTTCGAAGTTGCGGTTACCGGAGAGGACCGCCGACACGCTCAGCTTGTTATCGACAATGGCCTTGCCGATCGACTCATTGAGCGGGCCCGAGTTACCAATACAAGTCGTGCAGCCATAGCCGACGACATTGAAGCCCAGCGCCTCGAGATCGCCGAGCAAGCCGGCCTTTTTCAGATATTCAGTGACGACCTTCGAGCCCGGCGCCAACGAGGTCTTGACCCACGGTTGGGTTTTTAAGCCCAATGCGACGGCTTTCCGCGCCAGCAATCCGGCGCCAATCAGTACCGAGGGATTCGAGGTGTTGGTACACGACGTAATCGCCGCGATGACCACCGCGCCGTCTTTCAGCGCAAAAGTGTTACCGGCATCGGTCACCGCCGCGGCGCCCGCGCTTGGGCGCATCTTCTGCTCGGCTTCGAAGGCCGTGCGGTAATTGGCTTTGACATCCGATAACAACACGCGATCCTGCGGCCGTTTGGGACCCGCCAGCGACGGTTTAATCGTGCTCAGATCAACGTGCAGCACATCGGTGTATTCGGCCTCCGGCGAGTCCGGCGTCCACCACAGGCCTTGCACTTCCGCGTAGGCTTTGACGATGGCGATCTGCGTTTCGTTGCGGCCGGTCAGGCGCAGATAGTTCAAGGTTTCTTCGTCGATCGGGAAGATGCCGCAGGTCGCGCCGTACTCGGGCGCCATATTCGCGATGGTTGAGCGATCCGCGCTCGCCAAATTCGCGAGTCCGGGGCCGAAGAACTCGACGAACTTCTCGACCACGCCGCGTTTGCGCAGCAACTCGGTCACTGTTAACACCAAATCGGTAGCCGTCGCGCCTTCGGCGAGTTTGCCGGTGACGCGCACGCCGATCACTTCCGGAATCAACATCGACGAGGGCTGTCCGAGCATGGCGGCTTCCGCTTCGATCCCACCGACGCCCCAACCGAGGACGCCGATGCCGTTCACCATCGTGGTGTGTGAGTCGGTGCCGAAGCACGAGTCGGGATACAGCAGGCCATCTTTCTCGAACACCACGCGCGCCAGGAATTCGATATTGACCTGATGCACGATGCCGGTATCGGGCGGCACCGCCTTGAAATTCTGTAACGCTTCTTGCCCCCAACGCAGGAAGCCATAGCGTTCTTGATTGCGTTCGAATTCGACTTTGGCGTTTTTATCGAGCGCATCCGGCGTGCCGTAATAGTCGACCATCACCGAGTGATCGATGACGAGTTCGACGGGGCACAGCGGATTGACCTGCGAGGCTTGGCCGCCGAGCTGTTTGATCGCATCGCGCATCGCGGCCAAATCGACCACGCAGGGCACGCCGGTGAAATCCTGCAGAATGACGCGCGCGGGCGTGAAATTGATGTCCTTCGCCGGTACTTGCTTCAAATCCGCACCGGCCAGGGTTTCGATATCCGCTTTAGTGGTGTTCGCACCGTCCTCGTGCCGCAATAAATTCTCGAGCAGAATCTTGTAGGAGTAGGGGAGGCGCGCGAGCTTAAAGCGGCCTTCGAGCGCTTTCAGACTGAAATAGTGATAATCCTTGGCGCCGACCTTAAGCGTGGTCCGGGCATTGAAGCTATTGGTCATCGGAACTCCGTTAATTATCTTAAGGATAAGAGGCGCCGCATTATCGGCAATCTTGCGTGGTTGTTGTAGTACGGCGCGGTAAGGCGTCGGTGACGTCGATAATTCCGCCGCCTAAGCACACCTCGTCCGCGTAGAAAACGACGGATTGGCCCGGCGTCACCGCCCGCTGTGGGCGGTCGAAGATCGCTTGCACAATGTGGTCGTCGACCGCCTCGACCACGCAATCCTGATCCGCTTGGCGATAGCGGGTTTTGGCCCGGCAGCGTAGTGGAAATCTGGGGGCGGTGCCGGCCACCCAGGTCACCTGACCGGCGATGAGCGCGTGGCTTAATAACGCCGGATGGTCGTGGCCTTGGGCCACGGTGAGTTCGTTGCGCGTCACGTCTTTGCCGACTACATACCAGGCGCCTTCGGCGGCGCCTTTTACGCCACCGACGCGTAAACCTTCGCGCTGCCCCAGCGTGTAATAGACCACGCCAGCGTGTTCGCCTAAGTCCCGGCCATCGACACTTAGAATTCGCCCCGGTTGCGCCGGCAGGTAACGGCTCAAGAATTCACGAAAGCGTTGCTCGCCGATGAAACAAATTCCGGTGCTGTCTTTCTTATCGTGGGTAATAAGTCCGCGTTGCTGGGCGAGATCGCGGACGGCCGATTTCAATCGATCGCCAATCGGGAAACAGGTCGCGGCGAGTTCGGCCTGGCCGAGGGTGTACAAAAAATAACTTTGGTCCTTGGCAGGATCATCGCCCTTCAGCAGTTCCAATTGATCGCCGCGCCGACGGATCCGCGCGTAATGACCGGTGGCGATCAGGTGTCCACCGAGCGCGCGGGCGTGTTCGAGAAAAGCCTTGAACTTCACTTCCCTATTGCATAGGACGTCGGGATTCGGCGTGCGGCCGCGAGCGTACTCCGCCAAAAAGTCGGCGAACACGCCGTCCCAGTAAGCCTGCGAGAGGTCCACCGTGTTGAGCGGAATGTCGAGTCGTTCGCAGACTTCTAGCGCGTCAGCTACGTCGTCTTCCCAGCGACAAGGCCCGTCCGCTAATGGTTCGTTCCAGTTTTTCATGAACACCGCGGAGACTTGATAGCCGGCGTCTTTCAATAACAGCGCGCTGACCGAGGAATCCACGCCGCCCGAAATTGCCACCACCACGTGACCGTTCGCGGGCGATAAATGACTGGTCTTAGAAGCGAAGGTCATTAATGAGCGACAGCGGATACCGCGTGCCAGCGCGATAATCGTCGATACACCGCAGCACCAGCGGACTGCGGTGCTTCGCTGACTCCGCGGCGAGTTCGTCGCGCGTCAACCACAGGGTACGAATAATTTCGGTGTCCAATACGCGCGCCGGATCGTGTTTCAGCAACCGGCCATGAAAGCAGAATCGTAGATAGGTAATCGCACTGTCGGGCGGCTGCATCAAATACACGCCGACTAGGCCCAGTGGTTCGATATGCCACGCGCTTTCTTCCAGCGTTTCGCGGCACACGGCCTGAATCAGGGTCTCGCCTGCATCAAGGTGGCCGGCCGGTTGGTTATAAACGGCCCGTCCATTATCCAGTTCCTCGACCAGCAGAAAGCGACCTTCCCGCTCCAGGATGGCGGCGACGACGGTGTTTGGTTTCCAGAATTCGTTGGTCATAGGTCCCCCTCACCCCAGCCCGCTCCCGCGAGGGGAGCGGGCGCATGGTCACTCCGGCCCGCTCTTCCGACGGGAAGTGTTGTCAAAGGCGTTCAACTTTCGGATTCGTCCAACCGCCGGTTATCGAATAGCGCTTCTGCAAGAATTTGTCGACTTGCTCCGGGATCGATTTAAACACCTTTTGACCGAGATAGATCGCGGCGCCAACGCCGATGCCGGCCGGTCCAAAAAAAGCGCTGGCGAGCGGAATGCTTTTCGACAGCGAAGGCGTGACCACGGCAAGCTGGTCGTAATCCTGCTGAGCTAAGCCGGTGCGCCCGGAAATTTCCACCTTGGCCGAGGGACCTTCCATGTACAAGCTGTTGGTATAGGCGTTGCCTTGCTGCAATTCGAACCAGCCTTCGATATGGTCGAAGACGAAACCCTTTTCGAACAAATCGGCAAAATCAAACGACAGGCGGCGCGGTAACGTTTGCAGGCTCAACAGTCCGAAAAGGCGTCCGCTGCCGGGTTCGATATCGAGCAAGCGACCTTTGCCGACGCGCAAATTCAATTTGCCATCGAGGCGATCGAGCGTGAAATCGGCCGGCGTTCCATGCCACGCGGCTTCGATGTCGAGTTGGGTTTCGCCGCCGTCGATGGCTTGGGCGTTGTAGCCGAAATGCTGGAGTATCGGGCCGAGCGCTTCGCCTTTTAACCCGATCGTGAATTGCGATTGATGATTCGCGCCCGCCACGGTCCAGCGACCCGTCGCGTGCATTTGAAAGGCCGGGTTTTGAAATAACAACGACTGGAGATCGAGGCCATCCGCGAGACGCTGGGTCGCGAACGCGGCTTGGCCAAGATCAATATCGTGATATTTGAACGATGCGCAGGCCATCGCCAAGGCAGGCATGCGTCGCGGATCAACCGCGCTTTGCCCGTCGTCGCTTTTGACCGGCGCGAGCCACAGCCGATCGAAATTCAACGTGAGCGGCGCCTGCGCCAGGTCCGCCGGAATAGTCACATCGCCAGCCGCGCGTGCGCTGTCGACATGCACACGCCACGCCACCGCATCACGATGTCCGTTGAGCGCGACGTGGTCGAAGTCCTGCCCCAAGGTGTGAAGATTGGCGACTTTAATGTCGAAGGCCATCGGCAGCGACAGCGTCGGTAGGGTTGCGTCGCGCATCAGCGCGGCCCATTCGCCCAGCGGCAGCGTGTTGAGATCGCCATGGACATAGAGTCCGTCGTGGGTAAGCGCTGGGGCGTTCGGCCCCAAGGCCACATCGACCCGGGATACCTGCGATCCGCCGGCCGTGGGGATTTGCTCGAGCATTAGGTGCAAGGTGTCGCCGAGGGCAAGCTGCGTGGTGTGGGCGTCGGGCGCGCCGAGCGTCGCCTCGATGCGAAGTGGTAGCCGATCATTCGCACTTTTGCCGAACGGCCACGGCAACCCGACCGCGAGGCCGACGAGGGTGGATTCGAGTACCAGTTGCTGCGGCCGCTCAGGCGCGTGGGGGACGGTCAACACGGCCTGCCACGGCGCCGCCCCGCGCAGCGCGTCGAGTTTGCGGTTAATCGCCAACCAGTGATGCACATACGGCGCGTAATGCTTCAAATGACCGAGCAGTTGTGTCGCATTGGAGGTGCCAGTCATCCGGAATTCACTATCGTGACTGGGATCGCCTATGCCGCCACTGACCCGCAAGCCGACGTGTTCGCCGCGGTAGTTCGCGGTTAACGCTGCGCCATGCCATGCATCGTGTGTAAAACTCAAGTTGCCTTTTAAATCATCGATCGCGACGTGATGGCGTGCCGAGCGCAGCGTGTTTCCATCGAACGCAATTTGCCCGAGGACGCTGGTTTTGCCGCCTACGTGCAGACCTAAATTCATGTCGAGTGTGAGGTCGAAGGGTCCGTCGATTTCGAGATCGGCGAGTTCGGTCAGCGCGCCGTGCAAGGGACTCTCGCGCAAGACGTGCAGCGCATCGGTCAACGTCGCGCGGACGGTACCGTTCACCAGCAGGATGGGTTCCAGGCTAAAAATATCCGCGATTGAATAATGGGCCTGGCGCAACGGCGAATCGAAGAACAGCGCCTGCGTCAGTTCGCCGCTTAAGTGGCGGCCGCGAAAGGCAAGCGTACTGTCGACATCAGTAGCGAGCGGCCAATGTTCCGAGTAACGGAGTTCGACGTCCTCGACCGTGAAATCCGCGCTGAACAAACCATCGTGATCGAACGGGAAGGCGTCCAGCGGACCGCGCAAGGTCAAACGGCCTGATTTAAGTACGCCGCCAACAAAGGCGGTGCGCAGCCAATGATCGCCGTGCGGATGCATGACTTCGCGCGGCATGAATTCGTTAAAGCGTGTGAGATCGCCGGTCCCCAGGCTGACTTCCAGATCGACCAGCGGCGAAGTATCGCCGCTGTGCTCGATGCTGCCCGCCAGCTGCAACGGAAAATCATTCACCATTGCCGCGAGGTCTAGCGACGAATGCAGCGAAGCATCGGTTGCCGTCGTCCAGCGCAGCGCGCCGGTTAAAGCGCTGACGGTAAGCGGCGCGACGAGGCGCGGATGGTGCACGACGAATTCGGCGTTTACCGCGTTTATCGCGCCGCCGCTGGTATTCACGGCAAAACGCGCCGTCAGCCCTGTAAGGTCCGACCCCAACGCCGTGCTGAGCGCCAACGCGTCCACCTGCCCACTGGCATACCACATTGCCGCAGCGGCGTGATCGACGCCTACCCGCAAATCCCGCAGTTCACCGCTGGCGTTCGGTACGGCGCTGCGTGCGGGCGCTGGCAGCCAGTCTGGCGGTAACCAGTCCGCGATGAGCTTCACCGCGGCCAACGGCATCCGATCGGCGCTCAAACGGAAACGATGGGTGGCGGGCGCGTAATGCACGCGCCAATCCAGCGGCGCAGGCGATGTGTCGACGGCAAATTCGGTGACGTTCAGCGCCAGTGCATTCGCCTGCCACGTTCCGGCGCCGCGCGCCATAACTGTTGAACGCTTCGCGGTTGGCGAAGGGGCGACCATCGACGTTGGCGATTCAAGTGCAAACACAAACTGCAGCGGTGCAAACGCCGACCATTGCAAGGCGAGTTTCAACGCGCCGACGAGTGGTTGCGGCGGGGCGATCCGCGGGATCAGCGCGTGCGCGGCCGCCGCGACATCGAGCGCCGGGCTCGCCACCCGCAGTTCAAACGGCGCGTCGGCCTGCTGCGGAAGTTGCAGTTCGAAATCGATGGCGGCCGCCAGCGGATCAAGGCGCGCCGTCGTTCCGCGCACCGTGGTGCGCGCGCGATCGCGGGTGATCGCCAACGTCGCCGCGTTGATCTTAAGCGGCGCAAAAATTCCGCGTTGGTCGGTGACGACGACGTCCGCCTTGGCCACCGTCAACCGCTGTTGGTGCATCAGCCATTGCGCGAATTGCGCGTTGCCCGCGTGGAAACCGCGCACACTGAAGTGGCCGTCTGGCGCCCGTTCGATCGCCATCCGCACCCCGCTTAAGACCAGTCCTGCAAGTTCCACGTGACGTTTACGCAGACTTGAAAAGGGCGCGATGGTGGCTTCGGCGGCATCAAAATGCAGTGCTTCGACGGCTCGCGCCATGGGTTCGTTAACGCGGATGTCGTAGCCGGTGATGACGGGTAACCCGCGACGCCAGGCAGTGGCCACGCGGCCAATGGTGATCGGCGCCCCGAGGTAGTCGCTCAACCAGCGTTCGATGCGCGGGCGTTCGGGTTCGAGATTTGCCAGCACTACGCGCAGCGCCGACAAACCCAACGCGCTCGTCAGCGTCAGGATCGCGAATCCCGCCCATGCCAATTTAAGCCAACGCCGAACCATGCCGTGCGCTACAACAAGACGACGTCGTACTGCTCTTGAGTGTACGTGCTCTCAACCTGAAAACGGATTGGAATGCCGATAAACACTTCCAACTCCGCGATACTGGTGGATTCTTCATCGAGCAATAGATCGACCACGGTTTGCGAGGCGACGACCAGCAATTTCCGCGCATCGAACTGTCGCTGCTCGCGGAGAATTTCGCGGAAAAGTTCATAACAGACAGTTTCTGCCGATTTGATTGAGCCGCGCGCATTGCAGGTGGGGCACGGCTCACACAGCACATGCTCCAGGCTTTCGCGCGTCCGTTTGCGCGTGATCTGCACCAACCCCAGGGAGGTCACATCGCTGACGGAAATTTTCGAGTGATCGCGCTCGAGACTCTTTTCGAGCGCGCGCAACACTTGGCGGCGATGCTCGTCTTCCACCATGTCGATAAAGTCGACAATGATGATACCGCCCAGGTTCCTTAATCGGAGCTGACGCGCTATCGCCTGGGCCGCCTCAAGATTGGTTTTGAAGATGGTCTCTTCCAAGTTGCGATGACCGACAAAACCGCCGGTATTCACGTCGATGGTCGTCATGGCTTCGGTTTGATCGAGCACCAAATGTCCACCCGATTTCAAATCGACCTTGCGTTGCAAGGCGCGTTGGATTTCATCTTCGGTGGAGTAGAGATCGAGGATCGGCCGTTCGCCCGGGTAATGCTCAATGAGGGGTGCGAGTTCCGGCGTGAATTCTTCGGCGAACGCCGTCACCTTGGTGAAGGTCTCGCGCGAGTCGACCCGAATTTTTTCGGCTTGCGTCGCCGATAGATCGCGAATAATACGCAACACCAGTGGCAGATCTTCATACACTGCACACGGCGGTTGCGCAAGCTTCAGGCGTTCTTCGATTGAGCTCCATAGCCGCAGCAGGAACAACATGTCCGCTTGAAGGTCAGCGGCGGCGGCGCCTTCCGCCGCCGTGCGGACGATAAACCCGCCGGTACGCGGCTCTTTCGGTCCGGCGCTTGGCGTGCGTGATTCGTCGAGCGGCGCGCTCAACGGGCTCAAATTAGGTTGGAGTCCGAGGACGATATCGCGCAAGCGGCGACGTTCCTCTTCCTGCTCGATGCGCTGCGAAATGCCCAACGAATTCGAATACGGCATGAACACCAAATAGCGCGACGGAATACTGATGTAGGTGCTGAGGCGCGCCCCTTTGGTGCCGAGAGGCTCCTTCGTTACCTGCACGAGGATTTGCTGACCTTCGTGTACCGCCTGTTCGATGGGGACCTCGATGCCGGTCGCTTCTTTCCGCGCATCGGCGCTCTCGATATCCGACACATGTAAAAATGCCGCCCGTTGCAGTCCGATATCGACAAACGCCGCACCCATTCCCGGTAACACGCGGTTGATGCGGCCCAGATAAATATTGCCGACGAAGCCGCGGCGGCGCGCCCGCTCGATTAAAACTTCCTGCAGGACGCCATTTTCGACAAAGGCAACGCGTGTCTCTTGCGGCGTGACATTTACTAAAATTTCTTCGGACATGATCCTGATGCTGGTGACGGAGCTGCGGTGTGCGGCGGAACGCGTAAGATAACTGTTTAATTCATAAGCGCCTATCCCATTTTTGCAGTGTCGACGGCGAGTCGTTGTTCGGACCGTGCAGGACGGTTGATCGTCCGTCGCCACCCTCATCGAGCATCAGCGCTTTCCACTTCGCTGGCGCGGCGTATAATGCGCGCGCTTAACGCCATGCTCATCACCAACCTCTTCCAAGCGCTGGTTATCGTTCTCGCTATCGGAGACGGTAAACCGTTGATGCCGCTAACCGCACGGCGTACCGCGGCCGCGCTGCCCTATGCGGGTGCGTATCGAATCATCGATTTCGCGTTGACCAATTGCATGCATTCCGGGTTGCGGCGAATTAATGTGTTCACGCAGTTCAATGCGTTGTCGCTACAGAATCACCTCCGCGACGGCTGGTCGATCTTCAATACCGACCTTGGCGAATTCGTGACCGCGGTGTCGCCGCCGATCACCGAGCATCTATCGATTTACACCGGCCAAGCGAACGCGTTGTATAAAAATCTTTATCTGTTGGATGGTGCGCTGGAAGACACCGTGGTGGTGGTATCGGGCGAGCAGATCTATCGCATGGATTATTCAGCGATGATCGCTTATCACCTGGAGCGCGACGCGGACGTCACGGTGGCCGCGATCGATCGCGAGACTGCCTGCGGTAGTCGTTTCCCGGGCTATGTCACCGCAATGGATACCGAAGTAACCGAGATTTTCAATTTCAATACCCCTCAGCCATTGCCGAGCGATAACGAGGCGTACGGGCCGATGGAGGTCTATGTTTTCAAGCGCCAATGCTTGCTCGATCTCCTGACGCGCTGCTACGACGGCACGTGTAGCCGTGGCATTTTTGACCTCATCAAGGACGAACTCCTAGGCCGCGCGCGGATCTTGAGTTACCGGTTTGGCGGTCCGTATGGCCGTGTGACCCAAGATCGCTACTGGCGCTCGCTCGAGAATCTGGACGATTATTACGAAGCCAATATGGATCTGTTGAAGCTCGAGCCGCCGCTCGATATTTATCAGGCCGACTGGCCCATCCGGACCTATCAGCAACAACGCCCACCGGCGCGGACCGTGCCCGGGCACTCGTGCAACGAGGGGATTTGCGTCAATTCAATTGTCGCCGGCGGCACCATCATCGCGGGCGGCGGCGTCAGCCGCAGCGTGCTCGGCAATCGGGTGTACATCGACGATGGTGCGACCGTGGAAGATTCGATCCTATTCCTGGGGGTTACCGTCGGAGAAGGTGCGCAAGTGCGGCGCGCGATCTGCGATCGCGGCGTGCAAATCCCGCCCAACGAACGCATCGGGGTCGATCGCGAACGCGATGCCAAGCGCTTTGAAGTGACTGCTGGTGGCGTGGTCGTGATCCCGTCCAACTACCCATTTGGCGCCAGTCCCGGGTAGAAAATGCACTTCGAAGCAGCGCTCGCCGAATTCCTGCCCGCCGACGCGTTGTTAATCGAGACCGCCGCGAAACGGCCTTATGAATGCGATGGTCTTTCGGCCTATCGCGAAATTCCACGCGTGGTCTGCCTACCGCGAACCCGCGATGAAGTCCAAAAAATTATCCAGACCTGCGCGGCCTACCTTGTCCCGATCGTGCCACGCGGTGCGGGGACCGGGCTGTCGGGTGGCGCGCTGCCGCTGGCTCACGGCTGTCTCTTAAGCCTTGCGCGATTTAATCGCATCCTCGAAATCGATCCGGATAATCGCCTCGCGGTGGTCGAACCCGGGGTGCGTAATTTAGCGATATCCGAAGCCGCTGCTCCGCATGGGCTCTATTACGCGCCGGATCCGTCGTCGCAAATTGCCTGTTCCATTGGCGGCAATGTGGCCGAGAATTCGGGTGGCGTGCATTGTTTGAAATACGGACTCACGGTTCACAATGTACTCGGCGTCAAACTGTTCTTGAGCGACGGTCAATGGCTCGAACTGGGCGGGCGCACGCTCGAAAGTCCCGGGCTTGATCTACTGGCGGTGATCAACGGCTCCGAAGGCCTGCTCGGCGTCATTATGGAAATCACGGTGAAATTGCTGCCCAAACCCGAAAGCGCCAAGGTACTACTCGCCGCGTTCACCAATATCGAGGCCGCGGGCGCGGCCGTGGCCGGCATTATCGAGGCGGGGATCACCCCGGCGGGATTGGAGATGATGGACCGGCTCGCGATCAAAGTGGCGGAAGACTTCTGTCATGCCGGCTATCCTACCGACGCGGCGGCGATCTTGCTCTGCGAACTCGATGGCGGCGTCGATGAAGTCGCCGCTGAGATCGCGCGCGCCACGGCGGTGCTCCAGCGCTTTGGCGCAAGCGAGATCCGCTGTTCGCGCGACGAGGCTGAGCGCCTGCGCTTCTGGGCAGGACGCAAGGCCGCGTTCCCGGCCATCGGCCGCATCGCGCCCGATTATTACTGTATGGACGGCACCATTCCCCGCCGCGAATTGGCGCGCGTGTTGAGTCAAATCGAAGCGTGGTCGGCGGAGTATGGTTTGTTGATCGCGAACGTATTTCACGCCGGCGATGGCAACCTGCATCCGCTGATTGCGTATGACGCGAACGACGATCAGCAACTCGCCACCGCGGAGTTGATCGGCGCGAAAATTTTGGAACTGTGTATCGAAGTCGGCGGCACGGTGACCGGCGAGCATGGCGTGGGCGTCGAGAAGCTGAATCAAATGTGCCTACAATTCGGCAGCGCCGAACTCGCCCAGTTTCATCGCCTGAAGGCCGCCTTCGATCCGTTGAATCTACTCAACCCTGGTCGCGCGGTGCCAACCCTGCACCGCTGCGCGGAATTCGGCGCGATGCACGTGCGCGGCGGTCAGTTGCCACACCCGGAACTCGAGCGGTTCTAATTCAACGATCCGTCGCCACCCACCGTAGGGCGGATGAGCCCGCAGGGCGTTATCCGCCGAATGAATGCAGCTCCGCACCATCTGCCAACGCAACCGGAGCATCGACGCTGCGAGTTAAATTATCTTGTTGACCGTCAAAGTAGGTACTTCTATGCTCTAAATATGGGTGTATGGTTTTATAGTTAAGGTGGCCCATATGAAAACGACAATTGAAATTGCAGATTCTCTGTTGATCGAAGCCCGCAAAGTCGCGATCCGGGAGCGCACTACTGTTCGCAGTTTGGTTGAACAAGGGCTCCGCCAAGTGATCGCGCAGCGCAAAACCGAAAAACCCTTTCGCTTGCGCAAAGCGAGTTTCAAAGGTCGGGGATTGCGACCTACGCTCCGTAACGCGACCTGGGGCGCCTTGCGCGAGCTGGCCTACGAGGATCACGGGGAGTGATCGCGGTTGATACCAATATCCTGGTTTACGCACATCGTGCCGACGCGGAATTTCACTCCGCTGCTGAAAAGTGTTTACGTCAATTGGCCGAGGGTCGCAACGCGTGAGCAATCCCGTGGCCATGCCTGCACGAGTTTTTTGCTATCTCGACTCATCCCAACATTTACTCACCCGCGACTCCGGTGCGCGAAGCGATCGCGCAAATCGAAGCTTGGCTAGAATCCCCGAGCTTGGTGTTGATGACTGAAACCGCGGTCCATTGGAATGAACTACGCGCTTTGCTCGAACGTGGTCGAATTGTAGGCGTTCAAGTTCACGACGCTCGAATTGCCGCGTTATGCATTCAACATCGAGTGCGTGAATTGTGGACGATTGACCGGGATTTCACGCGCTTTCCGCAATTGTCCGTGAAAAATCCGTTCACACTGACCTAGCCACATGGTTAGGGAGGCTCGAAGCGGTGTCAGGTTTGAATGGCGCTCACTTAAGCGGAAACGCAGGAAAAAATGCGTGAGCCCACCCTTTCGTCATTCCAGCGAAAGCTGGAATTCAGGTGAGTAATGAATTTATGGCTCTTCCGGTTTGAGTGTGGGTAAAAATGAGTAGATGCTCAAGTTGTAAAGCCTATTTTCATAGGGTTCGCTGCATATTTGAGGTAAGGATAAATCTGGCATGATTTGCCAATGCCTAAAACACCTAAGCGCCGC
>JACPPA010000059.1 GCA_016191285.1 Gammaproteobacteria bacterium
CAATAATGCTGATGAGTCGTGGTATAAAATCGCATGTGAGGTCTCCTGTTGGGCATTGAGTCGATGAACTCTCAATTTACTAGGACCGTCAGCATGCTGATGAAGCCTGAAAGTCCCAGCAGGGGGCCTCAATGAGTATCAGGTACGCAGCCTGACCGACAAACCCGTGTGCGTGGACATCGGCTTTCCGGCGCGCGCGCCGAAGGAATTGTCGGAAGTGAAGCTGGACGATTTGCCGGGACCGATCAAGCAGCTCCAGGGCGAGGTCGAAGCGCTCGGCGTCAAGGTCGCGCCGGTAGACGATCAGGCCATGAGCATGGACGACGCCAAGGCCAAGCTCGAGATCTGCTTTCGGCACAAGGTGGAAGTGGTGGCCTGTGCGCTCGGTACGCCGAAGTGGGCGGTCGATGCGTGCCACGAACATGGGGTCAAGGTCATCAGCGTCGTCGGCAAGGCCGCCCACGCCCGCTCCGCGATCCGTAACGGTGCCGACGTCGTGGTCGTGCAGGGCACTGAAGGCGGCGGTCACACGGGCGATGTCGGCTTGATCACCCTGCTCGCCGAGGTCATCGAGTTCGCGACCGTGCCAGTGGTCGCGGCCGGCGGCATCGTCAACGGGGCGCAGACTGACGGGTGATTTCGGTGGCGGTTCGCTGTATCTCGCGCTCGCATCGTCAGCGCGCTGCTCGAGTGTCGCACCAGCGGCCGTGGCCAGGTCGTCGATGCCGCGATGATCGATGGCAGCGCGTCCTTGATGACGCTCATGTATGGCATGCGCGCGGGCGGCTTGTGGAGTGATGAGCGCGGCACCAATCGTCTCGACTCCGGTGCGCCCTATTACAACGTCTACGAGACTCGGGACGGCAAGCACATCGCAATAGGGTCCAGCGAACCGCAGTTCTATCGCAATACCCTCGAGCTACTGGGTCTTGTCGCCGAGAACCTGCCGGCTCAGGAAGATCGCAACCAGTGGCCTGCGATGCGCGAACGCTTCGCTGCGATCTTCAAAACCCGCACGCGCGATGAGTGGTGCGCGATCATGGACGGCAAGGAAGTGTGCTTCGCGCCGGTGCTGTCGATGGGTGAAGCACCTGAACATCCCCACCTCAAGGCGCGCACCACCTTCGTCGAGTTTGACGGCGTGGTGCAACCCGCGCCGGCGCCACGCTTCAGCCGTACCCCGCCCGGCATTCAGCGCGGCGCGCCAAGCCCCGGCCAGCATACCGACGAGGTTCTCGCCGACTGGGGCTTCGACGTGGGTGAACGCGCCGCGCTGATAGAAGCCGGCGCCATTAAGTGACCGCCAAACTAAACGCACTCAACCCACTGCACAGAGGAAACGAACCATGACCGGCAAGTATTACGAAGAGCTCACGCCCGGACTCTTGATCGAGCATTCGATTCGTCGCACGGTGAGCGACTATGACAATACCCTGTTTTCCGCCATCACCCACAACCTGGCACCCTTGCATCTCGACGAGGAGTATTCGAAGACGACCCTGTACGCCGGACGCATCATCAACAGCATGTTCACGCTCGCGCTGGTGTGCGGCGTTACTGTCGGCGAGCTGACGCAGGGCACGACCATGGGCAACTTGGGTTTCGAGCAGGTCAAGTTCCCCACTCCGCTGTTCCCGGGCGACACGGTCAAGACGCGTACCGAAATCGTCGATCGCCGCGAGTCGAAGAAATACCCCACAGGCCGGCATCGTCACCTTCAAGCACGTCGGACTCAATCAGAAGGACGAGATCGTGTGCGAGGCAACGCGTCTGGGCATGATGTTGAAAAAGCCGGCGTAAGACGCCGCGCAGGGGGATAAATCGCCGGGTATCGATGACAGGCAGCGTCACGTCGAAATCCTGCTCGACGACAACTTGTGCGTACCGCGTCCAGATGCGCGGATGATGCGGGACGCATGAAGGCCGTCGGCAGGCTACGACAGAACCGAAAACCTATCAGCCGCGATCGAGGCCGTGATCACCGAAGTCGTCATCGCCTCGCCTGAGGGCACCGAAGCAGCGGCGGCCCTTGGCGGCGCGCCGCCCTTGTTCAGGAGATACGGAATCGCGTCAAAAAGTGTCGGACGCAGTCGATCCGCAACGGACCCGCGCAACAGAAGAACAGCTTTAGGCCGCGCGCGGGCGAATTCGCCGCTTGAGCGTGGCCCCCAAGCGCTTGTCCTGCTTCTTTCAAGTCGTAAGCCGCCTGCAATGCCATCCAGAATTCGGGGGTGGTACCAAAGTACTGAGCCAAACGCAGTTACTGCAGTGATTAGCGCTCGTCAGGTCGTGGAGCTATATCGGCGAGGCCTTCTTCGAACACCGATGACGACATACGTCCTCTGCGGTTGTGCGGCGCTCCTGATTACGTCTTTGTATCTCGTGGCCTTAGGGTTCGCAGATCGCCACGCGGCGGCGTTTTACTTCACTCTGCTGCTGTTCGCGGGATGATCCTGTGTTCCTAAGCCCTTCACCGGGTTCATCGGTGCCGAGCTGATCCCGCCAAGCGCGACGGACGACAGCTATCGTGTCGTGGTCAAGTTCGCGAGCGAGGCAACCTTGCAGACCTGGGACGTCAGCGCGCAGCGGCGCCAATGGCATCATCGAATGTCGGCGGTTGCGGAAGGCGATCCGGACTATCAATGGCTGACCGGACTTGAGGCGTGGTTTAGGCTGCCTTCGATCCCGAGTGGTCGGCCACCCAAGCGCTCCGCATGGCTACCGTAACATGGCTCGGGATATTTCCGACCGTTGCCGCCCTTTAAGAATTCATTGCGCCGCTGTTGCGCCGTTATCGGTGGTTCTTCGAGTCGTGTTTACGGCGCTCGTGACCGCCATGATGACGTGGGGCGTTATGCCATGGCTCACACGCTGGCTTCGCGCATGGCTCACTGCTTGATCTGCGCCGCATGTGCGGCCGCTTCACTAAATGGCCCGCATTGCCATGGGCTCAAGAAGAGGCACCCGGCCTGAATGGCACTTGTTTAAGTGCGGTTTACGTCGTCACCCCGTGCGCCGAGCACGGGGTCCAGTGAAAAATGAATTCATTGTTTAACTGGATTCCTCCCGGCGAAAGCCGGGAATTCGCCGGCATGACGAAGGGCCAGGACTGCATCTTTCCCGGCATTTCAGCTTTTGTAAGTGCGATTCGAACCCGACCTAAATTGTGAGATCCGTCATCCCGGGCGAAGCGGCGTCAGCCGCGCCGACCCGGGAGCCAGGGGCGCCTGACATACTAGCGAGATCCCGCCCCGGATATTCGCTGCGCGAATTCCGGGGTGAGGTCTATAAGGGCTGCGCACTTTCCAGGCTGACGGGGTTCTCAGCATCCGGTGTCGACACCGCCTCGAAGCCTGCGTTTGTCTCTCGAAGGGTTTCGAGGGAATCTATACTAAGGAAACTCTGAATAAGTCCTGCAAAAGTCATGTTTGATATTGCAGCTTCTTGCTTAGTATGGACAGCGCGTTGACGATAAGGTCATGTGACGTTTTCACGATCGTTCCTGGTACTGAGGTGGGACGATAAGGACTCCTCTATCGCCGGCTCGCATTCGACTCGCAGGCCTGTTGCCAAAGTCCTGACTGCATCGAACTGTGATAAAAATATTTGCCCTTTGAAATGCTCGAAGAAATCCGAACGCTTCAATGCATCCATAACCGGCCCTTTCACTTCGGAAAGATGGAATCCGACACCAGCCTCTTGAAGTCTGTGCGCGATCGCTTCGATGCTCTCGAGAGCACTAGCGTCGATTAGATTCACCGCGGGGCACATGAGGACCACGTGTTTTAGCTCCGGTCGCGTGGCAACCGAATCGTAGATCGTGTCTTCGAGGAAACGCGCGTTCGCGAAATACAAGCTCTCGTCGACGCGAATTGACAGGATTTCCGGATACGTAATGACCTTATGTCGTTCGGCATTACGAAAATGTTCGGTGCCCGGCACTTGGCCGACGATCGCGATGTGCGGGGTGCTCGTGCGCCATAGATAAAAGATGATCGAAAGTACGACGCCAACCACGATTCCGGCCTCGACGCCGACGGACAGCACAAACACGATAGTCGCCGCCATCACCGTAAAATCCGCTTTTGAATACCCGAAGGTTCGCCACAGCGCTTTGAGATCGACCAGCGACAACACCGCGACTATGATGGTCGCTGCCAGCACGGCTTGCGGCAACAGACGAAACATTGGGGTCAGGAACAACGTCGCGGCGAGAATCCCGATTGCAGTAAAGACCCCGGCCAACGGCGTCTCCGCGCCAGCGTCGAAATTAACCACTGAGCGCGCGAAGCCGCCGGTGACAGGGAATCCTGCCGAGACCGCGGCGGCGATGTTGGCGGCGCCAAGCGCGAAAAGTTCTTGGTTCGCGCCAATCCGCTGGCGACGTTTCGCAGCGAGGGTCTGCGCCACTGAGATCGATTCGACGAAGCCGACCAAGTTTATGAGGATGGCGGCAGGCAGCAGGTCGAGCCAAAGCTTTAGGTCGACGACGGGTATCGCAAAAGGAGGAAACCCGGCCGGGATATTGCCGACGATCTTCACTCCCTTGAGCTGCAGCGTAAGCAGATCGACGCTGAGAATCGACAGTGCGATCACCGCCAGTGGGCCGGTTTTGGCAATCAGATCCGCCGTACGCGCAGCCACTCCAGCATGGACGAGATGCGGCTTCAGATTTTTTCGTACCCAGAACAAAAGTGCGAGTGCCGTCACCCCAATAAATAGCGTGTAGAAATTCGTTCCTCCGACATTGTTCGTCAATGCGAAGATAATTGTCGGTAGCGTGTCTCCACCGGCCGTAACGCCAAGAAGATATTTCAACTGGCTCGCAGCGATCAAAATGCCGGAGGCCGTAATGAAGCTCGAAATGACGGAGTGGCTAAGAAAGTTCGACAAGAATCCAAGGCGCGACGCGGCCATTGCCAATGAGACGAGTCCGGAAAGCAAAGCTAACGTGGCGGCGGCTGTAAGGTATGCGGAGGTCCCTTGTGCCGCAACTCGACCGATGGCTGCGGCGGTCATCAGCGAAACGACGGCGACTGGACCTACCGCAAGCGTTCGACTGGTGCCGAAGAGTGCATAGGCGACAAGCGGCAGGATAGAAGCATAAAGTCCAATATGAGGCGGGAGACCGGCGAGCATCGCATAAGCGAGGCTCTGCGGCACGAGCATGATCGTTACAATCGCCGCGGCGACAAGATCATTTAGCGCATTTGTCTTGGTGTAAGACGGCAGCCACTCGATAATAGGCAGAATTCTCTCGGCTTTTATCATCGCGTTACGCCTTGCAAATAGTATCCCACCGATGATGGAAGCATCGCGTTCGCTGCCTAACCATACTTCGCGAGAATTTTGGCGACGTGCGCCCCCGCAGCTTTAGCGGCGCGGACGGTACCTGCGGATTCAAATTCGACTTCCATCGTACAGGCGATCAATTCGTAAAACGCGCGATCGAGCGCGCGCCGCGCCGCCGCGACCTGTTGTGCGACAGCTTCACAAGTAGAATCCTGCTCGATCATGCCTTGAATCCCGCGGATCTGGCCTTCGATGCGACGCAGTCGGGTAATCATGCCGCGCTTATGCGTTTCACGATATTTATCATCCATCACTCACTCCATGCCAATTACAAAATGATCCGGTGCGCTCCGCTAACCGCACGATCGGCCGAGCCCTGGGTTGTCGTCGACTCCACGCAAGATCGGCAAATTGAGGACTGGCGGCGGCAGCGTCTTATGCGCGCGCAGATACTGCGCCACCACTTCCCACACCGGCGGACCTTCGACATGTTCGGCGACCGACGCCCACCCCGCCACTTTGTATTTGCGCGCGGCATCGAGTGGCTTCCCCTCTAGCCGCAGATCGCTGATCCGTTTACCCATCGCGGCCATCGGTTCACAGGCGTAACTTAAGCCACCGACGCGCACCATGTCCCCGCCCTGCTGATAGTACGGATCGGGATTGAACAAGTTATCGCAGACATCCTCGAGAATGGCCTTGATGCGCGCTCCGGTAAATTCGTTGACCGTGGTCGCCGGATACGTGATCGCAGTTTGATCGAGCAATCGCTCCATCGTTATCGCCTCGCCAGGAAGCAAGCTGGTGCCCCACCTGAACCCAGGCGAAAGCGCGATTTCCGCACCCTTCACTGCGCGTAGTGCGTCAAGGATTACTTGATCGAAGCTACCATTAAAGTTGCCGCGTCGGTAAAGCAAACCATCGGTCACCGCCAACACTTCCTGCAGCGCTTTGGTGTAAGGCCGGCGGTGCCCCTCAATGACCTTCTTCATCATGGGGTCAGGCGTTAATAGGTTTGCGAAAACCGGCAGCAAGCGATATTTCGCATCGCGAACTTTGCCGTCACGCACCTCAAAATCGAGTACGCCAAGAAACTTGGCATTGCTCCCGGCGTTGGTGACCAAGGTTTTGCCAGCGCGGTTTTTAACTGTGATTGGCCGCGGTACGCCATCATGCGTGTGTCCACCCAGGATTACGTCCAACCCGGTGATGCGGCCGGCGAGTTTTAGATCAACGTCCATGCCGTTATGCGACAGCAATACCACGACCACCGCACCGGCCGCGCGAGCCGCGTTCACCGTTTGCTGCAAATGCGCTTCTTGCAGGCCAAATGTCCAATCGGCGACGAAGTGGCGGGGATTCGCCACCGGGGTATAAGGAAAGGCTTGGCCGATAACCGCGACGGCGACGCCGTTTACCGAACGCAACACGTACGGCGGGAATACCGGATCGCCAAACTCCGCGGTGGCAATGTTCTGTGCGACGAATTCAATACGTCCCTTCAGGGGTCCGTTGACCAATTCTTGGACTCGCGCCATGCCGTAGGTGAATTCCCAATGCCCAGTCATGACATCGACGCCGAGCGCCAGTTGGGCGTCGACCATGTCCGCGCCCTTGGTCCACAGCGCGGTCGCGGATCCCTGCCAAGTGTCGCCGCCATCCAGTAATAGCGCTCCGGGTCGATTGGCGCGTACGCGCTTGACCAAGGTGGCGAGTTCGGCATAGCCGCCAACGCGGCCATAGATCCGCGCGGCGTTAACGAAATCCACGCAGCTGAGAGCATGGGCCTCGCGCGAACCCGGCGCGATCCCGAAATAATGTAGAAATTTCTCCCCCACGAGGTGTGGCGGTTGCCCTTGCCCTTCACCCACGCCTAGATTGACGTCGGGTTCGCGGAACCACACGGGCAGCAGTTGCGCATGCGAATCGGTGTAGTGCAGAAGGCTACAGTTACCGAAGGGCGGAATCGCGTAGAACGCATCGCCATCGGCATTGGCCAGGACGCGCCGATCATGCAGCGCTAGCCCGCTTGCAGTCGCAGCCGCAAGTACTTGCAGAAACTCTCGGCGCCGCATTATTTACTGATTGACCGGCGAGGCGGAATCGAACAGATACGCCATCACATCTTTGAGTTGCTGTTCAGTCAGGATCCCACGATGACCGAACCGCGGCATGTTCGAGCACGGCGTTTGTGCATTGGAGTTGTACAACTTGCCCCAGGCCATTTCGAGCACCACGGTGGTGGCGCCGCGAAGTTTGCCGTAATGGCGTAGGCTGGGACCGATCGTGCCGAACGCCATTTCGACCCCCGAAAGTTCGTGACACGCATAGCAATTGCCACCCGCCGGTTTACTGGGATCGTCGCTGAATTGTAAGCCGGTACCGGTCTCCGCGATTTGTTCGCCACGCTTCCAATCGCCAAGATACTGGCCGGCGGCCGGTGGGCGAATAGTGGCGCGGTTAGCCGCCGCAATTCGTTGTGCTATGGCCGGCGGCAGGGGGGAATCGGTATAGGAAGTACAGAGCGCCTGCGTCTCATCCTGGTCAAGCCGGTCCAGCGTTGCCTGTCGCTTGGCCTCGAATGAATTCTTCATTGCGGCAGTAACGCGCATAAGTTCGGCGTCCGCGGCAGTTACCTTTGCAGTGAAGCTCGCCGCTGCCAAGGCCATTAACCAGATAGAAAGCTGGGGCATGAGAATTAATCCTTTCAACGCTTAATGGCGGGCGCGGTCATCACGCCGCCGTTGGCGTTCTTGGCGAGGAACATCGTGAGGCCGATTGCGATCTCGGAGCCGTATTTGAGCTGCGGCAATCGTTGCTGTCGAAAACAGTCCGCGAGTCGCCATTCCATTGTCCTAAGTTCTCCTTGGGAGACGCGGTAGGCCGGCCAACTGGTATACGCCGAGCGTGCGCCCTCAACCTCGGTAAGCTTCGGCAACACCTGCAGACGGATCCGTTTGCCGGCCTCGCCATGACAGGTTGCACAGGCAAAATCGTGCGGACCGGCACGATAGAAAAACGCGCCACGACCTAAATCGTAGGCGGCTTGCTCGGCCGGGTGCGTCAGCGACACTGCGACCTTGTGGCCGCGCGAAGCGGCGACAAGGTAGGCCGTCAGCGCCTCGAGTTCCGACTTCTTCGGACCATCACCGAAACGCGTCTTTAACAGTCGTTCTTCTGCGAACCCCTGCAACGTGACCATGCAGAATACTAGACGTGACTCGAGATCCTGCACGCGTTGCGTGTCGTCGAACCAGCGCGGGAGTTGGGCATACGCGCCGTCGATCACGCCAGCGCCGAGACCGAGGTCACATTTGGACAACGCTACATTTTTCGGCCCGCGCGGCTGTTCCCACAAATTTTTTCCGCGCAATTGCCACAGCTCAGCGGGGTTTTCGTCGCCGAACATCGCGTGGTATTCGGCGATTGCATCGACCGTCGACGTTTCTGCGCGCAGCGTCGCCGGACTGCTGACTATCAACACTGCCAGGCTCACGAGTGTGGTGCAACGAATCATGCTCATAAGTTCTCCTTGCCCATTACCCGGCATGACGCCCGCAGATTGTTTGGCTTATACACAGCAATTCACCCAATCGCGACTTCGTCGGTCCGGGTATCGCCGCCGGTGTCAGTCCAGGTGACGGTCAACTTGTCACCCTTTTTGGCATGACGAAAACGGAACGATAGGAAGGGATTTTTAGCGATCGAAGGTCCCCACTGCGCGGAGAGTACGGTACGGCCATTACAGGTTGCACCGATGCTAACGATGTAATGCGCAGGCACCGTATTTCCGTCGACATCCTTGCGCTGGCCGGTTTCCATGTCGTGCGCCATTAAAACCTTAACCTCCACGAGGTCGCCGATAAGCATGGCGCGAATTCGCATCGGATCTGCCATCGATAAATCTCCTCTAAGTATTTCGCTCAGCCGCCACAGCCGCCGAGCGTGACCTTAACAAGCTTCGTCGCGTAAAAAGCACCGGCGTCGGTTTTAACGATTGCGTGGACGTTCGAACTTTCGGCTACCTTGACCCGCGTCGCGATAAACGGTTCGGTACCTTCGGGGATCGAAAAATCCGCGGTCATCACGTGGGGATTTTTTTCCACCACCAGGATGATTGAACGCGTTTGCGGTAACTTGCTTTCGACCTCAAGCGGAACCACCGCACCGTTTTCGGCGATTTCCGGCGCCTTGAACGTGATGTCAGTTGACTGCTGGGGGTGGCTAATTCCCAACGCTTTGAACACCTCGTCCAGGGTCCGCGATTCGAACGCCGGTCGCGATTCCGCCGCCCAGCTGAGTGCGGAGCGCAAACCGAAACTCACCATTAGCGCGGATAATCCGACGCGGCACGTGACGTGGAAGAAAGCTCTTCGATGACTATTGATCATGTGCAAGACTCCAGTGACTACGGTGTGACTTGGAAGGCTATTCGCTCGGCGCGCCGGACTTAATCCAGTTTAAAATTGTTGCCAATGCAACATCCGAGATCTGAGATTGCGGCGGCATTATCGCCGTGCCCCAGACGCCGGATCCGCCCTCTCTGATTTTCGCGGTCAGCTTAGCCGAGGCATCAGCGACTGCGGCGTAGCGCTTCGAAATATCCGTAAATGCCGGACCGACAATGCCTTGATCTCGGCCGTGGCACACGCCACAGCCATTGGCCTTCAATAATTCCGGTGCGCTCGCCGCGCCCGCAGCCGTTGACGGCGAAGGAGCCGCACCCTGATCTTGCAGCGTAAATTGGCGAAACTGTGCCCGGATATCGCCGTACATCTGCTGCGTAAAATCGGGCGGAATTTCGGCGGATATTTTCACTTCCTGCGCGCAATTCCGCATACACGCAACGTTGTGCACGTCAGGCTTGCCGTGCACGCTGCGCATTCCATGCGCCAAGGTAAAACCGTCGCGATTCGGCATTTTGACCTGCGGCAGACTTATTTCGTCGAGCACTGCGTCGGCCGACACTATTCCATTCAAGTTGAGTACGTAGGCGACGACCGCATAAACCTCGTTTGGCGCCAGCGACTTGGAATTATTGAACGGCATGGCCCGATTAATGTAATCCCAAAGCGTGGTGGCGTAATTAAGCTTGCTCCCGACGGTCCGTTGCGGCGTGCTCGTTTTTAACGATCCGATACCGCCCGCCAGCGCGACGAATTGAGGGCTATCGCCAAACGTACCGTGACAAGCTGCACATTGCGCGTCATAGATTATCTGTCCTTCCGCGACACTGCCACGACCCTTCGGCAGTCCAACTCCGTCCGGTCGCACGTCGATGTTCCAGTCTGCAATTTCGTCGGCGGTAATCGCGCGACCCAAGGTATTCCAAGGCGCCGCTTGTCCGGTCCATGGGACCAATAGGCCAGCAAGTAGGATTACCCGGCGGTTAAACCTGGACATCGCGTACATCACCGCTGTCAGTAACCTGCCAGGTTTGAATTCCGTTGTTGTGGTAAATCGAATGCGTGCCGCGCACCTCCCGCAATTGGCGGATTGTCGGTTGCACATACCCCGTGTCGTCGATACATCGGCTCTGCAACAGCGTCGGCGCACCGTCCCAGCTCCAGTCACACCGGAACCGCGTTAAGCTCTTGGGCATTATCGGTTCTTGTAATCGCGTAGGCCGCCAGTTACGCCCGCCGTCGGTGGAGACGTCGACACGCTTGATACGCCCGCGGCCCGACCACGCAAGACCCGTAATCTGATAGTAACCACCCTTATCCATTAACTGTTGACCGCCGGATGGCGAGGTGATCACCGATTTGGCTTCCTGGATATACGTGTACTGGCGGCTCGATCCATCAGGCATCAGATCGGTGTAGTGAATCGTTTCCTCTCGCGTATGCCAAGGCTGATCGCCGATCTTGATTCGGCGCAACCATTTGACGCTCGACACACCCTGGACGCCGGGTACTATCAGGCGAACCGGATAGCCGTTTTCGGGCCGTAGCATCTCGCCGTTTTGACCGTAGACAACCAACACATCGTCAAGCGCCATCTCAATGGGCAGCGTACGTGTCAGCCCAGCCGCATCCGCGCCTTCGGCAAGGATGAACTTGGCGCGTTTCGCGTCGTAGCCAACATCATCGAGGAGCGTCGATAACGGGACGCCGGTGTACTCGGCGCACGACAACATGCCGTGCGTGTATTGCACGGTGGGTGCCGCGACCGCTGCCCACTCCATCGCCGAATTGGCGCCGCACTCCAGAAAGTGGACACGCGATACCGACGGGAACCGCAAAATGTCCTCCATCGTGTAGATCTTTGACTGTTTGGCCAAGCCGTGCACAACCAGTCGATGCCGATACGGATCCACTTCCGGCAAGCCGTTGTGGTTACGCTCGAAATGGAGACCATTAGGCGTAATGATGCCAAAGAGATTCTGTAACGGCGTAAAGGCCACGGACGATTCCGATGTGGTCGTGAGGCCCGGGTTAATCCGGCGAATGATGTTCGACTCGTAATGCGACGGCAGTCCATAGGGTTGCGACGCGACCGGTTTGCCGAGTTGCTTCGACCACGGCGGTACAGCGAGGCGCTGAACAGCCTTGTCGGCGGCGGTTGCGCGAACGCCAAATAACGCCGCAGCCGTGCCCACGATCCCACCAAGGAGTCGCCGCCGCTCTTCATACTGTGGTGAGAGCTTATTCTCGGACGCGGCAATCACCCGACCGGGTCTCAATGATTGTTCCTGCATTGTCTCGACTCCACGTTCATGAATATGAAGAGACACCGTGAGCACCTTCTGCGGCCATCGCGCACGCGATACGCGCGATCCATGGCGGCAGGTGAGTTCGATACATGAACTTTTCCTCGATCGCCATAATTTATTATATACCCCTACGGGTATTAGTATGACAATATAGAAATCGCCTCACTTCATGTCAATAAGGTAGTGGTCTTGCCGTCGGCGTCGAGGCGCTCGCAGCGACGTCAATTCGAGCCATTCGAGCGTAACAGCCTCGACTGATCGATGCGATTGCGGTTAATCGATTAACCAGCGACGGAAAGTATGCCGGGTCGTTAATTTCGTTCTTGCCGAGAAGGCGCCTTGCGGCACTCAACCTCCTCTTCTATCGCACGCCGCAAGGTGAGGTGACTGCACTCGCCGATCGCTACCCGCATCGGCTGACGCCGTTATCGCGCGGCAGGATTGTCGGCAATATCCCATCGCCCAACAGCGGAAATGATCCACCATTGATGTGAATGTGTTTAATACTGGCAACACAATGTGGGAACCCACTTCGTGGGAGCCGCTTTAGCGGCGAATCTCATTAAATTCCCTTTCGCGGCTAAAGCCACTCCCACCAGAATGACCCATCCATCGCTGAAGGTTCGTTATTGTGGGAACCCACATTGTGGGAGCCGCTTTAGCGGCGAATCCTCATTAAATTCCCTTTCGCGGCTACAGCCGCTCCCACCTTGGCAATCGACCGATTTTTGCAAGACCAGATTGATTGGGTGTCCCCGCTTCGTGCAATCCGCGTTGCGATTAATTCATGCGGCGCGACGCGGCGCGACGCGGCGCGCGAGCGAAGTCGGCGAGCCACTGTTCGAACTTATCGACCGCGAGCGGCCGGCAGATGTGATAGCCCTGTGCGATGTCGCAGCCGAGCTCGCCTAGCAGTTGCAGGGTTTCTTCGCAGTCGACACCCTCGGCGACTACTTTCAGATCCATATTGTGTCCGAGATCTATGGTGCTGCGCACGATGACGGCATCGTCGTGGTCCTTATTCATATTCAGCACGAAGCTCTTGTCGATCTTCAATTCATCGACGGGCAGCCGCTTGAGATACGCAAGCGATGAATAGCCCGTGCCGAAGTCGTCGATCGACAGATGCAAACCCATGTTGTGCAGTTCTTCTATGACTTGCTGCGCGCGGATCGGGTCATCCATGATCGCGCTTTCGGTGATCTCGAGCCAGATCCAATCGGGATTGACCCCGTACCGTTTCAGTAGCCGCGCGATGTGTTGGGTTAGGTCGGGATTCAGCAGATCGCGGGCCGAGATGTTGACACACATATTCAGTTCGAGACCGCGCAGGCGCCAGGCGGCCGTTTGTTTGAGCGCTGTGTCGAGCACCCATTGCGTGATCACGCGGATATAGCCGGTTTGTTCCGCAAACGGGATAAATTCATCGGGAGCAACGAAACCGCGGCGCGGGTGCTGCCAGCGCAGCAGCGCCTCGACGTAGGTGATCTGTCCCGCGGCGATATCGAGTTTGGGTTGATAGTACAGAACCAACTCGTCATTTTCGGTCGCCTGCCTGAGTTCACTCAGCAGCGACAGTCGTTCAGGACTCTGATCGTAGCTGACGTCGTATTCGGCGAATCCAGACTTGTTGCGTTTGGCGACGGCCATCGACAGATCGACGCGACTCATCAGCGTCAGAACCTCTTGCCCATGTTGAGGACAGCTGACGATGCCGATGCTGGCAGCTACGTCGACGGTATGGCCCTCGATCGAGAGAGCTGCTTCAAGAACCTTCAGGACACGATTCGCGATCTCGCGGGCGCCAACGAGATCGGCAGCCGGTAGCAGAATCGCGAACTCGTCGCCGCCCAGACGGGCGAGCGTATCCGTCTGCCGCAGCAGCGCACTCTGGATCCGCAACGCCACCTGCTGCAACAGCAGATCGCCATTCGCATGTCCTAGCGTGTTATTCACGTAGTTGAAGTTGTCCAGATCGAGAGTCAGCACACTGATTGCCGTACCGCTGCGCTTCGCGCTCGTGATCGCCTGTTGCAGACGCTCGTTAAACAAGGCGCGATTCGGCAGCCGGGTCAGTGGATCGCGATAGGCCAGATCCATGATCGTCGCTTCGCGCGTGGCGATGTCCGTGCGCATATGGTGCAACGCCGCCGCGAGTTCGCCGACTTCGTCCTGCTTGGTCACCGCGATCGGCTCGCTATAGTCGCCCTTGGCAATTCGCCGAGCAACATCGGACAACGTACTCAACGGCCCAGTAATGCCGCGCGCGATCGCCACACTGCCGAGCACCGTGGCCGCAAGTCCCAACGCCGCAAGCGCAGCGAGGAGGTTACGCAGTTGATCGAAGGGTTGGAGCGCTTCGTGCAATGAGCGCTGAAGCACGGCAACCGCTGGCTCGCCGTTTTCGATCATGAGCGGTGCGAGCAGGGTTAGATCCTTGGCAATGACAGTGGGCCGGCCAGAGTAGTCGTTGGCGGCTGTGAGCAACGGCATCAAACTCGTCTTTAGTCGAGGCTGCGCCGCCTTGTCGATCGTGGTAGCGATCAGATGCCAATCGTTGTTCGCGGCGCGCGCCAACACCGAGACTTGCAAGGAAGTGAGCGCGCCGAGATCGCGCGCTCCCGAGTCATTGACCGCGAAACCCATTGCCACCCAACCGATGACCGCTGGCGCACGTACGGCCACGAGTACTAGCTGATAGAGCCGATCTCCGGTGCTCACTATGCCCGAAGCACGCCCGGTTGCCCGTGCTCGCTCGAGCAGCGCGGGGTAACCGAACCGACCGGGCGTCGCGTCCTCGTCGAGCGTGTTCGCGGTAAGATTGCCGTCCGGATCGATCATCATCATGAGATTCGCATGGATCCGCCGGCCGTGATTCTCCAAGGCCGACAACAACGTGTCGCGGTCGCGGGTCGCGACCGCCTCGCGAAACGCAAAGTCGGCAGCCAGCACGCCGGCTGCTTGCTCCAGCTGATGGCTCTTGTCCGACAGCGTACGGCGGAGCACGCGATCGCCGATCAGCAGTTCTTCGGCAATCTGCGCCTGCGCGTTCCGGTTGATGAAGAAGTTCATTACGCCCAGTCCGGCGATCGAGATCAGTAGCGACAGCACGGTATAGAACGCGACGATTCGACTGCGCAGACGATGCAAACGCATGTCAGACCTATTCCAGCGGCGGTGGTACGGGCGCGTCCGGCTCCACTTTCAGCGTCACCGCGGCGCTGGCGCCCTGCGCGCGAACGGCGATCGGCTGGCTGACGGCGGCTGTGCTCGGCATGCGGAAATGCCACACGTGAAGGGTGTAATCGGCCGGCGGAACGCCGCCGAGTGTCGCTTTGCCTGTTGCGTCGGTAAGCGCGTGATAGGGGCTGTCAACAACGTAGACATAGGCGATCATGCCGTCGTGGATGTTGCAACCAAGGGTGACGATCCCCGGTCTCTCGAACCTCACCGGTTTGGCTGGGATGCCAGAATAAAGTTTCAGTTCAAAGACCTTCGCCGGTGAAAACGAATAAACGTGGTGCTTGATGTTGTCCTTATTCGGGAAAGTCACTTCAGCACCGGCCTCGACGATACTGACCTTCGGCAGAAACGCTTTGGCGACCTGGTCGATCACGGCTGGCGTGGGGCTGGCCGGGGACGCGCCGGACTTCGGCACCACGAACACCACCGCATTCTCGAGGGCCGCGCCGAGCTGATCGTGGACGACCAGCTCGACAGTGGCGGCGTGACAGGGTAGACCGCTACCAGCATGCAGCATAAAACCCACCGCAAGCACGCGCAGCCGGCCCGCGACGCGGCGTGTCTGGCATGCCGTCTCCGCTAAGCGCAGCACGGCCGTGCGCCCTGCATACCGTGCCCAGCCGCCACAATATCGCGTTGCATCGGCGCCAGCAGCTGCAGCAGCTCGTTTTTCTCGCGTTCGGCGACGCCACGACGATTCAACACATCGCGCAGAATTTCGACGATCGCGTTGAATTCACGTTCCGAAATCTTGAGCCCGGCATGCGCGAGCTTCATGTCGTCGCCGGTGTAGCGACAGGGGCCGGCGGTCAGTGCGCAGAACTGTTGCGCGATTTTCTTCTTCAGCCGCGGAAGATTGACCCGGTCCATGGTCCGCCGTCCATCTGGTGACGCGGCCAGTGTGTCGACCGTCGCGGCGGCGATTTCCGCCATCGCGGACTCGCCACCCAAGCGCTCATACAGGGTGGCGTCGGTCCGCAGCCTATTCGCACAGGCAGTTAAACCCAACACGAGGATCGTGCAACTCAAAAACCTCATCATGCGAGCTGTTTCCTTTCGCGCGCGCGCCCGATTCAAGAGAGACGCAAAGTTACCGCTACAGGTATCGGTCTTCCGCTTATGTTTCTTGAGGACTTGTAGATGGCCCGAATATCGGCGAGTTGCGCGGCCGCGATAGTGTTATTGAGTTGTTTCAGTGCGGCCTGCGCGGCCTTCGGCGGTGGCCGGATCCTAGCGACCGGTGGCGTGACGCAATTGGAAGGCGCTGGCGGCGGCGGCATTACGCCGTGGGCCTTGATCGCGGGCTATGGCACGCGCGACGAAGTCGGCGGCACCGGATTTGCGACTTACGTCGACACGGGGGACTTTAACCTGCAATCGTTCGGCGGTGCGATTGGGCTCTACGATCGGCTGGAATTATCGTTCGCGCGGCAGCGCTTCGAACTCGGCGACACGGTGCCGGGAGAGACCATCGAACAGAACGTGGTCGGCGCGAAGCTCAAGATCTATGGCGACGCCATCTTTGCGCAGGATCAGGCGTGGCCACAGCTCGCGCTGGGCGTGCAGTACAAGCACAACCTCGATTTCGATTTCGTGCCGAAGCTATTGGGTGCGCGCGATGGCGACGGCTTCGATTTTTATCTTGCGGCGACCAAGCTCTATCTCGGCGCGCTCGCCGGTCACAACTTGCTGGTAAACGGCGGGGTCCGCGCCACGCGCGCGAATCAATTTGGCATCTTAGGTTTCGGCGGCGACCGCGCTGACGGCTACAGCCCGCAGTTTGAAGGCAGTGTGGCGATCTTTCTCAGCGATGCGCTGCTCGTGGGCGCCGAGTTTCGCACCCGGCCAAACAATCTACGGGTCTTTGCCGAAAACGATATCTACGATGTTTTCATCGCCTATGTGCCCAGCAAACATCTGGCATTGACCGTCGCCTACGCCGGCCTGGGTCGAATCGCCAACAAGACCGGACAAAACGCACCCTACGTTTCTCTGCAAGTGAGCTTCTGAGCATCCCGCTACGTCACACATCGTTTCAATTCGTCGATGTGCCTTAAGACCGCCTGAGCGTCCCTGAGCGTCGCTTTGCCGGAGTTCCGAAGGGGTCAATAAGGCGATCCACTTTGCGGAGGGCGGGACCAACGGCGGCAAGAATACCTGTCCAATAACGTCTCTTTCATCGCTCCGGATGGCCGTTATATCGGTGTCGCGCCAGAAAGATGCGGCCATCAGTGACTCTGACCCCTTGAACCCATGACCCCTTGAACCCACCGATTCATATGCCGGGACGGGCGGTGCGGTGCCTGCTTGGCGCCAACTCTGTCGCCTGGCCGGGCTATTTTTTTCTCGGCGGTGATCCAAATTCGACGACGCATCGTAATAGCGTTCGCATTCATAAATTGAACGCCTAGAACAAGAGACACATTCCACGTCCTGGAGGATTAGACATGCTCAAGTTAAATACACGCTTCACTCGATCAAGTCGAACGTCGAACGCCGGTGTTCGGCGCTCGGTGCTTTGGACCTTCGCGTTCCTCGCAACGGTCGCGCTGCCGGCCAGTGCGATCCCGATCACGATCAACACCGCTGGTCATATTGGCGAGGCAGCGATCTTCAGCGTGACGTTATTTGATGGCGACTTCGTCGCGAATAATACCGCTAATATCAGCAATTTCACGACCGATGCGATAACGGCAGGCGCGCCTAATTGTACTAACGGTTGCCAAAATATTCCGCCATTTCGGTTGGACGATACCAACCTCTTGGGCGAGTTTACGCAGAATATTTCCGCGCTCGGTAATTTCATCCGCTTCGATCTAACGTTTGCTAATGCGTTCGATAACCTTCATCCGTCGGCGGTATCGGATACGGTGATCGGTGAACTCCTCAACCTGGTCAACTTTCATACCGATTTAACCGATCCGCTAGCCCAACCCATTGGCTATCAGGATGCGGTATTTGTCGCCAATCTCGCTAGTAATCGCATTCTTGGCGCGACCGGCATCACGACCGTACCCGAGCCTGGTTCGCTCGTTCTCTTCGCTTCCGGCCTGGCGCTCTTGAGCCGCCGCGCCGTGCGTTCCGCCTTAAAACACCCCGCGCTCTCAGTGCATTAGAAAATGACAAGGAGAATTTTATGTTGACCCCCAGAAAACCAAAACTTCGTATCCTGCCCGCGATCCTCGCCGCCCTGTGCAGTGCCGGCACCGGCACCGTGGCCCAGGCTGCCAATCACCGCGAAGCGCCGCTGACCGCGCTCGACAGCAAGGCTGACATCACCGATTGGTTCGCCTTCGTCAGTTATAACGATCCGACCAAACTGACGATGATCCTGAACGTCGATCCGCTGCTCCAGCCGTCGAACGGTCCCAATTACTTTCCGTTCGATCCGGAAATTCAATACGAAATGAAGGTCGACAACAACTTCGATGCGGACGAGGACCTGATCGTGCGCGTCCGCTTCAAGACCGAGATCCGCGCTCCGGGGGTGTTTACGGGGTTGCTGGGAGTTGGCAATGGGATTGCGACGCCGAGCACCGCACCGCAACCGCCACCGCCGGGCAGCCCGCTGTTGCCGCCGGCGATTACGGCGCTCGATGGACCGGGTTCGGAAGGATTCAATCTGCGTCAAAGTTACACCGTGAGTATCCTCAAGAAGCAAGCTAATGGGCAATTTACCGAGATCATGAATTCCGGTAGCAAGAAGCTGTTCGCCGTGCCGTCCAATGTGGGACCGCGCACGATGCCGAACTACCCGGCGTTGGCGCAACAGGGGATCTATGACCTTGGCCAGGGAGTTAAAGTCTTTGCCGGGACGGTGGACGATCCGTTCTACATCGATCTGGGCGCGGCCTTCGATACCCTGAACTTTCGCGCCGGCGCGAGCAAGTTCGGGATCCCCGCGGTCTTAAGCGATGCACAAGACGGCGCGGACGACGTCAACTTCGCGCACGACAGTGTGTCCGGCTTTAACGTGAACTCGATCGCCATCGAACTGCCGATCACGCTGCTGACCAGCGACAACGCCCTGCATGCGGCCGGGGAGGCGAAAGCGGTTCTCGGCACCTATGCCACCACCTCACGCCCGCGGATCAAGGTGCAGCCGCTCGTTCCCGGCGGCAAGGCGGCGCTCTCGACCGTCTTCACGCAGATCCAGCGCATGGGTAATCCGCTGATCAATGAACTCATTATCGGGACCGGCGATAAGGACAAGTTCAGCATGAGCGAACCGAAAGGCGACGGTCAGTTCGCGAATTATTTTCTCGATCCCTTGTTGGCGCGCGCGATCAACGCAGCCTACAAAGCCGCGTTTAATGCCGACGTGCTGATCCCGCCGCCACCGCGCCTCGACCTGCTACCGTTGGTCAAATACGTCGCGCCGATCTGCCCCGGTTGCACGGCCCAGCAAGCCGGTCCGATCGCAGATCTGCTGCGCATTAATACCGGCATTGGGCCGACCGCGAAGGCTAACCGTAAACGGATGGCGGTGCTGGCCGGCGATTTCGGAGGGTTCCCGAACGGGCGGCGGGTATCGGATGATGTCACGGACATCGCCGCGCGCGCCGTAGTCGGCGTGTTGAACCCAGCCTTCAACGTGTTCCCGAACAACCGCATCGGCGATGGCACCAACACTAACGACCGCCCGTACCAGGAAACCTTTCCGTACGTCGCGTTCGCCAATGATGGCCGCAACAGCCGGCATGTCGATGCGGGTGAACCGGGCTGTGCCGACGTAACACCGCCGTTCTTGCCGAAGAACTGCCCACTTAACTAAGCCGCCAGCGCACCGCCCCGTCACGCGGCAGGGCGGCGGCGCATCGAACACTGACCGATGCCACCACTCAGCCGCACACGCGCCCCCGCCGGGCGCGTCTTGCTAATGGCACTCTTGGTGCTGACTTGCGCCGCGGCGTGGGCGCATAAACCCAGCGACAGCTATCTCACCTTACGCGTCGCCGGGCAACAAATAGCAGGGCAATGGGATATCGCACTCCGCGATCTGGAGTACGCGCTCGGCCTCGACACCAATCAAGACCATCAGATCACCTGGGGCGAATTGCGCGCGCAGCAGGAAGCCATTGCAGCCTATGCCTTATCGCATCTGCACCTCACGGCCGATGCCCACGCGTGTCCCGTGACGACGAGGGCTCATCTGGTCGACGCGCACAGTGACGGCGCCTATGAAGTCCTGCGCTTCACCGCGCGCTGTCCGGCGACGATCGCGCAGCTCGGCGTTGACTATCGCTTGTTCTTCGATCTCGATCCGCAACACCAAGGCCTGTTGCACCTCGAATCCGGCGCGGTTACCCGCACGGCGATTCTTGGCATCGAGAACCCCGCGCAGACTTTTGACGTGCATCGAACCGAGTGGTTTGCCGACTTTCGCCAATACCTGTGGCTTGGGATCTGGCATATCTGGACCGGCTTCGATCATCTGCTGTTTTTGTTGTCGCTGTTGCTGCCGGCGGTGCTCACGCGACACCACAAGGCATGGCAGGCTGCGCCGGATCTGCGCCTGAGCCTGTGGGCGGTGGGCAAAGTCGTCACGGCGTTTACGCTCGCGCATTCGGTCACCTTGAGTCTGGCGGCGCTCGGCTTCGTTTCGATCCCCTCCCGCCTGGTCGAGTCCACCATTGCCGCCTCGGTGGTGCTCGCCGCCTGCAATAACCTCTACCCGCTATTCCTCGCGCGGCGCTGGCTCCTCGCCTTTACCTTTGGCTTGATCCATGGCTTTGGATTTGCGAGCGTGCTGGCTGATCTCGGCTTGACGTCCGGCACGCTGCTAACGCGTTTGATCGCGTTTAATGTGGGTGTGGAAGGCGGGCAACTCGCCTTGGTCTGTCTCTTCATTCCTGTGGTCTGGCGACTCCGCGGCGGCTTTTTTTATCAACGCCTGGTGATGAATGGGGGCTCCTTTGCGATTGCGGTGTTGGCCTTGGGGTGGTTTAGCGAACGCGCCTTGCTGATTAAGTTCCTATGAACGGCCGGTGTGCGACGGTTGGCGCGCTCTTGATCGGCAGCCTCCTCGGCATGCCAGTGGGGGCGACACCCTACGTGCCGGCGGCGGACAATGACGTGCTCGAACGCCTGCCGGACACTGTGGCCGATGGTCGCGCCCGCGAACTTCGCGGCTTGCGCAACGCACTCACCACCGAGCCCGACAATCTCACGCTGGCGGTGCAACTCGCGAGCGATTACATCGAGATCGGCCGGATCACCGGCGATCCGCGGTACGCCGGCTACGCACAGTCGGCGCTCGCGCCGTGGTGGCAGGAGCCCACACCACCCGTCCAAGTGTTAGTGCTGCGCGCGCAACTGCGGCAACGCGTACACGCGTTCGCTGCCGCGTTGGCCGATCTTGATCTCGTGCTTAACACCAATCCGCGTGAAGCGCGGGCGCGGCTCTTACGGGCGACGATTCGTCAAGTGATCGGGGACTACCCGCGAGCGGCGGCGGATTGTGCGATGCTCGCGCGGATCGCGAACCCGCTCCTCGGTACGCAGTGTCGGGCGAGCGTCATGAGCCTGACCGGCGCGCTCCCCGCGGCCTATGCGCTGCTGGCGCCAGCGGCCACGCAGAGTACGGGTTTGGACGCGGGCACGGCGGCGTGGATTCTAACCAGTCTCGCCGACATGGCTGAACGCCTGGGCGATCCCGTGCGCGCCACGGCGTTGTTCAAGCAGGCGCTCGCGCTGACGCCGACTGATCAATATCTGTTGATCGCTTACGCGGATTTTTTACTCGCGGAAGGCCGGGCAGAAGAGGCACTGCCGCTGCTTGCGCCTTATCCGCGGGTCGACGGGCTGCTGCTGCGCTATGCGCTCGCGCTCCACGCGACCGGCGCCGACAACACGGAGGCGGTCGCCCAATTGCGCGCGCGCTTTGCGGCGAGTGCCGCGCGCGGCGAAACCGTCCATCGCCGCGAGCAGGCGCGCTTCGTGCTCGAAATCGAGCACGATCCGGTGCAGGCCGTCCACCTCGCGCTCGACAACTGGGCCGTGCAGAAAGAACCGGCTGATCTGCGGATCCTGGTGGCAGCGGCGCGCGCCGCGCAGTCGGAAGCGGCGTTAACGACCGCTCGGGACTGGATCGCCGACCATCACTTGCAAGATTTTCGACTGGCATCATTAAGGCGAAGCGCCAGACGCTGATCCCTTCGCCGCTAAAGCGGCTCCCACCAGAAGTAGCAAGCGCTATTGTGGGGGGAATGATTGCGCGCGTCTTGCCCGCTAAGGCCGCGGCTCCCACCGGACGTAGCAAGGGTTATGGTGGGAGCGGATTTATCCGCGAATCTTCCACGGCAAATATTGTGACCTTACTGCCAGCACGTTATCGTACTGCCACTCCGGTTCGTAATTCGCAAGTATGGTCAATCCCGACAAGCCAATCGCAATTCACGACCAATCACTAGAGCCTCGACTGCGGCGGCAAACTGGCGTGGCCCTGCCATCGCTGCTGCTATGGCTCGCCGTGGCCGTGCTCGGCGCCAGCGCCTTAGGCGCCATCGCCCTACATCGCGGCGAAACCATCAATAGCTTCTGGTTTGTCACCGCCGCGGTATGCACCTACGCCATCGGGTTCCGTTTTTACAGCTTATTTATCGCGACCAAAGTCCTAATCCTAGACGGCAGCCGCGCGACGCCGGCTGAACGCTTGAACGATGGTCGTGATTTCGTGCCGACCAATCGCTGGGTGGTGTTCGGCCACCATTTTGCCGCGATCGCCGGACCCGGTCCGCTGATTGGCCCGACCCTCGCCGCTCAATTTGGTTACTTGCCCGGCACCCTGTGGATTTTGATCGGCGGCGTGTTAGGCGGTTGCGTACAGGATTTCGTCATCTTATTTTTCTCGCTTCGTCGCGATGGTCGTTCCTTGGGCCAAATGGCGCGCGATGAACTCGGTCCCGTGGGCGGTTTCGCGGCCACGCTTGGCGTGATGATGATCAGTTTGATTTTGATCGCGGTGCTCGGACTGGTCGTCGTCAACGCGATGAAACACAGCCCATGGGCCACTTTCACCGTCACTTGCACCATCCCCATCGCGCTCCTGATGGGAGTGTATATGCGGACCCTGCGACCCGGCCAAATTCTCGAAGGCACGGCACTTGGGGTGACGTTGTTGCTGTTTGCCGTCGTCGGCGGTGGGGCGCTCGAGCAGTGGCCTTTGGTCAGCCAGTGGTTTGATTTCGATGCCCCAACGCTCGCGCTCTGCATTATTGCCTATGGCTTTTGCGCCGCGGTGGTACCGGTGTGGTTGCTGCTCGCACCACGCGATTATCTGTCGACCTTCATGAAAATCGGCACCATCCTCGCCCTCGCCGTCGCCATCTTGCTGTTGCGACCCGAGATCAAAATGCCGGCGTTGACGCAGTTCATCGACGGCACCGGCCCAATCTTCTCGGGCAAGCTTTTTCCCTTTGTGTTTATCACCATCGCCTGTGGGGCGATCTCCGGTTTTCATTCGCTGATTTCGTCCGGCACCACGCCGAAGCTCCTGTCCAATGAAAGTGACGCGCGCATGATCGGCTATGGCGCGATGATGATGGAATCGTTCGTGGCGATGATGGCGATGATCGCCGCCACGGTGCTCGACCCTGGCGTCTATTTCGCCATCAATAGTCCCGCTGGCGTGGTCGGCAAGGAAGCGGCGCAAGTCGTGCAGACAATCTCCGCGTGGGGCTTTCCCGTCACCGTTGAACAAATGGCGAACTTGGCGCATCAGATGGGCGAAGCAACGCTGTTTGCGCGCACCGGCGGCGCGCCGTCGCTCGCGGTGGGTATGGCGAATATTTTTTCGAACCTAACCGGCGGCGCTTGGCTCGCGGTGTGGTATCACTTCGCGATTATGTTCGAAGCCTTGTTTATCCTGACGACGTTGGATGCGGGGACACGCGTCGCGCGCTTTATCCTGCAAGATTTTCTCGGCAATTTTTACGCGCCGTTGGGCCGCACCAGTTGGTATCCAAGCGTGCTGATAACCAGTGCGTTGGTGGTCACGGCGTGGGGTTATTTTCTCTATCAAGGGACGCTTGATCCGCTCGGTGGCATCAACAGCATGTGGCCGTTGTTTGGCATCGCGAATCAAATGTTGGCGGCCATCGCGCTGTGCGTGGCAACGACCATCATCATTAAATCGGGTCGCGCGCGGTATACCTGGGTAACCGCCCTGCCATTGTCCTGGCTGCTCACGGTGACGAGTACGGCCGCGCTGCACAAGCTCTTTAATCCGGCGCCGCGCATTGGGTTTATCGCGCACGCCCGCGAACTCACGACCAAACTCGACGCGGGAACCTTGACGCCCGATCTCGTCCAGCAAGCGCCACGATTGATTTTTAACGATCGCTTAAACGCCGCCTTGACGCTGATCTTCTTGCTGGTCGCGTGGACCCTCACGTTTGATACGGTCCGTGTCGCGCTCCGTCACCGCCGTGGGCTTAAGACCCGTTCGTTCTCCGAAGTGCCGTATGTCCGTACGCAACTTGCTCAGTCTTAACCTTGGTACACGCCTGATGCGCGGAGTCGCGGGAGGACGCGCGTGGCTTGCGCAATTAAACGGCGATGCCGCGTACGCGCATTATTTAGAGCACTGGGGTGAGAAGGCGCACGCCGGCATTCCGCTCAGTCGCGCCCAGTTTTATTGCAGTGAACTCGAACGCCGCTGGAATGGGGTTCGGCGCTGCTGCTAAATCCGCAAGATTCTCTTAACGATGCGGGCCCAGATCGTCGATAAACAAGCCATCGCGCGTCGCGGAGGTCAAGATCCGCACATGGCTTGGCAGCGTCGTTTGATCCGGATCGGTGATGTTGATGAGATGGGTGCCATGCCATACGGTCAACATCTCCGAGGCCTGCTCGGTGTGCTCTTTATAATAGGCCTTGTTCGCTTTGATCTCGCGATATTTGCAACCATATTCTTCAGCCGTTTGCGGAATCGCGCTGACGCCACGCGTGTTCGAAATACTCAGCAGTTGGTATTTTTCCGTCCCCCACAACGGCAAGTTGATGGCGAGATAGGCTTTTAAATGCGTCCGCCACTCGGCATTCGCAAGTCGAATCAACGGGTCGTAGATAATGATATTGGAAGTGTCCAAGCGCCCGATTTCCCGCTGCCACAACGCGGGGATCGCACAATTCGACGGCGCGTTGCGAAACAGCGGCGCCATGTCGCGGTCTAGATAGGCGTCCTTTTCACAGCCAAAGCGCGCGACGCGAAAGATGGTCGCCGGGTGTGATTTGGCGAATTCGAGAAAGGTCGCGACGTACTCCGAAAGATGTTTCGCCCCCAACAGTTTGCGGTCACTGCTGCGATAGGGGATTGCGTAGGAATTACCCGCCATCCCGTTCCAGACGCCAGCCGTCGCGCCGTGGAAACGCGTCGCCGCCACCGCCGTTCCTTCGTCGTGCACTCCCGCAACGTTGGTTCCAAAGACAAATACCGGTTCGGCAGCTTCTCCCGCGACTGGTTTACGTTGCGCGCTGGTATTCATAGGGCGTCATTACTCCATCTTGAAATCGATTCATCGGTCGGTTCGGTACTGTGCCGACTGTAGCGGCCGAGGTTGGAAATCTTTTAGGGGGTCGAGACCTGGGAATCGATCTCTATAAGCTCGCACCCACTTGAATCTCAAAAGAGCCATATAAGCAATACGGGGCTTATTTGGTCGAAGGGCCAGCGGCCGGTGCCGGCAGTGGTTTAGCGTGGCGTTGCAAATAGGCGTAAGGCCGCGAGATATCGAAATACAGTCGATAAATCGAGTTGGTGCTGTGCTCGGTGACTTCGTACACATTGCACGGGATGTCGTTCTTGCACTCCACACCGAATTGACTCTGCAATCCGAAATGATGCTGGGCCAAGTAAAACAACTCTTCGTCGATGGATAGCACGACGCACGGCGCATCGGAAGATTGGCCTTGGCCGGGGGCGCAAATCGAATCCGCGATGCCCTGCACGATGCGCCGATGAAGGTTCGCCTCTGCTTTTTGCCCCAATCCTTCGTGCGCACGCGCCGCGCCCATCTGGGCGAAGGGATTTAAATACTCGTCCGCCAGCCAGGCGTCGGCAATTTTTAACGCGTCGGTAAATTTCTGCGCGTCCAGTGCGGCTTGTAATCGTTTGCGGAAATCTAGCGTGGCGAGCGAATTCGGGTGGTAGCCCTCGGTTTCGGCAAAGGCCAAGCGGGCCGCTTTAAAATCGACTACTTCGCCCTTCTCCAATCGCGTCTTGAGCGCGGTATAGGCCGATTCCTCCGCCACCGCGCGCTGCGGTAAGCCGAGGCCGATGCCGAACGAGACAAAAAGGACGATTGCCAGGGTTTTCATCGTGCGATCCAATCTGCTGGAACCCCGGTTAACGGCACCGGCGACCTGAAGGTTAAAGGGTCGGCGTTAACGCGCTGGCGAGCCGGCGCGCTCGAGCCCGCTCGCGAGGCGCGCGATTGTGGCCCACGCCGACATGATGTGCGCACTGGTGGTACGCGGCTGACCAACGCAGAATCGCAACACATACTGCGTGCCCAACAGGGTATGCGACAGATACAGCGCGCCACTTGAATTCAGTGCTTCAAGTAATTGTTGGTTCCGTTGGTTGTCGCCACGATAGCGGAAACACACCAAGTTAAGCGCGACGGGCGCCACAATTTCAAACCGCGGATCCGCGTCGACCAGCGCGGCGAACCTTTGCGTTAGCGCGACATGCTCCCGAATATGCGCTTGTAACCCGGCCACGCCATAACGCCGGATCACGAACCACAGCTTCAAAGCGCGAAAGCGCCGGCCCAATGGGATCTGCCAATCGCGATAATCGGTGACGCTGCCGGTGTCAGTCGCGGCATTGCGCAGATATTCCGGCGTGATACTCAAGGCATCGGTCAAACTCCGACGGTCGGCGACAAAGAGGCAACTGCAGTCGAAATTGGTCAACAACCATTTATGCGGATTGAAGCAATAACTATCCGCGGCTTCGAGACCAGCGAGTAGCGCCTGATATTCCGGACACACCGCGGCGCTGCCGGCCAGCGCGGCATCGACGTGCAACCACAGTCCTGCGCGACGACAGAGGTCGCCTATCGCAGGCAAGGGATCAAAGGCGAGCGTCGAGGTGGTGCCAAGGGTCGCGCAGACAAAGGCGGGGGTTAGGCCGGCCGCGCGGTCGAGATCGATTTGCCGCGCGAGTGCCGATGCATCCATCGCGAGCGCATGATCAACTGGAATCTTGCGCAAATTGCGTCGTCCCAGACCTGCGATCATCACGGCTTTGTCGAGCGAGGAATGCGCGTGACTTGAGCCATACGCCACCAATTGTTGAGTACATCCAGATTCATTGGCCTGGCCATCGCTCGCGCGTTCACGCGCGGCCAACAACGCACACAGCACGGCACTCGACGCCGAGTCTTGCAGGACGCCGCCACCGGTTCCCGTCGATTTAAAACGCGCCGGCAATCCACATAAGTCCACCAGCCAATCGAGCAGGTGGGTTTCAAGCTCGGTACACGCCGGACTCGTCACCCACAGCATGCCTTGCACCCCAAGCACGGCGCTCACGAGCTCGCCCATGATCGAGGGCACCGAATGATTGGCGGGAAAGTACGCGTAGAAATTGGGCGACTGCCAGTGCGTGAGGGCGGGCACGATGATCCGATCCAGATCCGCGATCAACTGTTCGAGCGATTCGCTGTACAGCGGCGCGGCGGTGGGGAGTTGGGCGCGGACGGCGCCTGGTTGTACCGCGGCGAGCACCGGCAAGGTTTCTGATTGCGTCAGATAGTTCGCGGCCCAGTCGATAAACGCCTGGGCTTCGTGCCGGAACGCGTCGGCATCACACGCGGGCGCAGACCCGACGAGATCCTTCACTACAAGCACTCAAAAAACGAAAGGGGCAGGCTCGCCCCCTTCGTGCATGACATTATAAATTCGCGAGTACGTGCTCGGCCGCGCTGACTTTGAATTCCATCGGCGCCTCGATGAACACGTGTTTAACCGTGCCATTGTCGACCACTAACGCGAAGCGTTGACCGCGTTGTCCCATGCCGAAGCCGCTGGCATCGAGCTCGAGGCCCAGAGCTTTGGTGTAAACGCAATTGCCGTCGGCAAGCATCGAAATTTTACCGTCAGCACCCGCCTGTTTGCCCCACGCGCCCATGACGAAGGCATCGTTGACCGCGAGGCAGGCAATGGTGTTTACCCCTTTCGCCTTGATCTTGTCCGCGTTTTCGATAAAGCCGGGCAAGTGCTTGGCCGAACAAGTCGGCGTGAACGCGCCAGGCACGGAGAACAGCACCACTTTCTTGCCGTCGAACAATTCAGCGCTGGTGAGTTGCCCAGGTCCTTTGTCGGTCATGACGCCAAAAGAACCGGTGGGCATCTTGTCGCCTACTTTGATAGTCATGTTGGGCTCCCTTTGTTTGATATGACAGGCTCCATTGTGCCATTGGCCCTGGACTCAAGATAGCCTGCGGCGCAGGCTACTGCGTCGCGAGTTATTACCGACGTAGGGGTTCACACCAGATAAGGTGCCGTCGTCGGATAAGGTGCCGTCGTGGTTATTAAATATCCACGACGGCACCATTTCCTGCTCGATACGCTTGTTATGTGTCTGCCTGGGATACAAGCGGAAATTGTTCGGGGTGACGGATTGAATCAACCGCAAGGTCGACATCTAGTTCTGGCCAGTACAGATGTGCGGGAGACGGCCATTCCACATTAGTAATCTTTTGTATCGATGCGTTCCTAAACCACGGAAACAGGTCGAAGGACAGAAAAAGCTCCTCAGCCCCGAGTAGCAACCAGAAACCATGCCTTGTAACGTTGGTTACTTCAGCCGCCGAAGTGTCGTGACCATGCTGCACGGAGTTCATTGGCATTCGCCTCTATAAGGGATTGAACAGAACGTAATTGACGCTCTGTTAGTTTGAAATTCTGCGCTACCTCAATCTCGGGCTCAAGCCAGAATTTTGCTTCGCCGTCCGCACACTGTACGTGCACGTGCATCCTTGGCTCTTCCCTAGAGAAGAAATAAAACCGAAAGCCGCCTTCGAGAAAGATAGTTGGACTCATGCTTTCCCGTTGGCTTGGCTACTTTTAGACATATAACGCACCGATGATCGGCACTGAAGTGCGCAGCACTGCACGGAGGCGGAGAGTTCCGTCGTAAAAGTGGACACCCGTTGTTTAGGCACACGCCGCTTCGAACTCTGCTGGTGTTCGGTAGGCTAGCGACGAGTGTAGCCGCACCCTGTTGGAGAAATCTATGTAACCACTCATAGCCCGGCGCAGCGCCGAATCGCTGGCGAAGGTATGCCGGTGGTACAGGTCCGATTTCATCGTCTTGAACCACGACTCGATGTGCGCATTGTCATTCATGCGACGCGGTCGATTGACACTCTGGACCATCCCGATACGATCCATTTCCCGCTTGAACTCGCCTGCGAGATATTCCGTCCCACGGTCGCTGTGGAATATCGGTAGCTTCGCCGGTCGGCGACTCATCAGCGCCTGCCGCAACGCCCGCCGGGTCAACGCCGTTGTCTTCTCCGCTCCGAGTGACCAGCCGATGATCCGGCGCGTATAGCGGTCCATCACGGTGGCCATGTACCGCCATTCTCCCGCGACCTTCAAATACGTGATGTCGCTCACCCATACTTGATCTGGGGCGCTCACCTCCAGCTCCCTCACCTGGTTCGATACACTTCCAAAGAATCGATGAAGTCCAGGCAGCCGCCGGTACAACGTTGCCGAGCATGCGCGCACACCATTTTCCCGCATCACGCGCTCAACTCGTCGACACCCAACCGCTTCACCTTCCCGGTGCAACGTCGCATGGACGCGCGGGCTACCGTATGTCTCGTCGCTCGCCCGATGAATCTTCTTCACCTGCAGGAGCAACCGCCCGTCTTCCTGCGACCGTGCACTCGGAGGACGATCCCGCCAGGAATAAAAACCACTCGAGCTCACTCCGTACAATCGACACATCACTCGGACCGGGAACGTTTCCTGGTGGTGCTCGATGAAGGCGAAGACGTCGCCTTTCTTTGCGAAGTGAACTCGATGGCTTTCCTAAGAAACACATTCGGGGACCATCGCGTTTTGCGGTTGTAACGTCAATCCGAACTGCGCCGCTCGGCGGTGGAGTTGCTTGAGTACACGGTCTCGGTATTGTTGTTCATAAGTGAGATGCAATTGCAGATTCATGAAAGTCAGCGCTTTTTGCATATGCTGGATGTGCGCTGCGGAATAGTCCAAATGTCGCTACTCTTTCTTCCCGGAACCGCACGCGCTTCGCGCGCATTGGCAAGAATGACGTCGAGCCCGCGCGATTCGAGTACCTCATACGCTGCGACCCAATACACACCGGCCGATTCCATCGCGACCGTTTTGATCCCGACCTCGAGGAGCCAGTCCGCCATGCGATGTAGCTCGGTCGTGAAGGCTTGAAACGTTTGTACCGGCTCATCACTCAGCTCGGGGCTCAGCGCCACGACATGAAAGCGGGAACCTACATCAATCCCTGCGGCAAACTCGTGAATGATCGGTAACCCGGTGGGCTTAGATTTTGCTTTAATTCCAGATAGGCAGTCCTCCTATCGGATAGACGCAGGACGGGGGACTCGGATTAAATCAATTTCCTAAACGGGGTCACCCGAAGGCGCCGCCACAGCTCGGTCCGCAGCTTCCCCTGGGCCAGGTTTTTTGACGGGGTCGAAACCTCCAAGAAGCTGTCGGCCACTGTCCTTGCGCGTCTCCAGTGTACGCAACCAGTGTTTCTACGCATAAGGGAGGCGGTGAGCCGGTTGAGCGGTTTTTTAGGATGTCGTGCTCCAGCTTCAGACGTTCGTAATCTCGCTTCACTTTCCGCAGCACCTTCAATTCCGCTGCGGTCGCCCTATCGATCTCGACCTTTCGAGTCACGATCAATCCCTCCCGTGCCTGCTTGCGCCAACGAGACAACATGAAGGGATGAATGTAAAGCGAGGCCGCCACTTCCTGGACCTGTACGCCAGGAATCTCACTGAAGCGAACCGCTGTCGCCTTGAACTCGTCGCTGAATTTATAGGTCGTTCTCGAACCTGGTTTTGGCATTGATGAACACTCCTGAATAGTTAGTTCAGGGTGTCCACTAAACCGAAGGAACTATCGGTGTCCGCTCCATTGGTTTGATACTCATTGAGGCCCCCTGCTGGGACTTTCAGGCTTCATCAGCATGCTGACTGTCCTAGTAAATTGAGAGTTCATCGACTCAATACCCAACAGGAGACCTCACATGCGATTTTATACCACGACTCATCAACATTATTGCGGCATCGATTTACATACGAAGCAGATGTATGTCTGCATCATCAACCAAGCCGGTGAAACGGTCCTTCATTGCAATATGAAAGCGAGCCCCGAACCGCTCGCCGCCGCCATCGCACCGTATCGCGAAGGCTTGGTCATCAGCGTTGAATGCTTGTTCACCTGGTATTGGCTCGCCGATTGGTGTGTGCAGCAAGGAATCCCCTTCGTCCTCGGCCATGCCCTGTACATGAAAGCCATCCACGGCGGGAAAGCCAAGAACGATAGAATCGATTCCGAGAAAATCGCACACCTACTTAAAGCCGGCATGCTACCCCAAGCCTATGCCTATCCGGCCAGGATGCGCGCCACCCGCGATTTATTGCGCCGACGCATGATGTTTGTACGCTACCGCGCTGATCTCAGTGCCCACGTCCAGAACACCGTCAGCCAATACAACCTACCGCCCCTGAACCTGCGGACCGATAAGCGCAGTGATTTGCCCCTCATCCCCGATCACTTTCCCGATCCCGTGGTCCGCCAAATGGTCACCCTCGATACCACCGTCATCGACCATCTCGATGAACAATTGCGCGTGCTGGAACAAGATTTGGCGATGCAAGCCAAAGCCCATGATGCCTTCGCCTATCACCTGCTGCGCTCGGTTCCGGGCATCGGCCGTATCCTCGCCTTGGTGATCCTGTACGAAGTCGAAAACATTCATCGCTTTCCAACAATAGGACAGTTCGCGTCCTATGCACGCTTAGTGAAGTGTGCCAGTGAATCGGCGGGGAAGAAATCCGGCTACTCGGGCAAGAAGATTGGCAATGCGTATCTCAAGTGGGCTTTCAGTGAAGCTGCCGTGCTATTCCTGCGTGGCAACCCCGACGCTCAGAAAGCCATTGCACGATTAGCTAACAAACACGGCAAGGGCAAAGCGTTATCGATATTAGCGCACCGCATCGGCCGGGCCGTCTACGTGATGCTCACGAAACGACAACCGTTTGATAAGGACCGCTTCATGGCGAGCCTGTAACGCATCGGCGGCGACCGTGACGTTCAAAGCCTAACTGATGAACATCAACACACGACTTCGAACTCGAGCGAAAATATCCGTTTATCCTACGCTCGTGAAGCACCGTGGTTCGTCCACTGGGTTGATTAACGCGCGGTCGCGCGCCTTATAGTCAGTATTCGAATCGGTGTCTGCCCCTGTGCCAAGCCCGCGCTCAACTCCGTCATAAGACGTTGACGGTTTGAAGGGGACGTCACAGGGTATGGAATGAATTCTAGTGTTGGTGATGCAGCGCTCGCGCCGCATCACCGGGAAAACTCGATAGGTGTTTAGTGCAGGCATGGTCCTGACACTGCTGGCAAGAATCCAAGTCAGCGCACTGAAGCGAATATTTTATTTTCGAAATGCTTTCGACGGGCAACTATTGCCCTTGACAACCGGGGGCCTCATAAGGGTTTGGCGGCAACTTGCTCATATGAGAACCCAACCCCTCGCCGTAGCAAAGCGAAGGCGTGGGGGTCGGGTACAACGCTTTGTTGAGTGGCAGATTTCATAGATGAACTACAGCTTGCCACTACCCCGGCTGACATTCTTGCTTGTTGACATCGCACATGAGCAGCAGGTCGGTAATGCTAGGCCCGCTGTGCAACTGAAAGCCGATTTTACCCTCGAAAGTTTGGGGATTGTGGAAGCTGCCAAACACCATATCCCATAGTGGCAAATCACTGTAATTGCGGGCATGGACGTTGTACTCATGGTGCAGGCAATGCGACTCCGGACGTTGCACAAAATAGCCTAACCAGCGTGGCGTGGTGATATTGGTGTGCTGGAACATGCTGACCGATGCGGTGAACACGCCTGCCAGTGCGGTGGCAAGCGGGGTTAAGCCCAGCAAATAAGCAGTAACGACCGCAGCGAGACTTACCTTTGCCACAATCTCAAGCGGGTGAGCAAAATACGCACCTGCCAAGTCCACGCGCTGTGCGCCGTGGTGCAGCTGGTGTGTTGCCAGCCACAAGGGATGAAAGCAGTGCATGGCGCGGTGCAGCCAATAGCCAAAAAACGTAGTGGCCAATATGCCCACTGGCACGCCCCACCAACCCAAGCCGCCCAAGTTAAGAACGCTGTGCTGCGTTAGCCATTTAACGGGAATGAGTAGCGGCACGATAGAACCCACCACCAACACCATTACAAAAAACAGTGCGCCCGTTCTGCGCCAATTTTTGACGGGTTCAAAGATTCTAGCGGTGTAACGGGATTCGATAACGAGCAGCAGTATAAAAAGCAAGGGAATGGCGATGCCAACAAGTTCTTCGGGTTTCACAGGTTCTCCAAATGGTGGTTATGGGGTGATTACTCTTGGCTGGCGCGGGCCGCAGCTAATGCTTGCTTGGCATGGGCTGCAACGGTGCCGGACTGCATAAAACCCAGCATAGCCTGCGTGTATTCGGTTGGTTCTTCTTCAAACGGCATGTGCTCCGAGCGATGCAAATAGTGAATGCCCTGCACACCGGGAATATCCCGCGCCAAACGCTGGGCCAGTTGCGGACCAAAGTTGCCGTCCTGCTCGCCCCACAGCAGCAGCGTGGGTGCTTGGAATGCCCGCATAGCGGGGACGGCGGTTAAGGTGGTGGTGCGCGAATGGGCCGGGTCTAATTGCCAAGCGAAGAAGCGGCGCAGACGCTGCCAACGCTCTGCCGTGGCGACATGCGGCAGGGAATAGCCGCGTGCCACGTCAGCAGTGATTTTTGCATCATCAAAAAACGCGATGGAAAAAACTTTTTGCTGTACCGATGAAAACTGGAGCGCGTGATACATCAGCGGGCTGGTCGACGGATTGACGATCAGCTTCAAAGTCGGGATTTCAGGCTTGCTGGGCCACTGGTCGTAGGCTTCCACGTTGGTGAGGACCAATTTTTGTATGCGCGTTGGGTCTTGTTGCATCAGCAGTTGCGCGATTGCGCCGCCGTGGTCGTGCGCCACAAAATAAGCCGATTTGATGGCGAGCGTGTCCATCAATTGCTGCAGCATTTTTACGTCGGTGAGCAGACGGTAATCGTCATTCAGACGCACTGGCGTGTCGCCCAAGCCCCGTAAATCGGGGGCAATCACCCGGTAGTGTTTGGCAAGCTCTGGGATGACCTTGTTCCACTCATAGACGCTGAACGGGCAGCCGTGCAGCAGGATCAGCACCGGCCCTTGCCCCACGTCCAGATAGGCAACCTTTGAATCGGGCAAAGCCAGTATTTTTTTCTGGGAAGAAAAACCGTCGTCGGTGAACTCCCCGGGTGTTACCGCCCAGCGTTCATCGTTTGGTATGAACAGCCCAGAGTTCCAGGCGAGTGCCAGCCAGCCTAGAAGCAAGGTGAATGCAAAACCCCCCAGCCGTTTTGCGAGGGTGCGGATGATAGGTCTGATGCTTTGGTTGTTACTTGGATTACTGCTCATGGATTTTCCTTCATGTGTGTATAGGCGCATATATGCCTATATAAAAGTAAAAAAAGAGGAGTAAAATCAGCGGGGTTTTCTGGGGCAGCACAACGGCACCAGCGTGTGCATCAAACCGACAATCTGTTCTAAACGTGCGGCGATAATGGGGCCATCAATTTCGTAAAAGGTATGTCGCCCTTCGGTTTGGCTGTGCAGCAGCCCTGCGCGTTGCATGGTTTGTAAGTGTCGTGCAATCACAGAACGATCTTGCGGCAGTGCTTCTGCAATCGTACCGATGTCCGAGCGGCCTTTTAGTACGAGCTGTCTAAAAATTTGGATACGTGCGGGTTCGCACAGAGCACGAAAAAAATCCGTATCAAAGATTTTTATGCAGGCGTTTGCGGCCTCGGTGCGGGTGTGCGGTTTCGTCATTTGCAATAAGTATATGGGCGCACACATGCATACGTCAAGGCCAAAAACGCTGTCGTGAACCGCTGCTTTGCCACCCAACGCCGCCGATGAGCCGCGCGGGCCACTACACTAAAACCTCGATGCCGATGTGTCACCGCGTCGGCGCCATTGGCTTGATACTCATTGAGGCCCCCTGCTGGGACTTTCAGGCTTCATCAGCATGCTGACG
>JACPPA010000015.1 GCA_016191285.1 Gammaproteobacteria bacterium
AAAATCCGAGTGTTGCAGCGTCGCGCTTACGGACTGCGTGACGAAGAGTACCTTCGATTGAAGATCCTTACCTGCATGCTGCCTAAGCTTTGAGCGATAAATGATCAAGTTTTACCCACACTAAGTCCGGATGACCCAATTTAGTTAAGAGACGTCAAACGCCATGGAATTTCCGCAGAGCCCCGGTTTTCACGATCTCACCTGGCCAACACCGCACGGCGAGCTGCTGCGCTTAACGCTTCATTTACCGGAGCAGACCGCGAACGCGCCCTGCGTGCTGGCGCTCCATTATGGCGGCCCGCCCGTCGGATTTTATGGGCGCGGGTTACTGGAATCGCTAGTCGTGCCGGCCTGGCAGGAACTGCAAGCGGTGTGCGTGGCGCCAGTGAGTCTTGGTGGTGATTGGCTTGCGCCGGCCAACGTCGCGGCGGTGCTGGCGCTCGTGGCCGAGCTGGAAGCCACCTTCCAGACCGCGCCGACGCGCAAAATCATCACCGGTTACAGTTTAGGTGCAGCCGGTTGCTGGCACTTAGCGGAGCATCGAGAGGCGCGATTCGCCGTCGTCGTGCCCATGGCTGGCGCGCCTCCAAACCGAAACGCCAACTTCACCGCGCCAGTTCACATACTCCATTCGCGTGCCGACCAGTTATTTCCGTTCGCCGAGGTCGAAGCGGCAGCTACGCACCTGGTGGCGCGTGGGCTCCCGGTCAGCTTCCACGCGCTCGATGGGGCTTACCATTTCAACGTCGCCGCATTCGTACCCGCCCTGCGTGAATTGGCGCCGGCGTTCGATGCGCGGTGGCGCTCAGCCTCGACCTAGTTCGAGTACTCAATTTTTTCTTGCAATCAAAAATGAAAAGTGTAGATTGCGCGCTCCGAAATAGACCGGAGGCTTTGTGAGTTGTTCCAGTACTAGCACAAGACGATTGTCGAGGAGGTTCCTCCGTTAGCCTGCGTGCCATAGAAACATAGCGGCGCCGGCGGAGGCGCTGTACTCGTGGTGGGGTCAAACTCAACTTTTAACTGCGAGGGTTTCTACTAATGAATCAAGACCAACCGATTTGGGGCCAACATTTAGTCCTGGATCTCGCCGGTTGTCCCCGTGACCGGTTAACCGACGCCGCGCACATCCGCACCTGGGTCAAAGACCTCATCGATGCGATCAAGATGAAAGCCTACGGCGAGGCTCAACTCGAACATTTCGCGACACATTCCTTCGACGCTGCCGGTTACACGCTGTTGCAGCTCATTGAAACCTCCAATATCTGCGCTCACTTCGCCGAAAATCTGGGACAGATTTATATCGACATCTTCTCCTGCAAGCGCTTCGATAACGAAGTCGCGATCCAGGTCTGCCGCAAGTATTTCGCACCCGAGACCGTCGAGGTCCATGTCCTGGAACGCGGCCGCTTCGCGCCCGCTCTTGCCCAGGCGGTATAACTGCGGTGGGGATCCGGGTTCAAGAGACCTTGTACGGTGACGAGGTCTTCCAAGGCTTCACCGCCGACGCCCTGCTATTCGAGGGCGCCACGCCGTACCAAAAAGTCCAGATCTACGCGACCGAGCGCTGGGGCAAGGTCTTGGTGCTGGATGGCATCGTGCAAACCACGGAGCGCGATGAATTCATCTATCACGAGATGCTGACGCATGTGCCGATGTTCGCGTGCGCCACGCCACGCCGCGTGATGATCGTGGGTGGCGGTGATGGGGGGATTCTGCGCGAAGTCTTAAAGCACGATATCGAACACGTCGATATGGTCGAAATCGACCGCACGGTCGTTGAGTATTGCATTACGCATATGCCGACCCTGAACCTCGCTGGCGCGATCTATAAAGATCCGCGGGCGGAACTCGTCATTGAAGACGCCTTCGAGTTTGTAAAGCGCGAGCAGCGCAAATACGACGTCATCTTGGTGGACTCGACCGATCCGGTTGGCGCCGCGGAAGTGCTGTTTTCGCATACGTTCTATGACCTGTGCCGGAACTCGCTTAACCCGGGCGGCGTGCTGGCGTTGCAGGATGGCGTGATCTTTCTGCAGCCGAACGAGGCGCGCCAAAGTATGCGGCTGGTACGGAAACTTGGCTTGAAAGCGCGCTGCTATGTGATCGCCGTGCCCACCTACTACGGCGGCAACATGGCGCTTGGGCTCGCCAGCGACGACGTAACCGCACTCAGTCCAGAGCTAACCACGCTCACCCGACGCTTTGCCACCGCCGAAGTCGCCACTCGTCACTACACGCCAGAACTCCATGTCGCGAGCCTGGTTCTACCCCGTTGGATGCAAGAAATCACTGGAGGGTTGGCATGACCGACAATTCTCTCGACCACTTCAAAACCGACGCGCAGGGCGCACGCTACGCCGGCGATCATTTGCTAGTGGAGTTTTGGGGCGCCGAACACCTACGCGATCCGGAATATATTTGTCGCGCCTTGGAAGACGGTGCCCGTGCAGCGGGCGCGACTATTCTCCATTCGCACTACCATCATTTTGGTGACGAAGCGGGTGTGAGTGGGGTGACCGTGCTGGCCGAAAGTCACATCACCATTCACACCTGGCCCGAAGTCGGCTATGCGGCGATCGATGTGTTTATGTGCGGGGATTGCGATCCGCTTGATTGTCTGGCGCTGTTAAAAGAGCGCTTCAATCCTGGCGAAGTCGCCGCGCAAAATCATCGGCGTGGGAGCTGGGTCCCGGAAGTGCGCGCGCAACGCGTGGCATAATCGGTGTAGACCGCTAACGAACGGGCCGCATCGCGGCCCGTTTTCGTTTACAGCTTTCCGGTGCGCTGTCCAGCAATTAACGTGCGCAAATCGACGCGGCGGTCGGAGCCGCTTTAGCGGCGAATCTTTATGAAGGATCATTCGCGGCTAAAGCCGCTCCCACCCCCCACCGCTAGCTTCGACTTATCGAAGGTTCACCACCACGTTGGTTAAGCCATCGTAGCGACCGTTGAGATCGGTATCGTAGCCACTGACGCGCGGCCCATGCACGAACACCGTGTCTTCGAACCACAGGGGAATGTAGGGTAGGTCGCGCTGTAGCGCCGCTTGTAGCTCGCGATAGAGACGCGCCTGCGTGTCATTGTCTGCCGTCGTTTCCGCCTGCTCGATTAGGGCATCGACGCGCGGATTCGCATAGTGGCCGCGGTTCGCACCTGCCGGCGGCAGCGCGGTACTGTGAAAGGCGTGACGAAAGATGTCAGGGCTTTGAAGACCTACCCACGACAAGCTGAAGAGCTCAAACCGGCCCGCCTTGATATCCGCGTACAACGTGCCCCAGTCATGCGTTTCAATCTGCAATTCGACGCCGACTTGATGCAACTGGGCTTGGAAAATGGTCGCGATCCGGCGACGAAAATTGTCGGTCGATGTTTTGTAGTGCAATACCAGCGAATGTCCCCTATCGAACCCCGCGCGGCGCAACAACTCGCGCGCTCGGTCTTGATCGAACGGAATTGCCGGAACGTCTGCATCGCCCGCCCAATGTTCCGGCACCAGCATGGCGTTGGCGAGGCGCGCTTGATCGTGAAACAGGTAATGCACCAACGCTGCTCGATCAAGCGCAAGCCCAAGGGCGAGACGGACCTGCGGATCGCGGGTCGGGCCGCGCGCTAAATTTAGCCCTAAGTAACTAAACACCGTGCCGGCGCGCCGCCTGACCGTCACCCCAGGTTGCTGGCGCAACCACCCGATCAAGTCCGGCGAAAAATCGTTCTGGGCCAAATCAAGTTCGCCCCGCGCAAGCTTTAATGCGCGCGTGGTCTCGTTCGGCGTGACCAGAAAGTCGATGCGTTGACCGTCGGCGACCCGTTCCACCGCGACCCGCGTCGGGGTAAGTCGCGTGACCACGCGAAACGGCCCGCTGCCAACCGGGATCGCCGGCAGTGCGTCCCGGGCGGCATCAGCCGCGCGCAGGATGCCGATGATAAGCAATCCTGGAAACTGTGGATCGGGCTTTATCAATTCGAAATCGATGGTCTTGGTGTCGGACGCGCGGACCGTGCGCACATTCAACAACGGGCCGCGATGCGGCGAAGCTCGCGCCGGGTTCAAGATTGCTCGATACGTCGCAACGACATCGCCGGCACCCAGGGCAGTGCCGTCATGGAACCGCGGCGCGCGCTGCAAATGAAATCGATATCGCGTGGGCGCTAGCATCTCCCAGGTAGCGAGTGCCGGGATCGGTCTAAATTTTGTATCGAAATCGACCAGCGCCGAATACACCAGGCGGCACAGGCGATACGACGTCGCGTCGGTCGCGAAACGGGGATCCAGGGTTGCGGGGGCAGTGGCGAGTCCGAAGCGGATAACGTGATCGTCATGCCGCGCGCAAGTCGCGCTCAACGCTACCAGCAGCGCGAGCGCACACACCGGCCTCAGACGTGCTCTTAGTCGCGTATTGATCGCGGACATTCGACGGAGCTTTGTGGACGCTGCGGTTCGTCTCGCGCTAACGCGTGTAAACGAGTTAGCACCGCACGGCGCAAACTAACGCTCGAACACCGCAATCGATTCGACGTGCGCGGTGTGCGGAAACATGTCGATGACGCCGGCGGTGCGCAGATAAAAGCCGCGTTCACGCACCAGAATCGCGGTGTCGCGCGCGAGCGTGACCGGATTGCACGAGACGTACACGACGCGACTGGTGGCATTCAAATCCAGGGTCCGTAACACCCGATCAGCTCCCGTCCGCGGCGGATCGAGTAAGACCTTCTGAAACGAGCGCGCGGCGAGCTTCGCGATTCCCGCATCGGCAAAAAGATCCGCGGCGACGAATTCAGCGTTGCGGAGGGCATTGCGCTCGGCATTCGCTTGCGCACGCACCAACAATCCACTGTCGCTCTCGACACCGACCACGTGCCGGGCTCGTTTAGCGATGGGCAGGGTGAAATTCCCGAGACCGCAGAATAAATCGAGCACGCTGTCTCCGGCATCCAGCCGTAAGGCATCAAGTGCGAGCGCCACCAGCGCCACATTAATTTCGGCGTTCACTTGAATGAAGTCGCCAGGTTCGAACGCAAACGCCAAGTCGTCAACGCGATAGCCCAAGGGCGCCACGCCGGTCAGCGGTTCGAGCATTACCGCCGAACTGGCTTGCAAGTAGACCGCTAATCCAGTGGCGGATTCGAACGCAGTTAATCGTTGCCGATCCGAATCATTCAGCGGTGCGAGATGCCGGATGATGAGAATCGTCGTCGTCCCATCGGAGGCGACTTCGATCTGCGGAATATGCGCCACCACACTGAGGCCGCTGATTACCGTGCGCAATACCGGCAAAATTTCACCGACGCTTGGCACCAGCACCGCGCACGTATCGATGTCCGTGACATAGTGCGTCGCCTTCTCACGGAATCCGATTAACACGCCGCCTTTTTTCGGGACCACGCGAACACTAAGCCGCGCGCGACGCCGATAGCCCCATTGCGGTCCGACTACCGGCGCCAGGACAACGTCCGGCGTAACCCCAGCCTGATGCCGGAGCAACTCCAGCAACACCGCTTGTTTGTGCGCGATTTGCGCCGCGGAATCGAGATGCTGCAACGAGCACCCACCGCATTGCGCAGCATGCGCACAACGCGGCGTCACGCGGGTTGGATCGGGTTTGAGGACGGCAGTCGCGACCGCTTCATCGAAGCGTCGGTGGCGCCGTGTTACTTTCACCGCTACCCGTTCGCCGGGCAGCGCGTCGGCGACAAACACCGTCTTGCCCTCGTAACGCCCCACGCCGCGGCCTTCGTGCGACAAGCGATCGATGGTGAGTTCGTAGTTGCGGGGCAGATCCCGTTTGGCGCTCACGCGGCCCAGGCCGCGAGAAAAGCGTCGAAGTGCGGCTTCTGGGCCTCGGCGAGATAACCGCGTAAATGCTGTAACTCTTCGCCATATTGTGGATCGTGGAGGTTGCCGCGCAGCCGTTCGAAGGCGAGATAGACCAGGTAAGTATTCAGCACATCGGTCTCGCAATAGGCTCTGATCTCAGCCAATCCGCCGGCGAGATAGCGCGGCCAAACGTCAACCCCGGTCATGCCCAGTTTGCCGGGAAAGCCCAGCAAGGTCGCGATCTCATGCAGTTTAGCGGTGGCGCGCGGCTGGTAGCCCGACAACACATCCATTAAGTCGACATGCCGCCAATGAAATCGTCCGAGATAGTTGTTATAGCGAAAACTCTGATCGTCGTGGCCAATTTCCCAGTAGCGAGGTGCGCTGACGCCATTAATCAACGCGCGATAGTGCAGCACGGGCAGGTCAAAACCACCGCCGTTCCACGACACCAAGGTCGGCGAATAGCGTTCGATGCCGTCGTAGAAGCGTTTCAAGAGCTCGGCCTCGCTCGAGTCTTCTTCGCCCAGGGACCACACGGTCAACCGATCGTCGTGACGAAAGACGGCGGCAATCGCGCACACGCGCTGCAGGTGGTGGCGCAAAAATTCCGATTGCCCCTCGGTCTCCTGCTGCCGTTTCGCGATCATGACCTTGCTGACGTCTTCGTCCGATAACCCCGTCAAATCCCACAGGCGTCGAGCGCCCGCCACGTCCGGAATGGTTTCGATATCGAAGACGAGGCAATTGAATTTCACGAGTAAAACTTAAGCCGGGAAAACTTGCGTCGAAAGATAACGGTCACCGCGATCGCAGATCACGGTGACGATCGTCGCCTGCTCGACCTCGGCTGCGATGCGTAACGCGGCGGCCACCGCACCGCCCGCTGAAATCCCGCCAAAAATGCCTTCGACAGTAGCAAGTTTGCGCGCTGTGTCCTCGGCCTCGGGTTGAGTGACATCGACGATTCGGTCGATTTTGGCAGGATCGAATATCTTTGGCACATAGGGTGGCTTCCAGCGTCGAATGCCGGCAATACACGCCCCCTCTTCCGGTTGCACGCCGATGATCTGCACCAGCGGGTTTTGTTCTTTCAAATACTGCCCGGTACCCATGATCGTCCCGGTGGTCCCCATCGCACTGATGAAATGCGTGACGGTACCCTGCGTCGCGCGCCAAATCTCGGGACCCGTGGTTTCATAATGGGCGCGTGGGTTATCCGGATTCGAGAATTGATCGAGCACGCGGCCTTCGCCGTCAGCTTCCATGCAACGCGCGAGGTCGATAGCCGCTTCCATGCCACCCTCTTTGGGCACGAGCAGGATCTCCGCACCAAAGGCCTTCATGATCGCGCGGCGTTCGGAACTCATGTTCTCGGGCATGATCAGAATCAAGCGGTAACCACGCATCGCGGCGACCATTGCAAGCGCAATGCCAGTATTGCCGCTGGTGGCTTCAATCAAGGTATCGCTGGGTTTTATGTCGCCACGCGCTTCGGCCCGCAGAATCATATTGCGCGCCGGGCGATCCTTAACCGAACCCGCCGGATTATGACTTTCAAGCTTGGCGAGCAGCGTGTTGGAACTTGCCGCACCTAAACGCTGCAAGCGCACGAGCGGAGTAGCGCCCACGGTGTCTTCGATGGTCGGGTAGAACATCGTATGATTCTACCCGACCATCGCTCTCAAAAGACCTTCAAATGCCTCCCATTGGGCAGGCGAGGATCAACACTTACTTGGTGAGCGCGTCCTTGGCGGCATCTTTAGCAGTGTCCTTGGTCATATCCATCGCGGCATCTTTAGTCATGTCCATGGTTGGAGCCGCGGCAGCGCCGGCAGCATCCATGGCTGGCGTGGTGGTCGCGGCGGCATCCATCGTGGTGGTCGCGGCGCTGTCAACGGCGGTCTGAGTCGCCGTGGCGGCTGCATCTTGAGAAACTTGAACTGCCGTATTCGCCGCGTCTTTAGTCGCTTCAAGCGCGGTCGTGGCAGCTTCCTTCGTTTGATCCATCGCGGCAGTCGCGTTTTCAGCGGCCTTATCGATTGCATCCTTAGCCGCGTCTTTAGTCGCCTCGACTGCAGTGGTGGCGGCTGCCTGTGTTTGATCCATAGAGGTATTGGCCGTATCAGCCGCTTTATCGATCGCGCTCTTGGCGGCGTCGGCCGCGGTGTCCGGATTATTGCCGCAGGCCACGAGTAAGGTCGTCCCTAACAAGAAAATTGGAAGGATTGATGATTTCATAAGCACGAATTCCTTTAGTTTGATACCGGAAACACCCGGCGCCCGGTAAAGGCCGGGTGAACGGCCCCTACGATCTTGAATGCCTGCAATCGCCAACTCAAGCCTGAGCCCGCGCGCGTTAACGCGAGGTGAATCGGACGATCATCGATCGAATTCACGTTCCCGATTAGAACCGGTAACCGAATTGGAACAAGTGAAAATTAATGCCGGGATTGCGATCGCCAAGACTCGCATTCGATAGGTGCTGGAAGCGATACAAGAACTCGTACCGACCTTGGTCGCCTAAGCGAATACCGCCGCCGATGTGGCTACCGAATGCGAACGCGATGTCGAAATCCTTGTTCTCGATCTTCGTTTCCGTGAAGCCGTGTGCCCCCACCCCAAGCTCCAGGAACGGCGCGAAACCATTGTCCGCGACGCGCTGCCAGCGCAGCACCGGCGTTACACTGACATCCACCAGTGAATCGTTGCCGGTGGTGCCTGGATTACTGTCCCAGAAGTTGACCCCACCTTCCCAATAGCCGCTCAAGAACCAATGCTCGGTTTGCAACCATTTCGCGCCCCAATCGATGGTCGCCGTGGCGCCGTACCGTTTTACATCGGCGGCGCCAGCCGAATTGCCGTATTCAAACGCGACCTTGTCGACGGCCGCGACCGATAGCGCCATCGTGCACAAACTCACGATCAGAATCAGTCGAGAAAGGGGCTGAGTAAACATCGCTTTACTACACACTCGCTGCTTGCAACTTGGGAAGCCCGAAGGCTAGCCGACTGTCGGCCGCGATTCAACCTATATGCCAGCGGTTAGGTGGCGAAACGTTTGCCCAGCACCAGCGCATCCTCGCGACCCGACGCTGCGGGATAGTAGCCGCGACGGACCGCGATTTGGTCGAAGCCATTGCGTGCATAAAGGGCGCGGGCGGGATGATTGGAGGGTCGCACTTCGAGAAAAACGATCGTCGCATGGTGACGTTGAGCAATAGTCAATAAGTGCTCCAACAGCCGCTGCGCATAACCCCGGCGCTGGTGTGCGGGATCGATGCACAAATTCAAAATATGCGCTTCATCCGCGGCCACGGTCATGATCCCATAGCCCACCACCCACTCGCCGAGCGTCAAACTCCAACAACAGTAACCGGCGCGGACGCAGTCGGCGAAAATCCCAGGCGTCCACGGGAATTCATAGGCCCGTGCTTCGGTCGCGGCGATTTGCGTTAAATCATGCTCACGCATCGGCCGCAGGGCGGCTATTTCCGCTTTAACTATCGCGTTCATGGCAATTGCCGATAAATCCGTTCGGCTAGCAATAAGTCCTGCCAAGCGCGGCGTTTTTCGCCAGGCGAGCGCAGCAGATAGGCGGGATGATAGGTCACGATCAGCGGGATCCCCGTGCGCCCGAACCGATGCTCCTGGCCGCGCAATTTGCCAATCGGGGTTTCAACCTTCAATAGATTTTGGGCGGCGATACGGCCCACCGCCAAGATTAGCTTGGGCTTCAATAACGCAATTTGCCGCTGCAAATAGGCTTCGCAACAGACCACTTCTTCGGGCCGGGGATCGCGGTTATTAGGCGGCCGGCATTTCAAGATATTCGCGATATAGACTCGTTCACGCGGCTGCCCTATCGCCGCCAACATGGAGTTCAACAATTGGCCGGCGCGACCCACGAACGGTTCGCCGCGTTTGTCTTCTTCGGCGCCTGGCGCTTCACCGATCACTAACCACTCGGCAGCGTGATTGCCGACGCCGAATACCGTCTGTGTCCGGCCTGCGTGTAACGAACATTTAGTACAGGCGGCGACTTCTAGCGCCAAGCCGTCCCAATCGGCACTCGGTAATGACGCCGGTGCCGTCACGCATGGCAGTGCAGCTTCGAGATTCGGCGGGACGGGCGCGGCAGAGGGTGGTACGCGCCGCACCCACGCGGTTACGCCCAGCGCTTCGAGGGTCGCGCGCTTTCGCTCAACGTCAGAGGTAGGCATTCGATTCGCTCGATAGGCGCGGGTGCTTATTTAAGGAAACTCTGCCTTTTGCAGCGCTTCCTTAAGCAACGTCGCGTCCACTCCGGCCACCCCGCCGCTCGCGGCGTCGGCGTTGCAACTGATTCAAGGTAATAATCGGCCCAGAACACGCATAGCTCAGGAAACCGAGCATCAATATCGTCGGGGGGTGCAGCGAGATCAAACCAAAGCTCAACACCACGGCCAACACCATGACAAAAGGCACGCGCCCGCGCAGATTGAGATCCTTAAAACTGTAGTAGCGAATATTACTCACCATGAGCGCGCCACAGAGCACCGTGACGATGAAGGTCAACGCGACGACCACGCTGCTACCTTGGAAACCATACTCGTGACCACACCAGATAAAGCCAGCAACCACCGCCGCCGAGGCCGGACTCGGCAGGCCTTTAAAGAACTTTTTATCGGTGGTCGCGGCCTGTGAATTGAACCGTGCGAGGCGCAAGGCGGCGGCCGAGGTGTAGACGAAAGCGGCTAGAAAGCCCAGCTTGCCGGTCTCATGCAACAACCATTCGTAGGCCAGAATCGCCGGTGCAACGCCGAACGACACCATGTCCGCCAAACTATCGTATTCGGCGCCAAACGCACTTTGCGTATTGGTCATTCGCGCGATTCGCCCGTCCACGCCATCGAGCACCATGGCGACGAATATCGCGATCGCGGCGCCTTCGAAGTGACCATGAATCGAGGCGACAATCGCGTAGAAACCGGCGAATAGCGCGCTGGTCGTGAATAAATTCGGTAGCAGAAAAATGCCACGTCCGCGCAACGGGTGAGACTCGAGCGAAATGAAACGGTGAACGTTGTTGGGATCGCGCGGCTTGTCCAAGGAATTACCCCGTGGGGTGGTGGCAGCGCTAGCTTACCACTCCCGCCGGGAGGTTCGCTGCCGGGATTTCGAAATCGTCGTGACGATCAACCTAAATAGCGAAGCGGAAATACCGCCCACCTAGAGCGGCGCGAGTCCCCGGTGTTCAAGTCGTGGATCAGGACGCGGCCATTCGCCGTTGCGAGCGAAAGCGTTGCAATCTTCCCCCTCTCCCCTTGCGGGAGAGGGCCGGGGTGAGGGGAAAGCATCAGCGCGGCATTCCATCCACCCTTCACCCTAACCCTCTCCCGCAAGGGGAGAGGGAATAAATTCGCAGCTTGGTTTCCGAGACTGCCCATACGCTTCTTCCCGCTCACCACCTCGCTCTGCACCCTGGTCGCTATTTATGCGCTTCTATTTAGTTCTTGGTTTGATCCACCAAGCGATTCGCCTTGATCCAAGGCATCATGCCACGTAAGCGATCGCCGACCTCTTCAATCGGCAGTTGACGTGCGATGCGCCGCTTGGCTTTCAACACGGATTGGCCGGTCTTGTTCTCACCCATCCATTCGCGGGCGAACTCGCCGTTTTGGATTTCCGAGAGAATTTTCTTCATCTCTTTGCGCGTTTCTTCAGTCACGATCCGAGGACCACGCGTGAAGTCGCCGTACTCGGCCGTGTTCGAGATCGAGTAACGCATATTCGCGATGCCGCCTTCGTAGATCAGATCCACGATCAATTTCAGCTCATGCAGGCATTCGAAGTAAGCCATCTCCGGGGCGTACCCGGCTTCGACCAACGTGTCATAACCGGCCTGAATCAGCGCCGTCGCGCCACCGCACAACACGGTTTGTTCGCCGAACAAATCAGTTTCGGTTTCCTCGCGGAAATTGGTTTCGATAACGCCGGCGCGGGCACCGCCGTTAGCGCAGGCGTAGGACAGCGCGATATCCTTGGCTTGTCCTGATTTATCCTGATGGACCGCGATCAGACTCGGCACCCCACCGCCTTGTTGGTAGGTCGAGCGGACTAAATGTCCCGGACCCTTGGGCGCGATCATGATCACATCCAAATCTTCACGCGGCGTGATCTGACCGAAATGAATATTAAAGCCATGGGCGAAGGCCAGCGCCGCGCCTTGTTTGATATTCGGTGCGATCTCGCCGCGATACAAATCGCCCTGCGATTCGTCCGGCGCCAGGATCATGACGACCTCCGCGCTCGCCACCGCGGCGCCGACCGGTTCGACGGTTAGTCCAGCTTTTTCAGCTTTCGCCCAACCACTCGACCCTTCGCGTAGGCCGACCACCACGCTCACGCCAGAATCGCGCAGATTGTTCGCGTGCGCGTGACCCTGCGAGCCGTAACCGATGACGGCGACCTGGCGACGTTGGATCAGAGACAGGTCAGCGTCTTTGTCGTAATAAATATTCAAGGCCATATTCGTTCTCCACTCAATTTCGAAAATACTATTAAGCGCGTAACGCTTTGGTCCCACGCAAGATACCAAGCGCACCCGAGCGCACCACTTCCATGATCCGCTTCGCGCCGATAACCTCGACGAAGGCGTCGAGTTTGATCGCATCGCCGGTCATTTCCACGATGTAACTCGATTCGGTGACATCGACAATGGACCCGCCATAAATCGCGACGAGGCGCGCGATTTCTTCGCGCTGCTCGCCACCAATCGCCCGGACTTTCATCAACAACAATTCGCGTTCGATTGCGCTACCTTCATTCAGATCGATCAAACGAATGACGTCCACGAGCTTATTCAGTTGCTTCGTGATCTGCTCGATGACCTCGGCCGAGCCGCGTGTGACCAGCGTCAAACGCGACACCGTCGGGTCTTCGGTCGGCGCGACCGACAACGATTCAATGTTGTAAGCCCGCGCCGAAAAGAGGCCGGCGACGCGCGATAACGCACCGGCTTCATTTTCGAGCAGGATCGAGATCGTGTGGCGCATTACGCCAACTCCCGATCCGTGCTGGCCGGCGCCAAGTGCATCTCGTGTTGCCCCTTGCCGGCCGCGATCATCGGATAGACGTTCTCGCTCTGGTCGGTGATGAAATCCATCAGCACCAAGCGTTTCTTCATGCTAAAGGCTTCCTGCAGCGCGCCGTCCACATCCGCCGGATTCTCGATGCGCATACCGACATGACCAAAGGCTTCGGCGAGTTTCACGAAGTCCGGCAAGGCGTCCATGTACGAATGCGAGTAGCGGCGATCGTAAAAGAATTCCTGCCACTGACGAACCATGCCCATATAGCGATTGTTGAGACTGACGATCTTGAGCGGCAGGTCGTACTGCAAACAAGTCGATAACTCTTGCACACACATCACGAAGCTCGCTTCACCGGTCACACAGGCCACCGTTGCGTGCGGAAAGGCGAGCTGCACCCCCATCGCCGCCGGCAAGCCGAAGCCCATCGTGCCGAGCCCGCCCGAGTTGATCCAGCGCCGCGGCTTATCGAATTTGTAGTACTGCGCGGCCCACATCTGATGTTGTCCAACATCGGACGTGATGTAGGCGTCGCCGCCCGTGATCTGGTACAGACTCTCGATTACGGCTTGCGGTTTGATGAGTTTGCTGCCGCGGTCATAGCGCAGGCATTCGACCTTCTGCCATTCCCGGATCTGCTGCCACCACCCGTCGGATTCACGTTGCACCGGGCGCCAACCGCTCTCTTCGATGAGCTTATTGAGTTCGGTCAACACATTGGCGACGCCACCGACGATTGGCACATCCACGCGCACGTTTTTCGAGATCGAAGACGGATCGATATCGACATGAATGATTTTTGCGTAGGGACAAAACTGCGCGAGTTCGCCGGTCACGCGATCGTCAAAACGTGCGCCGATCGCAATCAAGACATCGCAATGATGCATACCCATGTTCGCTTCGTAGGTGCCATGCATGCCGAGCATGCCGATGAACTGGGGATCGGTCGCCGGGTAGCCGCCGAGACCCATCAAGGTATTCGTCACGGGGAAACCCAGGCGCCGGCCGAATTCGGTCAATTCGCGGGCGGCATTATCGATGACGACCCCGCCTCCGGTGTAAATCATCGGCTTCTGCGCGCTCAAAATGAGCTGCGCGGCTTTTTTGATTTGCCCCGGATGACCCTTGGTCGTTGGCTTATACGATCGAATATCGACGGTCTTTGGATACGCATAGCCGGTCACGTTCGCGGTGACGTCCTTGGGAATATCGACGACCACCGGTCCGGGGCGGCCCGAGGTCGCGATGAAAAACGCCTTCTTGATGGTCATCGCCAAATCTTCAACCCGCTCGACCAAGAAATTATGCTTCACGCACGGTCGCGTGATGCCAATGCTATCGACTTCCTGGAAAGCGTCATTGCCAATCAGGTGCGTGGGTACTTGGCCGGTGAAGACAACCAGTGGAATTGAATCCATGAACGCGGTGGCGATACCAGTCACGGCATTCGTCGCGCCCGGTCCGGAAGTCACCAATACCACGCCCGGCTTGCCGGTCGCCCGTGCATAGCCGTCCGCGGCATGTGTCGCACCCTGCTCATGGCGGACCAAGATGTGTTTTAACCGGTCTTGTTTGTAAAGTGCGTCGTAGATGTGAAGCACGGCCCCACCCGGGTAGCCGAACAGAATTTCCACACCTTCATCGATAAGAGCGCGCACGAAAATTTCGGCGCCGCGTAGCTTTTCGCTCATGACTTCCTCACTCTGTTTTAGCAAGTGCCGCGACCGTCGCGCGCCGCCTGCGGTGATACAGGCGTGCCGGGAGGTCGTTCCCGTGACCTCATGAGTCACGGGTCGGCGTTAATTCCGGTCAGGCGAATGGGACTTAGGTTCACCGGAAGAGCGGGAACGGTAAAGCGATTCCCGCATTGGGTCAAGAAAAAAAAGCACGTGCCTTGCGTGTCTGGGGGCGACTCCCCAGAATGCTCGGACCTTTTTTATCTCCTGTGACCACCCTTCATGCGCTTGTCGAATTTATTGTTGCCAACCTTACGCGAATCTCCCGCCGACGCCGAAGTCATCAGTCATCAACTCATGGTCCGCGCGGGCATGATCCGCCAATTGGCGGCGGGCATTTATACATGGTTGCCACTGGGTTTGCGGGTCTTGCGCAAGGTCGAGGCCATTGTGCGCGAGGAAATGGACCGGGCCGGCGCCCAGGAGGTCTTGATGTCCGGCGTGTTGCCGGCCGAATTGTGGCAGGAGTCCGGGCGCTGGGATAAATACGGCCCTGAGCTCCTGCGCTTAACCGATCGCCACGACCGTGCTTTTTGTCTGGGCCCCACCCACGAAGAAATCATTACCGATCTGATCCGGCGCGAAATTAAAAGCTACAAGCAGCTGCCGGCCAACTTTTACCAAATTCAAACCAAGTTTCGGGATGAAATTCGACCGCGCTTCGGGATCCTGCGGGCGCGTGAATTCCTGATGAAAGATGCCTATTCGTTTCATATCGACCATGCGTCGTTACTTGAGACCTACCAACTCATGTACGACACCTATTCGCGGATTTTTGACCGGATTGGCTTGTCGTACCGCGCGGTGCTCGCGGACACCGGCAATATTGGGGGTTCGGGTTCGCACGAGTTTCATGTGCTCGCGGATTCAGGCGAAGATCGAATCGCGTTCTCGACCAGCGGCAAGTTTGCCGCCAATGTGGAAATGGTCCCGGCGCCATTACCGAAGACAGATCGCCCCGTCGCAAGCGAAACGCTCGCCGTCGTCGCCACGCCGGCTCAACATTCGATCGAAGAAGTAAGCCAATTCCTCAAGATCCCCGCCGAGCGCTGTCTCAAGACCTTGGTCGTGGAGGGTGAGACTGGTGGTTTGGTCGCGCTGGTGCTGCGCGGCGATCACGAATTGAACGCGGTCAAGGCGCAAAATTTACCCGGTGTATGCCAGCCCTTGAAGTTTGCCAAAGCGTCGGATATCACGGCTGCGCTGGGTTGCGGCCCGGGATCCTTAGGTCCAGTCGAACTCAAGATCCCGTTGTATGTCGATCATGCCGCGGCCGTCGTCGCCGACTTCGTGTGCGGCGCGAACGACGAAGGCAAGCATCTGCGTGGAGTGAACTGGGGACGGGATTTGGCGGAGCCGCGGGTCGCCGATTTGCGCAACGTCGTGCCCGGCGATCCGAGTCCGGACGGCAACGGCACGCTTGAAATTAAACACGGCATCGAAGTCGGGCATATCTTTCAACTCGGCACCAAATACAGTGCAGCGCTGAAGGCCACCGTGCTCGATGACAAAGGGGCAGCGGTGGCGATGGTGATGGGTTGCTATGGCATCGGCGTATCACGCATCGTCGCCGCCGCCATCGAGCAAAATCATGACGAAAAAGGCATCGTTTTCCCGGTGAGTATCGCCCCGTTCCAAGTCGCCGTGGCGCCGATTCATATGCATAAATCAGCACGTCTGCGCGGCGCCGCCGAGAATTTATACGTCAACCTGCGCGACGCCGGGATCGATTGTTTGTTTTACGACAAAAACGAACGTCCAGGTGTGATGTTCGCGGATCTCGAATTGATCGGCATTCCATTCCGGCTGGTGATTAGCGACCGCGGGCTCGACCTTGGCACCTTGGAGTACAAAGCCCGCACCGACGACGAACCGGAAAACATTCCGATCGACGACGCAGTCGCGACCATTTTGCGCAAGCTTCCGCGCGCCTAGCGGTATCAATCGCAAAACGCCATTGGTTGTTCGCACCAAACGGCGATTATTTTTGCGGGAGCGGATTTATCCGCGAATCTTTTAAGCCTGGGCACCTGCAAAGATTCGCCGCTAAAGCGGCTCCCACAACCTGCGTTCGGGGTCGGTAAAGCCTCATTTGTGGAAACGCGCTGCAAGGAGTGTATGGACTAGCGCCGAATCTCGAAGCTCGCACTTTCAAACATCGGCACGGCGACCGCCAAAACCGCGGTGACGATCGCGCGTTCGGGTCCGCGCCATAACCAGGCCTCAAAGGTATCGAGCGCTAACACTGTCCCGCAGGCCAGCACCTCAACCGCGCCATCGGGTAAATTGCGCACCCAACCCACCAGTCCCAAGCGGGCGGCTTCGGCGTGCGCGGACGCGCGATAAAACACCCCTTGCACACGCCCTTCGACGCGAAAGCTGCGTGCGATTCGCGGATGCTCGTCGGTAGTCATGTCTGCGCGATCGCCGTGGGTCCGTAGGCCGCGAGACCATGCGTGTATTCGGCGCCGAACAGTATCACCAGCCAGGCTAAATAAATCCAGATCAAAAAAATCGGAACCGCCGCAAAGGCGCCGTAGATCAATTGTTGCGCCGGGAAGGCGGTGAGATAGAGTGCGAACAAGTGCTTGGTTAGTTCGAACAAACCGGTGGCAAGCAGACCGCCATGCGCGGCGTGGAGAAATTCGACCGCACAGTTGGGAATAAAGGAATAGCTCCAGGTCACGGTTAGTAAGGTGAGCACAAACGGCAGCGTCACCAATAACGGCGGCACGATCGCTTTCAAATGAAGGAGTGCTTCTAACCGCGGCAGCGAATATAAAAAAGAACTGGTGGCGAGCGCCGTGCCGATCGCCAACGGCGCGAGCCCCAACACCACGACAAACAACCACGAGCGGTGGAGGTTCGAACGTCGGCGCGACACTTTCCAAATGTCGTTAAAAGTGGCCTCGACCGTCGCCATCGTGCCGATCACCGAGAGCACCAGAAACGCCATGCCGGCGGCCTGCAAGGCCGACGCATTATCGATGAACTGCTCAACGTAACGCTGAATCTCGACCCCACGCGCGGGCACCACATTCGCAAAAATAAACGCTTCTAGCGTGTGTTGCCACCCGCGAAAAGCGGGAACCAGCGCGAGTGTACTGAACGAGACCGCGAGCAGCGGGACCAGTGCTAGAACCGTCGTATACGACAAGGCGGCAGCTACTTGCGGGCACCGGTCGCGGTGAAATTCGCGGCCGACACGCTGCACGAAGCCCCACCACGCGCGCCATGACAATGGCTGCTTCATCGCGCCGCGAATCAGGCTCAAGACAAACCCAACACTTCGCGTACGAACGGAATGGTCAAATGCCGCGCCGCGCTGAGAGATGCACGATCCAAGATCGCCACGGCATCGACCAGCGCGTGCATCGAGCGCGGCAAACGACTTAAGAGATAATTCGCGACGCTCGGACTGAGCGTGATTCCACGACGGTTCGCGATGGCGCACAGCGCTGCTTGCTTATCCACGTCGTTCAAATCGACCAGGTGATAGTTAAGACCCGCCGTGAAGCGCGACTTAAGATCGGGCAGGTAAAAGTCGGCGGTCGCGGGCGCTCGTCGCATTGCCAGTGCCAACCGTCCACCGGCGGCCGCGACTCGGTTATACAGCGCAAACATCGCCTCTTCCCACGCCGGAATTTGCACGATGACGTCGCAATCATCGATCGCGAGCACCGCCACCGATTCGAGCCCCTCCAGTAGCGCCGGATCGCCAGCCGCGATCTCGCGTAAGGGGAGGTACATGGCAGCCACTCCTTGGACATGCGCGCACCGCACGGCGGCGTGCAGCAAATGGGTCTTGCCGACACCGGGCTCACCCCATAATCCGAGACACCAGTGCCCGCGACCATCGGCCCAATTTGCAGCCGCGGTCGCGGCCTCGCGATTGGCGCCGAGGAAATAATCCGCGAAATCGATCCGCGGCACCTCGAATAACGCCAACGTGAGTTGCTTAGCCGTCTCGGTCATTCCGCGGCGGGCGGCAGCGCCCCCGAGTCGTATAAGCCGCTCCGTATGTACTCGTCGTGCGAATGCCTGAGCAACACCACGATGGCGGCCGCCACGGGTAGGGCCACCAACACTCCAAAGAACCCAAACAACTGACCGCCGGCCATCACCGAAAAAATGACCGCGACCGGATGCAGGCCTATTCGGTCGCCCACCAACCACGGCGACAGCACCATGCCTTCCAATAGTTGACCGACACCGAAGACGGTGGCAACGGCAACGAAGTGCCACAGATCGCCAAACTGCATCAACGCCGCCAGCCCAGCGAGCGCTAGCCCCACGATGACGCCTAAATACGGGACGAAACTGACCAACCCCGCGACCGCCCCAATCACGAAAGCGAGATCCAAGCCGACCAACCACAGGCCTGCGATGTAAACCAGTGCGAGTGCGAGCATGACGGTGAGCTGACCGCGCAAGAATTCCGCGAGCACCGCATCGATCTCGGTCGCGAGCTGAACCACTCTTGGCTCGATCGCGCGTGGCAATAAATTGCGCACATTGCGCACCAGGATGTCCCAATCCCGGAGTAGATAGAACGTGACGACGGGAATCAGGAAAACGAAACTCATCCAGCCGAGCAGCCATTGACCAGAGCGCGACAGATTCGACAACACATTCCGCGCCATCGCGCCGGCTTCTTGCCAATGCGCGACCAGCGCTTGTTTCAACGCGGCGGTGTCGATGGTAAGCGCCAGTCCGAAGTGCCGCGACAGCCGCGGCAGCAGCCAATTCTGGAGCCAGTCGATGGCGAGCGGAATTTTACCGACGATGACCACCACCTGGCGCTCGAGTGCGGGGATCAGGATCAACAGGCACACGACGCCGGCCACGAACATCACCGCGAAAACCATCACCACGCCAAGTATGCGCGATAAGCCCAAGCGCTCGAGTCGATCGACCAACGGATCGCCTAAATAGGCCAGCAGGGCACTGAACAGAAACGGCGTAAGCGCTGGCGCCAACAGATACAGCAACCACCCTAGGGCAAGCGTGCCCGCGAGAAGTAGCCATTGTTGTGAATCGGTAAGGCGCACCGGCGTTTAATGTCCTAGAAGCGTGAAGAGGCTGGGTTGACCGACCACTGGCTGCAGCACGCGACCGAAGGAGATTACCTGGACGAGTGCAGGTAACCCACCACGTGATTTAATCGCGAAGGTTACGCGTGCGCCTTCCACTTTACGCACGTTCAGCGTCGCGACCGAATCGAGATCGCTCAGATAGTTCAGTGCGCGACCGTAATCGTCGGCGGTTTGCACGTCGTCGACGAGCAGTTCGACGTCATTGGCGGCGCTTGCGATCTCCGGATGAACAAAATGTTTGGCGGCGCTGTCGACTGCGCGATCAATGCCTGCGATCACCACGGGCATGGCCTGCGCATTCGTGGCCTGCCATTCCTCGCGCTCGTCGTCGATCTGCAGCCGCCAACGCGCACGCCACGTTGAGTCCGGATTCTGGGTGACGAGGCCAATCAAGATCACCGGCGCACTTTGTCCGGAGCGCGTCGCCGTTAACCCCTCAAGCAGATCGTCTTCGGCCGTCGCCGGTGCCATTAATGCAGCATTCGCTGAATCAACGACGGGGCGGCGCAGCGGAATGGCGCGGAGCTCCGCCTGGCGTTCCAGCGCCTCAAACAGCGGCTTGTGGGCGATGGTCGGCGTTGCATAACGTCCAGTCGAATCGGTCACGACTAGCCAGGCTAAGAATTCAGGGCGCTGCCGGCCCCACACCGCGAAACCCTGTTGCCGCAGCACGCCGCTGACCGCTGGCAAATCAAAATCGGCGCGCAATTGCAGTCCGCCATCAGGTGATTTTTCGTAGCCGTAAACCGTGTTGTATTGTTTCGCGCGATTGAGCAGGTCGCGCAGCGCGCCGCTTTGCAGAACTTTACTATTACCGGTCAACTTGACCACGACGACTTCAAGCGCGGCGCTCAAGCCACGCAGGAATTCACTCTCCGAACTATCGATCACCGGCACCGTGGCGCGTGCGAGTTCGCCGATAGTGGCGGCCTGGGCAGTCCAACTCGCAATCCCAAGGGCGAGCATCAAACTCGCACCGGCGTAACGTAATGCGTTTGCTTTTGACCCTACCATGCAAGGCACGCTATGCGATGCCATCGCGCCAAGTCAAGGCGCGAACCGTGAGCGCGCCCGCGCCTTTCTTTACGCACCCTACCTCGCGCTTTACACTGCGCGGCATGACCAAGCTCTCCTCGCCTCCCATCAGCTATCGCGATGCCGGTGTTGATGTCGACGCCGGCGCAAACTTGGTCGAACGGATTAAACCGGCGGCAAAAGCGACCCATCGTCCTGGCGTCATCGGTGGGCTGGGCGGCTTCGGCGGGCTGTTTAATCTGGCGGCGGCGAATTATCGCGATCCCATCCTGGTCTCGTCGACCGACGGCGTGGGCACAAAATTAAAACTCGCGATCGAACTCAATCATCACGATTCAATCGGCATCGATCTGGTCGCGATGTGCGTTAACGACGTGATCGTGCAAGGCGCCGAGCAGCTATTTTTTCTCGATTATTTCGCGACTGGCGCGCTCGATGTCGATATCGCGACCACTGTAATCACAAGTATCGCCGCTGGCTGCGAGCAAGCACATTGCGCGTTGCTGGGCGGCGAAACGGCGGAAATGCCGGATATGTACGCACCCGGGCACTACGACTTAGCCGGATTTTGCGTTGGTGCGGTGGAAGCCGCGCGCGTGATCGACGGCAGCCGTATCGCAGCGGGTGATGCGATCCTCGGCTTGAGTTCCAGCGGCGTCCACTCCAACGGCTATTCGCTGGTCCGCAAGATTATTGCCTGTAGTAACGCGCGCCTCGATACAAATTTAGACGGTCGCAGTCTCGGCATGGCGCTGATCGCACCGACGCGGATCTACGTGCGTGCCCTACTCGCCGCGTTTCAGGAATTCGAGATCCGCGGGCTCGCGCATATCACCGGCGGTGGAATCACCGACAATTTACCGCGGGTGTTACCGGCGGCGGTGCATGCCGTAATCGATCTTAAGGCGTGGCGACTACCGCCGGTGTTCCGCTGGTTGCGCGACACGGGACCGATCGAAGAAACCGAATTATTGCGAACGTTCAATTGCGGCTTGGGCATGCTGTTGGTGGTCGCGCCGAGCGCCGTTTCTGGCTTAACGCGGCTGCTCGCCGAGCATGGCGAAACCGTGACTCAAGTCGGTCGGATCGTGGCTGGCACACGCGAACGCGCAGTCGAATATCTCGGACATTTGGATTAGAAGCGGTCGAACGCAATCGTTGATAAGTCTTGGACCAGTCTTGTGGGAGCCGCTTTAGCGGCGAATCCTTATTCGGCGCTAAAGCGGCTCCCACGACAGAGGTCGATCATTGTCGCCAAACGTGGCGACGCGCCAGCCAGCCGACGTACGCGTTCAATGGTCTGCCAGCGTTTCCTCAATCGCGGTCAGAAATCCGCGCAGAATTTGCACCTCGCTGCGCTTTAATTCGCTACGGTTAAGCAGACGCTGCAATCGAATCGGTAGCAATCGCGGTCGCTCTGGATTGAAAAAATCGACCTTGATCATGACCGACTGTAAGTGATCTAGAGCCGCGGCGAGCTCGGCGGTGGTAGCTAATGGTTCGTCGACGCGCGCACCAGTCGCGGGTGAGACAACGACCGCATTGCGCAATTCATAAGCGCAGATCTGCACCGCCTGGGCCAAATTAAGCGAGCTAAAATCCGCACTGGTTGGAATGCGGACCATCCGGTGGCAAAGCGCCATCTCCGCATTAGAGAGTCCAGCCTGCTCACGACCGAAGACCAACGCGCACTCCTCCTGCGCGGCGCGTGGCGCCAACCACTCGGCCATTTCGCGCGGCGTGACGACTGGCCACTCGAGATGCCGTTCGCGCGCGGTCGTTCCAATCACGATGCCGCACGCCGCGATCGCTGACTGCAAACTGTCGTAGCATTTCGCGTGAACCAAAATATCGTCAGCCCCCGAGGCGCGCGCGGTCGCCGCGGCCGCGGGAAACTCGCGTGGCTTGACGAGCGCGAGATCGCTCAAACCCATGGCCTTCATCGCGCGTGCGCTGGCGCCGATATTGCCGGGGTGCGAGGGCTCGACAAGGACGATTCGCACCCTTGTCAAAGGGTCCAGTGCGTTCGAATCTTCAGAGGAATTCGCGCTCATCACCGCATTCGCCGTCTTATCCGGTAAGATTGCGCCGCATTGTAGACGCGAAAGACCCGCATGCATCCTATGTTGAACATCGCCGTGCGCGCCGCACGGCGCGCCGGCACTCATATCTTGCGCAGCATGGCTCGCCTGGATGAGGTCAAGGTCGATACCAAGGGCCGCAAAGACTATGTGTCGAGCGTGGATCGCGACGCCGAAGCCTTGATCATCGACACGCTGCTAAAAGCATATCCCGATCATCAGATCATGGCCGAGGACTCGGGCGCCGCCGGACACAGCCAGTTTGTATGGATTATCGATCCGCTCGACGGGACCACGAATTTCTTGCATTCGTTTCCGCAATTCGCGGTGTCGATTGCGCTAGCGGTGCGTGGCGAAGTCGAGCAAGCGGTGGTCTACGATCCGGTTCGCGATGAACTGTTCACCGCATCACGCGGGGCTGGTGTGCAGCTCAATAACCGGCGCTTGCGCGTCAGTCGCTGCCACGCCCTCGATCACGCACTGCTGGCCACTGGCTTTCCAATCCGCGACGAACGCCTGATCGATCCGTATCTAAAATCGTTTGCCGCGTTTCTGCATCGGGTTGACGGGATTAGGCGCGCCGGCGCGGCCAGTCTGGATCTCGCGTACGTCGCCGCCGGACGCCTGGACGGCTTCTGGGAATACGGCTTGCAAACCTGGGACGTCGCCGCCGGCGCGTTGCTGGTGAAGGAAGCGGGCGGAATGGTTGGCGCGATCAACGCTGGCGATGATTTCATGCACACCGGCAGCATTATCGCGGCGACGCCGAAGATATTTGACGAGATGCGGGCTATCCTCCAGGCAAATCCCGTGGCGTCGTGATTGCCGTTAGGCGGTGGCGCTGAATGACGAACACGCTGCTTTTTGTATCGCGCGCGTTTCCGCCGATCCTCGGCGGCATCGAAAATCAAAATCGAGGTCTCGTCACGGCGCTAAGTGCGAGAGTCCCGACCGTCAGCATCATCAACCGCCATGGCAAACGTGCGTTGCCGCTGTTTCTGCCATGGGCGTTGATGCGGATGCTGTGGTGCGCGCGCCGCCATGACGTTGTGCTCCTCGGCGATGGGGTTCTTGCGCCACTCGGCGCAATCGTAAAATTGTTGTCACCGCGTGTGCGAGTCTTCGCAGTCGTCCATGGCCTTGATGTGACCTATGCGAGCCGCCCAGGCTTAATCAGCAGGGGGTATCGTCTCCTGAATATCCCCAGCTTACGGCGCCTGGATGGTTTGATAGCAGTTGGCCGAGAAACCGTTGAAGCAGCGGTTCGCGCCGGCGTCTCCCGTACTTCAATTCATTTTATTCCGAATGGCATTTTTGCAGCGGAATACAATCATGAGCCTGCACGCGAGGAGCTAGAGGATTTGCTCGGCGAGACGCTAGCAGAACGTCGCATCGTGCTTTGTGTTGGACGCTTTGTCGCGCGCAAGGGAGTCGAATGGTTTATCCGCAATGTTCTTCCCAGCTTGCCGAAGTCCGTCCTGTTCATCGCCGCCGGCGCGGCTCCGGCCCCTACTGCTTTCGGCGATGCCGGTTATTTGGCAACGTGTCGACGCGCTGCCGTCGAAACCCACCAAGCCGCGCGAGTGCGGTTCCTCGTCAATCTACCGACCCAGGAGCTCAAGATTTTTTTAGCGTCGGCGGATTTAGTCGTGATGCCAAATATTGCGATCGCTGGCACGATTGAAGGATTTGGGTTAACCGCCATCGAAGCAGGCGCGATGGGTCGAATCGTACTGGCGGCCGATATCGAAGGCCTCCGCGACGCGATACAGGATGGACAGAACGGTGTACTGCTTCCAAGTGAGGAACCAGAAAGTTGGATACACACAATTACTGAATGGTTGGACGACGAACCACGGCGGGCTTTCTTCGGGTCCGCCGCTCGCGCCTATGTGCGGGCCCATTTCGAGTGGGAAAACATCGCCGAGCGCTATCTCGACGTGCTATATAGTCCGGACCTTGGTCAGCGTGTAAACAGCAATCATGGAAGCCTCGGTTGATATCAAACAAGCCGACACCGGTATCGCGCCGCGCCGCGCAGCATTAAGTATTGTGCTTCCGGCTAAAAACGAAGCAATCGGCCTTCGTCGCCTGCTTCCCGAATTGCGTTCGTCGTTCCCCGCAGCCGAAATCATCGTGGTAGATGATGGCAGTAGCGATGATACGGCGACTGTGTGCATCGCGAACGCAGTAATTCGGGTCAAGCACCCTTATTCAATGGGTAATGGTGCCGCAATAAAATCCGGCGCTCGGCGCGCGACAGGCGACATCTTGCTTTTCATGGATGCCGATGGCCAACATGGCCCTGACGATATACAGCACTTGTTGCTGAAGATCGAAGACGGATACGAGATGGCAGTCGGCGCGCGGGCATGGGACACACACGCTTCGTTCGGTCGGCGATTCGCGAATTGGATTTATAACCGATTGGCCAGTTATATGACCGGAAACCAAATCGACGACCTGACGTCGGGCTTCCGCGCGGCGCGCGCGCGGCATTTCAAACGCTTTTTGTATTTGTTGCCGAATGGCTTTTCCTATCCTGCCACCAGCACCATGGCGTTTTTCAGGTCCGGCTTGCCGGTCGCCTATGTCCCGATCCGCGCCAAGCAACGCACAGGGAAAAGCCATGTTCGAGTGTTGCAGGACGGCATGCGCTTTTTCGTGATCATCATGAAAATAGGCACATTGTTCTCTCCGATGCGGTTGTTTTTACCGATTAGCGGCGCGTTATTTACAACTGCGATTTCTTATTACGCATACACCCTGATCACAACTCATCGCTTCACCAATATGAGCGCGGTGCTATTCTTGTCAGCTCTGCTTACTTTTTTGATTGGGATATTGGGCGAACTTATCTCGTCATTACACTACAGGGAAGCAGGGTTTGAGCGCCGGTTGGTTTCGCGAGATGACCATCCGATCTAGATGCTCGAAGCACCTGCCCGCTATGCCTTGCTGGGTTTTTCCAGCAGCCAAATATAACCTGGACTTAAGAAACGTAATTTGCTCACTAGGAACTCAGCCATTACGGCTTTGAAACTCCCAGGATCGAGCATGTAGCCAACCGCGTATTTCTCGGGACTACGGATCAGTTTCAGGGTGTAGTCGTGCAAGATGAAGGCACGCGTCAATTTGCGCAGTCCCCAATAGCTGAAATGCAACTCGTGATAATGCGTCCCTTTGCTCGCTAGTCTCATATAAAAATGCGCCAGCGGACGCGGCATCGCCGACAGTAAGGGCAGGTTGTAATGGGGGCTCTTTCCACATAAAGCGATTGCCGGCGGCAAAATAGCAGACTCCGCCCGGCACCAGGACGCGCAGGATCTCGTCCATCATACGTTGCGCATCCGGGACGTGCTCGTAGACGTGCGAACAGATCACTACTTCGAATGAATTCGCCGCAAAATCAAGATTAAGTGCATCGCCCACGCGATATTCTAGGTTGGGTTTATGGTACTGAATGCGTGCACGAGCGATCGCTGGTTCGTCTATATCCACACCGATTACGGAACCGAAATGATTCGCCAAGGCGTTATCGATTGCTCCTCCCGAGCCGCCGACATCCAATACTCGAGCCTCGGCTAGTGGTAACTCGAGAAAATCCCCAAGCACCGCTACCATCGTTTGCGCCTTACGCTCTCGGCCGAACACTTCCTGGCTCGCGGGAAGGAGTTCGGAAAACCTGTATTGATATCCGCGCTTCATGCGTTCACCTTAAATAACCGTGAACCGACGGACGGCGTCGGCGCTGCCAGAGATCTTCACTATATCTGGAGCGTCCACCACTAATTTGCGACGGCCCTAAGTACCGTATCATGGAATCCATTTCGCAAACATCTCGACCACGCCGTTCGCGCTCAGTGAGGAGTTTGACCGCGTCTTCGCGTGGGTCTAATCATGTGATTTCTCGCGCGAGCGGTATAGTCGTGAGACGCCTTCGCTTAAGTCACGATAATCTTTGCCAGAGCGTCCAGCGCTCTCGATTGCCGCGCTAAGCGCGGCGCGACCGCCCGTGACATCTCCCATATCCAACAGCCATTCGCTCGACAGGAATAGTGGCATTGGGTCGGCTGGATCAAGCCGGTGCGCGATATCAAGGCTCGCAAGTGCGTCGTCTTTGCGCTTTAACGCCCATTGGTAATGGGCGGCATAGAATCGCATTAAGAATGTGGATCGTACTTCTCGCGTCGGTTTGGTCGCCGCCGCTAGCAGCAAATTTACAAATTTTTCACGCGAAAAATCGCAGTGCTGATCGAGACCGATCTTGGCAAACTCCACGATGGCGGCCGCTGCGTAGTTGGTAAGAATGCGGTCGTTGTTAATAACACTAGGATCGATTTCGTCGCCTTTCAGTTTCCCATTCATGCGGCATTCGATATAGGCGCGCTGAATCACCGCGCCAGCCCCCGGTACGCCGCGCAACACCGACAAGGCTTCTTGATACTGCTTTTGTTCGATGAATAACTCTGCTAGCTGTGATATCGCGGTAGGGGATTTGGGATGGCTTTGGAATGCCGCGGTATAAAATCGCGCTTCATCGCGCCAATCGTCGACCGCCGCCGACGTCACCACTGCGAACAACAGCAGGCTCGCCACCGCGCCAGACACCGCGAGTGTCCTGGTGAAAACAGCGGTGCGCAGCGTCATCGTCGCGCCAATCACGGCCAGCAGCACGGCGAATGAAGGAAAGTAATTGCGGTGCTCAAACATGAGTTCGAGCGGAATGATCGTTGACTCCAGGAGATGGCCGGCAAAAAACCACAGCATGCCACAGGCGACGATCGGCGTTCGTCGCCGCAGCATCCAGCCGCCGCTCGCTAGAATTAAGAGTAGGGTGAGCGACGCAAGCGTGGTTATCGGTGCGGTAAGACTGGTCGAAATCGCGATGTCATCATGGAAAAAGCCCAGGGTTTGTCGATTTGGCGCGATTATCTGCACGAGGTAGCGCACCACCACCCGACTTTCGGTCATTAGCCGTTCCCAGAGACTAAGCCCGCGTTTGAGATGTGGCACGAGTAACGCGGATTCAAAATGCGTTGCTGCATAACCCAGCACGAACAGCACAGGCGCCACCAGAAATATTCCACTGAGTAGCCAAGCCTGTCGTCGAAGCGAAGTCGCGCCGATATCGCGGAGCACCGTTACTTCGAGCACGGCTAGATAAGCGGGTAGCAAAAGTCCGGTCTCTTTAGACAAGGCCGCCAAGGGCAAACAAATCAGATAGGCTCCCCACAACGCGCCGCGGGCGCCCCAACTATCGTTGGTCTGGGTACGGCCCACTAAGTAAAGTGAAATTCCGAGCGTAGTGAATAGGGCAGAGAGCTGGGTCATGCGCTGCACGGTGTAGAGCACCGTACTGGTCTGCAAGGGATGCAATAGCCACAACGCGGCAACCAAGGCCGCACTCATTCCGGCAGTGCGGTAGCTGCTCGGCGCGAGTGCAAACAAGCGCCGGCTCACATCCCACAATGCGACACCGATTACGCAATGCAACCCAAGATTGGTTGCCTTCCAAGCCCACAGCGAGGGGCCCGTCCAATACAAATTCGCGAGGAAAGACAGCATGGCCACTGGCCGGCCAAGCGGCCCCGTCGGACTCATGACATAGTAAGGCCAGTCCGTCGGCAAAGTCTGCATCGCGAGCAATGGCCCGAGTGCAGGATAGTCGTCGAACACCAGCGGCCCGTGTAAAGCCGGTTGATACAACACCACACAAACGATCACCGCGACGGCCATCAGCCCCAATCCAAGCATAAAATCTCGCGACCGGCACCAGGCGCTCATCAATGAATCTCCGCCAATTGTGTCGTGAGCGTCGCCAGCCGCCGCGCTGCAGCGGGCTGCGTATAGCGGCGCCAGGCATTGAGCGTTGGAGGAAACGTCGTGGCTTCGGCGCGTGCTGCGGCCCAATCTTTTTTGGCGACGAGAACTTCGGCGTAGCGCAGGCGCAATGACCAGTCGTCGGGCCGGATCAAGGTTGCGTCTTTAATTACCCTTTCGGCGGCTGGCACGTCACCAAGCACATTGATGTAGTAGACCGCGAGCCATTCGAGGAGGGTCGCTTTTGCGGCATCGGTCAAGCGCGGGTTGGTCAACCCCGCATCAACCAACCCGAGCGTTAAGTCCAGCGCAACGGGGCAGGACTTTTCCATCTGACATTCGATGTTGGAATAAATCGCGTGCAGACGGCGCTGATTCGGCAATTGCGTATTCAGATCTCGTTTTAGTTTCGTCACCAACGATTCCGGCACCGGTTCACGCGTGAACAAATAAGAATTGATTAGTCCGATCAGTGGCACGGCGTCTTCGTTACCTAACCCAATCGCCGCTTCAAGTTCTCGGCGCGCGGCACTGAGATCGGCGGGCCGCTTGTCGGCTAAATACATTCGATAGTGGATTCGTCCCAGCTCGTAGCGCGCGCGCGGGGATGACGGATTGTGACGAGCTTCGGTTACCGCAAGTGATATCGGATCGCTCCACTGCCACGCGCGATAAGCCGTCATCGCCGCTAATATAACGACTATCCCCACACAGATTAAATTTCCGATCCTGGGCGCGCGTTCGCGCCAGTGAATCAACATGGCGCAAACCAAACTTAATACGCCAATTCCCGGCAGATAATTGCGGTGTTCGTAGATCAGGTCGAGCGGAATCACGGTCGATTCCAGCACATGACCGGCCAGATACCAGCCAACGGCGAACAACAGCAATGGGAAGCGCTGTCGGTGTAACCACCCGGCGATCAGCGCGCTCAACCAAAACAAAACCGCGACCGCCGTGGTCCATGGTTCCCACAGGCTGGTGGATAAATTCCAATCGGCGTGAAAGAGATTCATCCGGCCGGGGCTCGGAAAAATAATTTGACCGAGATAAAACACCAATATCCGAATTTCAGTGAGTAATCGTTCCCCTGCGGTAAACGGGCGCTCAGCGAAATTACGCGCCAATATTTCCGGGTGAAGTACCAGGTACAGGATCCCGACAAAGCCGACCAACCCGGCCACCGTCGCAAGTCGCGCAAGGCGTCGCGCGCCGACAAACCGAAAGGCGGTGATTTCGATGACGAGCAGTAGTAGAGGCAGTACGGCCGCATTCTCTTTACAGGCAAGGCCAAGGAGGCCGCAGACGATCACCATCGTCCATTTGCGCAGCACGGCGGTTCGGGTCCCGGCCACGACGTCTGCACGCAATTTCGAGTAGGCGATCGCGCTTAAGAGCATGAAGGTCGTCGCCAAGCTCGCCATTCTTTGCACGACGTAGAGCACGGCGGTCAAATTAAGCGGGTGCAGTGTCCACACCAGTGCGGTTAGGCCAGCGGCACGGACTGTCGTCTGGCGTGACCAGGACGCGGGCAGTAGCCGGGGCATCAATAAAAGTAGAAGCCAATAAACCAATGCGCCATTCGCCAGGTGAATCGCGACATTGGTCAGCTTGAACGAAAACGGGTGCGGCCCGAATAGCGCGTAATTTAGCGCGAAGGACAGTGACGCTAAGGGGCGTCTAAGGGGTCCCGATTCAGAGGAGAGCGCGGCGGTAAGTAATGCATCGACATCGAGCGTGGGCAATCGAAGCGATGCGTTATCGACAATATTGGGAAAGTCGTCAAACGCGAAGCCGCCGCTGAGGCCGGGAAGATAGGCGACAAAACCAAGAAAAAAGATGCCGAGTATTAGGCGCGCAAGCGTCGACATCCTCTGGGCCAAAAAAACATACGCCACGGCGAACCGTGGCGTACAACGAATTGCAGTAAAACGAAGCGCGTTACTAGCGGCAGGACGACGGACGATATTTCGGCTC
>JACPPA010000016.1 GCA_016191285.1 Gammaproteobacteria bacterium
AGAGCTAAGCCCGAGATCCTGAACCCCCACCAACCGGCGCGGCCGGTGGTTCGTCGTCTCCGGCGGCTACGCCGCCTCCGACTCCTCACCACCGGCCATCATGATTGTCGCTGAACCGGACAAGATGATTGTCGCGCCCCAGGCGCGCGGCACCAGGGGGATGAAGACGCCTCGGGCGCCGAGTCGTGCGTCGATGTAACTCAGATTGCTCCACGTCTGTATTGTGGGACTGAGCTCACCTTTCAATTCGAGTTCGACGCCGCGCCGCTTGCTTCGCTCATCGAGGTTGCGATTCACGTCGCGACTGCTTACGACGTCGTAGCCAAAGAAGATCTCATCGTCGACGCGCAAATCGAACAGCGTCAGGGCGGCCTCATAGCGGCGCGCATGCCGCAAGCGCAGACCGACCTCCCACTGCTCACCATGTTGTGGACGCAGATTGGCGGTGCCGAGGGTCAATTCGTCAACGTTGGGATTGCGGAAACTCTCGCGACGACTTAGGAACAGATCAGCCCACGGTCGCGGTTGGTAACTCAATCCGACTTCCCAGGCTTGGTTGTGCCAAGTCTGATCGCGATTGTGCGCGACCTCAGTCATACCGCGGCAGTTGCTCTGCACCGGTAGATTGAGTGTTACCGGCACCACGACCGGTACGGTCACGCCTGGCGCGATCTCGACGAACACCGTAGTCTCGACCACGGTCGGCACGAATGTCGTATCACACAGCTGCCGCAGGCGTTCGTTGCGACGCGTGACATGAAAATCATCAAGTCGATAGCCCGCCTCGACACTGAAGCCTTAGGGCAATGCCCAGCGCGAACTCACGTACCCAGCGTGATTGGTGAGCCCACCCAGCAAGCGGTGACTGCGATCGAGAAATCCCCGCCCATCTTCGCGGCGCTGGTAGTCCGCTGACTGATGGTCGTAGCCGATGACCAGTTCATGCTCAAGGCCGAGCATCGTATAAGGAAGAGTATGGCTGAGTTGGAGATCGCGCTGCTGGGATGCGATGGCGTCCTGCTGCTGCGCGGGTGTCAGCAGTGGGGAAAAGCCAATCACAAATGGATTGTCGCGTACGCGATAGCTAGCAAGCACGGCAAATTGGCCGAAATGCTCGTCACGTAGCGTAGCGCCGGCATGGAAGCGCCGATCAGTGGTCTCGCCTTCATCGTGGGGTGCATTGCTGGCGCGACGCGCACGTTCAGAAGCAAGGAAGTCCGTGCGACTGACTGGGCCGGGCAAGCCATAGTGGTCCTGGTGCAATTCGGCACGCGCGAAAGCGTCCAACCATTCAAGGCCGTCGTAACGCAGTTCAACGGCGCCGTCCTGACGGGATAAGTCGCCGTTGTCGCGATAGCCAGCGCTATCGCTGCTGGAGCTCCGTGTGGCGAGTGACACGCCATGCAATGTACTGCTGGCCGCAAGCGCCGCGCCATGGCTGTCAAAGCCGCCGGCATGCAATTTAAGTGAGGCGTGAGTCCCGTCCACCGCGCGCTTGGTACGGATATTGATAATGCCGCCGACCGCGCCGTTGCCGTAGCGCACGGTATTGGCGCCGCGTACGACTTCGATACGTTCGATTTGATCGAGCGGAATGCTGGAAAAGTCGGCGCCACTCAAGTCCACTGCGTTGATGCGCACACCGTCGATCAAGACCAGTACATTGCTGCCCGCCGTGTCGCCCATGCCACGGATATCGATGGTGGCGAATTTGTCGTTGCCGAAGAAGCTGCGGAGATTGACGTTGGCTTCGTGGGCCAATAAATCGACCAGATTGGACGATGTGCCGCGCGCAATATCGTCGGCGGTGATGACCGTGACGCTACGGGGCACTTCCCATGCTGTTTCTGTATGCGTGCCGGTGACGACGACTTCATCGACTTCGAGATGGCTCGGTTCGGTGGCGCCCCACGCGGAGGCAATGCAAGCCGACAAGGCAGCGCCCAGCCACCGACGCCATGTGAAGCAAACTGACAGGAATAGACGGACATTGCGCGTGCGCATGTTCGGTAGTCGCCCTCCGCGACATGGACAAACAACGACGTGCAGGCCGGTCTCCGGACTTGTGGGGTGCTATTCGCGCGCTTTCTGGCCTTCCCGTGCAGAGCACAGTGGCATCTTCAGAAGCGCACCCACTTACCGTTGCGGAGGCAGTGACGGCATTGCTGGCTGGCAGCGCACCGTGCTTCCCGTTTCACCGCGGAGTTAGAATGACCCCGCGACACCTGAACATAACACCGTAGACAGTAACGGAAGGTGACTAGAAGCGGTCTCAAAATTCGCCAAAGGTTAAGTTGTTGAAATAAGATCGTTTTTTGATGGGGATCGACACCGATCGCGAAACGTGATCTAAGGTCGAGATGAAACTCACCGAAAAGCAGTGGCAGCTCGCCGCTCCCGTGTTCGGATCGGCACCGCGTGAAAGCAACATAGGTCGGCCAGCAACGCCCGCCAGAGAGGTTCTCAACGGTGTCCTTTGGATATTGAGAACAGGGGCCCGGTGGAAAGATCTACCGCGAGAATATCCGCCATACCAGACCTGCCATCGACGTTTCCAACAGTGGGTCCGGGACGGCACCATGGAACGCGCGTTGCGCGTCATCGCCGAAGATTTACGCGACCGCGGCGGTATCGATTTACAGGAAGCTTTCATCGACGGAACCTTTAGTTCCGCAAAAAAAGGGGTCTTTGTGTTGGCAAGACGAAACGCGGCAAAGGGACCAAGATCATGGCAATTACGGACGCTCACGGTCTTCCTATCTCGGTATGCATTACGAGCGCTTCACCCCATGAAGTAACCTTGGTCGAGCAAACGGTCGACGCGTCATTCTTCGCGGATGCACCCGGGCGATTGATCGGTGATAAAGCGTATGACAGTGACCCCCTCGATGAACGACTGCTCAAAGAACGAAACATCGAACTCATCGCCCCGCACAAAGTTAACCGAGTCAAGCCAGCCACGCAGGACGGTCGCCCACTACGGCGATATCGACGGCGCTGGCGAATCGAACGATTCTTCGCCTGGTTACACAATTTCCGTCGCATCGTGACTCGCTACGATTATTACTCTCTGAATTACCTGGGCTTTGTTCAGCTTGGATGTCTCGTTATCCTACTGAGGCAATTTTGAGACCGCTTCTAGTTGGCCAACGTTTACTGCTGCTCGGCGAACGGCATGGATTTCAGCAAAAACGCAGCGCCCTGGGCCAGGTCAACGAAGTGGTTCCGACAAATGACTAAGAGCATGGTGGGTGGGCTTACCGCATTTCGATAGACAGTGCCGAGCTTCATTAACGAGGCCGCCTCAAAGTCCACGGGACTGACACCGCCCAGATGCCTGTGGCGCCGGGTTCGGTTGTAGAAGCTTTCGATGTAATCAAACACATCTGCGCGGGTCAGGTCGCGGGTTTTGTAGATCCGTTTTTTGCCCCGGTCTTGTTTCAGACTGCTGAATACGGCTTCGCTCGGCGCGTTGACGCTCCTATGTCAAGGATGGCCAGCGATGTCGGCCAAGTAAGTGGGGGTTAGACTCAAAACCGTCTTACTACTCAATTGCAGAGGGACGTTGGAAGAGAAAATCGCCTAACAATCCGTAAATAGAAAAAAGAAAATAGATTTTATCAAATGGCATCCGAGCCTGTAAAAACGGACTCGTACTCGTTCGCTCGTCAAGATATGGATTCGTCGCTAGAAGTCGTCATGTTCGTAAGCGACCCCCACGGAATTATCGGGAAAGGCGATGTGCAGGCGCTTGAGCGAGCGCCAGTGGCATCTTTGTAGCGACCGGGCGGAAGCGAAAATTATCGCGATAACGGGAAGGCGTCATGCCAACGTAACGTTTGAACAGAACGCGGAAGTAAGCCGGGTCGGCGTAGCCCACGCGCAGCGCGACGAGGTCGATGGAATCGGTATCGGTTTCGAGCAGACGACGAGCGGCATTCAAGCGAAGCTTCTGCAAATACACTTTAGGCGAATCTCCGAACGCATCTTGAAAGCGACGGTAGAAGGTTCGCCAGGACATTCCGAACTGGCGTGACAACGACTCGAAATGGATCGGGCCATTGAAGTGGCCGAGTATCCATGCCTCGACACCAGCCATGAGCGTCCGTTCGGCAACCGGGCCGGTGAACATTGGAGGGGGCAACTGCTGGCGCGTGCGCGGCAGACCGGCCAGGAACCACTGCGCACAAGCGACCATGATGTCGCGGCCGCAGAGCTGGTCGACGATATAGAGGGTGAGATCGATGGCTGCGCTCGCGCCGCAACACGAATAGATGCCCTGATCCTCTACCACCATGCGCTCGGCTGTCCAACAGGTTTTCGGCCAACGCTGCCTGACCTCATCGATAAGACTCCAATGCATAGCCACCGTGCGGCCATCGAGCAAACCGGCATGCGCGAGTAGCGCCTGGGTTGGGCAGACGGTGGCGATGGGTACCCCGCGCGCGACTCGTTCGAGCACCCAATCCAAAATGCAGGCACCGTCGCCGACCACTTCATCGACAACGCAGGGCATGCCGGCCAGGAATACCAGGTCGGCATCTTCAGCGTGTGCTATCGACGCGCTCGGGGTGATGGTCACACAACCGTCGCAGGTAACGGCGGCGCCATCCGGGGTGATTACCGATACCCGCAACAAGTCGTCGTTCGCGAGTTGTTTGCGAGCGAATTCGAGGACTTCGAGCGGTCCGGTAATCGTGGAAGCGTTGCCCCCGGAGAACGGCACCAAGGCGACGTGGGCAGGCTTTGTCATTTCTAAAGTTACCTGGCAAGCGGGATGGGTATTTTCCAACATGAGTGGTTGGCGAATTCGCCTCCACAATATGGCCTTTCTGCCAACTGGTGTCCACCTCAGGCATCGTCGAGGATGACTCGAACATTGGAGGGAAACGCTATGTCGATATTGCTCTACGACCTCGCAGGTGCGGATCCCGAGATCTTTTTTAGCCCGTTCTGCTGGCGAACCCGCATGGCGCTGCTGCACAAAGGCCTCGACTTCGAGGTTCTCCCTTGGCGCTTCTCGGACCGCAGCGCGACCGCGGACTCGGGACACAATAGCGTCCCCATCATTCGTGACGGTGATCGGTGGGTCGGGGATTCCTGGGAGATTGCACGCTACCTCGATCGCCAATACCCGACGCGCCCCACGCTCATAGCTGGTCCCCAGGGTGAAGCTCACGCACGTCTGGTTTCAGGCCTGTGCGGCACGCTGATCTTTCCTGCCGCGATTCGTATCGCGCTGTTGCCCGCCTACGGTCTGCTAGATGACAGTTCAAAACCCTATTTTCGCGAAAGTCGCGAGCAGATGTTCGGCAAGCGGCTGGAAGATATCGACGCGGACGAGGCGACGGGGCGGGCAGGGCTCGCCGCCGCGCTTGCGCCTTTCCACGAAGCGTTGGCGGCATGCCCGTTCATCAATGGTGCCGAACCGGCCTATCCAGATTATCTGCTGTTTGGGGTGCTCAAGTGGCCGGACATTGTCAGTGCCTATGCACCGCTTGACGGGACGAGTGCGGTTGGCCGCTGGTTCGAACGGATGAACAGTCTCTATGACGGATACGCCGGTAAAGCGCGGACCGTGCGTGACTGAACCTCAGACCGGTACTCACACGACATCGACCAGATAGCAGCAGCTTGCCCGGAAATAAGAATACGTAGGGCGGCGACTCACAGGAGCATGAAATGGGCGGCACAGATCAGACTGAACGAGAACAGGTGTTGCTAGCGGCGATGACCGGTGCTGGCGCGAATCCCAACTGGCTGACCAGCGATATGGTTGACGCCCTAATGGGCGGTCACGGCATGTTGAACATCGCGGTCGTCAACATCGCCGACGTGTTGGTCGGTGAACTCAAGCGCGGCATGGACACCAAACTGCGTTTTGCGAACGCGGCCAGCCAGCCAGTCGATGAAGTGCTGACCAAGGCCATCAAGGCGGCCGTGGCAGCCGGCGCTGCGCCAGCCAATGCCGCGCTGCTCGCCGCCGTCATGATGTATTTGACCGGCACCAAGGCCCAGGTTGGTATTCCAGCCGGTAATCGTAAGCTGGGTGCCAGCGCGCGGATGCTGGCGGGCGTTGACCGTTGTGGCGTGGCCGCGATTCCGACTTCGAAGAAGAACAACAAAGTGTCGGGATTCGCCGCGGTGATGGCTATCCATCAGGCGATGATGGAAGGGCGCTTGTCGCCGGTCAGTGGCTACAACCTGGCGGTCTCGGGCGGGCCGCTCATCGGCCATGGCCGGCTCGGCGAGGACATCATCTTTCCGGCCATGGCGGTGAACGGGGCGCGTATCGGTACCCAGGCGATGATGGACTGCATGGCCGGCGCTGGATTCAAACCGCAGGCCTTGAATGCAGCCGTATTCGGCGCCGCAGCAATACTCGAGATAATTCATCCCGACGCCGATGTCGCGGAAGAATATGGACCCCATGGCAAAGTAACCACTGCATTCCTGGCCGGCAAAACCGCGGCCGAGACGGCGGGCTTACCGGAAAAGCTCCATGTCAGAATCACGGGCCAGGAGTATTCGACCGGTCAGGTGATCGGTGATCTCGGGCTGATCCTGAAAGATATCGGCGGGCCGACCGTGATCGGCATCATGGCGGTGGACGAGATCATGGGCGTCTTCCAGGAAGGCATCGCAGGCTCGTCGGCTGGTCCAGTGAACCCGCCGCTCGGGCACGTATGCACCGATGCTGTGATTGCTATGAAATGTCTGCTCGAAGAGGGCGCGACACCGGAGAGTGTGGCCGACGCGCTGTGCAAACGCCGCTACGATTTCGCCTTTGATCCCGAAACCTCGATGGTTGCCATGAATATAGTGGCGAAGAAGGCCGCGCAGCTCAGGAGCGGGCCGGTGACCAACGCCATGATCCTGGCGTCGGAGCCGGTGCGCGCCAAGGCTCTTTATCGCCGGGCCGCCAAAGCATACGACGATCTCAGCGCGGGTAAGGATCTCGCGACCGTCGTGCGCGAGTTGGACGAGGAACGCAAGACCAAGGTCGAGACGCGCGTCGGATCCTTTCTGAGCCGGATGACCGGTAAGAACGTCACTATCCGTCTCACTCATATCGGGCCCGGTGCGCGGCGCACAAGCCAACTCGCCAAGGAGTGGTTTGCATTCGATGCCCATCTCGATGCCGAGATTACGGTCGATGGCGTGACCACGGTGCTGGAACGCTACTCCGACCAGATAATTCCCGATGTTGCGCTAGGCAAGCGGCCGGATATCGCTTGGGCCGTGCCCATGGTCGCGCCGCTCGCGAGCGAGATACTGCTGGCCTCTAATGTCATCATGAATGTTACCGTTCCGGCCGCAGTGGCGGCGGCAATGGGCAAGTTGAGTCCCGAGGAAGCCGGTGCTATAGCCCAGCGCGCAGGCTTCGTCTCCTCAGGGATCCCAGGCTCGAACGTCAACGCCGCGACCGCCGCGCGGCTCGCGATTAAGGTCATGAACGCGCCATGAGCGAGGGGATGCGACTGCTGATGGCTCAGGTTGACGACGTTCCCGGTGAGCTTATAGGCGAATTCATCCGTCGCGCTGAAGCGCTTGGCGCGCGCAATGTGCAGGTCGTGCCCGCGTTGACCAAGAAGGGACGTCCCAGCTACATCGTTTACCTGGACGTGGCTGCTCATCTGGAAACAGAAGCGGGGCTGCTGCTCGGCTTGGAGCTCGGTACCTGGGGGTATCGAGTGCTGGCCGCTGAGCATCGGCACTTCGATATCGCGCGGCTCGAAGTGGTGCTTGCGATTACCGTCGCTGCAACGAATCATGAATTCCCGTTGCGTGCAAAGACCATCTCAGATGGCGAACGGCTGTTGCGCGTCAAGGCTGAACATGACGACCTCTCGGCTATCTGTGCAACGCTGCGCGGAGGTGGAATCAGTATCGCTCTAGCCGTATTGAAGTCCGCGGTCGAATCGCGACTCTACGAACAAGACGATCGCACGCATGTCGCCGTGCATCTGTAGTAACCAGCGCGTGGCTACAGCCTGCAGCGCGTCCACAACGAGGAAGAAGGCCATGACCAGACTCAGCATCGTATTGCTTTTATCCGCCCTGTCAGCGCCACTCGCGGCCCACGAAGGCCTGGAGCTCGACAGCCCTCTGCATAATTTCCTGCACTCTTTCGGTACCGATAATGCAATTGGTGTTTGCGCTATCGGCCTCATCATCGGAGTAGGCGTGCTGTTTCGTCGCCGCATGCGTGCGAGAGCGATCAGCCAGACGCGTTTGGCACGCTGACACTTTGCCGCGCGCAATCATATGATGCATCTCCACCTTGACCCGCTCGGTGGCGTGGCCGGCGACATGTTCGTTGGTGCGCTGCTCGACCTGCGTCCAGCCTTGGCGGACGGAGCTATGAAAGCCGTTCGTGCGGCGGGTCTGGACCCCGCTGTCGGGCTCGCGCACCGGCCGTTTTCTGACGGCATCTTGAGTGGCAGCCGTTTCGATGTGACCATGCCGGCGCGCGAATCGGGTCATGAACATGACCACGTTCTGCATCACCATCATCACTCCGGCCACGACCACACGCATCAAGAGGGGCACGTAGAATGGTCGACACTGCGTGCGCGTCTAGCCACAAATGCACTCGATGCCAAAGTGGGGGCGCGCGCCATCGATATTTTCACTCATCTCGCGCAGGCGGAGGCGCGAGTTCATGGCAAGTCAGTCGATGCCGTGGCCTTCCACGAAGTGGGTGCCTGGGATTCGATCGCGGATATCGTGGCCGCCGCGTTCTTGATTGAGGCTCTCGGAACATGTACTTGGTCACTCGGTCCGCTGCCGGTGGGCAGCGGACGGGTGCGCAGTGCGCACGGCGTGTTACCTGTCCCGGCTCCGGCCACTGCGCTCCTGCTGGAAGGCTTCGCCTGCTTCGATGATGGTTTGCCTGGGGAACGTGTTACCCCAACCGGTGCCGCGATTCTGCGTCACCTCGCACCAGCCGCCAGCCTGGGCCGAGCGCCGCGTCGTCTGGTGTGCAGCGGTCATGGTTTTGGCCTGCGGCACTTCGCTGGTCTGTCGAACGTGCTGCGCATACTCGAGTTCAGCGGCGATTGCTCGCACGGTATTGATAGCGACCAGGTGCTGGCCATTCGCTTCGAGATCGATGACCAGACCGGTGAGGATCTGGCGGTTGGTCTCGATCGTTTACGCGCTTTGGATGGCGTGCTCGATGTTCAACAAGCACCGAGCTTCGGCAAGCGAGGGCGGCTGTTCGCCGCCATCCAGGTGCTCGCACGACCAGAGATGGCCGAGTCAGTGACGGCGGCCTGCTTCCGCGAGACCACCACCATCGGGTTGCGACTCCAGCGCTTGGAACGGCGGACACTTGAACGCCGCGCCGCGCGCACGCAGAGCGGCCTTCGAGTGAAAATCGCTGAACGCCCTGGCGGCGCGACGGCGAAGGCCGAGATTGCCGATGTTCTGGACGACGACGACCACCGCACGCGCGGTGCGCGGCGCGCTGCGGCGGAGGCCGAGGCGCTCGGTTACGGAGACGAGACTCATGACTGATGTCGCCGCCGAAGAGCTGCTGGAGCGTCTGACAGCAGTGCTGCTTGCATGTGCTCCGGCCGCGGTGGCTGTGTCCGGCGGGGTCGATAGCATGACATTAGCGTCGGTCGCCGCAACGGTGTTGGGCAATGAGGTCACTATGTTCCACGCGGTGTCGCCAGCGGTGCCACGCGCGGCAACGGCACGCGTCGAGCGTCACGCCATGAGCGCAGGCTGGCGACTTGTGCAACTCGATGCCGGCGAATTTGCCGATCAGCGCTACCTCGAAAACCCGGCCAATCGCTGCTTTTTCTGCAAGCAGAACCTCTATGGCACGCTGGCGGCGCGCACGAGTGCGCAGTTGCTTTCGGGCACTAATCTCGATGACCTGGATGACTGGCGTCCAGGATTGGCTGCTGCTGCTGCTAATGGCGTCCGCCATCCGTTTGTCGAGGCCCAGATGGATAAAGCCGCCATTCGAGCCGTCGCCCGCTACCTGGGCTTGGAGGATCTTGCCGAACTACCGGCCGCGCCGTGCCTGTCGAGTCGGGTCGAAACCGGTATACCGATCGCGGCGCGAGACTTGGGCTTCGTCGACGCGGCTGAAACCTTGGTGCGGCACACCCTCGCTCCGCACACGGTGCGTTGTCGACTCCGCCGCGATGGCATCGTGATCGAGCTCGATGACAAGACTCGCGTCGGACTTTCCGAGGACAAAATGATGACCGTATGTCAGGCTCTGAGCGACCTCGCTCGCGAGCATCACGTCGAAGGTCAGGTCGAGATTGCGGCTTACCGGCGCGGTAGCGCCTTCCTGAGAGAGCACTAGCGAGCCATGAACGCGCGGGAGATACGGCTAGACCTGTCACGCGCCGAGCGTATAGGCCTCGAAGAGGCGATATTCTGCGCGAACAAATCCTCGAACCAGATTGAACAGATCCTGGATGAGATCCTAGCGGCGAACCGCAGTTGTCTGTTGACTCGTCTCGACGCGATGCAATTCGAAGGTGTCACCGCGGTTCATCGAGCACGCCTCGACTATGACGGTGAATCGCGAACAGCATTTTTCAACTGGCGCGGGAAAAGCGCGACCACGCCTTCAGTTGCGATCGTAACTGCGGGCAGCTCCGATGTGCCCGTGGCGCGCGAGGCATTGCGCACGCTCCGCTATTTCAATGTCGCCGGGTTACCCCTGTTCGACGTAGGGGTCGCAGGCCTCTGGCGTTTGATCGAACATGTCGACGTGTTGCGCACGCTGCCGGTAACAATCGTCGCCGCAGGTATGGACGCAGCGCTGCCGAGCGTGCTCGGCGGTCTTTATCCCGGCCTCGTCATCGCCGTGCCAACGTCGGTTGGTTATGGTGTGGCGGCTGGTGGCCATACTGCTCTGAATGCGATCCTCGCGTCCTGCGCGTCGGGTATCGTCACGGTCAATATCGACAATGGTTACGGCGCTGCTTGTGCGGCGTTACGTAGTTTGCATGCGGTCAACGCCTTTTCGACAGGCAGCGGCGAATAAACATGCCCGAGCGGATGTGGGTTTGACCGCATCGCGCTTTCAATCGACTCGCGACGCGGGCGGAGGTGCTTTCATTCAATTGCTGAATTGCCCAGCTGTCCAGTGACGGCATCAACGGATTTCTACGACTCGCGAAAATGCGAAGCCATGCGTTTCCAATAAGTTGGCATGAAGGATTATTCTTCCAAACCTATGTCAATGGAGACACTGTTGAGTTGCACTGAAAACGGACCCGCTTGAGAAAGATACGTGCATCAAGATTTGATCGACGTAGAGACACTGTCCTACCCCGCGACAGCTGCAGGAATGTTGCCGCTGACACCCAATTGCGCCATTGTTTTTGAAGAGATGTCTGTGCTGGTCGGTCAATAAGCCAGTGCGACGAACTCAGAAGCTGGGCAGCAGTTGGCATCGGAGTCCTTAGAACTGACTCACTATTGTATCGATGCCGTGGCTCAATTTGGGACCGGCGCCAGCAGTCACGCGTCCTACCGCATTTACGCAGTCAGTGATTAAAGGTGAACACCCCGTGATAGCGCGCGAGGTTGACGGGCGGCGTCGCCGCCAGTATCTCGAAGTGCTCTACCAATGCCGCGAAGCATTGTTCAACAAGTTGATAGAGCAGTGTCTGTTCGGGCCGGTACTATTTCGGCTGATCTGCGGTACTCACAAATTTGTCGTAACAAATGCGCGATGCAAACATGCCATGCGCCTTCAGCACTTCGATAGCAGCGTCGATCATGCCAGGAGGCCCGCATAGGTAGGCCTCCGCCGCTCGAAGGTTATCCGAGAGCCGATCGATGACCTCAGTAATCAGTCCACTTTCCCCAGTCCAATCGCCCGGAACGTCGGGCTCCGAGAGAGCGGGGACGTAGGCGAAGGATGCCAATGCTTTTCCTACCGCTTCGATGTCTTCAGCGCATATCAGATCGGCATGGCGGCGAGCGCCGTAAAAGAAAGTCACTGGGCGTTCAGAGCCCTCCGCCGCCAGTGACCGGAGCAAGGCGAGGATCGGTGCCATCCCGGACCCACCCGCAATCATGACGATAGGCGCATGTCCTCTGTTTACGCCAAACTGACCATAGGGCCCACGCAGCAGCAGTTCGTCATCAATTCTGACCTGCTCGGCCAGCGCGGTAGAGAACTGGCCCCCCGGCACCTGTTTGATAAGAAATTCCACTCGTCCTTCGGCATTCGGCAGATTGGCCATGGAGTAGGCTCGCCAATGCTCGGAACCCGCAACGCATAACTCCGCGAACTGTCCAGGATCGTATTCGACCCGCTCAAGCCCCGTTGTCACCAACAACAAACGCCAGATGTCGGTTGCAATCTGTTCGACCGCCACAACGCGGCAGGGATATTCCTTGATTGGCCGCGCCGCACTCAGCTCCGCCTCGTCGTAGTCGCTGAGTTCAATGACTACGTCCTCGAGCGGGTATGCCGAGCAAAGCAAAGCCATGCCCGCATCCCGCTCGTAGTCCATCAAGGCGAATCCGGACGCATCGCTGACGTCGACTTCGCCCTCCACCACTTTCGCTTTGCAACTGCCACAGGCACCGTGCTTGCAGCCGTAGCGCAAACCGATGCCTTCGCGCAAGGCGGCGGCGAGGATGGATTCATCCTCGCCACACGCGAACTCGATGTCGAACGGCGCTAGCCGAACGTTGTGACTCACGCGGCCTCCAGACTCATGACGGGTGGGGGCGGTGGCTTCTTCACCTCATACTGACAACGTCGAACGTCATCGAGCGTCCACATCGGCGCGCCGTCCAGGGTCGGCTGCGCTATGAGCGTCTTACCATCTTCGCGGACAAATCCCATGTCGACAGTCACGTCGGCGAGATCGAAGCCCTCGTACCGGTCGAGAAAGCCCTGAAACCCCTTGTAGTGCTCTGGTTCGTTCATGAAGATTTCCTGGCACCCTGCAGAGCAGAATATGTAGTTCTTGCCATTGTACACATGAGATCTGCCGGTATTGTCCTTGGGCGTCGGGAAGATAGTCGGCAACTGACAGACCTGACAGAAGTTCGGCAGCCCGCCGAGCTGCTGGATGATCAGTGCGCGATCTGCCGGATCGGTGCATTGATTGTACGCTTCCCAGAACCAGCCATATCGTTCGTGCCAGCCGGGATACTTCTTTTCGAACCAGTCCATGTCTGCGGCCGTCATCGGGTCCATGCGATGGTAGAAGACCGGCCATGCGCCGAACACGTAGATCGCCGCAGAGTGAGACAGATAATCCTGATCAGAAATCATACGGTCGAGGTACTTCGGCTGCTTGATGCCATAGCGCTCGAGCTTCTGATAGAAGCCCCCGTAGAACTCATCGAACAACCAGCGCATGTTCATTTCTTTCGCTGATTCTTGGCGATTGCGCACGAAATAGTCAGCAAACAGATTGTTTCCGGCGCCAAAACTCATATGCGTGCGCCATGACCACTTGTCTAAGGCCTGCTGGATCAAGGGGATATTACGGTCATCTTGCAACAGGGTCGCGAGGGTTGCCCACCCGTTGGCCATGTGGCGTGCTTCATCCGACTGGATAGTGAGCATGGTCGAGGCAAGCATGTTGTCGCCATGAGCGGCGGCGGCCGTGGACAGTCCGACAAAGAAGATATTCGAATAGGCGGTCTCGACGAACATCTGCAGACCGATAGACGTTTCCACCGGATCGCAGGTCATGAAATCCTCGCACATCGCACGGAAAATACCGCCACCGACGCTTGTACCCGCCGCACGCAGGGCTACGTCATAGCCGGCAGGGTCTCGCCAGCTGCGCATATGGTGGCGCAGCGTGTTCATTTCGAGCTGCGTGTGACGCATCTCATCGAGCACCTGCATCATGTAGCCTTGGCGCAGTTCCATCGGTGCCACGGTGCGCGCCATGCGGCCCATTTGACGGCCGGCGGAATATTCGATGGCGGAAAGATTCGACAAACCGAATTTCATTCCTTCCATCCAGCGTGCGTCCGGTTGGCCGCTGCTTAGTCGGCTGGATGCCTCAAGAATGGCGTAGTGTCGATTGTCCTTCTCCTGCTCCATGTCGAAATATTCGCGCACGAAGGTCTTGAAGGGGTCGACGGGTTTCAGTCCTTCTAAATGGAAACGAGTCTTTTCAACGAGCTTGTCTTCGACCGGGATGTAGGTCGGGTCCCAGTCGATGGATTTGACGCGATCATAGGCTTTGGTCAGTGAAGCACTCATGTTGGATGAACTCCGGATGTGTTTTGCGGGGATGACTGTTGAAAGGCGCAGTCGCCTTTCAGTCAGCAAGAGCTTCCTTTATGGAGACACAGCGGTCTGCGACATCGACCTGCCCGGTATAGCTCGAAAGCACCACGAGTAGTGTCGGGACAGTGTAGGGTCGCCCCAGTTCTTCGACGATAGTGTCGATATTGAAATTTAGACGACGGTTGCCGGTGATCGTGATGTAGGGGCCATGGTCTTCAACTTCGGCACCCGGGTTATCGACACATGCCGCTGCAGCGATTGCGTCCGCCTCTTCACCGGCCATGAACTTGGCGCTAACGCGGTGTGTTTCATGCAGTGTCGACGCGTTCATGCCAGTACTCCTTCGGGTGTCGAGAGCCCTGTATCACCGAGCAGCGTGCGCCAGTCTGCGAGGACACGGGCCAGTGCGGTCTCGAACAATTGAACCGGCACCTCAACCGCCTCGAACAATGGCGCCATGGCGCGCGCCGCCTCAATGGCCTGCGGCGTCCATTTCGCTAGCCAAGCGTTCATGATGGCTAAATTGCCGACATCCTGAGCAATCAGGAAGCGCACGAGCTCGGCTGCGGCATTGCGGCGAATTTCGCGATCTGATTCGGCGCCCTCCGCGATGACCGGTGTTATGGAGTCCCCGTGTCGGGGCGCGAAGCGCAGAACGAGTTCAGTGTTGAACAGCGCGGCGACTAGGGGTTCATGGATAAGATTGATGACGAAATTAATTTCGCCCCAGTCGCGGCAGCCGATCAGCAGTTCAATCAATTTGCGGGTCGGTTGCCATACCGGCGAATTCAGCCACAGTGTTTTACACCACTCGTCGCTGAAACCTTCAATGGCGGTTTCCAACTCCATGCAGTAGAGGGCTATATCCTGAGCATGGCGATCCTTCTCCAGGCCTTGAAATACTATCGGGCACGCGACAACGTCTGAGAGTGCTTCGCGTTGGGCATAACAGAGCGCCATGAACAACCCATACTCAGGAAAACGGTAGGCGGCGTAGTGACCTGCCAGGAATTCGTGCCAGCGCGGCGTCATGCCGCTGAACAATCCCGCCCGCTTCGCGCTGGCGATGTTACGTTCGATGCTCCCGCCTATCGCGGCTTGGCGAGTCACGTACGGACGGAACCATTCTTCCTGAGGGTCGCGGTAGGCCCACCAATCAGTCGCCTTCAGCACAGTCGAATGCTCGTCCCAGGCTGGCCGGCCGTTGATGTCGCGGTTGAACCACCCCTGCGCTGCGTAATTTTTGGGGTCCCACTGCACATGCAGTGTGACTTCTTCATATTGGGTGGCACGCCGTTTGGCGGGCTCAAAGTAGCGGAAGGGCACGACTGTGCCGCGAGCGCGGTGGGCTGTGTCAGCCATGTTGCTTGCCTCGTATTGATTGACCCGCCGTGGGATGGCGACTTGTTTCCCCGACTGTCCGATCCAGCGGGCAGCGGCTACCTTTCAGGTTTATATTGATATCAATGTCAATATAGGTGGCGACAGTCGCATTTAGTGATAGTTCTGTCAATACTATCTTTATGGGAGGAGGGTAACTTGGAAAGCAAGCGGTCCGCCGCCTTGCTCCTGCAATGACCAGCCCAGAAGCACCGACCGGGTAGCTCGCCGGCTAAGTAATTGATACATTAATCAATACCTTGATTTTCAGCTTCATGCCCTATGAGTGACATGGATTGGAACGGCCTTTGAACGATCTCGCACGCAAACGGGCAACTCGCACTTCTCCTGAACTGCGGCAGGCGCAGTTGCTGGCCTGTGCCATGAAGGTATTTGCAAGGCTTGGTATCGGACGCGCGGTGCATGCCGATGTCGCTCGCGAGGCGCGCGTTTCGGTACCCACAGTATTCAGCTACTTTCCTACTGGCGATGCGCTAAAAATCGCGGTGGTGACGGAAATCGATCGCTTTCTGGTATTGCTCGTCAATACAGCTACGCGCAATACAGCCGACAGCGAAGATCGCCTCAAATCTATATTGAGGGCATTCGCGGAAGCGGTTGAGTCGCATCCTGACTATCTCAAGATTTGGATGGACTGGAGCACGGTCATTGCTGAGCCGACCTGGTCGAAGTACGAAGCCTTTCAAGACCATATCCTCGACTCATTCGCCACCCTAATTGAGCGCGGCAAAGCCGAGGGAACGCTGCGCGCCGATCTGAACGCAACCATTGGCGCCCATATGATCATGGGCGCCGGACACATGATTGCGCAGATGATTTTCAGACACCGAGATGAACAACTCGTCGACGAATTCATCGATAACGTAGTGCATAACGCACTCTTCGCTGACGCGCGAAAGACCGACCGAAAGACGAAATCTGAAGGATCTGACTCCCGCTGATACTGGGTCCAACAGCGTGCGGCCGAACTCGCTACGCGCGGTGAGAGGGCGCTCGATAACACGTCAATGGGCTGGGCGCGCTATTTTGGTGTATAGCGGCGCAAGAACAGAAAATTACCTGCACCAACGGCATCAGCGCTGGGTCCTTGCACTTACTGGTCTTCATTACTACGCTTGACCGGCATCTATAGGCAACCCAGTGCAAGTCACGATCACCCCTGGACCGCCGACCGATTACCCAGGGACAGTGGAATCGGCGCGAGAGCACACAATTAGTGAATAAGGAACTCGCGGAGTTGCTCCGTCTACGCTTCGGCTATACGACCGATATCGACGCAGATATTCCGGTAGAAGCATTGCTCATGAGTGTACTATCGCGCCGCAGCCAGCGACGCTATTCCGCGCAGCCGGTTCCGGAAAGTCTGTTGGCGATGCTGTTGGCATGCGCGCAATCGGCCAGCAGTAAGTCCGATCTGCAGCAGTATTCGATTATCAGAATCAAAGACGCAGAAAAGCTCAACACTATCGCTCAACTAATTCCCGACATGCCGTGGATCACGCTTACGCCTGTGTTCTTGGTGTTCTGTGGTGACATCAGGCGTGGGCAACAAATCTCGCGACTACGCGGCTATGCCAATGTCAACAACACACTGGACAGCTTCATGAACAGTGCAGTGGACGCCGCGTTGGCGATGCAGACATTTATCCTGGCGGCGGAAGCATGCGGTCTCGGTTGCTGCCCAATCAGCGCGGTTCGCGTACGCATCGGTGAGGTTGCCGCGCTCCTTGAGTTGCCCGACGGGGTATTTCCGATGTGTGGCCTGTGTGTGGGTTACCCGGCGAGCGTGGGCCACTTGACCATGCGCTTGCCACCACGGGTGATTGTGCATACGGATCGATATGATGACAGCGCGCTCGAAGCCGAGCTCGCAGATTACGATGCGCGGCGTGAAAACTGCTATGCCACCACGCCAGAGCGGCAGCTTTATCGCGAGCGCTTTGGCGTCAGCGGACAGTATGGTTGGTCCGAGCATGCGGCGCGGCGCCTGACCGCTCGCGAGCGCGAACAGTTTAAGTCTTATCTGGAAGACCACGGATTTGACCTGGATTGAAGCCCTAAAATGCATAACGCATTGCAGCGTGCGGTCACCGTACGTCCCAGTACTCAAGTAGTTACATCTCGCACAGAATTAACCATCGCTCGGGTGCCTTTTGAGATCCAACCTGTGCAGGTTCCACTGCACAACTCTCGGCGCTGCACAATTGTGCAGACTCGCTGCCCCTGAAGTCCGGGTTCAAGCGCTAAACAATTCGATAGTGTCCTCTGGCATCGTGACGTTTGTCATTGGCGCGATAATTGCCTTCTACAAACAATGTGCACGCCCGTGCGGCCGGGCACCCCACTTCTGCAGAAAGGCGCGAGTTCGAATGAGCAAGAAATTTCACCTGGCGCAGTACACCATGATGCCCGTCACGCATCACAGCATGGCGACCTGGAAACATCCCCGCAACCTCGCGGGAGGGTGGCGCTTTGACCGCCCGGAAGTTTGGCAGTCAATGGCCAGAACCTGCGAACGTGGAAAATTCGATTTCTTTTTTTCGGCGGACACCGAAGGTATTTACGCGGACTTCCAGCAAAGCTACAAACCGGCGGTGCGCTATGCGGCGCAGGTGCCATGTTACGACGTCTCGACCATGATGGCGTGGCAAGCGGCCGTCACGACCAAGCTTGGATTTGTATTCACGGTATCGGTGGCGGCGCTTCCCCCCTACCTTATGGCCCGCAAAGTATCTACTTGGGACCACATGAGTAATGGCCGTGCGGGCGTGAATATCGTGACAGCGTTTCATTTGAGCGCGTCCAGGAATCTAGGCATCGATCCTAAGGACTACTTCGCACATGACGAGCGTTACAACCGCGCTGATGAATACATGGAAGTGTGCTATCGACTGTGGGACAGCTGGGAGGAAGACGCGATCGTTATGGACGTCGCCGGCGACATGTTCGCGGATCCGGAAAAAGTCCATGCCATCGATTTTGAAGGCAAGTGGTTCAAGGTCGCCGGTCCGCTCAATATCAATCGGTGTCCTCAGGGCAAGCCGCTGATCGTGCAGGCCGGGCAATCGGGACGCGGTCAGGATTTCGCGGCCCGCCACGCTGAAGCAGTGTTCTGTATTCAGCGTGAAGTCGGAGGTATGAAGCGATACTACGATTCGCTCAAGGGCAAGATGGCGTCCTATGGACGAGCGACGGATTCGCTCAAAGTGTTTTTTGGCGTGCAGCCGATTATTGGTGAGACGGAAGCGATCGCACGCGATAAAGCAGCCTTACACAACGCCCTTTTGAACCCTGAAGCTGGATTGACCATCTTATGTGGCCACCTTGGCTATGATCTGTCCAGCTTGGATCTCGATTCATCGGTGGAAGGATTAGCAGTCCCGGGCATCCAGGGGTTGATCGATATGTACAGCGATAGCTCTTCCGGCACGAAGATGAAGCTTGCGGATATCGCGCGAGCGCACGCGCGCGGTGTCGGTGTGCCGCAGATCGTTGGCACTCCGGCGCAGATAGCTGACTGGATGGCGACGACCATGGCAACCGTCGGCGGCGATGGGTTCCTGTTATCGCCAGCCTATGTACCGGGCTCGACCGAAGAATTTGTCGAACTCGTGGTGCCTGAGTTGCAACGCCGCGGACTAGTCCGCGATGAGTATATCGATGGGACATTACGCGACAACCTGCTCGCGTTCTGATCGCCACGAAGCGCCTTGCGACGGCGTCCATATTTTTTATTTAGCGTAGAACACCAAGCGCGTTTTTTTTGGAGAGAAACCGATGGCTGACAAGAACGTAACGGTGAGTGTGACCGCGATGGAACCGCCACCCTCGCGCAACGGGCGCGGCGTGAGCTCTGATGCGCATCTAGGCCTGGACGACAGTGAAATGGCAATCGTCGAGGAGGTTCGTCGCTTCCGTCAGGAAATCATGCCGGCACGCGCCATCGAGCATGATCGCGCAGCCACTTTTCCAAGCGACAATTTTTCTGATCTTCACCGCATGGGGCTGCTGAGCTTGGCGATCCCGAAGGAGTACGGCGGACGCGGCTTCTATATTGCGAATCGTCTGCTGGTCGAAATCATGGTGGTGGAGGAACTCGCCAAGGCCTGTTCGTCTACGGGGCAGGGTTTCCACAACCATGTGTTCCCGCTCGAAATGATACGGATGTTGGGCACCGAGGCGCAGCGCCAATTCTTTTTCAATGAGGTACTTGAGCGGGGCGCCGTATTCGGCGGCTGGGCTTCTGAAGGCCCCGGTCGTAAGACCGCTTTCGAGCTGAAGACCAAGGTGCGCAAGGTCGACGGCGGATATCTGCTAAACGGCGAAAAGTTTTTCTCGACGAATTCGGGGGGCGCGACCTGGGGGCAGGTCTGGGGACATCTCGAAGGTGAAGAGCCCGCCGCTGACAATCTGTTCCTGGCGATGGTCAGAATGGATCAGGACGGTGTCGAGCAGTTGCACGACTGGGACCCATTGGGTCAGAGAGCAACGACGAGTGGGACTACGCGTTACACGAATGTGTTCGTCCCCGATCTCCATATGCTGGGAGGCTCAGGCGCTTATTACAGCAACCCGCTGATTGGCGCGTTTTTCCAGATCGGTTGGGCGGCCGTATATGCCGGTATCGCAGGTGGCGCTTTGGAGAAAACGGTGGAATTGGCCGTCACCCACGCCCGGCCCTGGGGCGAAACGGAGCTGGAACGGGCGATTGACGATCCTTATGTGCAAAACGACGTCGCGAATATGAGTATTGCCGTCGAAGCAACCCGCTTGCTGCTGTATCGGTCGGCGACGTTGCTCGAAGCTGCATCGAGCAATTTCAGCCGCCGACCCGAAGCGCAAACGGCCGTCTATCGCGCGAAGGTCATGGCCTCCGAAACCGCGCTCGATGTGGCAAGCAAGCTGTTTCAAGTGGCGGGTGCACGCGCCGCCGTCGGCGCACCGAAGACCGGCATTGACGCGTTCTGGCGCAATGCGCGGACGTTCACATTGCATGACCCGGTCAATTACCGTCGTCAACGCATTGGGCGCTATGTTCTCGGAGTCGAAGATCCACCGATCGGGTGGTATTAGGGAAACTCTGACCAAACCCACACATGCATTTTCAAAATACAGCACTTGCGCGCATAAAGCGACAAAGGACTCTTCGATGCACTATGGACTGAACAATGCGCAGATCGAACTCGAGGCGCACGCACGCTCCGTGGCCGTGGAAGTGATCGGTCCGCAGGCTGCACAAATCGATGTGACAGAGCAATACCCCTGGGCCAACGTCGATGCGCTGAAAGAGGCTGGTTTCATGGGCATGACCTTGCCTAAAGCCTATGGCGGCGCCGGACTGGATTATCTCGACGCCGTACTGGTCATCGAGCAGATGGCTCGTGTATGCGGAGTTACGGCGAGAATTGTCGTCGAAGCCAACATGGGTGCCATCTCGGCCATCCTGATGTATGGCACTGAGGCACAGAAACGTCTCGCCGCCGATCTGGTTCTGGGAGGTGACAAGCCCGCGATCTGCATCACCGAGCCGCAGGCGGGTAGCGCCGCCTCCGAAATGACGACCCGCGCCGACAAACGCGGGAACACCTATGTCATTAACGGAAAGAAGCACTGGATAACCGGCGGCGGCGTATCGCGCTTGCATTTGATCTTCGCGCGGGTGTTCGACGAAACGGGGACTGAACTTGGCATCGGAGGCTTCATCGCCGTTAGAGACGAAGATCCAGGACTGAAGATTGGCCGACGTGAACCGACCATGGGGCTGCGCGGCATCCCGGAAACCGAACTGTTGTTCGAAAATCTGGAGATCGATCAAAGCCGCGTCTTGCTACCGCCGTCGGGGTTCAAGCGCGGCTTCGCCGAACTCATGAGTGCGTACAACGCTCAACGGGTGGGCGCGGGAACAGTCGCGCTCGGCCTCGCTGCGGGCGCCTTCGACCTAGCGCGAGCCTATACCCTCGAGCGCGAGCAATTCGGACGTCCGATCGCGGAATTTCAGGGGGTACAATGGATGCTTGCCGACATGAGCACCCAACTTGATGCCGCGCGATTGATGATCCAGAGTGCGGCGCGCACACGCGGCCCTCACGACAGTCCGTTCCCTGATCCGACTGCCGCCGCGCAGGCGAAGCTCTTCGCGTCCGAGATGGCCATCAAGGTCACTAACGACGCGTTGCAGCTGTTTGGTGCGAAGGGCTATTCCCGCAATTCGCCGCTGGAGCGCATGGTTCGCGACGCACGGATGTTCACCATCGGCGGTGGCACTGTGCAGATTTTGCGGACCGTCATTGCATCACGCATTCTCGATAGAAAGTTGCCGCAGGCCCGCGATGGCTATGGTAAGGCGAAGTAGAGCAAGAACGACGCCGGATGCAATTGAAGGCAGCTACTAGCTTGTCGACCCCATCCGAGTGAGCCTGCCAGCCGCATCCGTGCCGCGCTGGTCCACGCGCCACGCAACTGCCATCATCGGGATCGCTGCCCTCCTCTGCAGCGCGTTGTGGTTCAGTATCAACGCGGTGGCCGATACACTGCAAATCGCGTGGGGCCTCACACCGGCTGATTTAGGCCACCTGGCCAGTGCCGTGCAGCTCGGATTCATCAGCGGGACGCTGCTGATTTCCTTATCGGGCTTAGCTGATCGCTTTGCCGCTAGCCATATCTTCACTATCTGTGCCGTCATCGGCGCGCTCGCGAACGGTGCCGTGGCGTTCATTTACGGTGGGCTGCTTCCGGCGCTGTTGTTGCGGTTCGTGACCGGCATGGCAATGGCCGGGGTTTATCCACTCGGCATGAAGCTGGTTGTCACCTGGGCCCCTGAGCGCGCGGGAAATGTTCTGGGATGGTTGGTCGGCATGTTGATGGTAGGCGCAGGCCTGCCCCATTTCGTGCGCGGTATCGACGTGGTTCCAAATTGGCAGGCAGTCCTTCTGATTGCGTCGGCGGTGGCATTGATTGGCGCTGGCATGGTGTGGAGCCTGGGCGATGGTCCCCATCACGCGCGGGGGCGCCGCCTGCACTGGGGCGGCGTCTTGCGCTGTTACGCGGTCCCTGAATTTCGTGCAGCAGCCTGTGGATATTTCGGTCACATGTGGGAGCTGTATGCATTTCTCGTCATGGTGCCGATCATGATCGCGCGACAAGGTGCGATCCAAGGTCACATGGTGTACCTCACGACCGCCGCGGTCTTTCTGGCGAGTGGGACAGGTTGTATTGTGGGTGGCATCCTAAGCCGACGTTGGGGCTGCGCAAGAATCGCCATCCTGGCGTTGAGCGGTTCGGCGCTGATGTGCCTGCTCTATCCTTGGCTCGCCGGAGGCCCCACGCCACTCGTGGTCATGGTGCTACTGGGATGGGGATTTCTCGCGACGGCCGACTCCCCGCAATTCTCCGCCTTGGCCTCCCAAGCTTGCCCTCCACAGCTAGTGGGCAGCGCACTGGCGTTGATGAACAGTATCGGGTTCGGGATCTCCATCGCCTCCATTGAACTGGCCACTCTGGTGTGGGACAGCCTCTCCGTCTATATCGCGTGGCTACTCCTTCCCGGCCCACTGTTAGGACTGTTAGCGCTGCGGGAGATGTGGCGAGCTTCCAAGGTCGAGTCACGACCGTTGGCTATCGGATAGTCTCCCGCAGACCGAAAAGTCGTGCGCTTCGCCGTGCACCTAGTGCGAGATTGTGCGCGAATTCGCCAGAGAAATCTGCACAGAACCCCGCAGCTAACCGACGATGCAGCGCCTAGCTCCTGGCGCTGTGGCCCATATCTGACTCGGGGCGCACTTGTGCTGTCTTGGCATACTCTTTGCTCAATCTGCATGAAAGAAGCGGCAAACGATAAAAAGCAGCTGCTCCGACTCAGACCTGCTGCTAAGCGAGAAGGGAGCGTTTCAATGGGTGGATTGAAGTTCGACATAGACGGCCGAGGTCGCGAGGTCCTGGCGATCCGAGAAAATACGCCATTAGAAGCCGGCGCAACGCGCGAACATTCACCTTGCATGATCCCATCGATTACCGGCCACAACGGATTGGCAGGCACCTACTTGACGACGATGATTCACCGATTGGCTGGTATTGGGTCGTACTCATTTAAGGACACAATACGTGGCTAAACACATGCACCTCAGCGGCTTCATGATCCATTGCCCCGCGCCGCATACGATGCTTTCTTGGGTTCACGATGAAAAGGTCGCGACACACCGCTGGCACGAGCCTGGCTATTGGCAGTCGATCGCGCAAACCCTGGAAAGGGGCAAATTCGACATGTTCTTTTTCGCCGACCAATGGGCGGCCTACGACATTTACAAGGACACGATGGATCCGGTGTTGCAATACGCCGTGCAGTTTCCCGTTCACGACCCGGTGGTCCTGATTCCGGCCTTGTCGGCGGTGACCAAAAAACTTGGCTTCACCGTCACGATGTCCACGACGTTTTATCCTCCCTATATGCTCGCACGCAAGCTCTCGACCTTGGATCACGTGACTCAGGGCCGGATCGGCTGGAATATCGTGACTTCATTTCACCGCAATGAGATGCGGAACTTTGGTATCGATGAACTGATCCCTCACGATGAGCGCTATGCCCGCGCGGAAGAGTACATCGATGTTTGCAAACGCCTGTGGGGCAGCTGGGATCCGGACGCGGTGGTCATGGATATGCAGCATGGACTCTTCGCCGATCCCGCGAAGATCCGCAAGATCGATTTCAAGGGGAAGTGGTATAGCTGCACTGGACCCGCCAGCGTCATCCCCTCGCCGCAGGGCACGCCGTACTTGGTGCAGGCGGGCGCGTCGGCCGCGGGACGGGACTATGCGGCCCAGCACGCAGAAGCTATTTTCGGCTTGCAGTTGTCACCGGAATCGATGCGCGTCTTTGTCGACGACATCGCGCAGCGCGCGAGAAAGTTCGGGCGTAAGCCCGAGGACATCAAGATCATGTGGGGCGTGATCCCCATTGTCGGCAAGACTGCCGAAGAAGCGGCGGAGAAAGAACGCACGTTGATGGCGCGCATTCCGCTCGAAGCGGGGATGGCGCTGATGTCGGCGCACTTTGGCATCGACTTATCAAAATATGAACTCGACGCGCCGCTGAAACAAATGGACATCCCGGGTATCCAGGGCATCCTTGATGCCTTCATCAGCATGCCTGGGAAGACGATCACCTTGCGCGACGCGGTAACGCGCTACGGCGCCGGTGTGGCGATGCCGCATATCGTCGGCACACCTGAGCAGGTCGCGGATCGTATGGAGCAACTGCTGCTGCAAGGGGGCGGCGACGGGTTCCAGATCAGCCCGGGGTATTACGCCCCTGCTTATTTTCAGGACATCGTGGAATTGTTGATCCCGGTCCTCCAAGAACGTGGCCTGTTCCGCAAGGAATATTCGGGCGCCACCCTGCGGGACCATATGTCTCAACAACGTGGATAGATTTATGCCGGGGCGCGCTACTGCCGATCGGCTGTTTGCGTGCCGAATGTTGTTCAATCCTTGACAGCCAGGGGCGCTTTAGAACGGGGGCTCGATGTTGTGAAGAATTGTATATCCATAGTCCCTATCGCCGGCGCGCTGGGCGCCGAGATTACCGGTGTCGATTTATCGGCGCAGCTCAGTGAAGAGACGATTGACCAGATAAAGAGTGCGCTCACCGAACATCTCGTCATTTTTTTCCGCGATCAAACGCTTACACGGCAACAGCATAAAGCGTTTACTTCCCGCTTCGGCGAGCTGCATCGTCATCCGGTGATCAAGGGGCCGCCGGGCGAGCCCGATTTGCTCGTGTTGCAAAACGATGAAGCCCGACGTGCTCAGACAGACGCTTGGCACTCGGACGTGAGTTCAGACGAGTACCCGCCAATGGGGTCAGTTCTCTATGCACACGAGATACCGGACGCAGGTGGCGACACAATGTGGATGAATGCCTATCTCGCCTATGAAGCGCTGTCTGCGCCGATGCGCACCTATCTCAATGGATTAACCGCGACGCATAGTATCGAGCACCTGTTCGGGATGAAGTCGCTGGTCAATTTGGGCGCTGCCGAAGCAACTGCGATCCGAGAACGGCTCAAACCGGTTCATCATCCCGTGGTGCGGACGCATCCGTGGTCCGGTCGCAAATCGCTCTACGTGAACAGCTCATTCACACGATCCATAGACGGTATCCCAAAAGCGGAAAGCGACGCTGTGCTTCGTTTCTTGTACGCGCACATGGCGTCTCCGAATTTCACCTGTCGCTTCCGATGGCGGAAAGGTTCCGTTGCGTTCTGGGACAACCGTTGTACTCAGCACTACGCGCTCAACGATTATTGGCCGCACAAGCGCCATATGGAACGTTTTACAGTTGTCGGCGAGAAACCCGTTTGAATTGAATAGAGACGAGAGACGGCGCTGCAGCGACGGCATTTCCACCCATACAGCGGCACAGTTCCACAGCCACGATAAGGTAGGAGGATCATGATGGGTACACGTTTGCAAATTCGGCCAGTGGCGGGGGCTTTGGGCGCCGAGGTCGGGGGTATCAATCTTGCCGACGCTTTGAGCGACGACATTATCGCTGAAGTCAGGCAGGCGCTTCTGGAAAATCTCGTATTATTTTTCCGTGACCAGGCCCTGACTCCGGCACAGCACAAGGCATTTGCTTCTCGGTTTGGGCGACTTCATCGTCATCCAACGGTCAAGGCGCCGCCGGAAGATCCGGATCTGCTTGTACTCGAAACCGATCGTGAGCGACCCGGTCAGGTCGACCGCTGGCATTCCGACGTGAGCTCCGATGAATATCCGCCAATGGGGTCGCTACTATATGCGCGTATCGTCCCTGAACGCGGTGGCGACACGATGTGGATGAATGCCTACCTGGCTTATGAAACGCTGTCAGCCCCGATGCGCGGGTTGCTCGACGGCTTGACCGCGACCCACAGCATCACCCGCCTCTACGATTTGGGGATTATGCGCGGGGAATGGGAGGCACGCAGGAAGGCGAGCGAGGCACATCCGCCGATGCACCATCCGGTCGTGCGGACGCATCCGGTAACTGGGCGTAAATTGCTCTATGTCAACACCATATTCACCGAATGCATCGATGGGGTTTCGGCCGCCGAGAGCCGTGCCATTCTCGATTTCTTGTACGCACACATAGCGACACCGAATTTTTCGTGTCGACTGACTTGGCGTGAGGGCACTCTCGCATTTTGGGACAATCGCTGCACCCAGCACTATGGCGTGAACGATTATTGGCCCCAACATCGATTGATGCACCGCTACACGATCGTGGGCGACAGGCCCGTATGATGGGCGTGGCCCATCCAGCAACCAAACTTTGAATCGTCTACCGACAATTGCCTTCAACGAACAGCGCACCCCCTGAACGAGCCATGTATGGTCACGAGTAGGCGTCATTTTCTCGCACGATGTCGTACGCTTCTTGGCAGCGTGGCTGCCGTGCTGGTCGGTAGTCCCTCACGGGCGCTGGCAGCAGATGTTTCGCCGATGGATACCACTAAGCAGCAGGGCGGGCCGGCAACGGCGCATGGCGCGCGGTCTCCAGCCGAGACGAGCGCGCGGTTAGTGGATCCTTTGGGCGATCCTCGTAGCACCCAGTCATTGACGCCCTTGCAAGACTTGCACGGAATAATCACGCCCTCGGGACTGCACTTCGAACGACACCATGCGGGGGTCCCGCAGATCAAGCCTGAAGCGCATCGTCTACTGCTCCACGGCTTGGTAAACGACGCCAAAATATTCACCGTAGAGGACATCAAGCGTTTCCCGGCTACTACCAAAAATTATTTCATTGAGTGTTCTGGTAACGGGTACCGGGAGTGGAATGGGCCTATCGGGCAGAGTGTCCAGGAAACTCACGGATTGACGTCTTGCAGCGAATGGACCGGCGTGCCCTTGAAGCACCTGCTGGGTGAAGCCCACATTGCGCCGGGCGCCGCTTGGGTTGTTGCCGAAGGCGCAGATGGTGCGGCGATGACGCGCAGCGTCCCGCTCGACAAATGCCTCGATGATGTCCTCGTCGCTTACGCGCAGAACGGCGAGATGCTGCGCCCGGAACAGGGTTACCCGTTGCGTCTGCTGGTGCCGGGGTGGGAAGGGAATATCAGCGTCAAATGGCTGCGTCGCCTGAAAGTGGTGGACCGGCCATATCAAACGCGCGAAGAGACTTCAAAGTATACGGACCTGATGCCCGATGGCAGCGCTAAACAATTCACGTTTGTCATGCATGCGAAATCCGTGATCACCTATCCCTCCGGGAAGCACAAATTGCCGGGGCCCGGATTCTATGAGATTCGCGGTTTAGCCTGGTCTGGGCGTGGCCGTATCACACGGGTCGAGGTCAGCACCGATGATGGTGCATCGTGGCAAGAGTGCCGACTGCAAGGGCCGGTACTAGATAAATGCCATACCCGCTTTTCGTGTGACTGGCGGTGGCAGGGGAAGGCGACCATCATCCAGAGCCGGTGCACGGACGAATCGGGTTATCGGCAATCGACGCGCACGGAGCTGCAAGCCGCGCAGGGTAAACTTCCATCGTACCATTACAACGCCATCCAACGCTGGCGGATTGATGCTAGCGGCGAGGCGTCCAATGTTTAAGCGTCGACGCGCGCTCATTGCTTTGCAGGTCGCGTTGGCAAATTGCGTCAGCGCCGCCGCGACGGCTGAGTCTTACGACCTGGGTCGTACCCCGACGTCCGCAGCGATAGCGGCGTGGGACATCGCGATCGGACCACTGGGCGCAGAACTCCCAACTGGTCACGGCACCGCCGAAGCAGGGGCGGATTTATTCGCGCAAAAATGCGCCATGTGCCATGGCGCGACCGGACGCGAGGGACCCGACCCTGTCCTCGCTGGGGGGCAGAATACCCTCGCGACCGACAAACCCATCCGGACCATCGGCAGCTACTGGCCCTACGCCACGACTATCTTCGATTACGTCCGTCGCGCGATGCCTTTGCAGGCGCCGGGATCGCTCAGGCCTGATGAAGTCTATGCATTAACCGCGTATTTGCTGTACGCGAACGGCATCATCGAGCACGCAACCATTATCGATGGGGCCAGCCTGCCACAGGTTTTGATGCCAAATCGACACGGCTTCGTCGTTGCCCCACGCGATTGAAGTCGGCTTTCAACTTGGCATATCCCGCGCATAAAGAGGGCTGCAATGTTCAGCGATGAATACCACGGTGGCGACCTAAGAACCGAATTCATAGATTTTCTATCTGCAATTCGCAGTGCCCTGTGTGGCCGTGGAGATGTGCGATAATGAGCGTTTTCCTCGACACGGCGGATAGTGTTCCAGCTGGGGTGAATCATTCGCGCAATTATCTTGCTCATCTTCTCTTCTTTATCTGCTTCTGCACACTGTTCGAAGGGTATGACGTGCTGATTCTGAATCTCGCGCTACCACATCTGGGCCGCGAATTCGGCGCGAGTGCGGAGACGCTCAGTTATGCTGTTGGACTGATCAGCGTCGGGACGATGGTGGCCTTCGCGCTCGTGCGTCTAGCCGATCGCTATGGACGGCGCGCCGTATTCCTGGGTGCGGTCGCGGGCTATACGCTGTTCACCATGCTCACCGCCTGCTCGACAGGGGTATATGACTTCGTTGCGTACCAGTTCGTGGCGCGTATGTTCATGGTGACTGAGATTGGCGTCGGAGCGATTATCCTGACGGAGGAGATGCCGCATCGCTACCGCGGCGCGGCCGTCACTTTGGTCTTCGCGCTCGGTTTGGCGGGTGGCATTGCGGGTTCGCTGCTTTATCCGTATATCGTCGAAACGGCGCTCGGCTGGCGCACGCTCTATATCGCTGGAGGGGCGGTGTTTCCGGTGCTTGCGATTTACTGGAAACGACTGCGCGAAACCCGACGCTGGCAATTAGACCAGCAACACAATCGACAACCCCGGGTGTCATTCCTTGCTGGCTATCGCGAAATAGTGAAGGTATTTCATTCAAAATATCGTGCGCGCTTATTGGTGGGTACCAGCATCTGGTTTGCGCTGAATGCCTGGAGTGCGAGCTGCCTGTTTTTCTTCACTTACTATGTGACGAACGAGCGTGGCTGGAGCGCGGCGCAGGTCAGCACGACCCTGACGTTCGGCTATATGTTTGCAATTGTAGGATACCTGATGGCTGGACCGATGCTCGAATTGGCAGGGCGACGGATCACGGTGTCCCTGTATTTCGCCGTCGGCGCGGTTAGCGCGATTACCTGCTTTTTGTCGGAATCCACCCAGATAATTACCGTGTCTTACATGGTTGTACTGGGCATGCAGGCCTTATGGGCCATCGCCGCGACGATTACGAGCGAGATCTTTCCGACCGAGTTGCGCGGCACCGGCAATGCGGTCGTGAACAACTTGCTCGGGCGGACGGGGATGGTGCTTGCCCCGGGCATGATCGGCGTCTTATCGGTGTGGCTTGGTTCGGTTGGGCAGGCCGTGGCAGTCATGGCGCTGGTGCCGCTGTTTTGCATTCCGGTGATCTTGCTGCTGCTTAAGGAAACCAAGGGCAAGACACTGGAAGAGATCGCCTAACGGAAGGTAATGATGTGTCCGGTCCTGCTTTGACTCCGACTGTCGATGTCGAACGGTTGTTGATTGAATAGCCGGGACGTTGCGTAACGGCCGAATCCCGGATACCTAGTAGGCAAGGTGCGCAAGTAGTCGCGGACAACTCGATTCCAAGCTGCAAGAAACGAAGGGAGAACAGGCATGTCGTCGCCACCGCGCAAGCGAATCTATTTCAATGCGTTTCATATGAACTGCGTGGTCCACCAGTCGCCTGGTCTATGGGTGCGCGACGATGATCATATGGTCGATTACACCGATCTCGACCAGTGGACGCGCTTCGCCAGGTTGATCGAGAAGGGGTGCTTCGACGCAATCTTCCTTGCTGACGTCGTCGGCACCTACGACGTCTACGGCGGCAACCGTGACGCCGCCATTGCTGCCGCCACGCAATTCCCGGTCAATGATCCCATGCTGTTAGTCCCGGCGATGGCGGCGGTCACTAAGCATCTGGGTTTCGGTTTCACCAGCTCGTTCATTCAGTACCACCCCTTCATGTTCGCGCGTTTGATCACTACGCTCGATCATCTGACCAAAGGCCGCGTTGCCTGGAACATTGTGACCTCCTACCTGGAGAGCACCGCGCGCAGCTTTGGCATCGCCGGCCTGCCCGAGCATGACGAACGTTACGCCATGGCCGACGAGTATTGCCGGCTGTGCTATCGCCTGTGGGAGGACAGCTGGGCGGACGATGCCGTGATCAAGGATCGCATACGCGGCATCTACGCCGATCCGGCGAAGGTGCGCGACATCGATCACGACGGCCGTTATTTCAAACTCCACGGCTGCCACCTCGCCGAGCCCTCGCCGCAGCGCACACCGGTGCTGTTCCAGGCCGGCAGTTCACCGCGCGGCTCCGATTTCGCAGCGGAGCATGCGGAATGCGTGTTCGTGGTTGGCTCTAAGCCGGTGATTGCCGGCGAGTACGTGCGTAACATTCGGGCTAAGATGGCCGCGCACGGAGGCGATCCGCAGGACGTGCTGGGCTTCGCCTACATGAAGGTTATCACCGGTGGCAGCGAAGCCGAGGCGCGTGCCAAGTACGACGAATACGCTGCGCAGATCAGCTACGAGGGTGCGCTGGCGCTGATGAGCGGCTGGAGCGGAATCGACTTCAGCAAGTACGATCCGGATCAGCCCGTCGAGTACGTCGAGACCAACGCGGTACGCACCTTGCTGCACAGCTTCACCAACGCGGATCCGGGTCGCAAGTGGACCATGCGAGATATTGCCCGCTATGTCGGCATCGGCGGTGCCGGTCCGGTCCTAGTCGGGGTGCCCGAACAGATCGCCGATCAGCTCGAGGAGTGGGTCGCGGCTGGCGTCGACGGCTTCAATCTCGCCTACTCCATCATGCCGGGCTCGTTCGAGGACTTTATTGAGGGTGTGGTGCCGGTGCTGCAGCGGCGCGGGCGCATGCAGACGGCTTACGGCGAAGGCACGCTGCGTGAGAAGCTGTTCCCGCATCGCGCCGCGCGCATGAGCGCGCCGCATCCGGCGGCGACCTGTCGGCGGCCCTGGTGAATCGCGTCAACCACCCACCCCACAACTGGATAGTCTCAACGGCTTGATGCACCCGCGATGACCAGTGGCTACAGGGGCGGCCAAAAGCCAGGTTAAACCCAACCCTCCCTGCCGCTTGGACAACTACCAGCAACCTGTTCGCGAGCCGGATGTGACGCCGTCCACGCGCCGCATGCCGGGAGGGCGGTGCTTACACAATACCGGCCACCAGGTTTGACGGATGCCGGTCGCTACGATCTGCGAGCATGGCTTGAGCCGCGACGATTCGGCCGTCTTTGAGGTACGCTGCAAGCAGCGTGGAATCATTGTTAGCGCTGGAACTGAGTCGTCAGGGGTGGGTTGCGGTGCATCCGACGACGGTTCGGCGCTGGCTGGTGCGGCTGTGCATGGTATGGCGCCGGGCGCGCCCGACCTTGCATATCGCTGATCCACGAAAAGTGCGGCGGATGCGGGCAATTAAGCGAGCGTTGCGACGAGCGAGTGTGCGGGACGAGGTGTTTTACGTGGATGAAGCCGACATTGATTTGAATCCAAGGATTGGGCCGACGTGGACGCCGCGCGGCGTTCAACAGACAGTCGTGACTCCGGGTCAAAACCGTAAACGTTATGTCGCAGGCGCACTCAACGCGCGGACCGGCCGCGTGCTGTGGGTTGAGCATGCGGCCAAGAACTCGGAATTATTCTTGCGCCTGATAGAAGCCCTGACGCGCGCCTATCGTCGCGCGCGGCGACTCTTCCTCATCTTGGACAATTATCGTATCCATGATAGCCGAGTGGTCCGCAGCTGGTTGGCGCACCACCCGCGCATCAAACCTTTGTTCCAACCCGCTTATCATCCATGGGTCAATTGCATCGAACGACTCTGGAAACAATTACACGACGCCGTGACGCGCAATCATCGCTGCACAAGCCTTGAGCACTTGATGATGCCGTGCGGCGCTTCATGCAGGTCTGCCAACCATTCCCTGGCAATCGCCCTGCGTTAGCGTCCAAGTCATGACTGGTCAGCATTTACGATCAGCTATTTAGTTAAATCTATCGGTTAGGGGATTACAAGCATGGAAAAACAGGACGCTCTCATGAAAATTTTGAGTCTGGTCGCGATTCTAAGCGTGGCGATTTCCGCCGCCGCGCAGCAAGCTGAGCCTGCGGTCGGCGGCCATGTTCACTACACGGAGACGAACAAGGTCGAGCAGCCATCCCCGACCGGCGCGCTCGCGCCGCGGCTGCAGAATCTCGGTGACCATTCGTTTCCGGTCTCTACCGAAAACTCCCAGGCGCAGCGCTTTATGAGCCAAGGATTGAACCTCGCCTATGCATTCAATCACGCCGAGGCGCGCAGAGCGTTCCGCGAAGCGGCACGGCTTGATCCCAAACTCGCGATGGCCTACTGGGGCCAGGCGCTGGTGCTTGGGCCTAATATCAATGCCCTGATGACACCGAACGAGGAGCCGCATGCCTACGAGACGGTGCAGAAAGCAATCTCGTTAAAGGCCAAGGCGACACCACGCGAGCAAGATTTGATCGACGCCCTCGCCGCGCGGTATTCGGGACGTGCCGATGATCGCGCGCCGCGCGATCAGGCGTACGCCGCAGCCATGCGCGCGGTACATCGCAAATATCCCGACGATCCAGATATCGCGATGCTTTACGTGGAGTCGATGATGGACCTGCGTCCGTGGGGTTATTGGATGCCCGACGGTCGACCGCATGCAGGCACCGCGGAAATTGTCGCACTCACTGAGCAAGTCATTGCAAGTCATCCGCGTCACCCAGGCGCACTGCATCTCTACATTCATCTCATGGAATCCACTGCGGTGCCGGGTAAAGCGGAACGAGCGGCAGATACCTTGTTAACCTTAATGCCCGCAGCCGGACATTTGGTGCATATGCCGTCACATATCTACCAGCGCATCGGGCGTTACGCGGATGCCGCGCACGCGAACGAACTCGCAATCGCGGCGGATGAGGACTACCTCGCACAATGCCAGGCCCAAGGTCTTTATCCAATGGGCTACTACCCGCATAACATCCATTTTCTGTGGTTCGCGGCGACTGCCGAGGGGCGCAGCAAAGTCGCGCTCGATTCAGCGCGCAAAGTGGCGTCCAAAATCGATGACGAGACGCTAAAAGCGCTACCGATACTGGCGGCATTTCGGACTGTGCCCTACTGGGCACTCACCCGCTTCGGGCACTGGGACGAGATGTTGCGTGAACCGGAGCCACCCGCCTATAGCGCCTACTTGCGTGGGGCATGGCATTATGCGCGTGGCCTAGCGCGAGTTGCCAAGGGTGAAATGGATACGGCGGACCAAGAACTCGCCAAGCTTCGCGAAATCCTCAAGGATGAGTCGCTGAAACTGCCGCTGTTCTCACCGAATTCGGCAGGGGCCGTGCTCAGTATTGGTGACGACGTGCTGGCCGGCGAAATCGCCGCCGCGCGTGGCGACTACGATCGCGCTATTGGGCATCTCGACAGGGCCGTTCGGCTCGAAGACGCGTTGACCTACACCGAACCGTCAGAGTGGCACTACCCACCGCGCCACGCCCTTGGTGCGGTGCTGCTGCAGGCTGGCCGTGCGGCCGAAGCCGAAGCCGTCTATTGGGAGGATCTGAAACGCAACCGGGACAACGGCTGGGCGTTATTTGGCTTGCTGCAGGCCCTACGTGCACAGCAGAAAACTGCGCTGGCAACCGTTGTCGAGGCGCGGTTCAAGCAAGCCTGGGCGCATGCCGACATCACGCTCGAGGCTTCCCGCTTCGGCGCCGCGTCCCCACACAAAATAGCACTCAGCACGCAGTAGAAGCGATCGCATGATGACAAAAACAATTATCATCGGCAGCGGGTTTGCCGGAGCTGTGGTTGCCGATCAATTGGTCAACGCAGGGATTCAGGTCACCCTGTTGGAACGCGGCCCGTGGCGCGATACCGTACCGGTACGATCCATGGGGATCACTGACCGCACACCATTCCCACGCGGCCGACAAATGTGGGGCGCCACGTTTCGCTCGTTGCGGCATCGCTGGTTGGGTAAGAAGGGGTTGCTGCTGAACCCCCGTGGACTGCTAGAGATGTTTATCGATAAACATCTGAGCACGGTTTGCTCGTCGAGTGTCGGCGGCGGCAGTCATATTTACTCCGGCGTTTTCCGCTACCCTCAAGTAGATCATTTTTGGGATGGATTCTGCGAAGACATCTCCGACGCATCGATGAAACGCCATTACGAAAATGTGCTTAGGAAATTCGACGCAGTAGAGCCTGCCGCGGACTTGAAAATACCGCACACCGCAGCTGAACGTTTTGGGCCTGGCGATCCGGTCCAAGGCCCCTCTAAGACGCCACCTACTTGGCTCGGCTTTCTTTTTCCAGAGGAAGTCGGAAGCCCTCGCAAAATAATGACCGCCGAAGGGATTGAGCGCTGGGAACTGGATTACGACGACCGTGATGGCCATGGTTTCCTCGGTGCACCAAACGGCGCTAAAACGACCGTCGATTTCCTATATCTCGCACCGCTACTCAACAAGGGTCTCGAGCTGCGCGATCTCTGCGAGGCAACGAGAATTGTCGAAAACCCGGTAGGTAACGAGGCGCGTTACCGTGTCGACTACTTCGACCACAAAACGGGCGAAACAGTTAGTCTGTATTCGGATAACGTGATTCTCGCCGCCGGCACCATGAACACGCTTAGCCTACTGTTGCGCAGCCGGGATATCGATGGAACCTTACAGGGCATGCCGCAACTCGGAAAACGATTAGGCGGGAATGGCGATTTCTTTGCCTTCTGGGATTACAACGAGGTGGGTCGAAATCTATCGACCGGTTTGCCGTTTCATGGTGGTTTCCAGTTAAAAGATGAAAATTTCCCCCTGGTCCTCGGTGGTGGCGGCTGGCCGGCGGCCGACAAGTACCCGTTTCCCCGATTCATCAAGGAACGAGTCAAGCGCGGCGCATTCACCAGTAGTATGGGTCCCGATGCGATGGATGGCACGGTCGGTATTCGCGATGGAAAGCTGCACATAGATTTCAATCCTGACAATAGTCCGATCTATGCGCAGACCGCGGCAACTTTCCGGCGAATGAGTGAGGTAACAGGGAAAAAAATCTTCCATCCCAAATCGCCGATTACGGTGCACGCGCTTGGCGGTGCATGCATGGATCGGGACATCGAACGCGGTGTGGTCGGATCAAACGGAGAAGTCTACGGGCACCAAGGGCTTTTTATCGCGGATGGATCGGTGTTTCCGCGAATGCCGGGCGGACCGCCGACGCTGACAATCGCGGCATGGGCAGAACGTCTGGGTATGCGACTCGCCGAGCGCTTGCGCGGCACGCCATAGTGCTGGCAATGGATACCCGCGTTCTTGTTCACGCCCGGTCGTGCCGCTCAGTCACTCGCGTAAAAGTGCTCGTTGGATAGTGTCTCAGTTTGGTAGCAGTTGAAGGCCGTTCGACTTGAGTTTGTCCTAGGCGAATATGACCGCCGGGCCGATGCTCGATTGGGTAGGCCGACGAGTCACGGGATGTGCATACTTTGCCGTTGGCGGGGCAGCGCGATAACGTGCTTCTTGGCGGAGTCCACGCTGGTGATTGCGGTGTCGTACATGATTGTTTTGGGGATGCAGGCTTTATGGGCGATCTTCGCTACCTGGAAGAGATGGCCTAGGGATGGGGGGCCGTCACTTTTAACTTCCCTAGTGCGCCGTTGCGTGGCGGGCGCCGGACTGCGGGTTTTGCTCCGGCAGTTCTCCGGCTGCGGCTTGTGCGATTCGCTGACGGCAGGTCTGACCGGGCTGGTATTGTTCACCGTGGCGATCACCGCCACCCTCATCAAAGAAAGGGCGAGACGTAATGCCAGCGCAACATCGCAAACGTTTTTTTTAATGCTTTTCATCACTAGTGTCCCAACGTTGCGCTATAGATTGTCGGTTAAGGGCTTCCGATGGACTTCGCCTTGCGGGGGCACTGTGCTTCAATTGCCGTTTCTAGGTCGACGCATCAACGCACAGAAAGTTCGTCAAATCCTTTTCTCGAGACGCGTCGAAACGTCATTGGCGTAACGCCATATGCGTTCTTGAATAAAGTCGAAAAATGGCTTTGACTTGCGTAACCGAGTTCAATGGCGATGATTCCTAACGGGATGCGTGTCATCGCCAGGAGTCGGCGCGCTTGCTCAAGTCGCTTTCCCGAAATGTAGTGATGAGGCGCCATTCCCATTTCGACTCGGAAACGTTCTCTGAAATGGGAGATAGACATGCCGGCAATGGACGCCAAGCCAGATAGTGTCAGTTTCTGGGCAAGATTTGATTCGACGTAGGCTTCAACCCGGCGCAACCCTGGACTGTTTGCGGCCCCAAGTCCCGTTCTCTTGGCGCCAACGGCCACCGCGGCCTCCCGACATAGTTGGCGATGGAGCACTATGGCCAACGCCTGGACGAAATCGTTCTCTGGTGTCATTGAGTTCATCTCGTCGCGAAGCGTTGCCGCTGCAGCATCGAGAATCGGATTTAACAACACGAGCGGACCCCGGGTGCTGCCAACCGCCTCCACCAAGCGTTTTTGCGCTTCCCCCTTAAAGTAAACCAGAACGAAATCGACCGGGTAACTGCTTTGCCAGTGGGAGGGCTGGCCACCAGGGATCAGGAAGGTGGAGCTCGGCAAAGTTCGTCGCGGATATTGACCCGCAGTGCGATGGACGATGCTCTGACAAGTGCCCTGGAAGGTCACGACCGGCGCAGGCATCTCTGGCAAATGGAGGTCGGGGATCGGGGTAATGTAGCGTTCGATTATGAAAGCGAAGCCGCCGGAAATGTTTTTCGAAAATATCGGCGCACTCTCGATCGCTCGATGAAAAAGCTCTAGCGTCCGAGGCGTTGCCTGCGGTTTGTCTCCCCGATACAAATCATTGAGTATTTCGGGCATGTTTTAATCTCATTTTATGCGCGGTCGATCCATGTCCAACGATGAGTGGGGGCACCAATGCCGTCATTTTATGCAAATTCTGCGACGTTTTGTGGAAGTTATAAGCGACTGAGTTGATTAGTATGAGCTTCGTGGACGGAGCGCCTGGGGAAGCGAGTAGGAGCGCCTTCGAACTCGGGAGATCAACCATTACGAATGATCCTCCCGATAACTGGGCGCGCGAAAATTTATGAAACGAGCGGAATCGATATTCTACTTCGAGCACCCGTCTAACCTACTCGATTAAAGAGGAGGAACCATGGCTTTTCTAAATCGCGCTGACTGGTATGATCTCGCCCGTGCTACCAACTGGAGTCCTCGCTACGTGAGCGAAGACCAGCTCTTTCCGCCCGAGATGAGCGACCGTTTCGGTCTCAGTCTCGAACAGTGGGAAGCGTACGATGAGCCCTTCAAGATTTCCTACCGCGAATATGTTGACGTGCAGTCACGCAAGGATGCAGATGCCTATTCGGTCCGCGCCGCACTCGCACGATCCAATTTCTACGACAATGCGGATGCTGGTTGGCAAAGCATCTTGAAACTGCATTTTGGCGCGTTGTGTCTGACCGAATACTCCGCCGTGCCGGGCGAATCGAAAATGGCGCGCTTCGGCAAGGCGCCGGGCATGCGCAATATGGCCACGTTTGGCGCGCTGGACGAAATGCGCCATACGCAGATTCAGCTTTATTTCGCGCACGAATTTGTCAGCAAGTCGCGACAGTTCGATCTTGCGCAAAAGTTGCTCTCCACCAATAGCTGGGCCGCGATCGCGACACGATCCGCCATGGACGACACCATCCTGGGTCGCGACGCTGCAACCCTTTCGATCATGCTCACCTTCGCGCTCGAACAAGGCTTCACGAATCTACAGTTCCTTGGACTCGCAGCCGATGCGGCCCGTGCGGGCGATTTCAGTTTTTCGAACTTAATCTCCAGTGTGCAGACCGACGAGGCGCGCCATTCACAGATCGGTGGTGCCACGCTGAAAGTCCTGATCGCCAACGGCAAAAAGGAAGAAGCGCAGCGGGCAGTCGATATTTCGTTTTGGCGACAGTGGCGGTTGTTCTTCACGCTCACCGGGCCCGCGATCGATTACCTCACCCCACTGGCGCATCGCGATAAGTCGTTCAAGGAATTCATCCAGGAATTTATCGTCGCGCAGTTCGAACGTGCGCTGGTCGATCTGGGACTCGAACGCCCCTGGTACTGGGACTTCTTCTTGAAGTCGATTGAGTTCTATCACCATAGCGGACATCTCGAAATCTGGTTTGTTCGCCAGACAGTCTGGTGGAACCCAGCAGCGGGAGTGTCCGCCGCCGAGCGCGCCTGGCTCGAAGCGAAATATCCCGGATGGAATGCGAAATGGGGCCGGTTATGGGATGTGATCGCGGACAACGTACGCCATGGCCGCACCGATAAGCTCTATCCCAAGACGCTGCCGATGCTTTGCAATATCTGCGGCTTATCGGTGGGTAGCATCCCGCATGAAGGTCATTCGAACCGCGGTTATTGGACAGAATTTGGCATGCGGCGGTACTACTTCTGCTCCGAGCCGTGCCAGTGGATTTTCAATCTCGAACCATTGCGCTATCAGGATCACAAAAGTGTGATCGATCGCCTGTTGTGCGGAGACATCCAGCCTCCCGATATTGAAGGCACATTGCGCTACTTCGATCTCATGCCAGGCGAGCGCGGCGAGGACGCACACGATTACGCTTGGGCATGGCCTGAACTTGCACTAGACCCCGCTGCCGAAAGGCCCTCGCAGGAGGCGGCATGAGTGCGTTACCCGTGGTATGCAACTTCGAAGATGGTTGCATCCTAACCTTGGTGAACGTGGATACCGCATTCACGATGGATGAGGTTGCCGACGCCGCAGCGGAGCATTTTGCCGGACGTATGCTGCCATTGCAGCCGAAGCGCACAATGCGTGTTCGCCTGCAGGATGGCGAAAATCCGCTGCCGCGGGCGCTCACGGTGCATGAAGCGGGCTGGGTGCCACTTGACACCATCGAAATCTTCTACGAATAGGTGTCACAGTGGCTTTCGTGCGTGTGTGCGATATCGAGGAATTGTGGGTCGGCGAGATGTGTGGCTTTGACGTGCAGGGCCAACCTGTGCTGATTGTGCATTATGCTGACCAGCGCCTTGCCGCGTACGACGGTCGTTGTCCGCACCAGCATGCGCGTCTTGCCGATGGGGAGTTCGTCGGCGGACACATCATATGCGCTGCGCATCGTTGGGAGTTCGACGCCGCCACGGGTCAGGGCGTCAATCCGCGCAGCTGTCGGCTGCGGCCCCATACTGTCAGGGTCAACGACGGCGCGGTCGAAGTCGAGCTTGAAACCGCAGCCATGCACTCTGGAGTTGGAGCATGACGGAAGCAACGGATTTTATGCTCAACAACAAAGTTGGACCGGTCATAAAAACGGGTGAGATCGCGGATGCCGTGATCGAAGCGGTACGCGAAGACAATCCAGGGAAAACATTTGTGATTGAGGATAACCTCGCCTATGTGCGCATCCAGACTGACGGCGAATGCATCATCCGCCGTGAGACCATGGAAGCCATTCTCGGTCGACCATTCAATATGCAGGAGCTCGGCGTAGTGCTCGCTTCGTTCGCCGGGCAGATCGAGTCTGAGAGCACGCATTTTCGCTTTTATCTTACGCGCACCTTATAGACGCTCTACGGGGGTTCCGATGACGCAACATGAAAACGAGACTGACGTCCTGCGCCCACTCAAGACCTGGAGCCATCTCGCGGCCGCGCGCCGGCGACCCAGCGAATACGAGATCGTTTCCGTCAAGACACTTTATAACGCGGTCAACCTCGAGCGTCCGTTGGAGCTCGATAGCAACGTTTACATGAATCGCTGGTTGCGCGATTACCGGATCGACAGTCCGCTCAAGCACCCCGATTGGAGCGGGTTCCGCGATCCGGATGAACTCATTTACCGCACCTATACCACCCTGCAGAATGGCCACGAAACCTACGTCGACGGGCTGCTGGATCAACATGACGAGCAGGACCACGACCAGGGTCTCGGTGCAGATTGGATTGAGACCTTGGCGACGCTCTATACCCCGATGCGCTATCTGCTGCATACCCTGCAGATGTGTTCAGCCTATCTCGTGGTCGTCGCGCCATCGAGCACCATCGATAATTGCGCCGCGCTCCAGGCTGCCGATCAGTATCGTTGGGTGTCGAGAGTCGCCTACCGGACTGCCGAGCTGGCACGCCACCGACCGGAAGGCGGCTTTGGTCATGCCGAGCGGGGCCATTGGGAGAATCATCCCGCCTGGCAGGGCGCACGCGAGCTGATGGAAAAACTGCTAATCGCTTATGACTGGGGCGAAGCGTTTGTCGGTCTCAATTTCGTGGCGAAACCAGCGATTGATGAGGGCGTTCTGCGCCCATTAGCGGGCGCCGCGCGCCGCCACGGCGATACGCTGCTTGCGTTCTTGATAGAGGCGCAGCTACGGGATTCGGAGCGTAGTCGCCGCTGGTCGAGTGCGCTGGTGCGCTACGCGCTGGCCGGTGATCCTGCCAATGCGGCGGTCATTCTCACGTGGATAGAAAAATGGACGCCACTCGCGACAGCAGCAACCGAGGCTTACTGTCGCGCGCTGCCGGATATGCCGGTGGCAGCGTCTGAGGCAGACGAGGCGGTCAAGGCGTTCCACTCCAGCCTCGGACTGCACGCGATCCGAACCGCAAACCGAGCGTCGCCTTGATCCGTTCGACGTCGTTACCCAGCTGGTGACGTGGGCCGATGCGCCTTCGAATTCGCAGTTCACCCCGACATCGAGTGTGTACGTCTACAAGATGCGCGCCGACTTTTGGCGATGGCTTCTTTGCTGATCGGAAGGATCGCTATCGGGTTCGCGAGTCAGAGTCATCAGTCAAGTTCATTCATGTCAATGTATGACATTACTCAGCTCGCGTTATGCCGGGCCACAGGGTATTACGACGACGCCTTGGCCTGTGCAGTATCTTAGAATGCGCCAAGCGACGAGCGCGAAAACCGACCAGGACACAAACCAATGAAGACGGTAGATGAACGATTAACGGATCCTGCTTCATTCGTGGATGAGAGTTTCTATGAATTGCTTGCACAACTGCGGCGCGACGATCCAGTACATTGGACCGTTGGACGTAACGGTGCTCGCTTCTGGTCGCTATTCAAGCATGCTGATATCAAGCGGGTGCTGGGTGATGCGGAATCGTTTAGCTCGGAGCGGGAGGGCATGGTCCCCATTATGGACGAGGCGCTTAAAGAAGCGAATATGAATACTTTCAAGCGCGGGGAATCGATTATTGCGACTGATCCGCCACGCCACGGGAAGCTGCGTGAATTAGCCTAAGCGCCGTTCATGCCCAAGGCGTTGCAGGAAAACTCGGAGCACGTTGCGACCCTGATCCGAGAGATTTTCAATGAGCTCCCAAGTAACGGAGAGATCGACCTGGTCGAGGATTTGGCAGGGAAAATCCCGATGGTCGTCATTTGCGATATCTTGGGTATACCGAAGCAGGACTGGGCGTATTTGATCAAGTTGGGAACAAGGCAATCTCGGGCTCCGACCCGGAGTTTCAGCGCGATGGGGCGGCGGAAACGACGGCCCTCGGATACCGCCTCCTCCGGGAATACACGCTCAAATTAGTCATGCCACGGCGCGGATGCCCTCACGCCGATGCCCTCAGCGCATTGGCCAATGGAAAAATAGACGGCACGCCGCTTTCCGAATCCGAACTGGTCGAAATGGGCATCCTACTGATGCTTGCCGGATTCGAAACCACGCGTAATGCGGTCGCAGGCGGTATCCTGGCGCTACTGCAGCATCCGGCGCAAATGAAGTCGCTCCGGCAAGACCATAAGCTTATTCGCAGAGCGGTCGAGGAGATTGTACGGTGGACTAATCCGGCAATCACGATGATGCGGGTGGCGACGTCCGATACCGTGCGGGTGGCTAGAGCCAATACCGAGATCAGTGGCAAACAAATCAAGGAAGGTGATCGGCTCGTGCTCTGGTTTGCGTCTGCGAACCGCGACGAGAGCGTGTTCGAACGCGCCGACCAGTTCGATGTGACGCGTTCGCCAAACCCGCATCTTCGCTTCGGCTTCGGTCCTCATACTTGCCTCGGGGGTCCGCTCGCCAAACTCGAACTCCGGATTACGCTCGAAGAACTACTCAAGCGTTATAACGGCGTTGAGAGTACGGGCAAACCCGAACGGAGTCAGGCGAATTTCGTAGGTAGTTTGAAGCGGTTCCCGGTTAGGCTCACCGTATAAGCCACCGTGCCTCACGCGTTTGATCGTTACTAAACGACGCACCGAAGCAGCGTGCGGCTTGTGGTGATGCGAATTTCGGGGCGGCGGCAGGACAACGCCCGAGGTCTTGCATACGTCGCATGCCCGGGGGACGCCTTGCTTACGCAAGACCGGCCACCGGGTTTGACGGTTGCCGATCATTGCGGTCTGCGAGCATGGCCTGCGCCGCGACGATTCGGCCGTCTTTGAGATAGGCCGCAAGCAGCGTGGAATCGATCAGGTCGCGTTGTGCCCGGCTGCCGCCGATGCGCACGGTTTCCGGCCGTGCGCCTGCCAAGAGATCGATCGCCATGCTCCATTGCCCCTTCGCATAAGCTTCGAGGCCGCGCGCCAATGTCGGCACGACGCCCCCGACGGGGTAGCGGCCGGCGGCGACGCGTTCGGCGAGTTCCTGGTGTATGCGGGCGAGTCCGTCGACGTCGCCTGCGGTGATGCAGGCCAGCACCTTGTGCACGTCAACAAAGGCAATGCCGACTTTCGGGAAAGCCTCTAACGCGTATGCATGGATTTCCCGCCACAGATTGCCACGCCGTTTCTCGCCGGCGAGTTCGGCTCGCCACAGGAAGGCGACCGCGTCGGTGGCGATATTCAGCGCGGGTCCCCAGGCCCCGCCGGGATGCACCTGTTGCTGATAAATGCGCCAGGCAGCATCGAGCTTACCCAGTGACAGTGAGAGCAGCGCCAGATGCCAGGAGAGGTGGCAATGCAGCAACCCCTCGCGCGCATAGTCGGCCAGCCAGCTTTCGAGATAGTCGAGTGCGACGGCATCTTCGCCCGTCTCGTAGAGTAGATGCGTCTTGGCGTGCACCCCATGCGCATTGCGGGGATTCGTAGTCAGGCTGCGCTCGATTTGAGTCTGTGCTGGCGCGAACTGACCGGTTTCCCCCAGCGCGAAGCCGTAGGCCATTTGGAACCACCAATCCTCGGCAAGCTGCGGCTTCAGCCCGGCGAGGAATGCCAACTGCTCTGCCTCGCGTCCTGGCCGGCCGCTGAACCCGATCAGGCCGAATGGACCCGTGGCGGGTGCCGCCACCATGGCGTCGCGTGGATATTGGTCAAGATGGGCCTGGGTCGCGGCGAACGCGTCAACTGGCTTGCCTTCGATTGGTAGGCACAGCGCATGGACATGGCTTTGTTCGCGCGCACTTGCACCGGCTGAACGCGCGCGCGCTTCGGTTGCAGCACGCCGCGCCTCGACCACGTTTCCGAACAGAAAATGTTCGCGCGCCAACGCGGCGTAAGCCAGCGCGAATCTAGGATCGGCCGTGACGGCACGCATCAGCGCTTCGGCGCCGCCGGGTGCGGCTGAGAGGATGCAGTCGCACCCCACGATATAGGTATCGCGAGCAGCCTCGGAGTGCGTGCTAATTGCTAGGTCGTAGCGGTCGGTAAGCATTGCGAATCTCCAGAATTTTTTAAAGGAACGCGCTGCCAAACGGTGGTGCTTCCTGCGGCACATGATTATCCTCTATGAAAATCCAGGCGGATTTTTTTAGAGAGCCCTTGGGTCGGTGTGTTGAGCGATGACGGAGGCTACGCCAGCGTCGTCATCCGCTCTCGATTCTTTGCCAGCAGTAACGGGCGCACCAAACGACCGAAGCGCTCCGCTTCTTCATCGTGCAGATAGCCGGAAAGACAAAACGAATGACAGCCAATATCGATGAACTGCTGAAGGGTCGCTGCGCACTGTGCCGGATCTCCGACCACGGCTACCCCGGCACCTGCGCGTACGGCGGTGATCCCGGTCCAGAGATGCGGCCCGAGGAACTTGTCCTCGTTTTTCGCGAGTTCCTGCATCCGCCGGTTGGCGACGGAGATGGTGAAAGTATTACGGACCATCTCTTTGTGGGCGTCGCTGGCGCCTTCCACCAAGGCGTGGGCGGCACTCCACGCATCTTCTTCCCGTTCGCGGCAAATGATCTGTAAGCGCATGCCGAAGCCGATATCGGCACGCCGCCCATAACCCGCGGCAAGTTCACGTATCTCGGCCATCTGACTTGCGATCCGGGCCGGCGAATCGCCCCAAAACAAGTGCACATTAGCGTGCCGTGCCGACAGTTCCCAGGCCTGCCGCGACCCACCACCCAAATAGAACTTCGGATACGGTTGCTGGAAGATCGGTGGCCGTGTCACGGCTTGATTGAGTTGATAGTATTTGCCCACGAAGTCAACAGGACCTTTGCTGGTCCACAGGGCCTTGAGGATGGTGACCTCTTCCTCCATCAACTCATAGCGCTGCTCCTTGGGATAGGTAACCCCGTCGGCGGCTGCTTCCTCATCGCTGCCGCCAGCAATCAAATTGATGCAGATGCGACCGCCGGAGAGGCGGTCGAAGGTCGAAATCATCTTCGCAAGCAACGCTGGGTTGATATAGCCGGGGCGCGCCGCCACTAACATTTTGATCGTGCGCGAGTGAGCGACCATCATTGCGCTGGCTATCCAGGCTTCCCAGCAGTTGGTCTGTACCGGGATGAGCATATAGTCGAACCCGGCGGATTCCGCCGCGCAGGTTACGCGCTCGAACATCTCGCTTGATGATGCCACTTCCACAGGGCGCGCGAACGCCGTCGTGTCCCCCATTGTTGGGAGAAACCATCCAAACTCTAACGGTGCCATCGTCACCTTCCCCTTTGCGATTCTGGAGCGATATTCTCGCCCGCCATGTCACCCGCTCGCTGAGCCCCGTCTAACACGCTGCCAGGAGCCGTCGGTGAAGTGGCAGGCATGGAGCGTGCCAGATGCCTTCGTAAGTCCGGGATGCGGGCTTTTGAACGTGACCCTTTCAGTAGTGACGGATCTGAAGACCGTCAGCGACTGTGCGGGCCCATGCCATACAAACCGCTGTGCACACCGCTATCGCGCACAATTGCACAATACCCGATGTAGCCCGAGCGTGTGGCGACCGGAGTTCTCACTAAAATTCAAGCGCCCAAGCCATTATCCGGATCGCAATCTGTTGCTGGCATCAAAGTTGCCTGTCCTCTGACGTCCCGTGACCACCGCGGCTACTTCGGAAGGAGGCTGTGGTACCACCAAGGCAGAGTTTAGAGGCCCTCAATAGGGAACACCCAAACACTTCGCGTTCCCCTGACCAGTCCGAAAAGCTGAGTGGAGAGACAAGATGAAAACCATTGCGGCGGCGATTCCCAATATGGGCTCAAGCATGCCGCCCGCTTGGGCAGTACGTAGCTCACAGGAGATTTACAACAACGGGTTTTTTCGACTGCGGCGCGATTGTTGTGCGCTCACACAAATTCCGGCCGCCACCACCGATCTTTACGTACTCGAGATGCCCGATTGTGTCAGTGTCGTGCCGATCACACCGGACGGGGAGATCATTCTGATTGATCAATATCGGCACGGTGTTGCGCAATGGGTCCTCGAATGCCCCGGAGGCTCCATTAAATCAGACCACGACGACCCCGCCAGTGCGGCTGCACGCGAGTTACGCGAGGAGACGGGTTACGCCGCAGGCGAACTCGAGTATCTGGGGACTCACCACTTGAATCCGAGCGGACAGACCAGCCAGGTCCATACGTTTCTGGCGCATGACTGCCGTGTGGATAGTGGTGCCGCGTTAGAGCCTTTCGAGGATCTCAGCATATGTGTGGTGACTCGTGCAGAACTTCGCGCGTTGTTGCAGAACAGCGCCAGATTCCAGACCAGTACGCTCGCCTCTTTGATGTTAGTTCTCGTGAGTTCCCAATGGAAAATGACGTGAGACCTCGGCGCTATCCGGTGCCGACGTTAGCAAGGTACAAAAGTATCGCCGCGTGCCACCCTGTGGCTGCGATGCCGCAGCAGTAGACCACAACAGTCGTGCGCCGTGCACGAATCGCTGGAGCCATTGGCATGACCAAAAAATTTCACCTCGCCCAGTACACCATGCTGCCCGTGACCCACCACAGCACGGCCACCTGGAAACATCCGCGCACGATGAAAGGCGGGTGGGAGTTCGACCGGCCTGAGGTTTGGCAGCACGTTGCGCAAGTGTGCGAGAACGCGAAATTAGACTTCTTCTTTTCGGCAGATACCGAAGGCGTCTATTCCGATTATCAAAATAGCTGGCGGCCGGCTGTGCGCTATGCGGCGCAGGTGCCCTGTTTCGACACCGGCACTATTATGTGCTGGCTCGCCGCTGCTACTCGGCACATCGGCATCGTGCAGACGGTCTCGACGGCGGCGATCCCTCCTTACCTGATTGCCCGCCGAATGGCGACGTTCGATCATCTCTCACGCGGACGCGCCGGCATCAATATCGTGACGGCGTTTCATAAGAACGCGACGCGTAACCTCAGTCTCGCCGACAGCTATCATCTCCAGCACGATAACCGCTATGACCGCGCGGATGAATTCATGGAAGTGTGCTACCGGTTATGGGACAGCTGGGATCCCGACGCGGTAGTCCAGAACGTCGAAGGCGACATGTTCGCCGATCCGTCAAAGGTGCACGCGATCGATTTTCATGGCGAGTACTTCCAAGTGGCGGGTCCGCTCAACATACACCGCTCGCCGCAAGGGCGCCCGCTGATCGTGCAGGCCGGTCAGTCCAAACGCGGTACCGAGTTCGCAGCTCAGCATGCCGAAGCCGTATTTTCGATTCAACGAGACCGACAGGGCATGAAGGGCTACTACGATGGTCTCAAGGAGGAAATGGTTCGCGTCGGTCGCAATCCCGATCACTGCAAGGTGTTCTTTGGCGTACAGGTGTTCGTGGGCGAAACAACGGATATCGCCCGCGAAAAGGCCGCCTTGCACAATGCAATGGTCAGTCCCGAAGCGGGGCTCACGATGCTCTCGGGTCATCTGGCTCACGACTTGGCGGTCGAAGATCTTGATGCAGTCGCTGCGCACCTGAAAGTGCAAGGGCTGCAAGGCCTGATCGACGCGTATCGCGACAGCGGCACAGAAAGAGATATTACCTTGCGTGACATGGCTCGGACCCACGGGATCAGTGTCAGCGTCCCGCAAGTGGCCGGCAGCGCCGCGGAGATAGCCGACTGGATGGCGGACACCATCGATGCGGTGGGTGGCGATGGATTCCTGCTGTCGCCAGCCTATGTACCCGGATCGATTGTCGAATTTTGCGAATTGGTCGTCCCTGAGTTGCAGAAGCGCGGACGTGTACGGCGTGGCTACGGCGACGGGACCCTACGCGACAACCTGCTCGCTTTTTGACCGCGGCACGCAATTACCCAAGGCAAGAGGGTAACCCGGTGTTGATAGGCTACGAGGAAACGGATGAGCGCCGGATGCTGCGCGAGACAGTGCGTGCTTTCGCCGAAAACGAAATCCGGCCGCAACTCCCACAAGCAGAGCTGGAACAGCGCTTTCCGCTGCCCTTGTTGAAGCAGATGGGCGACCTCGGTTTACTCGGAGTGAATGGCCCGGAGGCATATGGCGGCGGTGGCCTTGGTATGGTCGAAGCCGTCATTGTCACCGAAGAGATTGGCCGGATCAGCATCGGCTTCTCCTCGGGAATGCTGGTTGCGGGCTACATCAAGCCCGGTGCAATCTGGGCCGTGGGAACCGACGAGCAGAAAGCCAAATATGTCACGCCGGCATTACGGGGTGAGTCCATCACTGCGTTTGGTGCGTCGGAGGCGAGCGCGGGCAACGATATCCGGGGGATCCGTACGGTTGCGCGCGACATGGGTGACCATTTCGTCATCAATGGGCATAAGACCTTCAATACGATGGGGCCGGTCGCCTCATCGGAGATTATTTTGGCTTATCTCGAGCGTGACGAAGAGAAAGCGCGGCCCATGGTCTTTCTAATGGTCGATACTGATACGCCCGGCGTGGCAATCGTTCGTGTACGCAAGCACGCCTTCAAGTGCAGTGATATGGGTGAAGTGTTCCTGAGTGACGTCAAGGTACCGAAGGAAAATCTACTCGGAGACGAAACCGGCGCAGCGCGTGGTGAATTGATGCGGATCTTCGATGGCGAGCGGATCCTGGTTGCTGCGCGCAGCATCGGGCTTGCGCAAGCGGCGTACGAGCTTGCGCTTAAGCAGGTCGGTGTACGTGAACAATTCGGCCGCCCAATCGGCGAATTCCAGGGAACCGGCTTCAAGCTTGCCGAGATGCTGAGCGAAATCAAGGCGGCGCGCCTGCTCACCTACGCCGCAGCGTCCTATTACGACCAGCAGGTCGAGCACAAGCTCGACACAGCAGCCGCTAAGCTCTTTGCGATTCAAGTCGCTGAACGCTGCGCCAGCGCGTGTCTGCAGATCCACGGTGGCTGGGGTTTGATCGAGGGTGTCAACGATGAGGTGGTGCGCAATTTCATGGATTCCCGTGTGTCTCTGGTCACCACGGGCAGCGTCGAAGTGCAGAAGCAGATCATTTGTCGTCTGCTTGGGGTCATGTAGGCCGATTGGTAGCAACTATTTCGTCGACTACGATCACATCAGCACGCGGCATGCGGTCCGGGAGTGTCTGGGTCAATTGCTACCACGCCATTGACCCAGCCGTATCTTTCCGCGGGCGACCGCAACAACGGTGATGGGCAAGACTCATGGGTGCAATTGTGTGCAGCGGCACATCAAGAATAAGGCGGTCTGGATGCTTTCCCTATGAATACAACTGACGCAGCGAGTATGACCAAGGCAGTGAAACCGCTCGACGGGGTCCGGGTGCTCGATCTGACGCGTTATCTGGCCGGACCGTATTGCACTATGTTACTGGCCGGTCTCGGTGCCGAGGTGATCAAAATTGAACCGCCAGGCCGCGGCGATATTTATCGTACACGCGCGCCGTTCGTCGGACCCCGTGGCTGCCACGCCACGCGCCAAACCGCCGAGGATGTCGGGATCGGTCTGGTGCATCGCGCACGCAACAAGAAGAGCATCACGCTCAACCTGCATGAGGCTGCGGGTCGAGAGTTGTTCAAGACGTTGTGTCGCCAGGCGGATGTGGTGGTCGAGAACTATTCCCCCGGTGTGATGGACCAAATGGATTGCAGTTACCACACGCTGTCCGCACTCAATCCGCGTTTGATCCTCTGCTCAATCAGTGGCTTCGGCCAGACTGGCCCGCTCAGCGACTGGCGCGCCTACGATCCCGTCATACAGGGCATGAGCGGACTAATGTCGATCACCGGGTACGCAGGCAACCCACCGGTGCGTTGCGGGGCCGCCGTCGCGGATACCGTGGCGCCACTGGTCGCAGTCATTGGGGTGCTTGCCGCCTTGATGCGCCGCGGAATCACCGGCAAAGGAGACTGGGTTGACGTGTCCATGCTCGATGCGCTGACCTTTGTGATGCCCGAGGTCTTGGAGTACTTCCAGGGTGGCGGGTTGCAGGTGCCTATGGAGAATCGCCATCCCGGCGGGGCGCCCTTCAATAGCTTCCAAGCGGCTGACGGTCATGTCTATATCGCAACCATCACCGACGACGACTGGCAGACCTTGCTGAAGGCGATGAGTCGCACTGAGTATCTCGATGATCCGCGATTTCAGCACCTCGCCGATCGGCAGGCGCACCTAGAAGATCTCGAGGCGATTGTTGCAAGCTGGGTGGCGCCGCAGAAGCGCGACGCGGTGGTCGCCACCTTGCAGCAGAATAAGGTCGCGTGCGGCCCAGTGCTGAGTATCGAGGAGGTGCTCAGCAGCAAACAACTTCAAGCGCGCGCTATGCTGGTTGATCTTGACCTGCCTGGCGGAGGCAAGGTGCCGGGCGTGCACGGCCTGGGGATCCCGATTCACTTCGCCAACGATCCGCTTGCATTTGATCAGCCGGCGCCACAGCTCGGGGCGCATAACGGTGAGATCTTCAGAGACCTGGCCGGTCTTGATCAACAGCAACTCGACGAGCTTGCCGCACAAGGCGTCATCTGAATGGGCGGCAAGCACTGATGACACATCACAAATTGATCGTCGAGAACGCTTCTGGCGGTTCATACGAAGAAGGACCCATTCATGGATTTCTCTCTATCGGAAGAGGCGCAAGCCATTCGTTCAGCGGCCGCGCGTTTCGCGCACGAGCGCGTCGCGCCGGCCGTAAAAGCCTATCGTGCAAGTAACGAGATGCCCCTTGCGTTGATACGCGAATTCGCCGACCTCGGTTATCTCGGGGGCGTGATCCCTGAAGCCTGGGGTGGTGCGGGGATGTCATTCGAAAGCCTGGTCGCAATGGTCGAGGAAATTTCCACCGTCGATCATGTCTTCGCCGGCCAGATCTCGCATCCTTCAGGGTTGCTCGGTATCGGGCTGTTGCGGTATGGCAGCGATGCACAGAAAGACGAAATTCTGCGCCCGCTGTGCGCAGGGGCAATCCGCGGGGCGGTTGCGATGTCGGAGCCACAGGGCGGCTCAGATGTCGCCAACATGACCACGGTCGCGCGCAAAGATGGGGGTGACTACCTGCTGCGCGGACAGAAGCTGTTTGTCAGTCATACCGACCATGCCAATTTTATCCTGACCTTTGCGCGTCTCTATGATGCGCCAGACCGCGCTGGGATTTGCGCGTTTATTGTCGATCGCAACGCGGCAGGTCTGGTCACGACGCCAATTGATGACGTTGGCGTGTTATTGCCGCATTCCTTCGTGCAGGTGCACTACGATGATTTGCGGGTACCAGCCGCGCGGCGCCTGGGTGCGGAAGGTGAGGGGCTGCGCGTGGCGATGTGTGCACTGGAGTCAGGCCGTATGGCGCTCGCCGCAAGATGTTGCGGAGCGGTGCGGCATTGCCTAGAGAGCGCGACCGCATACGCGCGTGATCGTACGGTATTTGGCAGTGCCATCGGTCGCTACCAAATGATCCAGCAAAAGCTTGCCGATCTCGCGATCGGGTTGACCAGCGCGCGCCTGCTGCTCTACCGGTTGGCGTGGCTCAAGGACCAGGGCATTGAGAGTGCGCGCACCGAGTCCGCGATGGCGAAAGTGCTGGCCACCGAACTACTGGAACGCGCGGCATCCGAAGCGATTCAGATCTTTGGCGGCTATGGGTTAACCGCAGATTATCCGTGGGTGCAGTATCTCAAGGACTCGAAGGCGTTTCAGGTCGCTGAAGGCACGAGCGAAATCCAGCGCATGCTTATTGCGGAAGCGGTGCTGGGCTATCGCGAACAGGGGCGCTTCCAATTAGTGAGTTGATTGGTCGCAACGCATGCCGAGCGAGCACCGGTCAAAGCTGTACGCCGCGACGGCTTCGCGCGTAGGCGATGCCATAACGCTTGAGCTTACGAATGACCGTCGTGCGGTGGACCTCGAGTTGCCGGGCCATTTCGTAGACATCTCCACCACAACATTCGGCCAGGCTGCGGAGCTGTGCAGCCTCGACGGCGTTCTCGCTGCGCGTTTCGGTAATAGATGATGGGTGCGGTGCTGCCGTGTGCAACGCAGCCCGCGGGTCCTGGTCGTGCGCAAGCAGCAGCTGCGCGGCTTCGGGCGGTATCGTGACCTGCATCAGTGGATCGGAATCGGGCGTGTATTCGAGGGCGATCTGCCAGATGAGATTTTTGATCTCGCGGACATTGCCGGGCAGCGGTAATGTTGTGAAGGCTTCGACGAGCGCGGGGTGCAATGAGAGATTGGTGCCGTTCGCTTCATTGAATTCCATCAAGAAATGATTCGCTAACGGCGGGATATCATCCGTCCGTTGTCGAAGCGGCGTGATGTGTATGGTGCTCATTGCCAAACGGTAGAACAAATCAACGCGCATGACCCGGCCGGCGCGCAACTCTTCGGCATCTCTATTGGTGGCGGCGATAATGCGCAGGTCGGTTTTCTGCCAGCGCTCAGCGCCAAGTCTCCGTACGGTATGGTCCTCTATTACTGACAGTAACTTGGCTTGCATCGCGATGGGGAGCTCAGTGATTTCGTCGAGGAACAAGGTACCGCCTTCAGCGATTTCGATGAGGCCGCGGCGCCCTTTTCGACTGGCGCCCGAAAACGAACCTTCCACATAGCCAAACAACTCGGCTTCGATCAATGACTCTGGCAGACATGCGCAGTTGACGTGGATAAGCGGTCCTTGCGCACGCGCGCTCGTACGATGGAGGTAAGTCGCCAGCAGGTTTTTTCCAACGCCGGTTTCGCCAGTAATCAACACTGTACTGTCCATGCGTGCGACCTTCGAAGCCCGCTCGAGTATCTGCTGCATGCTGCTACTCGCATAGACCACGCTGTGCGCATTTTTTACAGGGTGCAGTATATCGAGTTGATCTCGGTACAGATTCGTGAGCTTTTCCAACTCCGCAATCCGCTTCCTGCCTTCGTCGAGCGCGCTCGTATCGCGCTGAGTGAAGACGGCATACAGCGGATTTCCGGCACTGTCCGGGATGATCTTGCCGATGTACAGCATCCGAGTGCCGTTTTTGAAAACCATATAACCGGGAGACGCATAAGAGGCAAGATCGCGTCGAATGCGGCGGAGGTCGTCGATACCACGATCGCTATAGCCACCGAATTCAGTGGTCTGGATGGTTGCGACCGTGGGCAAAGTGGCGATCTCGCTGATGTTGAGACCGATCATCTGTTCACGCGGAGTGCCCAGAATCTCGCAGGCCTTGTTGTTCGCCCAGACGAGCGTGGCGGCGCGATCGTAAATGGTGACACCATCGTCCAGTGCGTCCAGCACCTGTCGCCAATTATCGTTCAAAAGCAGTTCGGTGTTTGATTTCATACCTTGCCGGTGGAATTGCCGTACGTACCGTAACAATCCATTCTTTCGTGGTCCGGGCGGGGCTGGGCTTTCGTTGTGCAGTGCGTGCACACGTGCATCTGTGCAATGGGTGCACGGGTCGCAGAACAATTCGCGACGGTCGCAAACCTCTCCGGCCGTTTACCCATAGGCTGCACCGTAGCCAATACTTGATGGAACAGATTATGCTTAATAAATATGGATTGTCGACCTCCTTCGGCATTCGCACACACTGAGAATCGCGCACAATGAACTGGCGAGGCAAGCCGTTGCATACCTACCAGACGGTGGTCAATCTGATCGCGGCAACAACGACAAGAACGGGCCTCGAAGTGCAGTGCGAACTCGACTCACGTGGCTACGACAAGGGGCGCAAGGTGTCCGACGCGGAAATGGATCTGGTCAGGATACGGCCGCATCGATTTCACGGCGAGTGGAACTACACCATAGAGCCGCGCTCGCTGTAGAGCATGCCGAACCTGATCGACTTGTTTTGTCACGAGCCCTAACGCGACGATTACAACCGGCAAATGAGCATGGCTAAAAAATTTCACCTGTCACTGTTTTCCAGTCCACCCGTCATGCACCATCAAGTCGGCGGGTGGCGGCATCCGCGCAATATCAAGCGCGGGTACCGCTTCGATCGCGCTGACATCTGGCAGTACTGCGCGGGGCTGGCCGAAGCCGCGAAATTCGATTTCGTCTTCTCGGCGGATTTCGGCGGGATATACGACGTTTTCCAGAATGATTACAAACTGGCCGTGCGCCATGGCGTGCAGGTGCCTTGCTTCGATCAAACCGTGCTGCATATGTTCATGGCGGCGGCGACCCAGCGAATCGGCGTCATCCCGACGGTTTCAATCAATGGTCGTCAGCCATGGCACGTAGCCCGAATGCTGGCGACGATGGACCATTTGACAGGCGGGCGTAGCGGCTGGAACGTGGTGTCTTCGTTCCAGAAAATTGGCGCCCAGAACTTGGGGATGGAAGATTTATTAGATCACAAAACGCGCTACGAACGTGCGGACGAGTTCGCGGAAGTTTGCCACCGACTCTGGATGAGTTGGGAACCTGATGCGGTGGTTATGGATGCCGAACAGGACATTTTTGCAGACCCGTCCAAAGTCCACCCGATCGACTTCGTCGGCAAGTATTTCAAGTGCCGAGGACCGTTGAATCTCCATCGTAGCCCCCAGGGGGAGCCGCTGTTCGTACAGGCAGGACAGTCCGCAGGCGGTGTCCGCTTTGCTGCCAAGTGGGCGGAATGTGTTTTCTCGATCCAATCGTTTGTGGAAGGGATGAAGCGATCCTACGATGCTTACAAGGAGACCGCGGCGAAGGAATTTGGACGCGACCCTGATTCAATCAAAGTCATGTTTTCGATGATGCCCATCGTCGGTGAGACGGAGGAAATTGCCCAGAAGAAAGCCGAACTGCAACGGGCGCTGACGCCGGAAGTCGGCGGCTTGGTGTGGTACTCGGGAATTCTTGAAACCGATCTCTCACAATTGGACCTCAGTGCGCCGCTAGATGAAAAGCTGAATGTGCCGGGGATTCAAGGGCTTCTGCAAGCCTTTACTAAGACCGAGGCGGGACGACGCATGTCGGTCGGCGAAATTGCCAAGTCTTTCGGGGAGACCTGTAGCGATCCGCTTGTCGTCGGCACCGCGGAGCAGATTGCTGACTGGATGGAGTCGACGATGAACGCGGTAGGAGGAGATGGCTTTTTGATCTGCCCTAGCTACCTACCGGGGATGATCGAGGAGTTTGTAGATTTGGTCGTCCCCGTTCTGCAGAAACGTGGCGTAGTCCGGCGCGAGTACATCGAAGGGGGCACCCTGCGTGACAACTTGATGGCCTTCTAATGCGAATCTTTGGCGCGTCGCGCGCGGATCAGAATTGATCCAGTGAATAGGCGCGTCGATACGATACGAATTAATGTGCAGAACCTGCGCGCCCGCCGCCAAGGGAGGGACAGATGCGTGGATTGAAAGACAAATCGGTAATCGTAACCGGCGGAGCCAGCGGTATCGGCCAGGCTATTGCTCAGCGGCTCGGCGCGGAAGGGTGCAAGGTAGCGATAATAGATCGGAATCAACAGGGCGCCGAGAGTGTAGCGTCAGCCATTCGGAATGACGGGGGCACTGCCTACGCCTATACGCTCGACATCACCGATTATGCTGCCGTGGCGGCTGCCATCGAGAAATTCGAACAGGCAGCGGGCGCGCTCTTCGGGTTGGTGAATAACGCCGGCTGGGACGAGGCGAAGCCATTTCTCAAGACTGAGCCGGAATTCTGGAGGAAGGTGATTGACATCAATTTGTACGGTCCACTCAATTTTACGCACTGCGTGGGCCGTCGACTGGCGGTGCACGGCGCGGGACGGGTGGTGAGTATCGCATCCGATGCAGGCCGTGTGGGTTCGTCCGGCGAAGCCGTCTACTCCGCCGCCAAGGGTGGCATCATCGCCTGTATGAAGACACTGGCGCGCGAACTCGCCAAGCAAGGCATTACCTTCAACACGGTCTGTCCTGGGCCGACCGACACACCACTGCTAGCAGCGGTGGATGCGGCTGGTGGCGGCCGTCTCGTCGAGGCTTTACAGCGCGCGATTCCAATGCGGCGGCTCGCGCAACCCACCGATTTTCCCGGTCTGGTCGCGTTTCTATTGAGCGACGACGCCGGCTTCATCACCGGCCAAACGATCAGCATCTCGGGCGGTCTTACCATGCACGGTTGAGGGGGGCATTCGCATTAACCAGCAGATATTCTTTAATCCGAGCAGGTGAGTGTCCCGACTACCACCATCAAACGACTCAAGATCGACAACGTCTTTCAGCTTTGTTTCTGTATTGAATGAATTGTCGCTGCCCACGATCCGCGATGTGCCGAAACCGGTCATCGTGCAGCCTCGACGACGGGCAGTGACTCCGTGACCCTTGCGACAAGACGAACGACCGGGGCCATGTGAGCGCTCGTATTACAAGGTGCGCCCGATAATCTCTTTCATAATTTCCGAGGACCCGCCCGCGATGCGACTCATTCGATGCCCGGCCCACGCGCGCGCGATCGGATAATCCCACATGCAACCATTACCGCCGTGCAGCTGCAGGCATTGATCGAGTACGCGCCCTAGCGCTTCTGTGCTGGATAGCTTGGCCATGGCGGCATCATTTGCATCGAGCGCGTCCTGCATGTGTAACTCGATGCAGCGGTCGACGAAGCTGCGCACGACCGCCGCCTGGGTCTTAACCTCGGCCAATGTGAAGCGTGTATTTTGAAACTCTATGAGTGTTCTGCCGAAGGCGTGGCGGTCCTTCGTGTAAGCGATAGTCGTGTCGAGTGCGGCTTCGATGGCCATCGTCGCGCGGATCGCAATCAACAGGCGCTCTTGCGCAAGTTGCTGCATGAGATAGTGAAAGCCGCGATTCTCACCACCGAGTAGTCGGTCAGCGGCAAGCCGCACGTCGCTGAAGAAGAGCTCGGAGGTGTCTTGCGCATGCCAACCGATCTTGTCGAGATTGCGGCCACGGCGGAAGCCCATGTCGTCGCCGGCGACCAAGAATAAGCTGATGCCCTTCGCGCCTTCCGTTTGACCGGTCCTGCACGCCGTGATGATGAGATCGGCAATCTGACCATTGGAGATAAAGGTCTTTTGCCCATTCAGGATGAAGTCATTACCTTCGTGCACGGCGCGCGTACGAATTCCCCGCAGATCGCTGCCAGCGTCCGGTTCCGTCATCGCGATGGCGCCAATGATTTCGCCCGCACACATGCGCGGCAGCCACCTCAGTTTTTGCTCCTCACTGCCGTAGAGCAAGAGATACGGCGCGACGATGCCGGAATGCAGATGAAATGCCGGCCCGCTCGCTTCCACCCGTGCGAGTTCTTCAGTGACGATCGCTGTGTGCAGGAAATCACCACCAGGACCGCCGTACTGATCCGGCACGATGGTGCACAGGAAGCCGTTCGTTCCAGCGGCGCGCCAGATCTCGCGGCTGACCATTCCGTCGTGCTCCCATTGCGCGTGATATGGCACGATCTCGCGCGCGACGAAGCGGCGCACGCTGTCGCGGAAGGTCTCATGTTCGGCAGAAAAAATTGTGCGTGGAATCATCAATGAAGGCCTCTGCTCGGTGACTTGTGAAGACTGTATCTTGACACGGGAAATTTCACATAAGCGTATTGACCGGGGCAACAGACATACCAGCCTCCTTGAGGCATTTACGGGCTTGGAGGAACTCGCAATCAGCATGAGGCAAAATGGATGCCAGACGCGGATTACCTGAATGCACGCCACGCAAAACGAAGCGGAACAGGGGCGTCGTCCCGATATTTTGTATCGCGCTGAACTGTGCAGATCTGTGCAGTAAAGAACTGCACCGGAGGGTCTCCTGCACAGGTTTACGGCATAAAACACTCGCGTGCGCTGTAGCAACCATCTAAGACGGTAGAAGGTTGTGTACCCCGGTCTTCTCCCAGGAAAGGCATGAAAATTGCTGACTTAATGTGATTGCCTTTTGGATAGGTGATCATCAAATAGCCGCTAGTCGGGTGATGCGAGCCATTGCATTCCGCTAAAAGACTTTATCCCCGCGTGCACATCGAAACCGTGCGCGCCGGCATATTCCGGAATACGAGGCTGCGCCGTCCTCGAATCATGTCAAACCAAAGCGTTAGGAGCTCATATCCATGTCTGGACTTCCATCACTTACCGATACGTCTCTCGTGCTCGATGGCCGAGTTGCCGTCCTTACTTTTCGCCGCCACGATGTGCGAAACGCGTTAACCAGCACCGAGATTGTCACGGATATCGTCGCGACGCTGAACTGGGCGAACAACAATTCGGCGGTGTCGGTGGTGATATTGACTGGCGAAGGTACCGCATTCTCCGCTGGCGGTAATATCAAGACCATGAGCGAACACACGAAGGCTCCGGCGTTCGAACTGCAGGGCGATTACAAGCGAGATATTCAACGTATTCCCCGCGCGCTCCAAAGCACCGGTGTTCCTGTCATCGCCGCCGTTAACGGCGCAGCAATTGGCGCCGGTTTTGATCTTGCCAACATGTGCGACATCCGCATCGGATCGACGGACGCGCGGTTCTGCGAGACCTTCGTAAATCTCGGGATCGTCCCAGCCATTGGCGGAGCGTGGTTTCTGCAGCGCTTGGTGGGCTATCAACGCGCTGCTGAGATTACGTTGACCGGACGTATGATTTCAGCTGCCGAAGCACTCCAACTCGGCATTTTGATGGAAGTAACGCAACCCGATGCATTACTGTCGCGCGCGCATGAAATCGCGGCAGCCATTGCCGCCAAGCCGCCACTTGCCGTTCGCTACGCGAAACAATTGTTGAAGCTCGCCCAATCGCAACCGCTGGCAGAGCATCTTGAAGTGTGTTCAGCAATCCAGGCCCTGTGTCACAAGACTGAGGACCATGCCGAAGCACTACAGGCTTTTCTTGAGAAGCGACCGGGCGACTATAAAGGGCGATGATCGCATTACCCGCGACGCCAACGAGGGGAGAGCGATTGACGAGCGAATCGCGGTAGAGGTCAGGGGCCTTTCAACCATTGTGGACACGCGCGTTCGACTTCATGTGTTCGAGATGCCCCGCCCGCTGAATAAACCATAAGGAAACTCTGCAAAAGCAAAGTGTCCCTAAAGTGATTCCCTGTATCTGAATAGGCCCATCCGGTGTTGCAACGACCCTGGGATATCCGCCGATCACGATGTACAGAATTTTGCACAAGTGCGGAAGTCTGTGGTGTCACGGTCGAGATGGCGTCAGAGGCCGCAACCTTTGGCTCCGCCGCATCCTCGAGATCGGGGCGTGCTACACGACCCTTATGTCGGAGAAGAAAAATTGGCATGTGATTTGCTTCTATTCGCTACTAGCGGAACGGTATGCTGTCGTGACAGGTGTCGTAATTCCGGAATTCATGACGATGACGACAGAATAGGAGAAGAGCATGTCGCAAACGGTCAGTCACTTGCTCGGGGAAGAGCACGGGACATTCCGCCAGTCCGTGCGGCGCTTCGCCGAGCGCGAAATCGCGCCGTTGGTCGATGCAGCCGAGACTAGCGGTCGCTTTCCAGTGCAGATCATGGCGCGCGCAGGTGAATTGGGTTTTCTGGCTGTCGGCTATCCGGAGTCGTTGGGTGGCGGCGGAGTCGGGCTGTCGTTCGAATGCATTCTCGTCGAGGAATGTGCCCGAGTCTGTGCCGGCATCACGTCTGGCATGATGCTGCAAACGGGGCTTGGGACGGCGTTGATTCACAAATTCGGTAATCCGGAGCAGCATGCGAACTATCTGATCCCCGCGTTGCGTGGCGAGAAGCTCGGATGTTATGCGATGACCGAACCTGACGCGGGCTCGGATGTGCTCGGGATGCGCGGCACCGCGACAAGGACCACCAGTGGTTATCGGGTGCGTGCGAACAAGGTGTTCATCACCTGCGCGCCATTCGCTGACTTCATTGTATTGGTCGTGTATACGGATGCTGCGGCTCGGCAGAAGGGCTTGAGCGTATTCATTGTCGATCGGCACCAGCCGGGGATTGAAGTGCGCGCTTTGCGTAAGCTGGGCCATCACTCGATGGAAACCGGCGAGCTGACAATCGATTGCGAAGTGCCTGCGGCCGCCCTGCTAGGTGAAGAGGGGCGTGGCATGGAGTATCTGCTGCAAGGCCTCGAAAAAGGGCGCATCACCCATGCCGCGCGCAGCCTCGGCGTCGCAATGGCGGCCAAAGATCTCACCCGCAGCTATACCGCCGAACGTCGGCAATTCGGCAAGGCACTCAATCAATTCCAGGCCATTCAGTTCGAACTGGCGCGCATGGAGATCGATGTCACGAGTGCCGCCTTGCATGTCTATAGCGCAGCACTCAAACATGAGCGCGGGGAGCGGTCTATGGTGGCGGCGTCGATGGCCAAGGTGGTCGCGAGCGAGGTAGCAGAGCGAGTGACCAGCCGCGCGCTGCATCTGCACGGTGGCTATGGCTACATGGCGGAATATCCGATCGAACGCCTGTTCCGCGACGCCAAGCTGTATCCGATTACCGAAGGCACGACCGAGATTCAGCTGCGTACCCTCGCCCGCGAGCTCGGGATATGAAAAAGAAGCGTAGCGCGCTGTCGACTGGCGAACTCCCGCTTTTTTCGGTGGCCTATCCTCCTGCCGAACCCGCCTCGCTGCCGTTAGGTGGCATCCGCGTCCTTGACCTCTCGCAGGTGTTGGCCGGCCCCTGCTGTGCGAGCATGCTGGGAGATCTTGGCGCGGAAGTAATCAAGATTGAGCCGCCGTCGCGGGATTTGATTGCCGCTGCGGACGATCACTTAGGACCTGGTTACAGTGCCTACTACGCCGCGGCCAATCGCAACAAGCGCTACGCGATGCTGGACTTCACCGTTCCGAGCGGGCGGGCAGAGCTCGATAGTCTGATCCGCGACGCCGACATCGCCATCCTGAATCTGCGGCCCCAGTCCCTCGCCAAACTCAGACTTCGTTACGAAGATCTCGTGGCGACAAATCCGACGCTAATTTATTGCTTGATCACCGGATTCGGCGAAACTGGCCCACGCTGCGCTGAGCCTGGTATGGATCTGATAGCCCAAGCCTTGGGCGGCATCATGGGCACCACCGGCGAAGCGGCTGGCGCACCAGTCAAGGCGAGTTCTCCGATCGCTGATTTTGCCAGTGCGCTGTTTGCCATCCAAGGAATACTCGCGGCCTTATGGCGGCGTGGCAGCACGGGGCAAGGCGCCAAGGTGGGAGTCAATTTGTTGGATTCTACCGTGGCGATGCTGGGTAATTTTGTACCTCAGCACTTTGCCACCGGGGAGGAGGTTGTCCCGATTGGCGGCGGTCATCCCCAGTTGGTGCCTTATCAGGCGTTCGAAGCCAGCGATGGCTGGTTCGTGGTGGCCTGCATCTCGCAGGCATTCTGGCGTGCGTTATGTGTATTACTCGAGCGCCAAGCGTGGATTGACGACCCACGGTATCGGACCAATACGGATCGCCGTAACAACCGTTCTGAATTAGTCGCGGAGCTGGCGACGATCTTCTGCCAACAGTCGCGCGCTCATTGGGTCGGGCTGCTCGCCAGCGCCGGGGTGCCGACAGCAGAGATCAATCGCTTCAGCGAAGTTTTTCGCGATCCGCAGGTCATACACAACGCAGGGGTGGTGCGCGTGTCCCACGCCACGGTCGGCGACTACGCAGTCGTACGTAATCCGGTCATCCTCGACAATCATTCGTTGCCAGTCAGGTTGCCGGTGGGTCGCCCCGAGCCCGGCGACACTCTGCCGCGCTTCACGGAACGCCAAGTCCGCCACGTCAATAATGGAATAGCCAATGAATAACGCGCATCACCAAGCCGTGGAATTACCGCCCATTAGGGGTCAGGAATTTCGCCGTTTGTGCGGATCCTGGGCGACCGGCGTCGCGGTATTGACGACGCATGACGATGAAGGTCGCCGTGCGGCACTGACAATGAATGCGGTGACTTCGCTGTCGCTCGACCCACCTTTGATGCTGGTCTGTGTGGCCAATACTTCCGATACATTGATGGCACTACGGCAGTCTGGTGTTTTCTGTATCAACGTGCTGGCGGTGGGACAAGAAGAGATCGCCGCGCGTTGCGCGGCGAAAGGTAGTGACAAGCTGGAACGTATCCCGTATCGCGTCGGGGTTACCGGTGTCCCGGTCATTGAAGGAAGCCTTGTCGCGCTGGAGTGTCGCCTAATCAACGATGTGAGTGGCGGCGATCACCGTATTCTCATCGGCGAGGTGGTCTCTGGGTATGATTCGCCTGGGGCGCCATTGCTCTATTTTCGCGGTAATTACGCGAGATTATAGTACCTATGGTCACCCGTGAAATGCGGTCGATGATGGATCACATTTTTAACTTTATTCTCCAAACTTAAGGTCCCGTAATGACTAAGCTACCGCAGCTAACCGATTGCCGAATCGTTCTTGAAGATGGCGTCGGGACACTTACATTCGAACGCGACGATGTACGTAATGCGCTAACCAGCACAGCAATTGCCCCGGATTTATTAGGCGTACTCGAATGGGCCGCCGATGCGTCCGAAATCTCAGTGCTCATTATCACCGGGGCGGGTTCCGCTTTTTGCGCCGGTGGCAACATCAAGCAGATGCCCGAGATGGCCGATATGCCGCCACATGCGCTACAGCACAGTTATAGCGAGCACCTACAGAGGCTCCCGCGCGCAATGCAGCGCAGTGGCGTGGTACTGATCGCGGCCATTAACGGCCCGGCCATCGGCGCCGGGTGTGATCTATCGATGTTGTGCGACCTACGTATCGCAGCGACCACATCGAAGTTCTCCGAGACCTATATCAACCTCGGCCTGGTGCCGGCGCTGGGTGGGCCATGGTTGCTGCAGCGGCTGGTGGGCTTTCAGCGCGCGGCCGAACTGGTGCTGTCGGGCCGTATGTTCGACGCCAAAGAGGCGCTCGATCTCGGTCTCGTGCTGGCCGTGACCGAACCAGCCGAGCTATTGAGTCGCGCGCGCGAATTGGCCATGAACATCGCCGCCAAGCCACCGCTCGCCGTGCGTTACGCGCGACAGCTTCTGCGCCAGGGACAGACGCAGGCGTTTGGCGAACATCTTGAACTTGCTGCCAGTTTTCAGGCCATTTGTCATAAGACCGCTGACCACCGCGAAGCCGTCAGCGCGTTCATCGACAAACGTAAGCCGGAATTTGCAGGACGTTGATCGAGCGACTGCGCCACTCGTCCACTCGCTAACGACGGATCTGATCTGCACGATGACGATGAGTCCCTCTGCGGTGACCGACGTGGTCAAAATCGCAGTCCGTTACAGATTCGTTGGCACCGATACAACTGATAGCCATATGGCATGTTTCCGCTGAGCGGCGCTGGCGTGCGAAACGATATCGCCTGTGACCTCGCGAAATAGAATAGTCGTGGGGATCGGTGTGGCAGGACCTGGGCTTCTGATTGCGGGACTCGTGGCGCTCGCGGCCTCCTGGCTCTCCGAGCACTACGGCGCGCCGGTGATGTTGTTCGCGCTATTGCTCGGCATCGCCGTCAATTTTCTATCGCAAGATCCCCGATGTCAGCCCGGCATCGAGTTCGCGTCGCGCGGCATTCTGCGTCTCGGGGTCGCATTGCTTGGGATGCGCATCACCGTCGATCAGATTCAGTCGCTCGGCGTCAATTCACTCGCATTGACCGCGGCTGCAGTGTTGCTCACGATCTTATGCGGATGGCTGCTGGCGCGGATTCTTAAGCTTGAGACCAGTTTCGGTGTGCTTACCGGCGGTGCAGTTGCAATTTGCGGCGCGTCGGCGGCGCTGGCCATCGCCTCGGTACTGCCGCACAGCCCAACGCATGAACGCGATACTGTCGTGACCGTGGTCAGTGTGACGGCGCTCTCGACGATCGCGATGATCGTCTACCCTGTCCTGACCATCGCACTCGGTTTCGATGCCCACACTGCCGGCGTATTCCTCGGGGCGACGATTCACGATGTCGCGCAGGTCGTGGGCGCTGGGTACAGCATTTCCAATGATGCCGGCGATGCGGCGACGATTGTAAAGCTCTTCCGGGTCGCGCTGCTGCTGCCGGTGGTGATCGTGATCGGTTTCTTGTTTCGCACCGGGCATGAGGCGGGAGCCGGTAAGGTCCGTCCCCCGATATTGCCAATGTTCCTCGTTGCCTTTGCGGTGCTGGTGGCTCTCAACTCCACAGGGTGGCTGCCGCGATCTGTCAACGCGGGATTACAGGCGGCGTCCCGCTGGTGCTTGGTTATCGCGATTGCTGCGCTCGGGACCAAGACCTCGCTGGGTGATCTAGTGCGCGTGGGATGGCGGCCCATTGCCGTCATCGTGGCGGAAACCATCATGGTCGCCCTTATCGTACTGGCGGGCCTGTTTATACTCGACAGATCGTAGGCAGGAGATGGGCTAGTCAATGGCCTCCAGCGTACGGAATGGGATGTGTGAAGCACACATTCGCGTGAGGGTGCAAGCAACACCATCGACCACCTCAATACCTGACAAGCGTGAACCCGGTCTGGTCCGGGTACTTACGAAGCTTGTGCATTTGTGCACACATAGACGCACACTTCTTTGCGCAACCGCGGCCTTTGCAACGCATGAGCCCCCGTCGACGCTCAACATCCGGCAGAGTCCATGGTTTTATATGGCGTACGGACGTTGGCACACAACATGCTCAGCCATAGGAAATCTGTCCGGTTCCGGATATTGAAGGAGTGACCATGAGCAATGCTGCAATCGCCAAAACCCCCGGAAAAACTGACGAGCGCGAGGTGATTCGCTTTGGGTCACCCGAATTGTGTCGGTTGGTCGATGACATCGAGCAAAGCGCTGCCGCGAGCGCCCGCGAAGGCGTCAATCCGCATGCTGCGATTGATCTTGTCCGGCGATCCCGTCTCGGCGCAGTGCGCGTGCCACTAGAAGAAGGTGGCAGCGGCTGGAGTGTGCGCGAATTTTTTTCGATGTTCATCGATTTGGCCGAAGCCGAGCCGAATATTCCTCACATCTTGCGCGCGCATTACTGGTTCGTGGAGGAACGGTTGCGTTCGACCAATCCTGAGGAGCGTGCGCGTTGGATAGGGCGCATCGTGCGTGGCGATATTTTTGGCAATGCGGTCACCGAGTTGGGCGGCAGTGCCGCCGTCGGCGCTTACATTCTGAAAACCCAACTTAACTCGCATGGCAACGAATTCGTTCTCAATGGCACGAAGTACTATTGCACCGGCAGTCTTTACTCAGACTGGGTGAGTGTGCTGGCCTCGACTCCTGAGGGTAAGCTGGCCTCGACCGTGATTCCGATCGACCGCGCCGGCGTCTCCTTGAAAGACGATTGGGATGGCATTGGTCAGCGCTTGACCGGTAGCGGTACTGGCGTTTTCGATAATGTGATCGTGCATGCTGACGAAGTGCTGCACCCGACCCTCGCGAAGAACGATGATGGGCAGGCGGTAGAGAACCCGACTGAACCCTATCTCGTTGGGCAGATCTGTCAGCTTATTCTGACCGCGATCATAGTCGGGGTGTTACGCAGCGTGGTGAGTGACGCCGTCGCAATGGTGCGCAAACGCGAGCGAACCTATACGCACGCTTGCGCCGAAACCGCAGCGGCCGACCCTCAATTGCAGGAGATCATCGGGCGCATCGCGAGCATCACCTTTGCCGCCGAAGCGGTAGTCTTGGCCGCTGCCGACGCACAGGACAAGGCCCTCGCCACGGTGGTCGATGGGGTCGCTAATCTGGAGCTCACGCATCGCGCCTCAGTGCTGGCGGCGAAGGCAAAAGTCATGATTGACGACGTCGCACCACGCGCAGCAACCTTGTTGTTCGATGTCGGCGGCTCGTCGGCAATCAAGCAAAGCGAAAACCTGGATCGTCACTGGCGCAATATTCGTACATTGTCTTCCCATAATCCGACGCCGTATAAGGCACGCGCTATCGGCGATTATCTAGTCAACGGCAAGTTCGTCCCGCAAAACGGTTTCTTCTAGACGGGATGCGCAGGCAAACGGGAGGATGAGGCCCATCAATTCCTGAGATTGTCCGAGGTAGCAGGGGTAAGCCCAAACATAGCGCGAAAATGTCCGTCAGACCCGGGCAGGTCCAGGCATCCGTAGAAGATGTCCTCGATATACGGGTATCCATTCATATAGCAGAGCGTAGATGAAGGAAAAATAGGGCGGTTTTCCTACGCGCTCAATACCAATCTCGATTTACGACTAACTGATTTTAGATATTTCATTTCCCCGTCATCCAATGGACGGGGGACGAAATGGCGCTCAAGGATGGAGCTGGACTCGCACAATGGGAAATTGGGGTAACAAAAAAATAGTCGGGGAGTTCCGCCGGCGATTTCGACGTCTCGCGCGCGAAGATTTCGAAGATCTCGAGCAGGAATGCCTATTGCACTGGATCCAGGTCCGGAGAGGTTTGACGCCCGTCGGAGACGGACCGCCGGTTGCCTATATGTCGCAGGTTCTACGTAACAAGCTCACCGATTGGGCCCGAGAGCAGGCGGCCGACAAACGGGGAAGGGAGCAGGACCTCCTCTCGCTCGACGCGTCAGTCGATGGCTCCGGGGACGGGCTCACGCTTGCGGATTTGATTGCGGACTCTGCGACGGCCGAACCGGCCGATGTGGGTGGCAGCCTTCATCACACAGAGATTGATGTCGCGCGGGCCCTCGAACGACTGATGCCGATTCAGCGACGCCTGTGCTTGATGCTGGGCGAGGAGGGGTTGTCAGTCAAAGAGGCCGCTGAGCGGCTCCGAATTCCGCGCGCCACGCTCTATGAAGAAATTAAGCGCATTCGCCAGAGCTTGTCCGATCAGGGGCTTGCCGACTATCTGAAGGAGTAGTCCGACACTTTTTTCCTCGATTCCGTATCCCCGATCTAAGACCTGATTAGGAGTGGAATCGATGATCAAATTCACTGTCGCGAGTACAAAGGGTGGCGTTGGTAAGACGACGCTCACGGCCAACTTGGGCGCGCTACTAGCAGACTTGGGTCTGCGCGTCCTCCTCATCGACGCTGATATTCAGCCATCCCTCTCGAAATATTTCGCGCTTGGCAGTCCACGACCGTCAGCAGGGCTGACGGACGTATTGCTGAACGGCGAGATGACGCCCTCCTGCATTACGGCAACGGCAATCCCTAACCTCGATATCGTCGTCTCTGACGATCCGGAAGGACACCTGCCCAATTGGCTACTAAATCGGATCGACCGCGGATTCCGTTTGCGACGCGCGCTCCAAGGTCCCCTGGTGACGGAGGCATATGACTGCGTCCTCATCGACACGCAAGGCGCGATTGGCCCCGTCCAGGACGCCGCCATCCTGGCTGCGGACGTTCTAGTCTCACCCATTACCCCGGAGATTCTCTCGGCGCGGGAATTCCGGGATGGCACGCTGGAGCTGCTAGAGCGCCTCGAACCCGGCGGCGCCTTCGGCGCGACACTCGGTCCTGTCAAGGCAATCATCTACCGACAGGACCGCACTGCCGACGCCCGGCTGATTGCGGACGGCATACGGCAGGACTTTGTCCGGCTCGAAGGTCGATTCTCGGTTCTCGACACGGTTGTGCCTCACGCCAAGGCATACAAAGAAGCTGCGACCTTGCGCATACCGGTACATCGGCACGAACGCCGGCGAGGCGGAGTTATGCCGAGTGCCTCCACTGTGATGCATCAACTCGTCTGGGAGCTCATCCCAGATCTGAAGGGCGTCTACGCCGGCGAACCGAAGCTGCGAGAGAAGGCGTCGTGAGGACCAAACCTTCCGATGACGAGCGCCGACGGCAGGTAGCGGCGTCTCTCCAAGTGGGTAACCCGGGCAACAATGCACGCGATCTTGGCGCGCGACTCGACCTGCAGGCGGACTGCCAGATTGAACTGGCTGTGGACGAGATCCGACCGTACGAGAACAATCCACGCCGAGCGACCAACGCCAAGTTCGACGACATCAAAGAATCGATTCGGACTGGCGGTCTTCGTAGTCCGGTGACCGTGACCCGCCGGCCGGGCGAGTCGCATTTCATTGTCGAGGCGGGCGGTAATACGCGGCTCGTCGCCCTTCAACAGCTATGGGCAGAAACCCGCGACATTCGCTATCGCAATCTCGTCGTGCTGTTTCGTCCATGGCAGTCGGAGAGTCATGTCTTAACCGCGCATCTCATCGAAAACGAACAACGGGGTGACATGACGTTCTGGGACAAGGCCGCGGGTATCGTCGCGCTCAAGGTCCGCCTCGAAGATGAACTTGGCCATGTCTTGTCATTGCGCCCGCTTGAAGACGCGCTGTATGGCCTCGGCTTATCCGTCAACACGGCGACCCTCGCGCATTATCTCTTTGCCCTCGAACGGCTGCGCACCCTCGGCAACGCGGTGCCAAGCTTATCCGGGCTCGACGTTAAGACGCTGCAGCCGCGGTTGAACGCATTGAAGCGCTACGCACAGTCGCGCGTGTCGATATCGGAAGACGAGGTCTACTCGCAAGTGTTCGAGCCGGCATTTCGTCAGGTAGTCGGGCTGTACCGACGCACGCAGAGTTTCAGCGTAGCGACAACCTGTGAGGCCTGCGAGCTGGCGCTGGCTCGGCACCTCGGCGAGCCGGTAGAAAACCTTCGCGACGGATTACGACGAGATAGCCGTCGAGAGCAAGAGCGCAGCGAATCGGATGGTGCCAGTGAGCGAACCAATGCCCCTTCGGTGAGTAACGACCGGGTGATGCGCGAGGACGACTCTCCCCGGATCTTGAGTGCATCCATCGATTCTGCGTTCCAGGCGGCGCGGAAGTTCGCAGAATCAGTCGACCTTCACGAATGCGTAGAGCAGTCTTGCGAGACGCCGGTCGGCTATCGGGTTTCGGCGCTGCCCATGGCTGAAACAGCATCTCCAGAGCGCCAACGCGCGTGGTGGCTGCTGGCCGGTGTGTGCGGCCAATTGGAACCTGACGCGCCAGTACCCGTTCCGCTGGATGGGACATTCCTGTCTTGGCTTGCAGATCCTGACGACGCCGCGTCGAGTGCTTTCTGGGCGGTGCTGACCACACTCAGGCAATCGCGCAGTTCTATCGGCGGTGTTCATGCAGCAGTCGACGCGATGTCCACAGAAGGTCAATCGTGATGCTGCGCCTTCACGACGTCCAGGTACGGCTGGTGCTACTCAACCATGTCACCGTACGGCTCGCCGAAGGCGAGGTGGACGAGCTCAACGCGGCCGGCATCGAGAATGAGCAGCTGAGCCACCTGCGGCAACTGTCGGCTCTCGACTTGAGTCGCTTGGCTGCCATGCGTTCGCTCACTATCGGCATCGCCTTCGATAGCGCAGAGCTGAAAGCTGGCCTTCGCGCGGTCGCGCTCGCCAACGAGGCGAAGGCGCTTGAGACCTATTTCATCCGCCACGGCGCGTCTACGCAGCTCATGAGCGCGTTATTCAAAATGCGCCGCAAGCTGACTTTGAAGCGTCGCCGTGATGTTGGCGCGCGTCGTCCGGCAGGCCGGGTGGGGCTCCCGGACTATCCGTTGCGTGAACGCATCTATCGGGCCTGGCGGGAGATCACCGATCCCATCCCGCGTGTCCGCTACTACCGCCTGCACCAGGCCTTTCCACAGCTACCCATCGCGGTATTGGAAACCGTCATTCGTGCTTTTGAGGCCGATCTATGAACGCTCGAACAGAAGCCCACGGCATCACAACCGATTTGCTGCTCGAAGTATTCGATATCCCAGTCAGCTTTCATCGATGTCTTGTCCCCGTCACCGGCGGCATCACGTCCGCCTTGATGCTGTCGCAGGCTATCTGGACCACGCACGCGCTTGAGCCAGCCGCCGAGGGCTGGTTCATGCGCTCCCAGGAGAAGTGGACGGAAGAGACCGGGCTGTCTCGTTGGGAGCAGGAGACCGCGCGTCGCGCGCTGCGTCGCGCAGGCCTCCTGGAAGAGCGCCGGTTTGGTATGCCGGCAAGGCTCTGGTTTCGCGTGCGCGCCGAAGCGGTCTGGCGCGCATTACAGGTGAGCGCCGGGATGCATTGGCAGTGACGTTGCGCAGTGCCTGTCATGGTTGAAGACTCGGACATGGCTGACCGGGCGTTTGACGCGCCGAGCGGCTTGCGTGCCACGGTCCCGCTCGCGGTGATCTGGCCGCTGCTCGGCCGCCACATCGCCTTTCATCGACGCCTGGTGGACGTCACTACCAACGTCAAAGCGGCGCTGCTCTTATCGCAGTCTATTTACTGGACGCGCCATGGCCGGGAGATCGCCGAGAACCAGGGTTGGTTCTGGAAGACCGCCGAGCAATGGGAAAGGGAGACAGGTCTGTCAGCGAAAGAGCAGACGACTGCGCGTGATCTGCTGCGTCATTTATCGCTCGTGGAGGAGAGTCGCATGGGAATTCCAGCCCGGCTGCATTTTCGTTTGAGCTTGGACACCTTGGGGGCGCGGTTATCTGAACAGGTAGCATTGCGTCAGGGCGAACGCGACATCACCGACCGAGCCATTCTCACGCAATTGCTCGGGCCCTCTCTCGCGTATCACCGCACGCTTGCGGAGGTAGCTGGCGGTATACACGCGGGCCTCATGCTGTCACGGGCGCTGCATCTCACCCGCCAGCAGATCAAGCGCCGCATGGATGCTTGGATCTGTAATTCGGCGGCAGGTTGGCGTGATGAAATCGGCCTGACCCGGCGCGAACAGGAAACCGCGCGGCGGTCATTGACGCGCATCGGTGTTTGGGAGGAAACCCTGAAGGGCATTCCGTCCAGCATGATGGCGCGCATTCGTCTCGACTGCTTGTTAACACTGCTAACAGAGGGCGCCTCGCCTGAGATTTTAGATCAAGGTTCGGCCCCTCAATCCTCCGGAAGTCGAGCAGACTGGGCTGCCCAAAATGGCGAAACAAGATTGCGGCAATCCCACATTCATGTTTCGCCGAAAGCGCCAAAATTGTTTAGCCAAAACCGCCATCACTGTTTCGACAAAAGCGCCATCGTTCTTATTATTAGAACTACAAAAGATCTACTACAACCACTGGACGCGTCTCAAACACCCGATGAATCTAGTGCCGGATCCGGTGGTGGTGATCTGATTTTTCCAGAGCAACTGCTACCCGATGAGCGAGTTGCCGCAGCGCAGCTTTTACGCGACTGCCAAGGTGAGGCACAAGCCCTGCTCGACGAACTGGCCGGGCGTCTCAAGGTTCGTGGCGTGCGGACCAGTCCGCTTGCGTACCTGCGCGCCCTAGTCGCCCGCGCCGTCGCTGGAAGCTTCGTCCCTGAACTCGGTCCACGCATTGCCGCGCAACGCTTGCAGCGCCTGGAAGAGGCCCGCCAACTCACCGCCGGTGCTGCGCCTGAGGAACGACTGGCCGCCGAGCAGGCATCGCCGGACTTTAAGGCTGAGATCCAGACGCATCGGGAAGTCGCTCGGCGTGAGATAGGCGACATGAAACGTCGCCTGCGCGCCGCGCAGCCCGCCGCGCCACGCCCGCCTTACCTCATCCCCGACGAGTCCGCTATCCAAGCAAAGGAGTAACCCATGGAAACCCAAGACACCCGTTCGACTGTCACCTCGACCATCGCACCCGCATATGCGCTCGAACCGTTGATGCCGGCCGCCAGCAACGTACCGTCCAATCCTGGATCGGATTTGGCCCCGCCGATCGCCCGGCCAGCGACGCCGAGGGTGGACCTGGGCCAACTCGCCGATGAGACACCGGACGTCATGACCCTGCACACCCGGGATGCGTACCGACTATTCGTCGGCCGCTCGGTCGACGAGGCGACTCAAGCCAGCCCTATCGTTGGCGGTCGCAAGTTTGCCGCCGTCCTGAGGTCGCTATGGCACCTGTCGGCCAACGACAACCCCTATGCCGACTGGATTCTGATCCGCATCTATCAAAACCTGATCGAGATCCGGGCGCGGATGGCCGAGGTGATCGCAACGCGTGAGGCGGAATTCGAACGCCTTCGGCGCCGCGGCTTGAACCTGTCGGTCTTAGGCTCGCGAAGCCCACTCAGCGTCGCGCTCGGATTTCGCAGTCCCTACGGGTATGCGACGGCCGAGGCCATTGTCGAGTTCGACTACCACGTCCGCATGATCAAAACGCTGGTCATGAAAGACCGCATGAGCGATGACGACGGCCGCGCGGCGATCCGCGAGATTGGACGGGCTTTGCGTGGGCTGTTCCTTGCGCCCATTCGCTGGGAGCGCGTTTTGCTCCGCGAGGAAATGCTCCCCTTCGGCCGCCGTGATTTTCTGCCCGGCGCTGATGATGCCGCGCGGCTACGCGTGCGTGCCGCGTTTGCCTTGTTTGGGGAAGTCCCGCGCAAGGTGTTTACCGGCGAGAAGGCGCCACGCCACTCGCAGCGTCGTGTTCTGCTGACCGAGGCCGAGCTTCGACTCCTGCAGCAGGTGTCGCTCACTCTCGCTGAGTTGCCGGAGCCGCCGGCAGGAGAATTACTGTGAGCGGCAGTAGAGACATGGCAAGGCGTCAGCCTTGCTCTGAAGAATGGCAGGTGATCTGCGCGATGACCCACGACGCCGTCCTCGCCGCCGCACGCGATGGCCGGCAGCACTTCACATTTCACGGCTTCCGCATCGAGGCGCGCCGTGTGGGCGGTGACATTGAGGCGGAGGATTTCATCGAAGTCAGGATGAGTGTCGAGGGTCTTGGCTGTCCGTCGGACTGCGCACTCATTGAAGTTGCGCGCCACCCGGTTTCGGGATCAGGATGCATCATCCACGCCCTGCAGGTGCCTTGCTATAGCACCCTGCTGAACTGATTTCTCGCTGGCTGTGTCAGCCCGATTGATGCCCGTTACGCATCGCCCGAAACCGGTCAGATCTCCTGAGAGCCGGTAGCCGCAAGGCTAGGAGATACAAGTTGTGTGCTTCAACCCAAGCGGGGAGTCCTATCCCCGCATGGGGCATGGTCTCCCCATTCATGTGTGTCATGTCATAGGAGGCCATCATGGCTGAGCAAACTCAAGAAAAGGTGCAACCGTCCTTCTTCAACCTGTTCGTCGAAGGTATTGGTTATCTCAATCGTGTGCGCGTCGTCAAACCGAAGAAAGGTCAGGAATTCCTGGCCTGTACCGTCGCCGCCATGCGTGGCAGCGACAGTGACGTGTGCTACACGAAGTTCGACTGTCGCGTCAGCGGCGCCGATGCCCAGGAAATCGTCAGGCAATTGCAAGATGATGTCGCGGCCGACAAGACCGTGATTATTGGCTTCCGTATTGCTGACATCTATGCCGAGACCTTCACCTTCGAGAAGGGTGACAGAAAAGGGCAGACCGGCGTCAGCATCAAGGGTCGTCTGTTGCGCATCAAGTTCGCCAAAGTCAATGGCGTAGCGATCGATGTGCCGCAGCCAGAGCGCTCACCTGAGCGCGAAAGCGCGGTGGCCTGAGTACGCGATACCCGTCGTCATTCCATCCCCTGGGGAGTCCTCTCCCCAGGGGAGGAACTCCCCTTCTTCTTGGAAAGGGAGACAGTCATGAGTCCTTGTCTGAAATCGATGTCAGATGCCGATTTGCTCGGCATGCTGGTCGGTCGTCGTAATGCAGCGCAGTTGTTGCGGGAAGCCGGCGGCAGTCTGTGTGAGATTCTGAGAGAAGCGGAAGTGAGCGAAGCGGTTCGGCCCCAAGCCGTCGTTAAGCTCGATGCCGCGAAAGAGTTGATAAGGCGCTCGCTGGCCGAATCGATGCGTCATCGCGACGCGCTCGAATCGGTTGCAGCGGTGCGTGATTACCTGCGACTGACCATTGGTCGGCGTGAGCAGGAAGTCTTCATGGCGCTATTTCTCGATAACAAGCATCGAGTCATCGCGCCGGAGGAGTTGTTCCGCGGCACCTTGAGCCAGGCGATCGTCTACCCCCGTGAGGTGGTGAAACGCTCCATGGCTCTTAACGCCGCAGCTGTCATCTTCGCGCATAACCACCCATCGGGAGTCGCCGAACCCAGTGTTGCCGACCAAGCCATCACCCGGGCGCTACGAAACGCCCTGGAGTTGCTCGATGTTCGTGTGCTCGACCATCTGGTCATTGCCGGCAACGAGGTGGTGTCGTTTGCCGAGCAGGGTCTGTTGTAGTTAATCGCAGTGATGTCTGAAGGGTAGTCCTTCCGACCGCATTGCCAGTGTCACTGCGGAGCAATCCGCGTCATCCATCGGGACCGAGTTTTCTCGGTCTGATTTCTGTAACCCAAGCGGGGATGTGCGTCCCCGTGTTCGGGCATGCCATCTCCGCATTTTCATTGGAGTAACCACTATGAAAAGCGGACGTTCTCTCGTAAACCTGGCTCAGGAACTCGAGCGCCAGCTTGCTCGCAAGCAGGATCTCGTTGTTCCATCCTCCCTACTGCAATGCCGTACCGATGAGGGCGGCAATCTCAAGATGCTCGTCGAGGCCCGTTCGGGCGAAGTTGAATACGGCGTCAACAGCCTCGCGCGACATCAGCTCGCCGACAAGCTCAAGATCCCATTCGCCTACTTCGAACGGATGCGTCATGACCAGCCGGCATTGCTGGACAGTAACGTCAATACCTGGCTGCGGACAGACGGCGACCGCCGCATGATCCGCACCTTGGACGGCACCGTGCGTGCCGTGTTGTCCGACAGATATCGGCGGCTCGATAACTTCGACCTGGCCGAGAATGTGTTGCCGATCTTGCATCGCCTCGAAGGTGCACGTTTCGAATCAGTCGAACTGACCGAGACGAAGATGTATCTGAAGGTCGTGACGCCCCGCGTCGAGTACGAAGTCGCCCCTGGCGATATCGTGCAGGCAGGCATTGTCATTTCCAACTCGGAAGTCGGCTGCGGCACCCTGTCGGTGCAGCCGCTCATCTTCCGCCTGGTATGTCGGAACGGGCTCATCGCGCCGGACCGTGCCTTGCGCAAAACCCACGTCGGGCGAGCGCTTCAGTCAGACGACGAGTCGGTCAACGTCTACAGGGATGACACCCTGGCTGCCGATGACCGAGCGTTCTTCCTGAAGGTCCGAGATGTGGTGGAAGCCGCACTCTCCGAGGCGACGTTCAGACAGGTCGCGCTCAAGTTTCAGAAGACCCGTGAGATCCCACTGACTGGCGATCCAGTGAAGACGGTCGAAGTGCTGGCCAACCGCTACACGCTCAATGAAACCGAGCGTACCGGCGTGTTGCGACACCTCATCGTCGAAGGAGATCTCTCCGCTTACGGTCTCGTCAACGCGGTCACGCACTACTCGCAGGAGGTCGAGGACTACGACCGTGCGACCGAGTTCGAGGCGCTGGGCGGCCGGCTGATCGATCTACCCGCCAAGGACTGGAAGGAATTGGCGCAAGCCGCCTGAAAGTCGTTAGACAGCGCGTCGAAAGGCTGGCCTTGAAGACCACTGTCCCTGACAACTGACTCCCTCCTTCGCCCGGTACAACCTCGCGGTTGCCCGGGCATTTTTTTGTCTGTCAGCAGTGCTGACGACTTGGTCGCGGCCGATGATCGGTGGCGGACTATCGTCCGAGGTAAAGCGCAGTAATTTGTTCGCGATCGTGGCCCAGCTCTGCGCTGATGGTCAGACGCGCCTGATGGTCGGACTCGCGCTGCGCCGGCGTCAATTCTTTGGAGTGCGGCCCACCGGCAGCCGGGGCCGACCAGCCGGTGAGTTCGCGGTATTGGGTTTGTGCGTACTGGTGGCGATGACCGTGGGCGCGGTTTATTCCAGCGGTCGCGCATTGATGCTCGAAGCGCCGGAGTTGCTCGACGTAGGTTTGCCCTGCCGGGATTAAGCTGCCCCTGCCGGCGAGTGCCTTGGCGGCATCGACGACCTGGCGTTGTTCGTCGTTACGAATTGGGATCTCGCGAGCGCGTCCACCCTTCGTCCATGTGTCCTTCAGTGCGAGGCAGTTGCCGCGATCGGCCCACACCGGACAGATCTTGATGGACTCCGCGCGCCGCAGACCAAATGCCGCTTGCAAGCGCAGGGACATCTGGGTGTAGGCATCAGTGACTTTCGCGAGTTCGACGGAGACCAATTCGCGAGCCTTGCTGACGTTGGTGACGTATTGGCGTTTTCCGATCCCGTAATGGTCGTTGTCGCGGGCGAGCACATTCTGTTTGCCGATTTTCTCGGCCCACCATCGGAGCTCTGCCATGCGATTCTTGATGGTGCCAATCGTTAGGCCCTCTGCCTTCCAGCGCTCGACCAGCGCATCCACATGCTTGGGCTTGAGGCTTGCTGCTGCCATATGCCGGTAGCCCAACTCATGGAGTTGGGTGGCGACCAGGGCGAGCAGGCGCTCGCGATCACGCTGTGTCGCATAACTGCCGTCGCGATTGCGCCGACAGATCTGCTTCAGTTCGTAGTTAAGGTCTCGCATTCGCGTCTGTTGCCCCTCGGCGTTGTCTGCGTCGTTGTCGTTGGTGTATGTCAGTTCTGGTAAGTGTTTCTGTCCGTCCCGAACGCCTGGGCGTTGCGGGAACTACGAGGGACACGGGACACCACTCCCGTTTCGTGCCGAGTTTTCCGGTTGCCGCCGCGGCACGCGGCATTGGCGTCGATGGCGCTTCCTGTGAGAAGTCTTTCCATCGAGGTGAGCCATTGACCCGAGGCTCTGGGGTGCGCCGGGTAGACGCGATGGCTGAGGGGACCCGCATAGAGCGGGAGAGGGCAGACCGTGTTGCGTGGTCTGAGATAACGACGTGCCGGAGAGTCCGTCACGTGGGGTTGTCACCTGCGACAGATCCCGATATGCGCGGATGCGCTGGGGCAGAGTGCGCGTCGTCACTACTGGCTGGCGCCGCGTAGTGACGACACGGTTGGCGCAGGGATGCTGGTGCAGGACGCGGGCAAAGTTGCAGCAGAGGCGTTTCGGCTGATGCCGCTACGCTCTCGCATACTCGACTGGGGCAGGACAGGCGCTTCCTGTCCGAAGCCTGACGCGTATCTCCAAGCCTTTCGGCCGCCGGGTTTCAGGAGATGAGGCCGGCGTTCGCGCCCACGGATGTGGGCAGGGGCGATGCGTGTCGGGCATCAGCCGGGCTGGCTCAGCCAGCGTAGTCGGGAATGATGCTGCGCCAACGTATTCCTGACCGCAACTGCAGTAGTCGAGTGCGGCAGGGGCAATACTAAAATGAAGGGTCGTCCAGATCGTCAGCATTGCTGACGGCACGATGAGCGTCGGTCGAAGCAGGCGGCTTACCCACCGCCGCGCAAATCTTGCGTATGAGGCGCCGATCGCGCGGCCGTGGATAAGCGCGATCCGCCGATAGGGGCTATGGAGTCAGGTCGCTCTCCTCGTCGTGCCGGTCGCGGCGCGTTCCGTTCACATGGGCCCAGAATGCCAACTTGCGTTCGTGGCGGGGGCGGATCTCGGCCTCGAATTTCTCGTGCGACGGCAGGGGCAGCCCGACCCCACTGCCCGCGACTTTCCCAAGTCGGGCCCAGTAGGGCGCCGCGTGCCCGTACCGAAACTTAAAGTGCACCCCCCGAATCCGCCTGATTGTCCTTCGCGAACAAGCAGATCCAGGACATATAGCCCCGCGAGCACCGCTACGAGTGCATGGAGCCGATCTATACCGGACCGTGCGCGCGCATCCCGCTGCGCGGCAATCCTCGAGTTCGATAAGGTGAGACTCGGCGCGGAAATCAATTATATTCCGTATATGTATTTTGAGACCTTTAACTGATTGATCTAGCGAGCCATTGTCTGGTTGTTTTCGCGAGGGATTTCCCTAAACCGGAACTAGATACTCGAGACCACCGTGATATTGAGTCCACAACTCCCTCGACCCCAAGGAGTTTTCGGTTGAGTTCGGATAGGAATCGGCGCCACCTTACTGCTGGGCCTGCCGGAGGATAAGTCCGGTCCCCCTGTGTTTGTGTACTATCACGTGAAGGCGTTTGGGGAGCGCCGCTTCAAGCCCGTTGGCTGCCCGGCGGTCAATCCAAACGACGACGGCGCGGTTACAGCTCTCCGGCGAAGGAATCGACATCGGGGGGTACCATGGTCCGGAATGCGACTAATAACATTTCGTCTGCAGGCACGGCGTGAAGCTTGAAGAGCTGCAACACAACGCGTCAGTGCGCGGCATCCTGCCCGATGGGTTAGTGGCAGTAGTCAGCGTCCAGTGGTACGGCTCGGAGGCGCTGGAGCTGACCTACAAGACGTCGTCCGGTAAGGTCGCTAATGAGTTGCTCTACCGCCACGACGAACCACGCCTTGAGATAGTTGAACAGGGCCGCCCCTGGAGTTTCGACGGAGATGGCGCCTTATTCCGCTTGGTCTCCGAAGCTCAACGTATTCGGCTTGCTCACCTATTCGACCCAGTGCTGGCCGTGCACACGTCCGTTGTGGAACCACTCCCGCACCAAATCACTGCTGTATACGAGTCCATGTTGCCGCGGCAGCCGCTGCGTTTCCTGCTCGCCGACGACCCCGGCGCCGGCAAGACAATCATGGCGGGACTGCTCATCAAGGAGTTGATTGCCCGTGGCGACCTGCAGCGTTGCCTCATCGTCTGCCCAGGAAGCTTGGCTGAGCAGTGGCAGGATGAACTCTTCCGTCGATTCCATCTGCCTTTCGAGATCCTGACCAATGACAAGCTGGAAGCAGCCCGCACTGGCAACTGGTTTCTGGAAACGAATCTCATCATCGCTCGACTCGACAAGCTCTCACGCAACGAAGAAGTGCAGCAGAAACTTCAGGCGCCGGATTGCCGCTGGGACCTCGTCGTGTGTGACGAAGCGCACAAGATGTCAGCTACCGTATTCGGCGGTGAAACCAAATACACCAAGCGCTACAAGCTCGGACAGTTGCTCTCGACGCTGACACGACACTTCCTGCTCATGACTGCCACGCCGCACAACGGCAAGGAAGCCGACTTCCAGCTTTTTATGGCGCTGCTCGACGGTGACCGATTCGAGGGTCGCTATAGGGATGGTGTCCATACGGCGGATGTCTCCGACCTCATGCGCCGCATGGTGAAAGAAAGCCTGCTCAAGTTCGATGGCACTCCGCTGTTTCCCGAGCGGATTGCCTACACGGTTCCCTACAAACTGTCGGAGGCGGAAGCCTATCTCTACAAGATAGTCACCGACTATGTGCGCGAAGAATTCAACCGCGCCGAGGCCCTGGAAAATGACAAGCGGGCCGGCACCGTGGGCTTTGCGTTAACTATCCTGCAACGGCGGCTGGCGTCTTCGCCGGAGGCCATCTACCAATCGCTACGGCGCCGCCGCGAACGACTTGAAAGCCGTTTGCGCGAACTCGAAGTGCTGCAGCGTGGGGGCCAGGTCGCTCCGATTCTTCTGCCCACGGCTCCGGCTCTCGACAGTGATGATGTCGAGGATCTTGAAGAAGCCCCCGACAACGAAGTAGAAGCCGCTGAGGAAGAGATCCTCGATCAGGCGACGGCCGCGCGCTCCATCGCCGAGTTGCGCATTGAGATTGAGACGCTCAAAGCACTGGAAGCCAATGCGTTGGCGGTACGTCGCAGCGGCACCGATACCAAGTGGCGAGAACTGGCGAGCTTGTTGAGTGAAATCTTTACGCCGACGGGACTGGCCAATAGCCCCGCCGCCGGCGATCGTGTCGCCGAGCCCGATGCACCTTATGGGCCCGGCAGGATCCCGCCACCAAAGGCCTCACCCCACCAGAAGCTCGTCATCTTCACCGAGCACCGCGACACCTTGAATTATCTGGAACAGCGCGTGACCACGCTACTTGGGCGCAAAGACGCCGTGGTCCTCATTCACGGCGGCATTGGCCGCGAAGAACGCTTGAAGATACAGGAGTCCTTCAGGCATGACCCCGAAGTCCAGGTGCTTTTGGCTACAGACGCTGCAGGGGAGGGCATCAACCTGCAGCGCGCACACCTGATGGTCAACTATGACTTGCCCTGGAACCCAAATCGGATCGAACAGCGCTTTGGCCGCATCCACCGTATCGGCCAGACCGAGGTCTGCCATCTGTGGAATCTGGTGGCTGAGGAAACTCGCGAGGGCGATGTCTATCGCAAGCTGCTGGAAAAGCTCGAACAGGCACGACAGGCGCTGGGTGGCCAGGTGTTCGATGTACTCGGCAGACTCCAATTTGAAGGAAAATCTCTGCGCGAACTGTTGATCGAAGCTGTCCGATACGGCGAACGGCCGGAGGTCCAGGCGTTCCTCAGTACCGTGCTCGATACTGCGCTTGACCGCAGTCACTTGCAGACGTTGCTTGACGAACGGGCGCTGGCCCACGACGCCATGGACGCGAGTAAAGTGCAGCGCATCCGGGCAGACATGGAACGCGCTGACGCCCGTCGGTTGCAACCTCACTACATCGAATCGTTTTTTCACGAAGCTTTCAAAATTCTCGGCGGCAACGCCAAGCAAAGAGAAGCGCGCCGCTACGAAATCACCCACGTCCCGGCGCCGGTGCGCAATCGTGACCGGCTTATTGGTATCGGTGAACCCGTGCTCCCGCGCTATGAGCGCATCGCCTTCGACAAGGCCCTCGTTGCCCCCCAGGGTCAGCCGTTGGCCGCGTTCGTCTGCCCTGGCCACCCGTTGCTCGATTCCGTCATTGATCTCACGTTGGAGCGGAACCGTGACCTCCTGAAGCGCGGCACGGTATTGGTGGACGAGCGTGATACGGGCACTTCGCCGCGCGTGCTGTTCTATTTGGATCATGCTATCCAGGATGCTGGTGTTACTCGCGCAGGTGACCGCCGTGTCGTCTCCAAGCGCATGCTCTACGTTGAGATGGAGTCGACCGGCACCGTTCGCCATGTTCAGTACGCGCCGTATCTCGACTATCGTCCCTTGGCAGCCGGTGAGCCCACCAGCGATACCATCCTGGACCGAACCGAGTGCCAGTGGACCAACCGCGACCTGGAACACAAGGCGCAGAGTTACGCCATCGCTGACGTCGTCCCCGAACACCTTGCCGAAGTGCGCGGCCGCAGAGTGGAACTCGTCGCGAAGACTGAATCTGCGGTGAAGGATCGACTCACCAAAGAAATTAACTATTGGGATCACCGCGCCGAAGAACTCAAACTCCAGGAACAGGCCGGTAAACCCAACGCCAAGCTCAATTCAGATGAAGCACGTAAACGCGCCGACCTTCTGCAGGGCAGGCTGCAAAAGCGACTGGAAGACTTGAAGCTCGAAGCCCAGCTATCACCGTTGCCGCCCGTGGTCCTCGGCGGCTTACTGGTAGTGCCAATCGGCTTGCTCAAAGCGATGGCGGGGCAGGTAGCAGGCGCGCCTGCGGCACCAGTCGACACTCAGGCCAGCGCTGCCTGTGCGCGTGCCATCGTCATGGACATCGAGCGCAGCTTGGGCTTTGAGCCGGTCGACCGAGAATTCGAGAAGCTCGGCTATGACATCGAGAGCCGGATCCCGGGCAGCGGCAAGCTTCGTTTCGTCGAAGTCAAAGGCCGCGTTTCGAGCGCGCCCACCATCACCGTGACACGCAACGAGATTCTCTATTCGCTGAACAAGCCCGAGGACTTCATCCTCGCGATTGTTGAATTCCTCGATGACAGGGCACATCGGGTGCATTACTTGCGCGAGCCGTTCCAGCGTGAACCCGACTTCGGAGTCACGAGTGTGAACTACGATTTCGCCGAACTACTGCAGAGGGCCGGGAAGCCGAGGTGAACCAGCACCCAGCATATTTCGAGCGCATTCGCCAAAGGGCTGCGCAGCGTTGGGAGCAACTGGAACAGGACCCGGAACTCGCCGGCCCTTGGCATCAGCTCTTCAAGCAGGTGCAAAGCCCGCGGCACATCCTCTCTGAACTGCTCCAGAACGCTGACGATGCCGGAGCGACAGAAGCTTCTATTCACATCGAGGATCAGGTCTTCACGTTCGAGCACGACGGAGAGGACTTTTCGGAAGAACACTTCGCGTCGCTCTGCCGCTTTGGATACTCCAACAAGCGATCTTTGCATACGATCGGATTTCGTGGTGTGGGATTCAAGAGCGTCTTTAGCCTTGGAGACCAGGTCGAGCTCATTACGCCATCTCTTTCCATCTGTTTTCACGGGCGACGTTTTACGGAGCCCAAATGGCTGCCGACGCCGGCAGACACAAGGGGGCGAACGCGCGTTCGTGTAAAGATCAGCGATCAGCACCGACAGCGAGAGGTCGAGAAGAACCTCGAAGATTGGGTTAAGAGTCCTGTCTCCCTGCTGTTCTTCAAGAACATCCGCCGCGTGCGAATTGGGGAACGGGAGGTCCATTGGGGCAGCCGCGGTCCAGGCCCCATTCCCGAAAGCGAATGGATGGCTCTCTCTGAGCATGAAGAAGAGGCGTGTCTTCTGATCCGATCCGAAGCAGAGGCATTTCTCGAGGAGGCACTGGCGGAGATCCGACAGGAGCGGATGCTCGGCACCGAGGAGGATGGAGAGTTTCCTCCGTGCACAGTTGAGATCGTGCACGGTGCGAAGGGACGGCTCTACGTAGTTCTCCCAACAGGTGTAGAAACAGAACTGCCATTCGCCTGCAATGCGCCTTTCATTCAGGATCCAGCGCGCCTCAAAATCAAAGACCCTGAAACATCTCCCACGAACCGATGGTTGCTAAAGCGCGCCGGGAAACTTGTCGCATCCGCAATGTTGGATTGGCTAAACCGAGCGGCGACCTCACCTGCCGATCGCGCAGGCGCGTACGGCCTGTTTCCAGACATTGACCGCGAATGCAGTTCGCTGGAGGGCGTGTGCGGCACGATCGTTGAAGAAACCTTTGCCGAGGCAATTGACGGGAAGAACCTTCTCCTCACCGAGGACGGGCAACTTACCCCCGCGAAGCGGAGCGTCATCATTTCGACGCCGATTCTTGATGTCTGGGCGCCGGAACAGGCGGCAGTACTCTTGGATGAGGAAGGCAGACCGCCCCTTTGCCAGTATGTCGAAGCGGGCGATCGGAAGAAGCTTCTGGAATGGGGGATCGTCGACGAAATAGATAAGCAGAAGTTGATTGGCATTCTCCAGCAGAACCGTCTTCCCAAGCCAAACACCTGGCGTCAACTGTTGAATTTATGGACTTACGTTGCTCCGGAGATCACTGGCTTTCGTTATTACAAGAGCGCTAAGAACATTCGGATCGTGCCGGTTCAAGGCAGGGACGTGCTTTATGCAGCAAGCGAGGTAGTGCGCCTCGGCGAGAAAAAGCTTTTGCAATCAGAAGACGATTGGGAGTTTTTGGCAAAGTACCTTATCGTCCTCAATCATAACTGGCCGCGCTTTCTCGCAGAACAGCGTCGAGCAGCGTCGGAGGAAAAGCCGTCCATAGATAAGGAATCTGTGGAAGGAGCATACGCCGTTCTGGAGGAGATCGGCCTCCACGACACCAGCGATGTCAGCAAGGTCATCGATCAAGTGGCAGCGGAATTCTTCTCTCAGGAAAGCATCAGCCTTCAAGAGTGTATCCAACTTGCGCAGATCGCAGCGAAGCTTGGAGCGCATGTCGGCGAAGCGTTCCGCTACGTCGCCAGGGACCGGCACGTAAGGTCTGCTGATTCGGGTATCCTCTTCGACGAAAACGGAGCGCTTGAAGAACTGCTTCCTGAAGAGCAACGCGAAACGCAACTTCTGCATCCGGCCTATTCTGAGGCCTTCAAGTCGTGCTCAGAGGAAGAGTGGCTGAGGTGGGTAGCCTCCGGCTCCTCCGGACTGCTTACTTTCATCCCCTTCGCACAGAAGCGCGTTAGCGTCTATGGCAAGTGGCAGATCGAGCAGGAAGCGCGCAAACGTGGTCTACAAGGTGACCTGTCGTATCCGTATAAGAGCCGTCGATTCGTAGTCGAGGACTGGGACTTCGAAGAGATTTGTTGGCAGCATTGGGAGACATCGGCTACTGAGGATGAACGCCTGTGGGTCAAGCTCGCCGAACGCATTTCGGCGCAGCGGGAAGCGTATTGGGCCCGCGCCAAGACCGCTCGGCTTCTCCAGGTGGCGACGACCGGCAACACAAAGTCGATGACGTTCGCCCCGTTGCTGCCATCATGGGCGCTCCGGCTGCGAGAACAGCCCTGCCTTCCCGATACCCGCGGCATCCACCGGAAGCCCGACGAACTTTTGCGTCGCACACCCGAGACCGAGTCACTCATGGACGTGGAGCTGTTCGTTCACGGCCGCTTGGATCGTGAGGCCACACGCCCGCTGCTTGATCTTCTTGGGGTTCGAAGCACACCGACCGGGCCAGATCGCCTTCTCGATTGCTTGCGGGCTTTGGCGAAAGCGGAGAAGCCGCCGGTCCACGAGGTGGAGAAGTGGTATCGCCGCCTCGACCAGATGATGGAGACCTGCTCGACTACCGATTTACAGAAGATCAAACAGGCATTCCGGTCGGAAAAGCTCATCTTGGCGCAGGATGGCATCTGGACAATGGCCACCGCCGTGTTTCTATCGTCTGACGATGAAGACGTGCCTGACGCCGCGGTGATTAGGCCCTCGGTCAGTGAGTTGGCGCTCTGGCGGAAAATCGACGTTGCTGGGCGGCCCACCGCGGATCTCGCCATTGAGTGGATGAAGGCACTGCCATCGAGAAAGACATTGTCCCAGGAAGACGCACGCCGAGTGCGCGCGCTGCTGGTGCGGCACCCTATCCGGATCTGGGAGGAATGCAAACACTGGATCAACTTGGCCGGTGAGTGGGCGCCGGTGGATGACCTCGACTACGCGCTCACGATGCAGTCGCTTATCCTTTGGCGCCACCTTCACCAGTGGGTGAAGCAGAAGACTGCGGACCTACAGCGTTTACCCGCCGAATCAACCAGCAATCCGCCATTCTTGAAATTGCCTCCGCTGTCCGCTCATGTTGAAGAACGGTTTCAGAAGAACCCCATCTTCACCGGGCCGCCGGTGAGAAAGGAATGGCTCCATATCTTCGGCGCTGAGCTGCGCCGGGTCGAGCTCGATGCCGACGAAGAAACCCTGCGGGTGCGCACGCTCGCAGAATCACTCGCCGAGACCGACTGGATTGAAACGCCAGGGCTCGAAATCATTCCCTATATCGGTGGTACGCCGGCAGGGACGCCACGGCAGGCTGATGTGGTCTGGCTCGACCATGTTCTCTATGTCAAGCTTCTTGCAAGAGCGAAGTTAGCCCGACGGGTGCCCGAAGAGATCGGCAAAGCCTTTGCCCGACCGGACATCAAGGCTGCGCTGGACTACAGCTTCGAGCGGTCTCCTGAGGACATTCGGGAGTATCTCGAGGAGAACTTCAAGCTCGCCCCCCCCGCGGTCATTTCGGCCGAGCCGGTCGATGCCGCCGGTGTCGAAGACGCAGGCCAATCTTGTACACGTGCTGGAGCCGAGGACGCGGAGGACGTTGTCGAGGCATTGCCCTCCAGCAAAACTGAGGAGAAGTTGCCGACAGAAGTCGAACTCGCATTCAGCCCTGACGAGCCAGTTGGCGATGCCGAGGAAAAACAGCCCGTCATAGACGACATCAACACTCCAGAACCTCGTCCGCGCCTGGTGCCGAAGCCCGCCAGGCCCAGCATCATGGAGCGCTTCGCCAAGGCGCAGGGATTCAGGAAAGCCAGCGAGGATCGGTTCTTTCATGAGAACGGGAGCTCGGTCAGCAAGGCGAGCGGCGCGCGTTTCCCGTGGGAGCACCGCACCGCCGCCGGCGATCTCGTGCGCTACTACTGGCCGAAGGACCACTGCCTTGAGCGCGAGCCACTGCAGCTTGAGGCCGATGTCTGGAGCTTGATTGAGCAGCACCCGGAAACCTACGCGCTCATTCTTTCAGACATTGAGGGTGAACCGGTTGAAGTCACGGGCGCCCGCCTGCGTGGAATGCGCGAAGAAGGCAAAGTTACACTTTTCCCAGCAAGTTACCGACTCGTGTATGACCATGACCGCCACACATAAGAAGAAACTCATCGAAGTCGCCCTCCCGCTAGACGCCATCAACAAGGCCTGTGCGCGGGAGAAGTCCATCCGCCACGGCCACCCAAGCACGCTACATCTATGGTGGGCGCGGCGGCCGCTGGCGGCAGCGCGAGCGGTGATCTTCGCGCAGATGGTGGACGATCCGTCGGCCTACGTGGACACGCTGCGCGCGGACCCGAAGCTCAAGCGCAGGGCCGAGAGCACGCTCAAGGCCCGCTTGAAGCTGTGGGAAGAGGCCCGCGAGCTCGCCCGCAAGGCCAAGGGCACCAACCTCGTCGTGCCGGAGCCCGGACCGCAGCCGACGCTGGACGACATGCTGTCCGACATCGAGCGGCAACGCCTCTTCCGCATCATCGAGGACCTGGTGCTATGGGAGAACACCACTAATGAGGCGGTGCTGCAGGCGGCGAGGGACGAAATCTGGCAGAGCTGGCGGCGCGCATGTGCCGAGAACGTCGACCACCCACGAGCGAAGGAATTGTTCGAGCGTAAGAAGTTACCCGCCTTCCACGACCCGTTTGCTGGGGGCGGCGCGCTTCCTCTGGAGGCCCAGCGATTGGGGCTTGAGAGCTACGCCAGCGACCTTAACCCGGTCGCCGTACTGATCAACAAGGCGATGATCGAGATCCCGCCGAAGTTTGCGGGGCTTGCCCCCGTGAATCCCAAGTCGCGCCAGGACGAGAACTTGTTCGCGCGGGAATGGAAGGGCGCGCAGGGCCTCGCCGATGACGTGCGCTTCTATGGTCAGTGGATGCGCGACGAGGCCGAGAAGCGAATTGGCCATCTTTATCCGAGGATAAAAATTACTGCAAAGATCGCGGAGGCGCGGCCGGACTTGATCCCGTATATCGATCGGGAGCTCACAGTTATCGCCTGGATCTGGGCACGTACCGTGAAGAGTCCGAACCCCGCCTTTGCGCAGGTCGAAGTGCCGCTTGCGTCGACATTCATGCTCTCGACCAAGCCCGGCAGGGAAGCGTTTGTCGAACCAGTGATCGAGAAAGGCAGCTATCACTTCACAGTGAAGATGGGAAAGCCCAAGGATGTGAACAAGGCAAAGAGAGGCACAAAGCTTTCGAGGGGCGCAAACTTTGAGTGCCTAATTTCCGGGATGCCGATCACGGGCGACTACATCAAAGCAGAGGGCAAAGGCGGACGCATGGGCGAGCGCCTGATTGCGATCGTCGCTGAGGGTGACCGGGAACGGGTGTTTCTCGCGCCCTTGCCGGAGCATGAGGCGTTGGCGCGCAATGTCACGCCAGAGTGGAAGCCGGAAGGTTCATTTGTAGAAGATGCGCGAGCATTTACGCCGTGCATCTACGGCATAAAAGAGTGGCAGCATCTTTTCACTGGCCGCCAACTGGTCGCGCTTACAACCTTGTCAGATCTAGTGAAGGGAGCGCGCGAGCGGGTGCAGCGCGACGCAGTCGTCAGCGCCCTTCCCGTCGACGGTTTGTCACTAAAAGATGGCGGCACTGGCATAACAGCTTACGCTGACGCAGTAGCAGTGTACCTGTCGTTCGCGGTAGACCGAGTCGTTGATCGTCACACGCGCATCGCGACCTGGGATTCAAGCCCATCGAAACTTCAACTTAGGAACACTTTCGCGCGGCAGGCGATCCCGATGACGTGGGACTTTGGGGAAGGTAATCCTTTCTGTATGTCATCCGGCACTTGGACGCCGAGCGTTGAGTGGGTCTCGAAGGCTATCGACTTCTTACCAGCGAGGGGACTGGGTACGGCAACGCAAGCTGAAGCGTCATCACAGGCTATTTCGTGCGATCGCGTCATCTCTACCGATCCACCCTACTACGACAATGTCCCCTACGCTGATCTATCTGACTTTTTCTATGTATGGCTGCGCCACTCGCTAAAGCCGGTTCTACCCGATCTATTCGCCACGCTTGCGGTACCCAAAACAGAAGAACTGGTTGCGGTTGCGTACCGTCACGATAGCAAGGCGAGTGCTGAAGCGTTTTTTCTTAATGGGATGACGAGAGCAATGCACCGTCTCGCCGAGCAGTCGCATCCTGCTTTCCCAGTCACAATCTATTATGCGTTCAAGCAAGCTGAGAATGATGACGCCGAAGGTACCGCCAGCACAGGCTGGGAGACTTTTCTTGACGCAGTGATCCGTGCTGGCTTTGCCACCACTGGCACTTGGCCAATGCGCACGGAACTTGGTAATCGCATGCGCGGAATGGCGTCCAATGCTCTCGCTTCCAGCATCGTCTTAGTCTGTCGCAGGCGTGCACCTGACGCCGCCACTGCCACGCGTCGCGAATTTGTCGCTGCGCTGAAGGGTGAATTGTCATTGGCACTCTCTCATCTGCAGCACGGCAACATCGCGCCAGTTGACCTCGCGCAGGCTGCCATCGGCCCAGGCATGGCGATCTTCACTCGTTACACTGAAGTGCTCGATGCCGGAGGTAAGCCGGTCAGTGTGCGTGAGGCGCTTTCGCTAATTAACCAAACCCTAGACGAGGCGTTGGCCGAACAGGAGGGCGATTTCGACGCCGATAGCCGTTGGGCGCTGACGTGGTTCGAGCAGTCGGGCTTCGCCGAGGGTGAGTACGGAGTGGCCGAACAACTCAGCAAATCGAAGAACACTAGTGTCGCCGGAATGGTCGAGGCCGGCATCCTCGAATCGAAGCGCGGCAAGGTGCGCCTGCTCGCGCCCGCGGACCTGCCGGCCGACTGGGACCCAGCGATTGATCCACGCCTCACTGCCTGGGAGATCGTTCACCATCTGATCCGTGTGCTCGAAAGTGGCGGCGAAGGCGCGGCGGGCGAGCTCGTCGTAAAGCTGGGCGCCAGGGCTGAAATCGGCCGCGAATTGGCCTATCGCCTATACACACTCTGCGAGCGCAAAAAGCGCGCTGCTGAGGCGCTCGCTTACAACGCCCTCGTGCAGAGCTGGCCCGAAATAGTCCGCCTGGCACGAGAGCGTGCGAGCGCGCAGCCCAGTCAAGGCGGTCTATTCGATACGGAGGAGTAGCCCGTGGCCATCACGTTCGAGGAACGCATCGCTTTAGTCGACCCAATAAGTTCGCGAGAACCTCGAGAAGACCGCAGAGGCGCCCGGGTCGGCGACGCCTGATGGAACCCAAGGGTGAGGGGACTCGAAATTGATCGTCGGTAGCTGCTTTGGTGGCGATGACGGTGAATATCTGGCTTCGATCCAGCATGGAGTGTACGGCCAAGCAATTCAGATTATGGTATCGACGTGCAATCGCTACGCAGCCTTCGCCAAGGGCGTACTGGATGACATTAGCAAGGCCTTGCTGGATTACATTAACCACCGCCGCTGGGGCAACATCTACAGGTGTGATCACCGCGCGCTCCAGGATGCTCATGATCTTCTCGCCGCAGTCTGGCGCTTTCGATACGATTCTCGTCAGGGGGCGCTGACGTTTGGAGACATTGAGTCACCCAAGGCAGCCGAATTCCCCTAGCTCGATTGGCTCCGCAATGAAGTCTCCAATTGGATCGACCGACCCTACTTGGTTCGATCGGTGCAGGTGATCTTGGTGAACCAGAACAAATTTACCGGCTATTTGGCTGAGTCCAAGTTGTGCGTCGACATCATGCACTGTTTCCCCGATGTCCCTTGGACAAGGGGTCGGTACGACGCTCACACAAAAAGACTTGCGGACTTCATGGAAACCCTCAGGAACGCAGCAAACGAGAAGTAACGCATGGCCATTACAAACCAGGAGCGGATCGGCAAGGCGATGGAACTGCTTCGAGCAGGGCTTGCGCCCTTCGTCGAGCGTGAGTTCAGGAGCCAACACCAACAGAAAGCACCCGAAGAGGCGCGCCGTTACTTCGGCGATGATCGGACGATTGGCAAAAAGCCGATTGAAGAGTGGGACGTGGCTGCGCTGCTCAAATTGATGTGGGAGGCGTGGAACGAGATCTTTGGGCGAACTCTCGGCCGCGCCGAGCGATCGCTGGTGCAAGAGTTGCGCGACTGCCGCAACAAGTGGGCGCACCAGGAACCGTTCTCAAGCGACGACGCCGACCGTGCGCTCGATTCAATGGCGCGGCTGCTCACAGCAGTCTCGGCGCCACAGTCGGACGAGGTCGGCAAGATGAAAATGGAGCTGCGCCGGCTCACCTTCGACGAACAGGTTCGCAGCGAAAAGCGCAAGGCCGGCGGCTCGTTGATCGAGGTAACCGGGACCGGCACGCTTAAGCCCTGGCGCGAAGTAGTCACACCTCATGCGGACGTTGCGAGCGGGCGCTACCAGCAGGCGGAGTTCGCCGCTGATCTCTGGCAGGTGCACTTGGGCGAAGGATCGGACGAGTACAAAAAGCCCCAGGAGTTTTACCGCCGAACCTTTCTTACGGAGAGCTTGAAGCAACTGCTAGTAGGCGGCGTACAACGCATCTCGGGTAAGGGCGGCGACCCGGTGATCCAACTCCAGACCAACTTTGGCGGCGGCAAGACGCACTCCATGCTGGCGCTCTACCATCTGTTTTCAGGGGTGAATGCCAGCGAGTTGGTGGGAGTCGACGCGGTGTTAGCTGATGCGGGGATGATGAGCCTGCCCACGGCCAAATGCGTGGTGCTGGTGGGCAACAAGATCTCGCCTGGTAATCCCATCACCAAAGCTGATGGCACAGTGGTGCGCACATTGTGGGGCGAGTTGGCCTGGCAGCTTGGCGGTAAGGCAGCGTATGCGCGCATCAAGGATGACGATGAGAACGCCACCAACCCAGGCGACGTGCTACGTGAGCTATTCAAGGAATACGGGCCTTGCCTGATCCTGATCGATGAGTGGGTTGCGTATGCTCGTCAGCTTCATGACCAGAGCGACCTGCCGGCGGGCGGCTTCGAGACCCAGTTCACCTTCGCCCAGGCACTGACCGAGTCGGCCAAGCTCGCCGGAAACTGCATGCTGGTGATCTCGCTGCCTGCGTCGGACACGTCGGGCTCACCCCATACGCGAGCGGACGATGTGGAGGTGGGCGGTATCCGCGGGCGCGAGGCGCTCGACCGACTGCGCAACGTGGTCGGGCGAGTGGAATCATCATGGCGTCCGGCCACAGCGGAAGAGGGATTCGAGATCGTGCGGCGGCGGCTGTTCGAGCCGCTCGCAGGGCAAGAATCATTCAAGCAGCGCGACGTCACCGCCCGCGCCTTTGCAGACCTTTATCACGCGCAGAGCGCGGAGTTCCCGCCCGAGTGTAAGGGGGGTGATTACGAGAAGCGCATCCAGGCCGCCTACCCCATTCACCCAGAGATTTTCGACCGGCTTTACACCGATTGGTCGACGTTGGTGAAATTCCAACGCACGCGCGGTGTGCTGCGCCTGATGGCAGCGGTGATCCACAGTCTATGGGAGAAGGGTGACCGCAATCCGCTGATCCTGCCGTCCACAGTGCCAATCGACGACCCGCGTGTGCAGTCCGAGCTGACGCGCTACCTCTCCGACAACTGGGCGCCAATCATTGAGAAGGACGTGGACGGGCCGAACTCGCTGCCGCTCAAGATAGATGCCGAGCAACCCAACCTTGGCAAGCTGCATGCGACGCGGCGCGTTGCACGCACAATCTATCTGGGGTCGGCTCCGACGGCGACAGCAGCGCATCGCGGGCTCGAGGACCGTCGCGTGAAGCTCGGTTGCGTGATGCCGGGCGAATCGCCTGCGGTGTTCGGTGACGCGTTACGAAGGTTGGGGGCGGCCGCAACCTACCTTTATCAGGATGGCCCGCGATTCTGGTACGCAACGCAACCGACGGTCACCAAGCTCGCCGAGGATCGCGCCGAGCAGCTCAAGCGCGACACCGATAAGGTGGCGCAGGATTTGGATGATCGGTTGCGGGCTGATCTGCGGAAGGCCGGTGACTTCGCGCGCATCCATCCCCTGCCGCGCTCGGGTGCCGACGTTCCTGACGACCTCGATGCACGGTTGGTGGTATTGCCCGCAGAGCATCCCTACAGCAAGGAGACTGGCAATGCGGCCGAAACCATGGCGCGGGCCATTCTTGAGTCGCGCGGCAATACCCCGCGCTTGTACCGCAACACGCTGGTCTTCCTCGCCGCAGACAAGGTGCGCTTGCAAGACCTGGACGAGGCTGTGCGAAAATTTCTGGCATGGGAGTCAATTCTGGCCGAGAGAGTGGCACTCAATCTCGATCCGCACCAGGTGAAACAGGCCGAAACGCAATTGCAGGCTGCGGATGGCGCGGTGACGGCGCGATTACCCGAGACCTACCAGTGGTTGTTAGTGCCGGAACAAGTTAATCCGCAGGCAGCGATCACTTGGCAGTCAATTCGACTTTCGGGTAGCGACCCGTTGGCGGTGCGGGCGAGCAAGAAGTTGCGCAGCGAGGAATTCTTGGTCGCCGCGCTCGGCTCGACTATTTTGCGTAAGCACCTCGACAACGTTCCGCTCTGGCGGGGCGAGAACGTTGCAATCAAGCAGCTCGTCGAAGACTTCGCGCGCTACCTTTACCTGCCGAGGCTCGCAGGGCCCGATGTGCTGGTCAACGCCTGCCGCGACGGGGTGGCCTTGCTGACTTGGCAGTCAGATACCTTCGCTTATGCGGAAAGTTTCGATGATGCGGCGGACAGGTATCGCGGTTTACGCACAGGGCAGCTGGTAAACCTTTCATCCTATGACTCAGGTGTGCTGGTTAACGCTGAGGTTGCGCGACGACAGAGCGATACGGAAGTCCCGCCTTCCGCGCCGCCAGGGACATCTCCCCTGGCTCAGCCTGGCCAGTCCCCTAAACCCGACGACATTGGAACTACGGCAACGGCGCTGAAGCCTACCTCGCTTCCGCGACGCTTTCATGGGGTAGTGACTCTCGATACCGCTCGTGTCGGCCGCGATGCCGGCAGGATTGCTGAAGAAGTAATCGCGCATCTCGCCGGGTTGGTTGGGGCCGATGTGACAGTGACGCTGGAAATCCATGCTGATGTTCCGTCTGGAGCCTCTGATACTGTAGTCCGCACCGTGACAGAGAATTGCAGGACGCTTAAGTTTTCTGACCACGGGTTTGAGTCAGAGTGACTACCTTTCGGGGCGCTACAGGTGGTCAACCATGAGCTCGATGCGCGCATTCGAGTGGCGGCTATTGAGCATCTGCGAATGCAGGGCGAAATCTGCAATCACAATTGCTCGACTTACACCAAATCGGGATTCGTTTTCCGAGGGAAACGCCTACCTTCTGATATCTATTTAGGGAACGTCTGAACAAGTAGCGAATATAAGCATTGATGTCGTCCTTCGCGCTGGAATTGAGTGAAAAGTCGCGAGAACGCGTCGCTTATCGCCCCTCGCATGGTTGTTTCCAACCAGCGAGGCGCACACCAGACCGATCTAGCCTACAACGCGCGCAGCAAGCGCCGCCGCATGATGTACAAGTTCGTCAGCGCACAAGTCACGAATAGCCGGTGCGCGTTCTTCTCCAAGCCCCGATAGCGTGTCTTCGCAAAGCCGAACACCCGCTTGATGACCAGGAACAGATGTTCGACCTTGGCCCGAACACTCGACTTGGTCTTGTTCTTCGCCCGCTCGACCTCATCGACCACGCCCTTGCGACGATAGCGCCGGTGGGTCATGTCCAAGGCATTCGGCGCACACCGACTGATGACCTCGCCCTGGCCTTGATAGGCCGAGTCGCCCCACACCCGTGTCTCCTCGCCATGCAGCAAATCGGGCAGACAAGTCGCATCGTGCACGTTGGCCGCTGTCGCGGCGACCGAATGAATAACCTTGGTCCGGCTATCGACGCCGATATGCGCCTTCATACCGAAGAACCACTGATTGCCCTTCTTCGTTTGATGCATGTCAGGGTCACGCGTGCGGTCTTTGTTCTTGGTCGATGGCGGAGCGCTGATGATCGAGGCATCGACTATCGTGCCCTTGCCAATCTCGATGCCGTGGGTCTCAAGATAATCATGCACGCGCTGAAAGAGCTTCTTGCCGAGTTTGTTCCGCTCCAGAAGGTGGCGAAACCGGCATACCGTGGTCTCGTCGGGGGCCGCCATCTGACCGAGGTCGAGGCCGATGAAGCGGCGCATCGACACCGAATCGTACAGCGCATCTTCGACCGCCGGATCTGACAGGTTGAACCACTGCTGCAGAAAATAGATGCGCAGCATCATTTCGAGCTCTTTGGGCGGGCGCCCGTCGCCAGCCTTGGGATACTTCGGCGCAACCAGCGCGCACAACTCGGTCCATGGCACGATGCGGTCCATCTCGTCGAGAAACTTCTCCCGTCGCGTCGTCTTCGCGTACTTTTCAAAGCCCGTGCCCAACGTCAGTTGCTTGCTCATCGCCTACCTCACCGTCGTCCGAACAACTGCATGATCAGATCGGGCACTTATGCAGAAGTTCCTTAGATGTCGAAAACACAGCCCAGGCCGCCATAAGGTCGGCTCGCTTGTTGAATAAATCTGTCCGGTTGTACGCGGCTTCCGCTTTATTCTTGATTGTATGCGCCAGCGCGGCCTCGCAGACATCACTAGGAAAGTTGGTACATTCGGCAGCCCAATCGCGAAACGATGATCGGAAGCCATGAACGGTGATGTCTTTTCCTAATCGGCGCACGGCCATGAGGAATGTCATATTCGATAGCGGCTTTTGGGGTTTGATGCCCGGAAATACGAACTGATTCTCGGTCGACAATTTCTTTGCTTGTTTGAGTATCTCGACACTGCGCGGAGATAGGGGCACACGGTGCTCACGCTTGGCTTTCATGCGGCTGGCTGGGATTGTCCATAGCGCTGCTTCCAGGTCGAACTCACTCCACTGGGCCGCAAGAATTTCATTGGTTCGGGTCGCAGTCAGGATTAGCAACTCGAAAGCGAGGCGCGCTGACTCGGTAGCATCGGATTTCCGCAACAGTCGAATGAATGCAGGAACGTCGGCATAGGCTAACGCTGCATGATGTTCGGCGCGGATTGTTTGTCTGGGTAGTACTTTCGTCAATCCGTCGCAAGGGTTGTCGCCAGGGCGGAAGCCCAATGCCTTGCACCAATCGAAGACCATTTTGATCCGCTGGCGGACCCGTTTCGCGGTTTCGGGCTTGTCCTGCCAAATCGCGAGAAGCGCAGCTTTTACGTCATTGGTATCCACTCCGTCGACACGTTTATTGCCGAAGATCGGGAATGCGTATTCGGTGAGGGTGTTTATCCACTGCGCTGCATGTTTCGGGTTCTTCCAACTGCCCGAGTGTTCAGCGTGGACTTTCTTAGCGGCTTCCTCGAAAGTCGGGATTTCAATCACGGCCTTACGGCGTTCGGCTAGTGGATCGCCGCCGCTGCGGGCTAACTTCCGCATTTGCGCGGTGAGTTCACGTGCCTCTGCCAAGGTCACGAGACTGATGCCCCCCAGGCCAATGTCGCAACGTTTGCCTTTGATAACTGTTCTAAGAACCCAGCGCTTGGCGCCGGACGGATCCACTACTACGTAGAGGCCATTGCCGTCGGCGTAGCGCCCCGGCGTTGCGAGCGCCCGGATTGCTACCGCGGTGAGCGCCTTTGAAGGATGCTTGCCTTTGGTAGCCATTCGAATATCCCACATCCCGTACCACATAATATGTGGGATGGCAGTGGATTTCAATGGAAGTCTCTGGGAGAGAGAATCACATAACTATATGTAAATAAAAAACAAAACGGATTTTATCGGATGGCGTTGGACCCTGCAAATACGGACTCTCTCTCCGCCAGATCAAAAAGAAAGGCCCCACGTGGGGCCTTTCTTTTTGATCTGGCGGAGAGAGAAATGCAGGTTCCCACCAAACCAAAGGTAGTGGACAGGCTGTGTCAGAATGCATTTCATCGTCTGCGGTTTAACTCAAACGCTGAGAACTGCCAGTGTGGCTGATCATCCTAGCTGCACGTGAGATTTCCCGGTGGCGATCGCCCGCTATGAATCGATGACATTTATCGAGTGCAACCCATAGTGGATCAGGCAACCCACAACAAGATCGTCTCTTTCATTTGGGGCATCGCCGACGATGTGCTGCGCGATCTCTTCAAGCGCGGCAAGTACCCGGACGTGATCTTGCCCCTGTGCGTTATCCGGCGCATGGACGCAGTGCTCGAGCCGACCAAGCAGCAAGTGCTCGATACCAAGAAGATGCTCGATACGGCCCTCATTACCGCGCAGCGCGCGGCGCTCTGTGACGCCGCGGGTCAAGCCTTCTACAACACCTCGAGGTTCACCCTGCGCGATCTCAAATCGCGCGGCAGCCAGCAGCAACTCCTCGCCGATTTCGAGGACTATTTGAACGGCTTTTCGCCGAATGTTCAGGACATCCTCGAGAACTTCAAGTTTCGCAATCAGCTGCAAACGCTGTCCAAGGCCGACGCCATCGGCACGCTGATCAACAGATTCCTAGCGCCCGACATCGACCTCTCTCCCGCCGGCATCGACAATCACGCGATGGGTACGGTCTTCGAAGAGTTGGTCCGCAAGTTCAACGAGGACAACAACGAAGAAGCGGGCGAGCACTGGACGCCACGCGACGCGGTGCGCCTAATGGCGAACCTGGTGTTCCTGCCCATCGATTCTGAGATCAAGTCCGGCACCTACTTGCTTTACGACTGCGCCTGCGGCACGGGCGGCATGCTCACCGTGGCGGAGGAAACACTCGCGACGATCGCCGCGAAACGCAATCAGCAAGTGAAGTGTCTGCTCTACGGCCAGGAGATCAACCCCGAGACCTATGCCGTCTGCAAGGCCGACATGTTGCTGAAAGGCGAGGGCGAGAGCGCCGATCACATCGTCGGCGGCGCGGAATGGTCCACGCTTGCGCACGACGCATTCCCGGCGCAGGAGTTCGACTTCATGCTCGCTAATCCACCTTACGGCAAGAGCTGGAAGAAGGATCTCGAGGATATGGGCGGCAAGGACGGGATGCGCGACCCGCGCTTCAAGGTGATGCACAAGGGCGAAGAACTTTCGCTTGTCACGCGCTCCAGCGACGGCCAGATGCTCTTTCTCGCCAACATGGCGGCGAAGATGAACGCCAAGTCCGCCCTCGGCAGCCGCATCGCCGAGGTTCACAATGGCAGCTCGCTTTTTACCGGCGATGCCGGCCAGGGTGAGAGCAATATTAGGCGCTGGCTGATCGAGAACGACTGGCTCGAGGCCATCGTCGCCCTGCCCCTCAACCTCTTTTACAACACCGGCATCGCTACCTACATTTGGGTGCTGTCGAACAAGAAACCTACGCATCGGCAAGGTCAGGTGCAGCTCATCGATGCGACGCAGTGGTTCAAACCGCTGCGCAAAAACCTGGGCAAGAAAAACTGCGAGCTCGCGCCTGAGGACATCGATCGCATCAGCCAAAGTTTTCTCGAATTCAAGGAAACTCCCGAGTCGAAAATTTTCCCCAACGCCGCCTTCGGCTACTGGAAGGTTACCGTCGAACGCCCGCTGCGCCTGCACAGTCAGTTGACCCTCAAGGCCATCGAGACCTTGCGCTTCGCCGCGGGGGATGACGATCTGCGCGCTGCGTTGTATGAGGAGTTTGGCGACGAGTTGTTCAACAATTTCTCGAAGGTCGCTGCCATGTTGGAGAAGCACCTTGCCGCTTGGGGCAGTGATGAAGAAGAGGGTGACGACGAAGATGGCGGCACGAAGAAAGGACTACCGGAGAAGAAAAAAAAGAAACTGCTCGACCCGAAGACCTGGGAACGCGACGGTCGTCTGGTCGAAGTCGCTTTGATGCTGCGCGAGGTGCTAGGTGACGTGCTCTTCGAGGATCACAATGTCTTCTGCGACCGCGTAGATGTTGCGCTCAAGACGGCCGGCATCAAACTCCCCGCCGCCGACCTCAAGCAAATCCTCAAAGCCGTGAGCTGGCGCATCGAGACCGCGTCGCCCGTCATCGCCAAGGCGCACAAGCCCGGCAAAGCCAAGGCCGATCCGCTGCGCGGCTTGTTCTCCCTCGCCCCCATCGGGGGAGAGGGTTGGGGTGAGGGGGCAAGGGCCAAGGAAGCCATCGTCGAATACGAACCCGATTCTGATCTGCGCGACACCGAGCAGGTGCCGCTGCTGGAAGAGGGCGGCATCGAAGCCTTCATCCGCCGCGAGGTGTTGCCCTACACGCCGGATGCGTGGATCAAGGAAGACGCCACCAAGATTGGCTATGAGGTGAGCTTCACCCGGCACTTCTACCAGCCGCAACCGCTGCGGACTCTTGAAGAAATCAGCGCCGACATTCTCGCCATCGAGAAAGAGGCCGAGGGGCTGCTGGATGGGCTGCTTAAAGGGGGGCCATCGTGAAGAAGAAAGCCAATCCTTCACCCAAAAAACCCCGGCACTCCGTGCTGCCGCCAGTGGGGCGCGAAAAACTTAACCCGGGCGCCGAGATAGAACCGCCCGCGCTCGTGGATGCGGCGGGCCTCCTCTCGGACTTGCGCAGCCTCATACAGTCCGCACGCCAGCGGATTGCGACAGTCGCCAACTCCACCCAGACGTTGTTGTATTGGTATGTGGGGCGGCGCCTCTTGAATGAGAATCTTCAAGGCGGGAGGGCCGCGTACGGAAAACAAATTCTCGTGACTGTGTCACGAGAATTGACAGCGGAGTTCGGCCAGGCGTTCACCCTCCGCGCGTTGTATCGCGCCATTCAATTCTCTCAATGCTTCTCCAATCAAGAAATTGTGTCGACACTGTCGACACAATTGAGCTGGAGCCACTTCATCGAGTTGCTGCCGATCAAGGACCCACTGGCCCGCGATTTCTACGCCGAAATGTGCCGCATCGAGCGTTGGGATGTGCGCACCTTGCGACTGAAGATCGGCGGCATGTTGTTCCAGCGCACCGCGCTTTCCAGAAAACCGGATGCCGTTATCTCGGCGGAGATCGCCAAGCTCCGGGACGGGCAGCTAACCCCTGACCTCGTCTTTCGCGATCCGTACTTTCTCGACCTGCTGGGACTCACAGGAGCCTATAGCGAACGCGATCTGGAGAGCGCCATCCTGCGCGAGATCGAAGGCGTCCTGCTGGAGCTGGGTACTGGCTTTACCTTCGTCGCCCGACAAAAGCGCATGAGCGTCGGCAAGGACGATTTTCATCTCGACTTGCTCTTCTTCCACCGCCACCTCCGCCGGCTGATTGCCGTCGAATTGAAGCTGGAATCTTTCCAGCCCGCGCATGTTGGCCAGATGGAGCTATACCTGCGGTGGCTGGACAAACACGAACGCGCGCGTGGCGAGGAAGCTCCGATCGGACTCATCCTGTGCGCCGCCGCCGATGCCGAGCAGGTGGAGCTGCTTGAGCTCGATGCCAAATCCATCCGCGTCAGCGAATACCTCACGGAGCTGCCGCCGTTGCCGCTGCTCTGCGCCCGGCTGCACCAGGCGATAGAACATGCGCGGGAGAACGCCGCCCGTCGCTTTGCATGTAGAACACCGCGTCCATCCGGACCTTGCCATCGACCTTGGCATGCAAGTCTTCGCTGGCCATTTTATTGCGGGCCGCGACGGCGAGCTCTGCAGCCGGGTGCTCGCGAAACTTTTCGACGATTAGCTTGTAGATCGTGTCGGCCTCCGTGCGGTGCGCGCCGCCCAGCTGCGTCAGGCATTGCGCAAGACCGAGCTGAACATTGAGGTCCTGCGGCATCAGTGACGCAGCTTGTCGAAAGAGCGGAAGGGCATCTTGCAACTTCCCGATTTTAGTTAGAACAACGGCAAGGTTGCGTTTCGCGTAGGCATTGTGCGGTTCCTGTCGAATGGCGTTACGAAGTACCGCCTCGGCTTCGTCGAGGCGGTACAGTCGCACATAAGCCACGCCAAGGCCGACCAGGCCCGAGACGTAATTCGGATCAAGCGCAATACATTTTTCGAGCGGGGCAACGGATTCGTCAATCCGTCCAAGCTCGGAGAGGCAGATCCCCAGGTTGTATTCGATATCCGCGTCATCAATCATGCCGGACAGGGCTTCGAGGATTGGTAGCGCGTCCTCTAGAAACCCATGTTTGAGCAACCCCAGCACGTAATCCTTAGGCTCGATCCCGTGCTCAGGCACGGCCACCACTCGGATGAATTGGTTATCGACGGTCATGATCGCGGCCCAGCCGCGCCCGGCATACTCCAACGCATAGCGCGTAATCAGCGCCTGGTCGAAGCTCTCGGTACCACGCAATGGGAGTCCGGTCACATCAATATCGTCGATCGGCTTCTGATATATTTCTGGTGCCTGTGTCATGGTTTATTTTACCAGTTTGCCTTCTCTTACTGGACCTTGTGATGCCGACGACTCGCTACTCGCCCGCCAAAGAGCAACAAATTATCGTGGTGTGCGATGCTGCCGCGGTCTCCGCTGGAGACATCTCGCAAGTGCTTTTGTCGCTCCAGCGCTTGACCCAGAATCGCGCATCCGCGCTAAGCGCTGAAGGCGCGGTAACGTTGATATTTCACGGCTACGATGATGATTCGCGCGAACTTGAGGCCATCCCGGAAGTCCGCGAATGGTTCGCGACGTTATTCAGGGCTTGGCCGTATTGGTCATTCTTCGCCAACTGCACCGATCAGACCGTTGCGCTCGTAATCTCCCTGTTGCATCCTGGCGAGCAGGTGCAAGGGGGAGGAGCCCGGTATGGTCAGTTGGTCTTTCGAGATCGATGAATTGAGTCCGCTGCTCCTCAAGATGTTCGGTTTCCAAAACGAGTTGATTGAATCGTTGGATCTCGGTGAGGACGTGAACGTACGGTCGTCGGCGGACTTCATTGAGGCGGTTCAGGCGTTCTTGAACTGAGGAATAGTGTGCACCGGGGTTTTCAAGACTGTTGTGGGCTCAAGGTATTCCTTGCCGCATATCGACAGCTTCGGCGAACTAATCACGTACTGCTGCAGACGGGCTGCCACGAGCATACCGATCTGTACCGCTGTGTCGGTCCGTCCCGGAGCACGACGTTATAATCTGGCCCCGCGTTTAAGTCGCTGTTGCGTTGTTCGCCTTCCACGAAGCGAGAATTCAGTCGCGCCGGTTCACGACGATCACTTGGACACGTCCCTTCGGCCATATAAGCCTGGTTGCGAACCATGCAATGCACACCATACTGGTGTAATGTGGTGCATCCGACGTTCGAGGGACGCAACGATGAGCTTCAAGAAGATGAGCTCCAAGAAGAAAACGGTTAAGGCCGACCCCGCGTCGACGTTTCGTACCTCAATTAGTTTTCCGGCCGAGCTCTACCGTACACTTGAGGCACTTGCAAAGCAGAAAAAAGTATCTGTCGCATGGATTGTTCGTGACGCGGCGGAGACGTACATACGCGAATGGCGGCCAGCGCCTGAGCGAAAAGGATAAGAGATGGGAAATCTCGACAAGCCGAACGCGAAGAAGAGTGCTTTAGCAATTGGTTCTCGGCGCGCAGCATCTCTACTGATCGAAGCTGCCGGCGATACGTCTCCCGTTGCAGGTTTTACACATAATTTTTACCGATACCCGGCAAGGTTCTCGCCTAAGCTCGTGCGAGCGGCGATCGAGATTTTTACGCAACCTGGCGATTTGATCCTCGATCCGTTTGTTGGCGGGGGTACAACCCTCGTCGAAGCGTTAGCACTTGGAAGACACGCTATCGGAACTGATATCAGCTCCCTTGCGACATTTGTCAGCGAAGTAAAGACGACTCTTTACACGGAACAGGAGCTCAACACTCTCATCAAATGGATCCGACGGGTGCGGGAAGGGATTAATATCTGGAGCCCTGCGCACGTTAATGCCAAGTATGAGGCGGCCGGCTATATGCGGCACCTCAACTCAGCAGCAACTTGGCGGCTCGGAAAGGGGATTGCACAGGTCTTGGCCAGCGCCAAACGATTGTCCACGCCCCAACTCGAAGCGTTTGCGCGATGCGCTGTACTGCGAACTGCGCAATGGGCACTCGATGGCCGTAAGAAGCTACCTTCAATTGATGGTTTCCGCGATGCCTTAATGTCGAACACGGTGGATATGATCGACGGCGCGCGCGAGTTGCGTAAAGCCGTAAGTGCTGCGGCTGAGAGGCCACCGGTGATCCGTTGCCTGAACCGGAGCACAAGCGGTTTAGAAACGGAGAAGCTGGTGACGACGGGACGTAAGCCGCGGCTTGTCATCACATCGCCGCCATATCCCGGCGTTCATGTGCTTTACCACCGGTGGCAAGTGGACGGGCGCAAGGAAACGCCGGCACCCTTCTGGATTGCAAATCGACTCGACGGCGACGGTGCGGCTTACTATACGATGGGTGATCGTGGTGGCACCGAGCTCAACAAGTATTTTGCTAGCCTCCGTGCGTCGCTCCAGTCAATTGCCGCTTTATGCACCCACGAGACGATGGTTATTCAAGTAGTGGCATTTTCCGAGCCGTCATGGATGCTCTCACGATATCTGTCGGTGGCGGACGATGTTGGTCTACGCGAACGTTTCTTGCCGCAACTCAGCAATGTCGGGGATAGAAGGTTGTGGCGTACAGTGCCGAATCGCAAGTGGTACGCGGACCAACGAGGTGAAACGAACGGTAGCCAAGAGGTCGTGCTGTTTCATCGTTTGAAATCATAGAGCGGCTGCAGCTCCCTCGCCCCCTTCGCTGTATTCGGCCATGCCAACTAAGTCACTTTGATCGAGGTCATCCTCGCCTAGATCTCCAAGAGTCTGAATCATGGGGAGCAAGACCGGGGCAACTGCGCGGCTCAACAACCGCACATTATCCTGAAGACTGGCTTCGGCGTCTTTGTCCGCATCGCTTTTAGGTGCCGGATGCCTTTTCATTTGGTGCTGGTCATGAATAAGAGCCAAACCGATCAGCACTGCGCCAACTTCGAATTGCTTAAGCAACACGGCAGTATTAGCTTTGCTCGCCTTGAGTTCAGTTTGTAGCGAAATGTTTTCCTCATTCAGATAGAACGTATATTCAGTTTGCTGCTTGCCATTTACCTCGTCTGAATCTTCGAATAAATCGAGGCACCCGAAATCGTCGTTGAAATGCTCACGCCATTTAAGGTCTGTTCTCGTAAGTCGGATTACTTTCGGTAGTGCAATACCCCCACGACCGTCTGGCGTAGGACCCGGCTTCTCCCCGGGAGAGTTCGGTTTTACGGATGGTCCAGCGGGTTTCCCAATCTGGGCGGCAGCTACTTGGAGAACAAACGTGTTCTTAAAAGACCGCTGCATTACGTCATCTTCAACTATCGCGTCGTAGGTCAGCAGCTCGCCAGGATTTACATTAGCAGGCAGATCAAACGAGAGAGACGCCCGACCACGCACGAGATTAGGGCCGTTAAATGAAAGAATGGGTTCCGAGCCATCTTTCACCCTACGACTAAAAATAAAACTTCCGGGATCATACTTACGCGTGAAATAGGTATCTTCAGCGTCTGTCGTGAATGTTATTCGGCACCGTTGCTCGAGATGAGCGAAACGTTTAAGTACAAATTCGGGCTCTTTACCCGTAAAGTGAAAAAAAGTGGGATGTGAGTGGAGTGTCGGCGGCATCGGGTCGGGCTGGACACTTTCAGGTTTGAAAGGTGTTGATAGACGTTCTCCCTTAGCAAATAATTTCGCCAGCGTAGGTGAGCTCTTCAATATGTGCTTAAGTACTGACTCGAGCGGCTTGTTGTCACTGAGCTGTTCAGATAAGTCCTGCTGTGCTCGTCGGTTACGCAGTTCGCGCAGCCCTGGGTGGTCGTGTAGCGCCTCTTCGAGATTACGTTCAAGTTCCGTGAAGAGGGGCGATTCCTCGGCGACGCGATCTCGACTACTCATGAACAGATCGTCCCGCTCATTAGCATCGAGAGACGAGCAGTCGACGACTACCAATAAATCCCTCGCCAATCGTTGCAGACCGACCCGCTTCCTAGCAAAGATGGAGGCCTTAATGTCTGCGTGAGCTTGGCCATTTACCGTGAAGATAACCCCTTCATTCGAGCGATAAGTTGCGCCTCGGCCTGGTTTGAACGCGAAAACTCGCGCTATTAGCTGTCGACCGCGGATCGTGATGGGCATGCTAATAGGTGGCGCGTCCTCAAGGTTGTCGCTCTTTTGTAAACGAGCGAATAGCCCGCTCATCGTTGTGGTCTGCTCTGATGCCCCTTTTTCACCGACTCCATGGGCACGTTTGCGGCACTCATGCATGCGAATGGGAAGCGCCGGATCTGGCAGCAGCAAGTCGAGTTTATACAACAGCCCGTCGCGACGAATGATATTACCGGTGCTCTTTAACTGGTAGGCGTAGAGCTTCATTAACGTCCCCCATTCGACAGCACGTTGGTATGCGTCGTCCCCTTTGGGGAACAATGGCATCGAAGGAGCCATAAAGTGGAGCACTTCCCCGTTACGCGGATTCTCGCTGGCCCCCAAAGGTGCAAGATACGTCAACACTGGAATCTTACTGTTTGCAGTCGCTTCTTCGCGGCGAACGATTGTGAATCCCCAGTGCTCGTCGGTTATATTCTTTGGGTAGGAATGAGACACACTGGCCGCCCCAATTAATTTGGGGTGGCGCCTTGATACGACGAGTTGAAGCTTATTGATTCCACAGTGTCGGATAGCACCGCTGCCGCCCTGGCAGAACTTCCCTTGAACGAAGGCTACAGACGCTTTATTCCGCTTACCAAGCGAAACAAAAGTGGAGGGAAACGCCGACGGTGTATGTCCTTCACCAAGGTCCGCAATATTGACCGAGGGCTTGGTATGCGACGTCGAACCCGGCGCTTCCGTCGTGAAGATTGAAATGTTCTCAGCAGTCTGAGTGCGAAAACTAGTAGACCAATCCTCAACGCGGCCCCCGGATGTGGTCAGTTTTTCGTGATTCTCAATGAACCTAGCAACTGCGGCACGGATGGATGGTGGAGCCTCGGGGCTTTCAGGGTCAATTCCGGCAAGCAGGCATTTCAGTGTGAGAACGGCATCAATCGAATTGATGGCCTTTTCATTGAGGGCAAAGTCCGCTCGTCCCTGTTGTCCACCTGCCTGGGACCAATTAAGCTGGTTGTTGCCGTAGTAGCGCCAACATTTGGGATCGTCCCAATATTCGGCTTTTCTGAGAATCGTTATTACGTCGGCTTCGGCGTCTGCATGGATCAATTGTTCGCAAAGCTCTTGGGCGGCATCCGTTGGCATCGAATTCCCCTTGTTATGGGTTGTAGTTAGAGCTTGAAGTCCACGGTGATCCGACTGCCCTGCTCTGTCATGCGCGCCTTCAGCGCCTCAATCTCTTTGGTCAGTGCGGAGACTATTTTTCTCACGTCATTATCTTCGTACTGGTAATGCGATCGGTTCCCAAGCTTGCCGATGACGCGTATAGCTTTAATCGCATTAACAGTCCTGCTTTCGGCCAATTTAACGAATTTGTGACGTTTCTCTGGAGATAAGTTTTTCGCTGTTTCGCGCTTTTTTAGGACGACATCCATTAGTAATATTCCACTTTATTGATGGTATTTATAATCGATATAACATGAAATATTTATACTCGTCAATTATAAATAATTAAAATCTCTATATTATGAGATTTAAAATCTAGTAATTTAGTGTTCTAAATTACTGCTAATTGTCGCTTATAGTCGAATTAAAGCCAAAAAAAAGTGTGTTTAATCGAAGATGAGACCTCGAAAGAGAGCGAATTGCGGGAACCGTCGAATTGCTTCGGAATTATTAAAAGGCGGGAGAAAGCAGCGGATAGCCACAGAACGAAGAAAACCCGGCTTCGCTTAAGACTGCAGGAGCCACAATCGTGGCGGAACCCATGGCGCAGAAACTCACACTCCCAGCGCTCTCCCGGGCGAAACGCGTCCAATAGGAGTCTGAAGGCCCATTGTCTGAAATAGGCAACTCTCGCGCGAGATGGCGCCTAAGTGAAACCCCGAGCAGCTTTCCTTGGGCACCGCACTTGTTCTTGAACAAATGTTTGTGTCGTTTTAATCGCGCTTAGCTTGTGCGGGTTTGCCCTGCTAGGGCCGATTATCATTCCTTGTAAGTCTGCTCGCCGAGGTAGTCTTTCTTACCAACCTCGACGCTATTGTGGCGCAGGATGGCGTACGCGGTAGTCACGTGAAAATAGAAATTCAGCATCACATGATCGAGCAGAAACTCTTCCCCTTCCAGCGCGGCTGCGTGATCCGTCGTTCCGCGGCATCCGCGAAATACGCTTTCGAGAAAGCGTCGAGCTACGTAATTACACGTTGAAGGGACATCCTGATTTCGACCAGACTCTGCTCGGTGTCAGGACGACTCGGCGTCTCTTGCTCTTTATCGGCAAGCCTGGCGGCACCTAGGTTGGCGGCATCGCAGGCGACCTGCTCCTGGCGGATGAAGTCGAACTGATTGGGCGTCAATCGTGCCTGTAACAGCACTTCGATCTCGAATTTCATTGTTTCGGCATGCACCGCCGCTTTGTCAAGGATTCCTCGCAGGTTCCTGAGCATGTTGCCGAACTGCGTAACAATCATCTGATGGATCATCTGCATTTCTCGATTGTATTAATGCGAAAGCGCCCGACGATCTGCGCTCTCCGATTGTTGCGAGGCGGAGAGGACCAAGTATGATTCGACGGCCCCTTAAGGATTGTACGTAACCGCCTATGCATGTGGTCTCAAGCGAGAACATTCAGTGGAAGTCGCTGGTGAACGAATCTGGCAACGGGCGGCTTGGCCTGTATATCGGCATGCCCGGTACGTATCACGTGGGTCCGCAGGCATTTCTGGTGCAGGTGTTGGATCCCGGCGGGCGAATCCGGCCGCATTTCCACGATGTCGACCAGTTTCAGGTAGTAGTTGAAGGCGACGGCGCGATCGGCAAGCAGCCGCTGCATCCGGTCACCGCGCAATATGCTGACGCCTATACACCTTACGGTCCCATCGTTGCCAAGGATCACGGCCTCTCGTTCTTTACCTTGCGACAATGTGCCAGCAGCGGATTGTTCGTCATGCCGGGGTCCAAATCGAAAATGCCGGGCCGTGCAGGGCGTAACCTGGCGGCGAGGTTTGTCACCGGCGAAATTCCACCCGTTGGCAGCGAGGTTATCCGTGTCGCGCTCGCCGAAGCCGATGATGGCTTGCGGATCATCGGTCTGCGGCTTGCCGCCAATCAAAAGGCGACAGCGATGCCCCCACAAGCCGGTGGGCAGTACCTGCTCGTCTGCGGCGGCGCATTGATTCATGAAGGACTACGGTTGCCGCCACACTCTTTGCTGTATGTGGAAGCGGGTGAAGCAACGCCGGTGTTACAAGCGGGTCCGCTAGGCGCCGAAGTGCTGATTATGCAGTTTCCAAAGCCTAGCGCACGACCCGGCTCCGATCCGCACGTGCTCGCACGCCGCGCCGCCACCGACTACGTTCTGCCCTCTACTATTCGAATCGAATAGTGCTGCCGATATTAAACGGCGTCGCGAGCGGTGGCCTGAGCTGGCCGCTATGATGCCGAAACTAGAAGCCGACCGGCCATTATCAACAACGTCTGCCTACCTCGTCCCGATGGCGATCTTTGTCGGCGCCACCGCACTCGAAGGATTATTCCCGTCGCCTTGGTATCCGATTGCGTACACGCTAAAAATTGCACTCGCCACACTGGCGACCGTTTACTGCGCGCGCCGTTGGCGTCACGAAATCACACTCGACATCCGCATGCTGGGTTACGGACTCGTTGCCGGGTTATTGAGCTTCATGATCTGGGTTGGCGTCGATCCCTACACACCGCATTTCAGCGTGCTGGGCACCCGCGCGGGATTTAATCCGTTCGACGAAATTGCTAGTCCGGCATGGCGTGCCGCGTTTATCGTCGTCCGCTTGGGCGGGCTTGCCTTGCTGGTCCCGATTATCGAAGAAGTGTTCTGGCGCTCGTTTCTATTGCGCTATGTCACCAACGCCGCGCACTGGCAGACCTTGCCACTAGCGGCGTTCTCGGCGCGTGCCGTCGGCGTCGTCGCCGTGTGTTTCGCGCTGGTCCATCCGGAGTGGTTAGTCGCACTCCTCTTCGCGCTTACGATGGCACTCCTTTTACGAATCACGCAAAGTCTGTTCTGCTGCATCGTTGCGCATGCCACGACCAATCTCGCGCTCGGTGTCTTCGTATTGACCACTGGTAACTGGCAATACTGGTAAACATCGGCGCACCGATTTAATCGTCAAAGAAAAGCCTGCGGATGCGCGTGACCGGTCAATAGCGACCCGTACAGTGCCAAGTTCGCTTCATGGCCTAAGAAGCCATGACAATTAATCGCGAGAATATCTTGATACGCAGTCTGCAACGGATGGTCGGGCTGCAAAACGCCGCCGCCCGCCTGTAGAAAAAGCGCCTGCACCGCGTGCAGACATTCCCGCACCGCGTAACTCGTTTCCAGATTAATTTTCGCCGACGCCGCTGGCGTGAGTGATTCCCCGGCTTCGGCCGCCACGCGGATGGTTTCGCCAGCGTGATCAAGGAGCAATTCAGCACTGGCGATCTGCATTTCAGCGGTGGCGATGACGGCGTGCGCGGCGGCGGCGTCGACTTTGGCCACACCCGGTAAGGGATACGTGCCGGCCGCGCCCTTGCTCCGCAGATTGTCGACAAACCAAGCCAGTGCAAAGCGCGCGGCGCCCAATGCGGGGCCCGCGAGATTCAACACCAACATCGGCACGAACGCCGCCCGATACAAAGCGCCGGGATTGATCTTCGCACCGGGCGTGCGATAAGCGGTTGCATCGCCATACGACAAGAAGCGATGCGCGGGCACTTCAAGATTATCGGCGACCAAACTGATGCTGCCGGTTGCGCGCAAACCAGACACCTGCCAGTCGTCAATCTCACTGAGCACATTGCCCGGCACCAAACAGCATCCGGCATCGACGACTTCACCCGCCGAATTTTTGACTAAGATGCCAAGCAATGCCCACTCACGCGCCGCGGCACCCGAGCAAAAGGTGAACCGGCCGCGCTCAATAAAATAGCCGTCACGCGTTTTGAGTGCTGAATTTTTGCTGGGATTAAGCGACGCGCAAACTATCGGATCCGGATTCGTCGCAAACACTTCACTTTGCGCGCGCTCGGTCATCAGCGCGATCACCCAGTTATGAATTTGATAAATCGCGAGTACCCACGCACTCGCCGGACACGCTTCCGCGACCCGCGCCACCAATGGCAGTACCGCGTGCATCGATAATTCAAAACCACCGAAACGCCGCGGATTGTAGACGCGGTAAAGTCCCGCCGCGCGCATCGTGTCGATCGTCGGCGCCGGAATTTGGCGATCTACTCGCGCTTGCGCTGCGCGATCTTTGATTTTGGCTTGAAGATTAGTAATCGCCCCATTCAAATCGGCGATCGATTGGATTGAAGTTAGCGCGGTCATTGATACGCTTCCGATGGTGGGCGCGTGCGAATGTTAAGGGGAACGACCGCGCTTGTATCTAGTGTCCTGAGCCGAATGATTCATAAATCGACGCTCGGATTTTGTGGGAGCGGCTTTAGCCGCGAATGATCCTTGATAAAGATTCGAAGCTCAAAGCGGCTCCCACATGGCGAGGCGGTACAGCACTTTCAACCGCTGTTCGAAAGTCCTTGGATTTTGCAGTGAATTTCCGATCAAACTCTTCTTGTGTTTAAGGTCTCCTTAAGAAGCACTGCTTAAGGTGTGCGCCATCGACGGTGGCCAAGCCCCGTCATCAACGAACAATCGAGAGGTGCGTAATGAACCATAAGAAAGCCATTTCCATCGCCATTGCCGTCGGCGTGCTCGGCATGGCAGGAACCTATTACCAACGCGAACTGAGTCCGGTGGCAGTGGCGACTGCTGAACCCACTGTCGCCGTGGCGAATCCGCGCATGGCGTTGCCAGATTTCACCGACTTGGTCACCCAGACCTCGCCGGCCGTGGTCAGTGTGCGCGTCACGCACATGGTGCCGACCAAATTCCAAGGTGGCGGACCGCGCGGATTTGATGGCGATGATCCGATGTCGGAACTGTTCAAGCGCTTTGGTGCGCCGCGCGGTTGGCGACGGCAGGGTCCGGGTCAAGGCGAAGGTGACGGACCGATCGCGCGCGGCGAAGGCTCAGGCTTCATTATCACCCCGGACGGTTACATCATGACCAACGCGCATGTAGTTGCCGAGGCTGACGAAGTTCAAGTCCAACTCGCCGACAAACGTGAACTCAAGGCGAAAGTGATCGGTGTCGATCCGACCAGCGATGTGGCGGTGATCAAGATCGCGGCCACCGGTCTGCCAACGTTGAAAATCGGCAGTCCGGATAACCTCAAGGTCGGCGAATGGGTCATCGCGATCGGGTCGCCGTTTGGTTTCGATCACACGGTGAGCGCCGGCGTGGTGAGCGCCAAGATGCGTGCACTTCCAGACGGCGGCAATGTGCCGTTTATCCAAACCGATGTCGCGATCAATCCCGGTAACTCGGGGGGGCCGTTGATCAATCTGCGCGGCGAAGTGGTGGGCATGAATGCCCAGATCTACAGCAATAGTGGTGGTTACATGGGGCTGTCGTTTGCCATCCCGATTGATCTGGCCATGAACATCCAAACTCAGCTCGTGCAGCACGGCAAGGTCACGCGCGGACGGCTCGGGGTGATGGTGCAGACCATCGACCAGCAACTCGCCGATTCGTTTGGCTTGAAGAAACCGGAAGGCGCACTGGTCAGCGAAGTCCAACCCGACGCGCCAGCGGCCAAAGCCGGGATTCGCGCCGGCGATGTCATCCTGACCGTGGACGGCACACCGATCGACGACTCCGCTGCGTTGTCACGCCTAATCACCGGCAAGACGCCGGGCGCCACGGTCGACATCCGTTTAATCCGGAACGGCAAGACCGAAGAGATTAAAGTTGCGTTAGGTGAAATGGATGGCGGCCCGACTGTCGCGAGTAACGAGCAAGGTCCGAGTAGTGGCGCAGGACGATTGGGTGCCGTGGTCCGGCCTCTCGATGAAGACGCCAAGCGTGAACTTGGCGCCGACCACGGTGTGGTGGTAGAACAATCCGGCGGCGCGGCGGCCAAAGCCGGGATCCGCGCTGGGGATGTCATCCTCTCAGTGAATACCAAGCCGGTGAAAAGTCCCGAACAATTGCGGAGTCTGCTCGACCAGGCGCCGGATCATGTCGCACTGTTGGTGCGCCGTGACAACAACGAAATCTTTGTGCCGGTGAAACTCGGCTGATCCACGGCTGCCTCAAGAAGAACGTTGGCGAAGTAGTTGCCCCCCCTCTCCCCTTGCGGGAGAGGGCTGGGGTGAGGGGAAAAACATCGGCGATGTGACATCGCGCCCCGCATACCCTAACCCTCTACGGCGCGCGGAGAGGGGACGAATGGCCTCGTCGTTTAGACGCCTAATCTGCTATGCTGCGGCGCAGTAGCTCCCGCGTCGTTCAGTCGAAACTTCATGCATCGCCGTTCATTTCTTGCTTCCCTCATTAGTTCAGGTTTGGTCCCGACCCTGTGGAGCGAGGTCACTAGCGCCGCCCCACCGTTGGCCGAACCCCAACCCTTCAGCGTCAAGCTTCTGCAAGACCGGGCACGGCAATCAGCCACTCGCGCCTATGCGCCAGCCACGACTGCACTTCCGGCGGCTTTGAAGGACCTCACCTACGATCAGTATCGCGACATTCGATTTAAACCGTCCGAGGCGCTGTGGCTGGATCACGCGCCGTTTTCAGTTCAGTTGTTCCATCGCGGATTCTTTTATGAATCGCCTGTGCAAGTGTTCGAAGTGGCGAATAATCAGGCGCGCGAATTGCGTTACAGCGCTGCGTTGTTCGATTTCGGCGCCAACGCCGTGAATGCTGAAAAATTTAGTCCGACCCTCGGTTTTGGCGGGCTGCGCCTGCACACCGCGCTGAATAGAAAGGGTGTGCTGGACGAGTTGATTACGTTTTTGGGCGCGAGTTATTTTCGCGCGGTCGGCCGCGGCATGAATTACGGCTTGTCGGCGCGTGGTTTAGCGATCGCGACGGGCGACGAGAAGGGCGAAGAGTTTCCGCGCTTCCCGGAATTTTATTTGGAGCGTCCGACAGGAGCGCATGCCGTGATGGTGCATGCCGTGCTCGATAGTCCGAGTCTCACCGGCGTGTATTCGTTTACGATTCGGCCGGGCGCAGCGACGATCATCGACGTTATCGCGTCGCTCTATGCGCGGCGCGACGTGGACAAGATTGGTATCGCGCCGCTGACCAGCATGTTCTATTTCGCCGCGAACGATCGCGCGACCGTCGACGACTTCCGACCCGAGGTCCACGACTCCGACGGGCTGATGATCTGGAATGGCAACGGCGAATGGATCTGGCGTCCGCTGGTCAACCCCTTGCGTCTGCGCATGAGCACGTTTCTCGATCGCAATCCGCGTGGCTTCGGTCTTATGCAGCGCAACCGTGACTTCAATGACTACCAAGATCTCGAAGCGCACTATGAAACTCGTCCCAGCGTCTGGGTCGAGCCAGTCGGCGAGTGGGGTGAAGGCGGTGTCATGCTGGTGGAAATCCCCACTGCCGAGGAGGTAAACGACAACATAGTGGCTTTTTGGCGGCCGAAAGCCCCGCTGGCGGCGGGCGCCGAATGGCACGGCGCGTATCGACTGCATTGGTGCCGCGAGCTCGATATCACGGCGAATCGCCTGGCTAGCACATTATCGACGCGCGTTGGCCACGGCGCCGCCAAGGGCGCGCGGAAATTCGTCGTCGAGTTCGCCGGCGACACGCTGCCCAAAAACACCGATCCGAGCATCAATCCGCTGGTCACCACGTCACGCGGTGAGATCAAAAATATCGTGACCCTCTTCAATGAGGTCACGGCCCGTTGGCGGGTGGTGTTTGAACTGGTGCCCGAAGGCGACGATCCGATCGAGCTCCGCTGCCTTCTAACCCGCGACGATCATCCGCTAACCGAATCCTGGTCCTACCAATGGACCGAATAATGCACTTCCGATGTCGGCGATGAGTGTAAGCGGGGAGGAAACTCGTACGCTCGATGACATCGAGCGCGAAACGCGTACCGCCGAGCGCAATCGCGGCCGCGTCGAAGAATCCATCCGGCATTACTTCGGCGCGCTGGCGTATACGCGTGGCGACGCTCTTGAGCGCTTGGTCGTGCTAGTGATGTCGAAGCTCCCGCCAACGGCGTCGCCGGGACACGCCGTCGCCGCCGCGCGCGGTTTGTTGGATAGCTGGCTCCGCAAATTAACCGTCGCCCGGCTGTTCGGGCAAACGGTTACGCTGGAGATGTGTCGCGCGGCGTTGATTACAATCGATGTCGGTCGGCACTGGCCCGATGCTTTATTAACCGACCATCCCCCTGCTGAATTCATCACGGCTTTTCACGATGCTCTGCCGCTTGCGTTGCCAGTAGAACGCGGATTACCGATGCCGGCGCAATCTTTCAAGGCATGGGAGGGCGCTCGGCGCAGGCCGCCGTCGCAGTCGCGTACACAGTGGCGCCGCGCCGCGGTCTTTGGCCTAACGCTCGCGACCACAGCGGTTGCGACCTACACCATGGCGCGGGTTTTTTCGCCCGGTGGTATTTCCGCGATCGAATACGGTTTGATGGTGTTGTTCGTGCTTAATTTTTTCTGGATTGCGTTGACGATGTGGACTGGCGTGCTCGGCCTTGTCGCGCGCGTCAGCGGTCGCTCGCCGGAGGGATTGCGTTGGCCAGATGATACGGTCGAATTGCCGCGCACGGCGGTGTTGATTCCGGCCTATAACGAAGATCCGGTGCGCATTTTTTCCGCGGTCACCGCGATCTACAAATCCCTGCGCGCCACCGGCCAACTCGCGGCGTTCGATTTTTTTGTACTCAGTGATTCGACGCAAGCCTCGGCCTGGGTTGCCGAAGAAATCCTGTGGGATCAGACGCGGCGTCGCTTGCGCGCGACCGGACGTCTATTTTATCGGCGACGGTTTGACAACACCGCGCGCAAGGCGGGCAATATCGCCGAATTTTGCGCGCGCTGGGGCGGTCACTACGAAGCGATGCTGGTGCTCGACGCCGACAGCTTGATGGAAGGTGAAACCATCGTGCAGATGGTGCGTGTGATGGGCGCGAATCCACACGTAGGACTGCTGCAAACCATTCCGCAATTGATCAATAAAAACACCTTCTTCGCGCGCGCGCAGCAGTTCGCGGGTCGTGTCTATGGCCCGGTGTTGGCGAGCGGCTTGGCCGAATGGTATGGCGCGGATGCGAACTACTGGGGTCACAACGCGCTGATCCGCGTGCGGGCGTTCGCGGATCACGCGGGGATGCCCATCATCGCCGGCCGGCCGCCGTTCGGCGGCCATATCTTGAGCCACGATTTTGTCGAAGCCGCGCTGATGCGCCGCGCGGGTTGGGGCGTGTATTTACTGCCGCAGCTCGGCGGTAGTTTCGAAGAGTCGCCGCCGTCGCTGATCGATCACGCGCAACGCGATCGGCGGTGGTGTCAGGGCAATCTGCAACATATGGCAGTGATCGGCGCGGCTGGTTTGCATCCGTTGAGCCGTTTTCATCTGGCGACTGGGATCATGTCCTACCTTGCGTCGCCCCTGTGGCTGGGATTTATTGTCGTCGGCATTCTGGCCGCGTTGCAGTCGAAGTTCGAATTGCCGCAATATTTCTTTCCGAACCGTACGCCGTATCCGGTGTGGTATGTGATCGATCCGGAACTCGCGATCACGCTGTTTGGCGTCACGTTGGCCGTGCTGTTGGCGCCTAAATTGTTGGGTTGGCTCGCGGTGGCGCTGCGTCCGCCGGAAGCCGCCCGTTTTGGCGGACGCGCTCGTGCGTTCGTGAATGTATTGCTCGAGACCTTGTATTCGGCGCTGATCGCACCGGTACAGATGTTATTTCAAAGCCGGTTTGTCTTTGATGTGCTACTCGGTCGTGACAGTGGCTGGAAAGCGCAGACCCGCGACGAACACGGGCTGACGTTCGTGGAAGCTTGGCAGCGTCATAAGCACCATTGTACGGCCGGCGCCGTGCTGGCGGTCGCGGCTTACGCGGTGAACCCTTCACTGCTAGCGTGGATGACACCGGCGCTCGCCGGCATGGTGCTGGCCGCCCCCGTGTCTTACTACGGTTCGCGACTCAATATTGGTCTGGCCGCGAAAGCGCGGCGCTGGCTGTTGATCCCGGAGGAAGTGCAGGAGCCGGAAATCTTGCGTCGCGCGGTGAAGGCCGCCGCGCAGATGCCATCGGTTCCTGACACGGGATTGACCGCCGTCGTGCACGACAATCGCATCGGCAACCTACATCTCGCGCTGCTCTCGCAATACGCGCCGGTGCAGGCTTCCGACACCATGGCGATTGCCCACTATCGCGCGCACAACCTAGCGCGCCGCGAATCGCTCGACGACGCCTTCGATCAACGTCTGCAAGCCGGCGCGCTCGCCGATCGCCAAACCGTGCGCAAATTGCGCCGCGAGCGGGGCAAGTTTCGCGAGTAGGCAACTGTCCGCCCGGGCTAAGCCTTGCAAGATTCGAAGCTCAAAGCGGCTCCCACAAAGCAGCAAATTGGGGAGCCTCTGAATAAGTCCATCCTGGACTTATTCAGAGTACGGGAAGCAAAAAGTATGATTTTTGCTTCCCTTCATTTTCAATGGTTGGCAACCATCGAAAATGGCGGCACCTCCCTGTGTCGCGGGAAGCTCTGCCTTTTGCAGAGCTTCCTTAGCTTCAACTTGGGATCAATATCCGGTGGGAGCGGATTTATCCGCGAATCTTTCAAACTCAAGCGCCTGTTAAAGATTCGAAGCTCAAAGCGGCTCCCACAAAAGCAGTCGTTATTTGGTAATGATGCCGCTGACGCCGCCCGCGATCAGCGCCGCGACATCCATCATCACGCGCACCGGCGTAAAGCCGGGGCGTGAAACCAAATACCGCGGTTCCCATATCGGATCGAATTTTTCCTTGAATTGACGCAAGCCCTGGAAGTTGTAGAAGCGCTCGCCTTCGGCGTAGATCAAATGCCCGAAGCGATGCCACCACGGCGCGAGCGGATGCTGTTCGAGACCGGAGAAGGGCGCCATGCCGAGTGTGAAGCGGGCGTAGCCTTGCGCTTTAAAATGCAATAATAATTGCACGAACAAATACAGCATCGTCGCGTTCGGTACCTGCGTGACATGGCGCATTAAATCGATGGACGCTTCGCCGCCCGGCGCGACTTCCATGATGCTGGCAAAAGCCACCAGCCGTGACTGCTGACGAACCACGGCCACCTCGCCGCGCGCCAGGTATCGCGGATCGAATGCACCCAGAGAAAAGCGTTTCTCGCGCGTTTGCTTCGCCGTCAGCCACTCGTTCGACACGATCCGCAGGTCGTCGATGTGCGCGGCAACCGCCGTGCGCGCCACGATTTCGAAGGTCAGCCCATCGCGCTCGGCGCGGGCCGTGGTTTGGCGCAATGTTTTACGCTGGCCGCCGTCGAGGCTGAACGCCCGGAGGTCAACCACCGCTTCGTCGCCCAGCTTGTACGGCGTTAGTCCCATATCGACGTAAATCGGCAAATTCGCCGGTCGCGTTTTATAAAACGCGACCCGCCCGCCATGGGCGTCGGCCAATTCGCGGAAGCGCCACGCCAATTCTTCAACCGTACTGTCGGAGCCCACGGGATCGCTCATTGCAATCCAACTTGCGCCGCGCACGCCATACATCACATAACCCGGCGCCTCCTCGGCAAACAGCAACTGCTTGTCGCCCATCAAGGCGAGCCAGGCGTCGCTGTAAGGGTGGGCGCGCGCAATGATTTCGACTCGGTCGAGTTCAGTAGCGGTCGGCAACATCCCGACGATTGGCGGTGGCTTTAGCAGTCGCCAGATTCCCCATAAAAAAATCGCCGCCGCGCCGCCGACGGCGGCGCGTAACGCGCGCGAGGCTTCGTTGTCGAACGCGAATTGCCACCACAGTTCGTGCGAGTAGCCGACATGCTTGTACGAAAACGCGAGGAGGACATACATCCCAGCCAGGGCGCCCAAGATTCCGCAAATACCGACCGCCGATAACGGCGCATTCACCAGCGCGGTTTGCCGATAGAAGCGGCGACGAGTGAGCCATAAAAAAACAGCAAACGCGCCGAGCAGTATCGCTTCTTCGATATCGAGGCCCTTGAATACGGCACTCACACAGCCGACGAGAGCGAGCACCAGCGCCAGGACCCACGCGCCGTTGAATTTATGACGCAGGCCGTGCGCGATCACGATTAGGCCGCCACCGACGGCGGCGGCCACCAGATTCGAGGTTTCGACGATCGCGAGCGGCAGCACATTCGCAAGCAGCGCGAGCCGGTGCGAAAGCGCAGGCGTCGCCGCCGACCACAACATCACACAGCCGCTTAAGAAACTGAGCAGGCTGGTGCTTAGCGGCGCGAGGGCGCCGCCGACGCGCATCACGCCGCGCGCGGTGGTCGCGATTTTGCCGAGACCGGCGGTTGCTTCGCGGATACCCAGCGCGCTCGCGGCGAGCACAAAGGGCAGCAGGTAGTAGATGACGCGATAACCGAGCAACGCCGCGCCCAAATTGGCGGCCGGCACCGATGGCGACAAGGCAACCAACATGACGGCCTCGAAGACCCCGACTCCGCCCGGCACATGACTCGCCACACCCGCGATCGCGGCGGCGGTGTAGAGGCCCATGAACGCGATAAACCCAATGTCGCCCGGCGGTAGTAAGGCGTACAGCACGGCGCCAGAAAAAACCATGTCGACTACTGAAATCGCGAGTTGCTGCAGGGCTAGGCCACCGGCCGGCAAGCGCAGGCGTAGTACGCCGATCGAAATTGGCGTTGTACGGAGTAAGCAGGCGACGACGAACGCCACACAGCTGGTTAGAAAAAGCCCCCCCAGCGTGCGCAAAAGCGTGGGGGCGAGATTGACGACCAGCGCAATTTGCGCGGGCGCCAACAAGACCGAGAACGCGCCGATGGCGCTGACGCCGAGGCCGAAGGCGAGGGCGCTGAAGGCCGTGATTTGCGCGATCTCGGCGCCATCGAGGCCGTGATTAGCATACAGCCGATAGCGCACCGAACCGCCGCTCAGCAGGCTTAGGCCCGCGGTGTTCGAAATTGCGTAGCCGCACATTGCGGTCAGCGCCACCTGGCGATACGGGATACGCTTGCCAAGGTAGGTGAGCGCCGACCAATCGTAGCCGGTCAATGTCACATAACTCGCCGCCGTCGCGAACAACGCTGACGCTAGCTGAGTGCGGGTAAGCGCGCGCAATGCTTGGCGCAGTTGGTGATAGTTGAACTCGGCCAAGGCGTGATGAATGGCCACGGCCGCGAGCACAAAGATCGCCAAAATGATCGTCGGGGCAACAAAGGCACGCCAACGCGCGACGGGAGAAGCCGGGTCAAGCTCGTTCATGATTTCCCTAGATGCCGCAGGATTAGCGCGGCCAGTCCAATGTAGTCGTCGTCAAAATGATGATCGCCCGCATGTCTTATCGTTGTGCCCGACGCCGGTAGCAGGGGGCATTGGGCGTCTTCGTCGTCCGTCCCTTCGACACACAACAGGCGCACGTCGCTCAGTTTCGCGATCTCGGGCGATGTCGGCAGGGTGCTTGTCGGGTCTTTCCCCATCCACTCGCTCAAATGGAACTCGAAGGAAGCTTGTGATGACAGGCCGAGAAATGCCGCCAGTACTACTTGCTCGCGCAACGCCTTGGGCAAACGCGCCACCAAAAACGGTAATACATCGGCGCCGAACGAATAGCCGATCAGCGCCACTCGCGCGGTGGATAGTGCGCCACTGTAATGGGTGATGACGCGGGCAAGATCGGCCGCGGCTTCGTCCGGCGACCGCGTTTGCCAATAATAACTGAGCGAGTCCCAACCAATCACTCGGATCCCATGCGCCGCGAGTTCGTGGGACACCGCTTTGTCGAGCTCGGCCCAGCCGCCATCGCCCGATAAAAAGATTGCCAGCGTGTCGTTGCCGGTGGTGGCCGCTGGCACGTCGATCAGCGGCAAATTATTGACTTCACTGGCCACCGCCCCTTGCCGCCCGCGACTCGGATCGAGCCATTGAATCAACGCGACGAATTCCGGCGCTTCGAGCGCGGCGCCATGCACGTTGGTGACTCGCGCGTCGGCGACCTGGTGGGCGAACGCTTGGGCTAGCACGTGGCAGGTGGAGCCGAGCGGTAGAAACGCATACCACGGCGTGCCGAGCCGCGCGAGTGGCTGGAAAGTGCGCCCGTGCAACGCGGGCGGCGCCGCGCCACAGCTTGGCCACGCGAGTTCGGCGCGCGGGCACAGTTCACCGGTAAGTAACGCATGAAATGTCTTCGGAGTATTCGCCAAGGCGTATGCGAGCGCGGTGGTGGCGCCGTCGGCGACGAGCACGGGTCGCGCGTCGGCGGCGAGTCCGTGCTGGGCCCCAAGCGTCATCGCCAAGCGCGCGAGTGCCGCTGCCGGCGCCTTACATTCGGCAGAGTGCTGGGCGAGCCACGCTTGCCAGTGTTCGGCGTTGAGCACCACGGTGAGATAGTCCTCGTCGGTAAGCCGTCGCGCGAGAGGATTATGTTTCGGCGTTGGCAGGGCGCTGGACAACACCAATGCGAGCCCTTTTGGCGACTCCTCGGGTACATGAACTTCGTAGCGCGAAAATGCCCCAAGATCCGCGTTCGACGCCGCACTGACCGTCGGGGCGCACAGCATCATCACGAGTCCGTAAGGCAGCGTCATCCGGCGGCGCGTCGCTCTACGCGGCGAGGTTAATGCACTAGCGTTCGGCGCTCGCAGGCCGAACGAGGTTTCGTTGTGGGGCAAAAAAGCCATGACGATCTCGACGTGAGAAACGGATCCTAGGCAGTGTAACTTAATACCACATTAAGACTGACAAGCAGGTGTGTACGCGCTAGGCTAGAACCTGCCCTGAATTCAGGATTGACGCCGATGAATCCCACGGTTGAAACGACGCTTACTCAGACCGTTCTCGAACGCTTCGCCGGATGCCCCGATGCGCGTTTCAAAACCATCATGAATTCGCTGGTCACGCATTTACATGCGTTCGTGCGCGACGTGCGCCTGACCGACGACGAGTGGATGCAAGCCATTCAATATCTGACGGCGGTTGGTAAGAAATGCACTGACACCCGGCAGGAATTCATTCTGCATTCCGACTTATTAGGGGTGTCGAGTTTAGTGCTCGAAATCAATCATCCACCGCACGCGGCGTCACTCGAATCCGCGGTGCTGGGCCCGTTTTATCTCGAAGACGCGCCGGCGCGGCCGCTCGGCGCGGATTTAACGGACGGCATGCCGGGCGAGCCGGCGTTTTATTCCGGCTGCGTCACCGACACCGCAGGGCGGCCGATCGCGGGCGCGACGCTCGATATCTGGTCGGCGGACGGCGCCGGTTTCTACGACGTGCAGTTACCGGGGCCGCTGGTAAAACGGGGCCGCGGCAAGATCATGACCGATGCCGATGGCCGTTATTGGTTTCGTTCGGTGAAGCCGGCGGATTACCCGGTGCCGACCGACGGCCCTGGTGGCGTGATGTTGCAGAAGCTCGGACGCACGCCGGATCGGCCGGGCCATTTGCATTTGATCGTCGCGGCGCCTGGCTACACGGCGGTGGTCACGCAGATCTTTGTCGCCGACAGTAAATTTCTCGATAACGACGCGGTTTTTGGCGTTAAGAAATCATTGGCGGCGAAATTCGAGCGCCATGCGCCGGGTCGTGCGCCAAATGGCGAGCAGATGAATGTGCCGTATTGCACGGTTCAATTCGACATGCGCTTACTGGCCGCGGCGTGAATGCCGAGCACGCGTTATCGCCAGCAGCCGTTTTAGCGCGCTATCCCGCGCACATCGACACGCTGCCGTCGCTGTTCGCCACGCGAGTGGCGAGCGTTCCGCACGCACCGTCGCTGCGTTTCGACGCGCGCGAGTACACTTACGCCGAACTCGATCTAGCGAGTAGCCGTTTCGCCGAAGTGCTCCGGCGGCACGGTACGCGCCCGGGACAACTGGTCGCGTGCATCGCCGAGAGTAGCGATCTGATGGTGGTGGCCTTTCTCGCCTGCGCCAAGCTCGGCGCGGTGTTCGTGCCCACCAACCCCGCGTTGACCGCGCGCGAGTTGTCGTTCGTCCTTGGGCATTCGAAACCCGCGATCGTCCTGAGCTCGGCGCGCAACAGCGCGCGTTTGCCGGCGCTCGCCGACGCGCTGGAAACGCGCCCGGCGATTTTGACGCTGGAAACCTATGGGCTGCTCGCGACAAGTACCCAGAACGTGTTGACGCAACTTGCCGCGCACGCGCAAGACGAGCTTGACGAGCTGCCCCCGATCACGCCAAACATGCCGTTAGTGGTGGTCTATACCTCGGGCACCACGGGACACCCGAAAGGCGTGGTGCACAGCCATCGTAATTACGTGTGGGCTGCCGAGGCCTTCGTTGAACGCATGCATTTGCAGCCCACTGAACGATTGCTCACGGTGCTGCCATTTTTCCACATCAATGCCTTGTTTTATTCGTTGGGCGGCGCACTGGCGGCGGGTGCGATGTTGATCACGGCCGATGGATTTAGTGCCTCGCGTTTTTGGGATTTCGCGACCGCAGTCGGGGCAACGCAATTTAATACCCTGGCGGCGGTGGGCAGCATCCTAAGTAAACGCCCGCGCACCGAGTTCAATCCACGGCATCGCCTGCGCAAGATTTATGGCGGACCGATCAGCGCCGAGGTCGATACGGTTTTTCGCGAGGAATTTGGCGTGCCAGCGTTGATTGAAGGCTATGGCATGTCCGAGATCCCGGGCGCTTGCAATAATCCGTTCGATGGTCCGCACAAACTCGGCAGTATTGGCGTGCCGGCGCGACATCCGCGGCTGCCGATGCCGTTTGTCGCGATGCGGGTGCAAGATGACAGCGGTCGCGAACTCAGCGATGGCGAAGTCGGAGAACTCGCGGTAAAAACACCGATTGCGTTTCAAGGCTACCTGCACGACACCGCGCAAACCGCCGCGGCGTTTCGCGACGGCTGGTTTTTAACGGGCGATTTGGTCAGACGCGATAGTCAAGGTTATTTTTATTTCATCGCGCGCAAAAAAGACATTATTCGCGTGCGCGGCGAGAATGTGGCCGGCGCCGAACTCGATCGAATCTTGGGCAATCATCCGGGAATTGCCGAAGCCGCGACGATTGGCGTGCCTTCGGAGTTGGGCGATGAAGATATCTTAGCGGTGCTCGTCGCGAACGACGGAGCGCTGGAGATCGCTGATTTAATGATATGGTGCGGCGCGCAACTGGCAGCGATCAAAATCCCGCGCTACTGGGTGTGGGTGGATGAGTTACCGCATACCCCGTCGCATCGGGTGGCGAAACATTTTTTGAAGGCGGATAAAACTTTGCTGACGCGCGCGTTTGATCGTAACGCCAAGCACGGCGGATAGTTTCGCGCCTTCCCCCTTCCCCTAGCCCTCTCCCAAAGCTATCTCTTGTCCTGATTTTTACAGCAGCGGTAGCGGCCGCATGCCAACTGCCGTCATGCCGGCGAATGCCGGAATCCAGTACGGTTTCGCGGCGCCATCGCGCGTGAAAAAATCTCTCAAGAATTGGCAACGTCAGTGGAAGCTGGACCTGATTGAGCGCACGAACCCGCGTTGGGAAGCCCGGTATTCGGGGTTGCTCTAAGGTCGTCTGGATTCCGGCAGTCGCCGGAATGAGGGTGGGGGGGTTACGCTAAGGCCCTGTGGATTCCGGCATGCGCCGGAATGACGGTGGTGGGGTTACGCTAAGGCCCTGTGGATTCCGGCATGCGCCGGAATGACGGTGGGGGGGTTACGCTAAGGCCCTGTGGATTCCGGCATGCGCCGGAATGACGGTGGGAGGTTGCGTTAAGGCCCTGTGGATTCCGGCATGCGCCGGAATGACGGTGGGAGGTTGCGTTAAGGTCCTGTGGATTCCGGCAGTCGCCGGAATGACGGTGGTGGGGTTGCGCTAAGGCCCTGTGGATTCCGGCAGTCGCCGGAATGACGTGTGCGGAGTCGGACGTTACGGCGACAACTCCGGTCTCGCGCCGTCATCCCGGAATTCGCGCAGCGAATATCCGGGATCCAGTCAGATCAGGCGTCCGCGCACGACGCGGACCTCATTTCTTCACTGGATTCCGGCGTGCGCCGGAATGACGATGGGGTTGCACAGGGTACTTCGATGGATAAAGGCGAATAGGAGTCAGCCCGCAAGGGGAGAGCGGACTGGAAGGTGACGGTCGAAGCGGCGTCGTACGACGAACTCTCCTCGACCGGGGCGAGGGCCGAGGTCAGGGGTGGATTTATTAAGCACAACGAGGCTTGTTCATACCGCATTGGAAGCGACGCTATCTACGCAGTGACCGCCGCGATAATGGCTTCCAGGCGTTCGGCGGTGGCCTGGATATGGGCCGCGATGGCCGCGCAGGCAGCTTGCGTGTCGCGCGCCAGCGTTTTTTCCATGATCACGCGGTGTTCTCGTGGAATATCGCGCGCTGAACTGACGGCGACCGTCGACAGGCTGCGGTAGCGCTTATGCTGATCGAACAGGTTATTGCGGAACTGCAGCAGGCGTGGCGATGGGCAGGCCGCGACGAGCGCGTCGTGAAAGGCCGCGTTGCGTTCTTCCCAGTTCGAAAAATTTGCCGCCCCGTGCTCGACTTTGGATAAGCGGTGAAAGGCGCCAACGATGCCGGCTTCCCACGCGTCGTCACCGACGGCAATGCTGTCGCGTAAGGCTTCGGCCTCAAACATGATGCGTAAGCGTGTGACGTCGCGCAAATCGGCGACTGAGATCGGTGCCACCCGAAAGCCACGTTGGCCGGTAAGCGAGACAAAGCCATCCGCGACCAGCCGATTCAGCGCTTCGCGTAGCGGTGAAGCGCCAATCGCATAGCGCCCGCGCAGGTCGTGGATTCCGAGCTTGGCGCCGGCGGTTAATTTGCCGGCGAGGAGATCGGCGCGCAGCCGGTCATAGGCCGCATCTGACAACGTCACCGTACGTGGTTCGCCGCCGTTATCGAGACCGGCCATGTCAAAGCTTTCGGAAGTTCGGTAAGTTGCAATGCGACATAGTGAAGTCGCACCCTAGCGGATTCGCCAATAGCCGTATACCCAACGGCGCCAGATGAGTTGATTTCGACATACAATCAGAATGTCGATTTTTTTATTGCTTGTCGATCAGTAGAGACTATAAGATTTCAGGCGCTGGGAATAATAATGCGCTTTAGCGGGCTTGCGCGTGCTCAATCTTTAATCGAAGGGTCATCTTATGTCGCAAGAAGCTGCACTCAAAGCCATGCCCGCGCTCAAGCGCGAGGTCATGCATTTCATTAACGGACACTACGTCCGGTCGGCAAACGGCAAGACCTTTGCCGACATCAGTCCGGTCGACGGCACGCAGATCGCGACGGTACACGAAGCCGGCAAGGCCGAAGTCGACGCTGCGGTCGCCGCGGCGCGCGCCGCGCTGAGTGGTCCCTGGGGCAAAATGACGGTCCCGGACCGGACCGCGCTGTTGCACAAGCTCGCTGACTGTATCCAAAAACGTTTTGATGAATTCGTCGAAGCCGAGTGTCTCGACACCGGCAAACCGTATGGCGATTGCAGCCATATCGATATTCCACGCGGCGCCGCCAATTTTCGCGTGTTCGCCGATATCGTCAAGAATGTTCCAACCGAAGCGTTCACGATGCACGCGCCCGATGGCGCGAATGTGCTGAATTATTCGTTGCGGGTGCCAAAGGGCGTGGTGGCGGTGGTGTGTCCGTGGAATTTGCCGCTGATGCTGATGACCTGGAAGGTCGGCCCGGCGCTCGCCTGCGGTAATACCGTGGTGGTCAAACCGTCCGAGGAGACGCCGCTGACGACCTCATTGCTCGGCGAAGTGATGAACGAAGCCGGGATCCCGCCCGGGGTCTACAACGTGATCAATGGCTTCGGCCCGGATTCAGCGGGGGCGTTCCTAACCGAGCACCCGGACGTGGACGCGATAACCTTCACCGGCGAGACACGCACCGGCGAAGCCATCATGCGCGCCGCGTCAAAGGGCTTGCGCGCGGTGTCCTTCGAACTCGGCGGCAAGAATCCCGCGCTGGTGTTCGCCGACTGCGATCTCGATTTCGCGATCGCGACCACCATCCGCTCCACCTTCGTCAATTGTGGCCAGGTATGTCTGGGCACCGAACGCATTTATGTCGAACGCGCATTGTTTCCGGTCTTCGTGCAAAAGCTGAAGGAAGCGGCCGAGAAACTCAAAATCGGCCCGCCCAAGGAGCCCGGCGTGACGCTCGGGCCATTGATCAGCCAAGAGCATCGCGCGAAGGTGATGCGTTACTACAAGCTCGCAGTTGAGGAAGGGGCGACGGTGGTGACTGGCGGAGGTGTCCCGATTATGCCCGACGCGCTCAAACACGGCGCGTGGGTGCAACCGACGATCTGGACCGGCCTGCCGCCTTCGGCACGCACCAATCGTGAAGAGATCTTCGGACCCTGTTGTCATATCGCCCCTTTCGATAGCGAAGACGAAGTGATCCGGATCGCCAACGACACGCCGTATGGACTGACGAGCGTGGTATGGACGCGAGATCTCGCACGGGCGCATCGCGTGGCGGCGCAATTACAATCCGGGATCACCTGGGTCAATAGCTGGTTTCTGCGCGATCTACGCACGCCGTTCGGCGGCATGAAACACTCGGGCATCGGTCGCGAAGGGGGCGTGCACTCGCTAGAGTTCTACACCGAATTACGCAACATCTGCATCAGGTACTGACATGGTCGATACTGCCACGCTCGATCGCTACAGCGACGAACTCTATCAGGCGCTCCGCCAACGCGCGGTTGTCGCGCCACTTACCGAGCGTACCCCCGAACTCACCCAAGACGACGCTTATCAAATCTCGCTGGGGATCCTGAAACGGCGCGAAGCCGATGGCGAGCGCGTGGTCGGCAAAAAAATTGGCGCGACCAGCCGCGCGGTACAGGACATGCTCAAGGTCAATCAACCGGATTTCGGATTCCTGACCGATCGCATGCAATGTAAAGCCGGGGCGCCGGTCCCAATCGGCCGCGAGCTCATTCAGCCGCGCGCGGAAGGTGAGATCGCCTTTGTCTTGAAGCACGATCTGCAGGGTCCGGGGGTGACGAACGCCGATGTGCTTGGCGCCACGGCGGGCGTCAAAGCCTGCTTCGAAATTGTCGATTCGCGAGTTCGCGATTGGAAGATCAAGATTCAGGACACCATCGCGGACAATGCCTCGTGCGGATTATTTATCGCGGCTGATGAGTTGGTCGATCCCCACAGTGTCGATCTCGTGACCTGTGGCATGGCGCTGTGGAAGAACGGTGAATTGGTCGCCACTGGCGCGGGCGCCGCCGCATTGGGCTCGCCGGTGAACTGCGTGACCTGGCTGGCGAATGCCTTAGGCCGATACGGCGTCGGGCTGAAATCCGGTGACATTATTCTCTCGGGCTCGCTAGTGCCGCTCATTCCCATCAAAGCCGGCGATGAAATGGAACTCGCGGTCGGTGGAATTGGCCGCTTGCACGCAAAATTTATCTAGAGGTGGTTATGAAAATTAACTGCGCATTAATCGGCTCCGGCAATATCGGCACCGACCTCATGGTCAAGGCGCTGCGGAGCCCGTGGCTGAACCCGGTGTGGATGATCGGCGTTGATCCGGACTCCGATGGCTTGGCCAAGGCGCGCGCGGCGGGCTTGAAAGCGACCCACGACGGGCTTGAAGCCGCGCTTCCCCATTTCAAAGCCGATGGCATCCAAATCGCGTTCGATGCGACCTCGGCGTATGCGCATGCCGAGAACAGCCGCAAGGTGCTGGCGCAAGGCGTGTTCATGATCGATCTCACCCCGGCTGCGATCGGCCCATTTTGCGTGCCGCCGGTCAATCTCGAACAACACATGCAAAGCCAAACCGCGAACGTCAATATGGTGAGCTGCGGTGGTCAGGCGACCATCCCCATCGTGCACGCGGTGGCGCGCGTACAAGCCGTGGCGTATGCCGAAATCGTCGCGACGGTCGCGTCGAAATCGGCGGGCCCGGGCACGCGCAAGAATATCGATGAATTCACGCGTACCACGGCGCGCGGCATCGAGCGCGTCGGCGGCGCCAAGAAGGGCAAGGCGATCATCATTCTAAATCCGGCGGAACCGCCGCTGTTGATGCGCGATACCGTGCATTGTCTGACCGAAGACACTCCGGATGAAGCGAAGATCACGGCGTCGATAAAAGCCATGGTCGCCGAAGTCCAGCGTTATGTGCCGGGCTACAAGCTGAAACAAAACCCGGTGTTTGATGGCAAGCGCGTATCGGTATTTTTAGAAGTGGCGGGGCTCGGCGATTACCTGCCGAAGTACGCCGGCAATCTCGACATCATGACCGCCGCGGCGCTGCGCACGGGTGAGATGTTGGCGCAGCGCTTGGGCAACGGCAGTTTAAGTTTTCCGCAAATGCGCACGGAGGCTGCATGATGGTCAAATCCATGCAGGTTAAAATTCACGATATGTGTCTGCGTGATGGCATGCACCCGAAGCAGCATCGGATCACGCTCGAGCAAATGCATTCCATCGCGACCGGGCTCGACGATGCCGGCGTGGATTACATCGAAGTGACGCATGGCGACGGTCTGGGCGGCGCGTCGATCAATTACGGCTTCTCGGCGTTTAGCGATGAGCAATATCTCCGGCACGTCATTCCAGCGTTAAAGCAGACCAAGGTGTCGGTCCTGCTGATTCCAGGGATTGGTACGGCGGACGATCTACAGATGGCCTACGAGTGCGGGATCCATACCGTGCGGGTCGCGACGCTGTGCACCGAAGCCGATGTATCCGAGCAGCACATCAAGCGCGCGCGAACCTTAGGGTTAGACACGGTCGGCTTTCTGATGATGGCGCACATGATCGAAGCCGATGCGTTAGCCGTGCAGGGCAAGCAAATGGAAGACTACGGTGCGAACTGTATCTATTGCACCGATTCGGCCGGCTACATGCTGCCAGCCGATGTCACGGCGCGGATCGCCGCACTCCGCCGCGTGCTGAAACCGGAGACCGAGATCGGTTTTCATGGGCATCATAATCTGGCGCTGGGCGTGACGAATTCAATCGCCGCGGTTGAAGCGGGAGCGAATCGCATTGATGGCTCGGCGGCCGGGCTCGGCGCCGGTGCGGGCAATACGCCGGTCGAAGCTTTCGTCGCGGTCTGCAAGCGCATGGGGATCTCGACCAATGTCGATCTCTACAAAATCATGGATGTCGCCGAGGAGCGCGTGCTGCCGATCATGGATCAGCAGATCAGACTCGATCGCGATTCGTTACTGATCGGTTACACGGGTGTGTATTCGACGTTTCTGCTGTTCGCGCAACGGGCAGCGGCGCGTTATGGCGTGTCGTCACGCGACATCCTGGCCGAGATGGGGCGGCGGCGAACCGTCGGCGGACAAGAGGATTTGATCGAAGAAGTCGCCATGGAATTACAGCAGCAACAAGCCGCACGGAAGGTCGCCAATGCTTAACGAACGCACCTTGGACGCGGGCGCGATCACGCTGCTTGCAGAGCGTGTGGACAACGCCGCGCGCAATCGCACCGCCATCGACATGCTGACGGCGGATTATCCGCAGATGAAACTCGGCGATGCCTATGCGGTGCAAAACGCCTTGCGCGCGCGGATGGAAGCGCGGGGCACGCGAGTGACCGGACTCAAGATGGGCTTAACCTCGCGCGCGAAGATGCTGCAAATGGGCGTCGCCGAATCCTTGCATGGCTTTATCACCGATGACGGCGCGTATGCCGATGGCGCTGAAATTCCCGTCGCGCGCTACATCCATCCGCGGATTGAAGCGGAGATTGCGGTGGTCATGAAGACCGCGCTCAAGGGGCCGAATTGTGATGTCAAGAAAGCGGCGGCGGCGATCGATTTTGTGCTGCCCGCGATCGAGATTATCGACTCCCGCTTCGCGGATTTTAAGTTCGACATCATGAGCGTGGTGGCGGATAACACTTCGGCTGCCGGTTACGTGGTGGGCGGCCGCACGCGCCGCCTGCACGAACTCGAGCTGGTAACCGAAGGCATTGTTCTGACCCGCAATGGCCAAGTTGCGGAAGTAGGCGCCGGCGCCGCGGTGTTGGGCGACCCACTGGAAGCGGTCGCCATGCTCGCCAATCAGCGCGCCGAACTCGGCGCCGACATTCCGGCCGGCTGTCTGGTCATGACCGGTGGCGTCACCGCCGCAATTCACGTACAGGCCGGGGACGTGATCGTCGTCCATTACCAAAGCCTTGGCGCGGTGCGGATGCGCTTTGTTTAAAAGCTTTATTCGAAATTTTCAACGCGATAAATGGGCCGCTAGCGCTCCAACGCGAGACCGTGATCGCGCGGTATTCCCCCTCACCCCAGCCCTCTCCCGCGAGGGGAGAGGGAGGAAAGCGAGCCAGTCCGCTTCGGCGAGGGGAGAGGGAGGAAAGCGACTACTCGGGCTACCCCTCCCGATGGGAGAGGGTGAAAATCGATCACCGCCCGCTCTCCACCTATGGGAGAGGGAGTACGGTGATTACGCGATCTGTCCCCTCTCCCCTTGCGGGAGAGGGCTAGGGTGAGGGGTAGAGGACTTGGCCATGCACCCACTTGGAAAGAACAAAGAGCAGTTTAAGGAGTTCGCGCATGTCCGACGTTGCACCACTCGATGACTATGTCACCGACGAATGGTATCCAGGATTTAAGCCGAATTTCGAACAGGCAGCGTGGGCGATCGAACCGTTTCGCACATTCAATAAAGAAGACGAATCGCGCTTTTGGTTTTTAGATTTTCATTGGCCCCGTGGCATGACGCCATTGGGCCTCATCTGGTGCGAGGACGGCTACACCTGGGGCTCACAATTAGCCGCCGAGACGCTGCCGTTGCCGCCGGGCTACGGCGTGGCCTGCCGCATCGCCGGCACCCACATTTATGGGAATGGTATCGACGTGCACTCGGCGCACGAGATTGCGCAGCGCGGCGCCCGCATGGCGCGCAATCTGCCGCCAATCCTGCAACGCTTTCCCGAGCTCTGGGCCGAGCGCGCCGAAGAACTCAAATCCGCGCTGCATTATTTTGAGAATTTCGATTACCGGCAGCGTTCGTTAGCCGGCCTATGGCAGCCGCTGTTCGAGGCGCGGCGTTTCTTCAAGCGCAGTTTCGAAATCCACTTCGAGTTGATGTATCCCTTGCTGGTGAACTACATCGGCTTTCGCGGCCTATGCCAAGAACTCGGGATCGACCCGGCCGAGATCGGAAAATTCTGCCAGGGCTACGACAATAAAATTCTCGAAACCGATCGTGAACTGTGGAAAGTCACCGCTGAAGCGCGGCGCCTCGGCATCTCCGACATTTTTGCGGCGAACGAACCCGAAAACCTGAAGACCGCGTTGCAAGCAGCAGGCGGCAATGCCCAACGCTGGCTCGATAGGTTCGATGAGTTCTTGGGCGTCTATGGCTATCGCACGGAAGGCGCTTGCGACGTCTATTTGCCCGCATGGATCGAAGATCCAACGCCGCCGCTCGGCACCATCCGCACCTTTCTCCAAAAGTCGCGCGATTTCGATTTTGCCGCCGCGCGCCGCGGCGCGATCGACGAACGCGATACCGCGGTCGAGGTGGCGCGGTCGAAACTTTCGCGCGCCGAACTTGAGGCTTTCAATGCCGGGCTCGACTCGGTGCGGCATGCGAATTTCGCGTGGTGGAACGATGAACATAATTTTCTGATCGATCTACGCTCGACCCTGCCCTTGCGCCGCGCCGCACTGGCGATCGGCGAAGCCGCGGGCGCCGAGCGCAAGGACGATACGTGCTTCCTCTTCTGGCCGGAATTGCGCGATCTCTGTGCCGGAAAGCGCACTTGGCATTCGTTCCGCGGCATCGTCAAGGATCGCCGTGACTATTACGCTTATTGGAATGCGCGCCGGCCGCAGATGCCCAAGGTGCTGGGGACCATCCCCGCTCACGTCAGCGATCCGGTGTTGATTGAAATCTTCGGTTTGCATCATCATTTCTTCGAAGGTATCCGCAACGCCGGCAAACAAGTCGATACCTTGGTGGGTGTGGCGGCGTCTTCCGGCCTGGTACGTGGCCGGGCGCGTGTGTTGTTCACGGCGGATCAACTGCATCGGATCGAACCCGGAGAAATTCTGATCTGTGAGTCGACTTCGCCGAATTGGACGCCGTGCTTCGGCAAAATCGCCGCCTGCGTGTGCGACGGCGGCGGCACCTTGGCGCATGCGTCGATCGTGTCGCGCGAATATCGCATTCCGTGCGTGGTGGGGGTCGGTACCGCGACGTTGATGATCAAGACCGGTGACACCGTCGAAGTCGACGGCGGTAAAGGCATCGTGCGGGTGATTCGGTAATGACGGTGCGCTGGCTCGAGGCGCTCGATGCGGAGTCTTTACCGCTCGCCGGTTCGAAGATGAATCGCCTGGCCGAACTCGCGCGACTTGGATTGGCGGTGCCACCGGGGTTTGTCGTGACCACCGCAGCCTATCGCGCGTTTCTCGACGCGAGCGGCATCGAACGCGAGATTGACGCGCGGATCGCGGCCCTTAATGATCCGCGCGATGTCGATGCACTGACGGCGTGTTCGGTCCGCATCGCGGAGCGCTTTGAATGCGCGCCGCTGGATGATGCGCTGACCTGCGCCATCGAAACGGCTTACGATGAACTCTGCGATCGCCGCGCGGCGCTGGCGTTGCCGGTCGCGGTGCGTTCATCGGCGACGGGTGAAGACGCGGCCGCCGCGAGTTTCGCGGGCCAATTCGAAACCTATTTAGGCATCACCGGTGCGGCCGAAATCGTCAGCGCCGTACGACGCTGCTGGGCGAGCCTGTTCACGCCGCGTGCGCTCGGCTATCGCAAAGCACGCGAGCTCGCCCATCGTGACTCGCCGATGGCGGTGGGCGTGCTCGAATTAGTGAACGCGCAGGCCTCGGGCGTGGCATTTTCTATTCATCCGGTGTCGGGCAAACGCGATCGCATCGTCGTCGAGAGTAGTTGGGGCTGGGGCGAAGCCATCGTGCAAGGCCTCGTGACCCCGGATCATTTCGAAATCGACAAAGGCGATGAGCGGATTCTGCAACGCGAAATCAGGGCAAAGACCGTGGTGTCGATGTTCGATTATCGACGTGGGCGGGTGGTCGAGTGTGCCATGCCCGTGCGCTTGCGCGAACGCGCTTCGCTCGACGCTGAACAACTGACCGCGATCGCCACGGCCGTCAAGCAAATCGAAACGCATTATGGCTATCCCGTGGACGTCGAATGGGTGCTCGATCGTCACCGGCGCGCGGGCGAGCCAATTACCATCGTGCAGGCGCGACCGGAGACGGTACAGGTAGCGACGGACAGGCCAGCACCGACCTGGGACATTTTGAGCGCCGCCAACCGATACGTCTTCGCGAAACGGTAGGATCTTTTATGCAACGCAGCCTTGAACGCCTGTTAACCACCCACGTCGGCAGCTTGGCGCGACCGCCGGCGCTGCTCGAAACGATGCGCGAAAAAGAGAACGGCCGACCCTACGATCAGGTCTTGTTCGAACGTCAGGTGCGCGACGCGGTCGCCGATTGCGTACGGCGGCAGGTCGAAGCCGGCATCGATATCGTGACCGACGGCGAGCAGGGCAAGGTCGCGTTCTTGAACTATGTGAAGGATCGATTAACGGGCTTTGAAGCGGCGAATGACGAACCGATCATGCCCGAATCGTGGAAAAAAGAAGTGGCCGATTTCCCCGATTATTATCACGGCTACTTTAATAAATATTCAGCCGCCGTGTCGCCGCTACGCGTGCTGGTGTGTCGCGGTCCCATCCGCTACGAAGGGCAAGCCAGTTTGAAGGCCGATTTAGATAATCTCAGCGAGGCCATGCATGGTCATTCGATCGTTGAAGGCTTCATGCCATCGATCAGCCCGCGCGGTTTCGGTCGCAACGAATACTACGCAAATGATGCCGAGTACTACGCGGCGGTAGCAGAGGCGATGCGTACCGAATATCTCGGCATCGTCGACGCGGGTTTCGTTTTGCAGGTGGACGATCCCTGGTTGATCGAGATCCTAAGCGACCCAACGCTTGAGCCGGCCGCGCGCCGACAAGACGCGGCCCGGCATGTTGAAATCCTAAATCACGCGCTGCGCGGTATTCCGCCCGACAAAATTCGTTTGCACACCTGCTATGGATTGAATCACGGCCCGCGGTTAAACGATATTCCGATGCGCGAGGTGCTGCCTTTCATGCTCGCCATTAACGCGGGTGCTTACTCATTTGAAGTCGCCAATCCTCGCCACTACCACGAATGGCATTTATGGGAGACGGTCAAGTTAGCGCCGGGCAAAATCCTCATCCCCGGTTTGCTCGGACATGCGACTAACTATGTCGAACATCCCGAGATGATCGCCGAGTATCTCGTGAACTACGCCAATTTGGTGGGACGAGAGGCGGTTATCGCTGGCGCCGATTGCGGATTCTCGTCGCGCGCCTCGTTCGCGCCGGAAGTGCACCCCACGGTCGCCTGGGCCAAACTCGCGGCCCTCGCCGAGGGCGCCGCGCTCGCGAGCAAACGCTTATGGCCGCGCTGAAAGCCGTCATTGCGAGCGCAGGGAAGCAAAGCAATCCAGTGAATACCTCCGCAATGCCGCACTACGCCGGATTGCTGCTCGACTTCGGTGGGGTGTGCCTGCGCTTGCCGATGGAATTGCATCGCACGGTCGAGCGCGAGCTTGGCCTCCCGGCGCAGTCGTTGACGTGGATGGGACCGGTGGCGCCAGAAACCGATCCGCTATGGCGCGCGATTTGGGCCGGCGAACTTACCGAGCGCGAATATTGGGATCGACGTGCCGCTGAATTGAGCCGCGCCACCGGACACACCCTGAGCGCCCGCGATTACATGCGTCTGTGCGTCAACCGCGCGGAGACCCAAGTGATTCGAGCGGAAGCCGTCACCGTGATTCGTAGGGCGCGCGCGGCCGGCGTGAAAGTCGGGATCCTGACCAATGACCTCGCCGCTTTCGTCGGCTCGGAATGGAAAGACCAGTTAAGCTTTTTCCGCGAGGTCGATGCGTTCACCGATGTTTCATTCGGGACGATGAAACCTCAACCGGAGGCCTACGCCTTAGGGTTAAAGAACCTTGGAACCAGTGCGGCGGCGACCCTCTTTGTCGATGATCAGCCGCGCAATGTCGAGGGCGCGGCGCGGGTGGGCTTGGCGGCGATCAGATTCGATGTCAGGCAGCCGGCAAGCGCGTGGGCCATGGTCGAATCGCGATTGTTCGACACGCAATGAAGCGCTGTCCTCGAAAATTCCCGTCGACTATGATGCTAAATCTCGATCCCTTTCCCATAGCAATAAACGGAGGAGCCCATGGCCATACGCGGCGTACTCAGAATTGGTGAAGTCGCGGTGCGGGTGCTCGACCTGGAGGCCGCGGTCCGGCACTACGGCCAGCACATCGGCTTGCATGAAGTCATGCGCGAGAAGGACAAGGCCTATTTCAAAGCCTGGGACGAGCATGATCACCACAGTGTCGTCATTCGCGAAGCAGATTCCGCCGGCCTCGATTACTTTGCGTACAAGGTCTATGACGATGCGACGTTAACGGAGCTGGAAGGCAAGATTAAAGCTCATGGCCTGGCAGTCGAGCGTATTGCCGCTGGCGTTTATCCGAAGAGTGGCCGACGTATCCAGTTCGAACTTCCCGGTGGTCATCTGATGCAGTTGTACGCGGAAAAAGCGCAGATCGGGAACAGTATGCCGACGCGTAATCCGGGTGTGTTGCCGGACGAGGGGATCATTCGCGGCATGGGCGCCACTCGTCTCGATCATGTATTGCTGGCCGGCCCCAATGTCACCGAGACCACTCAATTTTTTATCGAGGTGCTCAATTTCGATCTTGGCGAAGAGCTCATCGATAACGACAGCGGCATGCAACTCGGCACCTTCCTGTGTTGTTCCAACAAACCACACGACATTGCGTTTGTGCTGCGCGAAGAACGCGGCAAATTTCATCACATGTCGTTTTATCTTGATTCAGTTCAAGATGTTTATCACGCGGGGGACATCATGGGTAAGCATAATATTTCAGTGGATGTGGGACCGACGCGTCATGGCATCACGCGCGGCGCGACGATTTATTTTTACGATCCTTCCGGTAATCGGAATGAGGTGTTCTCGGGCGGTTACATCCATTATCCCGATCGGCCGCATTTGACCTGGGACACCACGCAGCTCGGGCATGCGGCGTTTGCGATCGACAATCAGCCGCGGCCGAGCTTTTTTAATGTGGTGACATGAAGCGTGTCGCGCGAGTTTGAACTAAGCGAGGGCTGGACATGAACTTAGGTTATCCCGCACCGAAACCGGTTTATCTCTATTTTCATTTCCGGAGTCCGTATTGCTATTTGGCGTCGAAGACGCTGTGGTCGATCGTGGACGACTTTCACGCCGAATTAATTTGGCGCCCGCTCGGTGGCTGGAACGGCCGCTCACCGCCGGATCGCGCTAAAGTCAAAGTACCCATCGCGCGCCAAGATCTCGCGCGCTTCTGCCGGCGCATGGGGATCCCGTGTGCGCCGCCGCCGATCACCACCGATGCCACCTTGGCCGGAGTGGGCTCGCTGTTGGCGGAGGAACGCGGACTGCTGCGTGCGTATGTGGTGGAGATGATGCGAGCCGAATGGGCGGGTGGTAACGACATCGGGCTCCCGGAAGTGCGGAATACCGTGGCGCGTAACGTCGGTCTCGACGTGGCTGAATATGAGCGTTACGTCAATTCAGAGTCCAACCAGCAACGGCTCGTCGCCAATTGGGAAGAAGCGCAGACCAAGGGCGTGATCGGCGTGCCGTCGTTCGTGATCGACGATCAGATTTTTTGGGGCAACGACCGCCTCGACTTCGTCCTCGAAACGTTGACTGAACTGCGGCTCGCCAAAAGATAATGCGCTCGGTTAACCATGACGACCGGAGCTTCCCATACGCGCGAGCCAGCCGCCTCACCGCGCTGAACGAGTCCACTCGTTATGTGCGAGTGACCCGCGAAGTGCGTGGCGGCTTTGTTGAATTTCAATTCGCAATTGGAGACCCGGCGCTGTACTTGGAAATGATTCTACCCACGGTGGCGTTTGCGGAATTTTGCGCCACGAATAAGGTAGTCCACCTCACGTTGGAACAGCGCAAGATGGTCGACGCCGATCGCCAGAAATGGCGCGAAGGTCGACCCGCGCGCGAATTATAAAATTAAATGGGATGAGTCCGTTCTGGACTTTTTCGAGCACGTAAAGAGGACCGCATGTCAGTCGAAATTAAAACCGCGATCATCGAGCCGGTGCGCCTCACGTTCGACCACCTCGAAGCGCGCATCGGCAAGGGCAAAGCGGCGACGCGTTATCAAGAAGCCGTGCACGACATGCAGTCGACGCAAAACTTCCACTATCGTCCCACGTGGGAGCCTGAGCTTGAACTCTTCGATAAACGCCGTACCGCGATCGTCCTCGAGGACTTCGATCAATTACTCGATCCGCGCCAGTACTACTACGCGCCCTATACCCTGCAGCGCGCCCACCAGCAAGAACTGGCCGATGGCAATTTCGACATGGTCGAAAAACGCGCGATGTTCGCGACGCTCGCGCCGGCGTGGGCGGATAAGATCCGGCGTCTGATCGTGCCGCTACGTCATGCGGAGTGGGGCGCGAACACCGCCAACTGCTTCATGAGTGCTTATGCCTATGGCGCGCCGTTCAATTCAGCCGCCTTGATGCAAGCGATGGATCGGCTGGGGATTGCGCAATACCTCACACGTCTGGCGCTGGTGCTGGATGACCACAACCCGCAAATTCTCGATCGCGGTAAGGAATTGTGGTTGAACGATCCGGTGTGGCAGCCGTTGCGCCATGTGATTGAAGACGGGATGGTGTTGAAAGATTGGTTCGAAGTGCATGTCCTGCAAAATCTGCTGCTGGACGGCGCCATCTTTCCGTACGCCTATCGGCACTTCGATCAAGCCATCGGGTCGCAGGGGGGCGTTGCCTATACCTTGGTGACCGAATTCATGCGCGACTGGTATGCCGAGTCGGTACGTTGGACCGAGTCGACGATCAAAGTCGCCATCGATGCGTCGGCCGCGAATAGGGCGGTGGTCGAGAGCTGGGTAAAAGCGTGGGAGCCACGGGTGCGCGCCGCACTGACGCCGCTGGCGGAGGCGGCGTTTGCGGAGGCGGCAGCGACCGTGGTTGAGAGCATTTTCACGGACCAGGCCGCGCGGCGCGTCAAGCTTGGGCTCGCCGGCTAGGACGGACACGATGCAAGATAAAGTATTCATCTCGTTTCAAAACAACGACGAGGCGCGCCCCGTAATCGATGCCATCATGGAAGACAATCCAACGGCAGTGTTAAGCGAGATGCCGGCAATGGTAAAAATCGACGCGCCGATGCGACTCGTCGTCAGGCGCGAAACGATTGAGAAAAATCTTGGGCGGGCCTTCGATCTGCAAAGTATTCATATCAATTTAATTTCGCTGTCCGGCAACATCGATGAAAGCGAAGACGAATTCATTTTGGCCTGGGGCAGGCGTTAAGCGGTTCGGCGTGCGGCCGAACTGTCCTCAACATCGCGAACGGAGAGCGTCATGGCAGTTAAAAAAGCGAGTCTGAAAGAGAAATATCGGTTGATGACGCGCGGTCTCGATTGGGAGACGACGTATCAGCCCATGGATAAAGTCTTTCCGTACGATAAATACGAAGGCATCAAGATCAAGGACTGGGACAAATGGGAAGATCCGTTCCGCCTTACGATGGACGCGTACTGGAAATATCAGGCTGAAAAGGAACGCAAGCTCTACGCGATTCTGGACAGCTTCTCGCAGAACAACGGTCAATTGAATCTGTCGGACGCGCGGTATCTGACGGCGATCAAGCTTTGGATGCAGGGCATAACCCCGCTCGAATATGCCGCCCACCGCGGCTTCTCGCATGTCGGCCGCCAGTTTCGCGGCGCCGGCGCGCGCGTCGCGTGCCAGATGCAGGCGCTCGATGAGCTGCGCCATGCGCAGACCCAGATGCATGCATTTAGCCACTACAACAAATATTTCAGCGGCTTTCACCAAGCGAATCATATGCGCGATCGCGCGTGGTATCTGTCCATTCCGAAATCGTTTTTCGAAGACGCCATGACGGCTGGCCCCTTCGAGTTTGTGACGTCGATCTCGTTCGCCTTCGAGTACGTGCTGACCAACCTGCTGTTCATGCCGTTCGTGTCCGGCGCGGCGTATAACGGCGACGTGGCAACGACAACTTTCGGATTTTCCGCGCAATCCGATGAATCTCGACATATGACACTCGGTCTCGAGGTCGTGAAGTTCGTGCTTGAACAGCACGAAGACAATGTGCCGATCATGCAGCGCTATATCGACAAATGGTTCTGGCGCGGATATCGGTTGTTGGCGCTGGTCGGCACGATGATGGACTACATGCTGCCGAAGAAAGTCATGTCGTGGGCCGAGGCGTGGGGCGTTTATTGGGAAGAGAACGGCCTCGCGCTGTTCAACGATCTAAGCCGCTATGGCATACGTCTGCCGAAGTATCACGAGATTGCGACCAAGGAAAAGCTGCACATCACGCATCAGGCGTGGATGGTGTTTTACACCGCCTGTCCGGCGACCGCGTTCCATGCGTGGTTGCCGCAGCCCTATGAAATGGATTGGCTGTCGGAGAAATATGGTGAAACGTTCGATCGCTTTTACCGGCCGCGCTTCGAGAAATTCGGTGATCTGGAAAAAGCAGGGAAGCGTTTTTACACGAACCGGCTGCCGTTGGTGTGTCAGACCTGCCAGATCCCGGACTTCTTTACTGAAGTCGACAACCCGATGAAACAAGCCGTCCGGCACTCTGAGTGGCGCGGCATGAAATTCAATTTCTGTTCGGATGGATGCAAGGACATCTTCGTCAACGAACCTGAAAAATTCTGTCAAGCTTACATTCCACCGCAGCAAATTTATCAAGGCAATGCGGGCGGCGCGCGGACCTTGGCGGAATACGCGGCCTGGCTGCGTTGCGGGATGGGGACCGAATCCGGCGATTATTACAGCTCGGACGATTACGCGAATTGGCTGAAGTGGCATGGTGAGCGCGATACCACGCCGTCTTCTAGCGCGGCGGCTCAGCCTTAAGGAAAGCAGCAATGGGGATGGTGACAATTGGTGCTTACGATTTTCCGCCGGCTGACCGCATCGAGAACTATGGCGGCGACATCAACCTTTATTGCTGCTGGGAGCACCATTTGCTGGTGCCCTGCCCCGCGGCCTATCGCTTACCGCCGGATATTACGCTCCGCGACTTTTTGGAGCAGATGTTTAAGCCCGATCATGATCATCATCCGGAGATGAAGCTGCTCGATTACGCCAAATTACGGTGGACGCTCGATAGTAAGCCGTGGCAACCCGCGCTGGATAAATCGCTGCGCGACAATGGCGTCACGCACATGAGTTATCTCAGCTTCTATCAGCCGGGCTTGGATGGCATCGCGGGCTCCGGTGTGTAGCGTCATCCCACGTGGCGTTTCAACTTACCATCGAACCACTGGGTGAAACCATCGAAGTTGCCGATGGTCAGCGCATTTTAGACGCTTGCCTGCGCGCTGGGATCTGGTTGCCGTATGCGTGTAATCACGGGCTGTGCGGTACCTGTAAGGTGCAGGTACTGGAAGGCGAGATCGAACATACCGAAGATGCTTCGCCTTTTGCCTTGATGGACATCGAACGTGAGGAAGGGAAATGCCTCGCGTGTTCGACAGTGCTCGCCACCGATTGCATCATCGAAGCGGATATCGATCCCGAGCCCGACGCCGCCAACCATCCCATCCGCGATTTCGTCGCGACGGTCACGCGCATCGAAACGCTGACGCCGACGATCAAGGGAATTTTCTTGGGTTTACCTGGCGTGGGACTCGACTTTCAGGCCGGCCAATACATCAACGTGGATGTCCCCGGCATCGAAGGGCCGCGCGCGTTTTCAATCGCATCCAGTCCCGCCGCGCGCAATGAACTCGAACTCAATGTGCGGCGCGTGGACGGCGGTGCGGCGACGACGTATTTGTGCGAGCGCCTGAAAGTGGGCGACACCGTTTCCTGTAGCGGTCCGCTCGGACGCTTCTTCGTGCGCGAATCGGCACCCGAACCGCTGTTGTTTTTGGCGGGTGGTTCGGGACTCTCAAGCCCGAAATCGATGATCGAAGATCGCTTCGAGCGTGGCGAAACGCGGCCAGTGACGCTGATCTACGGGGCGCGCAGTCTTGCAGAGCTGTATTACGCCGAACGTTTCCGCGCGTTGGCGGCGCGCTTCGCCAACTTTACGTATATCCCGGTGTTGTCCGAGCCGCAAGCCGCCGACCAGTGGCGCGGTGAAATCGGCTTCGTCCACGACGCGGCCGCGCGGCACTTCAACGCACGCTTCGAAGGCCACAAAGCATATCTCTGCGGGCCACCGCCTATGATCGAAGCCTGTATTCGCACGTTGATGCAAGGCCGATTATTCGAGCGTGACATCTATACCGAAAAATTTCTGACGGCTGCCGACGCGGCGCAAGGTCTGGCCAAGAGTCCGTTATTCAAACGGCTATGAACAGCGCGGCATTTGAAATTGTGATTGAAGATACCGGCGAACGTTTTACCTGTGCCGCCGGCGAAAATATTTTGAAGGCCATGGAACGTCTACAGCGCAAAGGGATCCCGGTTGGCTGCCGTGGCGGTGGCTGTGGCGTGTGCAAAGTAAAAGTCAATTCGGGCGCCTACACGGCGCGCAAGATGAGTCGCGAACATGTCAGTGTGGATGAAGAAGCGGGTGGTGTCGGCCTTGCGTGTCGCTTGTTTCCCATCTCTGATCTGAACGTGGAAGTAGTGGGCGGTTTACGCAAAAGTGTGCTGGCGGAGCGGCTCCGGCATTAATCAAACATTTAATTGAAGGGAGCAATGGCATGGCACAGTCAAGCGTCATTAGACCGGGTCACATCAGCCTTCGCGTGCTCGATATGGAGCCCGCGCTCGTGCACTACCGAGAGCGTATGGGGTTACAGGAAGTCGATCGCGACGCCCACGGCCGGGTCTATCTCAAAGGGTGGGATGAACAGGATTGGTTCTCGGTGGTCTTGCGCGAAGCCGACCGTCCGGGCATGGACTATGTCGGTTTCAAGGTCATCAATGAAGCGGCCTTAAATACCCTCGAACGCGATCTACGCGCGTTTGGTTGTACCACTGAACGCATTCCGGCCGATGAACTCAAGCATTGCGGCGAGCGCGTACGCTTTACCATCCCCACCGGTCACGTGATCGAGCTGTATGCGCGCAAGGATTACATGGGCAATGGCCTGGGCCGCGTGAATCCCGATCCGTGGCCGGAAGGCTTGAAAGGGATGCAGGCACAGCGTTTCGATCATTGCCTGCTGTACGGCGACGATCTCGATGGCAACTTAAAGCTCTTCACCGAAGTACTGAAATTTGATCTCACCGAACAAGTGGTGGATGGCGATCTAAAACTCGCGACGTTTCTGTCGTGTTCCAACAAGGTCCATGACATTGCTTTTATCCGGCACCCGGAGAAGGGCAAGTTCCATCATGCGTCGTTTCTGCTGGGGACATGGGAAGAAGTGCTACGCGCCGCCGACCTCATTTCGATGCACGATATTTCGCTGGATTTAGGCCCGACCCGGCACGGCATCACCCGTGGCCGGACGATCTATTTCTTCGACCCGTCGGGTAACCGTAACGAGGTTTTCTGCGGGGATTACACCTGGTATCCGGACCATCAACCGATTACGTGGACGGCTGATCAGCTGGGTCGCGCCATTTTCTATCACGACCGCAAGCTCAATCAGAATTTCTTGTCGGTGGTGACTTAGATCGATCGCGTCGAAGGCTTCGAAATTAGATAGAAATATCGATAAAAAGATTGCATATCGATGAAGCAGGCATATACTCGGGCCGGGATCGCGATACTGCGCGAGAAATTCTGAGTCACGCGCAAAAAACTGGCGTCGCGCGACAGACGTGCGCAAATAAGACTGGACGAGGGGCGGGTGAGGGGACATTTTCGAACACTGTTCGGTCCGGGTAGCGGACGGCACTGGGCCACTGCGCTGGCCGTCCTGCTGGCGTCCGGTTTATTGGGTTGCGAAGCCAAACTTCGCCTGCAGGATGTGGCCAAAGCGCGTACCGAAGCGATCCGGCGCACGGATCAGTTCCAGGCAGGGATTATCGCCGGCAAGCTGCTCGTTGTCGTCGCCAGCCATGGCGTTATCGTCAAGTCGACGGATCGAGGCCTGACCTGGGTCCGCCAAGAACTCGCCGGTTGGCCATCCTTAATCGATATCACGCAATGTCCGAATGGCGACGTAATCGCGCTCGCGTTTGAGGGTCAGATTTGGACTGCGCCAGCGTCCGCCGACAAGTGGACGCTGCACAAGATTGACAGCAAAGAAACGCCGCAGGCGCTTACGTGCGACCCACATGGCCGCTTATGGGTGGTCGGGAGTTATAGCTCCATCGTCAACAGCGCCGATGGCGGCAAGACCTGGACGACGCAGTCGTTGGATCAAGATCTATTTCTGACGTCGATCCAATTTTTGGATGACAAAAATGCGATTGCCACTGGCGAGTTCGGCACGGTCGCGAAGACTCACGACGGCGGCACGAGTTGGCAGTCGCAAAACGCGATCCCCGAAGAGTTTTATCCGGCAGATACCTGGTTTCAAAACCTGTCTGTGGGTTGGGCGGTGGGCTTGCGCGGGCGGGTTATGCAAACAGTGGATGGCGGCACGACCTGGACGTTGCAATCCACGCCAACGTTGGCGCCGCTCTTCCGGCTCAACAGTGTCGATGGTGTGCCGTACGCCGTCGGTGGCGACGGCGTGATCATGCGTTTCGAGGGCGGTGCCTGGCAGCTCGTACCCTACGATTCTCCGTTTCATCTTTATCTACGCGTACTGTTGCCGATCGGCGATGAATTGCTCATTGCTGGCGGGAGCGGCGCCTTACGCGTTCTACCCCGCGCGGCCCCGGTCAAGGCGCTCGCCGATGTGGCGCGATAACGTTGGTCACGATGATTAAGCGCGCCGAAATTTTTCCGTGGCTGGGCGATATGCTCTTCAGCAATCGCCGGCGTGTGTTGGCGGTAATCTTCGCCATCACCGCGTTTTTCGCCTTCCATATTCCGCTGGTGAAGATGGTGTCGGATTTCGCCGATCTGCTGCCGCAAGATCATCCCTATATCAAGCTGCACAATAAAATTCGTGACATCTTTGGCGGCGCCAACATCATCATTCTCGCGGTCGAGGTCGATGAGGGCACGATTTTTAATGACGATACCCTGGCGCGTATCGATCGCATCACGCTCGCGCTCGACACGGTTCACGGCATCAATCACAACCTGTTGACGAGTCTTACTCACCGCAACACGCGCAAGATTTGGTTGACGCAAGACGGATCGATCAAGTCCACGCCCTATTTTGATCCGCATAAAGGCGGTTATTCGGCGGACGAATATAAGCAGATGATCACCGACGTCGAGACCAACCCGGCGGTTTACGGTCTGTTGGTTTCCCCTGATCTCAAGGCCGCGATCATCAAGGGCACTTTGAACGAGGGCGCTTTGAATTATGCGAAGGTGTTTTCGCAGCTCCAGAAGATCCGTAGCGACGAGACCGTGCCGGGGGTCCATATCTATGCGACGGGTCACCCCGTGTTGGTCGGCTGGGTGTCGACATACGGACCGCAAATCCTCCAAATATTTCTCTACACGATATTTATCGTTATCGGCATCCTCGTGGTCTACACGCGGCGACTCTACGGGATCCTCCTGCCAACTTTCGGGATGATTCTGACCAGCATTTGGGGCGTGGGTTTCATGGGTGTGTTTGGCTATCACCTCGACCCCCTGATGTTGGTCGTCCCATTTTTGATCTCGGCGCGTTCGATGTCGCACGGGATCCAAAAAGTCGAACGTTATTTTCAGGAGCTCGAAGCCACGAACAATCGCTCGATTGCGGCGCGCAACACCTTCAACAGTTTGTTCAGGCCGGGCGCGCTCGCGATTGTCGCGGATGCGGCCGCGCTATTTCTGATTGGTCTTGGTTCGGTCCCGATCAACGACAAGATGGCTGTGTATGCTTCGTTCTGGGCGCTCTCGATGGTGGTCACCGTGCTCGTTACCATCCCGATGTTGCTTGCGTTACTGCCACAGCCCCGTGACATTCGGATTCGACAGGGGCTCAGTCGCCGCATCTTTCCGAAACTCGCCCTGGTCACCGCCACCCCGGAACGCTCGCGACGCGTATTATGGACGTGCCTCGCAATCGCCGTCGTCGCGGGGTATATGAGTACCAAGGTCGTCGTTGGTGAGCCTGAACCGGGTTCGCCACTATTGTTCCCCAATCACGACTACAACATTTCGTCACGCGCGATCAATAAACGTTTCCCGGGTTCCGAAGAGCTCTACATCGTCGCGCGCACGAGCGAGAAAGGCGGCCTCAAACGGCCCGAGGTGCTGCGCGCGCTGCAAGACTTTCAGAACGCAATGATGCTCGATCCGGCGCTCGGCGGGAGCAAGGGCACGAACAATCTCGTGACCCAGGTGCATCGCATGACGCGCAACGACGATCCCCGTTGGGCAGTGATCCCGACCGAGGCGCGAGATGCCGGTGGGCTCATGTTTACCTACATGATGTCCGCGCCGATCCCCGGGGCGCTCAATCAATTCCAAGATAGCGACGACCAGATCGCGAACATGGTTTTTTATTACAAGGACCATACGGGCGAAACGATCAGACGCGCGATCTACATGGCCAAGGAATGGGCCGCGAAGGTGGGTAGCAAGGTCGACGGTTTTGCGCTCGATCTCGCGGGGGGACCGGTCGGCGTTACGGCCGCGATCAATGAAGAAGCCTACCAGACGAATCTGATCGTGGTGCCGTCGGTGCTGGCGCTGATCTTTGCGTTCACGCTGTGGTTCTACGGCTCGGTACATGCTGGGGTGATGATGCTGGCCTCGATGGGGATTGCGACGATCCTCACTTATGCGTGCATGGGTTGGCTGGGCATGGGACTTAACGTCAACACGGTGCCGATGATCGCGGTGGGCATCGGTCTCGGCGTCGATTACGCGATCTACATGATGGATCGCATCAAGGAAGAAATGCATTCGCAACCTAACCTGCAACTCGCGGTAACGCGCGCCGTCAGCACGACCGGAGTCGCGATTGCCTTCACGGCGTCAACTCTCGTTGGCGGGATCATGATGTGGATCTTCCTTTCGGATCTACGGTTCCAGGCCGATGCCGCGCGCTTGCTCAGCATCATGTTGCTCTTGAACGCCTGCGCGGCGATGTTCTTGGTTCCGGCATGGGTTGAAATTTTCAAGCCCAAGTTCATCATGCAGGGCGCGATGGTGGGTGTCGGCGGGACCGCTGGAGCGTCATCGACGCAGGCGCGCGCGGCGTAAGCATAGACCACGACGATTCACAACATAACAAGGTTCCTAGGTACACACGCGGGGAGGAGATCACCGATGATTCAACTATACAATTCAATGCAATCAGTTTTTCGATGGACGCTAGGTCTCGGCCTCTGCGCTGTCGCCGTGCTGGCGACAGCGCGCGAAGTCACCGATGCGGACATCGACTACTCATTCTATCCGTATAAGCAAGAAGGCTTTCCGCAGATCGGCGGCGCCGAGATCGGAAAAACGATCAACCAATCGAATGTCGACCTGGTAAAAGACTTTCTCGATCCGGGCACCTACAAATTCATCAAGGACGGTTGGTGGGAGATGCGGGTTGGCGCGCCGTTCGAGTATGAATTGCACCAGGGCTACATGCAGGCGTCGAAAGCGAACAAAGGAGTGGGGATCGAGAGCGGCAACCTCACCAACTACGTGAGCGGTCGACCGTTTCCCTATAAGCCCGACAAGAGCGATCCGCTGGCGGGCGAGAAACTGCTGTGGAACTTCGAGTATGGGCGGATCTGGGGTGATCTCGGGTGTTTGCAACCTTGGTACTGGGAATACAAGGATATAAAGACCGCGAAGATCGAGCGTACCTTGAAATATGACCGCATGTGCCTCGCACGCTTCGGTTATCGCACGGTCGATGAGCCGAAACCCGACTGGGGCGCAAATCCAGACGGCATCTATCGCGGGATCTACCTGCGCGTTGAATCCCCGTTTGATCTCAAAAACACCCAACTACTGATCCATAAGTACAAGAACGACACGAAACAACTCGACGGTTGGATTTACCTCGGCTTTCAGCGTCGCGTGCGGCGCTTCGCCACCGGCCAGATGACCGACGCGTTCCTGGGTAGCGATATCATGGTCGAGGACTTCGAAGGTTACGAAGGACAGATCTCGCAGTACACCTGGGAATACAAAGGCGAGAAAACCATCTTAGCGCCGTTTTGGAAACATAACGACGCAGTGGCTGGTTATCAATCGAAATTTCCGGGCCCCGAAGGTTACAAATACATCGGCTATACCGGTAAGGGCGAATGTTTTCCGAATGCACCGTGGTCGGCGCGCAAAGTTTATGTGGTGGAGGGCAAGCCGAAGGATCCCAATCATCCGATCTCCAAGCGCGAAATGTATATCGATGCGCAAGTCAATGAGATCCCGATATCGTTGATCTATGACCGCAAGGGCGAGTGGTGGAAGTGGTTCCACATCGGTCACGTCGACAACAAGGATCATCTTCCAATCAACAAGGAAACCGGCGGCGTGGTGCATGACTCGGCATCGCTCATCGATGTTCAGGCTCAGCATTGCACGACCATCTATTTCCACGGCGTGGTCGATCCCAAACTCACCGACGAGAAATTATTCAACGTCCAAAATTTGCGGTCTTCAGGCCGCTGAACGAAACAGAGGCAAGGTCGCGGCCGCAGTGCCGCGTGTGGGATTGGTATTAGGGGGATATCACATGCAAACAACGATTATCGTGCGCGACACACGCGCAGGCGCAATAGGTCTCGGTTTGGCAGTCGCCGGGTTAATCGCCACGGCGCCGATCCCGGCCGTGGCGTGGAATTCGGCCGACGGCTCATGGGTGGTTCACGGCTATCTCGATAACACCACGCACGAACGGCAGCGGGTCGGATTGAGCAAAATGCGCAATCGCGCGGCGGCCGAATTCACGAAGGATTTTGGCGCCGCGGGACCGTTCTCCGCCGTCCGCCTGCAGGGCACGTTGCGCGCGAGCTACGATGCGGTTTACGACATCAACAGCGGCCATTGGGGGGACGACGCCGGACATGCCGTGACGATCGAAAACCAAGGTGGACCGGCCACGATCGCGGGAGGAAGTCCACTCGCGGGTGCGCCCTTTATCAACACCGCCTCGCACGTCCAGTGGGGTCAAGGTTTCGGGAGCAGTCAAAATCCGCTTCCGCCGGGTTTTTTCAACCCGCCGATCCCAGGGTTGCCACTTAACGGCGGTGGCTTCGGCTTTGACTTGAGCAAGAATCCGAATCAGGGTCTGCGCATTGTCGGGGAGGAATCGTTCAAAACTACCGGTGGATTCCCTGGCTTTGGGGGCGTGCAGCTCGCCTACCCGACGCGTCCTTGTGACATCGACAACCGCGGCTGCATCCCGGGCTACATGGACAAGGACTCGGATGAACTCAAATTCAGCGAGTTCAACGAGCGCCAGGATTGGTTGCGCGAACTGTACATGGATTTCGAACTGCCGGTGAATATGGACCAACGGATCGTGCTCCGTGTCGGCCGGCAACAAGTGGTGTGGGGACGGACAGATCTTTTCCGCGTGTTGGACGTAATCAACCCGGTCGACTATTCGATTCAGAACATCTACGAGGAATTGGGCGACTCGCGGATCCCGCTCGGGATCGTGAACGCCGAATATCAATTTGGGGCTACCGGGCCGTTCGCGTCGTTGAATGTGCAGGCGGTGTGGATTGCGGAACCTTTTCGACCCAGTGTGTTAGGCCAGGGCGGACAACCGTATTCGATCCTCGACGCGGGGCCGACGTTTCGGGCGCTCAAGAATTGCTGGGACAACGGCTGCACGGTCGGCAATTTCGCCCCCAATAATAACCCCAACGCGGGGCCGGCGCTGGCTGGCTTCGCCTTGCCGAACGGCCTGTTAGCCACCGATTTTCCGCGCCATTCCATCGGCATCCGCCAAGCGAATATTCCGGATTGGAAGCTTGAGAATACGCAGTTCGGCATGCGGCTCGAAGGCGAAATAAAGGGTTTTGGCTTTTCGCTTAACGCCTTGAGTTACTACTCTCAGTTGCCCTCGCTACACGGCGGGCAATCTGCAGTGAATCCGTTCATCGCGCTCGGTGTGAAGGATTTCTCCGGCGAAGTGGGCGGCACCGAAAAACCGCGTCCCTATCTGATCGCGTTCGATATCAATTTCCCGCGGATCTTTTTGGTTGGCGGTTCTCTTGATACTTCAATCGACGCGATTAAATCGACATTTCGCGTCGAGTTCGCACATACCAACGGCGAAGAATTCGCGAATACCCTGCGCCCGCAATTGTTTTCGAAATCGCGCGTGATCCGTTGGGTTGTGGGTTGGGATCGTCCGACCTGGATCAAGTTCCTTAATCCGAATCGCACCTTCATTCTATCCGCGCAGATCTTCGGCCAGCATTTGCTCGATCACGAACTGGTGAAGCTTGCGCATAGCGCGGCCGGCATGCCTGACTGGGAAAATAATTTTATCGGTACCTTCCTGATTCAAGGCAACTACATGAACGATCGGCTCACGCCCCAGCTAATCATGGCGTACGACGTGCGGGCGCGCGCGTCGGCCGTGGCGCCGTCGGTCACTTGGTTGATTACGGATCACTGGCAAATGAGCTTCGGCGCCAATTTGAAATTTGGCCGTCGCGTTAACCAGTTTGACGATAACCGGATAGGGAATCCCTTTCCGCCTTATACCGACCCGAGCTTCGGGCTGAATCCGGCAACCGGTGTGGCCGGACAAGTCGCGGATCGCATCGGTGGGGCGACTCCGCTCGGTATCTTCCGTTCGGGCCCGCTCGGCACCGCCAGTACGGAGGATGAGCTCCAGTTGACAGTCCGCTATCGGTTCTAACGCTTACGTCTAGGTGGGAGCTGCTTTATCGGCGAATTCTTGAGGGTCAATTCGCGGCTAAAGCCGCTCCCGCGGTGAGCTTTAGAGTTGCCATCGCTCGTCATCGCGAGGAGTGAAACGACGAAGCTTTTCCGGAAGGCAGTGCATGATGAATTGCTTCGCTTGGGCTCGCCATGACGGCGGTGGTCGGACGTTGATTCCTCAACTCGCTAGCGACTGCCACATCTCCGCATCGCGCTCGGCGGTCCAAATTCTGGGATCGACCAGTCCGCCTGCTTCATCGAAGGCACGCGTCACATCGAACGGTAGGCAGTGATCGAAAATCACCCAATGGCCGAATTCGGTTTTCAGCGCCGCGTAAGTCTCGTCATACGCCTGTTTCAGCGTTTTGCCAGCCGCGCGCGCGGCGCGGACATTGCCAAACATTTTCGTGATGAAGGCGCGCGTACCGCTTAGCGCGGCGGTGACTTCTGCCGGGGTTGTAAGTGCAGCGCCACGACCGGGAACTAACGCCCGTGGTTGAAGAGCTGCGAAATGCAGCCACTTGAGGCATCCGTCCGAGGGTTCTTTAAGTCACGTGCAATGTCGGCGCACTGTGTCTGCCCCGGTGTGGTTTGATCACGATTTCAACATCCTGATCGAGTTTCACGAGGAAACGCAGCAACCGTTCAACCGAAAACTGTCGAAACTCGCCCCGGAGCATCTTGGATATGTCAGGCTGGCGAACGCCAAACAACGCGGCCGCTTCGTTTTGTTTCATGCGACGATTTTTCATGATCGCGTCGATTTTGAGCATCAACTGTGCCTTCACCAAATGCTCTTCGGCATTCGGCACCCCGATATCCGCGAAGACATTTCGGCTCCCGATTTCGTGCCCCTTTTTGCTCATGACTGTTCTCCCTGTGCGATCTGCTCGGCTTCGCGCAGTCGTTGTTTAATCAATTCCATATCCCGGCGCGGCGTTTCCCGTCCGGTCTTCGATTTTTTCTGAAAGGCGTGAAGCACATAGACAGCAGTCGCATACCGCAACGTATATACCGCGCGGAAGGTGTCTCCGCGATAGTCCTTGATGATTTCCACCACCCCCGAGCCACCGAAACCGGCCAAGATTTTCGTGTCCCGATGCTGGCCGCCTTGCTGTGCGACATACAGGGCATAACCCACGTGGTCCTGAACGAGGTCGGGGAACTCGCGTAAATCTTTACGGCTCGATCCGAGCCAAACGACCGGCTTCAAAGGCGGCTCATTGATCATCACGACATATAAAGTGATATCACTATATTATGTCAAGATAACCTTGCGGCCGCTGTGCATTGAAGGTAGTCAATACTGTGGTTTTCGCGATTTGAGTCTCGCTATGGTGGCCACGGTCTGCAAAGGATCGGGACCTCCCGCCCGTCAGCTCTTGACTTACTGTCATTAAAAGCTCGGTTGGCTTTAATAAATTCCAATCTCGAAAAGCCCTTGAACAGGCAATGGCGACCTCAAAGTAAACCGCGGATTTTCTATCTTGAGGCGTTACCGCTGCGACTTGTGATCTCTATATCGACCTGGTGTATTCCATCCCAATTGGGTTCGCACGGCCAGGACGCGCCGCTAACGATCCTCGCATTTAACCCAAGAAAGGACGAGAAAAGCAGACTATCAAAACAGCTTTCGTCGTCCGCGAGTTCAATAAAACTCAACTTGCTAACGACCGCCACATTTCCGCATCGCGCTCGGCGGTCCAAATTCTGGGATCGACCAGTCCGCCTGCTTCATCGAACGCACGCGTCACATCGAACGGCAGGCAGTGATCGAAAATCACCCAATCTCCGAATTCGGTTTTCAGCGCCGCGTAAGTTTCGTCATACGCCTGTTTCAGCGTTTTGCCAGCCGCGCGCGCGGCGCGGACATTGCCAAACATTTTCGTGATGAAGGCGCGCGTACCGCTCAAGGCTGCCGCTACTTCTGCTGGAGTGGTGAGCGCTGCGCCACGACCGGGAACCAATGCGCGTGGTTGCAGAGCGGCGATGCGATCAAGCGTCGCCGGCCATTCGGTCAGGTAGGCGTCGCCGGTATAGGGCGTTGCTCCGAACTCAACCAAATCGCCGCTAAAGAGCACGCGCTCTTGCGGCATCCAGGCCACCGTGTCGCCCTTGGTGTGACCGCGTCCGATCTGCATCAAGCGCACTTCGGTGCGGCCGAGCCACAGTGTGATTTCGCCGCTAAAAACGACATTCGGCCAGGTGAGACCCGGGATTGAATCCACCGCCTGAAACAGGCGCGGGAAGCGTTCGAATTCCGATTGGTAATCTTGCTGGCCGCGTTCGACGATGAGATCGTAGGTCTCGCGGCTCGCAATAATATTCGCGGCATCGTACCCGCTCGCGCCTAACACGCGCACCGCATGGTAGTGCGTGAGGACTACATGCTTAATCGGTTTGTCGGTGACGGTTCTGATCTTGGCGATGACATCCTGGGCCATCACGGGCGTGGCCTGCGCATCCAACACCATCACGCAATCGTCGCCGATGATGACGCCGGTATTCGGATCGCCCTCGGCCGTATAGGCATAGGCGTTGTCGGCAAGTTTGGTGAAGGAGATCTGCTTGGGGGCTAGATCTCCCTTGGAGGCGAAGGCTTTATTCATTGGGATCCTCTCAACTAGTAATCATTCTTGTCGAAGTTACAGTGGTCGATTTGCATTGCCCACTCAAAATTCACCTGTGGCACTTTAAGGAACCTCTGAATAAGTCCATCCTGGACTTATTCAGAGTACGGGAAGCAAAAAGTATGATTTTTGCTTCCCTTCATTTTCAATGGTTTGCAACCATCGAAAATGGCGGCACCTCCCTGTGCCGCGGGAAGCTCTGCTCCCTGTGCCGCGGGAAGCTCTGCCTTTTGCAGAGCTTCCTTAAACGATCGCGCGTCTGCGAGGCGCATGTTTTTACCCGGCAATTGCCGTCACTATTTGGTCGATGGCGCCAAACAGTGATTCGCCATTGGCGCCGAACATTTCGATTCGAACGCGGTCGCCAAAATGTAAAAACGCGGTGGTCGGCGCGCCGGCGCTCAATGTTTCCAGCATGCGTCGTTCGGCCACGCAGGCGGAGCCGCGGCTGCGATCATAGTTCGATACCGTGCCAGATCCGAGTATTGTCCCGGCGCCGAGCTTACGAGTTTTCGTCACGTGCGCGATGAGATCGTGAAAGCTAAAGGTCATGTCCTCGCCGCACTCGGGCCGACCGAACAGCGCGCCGTTGATATGCGAGGTCAGCGGTAGATGGACTTTCCCATCGCGCCACGCACCACCCAGTTCATCCGGCGTGATGGCGACCGGTGAAAACGCGGTGGAAGGTTTGCCATGATAGAACCCGAATCCTTTCGCGAGTTCGTCCGGAATTAAATTGCGCAGTGACACATCGTTGACCAGCATCAAGAGCACGATGTGGGGCGCGGCGTGCGCGGCATCGGTACCCAGCGGCACATCGTCGGTGATCACGGCGACTTCGCCTTCGAGATCGATGCCCTGTGCCTCACTCACCGCGAGAATGGGATCGGTCGCGCCGAGTAGATCATCCGATCCACCCTGATACACCAAGGGGTCGGTCCAAAAACTCTCGGGCATTTCCGCGCCGCGCGCTTTGCGCACTAACTCAACATGATTCACGTAGGCGCTACCATCAACCCAGTGAAACGCGCGGGGTAGCGGTGCCGCCGCTTGTGCTGCATGGAAGGAGCGCGCGTCATCGAGCTCACGCCGGCAGAGCGCGTCGTAAATTACACGCAATGCATCAACCACTTCAGACCAGTGATCGAGCGCCTCCTGCAAGGTGCGCGCGATTTGCGGGACGGGCAAGCATTTCGTCAGTGTGCGATCGACGACTACCAACTGACCGTCACGCGTGGTTGATTTAAGACTCGCTAGTTTCAAGAGCAATCCAATTCGCTAATCAAGACGTCAGAATCTATACTCGTCGCACATCGACTATCAAGCAAGCCAATGAGCAAATTCGTTGAATTGACCTACCACTCCGGGTTCACTAACGAACATTGCAGCGAAGCGCTGACGGGCACCTTACCGATCGGCCAGTTCTCTCCGCAGCAAGTGCCGTTCGGCCTGTACGCCGAGAAATTCAGCGCCACCGCCTTCACCGCGCCGCGCCACCAGAATCGCCGCACTTGGTTTTATCGCATCCGTCCGTCGGTATTGCACGGCGCGTTTTCGCCATTGCCAGCGCGATTATGGCGCACCGCGCCGCTCAATGAAGGGCCGGCGATTCCTGATCAATTGCGGTGGGATCCGTTACCGATGCCAACGTCGCCTTGTGATTTCATCGATGGCATGGTGAGCATGGCGGCCACCGGCAACGCCGCGTTGCAGCTGGGGATGGCGGCGCATGTCTATGCCGCGAATCAATCGATGGCAAACCGTTATTTCTACAATGCCGATGCGGAAATGTTGATCCTGCCGCAGCTCGGAAGGCTTTTATTGTTAACGGAGTGCGGTCAACTGCCGGTCGCCCCGGGCGAGATGGCGCTGATTCCCCGCGGCATGAAATTTCGCGTCGAACTTCCCGATCAAGCCGGCCGTGGCTACGTCTGCGAAAACTACGGCGCGTTGTTACGGCTTCCGGAGCGTGGACCCGTGGGCTCGGATGGTTTTGCCAACGATCGCGATTTTCTGGCGCCCCACGCGTGGTTTGAGGACCGCGAAGGCGAGTTTGAATTAGTCTGCAAATTCGGTGGGCATTTTTATCGCGCGACGCTCGATCACTCACCGCTCGATGTGGTGGGGTGGATCGGAACCGCCGCGCCGTATAAGTACGATCTGTCGCGCTTTAATGTCATTAACACAGTCAGTTTCGATCATCCGGACCCTTCGATTTTTACGGTGCTGACCGCGCCGTCGGATACGCCTGGCGTGGCCAATCTTGATTTCGTTATTTTTCCACCGCGCTGGCTGGTCGCCGAGCACACGTTTCGGCCGCCGTGGTTTCACCGCAATGTCATGAGTGAATTCATGGGCCTCATTCATGGCAAATATGACGCGAAGGAACGGGGTTTTGAGCCGGGCGGCGTGAGCCTGCATAACTGCATGTCCGCGCATGGACCCGAACAGGCGGCATATGCCAAAGCGACGAACTTGGTGTTGACTCCCGCCAAGCTCGACGCGACGCTCGCCTTTATGTTCGAATCACGCTACGTCATTCAGACCACGCAACACGCGCTTCAATTAACCACGCTGCAGACGGATTACCGTGCGTGCTGGGATGGATTGGCGCGGGAGTTTCAACAGCCGGGAAAACGCTAATGTCCTGACTTGCATGATTCGCGCGCCGTGGGAGCCGCTTTAGCGGCGAATACCACGGAATTCCCCCATTCGCGGCTAAAGCCGCTCCCACAAGAGTTGGATATCAAGCCGAGCTGTAGTTTGTGAAAGCTTATTCCGTGGGAGCTGCTTTAGCCGCGAATCTTTTAGGGTTTGTCATTGAGGGAGTAGCTAAGATTCGGGGCTAAAGCCGCTCCCACAAGAGCAACGCGTCAATAGATGAAAGTTCGTTGCGGAACACCACAAGGCTAATTAACGTTCAAAGCACGTTGAGCGGGATTTTAAGATAAACCGTGCCGTTGGCAGCCGCAGGCGGCAAACGCCCGGCGCGAATGTTGACTTGAATTGACGGGATGATGAGCAGCGGCATGTCGAGGGTTTTATCGCGCGCCGTGCGCATCGCCACGAACGCCTCCTCCGAGATGCCGTCGTGCACATGAATATTGTCCGACCGTTGCGTGGCCACCGTCGTCTCGCACACTGGTCCACGGGTTGCCGGTGGGTAATCGTGACAGACAAACAACCGGGTTGCCGGTGGGAGATCGAGCAATCGGCGTATCGATTTGTACAAGGTGCGCGCGTCACCCCCGGGAAAATCACAACGTGCGGTGCCGATATCCGGCATGAATAATGTGTCGCCGACAAACAGCAAATCGTCGATCAGAAAGGCCACGCAGGCTGGCGTGTGGCCTGGCACGAACAGCGTCTTTCCGACGATCGAGCCGATCGCAAACGTGGCGCCATCGTCGAACAGCGCGTCAAACTGCGAACCGTCGACGGCGAACGCCGATTCCAAATCGAAGATCTTCTTGAAGGTTGCCTGGACCACGCCAATCCGCGACCCAATTCCGACGTTCCCGCCGACCATGGATTTTAAGTAGCTGGCGCCAGAGAGATGGTCGGCATGGGCATGAGTTTCCAAGATCCACGCCACGGTGAGTTTTTTCTCGCGCACAAATTGGATAACGTCGTCGCAGCCTCGGCTGCGCGTGCGACCGGCCTTGTGATCGTACTCGAGGACCGGATCGATGATTGCCGCGGTACCGCCACTCGCATCGAAAACCACGTACGTGAAAGTCGAGGTGCCGTGATCGAAAAATTCTTTTACTTGAACTGGCATCGTGAAGGCTCCGCTTGGCACTTGAGTGGTATTAATAACATTATATTAGAATATATAATGTTATTAAGTCATCAATTCGTTGTCGCCAATCATGGAAACTGCCTATACTCGCCGCATGCGCCGGGGCGCCAACGAAGCGGCTGGGGTCTTGCGCGTGTTGGCGAATGAAGCGCGCCTCCTGTTGGTTTGCCAATTAACCGAAAAAGAACACTGCGTCAGTGAACTTGAGTCGGCGCTCGGGATTCATCAGCCGACGCTCTCGCAACAACTCAGCGTTTTGCGCAAAGTGGGTCTGATTACCGCGCGGCGCGAGGGTAAACGCATCTACTATCGGGTTACGGACCAACGCTTGAAGAACTTGTTGGATACGGTTCACGCCACATTCTGCGCCAAAGTCCCGCGAGGTAAATGATGTTGATCAACTGGGAGCAGTTTACACCGTGGTCGTCGCTTGCTGGCGGCGCGCTAATCGGGGCGGCCGCCGCGATATTAATTTTATTAAATGGGCGAATCGCCGGGATTAGCGGCGTGGTGGGTGGGTTATTGCGTCCCACATCGGGTGAGATTAGCTGGCGTGTCGCCTTTGTTGCCGGTTTGGTGATCTCGCCGTTCGGTTATCAATTTATCCGCGAATTGCCGCCCATCCAAATCGACGCGAGTTATTCGATGCTCGTCGTCGCCGGCCTGCTAGTGGGGTGCGGCACCAGATTTGGCGCGGGGTGCACCAGTGGTCATGGGGTCTGCGGTCTGTCGCGATTCTCGCCGCGCTCATTGGTCGCCGCGCCTTTATTCATGACGGCCGGATTTTTCACTGTATATCTCGTTCGTCACCTCATCGGGCAAGTGTGAATCTTATGCTGACGATAACGGCTTTGCTCGCAGGAATAGTTTTTGGGCTTGGATTAATCCTCGGTGGTATGGCGAATCCCGCCAAGGTCCTCGACTTCCTTGATCTCGCTGGGCGTTGGGATCCGTCGCTCGCACTGGTGATGGGCGGCGCCATCGCTGTCGGTGTTTTCCCTTTCGCGCGCGCGAGAAATCGTACCCGCACGGTGCTGGGTGCGCCAATACAACTGCCAACCTCCCGTCAGATCGATAAACGTTTAGTCTTGGGCAGCATCACTTTTGGGATCGGCTGGGGCTTGGCGGGTTTTTGTCCAGGGCCGGCCCTGGTTGCGCTGGGTTTCGGCATGCCGAAAGCGGCAGTATTTGTCGGCGCAATGATCGCCGGCATGGTGCTGTTTGAAATTATCGACCGCGGTTCGAAATCATGATCAGTCGCTGGTTACGATCGTACTCGCCGATGCGCTCGCTCGGTGATCTGCCCGCGGCCCCGGTGGTTGCCGGACCGATCACGGTGAGCCAACGATGACAGGCGTGGATACGCCGCAATCAATACCACTTCAATCCCGAACTCGCGTATTGATCACGGGCGCGTCAGCCGGTATTGGCGCCGAATTCGCCGCGCAGTATGCCGCACGTCAGGCTGATCTAACTCTAGTCGCGCGCCGGCGTGACAAGCTTGACGCATTGGCGAAGGCGCTTACCGAGCGCTTCGGTGTTGACGCGCAGGTGATCGTTGAAGACCTCGCGGATCCACACGCACCAGCGCGAATCGTCGCCGAACTCGCCGCGCGCGAGCTTAACGTCGACATCTTGATCAATAACGCGGGCTATGGCGTGCCGGGCAGTTTCTTGAGCCCGTCCTGGCGCGTGCATGCCGATTTTCAGCAAGTGCTGGTCAATGCCGTCGCGGAGCTCTGCTATCGCCTGCTCCCCGGCATGCTCGAGCGCGGACACGGCGCCATCATCAATGTCGCGTCACTCGCGGGTTTAATGCCGGGCAGTGCGGGACATACCTTGTATGGACCGTGCAAAGCGTGGCTCATCAAATTTTCCGAGTCGTTGGCGTTCGAAGTAAAGCCCCAAGGGGTACGGGTGCTCGCGCTCTGCCCTGGTTTCACTTACACCGAGTTCCATGATGTCAACGGCATGCGACCGCAGGTCTCGCGCTTGCCGACCTGGCTTTGGATGTCGGCGGAGTCGGTCGTACGCGATGCGATAGCCGCGGTTGAGCGCGGCGCCGTTGTGCGGGTTCCGGGCTTCATCAATCGCGCACTCGCACTGAGTGCACGGGTGTTGCCCCAGCGCTGGTTGCGAGCGGCGATAGCGTCACGCGAGCGCGATTTTCGGCGTGTCGATTGAAAGCCTGACACGACATCCGTGGCCGGGTTCCTGATCGGCGCCGACGATTGCGACTCATGGTTCCGTACCGCGTGGTGCATGGCGAAACTGAGGTGCTGCGCGTGGTGCGCTCCAATCCTGCCCACAGGCAGTCGGCTGTGAACGCGCTATCGGCCGGCAAAAACCCGCAAAAACCCGCCGTAAACCGCGAAAAATACGTGCTGTCAAGGCTTACAAAACGAGCGCGACCGATTATATTAACGCTCGCGATTAACGAGCTTCCGGTTTCATTGTTCCCCGGTGAAACCATCCGGGGAAGACGGAAAGAGCGATGGAGCGCGTTGGTTTGGAATGCTGGTGTTGCGCTAAGTCCACGTTAATAAGCAATCACCCCCATACGGACGAAATGGCACGGGAGCTGTTTAAACCACGCGCGATGATTTATCCAAGATTTTGGGAGGAGTTATGAGTCGAGCTAAACCAGCTATTAAAGAACGCGAAACGAAGAGCCAGATTGTTGCCGCCATTGCGGAGTCAACAGAACTCACCAAGAAGCAAGTGCAAGCCGTGTTGGCTGCTACTCGCGAGCACGCCATTCGGCATTTGAATGCGCGCGGTTCGGGTGAGATGAGCGTACCGGAACTTGGCGTCAAGTTACGGCGAGTAAAGAAAGCGGCCCGTAAGGCCGGCATGGCGCGCAACCCCTTCACCGGTGAAATGGTGAAAGTGGAGGCCCGCCCAGCCAGCATTTCAGTGCGCGCTGGCGCGCTCAAAGCGCTTAAAGACGCCGCCGCCGGTTAACGACGCCGGAGGTTCTGCCGAAACGGCCGGCACGTTAATTCGTGCCGGCCGTTTTTTTTATTGACCGCGTAACGCTTCCCACGTACGCTCCCGCCTCGAATCGTGATGGGTGCTTCAAGGCCAGCCGGCCTTGAAGATAATCGGGAAGCCGGTGTGCAATTGCTCGCAATCGCAAACCCGGCGCTGCCCCCGCAACGGTAAACGAATGGTCCGCCGCTTTTGTCACTGTGCGAAACCGCATGGGAAGACGTGCGAACCTGATCGCTTGCGCGATCGCTCGTGAGCCCGGAGACCGGCCCATCGCCCCCAATAACCGTAGTCGCGGCGGGCGACGCGGGGTGCATAGTGGTCGCGATAGTGACTCCTTTCCCCTAAGAATTCCGCAGGCGATGAACCATGGCCGTGCTCGGGTGTGAGCGCGCCAGGAGACTCTCATGCGTGCTTTATTGCTACTGGTTTGTCTACCTCTATCCGTGGCCGCGACCCCGCCTCCGCTGAATCCTGCTGGCGACGACGAGATGATCGTCACGGCCGCGCGCACACCCATTCCGCGCGCGCGCGCCGTTGGCGGTGTGACGATCATCGACCGCACCACCATTGTCGCCCGGCAACCGCAGTTCGTGACCGACCTGTTGCGCGATGTCCCCGGATTCGCGGTCAGCCGCAACGGTGGTTCCGGCGCGCAAACACAGGTTCGCGTGCGCGGCGCCGAAGGTAATCATCTATTGGTTTTGATCGATGGCGTTGAAGCCAACGATTTCAGTAACAACGACGAATTCGATTTCGCGCATTTGAATGCCGATGACATCGAGCGCATTGAAATTGTGCGCGGACCGCAAAGTTCACTGTGGGGCTCGGATGCCTTGGCTGGGGTGGTCAACATCATCACGCGTAGCGCCAGCCGTCCGTTTGAACTTGATGGCGCAACCGAACACGGATCGTTTGGCACCCACGCGGGATCGATTGGGATCGGCGCCGCGCGCGACGGTTTAAACGGCCGTTTGAGTTTCAGCAGCTTCGATAGCGATGGCATCAACGTATCCGCTCAAGGCAAAGAAACCGACGGTTACCGCAATCGCACGCTCAATTTGAAGCTTGGCTGGCAACTGACCCCAGTGCTCAAGGCGGATCTAACCGGCCGTGCGACCGATGCGCGGACCGACTTCGATAGCGTCGATTTCACCACCGGACTGCATACGGATACGCCGGCGGCCACCGATATCGTGCAGGGCTATGTGGGCGCCCGTTTACACGCCGATACTTTCGATGGTCATTGGCAGCATCAGCTGGTCGCTAATTGGACGCGGGTCGACAATTTTACTTTCGATCCCTTTGATGCCGGTCGGCGGCGGACCGGTGGACACAAATATGGCCTCGATTACCAATCGACGTGGCGCTTTGCCTCCGACTGGGCATTGCCGATGGCGCACACCTTCACGCTCGCGGTCGACTATGAGCTCGAAAAATTCCGGCAACGCGGCCCGATTCAATTTGGATCTGATCCCAATCAAGATCGTCAGCTGCACACGTTGAGTTACATCGCGGAGTATCGCGTGGCGCTCGGTCAATCGACCAACTTGAGTGCGGGCGGGCGGTGGGATAACAACAGTGCGTTCGCCGATATCGGGACCTACCGCGTCGCGCTTAGTCACCACATCGACGTCACCGGCACCACCTTGTCGTTCGCCTACGCCACCGGACAAAAGGCGCCGACCTTTGTTGAACGTTTTGGGTTTTTCGGCGGCGGCTTTCCCTTCGTGGGCAATGCGCAACTCGCGCCGGCATCATCGCGCGGCTATGAACTCGGGATCCGGCAAGGACTGTTCGCGGAGCGCCTCACACTCGGACTTAATTATTTCAATGAACGTCTATTGAACGAGATCGATGGCTTCTTTTTCGATACCAAACGTGGACTCTTCACCGCGCGAAATCGCAGTGGCACGAGCTCACGCGAGGGCGTCGAGCTAACCGTGGGTGCGACGTTAACCGAGCAACTGAAAGTGTCTGGAAGTTATACTTATCTCGACGCGCAGGAGCGGAGCGTAACCGGGCAACGGGTCGACGAAGTTCGGCGACCGAATCAGCAGGGTGCGGCGAGTCTTGATTGGCGCGGTCTCGATCGCAAACTCAACGTCAATGTTCATCTAAGTTATACGGGTACGCGCGACGATCTGACGTTCCTTCCACCAACGTTCTCCGGTCGCACGACTTTGCGTCCGTTCACGCTGGCTGGCGTCACGTTGGCGTACACGGTAAATCCGCATCTCACCTTAACTGGGCGCGCGGAAAACGTATTCAATGACAAATACCAAGAAGTGTTTGATTTTCAGACCGAAGGGATTGCTGGCTACGTGGGTTTGAAATTCAATTTCGGGCGCTGAAGGCATGCTGTCACCCGATGAACTTTAATAAATCCATACGTGGTGATTGTGGGAAAGGCTTTAGCTGCGAATGGGCCGTAGCGATTGTGGGAGCGGCTTTAGCCGCGAATGGGCCCTCAACTGAGATTCGAAGCCCAAAGTGACTCCCACAAAGCACCGTCCGTAGCTCGCAATTTGGAGAGACGCTATGGTTGATCCGGACCGGCGTCGGCGTGACGCGGTAAATTATCCGTGGTCTCGAACCAAGGAATCCGGCTCATCCGCCAAATGTGATATTCGGGTTCAATCGCCGTGGGTGTATCCAAACTGGCGAGCGTGAAGTCGACGAACCGAGGTGCGCGCTGTCCGCGAAATACGATGGACGTACCGCACATCGCGCAAAATTCACGTTGATAACGCATGGAGGACGGATAAATCGCAGGCGATCCCTTGCTATAACGAAACGCCGCGACCGGTACTGTGCCCCACGCGACGGTGGGCGCGCCAGTGGCGCGTTGACACATCCGGCAGTGACAAAATCCGGCATCGATTGGTGGCCCGCTAACAAGGTAGCGCAGTCCGCCGCACAGGCAACCGCCGAGTAGGTGCAGCGGCGGAGGATTACATTTCGATATGTTCGACGCCATCCGCGCCATCTAATTTATCGAGCAAGGCGCGATAGCGCGGATCGCGGGTGTCCATCGAGATGGTATCCGACAGATCATTCGGGTGCGCGTTATCGAGAGGCCGCTTGGAGTCAAGTTTGACGATGTGGTACTCGCTCAATTGCCTTAAAAAGAGATCGCGAGTCACCGGTTCAATCTGACCGACCTGCGCGCCTTTTTTCAGATCGGCGACGAGTTGCGGTAAGGATTTGCCGACTTTGGCGCGTTGCTCGATCGAGGTTATCGGCAACACGCTAAACAACAAACGTCGCGTCGCGTCGACCGCCTGTGACCATTCGGCGCTGGCTTCGCCCCGATGGTGATGCACCATCGCCAGATAACGCCGCCATTGGCTCAACAAGAATTCGACTAAAAAATGTGGCGGCAGCGGACCATCGGCGTCGGCAATGCAGCGGCGAATCGCGACGCTGGCAGCTTTGATGTCAGTGAGATAGGAAATTTTGCTGGCGTTGTCGGTCACTGGTTTGGTTATTGCTCAAAAGTCTAGAGAATTTGACGGGCCCATATTTGACCATTCCACGGCACTTTAATCCACCGTCGTGGCGTGTGCTGCTCGGCCCCAACCTTCGATAAATCGCCGCTTAGGTCTGGTGGGAGCCGCTTTAGCGGCGAATCGAGAATTCGCCGCTAAAGCGGCCCCACTTAGTTCAATGTTTCGCCGCCGGTAGCAGGATAATTTGTGTCCACGACCTATTAAATTTGCTGAAGTCTGACGGTGGGCTTAACTACTCGATTCAATGCGGACATTTTAATGCTTGCTGACGATTTCGATCGTCAGTGCCACGCTGAGCGGTTGCTCAGTGGCGACCCACCGTAGTTCGAGACGCGCTGCCTGCATGATTTGTTCGAAGCCCGCCTCCGACTGCGAGGCCGTGTGGTAGGGCTCGGCGCTAAATTCGACCGCATGCGACGCGTGTAAGTGCAGGCGTGCACCGAGTTCGGCGTCTTCCAACCAGATCTCACGCAGCGCTGCGATGTGTAGCTGCTGGCCAAAGCCACACGGAATGCTCTGATCGCTTAGGCGGTAGCGGCCGCCAAACCCATCACAACTCGGCAGTGCCAAGTGCAGGACGCTGAGCAACGGTGCGCCGTGCGGCGCCGTGCAATGATAATTGACCGTGAGCGTCGCGCCGGTGAGCCGGAGCTCTTTTATCAACTCACCGCGATCCTCCGATAAGGTGGATGCGAAGCTTGCCGCGTCGGCACTGCTGCTAAGCAGTCGATAATCGCTGATCACACAGGCCTCGGCATCGTTGCCGATCGAATCGATAAAAATGCCTCGAGCGTGGCGATCGGGAATCAGGGTCCGCGGATCCAGCGGCGTTTTATACGCCACGCGCTCGTGTGGCGAGGCGATCCCCGTGCTATTCGACTCCGTGGCGCTTGGCGCTTCGGCGTTTGCGATCAACGCGTGATAATGCTCCGCGCTACGGCGTAGCGTATCGCCAAAATTGTGCAACTCGCGGTAGCTCGAGAATTCGTGTAGTGCGCCAAGACCATCGATGCGGATCGCCGCCAACGCATCGGTGTTCCGCAAAATGGCTTCGTCGTGGCCATCCAAGTCCAAATCGCGAGGCGCCGACTCGATTATCGCTGGCAGCGCCGCTTCTACTTCTAAAAGATTGCGCCAAATCGCACGGCGTAAGTGCGGCAGATAGATCCCACCGAACAGGCCATGCCAATACGCGTCGTTGGCCTGCGCGCGATAGAGCGCGCCAAGGAGTTCTGCGCGCCGTGGATGCGCTGGCGCGGCAGCCAGGCGTGCGGACACATCGAGCATCCGTTTGTGCATCCAATTGGCCTCGGGATAGCGCGTTAGAAAATTGCGCCAAATACCACCGCGCAAGAACGGCCTATCGCGCGCCAGACTATTTTCGTCGCGGGCGTGTTGCACCAACGCAGCGTAGTTCACGGCTGCGTCGGCGGGCAGCGTCCATTCGTTCATTTCACTGTAGGAGGTCGTCGGCAAGTACACCACCCCGCGCGTACGGTGGCTGACCCTGAAGTCGGCATACGTCGAGGTGATCAACTTTGGTGACGCCAACACGCCTTCGATGAATTGCGTGAGCCAACCACGCGTGTAGACCCAATCGTAAGTCTCCGGCCAAATGCCAAATTTCTCGATGTCGTCGAAATAAATCGCCGCGCGATCGCCGCGCGCGGCAAGTTTTTCCAGATACGCCACGGCGTCCAGGGCCGGCGTGAACGGCAAGCGGTAGCGCAGACCCTCGGCGATGGGGAACAAATCCACCGTGTGCCCACCTTCCTCCGTGGTGTAGTGGCCATCGAGCGCGGTCGCCGGCAGTCCGGTGCACAGAAAATGATAGTCATCGACCGTCACGTAGCGAATCTTGCAGGTCGCGAGCGCCGGCACTATGGCGGCCTCCCATACGCGCTCGGTTAACCACGCGCCAGTCGGGCGGACGCCGTAATGCTGCGCTAGATGCGCGGACAAGGCGTCGAGTTGCCCACAACGATCGCGATGCGGGATCGCGGCGAGCACGGGTTCCGCCATGCCACCACCGACCAATTCAATTTGACCGCGCGCGACCATCACCCGGACCAGGTCCATATCCGCTGGATACCCGCGCTCTAGTTCTTCGAGCAACCAACCTGAAAAATGCACGGCAAAGCGAAACTCAGGATAGCGATACAGCGTACGCAGAAAGGGTTGGTAGGATTTCTCATGCGCTTCGGCGATTACTGCTGGAAAATTGCCGACCGGCTGATGGACGTGAACGCCGAGCAGAAGCGTGAGCGGTGAATTCATTCCGAGCCTCCCCGGCGCATGGTGCCGCCGAGTTCGGGGGCGCCGCCGCCGCTGCTGACGGAGTGCTCGAGCGCCGCGGGCGGCGGCCGGCCCAAGCGCTGATACAAGGCCTGCAGGTTGTGGCGAAATAAATGATCGAAACTCGCGACGGCAGTGGCTGGGTTGTAATCGCCGAACCACCAAAACCAATCGGAACCCTCGCACGCGCGCAGCAGCCGTTCCGCTTCGACGCGGTCGCTTGGCGCAAGGTGTTCGATGGTCTCGTCGTAAACCGTTTTCGCGGCACACAGCAGATCCCACGCGCGATTCTTGTCCGCGTCCCCAATCCACGTCGACAAACTGCCATAGACCCAACTGCCGGCGCACACCCTCGGCAAGGTCTGCGTACGCGCGAGGTGATCGGGACTCGCGAGCGCGGCGCACAGCGTGGTGGTGCGGATCATCGGGTGCCTGCTTAGCGCGCTGTATAACTCGGAGAAAAAATAATACCCGTTATACGGGTAGTACTCCCAGGCGTTTTCGCCGTCGAGCGCGATGCACACCAGCGGCGTTTCAGTGTCCGGGACCGCCGCGCGAACGGCTTCGAGTTCGGCGATGAAATGTCGAGCCGCGTCGCGACCATGCCATTTCGCGTACTCGAAGCCAATCAGATCCGATAACTTGTCATCGCGAAACACCACGCTAATTCCGCTCGCATCGCGCCATGGCCGATAGAGGGCGAGTTCGCGTTGGTAGGGAATATTGGCCTGATGCAGGGTGTTGGCAAGCACCGCTTCGCCGCTCGCGACCCACCGGCAACCCAGATCAGCGAATTCAACTAACGCTGGGCCAGAGATCGCACCTTCCGCCGGCCACATCCCCACGGGCGCGTGACCGAAGCGTTGTTGATGATCCAGAACGGCGAGGCTTAGGTGACTGCGCAGACGCTCGCGGCCGCCCGGATATGCGTTGGCGCTTGGCAAGGCCAACCCGGGTAGCACTTCGCGCGCCGCCCCGAACTCGAGCAATAGGGGAGCGAGGGGATGCGCGTAGGGGGTGGTCGATAATTCAATTTGACCGCGATCGGCGAGTGCGCGGTAACGCGTGGGTAGGGCGGCTAATTCGTCGCCGATCAAAGTTAATAAGCGCAGCCGATCTTCGAGCGTGAAGCCTTCGCCTTGCGCCATCAGCATGGGAAGCCAGGCATGTCGCCGGCGTACGGTTTCCCCCATCCAGGCCAAGTGATACCACGTTACCAAATCGGCGAAGTAAGCGCCGCCGAGATAGCGACTGGCTGTCAAGCCGAGCGTTTGCGTCGCGGTAAATAGCTCGTGCAAGCGCTGATACGGTGCAAACGGCGCGAGCATGCGTTCGTGATTGGCTTTGAAGCAGGCCGCGAGCACCAGATCGCGTTCGGCCTCGGACCAGGCGTGAGGGGTTGGATGCGCCAACAGGCGAAGTAGCGGATCACGCAGTTGGCGGGTGGCGATTTGCGCAGCGTAATCCGCCAACTGCGCCAATAGTATCGGCACGAAATTGACTACCGCATGCACCTCGGGATGGCGCTCGAGGTGGTCTGCCATGTCGGTGTAATCCTTGATGCCGTGCAAGTAGGTCCACGGCAGCGCGTACTCATCGCGTGCATAGTCGCGGTAATCTGGCTGATGCATATGCCAGAGCCAAACGAGATCGAGGTGCGTGTCGGTGGTCATGGTGCGGCTACAATCCTCTTCTGCGGGAGCGGACGCGGCGTAACTCTTTTTCCCCTCACCCCGGGTCCTCTTCCGCAAGGGGAGAGGGAGTGTGTCGTTCGCGTTGTATCGACCCTCAAGGTCCTGTCCTGTCCCCTCTCCCCTTGCGGGAGAGGGCTAGGGTGAGGGGAATTGAATGTCCGAGTGACGTCATCGTTCGTTAGCGGCTGAATCGATCCCGGCCTAATGGCGCGCCGCCCAGTGACTTCAACCGGTATCATACCGGCCACGATGCCAATTACCGATGCCCAAATTCGACGCCTGGTCGAGGCCACCGAACATGATCCGTTTGCGACGCTCGGCTTGCACCCCGACGGCGCGGCGTGGGTGGTGCGGGTGTATCGCGTCGGTGCCAACACGCTGCGCTGGGGTGGGCCTGATGGCGCCAAGTTTGCACGCCTGCATCCGAGCGGACTGTTTCAGATTCGGCTTGAAAGTCCGCCGACGCAACCGTGGCAATTGTGGGTTGATGGTCAGCCGCAGTTCGACGCCTATGCTTTTCCACCAGAACCGCCCGCTGACGCGCTGTATTTGTTCGCCGAAGGCCGCAACACCCAAAGCTACCGCTTGCTCGGTGCGTTGCCCCACCTCCGTCACGGCGTTGTTGGCGTGCAGTTTCGAGTGTGGGCGCCGAATGCGGCGCGGGTCTCGGTGGTGGGCGAATTTAATGCATGGGACGGACGTTGCCATCCGCTGGCGACTCTCGGCGCCAGCGGTGTGTGGGAGCTTTTCATTCCCGAACTGGCCGCCGGCACGCGCTACAAATTTGAGTTGCGCCATCGCGCGAGCGGAACGGTATTGGTACGGGCTGACCCGTGTGCCCGCGCGAGCGAGTTCAGGCCGGCGACGGCATCGCTGGTCTACCGTTCAACCCACACGTGGAACGACGCTGACTGGTGCCGGGCCCGCGGCGCGTGGGATTGGCTGCATGCTCCCATCAACATTTATGAATTGCACGCCGGATCGTGGATGCGTCATCCGGATGGCCGGTTTTATTCGTATCGCGAACTCGCGGCGCGCCTGATTCCGTACGTTCTCGAACACGGCTACACCCATCTCGAATTTCTCCCGCTCACCGAGCACCCGTTGGATGAATCCTGGGGTTATCAAACGACTGGCTATTTCGCACCGACCTCGCGCTTCGGCAGTGCGGACGATCTGAAGTGGTTGATCGATGAATGTCATCGCGCGGGACTCGGCGTACTGCTCGATTGGGTGCCCGGACATTTTCCGGCGGATGACGGCGCGCTCGCGCATTTCGACGGCAGCGCGCTTTACGAACACGCCGATCCGAGACTCAACCGTCATCCCGACTGGGGCACCTATATTTTCAATTATGGCCGCAATGAGGTCGTGAGCTTTTTGCTCTCGAGCGCGCACTACTGGCTGGCTGAATTTCATTTCGATGGACTGCGCGTCGACGCGGTCGCCTCGATGCTTTATCTCGACTACTCGCGCCGCGCCGGCGAATGGGTCCCGAATCGCTTTGGCGGGCGTGAAAATCTCGAAGCGATCGAGTTTCTGCGCCGCTTAAATGACATGGTTCACCGCGAATTTCCGGGGGTGCTGACCATCGCCGAGGAATCGACCTCGTGGCCGCGCGTGACGCATGCCACCAGTGACGGCGGCCTCGGCTTTTCGCTTAAGTGGAACATGGGGTGGATGAACGACACCTTGAGCTATCTAAAGCTCGAACCGATCCATCGCCGCTTCCATCATGGGCTGCTGACCTTCGGCCAGCTTTATGCGTACAGCGAGCGGTTTTTATTGCCGCTCTCGCATGATGAAGTGGTGCATGGCAAGGGAAGCTTGCCGGCCAAGATGGCCGGTGACTCGTGGCAGCGCTATGCGAATGTTCGTTTGTTGATGCTTTATCAACTCTCGACCCCAGGCAAAAAACTCAACTTCATGGGCAACGAATTCGGCCAGCCGCGCGAGTGGCGGAGCGGTTGGGAACTCGACTGGGCCTGGATGGCGGAGCCGGCGCACGCCGGGCTTCTGCGCCTGGCGTCCGATCTCAATCATCTGTACAAGGCGAATTCCGCCTTGTACGACCTGGATTGCGAGCCGGGTGGTTTTGCGTGGATCGAGTGCGACGATGCGCCGCACTCGATCCTCAGCTACACGCGCCGCGATCGCACCGGCCGGCACGTGCTGGCGGTGCTTAATTTTACGCCCGTGCCGCGTCCGGGTTATCGGCTACCGATCCCAGAAGCCGTCCAATATCGTGAACTCATCAACAGTGATTCGGCGTATTACGGCGGGACTAATGTCGGCAACCTCGCGCTGCTGCCGAGCATCGATGCGCACGGCAACGCATCTCTGGTGTTGACCTTGCCGCCGTTGGCGGGATTACTCTTGGCACCCGTCGACGTCTGACGTTCTAGCGGCGGGAGTGAATTTATCCGCAGATCTTCTAGGCAAGAACGCGCGTAAAGATTTCCAAGTCGCGGCTCTTTTTCCCCTCACCCCGGCCCTCTCCCGCAAGGGGAGAGGGAGTGTGTAGTTCGACGTTGCTTTGACCACCGCCGTCCTGTCCCTCTCCCCTTGCGGGAGAGGGACAGGGTGAGGGGGCGGGGTGTTGAAGCAACTGCGCTTCTATGAGGGGGCGCCCGGGGCTACCTGTGAAGATTCGAAGCTCAAAGCGGCTCCCACAATAGCAATACTCGCTTAAGCGCCTGGTACATCCACCGCCGCCCCGCGTAACGCAAGATCTTCGGCGAGCACCACCTGCACCGGGATCCGCCGCACCAAGTCTGAATGTTCGGCTTTACTGTTGAATGCCTCGAGGAACGCCCCGGTCTGCAAATGGTTAAGAATTTTTGGTGCGACACCTCCGGTGAGATAGACGCCACCGCGGGCGAGGAAGGTCAACGCCAGATCGCCGGCGAAGGCGCCAAACAAGCGTGCGAACAAGGCCAAGGCGTGGCGTGCATCGGGATCGTAGGTGCTATCGGCGCGGCGCACGACTTCCGCCGGATCGAGATCCGGGGGCAGCGCGTGGCCGGCGCGGATCAAACAGAAGCGATAGCAGGCGAGGAGTCCCGGTCCGGAGCACACGCGCTCCGCGATCAACCGGCGATGCTCACCCCCGAGAAAGCGCCACAGGTCGACCTGCTCGCTGTCGGTTGGCGCAAACGCGATATGGCCCCCTTCGCTCGCTATCACCTGCCCATTCGCGACGGCGGCGACCCCGAGACCAGTCCCTGGGCCGAGGCATAGCTGCGGTGAACTGGGCTCAGTCTGCCCAGCTTGCAGGGTGACAAGCTCGGCTGGCGTGAGGCCGGCGAGGCCCAAGGCGGTGGCGACGAAGTCGTTACGCAACACCACTTCCGACACGCGCAATAGCCTGGCCAGCGCCGCCTTCTGAAGATGCCAGTGCGGGCGATTCGTGACCCGCGCCGAGTCCGTATGCACGGGACCGGCGACCGCGAGACTTGCTTGTCGTAATCCGCCGCGAGTGGCCGTCGGCAAGGTCTCGAGGTAGCGCGCCAGCAGTGTATCCGCCGAATTGAACTCGACGTTTTCGTAGCGCGCTTGATGGCTGAGCGCGCCGCCGTCGGCGACCGCCAACAGGGTTTTTGTACCACCGATATCTGCAACCAGTTTCACCTAAGTCCTCCTTGCCATCAAAGGTCACGCAAGGCGCGCCGCGCCGAAGTGCGCGCGCGGTAAGATAGAACAGCTCGCGGCTACCTTATCACCGATTGATTATTAGGTCCTCACGCATGCGCGTTCTCATTGTCGGCGCCGGCCTCTTAGGATTGACCACGGCGTTTTTTTTGCGCCGCCACCAATTCGAGGTCACCGTGATCGACCGCGCTAGCGGACCCGGTCTTGAAACCAGTTTCGCCAACGGCGGCATGCTGCACGCGAGCCAGGCTAATCCGTGGAATGCACCGGGCGTATTCTGGCAAGCCCTCAACATGCTCGGCCGCGAAGATGCGGCATTGCTCGTGCGTCCGGCGGCGATCCCGCGCCTGCTTGCGTGGGGCGCCGCCTTTATCCGCCATTCCACACCCTCTCACTATTTACGCAACTTCGAGAAAAACGCGCGGCTCGCACGCTATTCGCTGACGCAAATGAAGGTTTTGCGCGAAGCGCTTGACGGTGACTACGATTATCGCCAACGCGGCACGATCAAAATATTTAGAACCGGGTCTGAAGTCGCCGCCGCGGTGGTGCTCTGCGATTTACTGCGGCAATGGAATATTGCGCATGAAGTGATTAGTCCCGTGCGCACCGTCGAACTCGAACCCGCGCTTGCGCCGATCGCCGCACAACTCGCGGGTGGGCTGTATTTTCCGAAGGATGAAGCGGGCGACGCGTATCGCTTCTGTCAATTACTCGCCGCCGATCTCGAGCGATACGGCGTTACTTTTCGCTATGGCACACGCATCGAACGGGTACTCTTACGTGGCGGTCGCGCGGTCGGCGTGGTGACTCACCGTGACGAGCAAAATGCCGAGCATGTCGTGCTTGCCGCGGGTAGCTATACCCCGTTGCTCACCAAGGGACTGGGTCTGCGCGTGCCGGTCGCCCCGGCGAAAGGCTATTCGATCACGTTGTCCCTAAATGGCTGGCAAGCAGGTCCAGCAATTCCGGTGATCGACGACCATCTCCATGCCGCGGTCTGCCCGCTCGGCAATCGTTTGCGGGTGGCCGGCACCGCCGAGTTCGCGGGCTACAATCTTGCGTTGACGCCGAGTCGCATCAATAATTTGTACGACTTGGTCAAACAACTTTATCCGGCGTTTGAGCCGTATCTCGAGCGCGATTCAGGCGCGGCATGGACGGGATTGCGTCCGATGAGCGTCGATGGCGTCGGGATCATGGGCGCGACCGCCGTGCCGGGTCTGTACCTCAATACCGGTCACGGTCCGTTAGGGTGGACGATGGCGGCCGGCGCCGGTCGTCTCGTCGCCGATGAAATTGCCGGGGTGCGCGCGGAATTGGATCTCGCGCCTTATCGTTTAGCGCGGTTTTAGTTTATCGCTCCCCTTTTCGTCGATGAGCAACTTTCCTGTCGAAGAAGCACCCGACAACCGCCACGGCCTCGATACCGTTGATGAAAAAAAATCGCGCAAAAGGCGCGCCTCCGCGCGCGGCGAATCGGCTAGACTATCGCTCCAAGATTGATCGATTCCAGGCCCCAACCGGAGCGACATTTCATGCACAAGCACCGCACCCAATTACTCGTCGATGGCTTCGTTTTTCTCGAAGGGCCACGTTGGCACCAGGGTCATCTGTGGTTTTCCGATATGTGGGCTTTCAAGGTCTACAAAATGAGCGCGACCGGCGTCAGCAGCGTGGTGTGTGAAGTGCCGCAACGTCCGTCGGGGCTGGGCTTTCTGCCCGATGGCACGTTACTCGTGGTGTCGATGGCGGATCGCAAGATCATGAAACTCGTCAATGGCAAGCTCGTGGTGCATGCGGAGTTAAAACAACTTGCCGCCGGCGATGTGAACGACGTCGTCACCGATGCCAAGGGCCGGACCTATGCCGGCAATTTCGGCTACGACTTGTTTGCGGGTGCGGCAACCGCCTTGGCTGATTTGATCCTGGTCGAACCCGATGGCAAAGCGCGTGTAGTAGCGGGCGAACTCGACTTTCCTAATGGCACCGTGATCAAAGATGGCGGCAAGACGCTGGTGGTTGCCGAGACCTGGGCCAAGCGCTTATCGGCCTTCGATATCGCCGCCGACGGCAGCCTGTCCAATCGTCGGGTCTACGCAACCTTCGGCGAGCGCATGCCCGACGGCATTTGCCTCGATGCCGCCGGCGGGATCTGGGTCTCGTGCTTCAATTCCGGAGAATTTATCCGCGTGCTCGAGGGCGGCGAGATCACCGACCTCGTCGAGCTCGGTGACAAACGCGCCGTGGCGTGTCAGCTCGGTGGGGATGATGGCAAGACACTTTTTTGTCTGACTTATGACGGGCAGCTAGAGGATATACACCAACAAAAAGCTGCCGGCGCCGTGGAAACCGTACGCGTTACGGTCGGCAGCGGCGGTTCGCCATAAAACACGTTGTGACCTTCGCATGATCAATGCCTTCGAGCTCGATTCCGGTCGCCTGCGCCAGGTACAGGTCGACTCGCTCGAAGACCTGCGCGCCGTACGGCCGGTGTGGGTCGATTTTGACGAAGCGACCACCGCCGAGCTCGGCTGGGCGCAGGAAGTCTTTGGCATGACGTTAAAAGCCCAAGAAGATGAAGAAGAAGTCGAAGATATCGAAGCCTCGGCGCGCTTCTTCGTCGAGGAAAACGGCGAAGTGCACATTCGTTCCGATTTTTTTCTGTTGAACGAAGAAGACAGCGAAGTCGTGCGCGTCGCGTTCGTGCTGCGCGATAATATCCTGTTTAGCATTCATGCCGAAGACATCCCGGTCTTCCGCTTGTTGCGGTTGCGTGCACGCATGCAGCCCGGCTACGTGGAAGAAGGCAAGGATGTGTTGCTCGAACTGTATGCCGCGAATGCCGAATATTCCGCCGACGCGCTCGAAGGGATCTACGCGCGGTTGAATAAATTCAGCGATAAGGTGTTGGGCACCAATTTAAACGACGAAGCGGCCGCCGAAGTGTTGTCGGAGATCGCGCAAGAAGAAGATTTAAACGGATATATCCGGCGCAATTTGATGGACACGCGCCGTGCGACGTCAGCCCTGATGCGCGGTCGCGTGCTGTCTAGTGAACAATTCGATGTCGCACGGCAGATTATGCGCGACATCGATTCACTCGATAGTCACACCGGATTTCTCTTCGATAAGCTCAATTTTTTGATGGACGCCACGGTTGGTTTCATCAACATCAACCAGAACAAAATCATCAAGATCTTCTCGGTGGCGTCGGTGGCGCTCCTGCCGCCGACGTTGATTGCGAGTCTTTACGGCATGAATTTCAAATTCATGCCGGAGCTTACGTGGCAGTACGGATATCCCATGGCATTGGTCTTGATGGGGTTGTCGATTCTGGCGCCATTTTGGTATTTTGGGCGTAAGGGCTGGTTGAAGTAGACAGTCCTTGGTGGGCGCGGCTAGCGGCGAATGGCCTTAAGAATTCTCTATTCGCGGCTAAAGCCGCTCCCACAAATACACAAAAATCACGGTGGGAGAACCCTGGCTACTGGCGTTTGGTCTCCACCAGAATTTCGCGATACCGTGTCGGACCCGCATTACGCGCGCTGTGCGTCGCCGGTACCCGCAGGCCTTTATCGTCCGCCGAGAGCAGTTCGTCGCCGTCGATCTTCAACGGAAACGTAGCGCCGGTTTTCGATTCGAACGAACCCAGATATTTATCGTTCTTATCGAATACTTCGAGCGTGGTGCCTTCGAGCACGTAAAACAGATAGTCGTGCCGATGCGTGTGGCAGGGCGTGGTTTCGCCCGGCTCGAGCACGAACTCCCATAAAATGATTTTGTCGTTTTCGAAAACTTTGGTGGTGCCGACTTCGCCCATGGGGATCATCCTCGGTAGGGTTGGTTGGTGGGGTGGCATGAACATTCGCGCTGCCATCGAGTCCCGTCATGAGCCAAATAATAAGGATTCAAATTGCCGCTGGCTATCGGCGCTGTCCGCGCTTTAGGGGCCGCCGTTAGCATGAGTTCTAGGCCGCTTTCGGTCAGTGCTGTAAAGTGGGCTAACACTACAACGCGTGTTTAAGGGGAGACCATGCTTGCCATCCAACGCAGTACCGTACTAAGTCTGGTGTTATTGCTCGCCGGCTGCGGTTACAACACCTTGCAAACCACCGATGAGGCGATCAAAACCGCCTGGTCGGAAGTGCTAAACCAATACCAACGCCGCGCCGATCTCATTCCGAACTTGGTCAAGACCGTTGAAGGATTTGCCAAACAAGAACGCGACGTGATTATCGGCGTGACGCAAGCACGCGCCAAAGTCGGCTCCATCCAGGCCACGCCGGAGCTCATTAATAATCCGCAGGCGTTCCAGCAATTCCAAGCCGCGCAAGGCGAGTTATCGAGCGCCCTGTCACGGTTGATGGTGGTGGTTGAGCGCTATCCGGATTTGAAATCGGATCAGAATTTCCGCGACCTGCAAGCGCAACTCGAGGGCACCGAAAATCGGATCGCGGTCGCGCGCAAACGCTATATCGATTCGGTTCAGGCGTACAACGTAACGGTGCGCTCGTTTCCGTCGAACCTCACCGCCAAGATGTTTGGTTTTACGACCAAGCCGAACTTCGCGGTAGAAAACGAAGCCGCGCTCGCCAAACCGCCAGAAGTTAATTTCGGGAAATAGGCCGGGCGAAAAGGCGAAATTCAGTGACGATGATTGGCGACCCAGCATGGACTTTAATCAATCGACGCCTGGTTATCGTGGGGCCATTGTGGGAGCCGCTTTAGCGGCGAATCTTCATTGAAAGACTCATTCGCCGCTAAAGCGGCTCCCACAATGCGATTCGCACCACGCGGCTTTCACCAGACGTCGCCAGCCGCACGCGAATTATGCAGATTCGACGAATGGGCATTTCAATAAAGATTCGTCCTAGCCTGGCGCTCCGTCATGGACTTTAATCAATCGACGCCTGGTTATCGTGGGGCCATTGTGGGAGCGGCTTTAGCCGCGAACGGGCGCCCCGATAGAGATTCGCCGCTAAAGCGGCTCCCACAATGCGATTTGCACCACGCGACTTCCACCACACGCCGCTTAATCGTATGGGTCGTCTTGCTGGTCGGCATGGCCGCGCACGCCGAAGTGGCCGTTCCGCCATTCGCACATTGGGTGACCGATACCACCGGCACGCTCACACCACAGGAGCAAGCCACATTAGAGACGCGGCTCGCCGAGTTCACTAAACAAAAAGGGGCGCAGGTCGCGGTGTTGCTAGTGCCGACCACCGATGGCGAGGCGATCGAGAGCTTTACATTACGCGTCGCGGAAGCGTGGAAGCTCGGCCGCAAAGGAGTGGACGATGGTGCGATCTTGGTGATCGCCAAAGACGATCGACGACTGCGGATTGAAGTAGGCTACGGCTTGGAAGGCGTGCTGCCGGACGCGATCGCGAAGCGCATCATCGATGAAACCGTGGTGCCGCATTTCAAATCGGGAAACCTATATGCCGGCGTGAATGCCGGAGTCGAACGCATGTTGGCGGTGATTCAAGGCGAAGCGTTGCCAGTACCGAGGCAAGCGCCGGTGGCCGGCGGCAACGCCCTGCCGATAGCGCTGTTCTTGGCCTTTTTCTTTGCGACCTTTTTTCGTGGCCGTGGCGGCGCGGCGCCGATCCGCAGTGGCTTAGCCGGCCTCGCGAGCGGCGGCATTACCTACTTGTTGACGAGTTTCCTGCCGATGGCGGGTCTATCGGCCGTCGCGGCCATTATTATCGCGAGCTTATTTGGCGGCGCCGGTGGCGGTCCGTGGGTGAGCTCCGGCCGCTACGGCGGTTTCGGGGGCTTAGGGGGAGGGTTCGGCGGCGGATTTGGCGGCGGCGGGGGTGGTTCGTTCGGCGGCGGCGGCGCCTCGGGGAGTTGGTAATGTTACGGCGTGTCTGGCGTCACTTGATCACCACGCGTTGGCATCTGCGCGCGGCGTTTCCGCCGGCCGCCCTCGATCATATCGAAGCCGCGATCCACACCGGCGAAGTAGCGCATACGGGTGAACTCCGGTTCGCGATTGAAGGCGCGCTGCACTGGGAGGAATTGTGGATGCATCGTTCCGCCGCGGCGCGCGCGCAGGCGGTTTTTAATCAATTACGCGTATGGGATACCGATCTTAATAATGGCGTGCTGCTGTACGTACTGTTGGCCGAGCGCGCGATTGAAATCGTGGCCGACCGCGGATATCGCGGACGGGTGACAGAACACGAATGGCGCGCCGCCTGCGCGGCGGCCGAGACGGAATTCGCGGCGGGGCGTTATGAGCGGGGCGCGATGGTGTTGGTTCAGTGTGTGGACGAATTAATCGCGCGCCATTTCCCGGATACGACGGGACACCAGAACGAGCTTCCCGACCGGCCGGTGATTCTGCGTTAAATCAGCGGGCAGCACCTGCCGCCGAACCACTTCTCCAATCACGATAATCGCTGGACTCGCGACACTCGGCGACAGACCATGGCTTTCTAATTCACCTAGACTCATCAATTCCGCGCATTCGTCGACCCCCGATGCACGGGCAATCACCGCGACCGGGGTAGCCGCCGTCATCCCACCGGCGACGAGTTGCGCCGCAATCGCTCGCGCCCGTGCCGTTCCCATGTAGATCACCAGCGACAAATTAGTTGCCGCCAGCGCGCGCCAGTCGGGCTCGGCGCCATCACGGGTGTGGCCGGTGACAAAAATAACACCGGGTCCCGCCTCACGATGCGTGACCGGGATCCCAAAAGCGGTCGGCGCCGCGATGCCGGCCGTAATGCCATTGATGATTTCGACTTCGATGCCGGCGCGCGTCAACGCTTCCACCTCTTCGCCGCCGCGTCCGAACATACAGGGATCGCCGCCTTTCACGCGCGCCACCACCAGTCCCGCCCGTGCTTCGCGCATCATTAACCGTTCGATCAACGCTTGCGGGGTCGATCGACAACCGCCGCGCTTGCCAACTTCGATCACGCGGACCCGCGCTTGCGCATGCTCGAGCACGGCGGGATTGACCAAGGCGTCGATTAAAATAACGTCGGCCGCGCCGAGCGCTTTCACCGCCTTAATCGTCAACAGCTCGGGATCGCCGGGACCCGCACCGATCAAGAAAACCTTGCCACGTTTGTTCATAGGCGTTTTCCGATTCCAGTGGGCGATTCGGAAATAATCCGTCGATCGCGCATTTTCTCAGACATCTTCAGCAGCGATTTATCGCGTGATTTTCTCCATCCAAAATTCCAATTCGATTTTTTCATCACCCGTTGCCACGCGATAAATGCCGACGAAGCAGCGCGTGTGCCGCGTCCAAGTGATCAGCGGCACGCGCCGCGACGAGCACAACCGCCGCTTGCTGAAGAATGGGTGCGGGAATGAGTTCGGGCTGTGAGCTGAGCGCGCGTTGAATAAAATCGGCGGTCGCGGCGGCGTCCAACGACGGTAGGTGCGCGGTTCCGGGGTCGGTGTTTTCAGTGGCCAAGCTCGGCAGTTCACTATGTACGCCGGCGTCAAAGCGATCCATCGCCGGTAAGCGCTTGGCGCTCGCCACTGCTTCCCCTTCGGCGCCGCGCAGCAGCAGCGCCGTTGCCTTCGTTAACGACAACAATTCGCGCAGTAATTCGTGATACGCCGGGTGCGTGATCGCGACCAGCCGTAGACTGCTTCCCACCATCGGATCAATCAACTTTGCCAAGCTGTGCGCGATATTGCGTACGCCGAGCGTCGATCGCCAGGCGAGAAGGTTGGCGAGCGGTGGTGATAAATATTCGGTGGGTAAAAAGGCCAGCTGTGTGGCGGCGAGCTGTGACACCGCTTCCGCGCACGACATCGCCGGTTGAATCTTTAGGCTCGAGAGGATTTGCGCGGTCGTGATCCGTTCGGCGACGTCGAGCGGCCCGTGAATCAAGACCCTGATCCCCAGTTCGCGTAACAGTAACGCCAGCAGGGGCAGCAGATTTGGTTGGCGGCGGGCGCCGTTATAGCTCGGGATCACCACCGTCAAATGGGGGTGAGGAGGGAGATGCAGTTGCGCGATATCGGGAGTAAGCGCCGTATGAAAGCCCAGTAGTTCATCTAACGATTCACCCTTCATACGCAGCGCGATCAGAATTGCGCCGAGCACGCCGGGCGGTACAACGCCTGCGAACACTGCCCGGCCAAGTGCCTCGGCATCGGCGCAGGACAGGCTTCTCGCGCCGTGACTACCGCGGCCGATTTCTTTTATATAACGCGCGAATGGACTGGCCACGATAACTAACCCGTGGCTGCCGCCGTGCGGTCCGCAATCAAGCGCCGGATCTCGGGACCGCAAGAACCACAGCCCGTGCCGCATTTCAGTTCCCGCTGGAGGTAGCCATACACGGCGGGTTCATGCGCGTTAACGCGTTTCAGCGCCGACTCGATCGCGGCTTCGGTCACGTTCTCACACCCGCAGATCACGCGGCTCGCCAGCGGCGTGGCGCGTGGTGGCAGCGCGCTTGGCGCGAGCAAGCGAGCGCCAGTCTCAAGCGTTGAATGGCCCGCGTCCAACCATTCTTGCAGCCAGTCAAAACCGGTGATATCGCCCGCCAGGAAGACCGCCACCAGGCGGCCGCCGTGGACTCGCAATAAGCGACTCATGCCGCGCGCGCGATCTTCGTACGCCATCAGTTCCGCCGACGGCTGTAAGCCAAGATCCGCTTGTAGGCTCGCCAATAGATCGGCACTCGGCGCACTACGATGCGCGGCCCGCAAGATCAGCCCTTCGTGGGTGCTGCCAAAACGGCCGCAGCTCGCGTAGTCAAACTTTTCGAGATACCGGCGCAGCCGTGTTAAGTCGCACGCGTCGTGATCCGCGCCGCCGTCCACCATGACCATCAAGCGCCACGGCAGGTTCGCGGCTTCGAGATTGATCGCCGCGGCCTTGAGTTCGGGTTGCTTCGATACCGGATCAAAGGCGTCCTGGGTTAGGCCGTTGACGCCTAAGCCATTCCACCACTGACTACCCCAGTGCATCGGAATAAAACTTTGCCCGACGCTTACGCTGTCACTGGCATCGACCTTGAGTGTTACCGCGCCGCGTCGCGAGCGCACCGAGACTAAATCGCCAGTCGACAAACCGCGTCGTTGGAGATCTTGGGGATGGAGTTCGATCACGGGTTCGGGCGCATGGTTGAACAAGCGCGTGACAGTTCCGGTCCGCGTCATGCCATGCCATTGATCGCGCAATCGACCGGTATTTAGTATCAGTGGAAAGCGCGCGTCGGGTGGCTCGGCGGTGGCCGCGTGATGCGTCGAATAAAAATGCGCGCGGCCCGTGGGTGTCGGGTAGTGTCCGTCGACGTATAAGCGCGCGGCGCCGACTGTTTCACCACTTCGATATGGCCATTGTTGTGGCCCGGACTCCAAGAGTTCGTAGCTAATGCCGGTAATGTCCAAGTCGCGCCCGCGCGTCAGCGCGCGATGTTCGTTGAACACGTCTTCGACCGTGGCATAAGGAAACAGGCTCGGTGCGTCTGGCCGCAGCGCGGCTTCACAACGCCGTGCGACATCGACGACGATTTCCCAGTCGGGACGCGCCGAGCCGGGTGGCGGAACCGCCGCGCGCACGCGCGCGATGCGTCGTTCGGAGTTGGTCATGGTGCCGTCTTTTTCGCCCCACGTGGCGGCCGGCAACAACACATCCGCATAAGCCGTGGTCTCGGTAGTCGTGTACGCCTCTTGGACTATCACCAGTTCGGCGCGTTCGAGCGCCGCGCGCACCAGCGACTGATTCGGCAACGACTGTGCGGGGTTGGTGCACGCGATCCATAAGATTTTAATTTGGCCGGCGCGCACCGCCTCGAACATTTCGATCGCGGTCTTGCCCGGCGCGGCGGGTACGTCTTGCACGCCCCAGGCCGCGGCGACTTCAGCACGATGCGCGGGATTAGCCAGATCGCGATGTCCGGACAGCAGGGTCGCCATGCCACCGACCTCGCGCCCGCCCATGGCATTCGGCTGGCCCGTGAGTGAAAACGGTCCGGCGCCGGGGCGACCGATTTGTCCGGTCGCCAAATGCAAGTTGATCAACGCCGCGTTATTCGCCGTGCCGTGCGTGGATTGATTAAGGCCTTGGCAATAGAGGGACAGGACCGCGCGCGATTCGCCAAACCACTGTGCGGCTTGGCGGAGCAATGCTTCTGGAATACCGCAGATCTGACTCACCAAGGTGGGTGGGTACTGATGCACGGCGGCCTTGAGGTCGAGAAAGCCTTCGGTGTGCGCGGTGATGTAGTCGTAGTCGAGCTTGCCGTCCCACAGCAGGAGATGCAGCAGGCCATTGAATAACGCCACATCGGTACCCGGCAAAATCTGCAGGTGTAAATCCGCTTCCGCCGCGGTTAACGTGCGCCGCGGATCGACCACGATCACGCGCGGCTTCCGCGCGCTGGCGCGCGCCGCTTCGAGTCGACGATAGAGGATGGGATGGGCGTAAGCAGGGTTCGCGCCCGCGATAAAAAACAAATCCGCGTGTTCGATGTCGTCGTAGCAAGCCGGTGGGGCATCGGCGCCCAAGGTCGCCTTGTAGCCGGTTACCGCTGACGACATGCACAGGCGTGAATTGGTGTCGATGTTGTTGGTGCCGAACAACCCCTTGGCCAATTTGTTGAAGACGTAGTAGTCCTCGGTTAACAACTGACCCGAGATATAGAAGCCGATGGCATCTGGACCGTGGCGCTGGACGGTCGCGACCAAATGTTCGCTGATCCAGTCAAGCGTGGTATCCCAGGCCGCGGGTGCGCGCGTCTCCGCTCGCGTGCGCCGCAATTCGGGATGCAGCGCGCGGCCCTGCGGTCCCATCGTTAAACCAAGCGCCGCGCCCTTGCTGCACAGGCGACCGCGATTCGCCGGATGCGCCGGATCGCCGTGCACCGCGGTCACGCGCGCCGCCGTCGTTTCGATCAAAACGCCACAGCCGACCCCACAGTACGGGCAGACGCTGGCGGTGACCGCGCTGGTGTCAGGCATCGGTCGGCGTGAGGTCGAGATACACACGGCCGGCATCGACGTGGACGGCGTACACCGCCGTGCAGCCGACATCGGGTGCAGTCGCCTTGCCGTCCCACAATCCAATCTGCCAATTGTGGAGCGGGCAGGCGACGTGGCGGCCAAAGACGATGCCTTGCGAGAGCGGACCGCCGCGGTGCGGGCAGCGATCGTCCAACGCGAAGACCTCGTCGTCCGCATTGCGGAAGATCGCGATGTTGCCAGTCGCACGTGCAAATACGCGCGCGCCGAGACGCGGGATCTCTTCCAAGGCGCAGATGTCTATCCAGTTCACGCGTTGCTCTAAGGATTGGCTCGGGCGGGCATTCACGCCGTCACGCTCGCATATTCGTGCGCCGCGGCGCCGTTCGCGCGCGCCGTCCACGGATCGAGTTCCCCGTCCACCGCGAAACGTAATCGTGAATACAGCGCGCGTCGATTGGCGGCATCGCTGACGACCTGCGCTTTGCAGTAATCGAGGCCGGCGCGGCCGACGAAGTGCACGGTGCGTTCGAGGTAGTGGCCTTCTTCGCGATACAGCTGCAGAAACGCGCCGGCATGTTCGAGTACCTCGGCGGCATGGGTTACTTTCGCGAAAAATTGCGCCACCTCGGTTTTTATCCCGCCGTTGCCTGCGACATAGATCTCCCAACCCGATTCCACACCAATGATTCCAACATCCTTGATCCCGGATTCGGCGCAATTGCGCGGACAGCCAGACACCGCGATCTTCACTTTGTGCGGCGCGTACATTCGCCATAGCGCGCGTTCGAGGTCGATCCCGAGCTGGGTTGAATCCTGCACGCCAAAGCGGCACCACTCGGCGCCGACGCAGGTCTTCACCGTGCGCAGTGCCTTGGCATAGGCGTGGCCCGACGGCATATCCAGATCGCGCCACACGCCGGGCAAATCGGCTTTTTTTACGCCGAGTAAATCGATGCGCTGGCCACCGGTGACCTTCACCGTTGGGATCTGATATTTGTCCACGACATCGGCGATCTTGCGTAATTCGTGCGCCGAGGTGGTGCCGCCCCACATGCGCGGAATGACCGAAAACGTGCCGTCTTTCTGAATATTCGCATGCGCGCGTTCGTTGATATAGCGCGACTGCGGATCGTCCTGTGCTTCACGCGGCCAGGTCGTCTGCAAATAATAATTGAGCGCGGGACGACAGGTCGCGCAACCATTGGGCGTGCGCCATTCGAGGAAGCGCTGGGTGTCCGCGATCGTCAATAGATGCTGCGCCTTGATCGCTTGCTTGACTTCCGCATGCGTGCGCTCGGTGCACACGCACAGCGGTTTGGTGCGCGGCGTCGCCGAATAATCCGCGCCGGCGGTCGCCATCAAGATCTGCTCGACCAGTCCCGTGCACGAACCGCAAGACGCCGACGCCTTGGTGTGCTTACGCACCTCGTCAAGGGTAATCAACTTATGGGTCTTGATGGCCGCGCAGATCGTGCCCTTGCTGACGCCATTGCAGCCGCACACTTCCATGCTATCGGCCATGCTCGCGGCCTGGCTTTGACCGAGGTGGCCGGTGTCGCCGAGGTTGCGTTCGCCGAACATCAAGCGGCCACGGATGTCGGCGATTGAACGCCCTTCGCGCATCAGCCGAAAGTACCACGCGCCATCGGTGGTATCGCCATAGAGCACGCTGCCCTGCAAGCGTTCGTCCTTGATCACGAGTTTCTTGTAGACGCCATTCGCCGCGTCCGACAGCACAATCGTTTCGCTGCTGTCGTCGCCATGGAAATCGCCGGCCGAATATAAATCGATCCCGGTTACCTTGAGTTTGGTCGCGGTGACCGAGCCCGAGTAGCGCTGCGTCCCGAATTCAGCCAAATGGTTGGCCGCCACGCGCGCCATTTCGAACAGCGGGGCGACCAAACCGTAAGCGGTTCCGCGGTGATTCACACACTCGCCGACGGCGTAAATTCTGGGATCGAAAGTTTGCAAGGTGTCGTTGACGACGATCCCGCGCGCGCACCGTAGGCCGGCGCTTTCGGCGAGGTGGGTGTTGGGTCTGATCCCGACCGCCATGACTACCAGCTCGGCTGCCAATTCGGTGTCGTCAGCGAGCGCCACGGCGCTGACGTGGCCGTGTTCGTCGCCGCGAATAGCCGCCGTATTGGCGCCCATGATGAACCGAATGCCACGCGCTTCGAGCGCGGTTTGCAACAGGCGCCCGGCGACGGCATCGAGTTGCCGTTCCATCAGCGTGTCCATCAAATGAAGCACCGTCACGTCCATGCCGCGCGCGTTCAGTCCGTTGGCCGCTTCCAGACCCAACAGGCCGCCGCCGATCACCACGGCGTGCCGATGATTTTGCGCGGCCGCGATCATGCGCTCGGTATCGGCGATATCGCGATAACCGATCACGCCTTCAAGATCGATGCCGGGAATAGGCAGGATGAAAGGAGTCGAACCAGTGGCGATCAGTAGCCGATCATAGTCGGCATAAGTACCGTCCGCGGCCGTTACCGTGCGGCGCTTGCGATCGATGGAGGTGACTTCCTTGCCGGTATGCAAATGAATGCCATGCGTCGCGTACCAACCGCGATCGTTCAACACGATTTCGTCGAAGGTCTGTTCACCAGCAAGGACTGGCGACAACAAGATGCGATTGTAATTGGGCTGTGGTTCGGCGCCGAACACCGTGATGCCGTATAAATCCGGCGCAATCTTCACTAATTCTTCGACGGTTTTGATTCCCGCCATGCCGTTGCCAATAACCACCAAGCGCGCGCGTTGCATAGATGAACCTCCTTTAAATAGCTGTTCTTAAATCGCCGCTTGTGGGAGCGGCTTTGGCCGCTAACCGGGTAATCGTCACCCATTCGCCGCTTTGTGGGAGCGGCTTTAGCCGCGAATCGGGTAATCATCACCCATTCGCCGCTAAAGCGGCTCCCACCACGAGTGCCCATCGGACTGTAAAAATTCCTCACGGAAACGGCGCACTAATTCGCCTGATCGCAGCCGGCAAGGAACGTGAGCAATTCTTCACGCAGACGGTAGTAATCCGCGTGATCCAGCAGCGCGCGGCGGGTGCGCGGGCGCGGCAGATCGACATTTAAAATGCGCCCGACTCGCGCGTTCGGACCGTTGGTCATCATGACCACGCGATCGGCGAGCAACAGCGCCTCGTCGATATCATGCGTGACGCAGATCGCCGTCAATTGATTGCTCGACCATACTTCCATCAACACTTCCTGCAGCTCCCAGCGCGTCAATGCGTCAAGCATGCCGAACGGTTCGTCGAGCAGCAGAAGTTTCGGCTGCAGCGCGAACGCGCGCGCGATCCCGACGCGTTGTTGCATCCCCTTGGATAACTCGAACGCGCGCTTATGCAGCGCTTCGCGCAGCCCGACGCGCGTCAGATAATGTTCCGCGATGTCCTGCCGTTCGCCGGCGCTCGCGTGTGGGTAAACCTGCGCCACGCCCAAGGCCACGTTTTCAAAGGCGCTCAACCAGGGGATCAAGCTTGGACTCTGAAAGACCAAGCCGCGATCGGGTCCGGCGCCCGTGATTTCTTGAAAGTCGAGCACGATGCCGCCGCCGTTGGTCGGTGTAAGGCCCGCCGCCATCGACAGCACCGTCGATTTGCCGCAACCCGAATGGCCAATAATCGAAACGAATTCGCCTTTGGTGATCTGCAAATCGAATTTATCGACCACCGTGATCGGCCCGCGTGGCCCCGGATATACCTTCGACACGTGCGAGAAATCGACATAACGCGGCGTCTTATCCGTCGGCGTGATGTGATGCGCGGTGCCGATGGGCTGCATTTCGCGCGCGGTAACCGGACGTAACGTTGGCAACTCGTTAAGCGCGCACGGCGCGCGGGTTTGTTGGCCGCCGACTTCCAATAAATACTCGGTCACCGCCTTGCGCAGGGCGATGAATCGCGGATCGTGATTGCTTGCTTGTCGATCGCGCGGTCGCGGTAAATCAACGATGAACTCTGGACCTAGCGTCGCGCCCGGGCCCGGCGTCAGCGGAATAATACGATCGGCCAGCAGCAAGCCCTCGTCGACATCGTTCGTGATCAACACCACAGTTTTCCGCTCTTCACCCCAGATCCGCACCAGCTCGTCTTGGAGGTTGGCGCGCGTCAGCGCGTCAAGCGCCGACAGCGGCTCGTCGAGCAATAACACGTCGGGGTTCGCGGCCAGCGCGCGCGCCACCGCGACGCGCTGACGCATGCCACCCGACAGTTCCGCAGGCCGCTTAGCGCTTGCCGGCGTCAGATTCACCAAATCGATATAGCGCAGCACGCGTTCGCGGCGCAGGGCACGCGACTCGCGCGCAAACGCGGCATCGACGGCGAGCGCAATATTTTCCGTGACCGTCAACCACGGCATCAGCGAGTAACTTTGAAAGACCACGCCCCGGTCGGGCCCGGGCCCGGTGATTGGAGCGCCAAGTTTCAACACTTCGCCGGTGTCCGCCGGCTGCAATCCCGCGAGTAACGAAATAAGGGTGCTTTTACCGCTGCCCGAGTAGCCGACGATGGCGAGAAACTCGCCGTCGCGAACTTGGAGATTGATGTCGTGCAACACCCGGCTTCGGGTACGGCCAGCGCCAAACGATTTGCCGGCGCCGCGTAATTCGAGCATCGGTGATAACGGCGCTGCGCGGGGAAGCAGCTCCGCTTTCACCATGGTCAGCGATGGCTCGGTGGCCATGCCAGGCGGCCATGCCAGCGGTGGTAATGGCTGTTTTTTTAAACCGGCATTCGGCATCGTGAGATCCTTGGTTTTCAAAGTGCGTGACTAGCGTGTCGTTCCACCGCGAATGCGCATAATTCGCCTGCTGCTGCTGCTGGTGGCGTTTTGTGGGAGCCGCTTTAGCGGCGAAATCATCGGATAGGTTGTATTCGCGGCTAAAGCCGCTCCCACCAAACCAACCACCGGATCAACGAAGTTCATTGCGGGACCACACTAACCGCGCGAGTAACTGGCGAGCTGTTGGATGCTCTGCATCACGCGATCGAGCAAAAAGCCAATCAGCCCAATCACGAACACCGCGACCATCATCCGGCCCAAGGATTGCGCGCTGCCGTTTTGAAATTCATCCCACACGAATTTCCCCAGGCCCGGGTTCTGGGCGAGCATTTCGGCCGCGATCAACACCATCCAACCCACGCCCAAGGACAGCCGCAGCCCGGTGAAAATGAGCGGTAGCGCCGAGGGGATTACAATTTTGGTGATGCGGGTATACCAACTCAGATTCAGCACACGGGCGACATTAATGAGGTCTTTGTCGACCGCGCCGACGCCGAGTGCGGTGTTGATCAAGGTTGGCCATAACGAGCACAAGGTCACCGTGATGGCGGAGGTGATAAACGATTTTTCGAACACGCCGTCCTGCGTGGTGTAAACCGCGCTGACCGCCAACGTCACGATCGGCAGCCATGCCAGCGGCGACACCGGTTTGAAAATTTGAATCAGGGGATTCAGCGCGGCCTGGATCACGCGATTGGTCCCGCACAACACCCCCAATGGCACCGCGATCAAGGTCGCGATGACGAAGCCCGTAAACACGGTTTTCAAGCTGGTCACGATCTGATCGAGGAAGGTGGCTTTACCGGTCCATGCATGCACACTGACCGCGGCCGCCGGATCCGCTTTCAAGCGCTCCGCGTTCCGCACGGCTTGACGATCGTAGAACGCAGTGGCTTTCGCGCGTTCGGCACGATGGGCATCGATTAACCCGTTAAACGCAGACCATACTTCAGCCGGCCCGGGTATCGAACCCAGACTGGTTTTGATGCCGGCCGCCGTGACCTGCCACACGCCGAGGAAGGCGATCAGCGCGAGGGCTGGAACCCCAATTTGAAAACCAAGACTGCGCAGCTGCACGGCCGGCGCATCGCCGACGCATAGCCGAACCACTGGGGCGAGCCACGTCAAGCCGATACGTTCTAGAAATGAGGCGATTGAAAAAACGTTCATGCGAGATCCCTCGATCGGACAAAAGTTCGTGTGCTTACTTTGCCGCCACGGCGTCCTTGCGGCCAATCGGCAATTTGGCGAGATAGGCATTGGGATGTTTGCCATCGAACTCAACGCCATCGATAAAGCCGGCATTTGGCGCCAGATAGCCGTCCGCCGCTGGCAGCGCCTCGAGTTTGACTTTGCCGCTGGCCTGTAGCGCATCCGCGGCGGTGCGATAAATATCCGGGCGATAAACCTTTTGCGCGACGTCGGCGTACCAGGCGTCCGGTTTAGCGTCCGCGATCTGCCCCCAGCGGCGCATCTGCGTCAGGTACCAAACGGCGTCTGAATAGAATGGATAGCTCGCATGTTCACCGTAGTAACGATTGAACATCGGCTTCGCGCGCACGTCGCCGGCTTCGAATTGATACTGCCCGGTGATCGGCCCTTCAATCACCGCGACATCGGCGCCTACGTAATCCGGCCGCGACAAGATCTGCGCGAGTTCCTTGCGATTCGCCCCGTTCTCGGCATCCAACCACACGGCAGCGCGAATCAGCGCCTTGACCACGGCCTTGGTGGTATTCGGGTTCTTGGCGACGAAATCGGCGCGCATGCCAAAAATTTTCTCCGGCGTACGCTGCCAGATCTCATCGGCCGTGATCACGGGTACGCCAATCCCCTTGCGTACCGCCTGCTGATTCCACGGCTCACCGACACTGAAACCATGAATGGTGCCGGACTCGAGTGTCGCCGGCATTTGCGGCGGCGGAGTTACCGAGAGCAAGACGTCACCGTCGGTCTGCCCGGTGCTATCGCTTGCCGAGTAGTAGCCGGGGTTCACACCGCCGGCCGCGAGCCAGTAGCGCAGCAGGTAGTTGTGCGTCGAGGTTGGGAAGACCATCGCGAGATTGAACTTCTTGCCCGCCGTCTTGAAGGTATCGATGACGGGCTTCAGCGCCTCCGCTTTGATCGGATGCAACGGCTTGCCGCTGTCGGTCGCGATCTTCGGCTTCATAAGGCCCCACACTTCATTCGACACGGTGATTGCCAGCGTGTTGACGCCCATCGCAAAGGGCGTCACCAGCGCGGCTTGAGTCCCGAACCCTATCGCGGCGCTCAGCGGTTGGCCGGGCAACATATGCGAACCATCGAGCGAGCCATCAATCACGCGATCCAGCACCACCTTCCAATTGGCCTGCGCTTCGAGCGTGACATAGAGTCCTTCGTCTTCGAAAAAGCCCTTTTCGTAGGCCACGATCAGCGGCGCGCAATCGGTGAGTTTGATGAAGCCGAATTTCAATTCCTGACGTTCGAGCGCATCGCCCGCGCGCGCATTCACGCTAAGCGCCGTGACTAGCACGCCAAGCATCAAAGGCATTAAACGGCGAACGGCAAAGGTGGGGTTCATTACTAACATGGAGTGCTCCTAACAATTCCGCGAGGTCGTATCGCGGCCAAAAAAAAAGACGTCCGCCGATGAGCCGAGATCGTCATCGCGTGGACGCCTGTGTCCTTAAGTATTGGCGCGCGACCCGCCGTTAGGCCGCGCTCTAAGCCTGTAGCAGCAAAAGCCTTGCCAACCGGCCAGTCGATTGGGAGTAAGGAGCGGATTCGGTTGTTAGGCCAACCGCTTACGGGGACGACAACACCCTACCGAGCGACGTTGACGCGTCCTCCAACGCTCGCGCGTTGGGCTTTTTGCACTATGCGTGGGCGCGTCGATGACCGCAGCGCATCATGCGAGGGCGAGGGGCCGTTCGTGGCGATTTTCATTGGGTGAGCGCACGGCGAAGAGCTCCGGCGCACGCCCATCCCACACCCGGCCGTCGATCAAACGCGAACTCCGGTACGCGCTGCTCGGCACCGCCACACCCAAGGCGCTAGCCGCCTCGGCATAAAGTCCGGTTTGATTAACCTGGGTGACGAGGCTCACGTAGTCCGGATCATGATCGAGCAGACCCCAACGCCGCTGCTGCGCGACGAACCACAAGGCATCCGATAGATACGGAAAAGGAACGGCGCCATCGCCGAAGAACCGGAGCGGATGCGGATCCTGCCAATGACGACCGAGACCATCGCGATACTCGCCGCGCAGGCGTTCAAAAATAGTATCGACGCTGGTATCGATAACTTCCGGCCGCGCGAGCCGGCGCGCGATGTTGTTCAAGTCCGCGGTGGTTTCGATATAGCGCGCCGCATCGAGCAGCGTCATGATGAGCGCGCGCGCCGTACGCGGGTAGCGCGTGCTGAACTCACGCGTCGTCGCCAGCACCTTGTCTGGGTGATCGGGCCAGATGGCCTGTGAGGTGGTCACCGTGAAGCCCATGCCGGTCTGCACCGCGTGCGCATTCCACGGCTCACCCGCGCTATACCCGTCGAGCGCATTGGCCGCCAGTCGCTCGAGCATACGAGGGGGTGGCACGGTTAACGTTTCCACGTCAGCTTGTGGATCGACGCCATGGGTCGCGAGCCAGTAGTACAACCACAGCGCATGCGTACCGGTGGGAAAGGTATGCGCAAGGCGTAAGCGTTCTGGATGACGCCGTACTTGCTGGGCGAGACTCGCCCCGGTGGTGATTCCTGCCGTGCGCAGCAGGTTCGACAACGTGATCCCTTGGCCATTTTGATTCAGGGTCATGAGCACCGACATCTCGCGGCGCGGTCCCCCGATGCCTAACTGAATGCCGTAGGCGAGGCCGTACAACAGGTGTGCGGCGTGTACCGTACCGCCGAGGAGTTTGTCGCGCAGCGTAGCCCACGAGGCTTCTCGCATCAGCTGCAGCCGGATCCCGTAGCGACGATCGAGCCCCAGTTGTTGCGCGACGATGAGACTGGCGCAGTCGGTGAGCGGCAGGTAGCCGAGCCGCACTTCCGCCAACTCTGGCGCATCGGAGCCCGCGACGCGGAAGCCATGTTGAGGTCCTTGCACCATCGTCATCTACTCATTAATTAAGGAGTCAATAATTCAGCGGCGGCGATCAAACTGCGCGCGAGCTCAACCAATTTCAGGTTGCGTTCCATCGCCATCCGTCGCAGCGCGCTGTACGCCGTTTCTTCGTCCATGCCACGTTGCTTCATCAATAAACCTTTGGCGCGTTCAATGGCTTTGCGATCCGCCAACGCGGTTCGCGCGTCGACGAGCTCGCGGCGCAAATTTTGAAATTGCTCGAAGCGCGCGATCGCGACATTGAGCAGCGGCAGCACCCGCCGCGAATCCAAATCGCCCACCACATACGCGCTTACGCCGGCGCGCACGGCGGCGCGAATATAGTCGGGATTGTCGTCCTGCGTGAAGACGAGGATGGGCCGTGGCCGCTCGCGATCGATGGCGTGCATATCTTCCAGCATGTCACGGTCCGGCGTATCGACATCGATGATCACCACATCGGGCTCGATGCGCATCACCTCGGAAGCGAGATCGCCGACCTTGCCGTTGTACGTGATGACTCGATGGCCGCCGGCGGCCAACGTCTGGGCGAGCGCGTCCGCGCGCTCGGTAATCGCGTCGACTAACAAAATGCACAGCGGCGCCGCCGGTTCACGCATACATTTTCATTAGTACTTCATGGTCAAAACCGGAATTCCACCCACGCCCAGAGTTTTTCCAGGTCGTACGCTTGCTTACCCGCGCTGGCGGCGCCGTTACGCGCCAGATTTAACGGATTCTGATCGGCCTCGTAGCCTGCGTACTTTAGTCCTATCGTGTAGCGGTCGTAAAAAACGCGGGTAACCTGGGCATCCCATTCCGTACCGAAGTCATACGAATCGTGATCAGAACTGAAGTCGTGATAAACCAACGTGAACTGCGTGCCGAAGGCTTTAACCGCTAACGTCCCGAATAGATCCTTGATGCCATCCGCGGGTGTTAACAGAAAGCGATCCGCCCAACCCTGAAACGCGTGGTTGGTGCCTAAAGGTGTCTGGAACGATCGCGCGAGCGAGGCACCGTTAACTTTGATGACGCCGTCCCCTCCAAGGACTTCGTAGCTCGCTTTGAGAGTGATCGATTCGACCTGCGGCGAATTCAGCAATTTCATCGCGCCAAACTCGCCGAGATAATAATTGACGCCGATGTTCGTGGGATTGTCCGCGAAATCCATTTGGTGCGCGTACTCGACCGTGTAGAGCAGTTTCGTCGAATAGGCGATGACATCACGTTGACCTTGGAAGCGCGCGCCATAGGTGCTCGTTGAGAGTACCAGGGTGCCAGGTATCTTGCTGTTGAAATCCAGCAAGTAGCCATAGCCTTCGAGTTTGCCCCAGGTGAATCCCCCGTAGGTGACATCGATGACGTGGCTGTTGCTCCGGAAGTTGCTGCGATCCGGAATTGGATTGTCTTCGCCGAAAATGCGATTCACGTTCCAAATATAGGCGTAGTCGATGTGGGTCGCCGGCAGTGAATCGTTGGTGGCGCGCACGGCATCGAAGCTCTGCCAATTCTGGCGCCACAAAATATTGCCAAGATAGCGATGAAACGGCGCCAGGCGATGCTCGATTTCTTGTCGGCCGACCGTAATCGTGGTGCGTGGTAAGCCGCGGTAGCGCAGGTTCGCTTGATTGATTTCGGTGCCTTGTGGGTCAACCACCGCGGCGCGATTTGTCACGCCATTGCCACCGCCATCATTGAAATCTTGACTGCCTAAGGCGCGCACATCTTCAAGTTGAAGATAGGCGCCGAAGTCGTAGAACAAACCGGTGCTATAACCGAGCGCCGTGCGTAAGGTGTTCGCATAGGCTTCCTTAAGCGCGGGTTTTTGCGCGTCGTTCACATGTTCGAAGCGATACCGCATATAGAGATCAGGTTTGCCGCCTTGAATCGCATCCCACAAGCTCGTGTCTGCACGGGCAATGGCCGTCATCGTCAATCCACAGGCGCCAAGCAGTGTGGCTTGCGCCACCGTCGTTAAATTCATTAGTCGTTCCTCGATAAAACCTGTGCCGGATCTGCAGCCCATACGCAAAATGCGTGGACCTAAGGCTGTGCAGCCCCTCACGCGACGTTGCAATGAGAGGTGGAGCGACGAATTTACGCCGCGCGGAGAGGCTGGTTCACCGGCGTTGGGGAACGCACCGGGGCTAATTCTGCAACTATTGGGCCAGGTCGCGATTTGGGCGAAGGTTATGGAGGATCGATGCAGAATTGAGCAGGTGGGTGCACTCGAATGGTGAGTTCGAGCTGAGGCTTGATCCGAATCGGCGCAGGCAATTATCGATCCGAGGCCACGAGGGCGAATTGTTGTGTGCTATGTTTCTGATTACGGGCACCTCAAGCAGTAGTACATGAATGAGCAGGAGCCATAGTTCGTGAAGAATGAAGTTGGGCCCGGATTTGAATGGGTGTCCAACTAAATGGAAGAGCATAAATAGCGACCAGGTCGCGGCGGTGCGTTGGGTCAGCGGAAGGCACTACCGTCGTCCCGGCGCACGCCGGGACCCAGTCGGATAACTAATGGCCCTGGATTCCTCCCGGCGCAGGCCGGGATCACGCCGGCATGACGCGGTTAAAGCCCAACCTGCGTAGGGTGGGTATTTCCGCTCCGCTATTTAGAGTAGCTTCAACCACGCACCGATAGCAGCGGATTAGATTTGAGTGCGATTGGTTTCCAAGCTATCTTCGAAATTCGCTGACAGCCGATCGCTTGACCGCGAATTTCGATTAAGGAATCTCTGCAAAAGGCAGGGATTCCCGCGGCACAGGGAGGTGCCTTCATTTTCAACGGTCGAAGACCGTTGAAAATGAAGGAAAACAAAAATGGCACTTTTTGTTTTCCGTACTCTGAAAAGTCCAGGAGGGACTTATTCAGAGTTTCCTTAAATGCGCGGCAAGTAGCCAAAGACGGGTAGCGCACGAATGTCGTCGTACGCGAGTGCGAGGTTTCAATTGAACGTTAGGGATTCGCTTTAGCTTACAGTCGCCTCCCAGCAGCCAGCCCTCCCACCCAGCACCACTCGCGTTGTTGTACGACGCTCGGGAACATTTAGCATTTAAGGACACCCACCGGATTGACGGCTAATCTGCCGTCGCGAACGAATTAAGGGACATCGTTTGACTAACTCGCTGCGTCAACGATTGATGTGCGTGCCGGCCAGCACTCTTCAATGATAAAGTCCGCAGGTAAATGGATCCGATAAAAGCAATCCCCCCCGCCGATAGTTGGCGAGATGCGCTGGAAGCCGAAGTCGATTTTCGCGACGCGAGCGCGCGCGAGCACTTTGAAGGATTCGTCGCCGCGTGCCAGCTCGCCTCCGCGATCCTCGATCGACACCCTAATCAAGATTTCATGTACGAAACGACGGATCCTCTCCCGCTCGAGTCTCGCCGCCTCCTCGATCGCCTACGATATCGTGACTAGCCGCGACATCGTCGGTGCGGTCACTACCCTGACGGCCGCACTAGAGAATGCAAACATTGAGTATGCCGTAAGCGGCGCGATCGCCCTAGGCTATTGGGTCGCGCCGAGGGCAACGCTTGATGTCGACATCGCACTAAACCTTCCAGCGGCCGCGCTGCCGCATCTGTTCGAGACGCTTAAGGAGGCCGGCTGTGAATTGCGCACTGATGCGGCAATCGGCGCCCAACTTGGCGATTTCGGTGGGCGATACGGTGGGATTCGGTTCGATTTTTTTCTCCCTGTTCTCCCGATCTCGATTGACGCGCTAAGCCGCCGTGTGCGGGTGCCGTTTGCCGCGGGCGAGATTTGGATTCTGTCTGCCGAAGATCTCGTGGTATTTAAACTGAAATTTGGCCGCACTAAGGACTTTACCGACATCGAACGACCCCTCGCCGCTCAGCGTGGACGTCTGGCCTGGGGATATTTGGACCAACAAGTCGGGCGAATCTTTGACCCCGGCGATCCCCGGATCTTGAGGTTAGAAGAACTAAAAAATTTATCGGAGAGCTGATGCCAGCCGGGGGAGACCTTGGTACGAACCGGAATTTAATCCTACTCATCCACTCGCGCAGTTGCTGGACCGAGATGTGCTGCAGTGTAGTCTTATAACTGTGGGTTCTCTGGAACAGGCAACTGTACGGTCTGCCTGCCTAATCAAGGACGTCGGCCAGTTACCGGTCACCTTGACGTGGCAAGCGGTGCAATCTGCCATGCTGGCCCCCAGCCCGAGTCGAGATCATGATGCGCTACGGTCGACGTGGTTCGAAGCTTCAAGCACAAGGGCCTCGTGCGTTAGTTCAATGACGGCGATTCAAGCGGCATCATCCCGAGTTTGGCGATTCGCGACGACGCGTGAATATAAGCGTGTCCAGCGTTCAACGACGTCGCGGGGTGACCATTGTTTGGCGCGGCCAGGAGCAAGACGAATCACCAAATAGTACCGATTGCTCATCACCGCATACGCGCAGAGATCGATGGCGAAGGTCTCGCTGAGGAGCTTCAACCGGTCCAAGATCCACTGTCGTCGGTGGGCAAACGATTTACCGGAGACGCGATCCTCGCTCCATAGATAAGCGCGGCGGACGCAGCGGCCGATGCAGTGGTAATACGGGGTATCGGGACACCAGGGTGGCGCGGGATCGGGTCATCCATGACCTCCTAGAGATTAAAGCCATCAAGCAACGATTCGGCATCCGTGCCGATACCGATACCGTAGTGGATCTAGAGTTACCCCGTCAATCGATGGCTGTCCTAATTCCAATTCCACCTTGCGCCCATCATGAAAACTCGGCACGCTCCGCGACCCGGCCGGATTGTCGTTCGGGATCCCCGTAGGAGCTTTGAACGATGACGCAGTCGGCCGCGCTTTCGCGTCTTCATACCCAATTCAATGGTCGCTTGGTGATCGTCGGTTTCGGCAGCATTGGTCAGGGCGTGTTGCCGCTGATCCTTCGCCACATCGGCGGGCTCACGCCGGCGAAGATTACGATTGTGACGGCCGAGAACGCCGGCGAAGCCGAAGCGTTGCACTACGGCATTCGCTTCATCGTGTCGCCATTGACTCAAGATAACTATCGCGTGGTGCTCGATCCGTTGCTCGGTGCCGGAGATTTTTTATTAAATCTATCGGTTGATGTTTCGAGCGTGGCTTTAATTAAGATTGCCGGTGAACGAGGCGCGCTTTATCTCGACACCTGTATCGAGCCCTGGCCGGGCGGCTATACCAATCCGAGTTTGCCACCGGCAGCGCGTTCAAATTACGCCCTGCGGGAATCCGTCTTGGCCCTGCGCAAACAGCGACCCGGTGGCGCCACCGCCGTGATCACTCACGGCGCGAATCCCGGTTTGGTATCGCACTTCGTCAAACAGGCGTTGTTGGATATTGCAAGCGATCTGGCTCTCAATTCACCAGAGCCGACGACGCGCGCGGCGTGGGCGGCACTCGCGGCGCGCGTCAACATTAAAGTCATCCACATTGCCGAGCGCGATACGCAAACGCCGCGCGTGCCCAAAGCCGTCGGCGAATTTGTAAACACCTGGTCGGTCGATGGTTTTGTTAGCGAAGGTTCGCAACCAGCGGAACTTGGTTGGGGTACCCATGAACGCCAACTGCCGGTAGATGGTCGCCGCCACGAATTCGGTTGCGACAGTGCGATTTATTTACTGCGTCCCGGCGCCGCGACGCGCGTCCGCAGTTGGACGCCGTGCGCGCGGCACTATCATGGATTTCTGATCACACACGGCGAATCGATCTCGATCCCGGATTACTTCACCCTGCGTGACGGCGCGCAGGTGCGGTATCGGCCGACCGTCCATTACGCCTACCACCCCTGTGACTCAGCCGTGTTATCGGTGCATGAGTTCGCCGGACGCAATTGGCACCTGCAAGCGCGTAAACGCATTTTGATGGATGACATCGCCGACGGTATCGACGAGCTCGGCGTGTTGCTCGCCGGACACCCCAAGAATGCGTATTGGTTTGGTTCGCAGCTCTCGATCGCCGAAGCGCGTGCGCTCGCGCCGTATAACAGCGCGACCAGTCTGCAAGTCACGGTTGCCGTACTGTCCGGGATGATCTGGGCCATGGAAAATCCCACGCGGGGTATCGTTGAACCCGATGAAATGGATTTTCGGCGCAATCTGGAAATTTGCCTGCCCTATCTGGGGCCGGTGATCGGTGAATATACCGAGTGGACGCCGCTCGTCGAGCGCGGTGAATTATTTCCAGAGGACTTAGATCTCACCGATCCGTGGCAGTTTAAAAATGTGCGAGTCACCTAGTGTCCTGCCCCGCAATGAATTTCGACAATTCGATGCGTGACAACGGTGGGAGCGGCTTTAGCCGCGAATGGGTTTCAACAAAGATTTGAAGCTCACAGCGGCTCTCACAATTTGTTGTTGCGCACAAAGCGCCGCCGATAGCCAGCAAATTATGAAAGTTCATTGCGGGCAAGACACGAGTGTTCCGTCGCGCATTTTCCCATGGCAACATCTTCCACGGCTCGGTTTACAATCGGAGAAGTCGTCTTATTTCAGAACTGCTGGAGCGAGTGAATGAAGAACGGTGCCCACGGCTTAATTGAGACCTTGGTCAAAAGTGGCGTTGACGTATGTTTCGCCAACCCCGGAACCTCCGAAATGCAGCTGGTGCAAGCCATCGACCAAGTGCCCGGCATGCGCCCGATCCTCGCGCTATTCGAAGGGGTGGTCACTGGCGCGGCGGACGGTTACGCGCGACTGGCGCGCAAACCGGCGTGCACCTTGCTGCACTTGGGCCCGGGTCTCGCGAATGGGGTCGCCAACCTGCACAACGCACGTAAGGCGTTGAGCCCAGTTGTTAACGTCGTCGGCGACCATGCCGCGCACCACCTGCGCTATGACGCACCATTAACCGCGGATGTCGAAGGAATCGCACGCCCGGTTTCGCATTGGGTACGCAGCGCCACGTCACCAGCGGATCTCGCGCGCCTGGGCGCCGAGGCCGTCGCTGTCGCCGGCGGAGTCCCCGGCAAAGTTGCGACTTTGATCGCACCCGCGGACAGCGCATGGACCGACCTGCCCGCCGATTTCGAAGCGCCGCCAAAGATTGCTTCCGAACCGCTGTCACCGGCCTCGTCGACGCGGATCGAGCACGCCGCCAAGGCGTTGAAGCACGCGCGCAATCCGGTGCTGTTGCTCGGTGGCGACGCCTTAAACGGCGAGGGGTTGCGGCACGCGGGTCGCATTGCCGCTGCATTACCCGTACGACTCCACACCGAAACTTTCAATCGTCGCCTCGAACGCGGTGCGGGTCGCGTGCCCGTCGGGATTGTGCCGTACTTCGGAGAACGGGCGCTGGAATTGCTGGACGGCGCCGATCTGCTGGTGTTGCTAGGCGCGAAGCGGCCGGTGGCGTTTTTCGCGTATCCGAATAAGCCGAGCGTCTTAGTTCCCGATGGGTGCGAAGTCGTCCCAGTAGCGGGCCCTGCAGACGACGTAGTGGCCGCACTGGCGGCGCTCGCGGATGCCTTAGGCGCGCCCGCGACGCCGAAAATCTTTCAGCCCGCATTGAAAATTCCGGCCGTGACGGGCCCGCTCGACAGTCAGCTCGCGGCACGCGTCATCGCGCGCTGTATTCCGGAAGGCGCCATCGTCGTCGATGAAGCCATCACCGGCAGCCTCTATGCCCAACAAGCGAGCATCGGATCGCCGGCGCACGATTGGCTGCAATTGATGGGCGGCTCCATCGGTAATGGGTTGCCGCTCGCCGTCGGTGCGGCGGTCGCATGTCCCGATCGAAAAGTCATTTGTTTGGAAGGCGATGGCAGCGCCATGTACACCGTGCAAGCGTTATGGACGATGGCGCGCGAGCGTCTCGATGTCATCAACGTGATCTACGCGAACCGCAGTTACGCCATTTTGAATATCGAATTCGAGCGCGTCGGCGTCGGTGCGCCCGGACCGCGTGCGTTGTCGATGCTCGATATGAGTGGTCCGTCGTTACAGTGGACTGAAATTGCGCGCGGCATGGGCGTCAACAGCGCGCGAGTCGAAACGGCGGAAACCTTTGAATCGATCTTGCGTGGCATGCTTCGCGAACGCGGGCCGCACTTAATCGAGCTCGTGCTGCCGGCTAAACCTTGAAGCTATAGACCTTCGCCGGGTCGCGCTCGCAATCCGGCGGGTAGTTCTTGCGCTTGTCGGCGTAGTACACCGCGCGATGATCGCCGTCCGCGGCTTTGCCGTAGGTCATATACAAAAGTCGGCGCTGTTCGCTGGTCTCGTTGGCTTGCGAGCGATGCGGCGCGTAGGAATCGAAAAAGATCGCGTCACCCGGCTGGGTGGGACATACCTGGTAACTAATTCGCGGATCTGGATCTGCCAGCGGTTGCCACCTTTCGCCGAGAAGCCCGAGCTGATGCGCACCCGCGGCGATTTCAAGACAGCCGTTCTCGCGCGTCGACGCATCGATGCTGATCAGCATCGTGATATGCAAACTGCCGTAGGTGTCCCAGCCCGCTTGCACATCTTGATGCGCCTTGAATCCATCGCCACCCGGCAGTTTGAAATTAATTTTGTCCTTGAACATGACGGCGGGTTCACCGAAAAGTTGGGCCAAGCATTCAAGCGCCGGCCGCGTGTTCAGAAGCTCGTTGAATGATGGAAAGAACGGGCAGAAATTCTCGATACGCGACACGATGCGTTGACCAGGTCGACGGCGATCGTCTTCGTAATACACCATATGTCGGCCCGGCGTTTCGGGCGCGCGCACGACTTCGTCAGTCCAGCCGGCAATCCGCGCTACCGTCAGGGGATCGAACATGCGTGGCGCGACGACATAACCATCGCGTTCGAATGCTGCAACCTGAGACTCTGACAACTGGAATGGCATGGCGGAATTCACGGTAGGGCGTCCTCTTAGGCCACGTCGAGCGAAGGTAATTCGAAAAAAGCGGCGAGCGCCGAATGGAGTGCAATGGCGTCCGCGGTTCCGGCCAGCTCACGAATGGAATGCATCGCGAGCGTCGGGACTCCGACGTCGACCGTGCGCACGCCCAAGCGCGTCGCGGCGAGCGGGCCGATGGTGCTGCCGCAGCCCATGTCGGCGCGCGCAATGAAGGATTGTAAAGTGACATTGGCGCGGGCGGCGGCGGTTTTGAGGAGCGCGGCCGACTCACTGTTGGTCGCATACGACTGATTGGCATTGACCTTGAGCGCCGGTCCGGCATTTAGAAGCGGCCCATGCTGCGCATCGTGTTTGTCAGCAAAGTTAGGATGGACGCCGTGCGCGTTATCGGTCGAGACGAGCACGGAATTGGCCATCGTCCGCGCCAACATTTCGGTGTCGCCGGCAATTCGTCCCAACACGCTCTCCAGGAAATTACCGCGCGCCCCACTGGTTGAACCGCTGCCCACTTCTTCGTGATCGTTACACACCAAGAGTCGTGGCTTGCCGCCTGTGGCGTGGATTAAAGCTTGTACGCCGGTGTAACAACTCAAAAGATTATCCAGTCGCGCGGCAGCGATGAACTCGTTATGCCAGCCAACGTAAGCGGCGGGCTGCATATCGTAAAAAGCGAGTTCGAAGGCGTGTACGTGGGCGATCGAAAGCGTCGGCGCGTGAAGTGAAAAATATTCCGTGAGCGCGGATTCGAGCTTGAATTCGCGATCGAGAGCGCGGCCAATGAGCGCTGGCAAATACGTTTGTTTGTTAATCGCGCGCTTCTCGTTCGCTTCGCGATCGAGGTGGATGGCGAGACTGGGAATGCAGGCCACCGCGCGCTTGAGATCGACCAGCCGATTCACGAGCGATCCGTTGGTGAGTTCCAGGGTTACGCGGCCAGCGAGCGAGAGGTCGCGATCAAACCACGGATTCAACAACACGCCGCCATAGACCTCCACGCCGAGCTGTTGATAGCCGTGGGCGCGGATTTCGGGGTTTGGTTTCAACTTTAAACACGGGCTGTCGGTATGGGCGCCGACCATCCGGAATCCCGCCGCCGCCAAGGGTTCGGTGCCTAGGGTGAACGCGATCAAACTGGAGTCATTACGCGTAACGTAGTAGTGACCGCCGGCCTCAAGGCGCCAGTGTGCACGCTCGTCCAAGGCCGTATAACCGGCCGTCGCCAGCGCATGCGCCACGTTCGCGGCGGCGTGGAAGGGGGTCGGCGAGGCATCGAGAAAGCCCAAGAGGCCGGTGTTGAACGCTTCAAGTGTCATCCGCATATGGTAATTCAAGATCTGTGAAGAATGGGTTCACAACCGACAAGTAAATTGCTGTGGACCGTGATAACTCGGTATCCTCGCGCTGATGACACGCCTGACAGCCTTTTTTTTTCGGACCATCGCCGCTTGCTTGGGGCTTGGTGTAAGCGTGTGCCCGTTATTTGCGCTGGCGGCGGGTGGTCAGCAGTCTGAAATCGATTTATGGTCAATGCTGCTGAAACCGAAGTATTTTCAAGCACGGCCAATCACCAGCGGCAAATCGATCATTGAGATGCGAATCCCGCTGCGGGCCGAGGATGCGGGGGTGGTGCCGGTCAGTATCGACGCCAGGATCCCGCAGACCCCCGAGCGCTATATCAAAGAGATCTTCGTGTTCGTCGACAAAAATCCGAAGCCCTTGGCGGGTCATTTTTTCCTCACTCCTGAATTGGGGCAAGCCGATTTAGCGCTGCGCTTGCGGATTAATGAGTTCACCACCGTGCATGTCGTGGCTGAATTGAATAATGGCGAACTCTATATGGACGAGGGCTACACGCGTGCGAGTGGTGGGTGTTCCGAGCCGCCGCCGTTTCTAAAGTTGAAAGAAGCGCGCGGTCGCATTGGCGAAATGAAATTTCGCGCGACGCATTCCGATAAAACCGACACCGCGCTGGCGCAACTCATTATTAGCCACCCGAATATCACCGGCTTGCAGCTCGACCAACGGACCCGCGCCTTTATTCCGGCTGAATACGTGACCAAGGTTGTTATCAACTTCAACGGTTCGCCTATTCTTACCGCTGAAACCGATATCTCGCTCAGCGAAGATCCAAGTTTCCGATTTTTCTTCAGACCCAAACACGGTGGGACGATCGAAGCCCACATGACGGACTCGAAGGGCAGGGAAGTCACTCACACCTTCACGGTGGGTGGGGCCTAGAGTTTGTTCATGAAAAAGACTAAGGAACCTCTGAATAAGTCCATCCTGGACTTATTCAGAGTACGGGAAGCAAAAAGTATGATTTTTGCTTCCCTTCATTTTCAATGGTTTGCAACCATCGAAAATGGCGGCACCTCCCTGTGCCGCGGGAAGCTCTGCCTCCTGTCGGACTTAGGCAGAATCTACTGCGGCGATGGGATAGCGGTCCAAATGGACGTTCATTCTCGTTAAATAGCCCCACTATTCGCCTCGAACGAACGTCCATTTGGCCTCGCTCTCCCACTCGCCTCGTGACGATTCCCTAAGTCCGACAGGCTGCTAGCCCTCCCGCAAGAGGAGAGGGGAAAGAGGTAAAGAGCCCGGAATCGCATTACTCCCTTCACCCACTCAAAATTCGAACGAAGCATTTTTGAGATAGCGTCCAGATTATTTGGAACAGACCATACACTATAAGCCCACGAGGAATTCCTCGAGCACACGATTAAACCATTCCGGTTGTTCGATATTTGAGAGGTGCCCGGCCTGACGCAGAATCGCTAGCCGCGCATTGGGAATGGCCGCCGCCATTTCACGCGCTACCGATGGTGGCGTCAGCCGATCGTCGGCGCCAACCACGACCAAAGTCGGCACGTGTATCGCGCTGAGGTTGGCGACTGGTTCGTACCGCGTCATCGCTTCTAACGCTTTCATATACGACTCTTTATGCAGCGCCGTCATGCTCGCAACCAGGCGCGCATAGTGCGCGGGGGTGGCACTCGGGCTGATTAAAGTTTTAGCGACGACTGGCGCGATATCGCGCGGCTCCTTGCCTTCGAGCAGCGGTTGCTTACGCAGGCGGATAAATTTTTCGCGAGCCTCCGCCGTGAAAGAATCGTCGTAACCAGGGAAGGTATCGATGAGGCCCAGACTCAACACGCGAGCAGGGGCTTGTTCGTAAAAATCGAGCGCGATGCGTCCGCCCATCGACAGCCCAACCAAATGCGCGGCAGGCACTGCGAGATGATCGAGCAGACGATGTAAATCGGCGGCGAAATCCGGAAAACGTAACGCATCTGGATAGTCGTCACTGTCGCCATAGCCACGTGCATCCCACGCCACCGCGCGGTAATGAGCGCCAAAATACGCAACCTGCTCGTCCCAGTTGCTGCGATTGCCGCCAATGCCATGCATGAATACCACCACCGGTCCCCGACCGGCCTCGCTATAGGCGAGGCGCGGTGCGCCGGGAACTTCGGCGGTCGTAATGTTGCTCATCGGCTTTGTTCTAGGCGTTCCACGGTAACGGCATCGGCGCGCCGTCGGCGGTTTTAACTTGAACGGGCGCCATCGCAAGCGTGGCCATGATGTAGAGGTCGTCATCACCCGGATTCAGGATTTGGTGCACCACGCCACTCGGAATCACCAGCGATTCCTCGGCCTTGAATGGCAACACATGATCGCCGACGCGACATTCGGCACGGCCGCGCAACACCACGATAACTTCGTCGCAATCGTGACAATGAACCGGCGTCGCTGATTTAGGCGCGATGGTCTGGCGCCAAATTTCAAACGACATCAAGCCGTCGCGGCGACCGGCGAGGGTTTGATGTTCGAGGCCCGGTAGATGATGGGTCGGGATCGCTGCGTGTTGGTTGACGTGCATGGGTCTACTCCGCGTTGAAGCTCGCGCCTATCCCAAACGACTCCCCCTAGCTTGTCAAGCCAAGCGCGGTAGGCGCGGACGGCCCAGCTCATGAAGTAACAGGCCGCCCAAGATCAACGCCGTGCCGGCGGCAATCCGCGCCGTCAGCGGCTCGTGATTAAAGAAATAACCGGCCAGTAACGCGAGCACCGGCGTGGCAAACATAATCATCGCAACCCGGGTCGCGGACAGATATTTTAGGATGAAGAAATAGAACGAGAACCCGCAGGTAGTCGCAATCACACCGAGATAAGTGATCGACAACAAGCTCCGCAGCGGAAGCGCGGCTGGCCACTTGCCGTCCATCAGGAGCCAAGTGACTAAATAAGCGGGCACCGCGAGCGCTAACGTGCCGGCCACGGAGGCGAGTGCGGGCACATTGGCGTTGATGCGCTTAATGAGTACCGCGCTTAAGGCGTGGAAGAACGCCGCGACCAATACAACGACAATGCCCTGCACCGCACGCGGGCCGAGCGCCGCGGCCGAGCCATAGATCACCCACAACCCACCGATACTGAACGATTGCGCAAACAATTTGCGGGGTGTAAGCGAATCTTCACCAAGCAAGGTACGCGCGAGGATGGCGGTAATTAGCGGTGAAAGTCCAAATAACGCGGACATCCAGCCCGAGGGAATTTGTTGGGCCGCCCAGTACGCCAAACACATCGAGCAGTAGATGCTGAGCGCGCCAGCGCCATAATGCTGTAGCGCCTTGCGCTCGCGTGGGATGTGGATGCCGCGCACGCGGAGCAAGGTGTGGACGCAAAGGAAGCCGATGCACATTCGTGACGTGGCGCCAAATAAAAAGCCCGGCCCGTCGCCACTCCATTTGATCGCGAGCGGTGTCGTGGACCAGATCAGGATGACGCCGAGATAGGCGGCCGAAATCCGCATGGGAAGGCGCGCAGCGCTAGACATTTTGCAGTTTCAGCGACAATTCGTTACGTCGATCAGCTAAGGATTTCCGGAGCGCGCGAATGCGGTTGGTAATATTACCGTGCCTTACCCCAACCGTGAGAAGAAAGTCTAGTATGGTCCCGCAATGAACCTTAATAAATCGGCGCGTTTCTATTGTTGGAGCGGCTTTAGCCGCGAACGGGCCATTTTCAGTAAAGATTCGAAGCTCAAAGCGGCGCCCACAAAGCGCCACCAGCAACGTGCCGTGACGTTATGACTGCGCGATGCCAAAGCGTTCGACCGCCCACACCACGCGGTCCGCTGGCGTGGTGTGCACGAAGGTGTGCTTATCGATGGTGTCGAGTCGCGTGATCAGGCCCTGGCGATTCGCAATTTGAATGGCGAGTCCCGGCCGTGCGTTGAGCTCGAGCAAAAGGGGGCCGTGGCGACGATCGAGGACGATATCGACCCCTAAATAACCGAGTCCAGTGAGTTCAAAACACCGCGCGCCTAGTTCGAGTAGACGCGGCCAGTTCGGAATCGCGAGGCCCGCGAGCGGGGCGCCGAAATCCGGGTGTTCGGTCATCATGCGGTTTTGCCACACGCCCTGCAGCGTCTGTCCCGTTGCTATATCAATGCCCACCCCCACCGCCCCTTGGTGCAAATTGGCCTTGCCGTCGGAGAGGCGCGTGGGGAGACGCACCATCGCCATCGCCGGTACGCCGCGGTAGACCAGCAGGCGAATGTCCGGCACGCCTTGGTAACTGACGGGGTCGAGGATGGGATCGACCCGTACGCGGTATTCAATCATCGCGCGGTCCGGTACGCCGCCCAAGCTGTAGATGCCGCTCAAAATATTGGAAGCGTGATACTTCACTTCATCGAGCGACAGTCCACGGCCGTCGGGCTTCACGAATAAGTCCTTGCGTCGGCCATCGATCACGAGCACGCCGCTGCCGCCGGAACCATGGGCTGGTTTGATCACAAATTCTGGATGCGGCGCCAGCAGTCGGCCCAAGCCGCTCAAGTCATGTTCGGTCGTCAGTACGCCATAGAGCTCGGGCACCGCGATGCCGGCTTCAAGCGCAAGGCGTTTGGTTTTTAGCTTGTCGTCGACCAGCGGGTAGCGGTGGCGCGGGTTCTGCCGCATGACATACGCGCGATTCCGGGCATTGATGCCGAGGATGCCGCGCCGGCGGAGGTTCGCCCAGATTCCAAACATGCGTGTTCAGTCTTTAGCGAGATCTTTAAAGCGAAAAATTTCGCTCAGTCGATAACCCGTATACGTGCCGAACATCAGACATAGGGCGAGAACCACGAACAGCAGCTCGGGAAAGGCGAACATCCAGTACATCAAATGCGGTTCGGTCATGGCGAAATAACCACCGATGGCCACCACTAAGCTGCCGATAAATTCCTTGATCGCCGTCAGCGGGCCGCGTTCGTCCCAGGTGATGGACATGCGCTCGATGGTCATGGTCAAAATCACCATCGGAAAGAGCGCAATCGATAGTCCCTGTTCGATGCCAAGTTTGGCGCTGAGCAAGCTGATCGTAAGCATGATGCCGATCACGATCACGAGCACGCTTGCGAGCCGGGGCACCAGTAACAGCCGCAATTTGGCGAGCGCGACCCGAATGGCGAGGCCGGCCGATACGACAATAAAAAATAGCGCAATCCCGGCGGCCAGCCGAGTCTCGCGAAACGCCAAGGCGACCAGCACCGGCATGAACGTTCCGAACGTAGGCACGCCGACCACCATGCGCATGACCACGATGACCAGTGCGCCGAGCGGTACCATCAGTAACACGCGATAAACATTTTGCGTGCGCACCGGCAATGCCGTGAGCGACATGGCGTGCAGACCGGTATCGAATTTGGATTCGACCTTGTGCGCGACGCTTAATTGCGTCATCGGCGTGCGCGCGGCGGCGAAGGTCACTTGGACGCGTTTAACGCCATCGGTTTCCACCACCGTCGGATTTTCGTAGGACCAAGTCAAAAAATTTTGCGGATAGCCTTCGGCGCCGGTCGTGGGATCGAACCCCTGCCAGTGTTCGCCGTTATGGACTTCGAGCCAGGGTACGAGGTTGCGCTCGACGAATTCGCTGTCGAGCGCCAAGCCATAAACAATCCGGCTCGGAATTCTGGCGCCGGCCAAGATCCGCGTGAGGAGCATCGGCCACTCGTCAGCGGTCGCGGATTTGCGGATGAGCTCGACGTTTTGATCCTTCGAGTTGGTCAGCGTCGAAAGCAATAAATTCGAGAAGGTCACGACATCGGCCGATTGCTCGCGCGTTTGTTGCAGCACGCCGTCGACCGCGGACGCCAGTGGTTCGATGAATTGCGGGACTTCGGGGACCGTCGGTGGCGGCCCATCGACAACTGCCGCGTCACCGTGCTTCGGATAAACCTTGATGTGGTAGTAGAGCGCCTGGGCGCCGCGGGCGCGGCGCACGGTCCATACCGCGTGACGCGCGCCGTCCTTGGGTTTACCGACGGCGAGACCGTAGCCGCGCGACACGAAATCTTCGTCGAGCACGGCAAAGCCACGCGGCGCGTTCGGCAACGTGAGCTTCACCTTGGCGGGTTGCCCATGGCCCTCGAAGGCCACTCGGGTTTCGACCTCCCACACCGTGGCTTCGGCCGCGGGATCGAGTGGTATCGCTAGGCGGGTTACTTTGAGATAGGCAATCCCGAGGCCGAGGCTTGCAAAAATAAACGCCCAAATGAAAACGGCCGACGCTCGCACTTAACCCATTCCCTTCAATGATCCTTTGACTTCGGACAGGTCGGTTCCGCGTTGTATTTAGTTGCCGGGTCGACCACCGCGATGGCGGCGAGAAAACGCCGGCCAAGCAATACCGGATAATTGAATTTGCGCCGATTAACCAGCGTAAATAGCGCTTGGTAGCGCTCTCTGCCGATGCAGAATTCAAGCTTTACGGCCGGGCGCGTATTCATACTCTGTTTTTTGCCACGCAGCTTGATCGTGACATCGCGCTCTAATGGACGCTCGACGAGGAAGGTTTCACTTTGTGGATCGCGATGGTCCAACGCCAATTTGAAACGGATCCATTTTTGGCCGTTCTTGTCGAAGCGTTCGATATCCGTGGCATGAATCGCCGCGGTCTTGGCGCCGGTGTCGAGTTTGGCCTTGGCGACAAAATCCCACGGCTCGAGACGGATCCGCTCTAGCCAGCCGAGGGTCAAGAGGTCGCGTGCGGCGATTGGTGCCGCGATGGCCAGCAGGCCGGACAAGATCACCAAGCGAGGCCAGGACGGTCTTGGTGTTAAACACATGGAATGGATTGCCTCGGAGCTAGCAAATATAAGCTTAAGGGGGCGCGTGACGAGTTCGTTATTCTAAAGCGCCGCGCATGCAGCGTGGCGGCCGTACTATACGCTGAAAGGAGTAGCTGATGTTAGGCTCGGGGCGACGTGCCAGGTCGCGATCGACGTCGCTGTGTGCCTTGACGCCGATTTCGACCATCACTTGCCGGTAGCGACTGCGCCGGCGTAGCATCCTTGCCGGTGGCCGGCGGCCCCGCGTGGGCGCGCAATACCAATCCTCTCGACACGCAGCTCAGGTACTTGCCATGAATTATTTTGAGAATAACTCGTTGTCGATCGGCAACACGCCACTGGTGAAGCTAAATAAAGTAGTCCCACAAAATAACGCGTTGGTGTTGGCCAAAATCGAGGGGCGCAATCCGGCCTATTCCGTGAAATGTCGAATAGGCGCGGCGATGATTTGGGATGCCGAAGCGCGTGGCGTGTTGAAACCAGGCATGGAAGTGGTGGAGCCGACGAGCGGCAACACGGGAATTGCGCTGGCCTTCGTGTGCGCGGCGCGCGGTTACAAAATCACGCTGACGATGCCGGAGACGATGAGTTTGGAGCGGCGCAAAGTCCTGAAGGCGTTTGGCGCCAACTTGGTGCTCACCGAAGGCGCGAAAGGCATGAATGGCGCCATCGCCAAGGCGGAAGAAATAGTGGCGAGCGATCCGCGCCACTATTTCATGCCGCAGCAATTCCAGAATCCCGCGAATCCTGCGATTCACGAGAAGACCACGGGTCCTGAAATTTGGGCGGCGACCGACGGCAAAGTCGATGTCGTGATCGCGGGTGTCGGTACCGGTGGCACGATCACCGGTATCAGCCGGTATTTAAAACGAATCCAGGGGCGAAACATTTTAGCCGTCGCCGTCGAACCCGAATCGAGTCCGGTCATCACCCAAAAGCTCGCTGGCGAAGCGTTAAAACCAGCCCCACACAAGATTCAAGGCATTGGCGCGGGGTTTATTCCGGGCACGTTGGATTTGTCGGTGGTCGATCAAGTCGAGCGGATCTCAAACGAGGAAGCGGTCGAATTCGCACGGCGCTTGGCGACTGAAGAAGGCATTCTGTCCGGGATCTCGTGTGGCGCTGCCGTTGGCGTCGCCGCGCGCCTCGCCGCGTTACCGACGATGGCAGAAAAAACTATTGTCGTGATCTTGCCAGATGCTGGCGAACGCTATCTGTCGAGTGTGTTGTTCGAAGGGCTTAGCTAAAATCATGCCGGCGTAGCGCTCGGCGGTTGCCGGATGTGCGTTTTGAACCCGATCATATTGTCTAACGCCGAGCGAGCATGCGGATCAGCGAAACATTCCACAGCATTCAGGGCGAAGGGCACCTGACCGGCAAGCCGATGTTTTTCATTCGCGCCCAAGGGTGCGCCGTGAAATGCCCGATTCGCGAGATCTGCGATCAACCGGAGTCCCTGGGCTTCAAGGGCGGCGAAGAAACTCGCGCCGAGGCGTTGGCCGAACAGGCGTTGCAAGCCGTGGGTCCGCGAGGCTGGGTTTGTATTACTGGCGGTGAACCGCTCGAGCAGCCGGATTTCGATGAACTAGTCGCCGAGTGTCGCCGGCGCGGCTTGTACATCAATGTCCAAACCTCAGGAACGCATCGTGTCAATGCCCCGTGGGATTGGTGCACGGTCTCGCCCAAAGCCGCGGTCGATCAACTCGAGATGAACTTCGCGCAAGAACTGAAGGTCATCTATACCGGCCAGGCGGTCGCGACGCTGCGTGAGTATTACGAAAAATTCTCAGCTTGGAATTATTATCTGCAACCCTGCTGGCGCGACGGCGCGAGCAATCAGGCGGCGACCCTCGAGATGGTATATCGATTAAACAGAGAGGGCATGCAGTGGGAGTTTTCGGCGCAGTGGCATAAATTTCTTGGCGTTAAATAGCCGTTTATTCACGCGCTACTGGGGCGCACGCGCTGGAGTCGATGACCCGCTGCCGGTGGCTATCGAATCCGCGCGTGCGCCATTTCGAATGGCGCCCATTTAAACGAGGGTGGGATACGCGAGCTTATTCGCCAGCTCGCCGATTAAATACGCCCAGCCGGCGATGCTTAAGATGGTCGTTACCACGGTGATGGCAAGTTCATGGGTTTGAAAATTCATGGCTAGATTCCTTCCTAATGACGGTTGAATAGAGGATGTCGAGTTTTAGGTTCTGGCTCGACATGGGAGAAAGGTTAACGTCGCGATGTAACCGTCGAATTACAATATGTGCGTAGATTGTTTGTGTTTTGTAACGCGATCGATCCAGGCATTACGTAAAAAAAATACCGCGCGACAGGCGCGCGGTTACAAAAAGCGCGCGATTGGGACAGGTGATGGGGAGGGGGGAGATCCCAGATTCGCGCGCTAATGGGAGCCAGACTAAAGGATAGTCGGGACCGCCAATTTGGTGCTGAGATAAGTAATAAAGCCGGCCCAGGTCGCGATTCCAACGAGACCTACCACGAGCGAACCAATGAACTCTTGGGGATACTTGATCATACGTTCTCCTTACCAACTAATTTCGATGCTTAAATCGGATGGCTTACGCTTAAGTTGCCGCTTACCTTGGAAATTAGTCTAGAACCTGAGTGTTTCTGATCGATTACGAATCGCCGGCGATTTGTTATTCCTTTGTATCATCGCGACCGGGCAGCAAGGATTCAACCAAACGTCTAAAGTGCGGAATATCGAGCGGCTTCTTAACCAGGGCGCGGATCCCTAGTGCGCGCACCGAATCTTCATTGATCTGATCACTGTATCCAGTGTAGAGCACGATCGGCAATTGCGCCCGGGCCTGCAGCAGCTGGGTAGCGAGTTCGGTGCCAGTAAGCTGCGGCATGGTTTGATCGAGGATCGCGACGTCATAGGCATCGAGGTGAGTCCGGAAATGGTCAGCCGCGGCTAGGCTGTCATCAAAACTGGTGATCGTTAGGCCCCAGCCCTCCAGTAACTCGCGCATGAATTCGCCGACTTCACGATTATCGTCCACACACAAAACGCGGCCGCTGAGCTGCAGTTGAGAGGCCGGACCATGCACGGCGCGCGGGTTCGGAGACGGCGTGGTCAGTGCGTCCGGATCGCAAGGCAAAAGGACTCGAATCGTGGTGCCACGACCCGCTTCGCTCTTGACCACCAGATGTCCGCCGTACTCATGCACGATGCCGTGGACAATGGCCAGCCCCATGCCAGTGCCCTTGTTCGATTCCTTGGTCGAGAAAAACGGCTCGAACATGCGGCGCTGGACGTCGGGCGGGATGCCCGGCCCAGTATCGGTGATCGCGAGTTCGACAAACGCGCCATCCACGGGTTGCCGGCACGACGCGCAGCAGAAGCAATCCGTGCAATTACGTTCGGAAAGTTCGATGGTGAGTTGGCCGACACCGTTCATCGCGTCCCGGCTATTAATACAAAGGTTGACCAGCACCTGTTCGAATTGGAGCGGATCGTGCACGGTGGCCGGCAGCGACGGCGGCGCCTTGATCGCAATCGCGACGCTGGCGGGGAGCGTTGATTCGAGGAGCGACATGGTCTCGCGCGTGATCTGGGCGAGGTCGACCGGGCGCGGACTCCCGCGACGACCGCGGCTAAACATCAGCATTTGCTGGATTAAATCTTTCGCACGCGTGCCTGAGCGGTGTGCGCGATCAAAATAACGATTCAGCTTATCGTCGCCAAAATGCTCGGCGTGATCTTTCGCGAGTTCGACGTAGCCCAGGAGTCCGGTCAGGATGTTATTAAAGTCGTGCGCGATACCACCGGTCAGTTGACCGATGATTTCCATGCGCTGCGCGTGCCGGAGCTGTTCTTCCAGTGCCGCACGTTCCTCTTCGGCGCGCTTGCGATCGCTGATATCTCGAACAATTTGCAAAATATGCGTGCTGCCGCGGAATTGCACCCGTACTGCACGATATTCCAATGACAGCGGCGCACCGTCCTTGCTCGCGGTGACGCCTTCGCTACAGGCCTTGCCGTCAATGACCACGCGCTCGTGGAAGGCCTTGGCGCGCAGCGCCTTGGCGTGTTCAAAGTTGGGCGTGAATTCGTAGATCGAGCGGCCGATGAGTTCCTCGCGGCGATACCCGCTCAATTGCACTAGCGCCCGGTTAACATCGACGATCATCCCGTCGGGTGTCAGCATCGCAATCCCATCGAGAGCCGCGTTAAACACCGCACCGTAGAGTTCTTCGCTCGCCTTTAACGCGGCTTCGGTGCGCGCGCGTTCGATCTCGACCACCACACGGTCGGAGAATAGTCGAAGCAACGCTTCGGCGCGCTCCGGCGAACGCAGCGGCGCGTGAGTGAGGACCGCCATGCAACCCAGCGACTGGCCATCGGCGCCGGTGAGCGGCAGCCCAGCGTAGCCGCTGACGTTATGCGCTTTTAGCTCTTCCGTCGGAAATAATTGCTGCACGCCACGTGGGTAACAGCGATAGGTTTTCCCCACGACGGTTTCGCACGGCGAGCCTGTCAGCTCGTATTCGCGATTACGGATCCATTGCCCATCCGCGAGCATCGCCAGCACCTGCATCGATTGCGGTTTGGCGGGTACGGCAACGGCTATCATCGCGATGTCCGCTTCGACCAGTTCCGCCAGGCTACCGACCAGATCTTCAAACACTGTTTCGCGGCGCGCGCTCGATAAGGCAATCGCGGCTTTTAAGAAGAACTGCTCCTCGGCTGACGAGTTTTTATCGCACAGCAGATCGACAATGGACGCGCTTGATTTAGTGGTTACCGGAGGGGTCATGGAACAATCCTCGCCGCACTATTCGCGGGCTATGGGAAGAGTCTAGCAACCCCCGCGCCCCAAGAAAGGTCACAAATACAAAATCACTACCGGCGGTTACAAATCAATAACATTGACCTCACCCATGCCGGGGACCGGGCGTATACGTCAAGCTCGCGGTGGCACGAACATGTAGCCGACGCCGCGCATAGTCTTGATGGCCTGCGGGTTTTCGGGATCCGCTTCGATTTTGCGCCGAAGGCGGGCAATTCGAATATCGATACTGCGGTCGAAGGGATCCCAATCGCGGTTGCGCGTCAAGGTCATCAGTTGATCGCGGGACAGCGGTCGATTCGGCCGTTCGGCAAAGACTTTCAATAAGTCGAATTCGGTTCCGGTAATCGGGATCTCATGGCCGGTGGCGTCAAAAAGTTGATGGCTATCCAAATCCAGCCGCGCCGCGCCAAAGGCAATGCGCGGCGCCGTCAACGGTTCGGCGTTGGGCGCCGCGATCGACGGTTCGCGCTGATACCGCCGGAGTACGCTTTTCACGCGGGCCCGCAGTTCGCGCAGATCGAAGGGTTTACTGACATAGTCGTCGGCGCCCACTTCAAGCCCGACGATGCGATCGATCGTATCTCCCGCGCCCGAGACCATGACGATGGCAATGTCATATTGTTCGCGAATGAAGCGCGCTAACGACAGCCCATCCTCGCCGGGCAAGTTGATGTCGAGCAAGACCACGTGCGGGACATGTTCGCTCAATAATTCGCGCGCTTCAGCCGCGTTACCGGCGAGTAGCACGCGATATTGATTGTCGCCGAGGTAATCAGCGAGGAGTTCGCGGATCGTCGAATCATCGTCCACGACCAGCAACGTAATTTCGGGTTCGGTAGTCATCGCGCAGCGGCCTTTTCGAAGTAATGCGTGTAATAGTGCCAGATTACGCTAAAATTTCCGCACCAAATTCGAGGCGCGTTGCATGCCCTTTCGTATTTCCGTCGATACCGGCGGTACGTTTACCGATGTCGTGGTTACCGACGCTGCTGGCCGGTTCACCATCGGCAAAGCCTTAACCGATCGGCAACGTGCGTTCGCGAGCATCGAAGCGGGGCTGGCGGTGGCGGCGGCTCAGCTCGGCACCGCAGCCGCGGCGTTACTTGCCGATACCGCGATGTTTCTGTACGGCACCACGCGCGCAACGAACGGAATTGTCGAACGCAAGACGGCGCGCACCGCGTTTCTAACGACCGCGGGGTTTCCCGACATCTTGCTGCTCAAGGAAGGCGGTAAGGCCGAGCCGCATAATTTGCAGATGGAATACCCCGATCCTTACATCCCACGCCGCTACACCTTCGAAGTGCCCGAGCGGATCAATGCCGAGGGTGGCGTCGAGAGCGTGTTGGACGAAACTGCGGTCAGGCGCGTGCTCGAGACCTTTCCGCGCCGTGGCATCGAAGCGGTCGCGGTGTGTTTGCTGTGGTCGATCGCGAACCCGGCGCATGAACTGCGCGTGGGTGAGTTGATCGCGAAAATCTTGCCAAAACTGCCGTTCACGTTATCGCATCAACTCAACCCGATTTTGCGTGAGTATCGGCGCGCGTCGTCGACCGCGATCGATGCGTCGCTAAAACCGTTGATGCAGAAATATCTGTCTGACCTCGAGACCGATCTGCGGCGCGCCGGTTATGCCAACGACATCCTGGTCAGCACGTCATTTGGTGGCGTCATGCATCTTGCCGATGTCGTTAAACGACCGATCTATCTGGTGAAATCGGGTCCCGCGATGGCGCCCATCGCGGGCCTTGCCTATGTCGAAGCCGAAGGGCTGCCGAACAATGTCATTGTCTGTGACGCTGGGGGCACGACCTTCGACGTTAGCTTGGTGCGCGATGGCGCGGTCGAATATTCGCGCGACACCTGGTTGGGGCCGCAGTGGACTGGTGACAACTTAGGCATGGCGTCGGTTGCAGTGCACTCGATCGGCGCCGGCGGCGGCTCTATCGCGTGGGTGGATTCGGGCGGACTGTTGCGCGTCGGGCCGCAATCGGCGGGCTCGGAACCCGGGCCCGCATGTTATGGTCGCGGCGGCGATTATCCTACAGTGACCGATGCGGCGGTGGTGCTCGGCTATTTCGATCCGGCGCATTTTCTCGGCGGGCGCATGACCTTGGACGAAGCCGCGGCGCGCCGCGTGATTAAGGGCGTAGCGGACGCGCTGGGACAAACCTTGGAGCGCGCGGCCTGGGCGGTGGTTGCCGTCGCGAGTGAAAACATGATCCAGGCGATTAAGGAATTGACGATCAATGAAGGCATTGATCCGAGCGATTCGGCGCTGATCGGCGGGGGCGGCGCGGGCGGCTTGAATATTGTGCCGATCGCGCAAGAACTCGGTTGCCGCACCGTCCTCGGCCCACGTACGGCCGGCGCTTTGTCGGCGTCGGGCATGCAGTTCTCGGACATCATCACCGAAGCGGGTGCGAGCAAATTGACGGCTTCGGATGACTTTGATTTCGCCGGCGTCAATCGCGCGTTGGTCGACATCGAAAATCGACTCGAGGAATTCGCGGATCGACTCCGCGCGCGCGGATTTAAAGATCTCGAAAAGCGCTACTTTGTCGAGGCCCGGTATCGTTTCCAGGTGTGGGAGTTGGAGATTAACGTGCCTGGCAGTCGCTTCGCTAATCAAGCACAGATCGAGGCCCTGGTTCATGAGTTTCATCGGGTGCACGAGCGCGTCTTCGCCGTGCATGACGAAAACAATGCAGTCGAGTTTTTGAATTGGCGCGGTCGCCTGATCGCCAAGGTCAATGCGCCAACCCTGGAGCCGACCAAAGCGCTCGCGACTCGCGAAGCCGCCCCCGATCGCATGCGGCGCTGTTATTTTGGGAACGCGCAGGTCGATACCGCGATTTATCTCGGCGACAAATTGCCGGTGGGCGCAATCGTCAACGGCCCGGCCATCATCGAAGAAGACACCTCGACCCTGGTTATTTACCCCGGCGCGATCGCCCGCGTGAGTCCCGGCGGACGCTACCTCGTGACGCCGCCGCAGGAGAATCAACGATGAACGTTAAACAAACCCCACCGCCGACGCGCGAGTTCGATCCCATCTTAATGGCGGTGCTCGCTAATCGTTTGAATGCCATCGTGCGCGAAATGGCGAACACCTTGCTTAAGACCGCGCGCTCGGCGGTGTTGGCGGTGGTCCGCGATTTCTCGTGCTCGATAGTCACTGGCGACAATCGGCTGTTATGCCCCGGCGAAGGTCTGCCAGTGCATATTTTTGGCTCCAGCCTGCAATCCCAATCGATGTGTGACTTACACGACGACCTGGCGCCGGGCGATGCCTTTCTGCATAACGATCCCTACCTCGGCAACACGCACCCCGCGGATCACATGATCATGGTGCCGGTATTCATCGATGGCGTGCATCTATTCACGACCTGCGCCAAGGCGCATCAAGCGGATTGTGGGAACTCAATTCCCTCGACTTACCATGCCTATGCCAAAGATATCTATGAAGAAGGGGCGTTGATTTTCCCCTGCGTTCGCGTGCAGAAAAATTTCCAAGATGTGAATGACATTATTCGTATGTGCAAACGCCGCATCCGTGTGCCCGAGCAATGGTATGGCGACTACTTGGCGGAAATCGGCTCGGCCCGCATCGGCGAGCGGCGTTTGATCGAGCTCACCAAGCGTTACGGTATCGAGACTATCCAGGCGTTTACCGAGCAGTGGTTGAGTTATTCCGAGCGGCGCATGGTCGATGCGATCAAGAAAATGGCGCCCGGCAAACTTTCGAACACCACCGTCTACGATCCGCTGCCCCCTATTCTGCCGGACGGCTTGCCGATTCGGGTGGATATTGCGGTGGATCCCACGGCCGGTTACATCGATGTCGATCTTACACACAACGCGGACAATATGGCCTTTGGTCTGAACGAATCTGTGGCCTGCGCGACGTCGAACGCGATGTGTGGCGTTTTTAATTGCATGGATCCGGATGTGCCGCATAACGCCGGCTCGTTCGCCCGCGTTCGCGTTCATTTACGCGACGGCTGCATCACCGGCGTGCCGAAGTTTCCGCACAGTGTGTCGATGGCGACGACGAACATTGGCGATCGCATCGTCAATGTCACGCAAGCGGCGTTCGCCGCGATCGGCGACGGCCATGGCTTGGCCGAGGGCGCCATCGGCATGGGCGCCGGCGCCGGCGTGATTTCAGGTCTGGATTGGCGCCGCGATGGGCCGTTCATCAATCAAGAATGGTTGATCACCAACGGCGGGCCGGCTACACCCACTACCGACGGTTGGTTGAATTATGGACTACCGGTTGCCGCCGGCTTGATGTATCGCGGCAGTGTCGAAGTCGACGAATCCAAATATCCGATCCTGGTGAAACATCTCCGCGTGATCGCCGGCGGCGGTGGCGCGGGCCGCTTTCGCGGGGCGCCCGGTTCTGAATTGGTTTATGGACCACGCCACGATCCGATGACGGTAGTCATCTCGTGCGATGGTCAGGTCAACCCGCCGCAGGGTGTGCGCGGTGGGCATGCGGGGCCACCGGCCGCGACTTACAAGTTGAAGCGCGATGGCAGCGCGGAAAAATTGCCCGGCGTGGTCGAGTGTCGATTGGAACCCGGCGAGTGGGTGCAGGGCTTCGATGCCGGCGGCGGTGGTTACGGCAGTCCGCTCGAACGCGATCCGGCGCGCGTCTGTCGCGATGTACTTGAGCGGTGGGAAACAGTGCCACGCGCGCACGACATTTACGGCGTGGTGCTGACGGGTAGTGCAGACGATGACTCGTTGGCCGTCGACGTCAACGCAACTGCCGCCCGGCGCGAAGTACTGGCGCGCTGAGCCCGCCAAGCTCTTTAGGGAACCTCTGAATAAGTCCATCCTGGACTTATTCAGAGTACGGGAAGCAAAAAGTATGATTTTTGCTTCCCTTCATTTTCAATGGTTTGCAACCATCGAAAATGGCGGCACCTCCCTGTGCCGCGGGAAGCTCTGCTTCGGTGGGAACTGTTGTGGGAGCCGCTTTAGCGGCGAATCTTCGAACGTCCCCCTCCGCGGCTAAAGCCGCTCCCACAAAATCAGCGCGGCACGATTCCAAAAATCGAGCGCAGGTCCCCTGAAGGGCGGTGGTTGGATCGATACATGGCAGCGGAGCGCGCACTCGACAATCACCCTCTGAAATTCATCGAAGCGGGTTCACTTGGGAGTTAATAAATCGTGAAGCCGACTATGGCTGGATTGATCTTGCTTGCCCTTGGCGCCTTATGCGTCGGCGCAGAACAGAATCTGGATCCGCAAGCGATGACGCCGCGCGAATTCGATTGCGTCGATACTTTCAATTCGTTGGCGGGGTTCGTCATGTTGCGTTGTTCGCTGATCGCACCCGAACCGCGCGATGCGCGCCTGCTCGACGCCGCCAAACGGGTATTGCTCGATCACCGGTTCGCGCAGTCACGCGATTTCGCTGATCTTAATTTAAGTTTTTGTCCGCTATTGCGTGGTACCGGCATGGTTCCCGCCGCCAACCGTATTTATCTCGACGACGGTTTGCGCGGCTCGAGTGCTGAAGGACTTGCCGAAGTGCTCGCCCACGAAGCGGTGCACGTGCGGCAGCTAAACACCTTAGGGGAACGTGACTTTAAGTGCCGCTACGTGGCGCAGATGTCCGCCTGCGGGGGCTGCCAGGATCGTCGTCATCCACTGGAAGCCGAGGCTTATGCGGCACAAGACCTGGTGCGGAATACCTTGTTACGCGCGCATGGGATAACGCCGCCGCCCGCTCCTAAATAGACGAGCATTAATCCCGACCAGGTTAATAGGGTGCGGGTGGCCGGTATTTCCAGTGCGTTATTTAGCCGCGACTAAATAGCCCGCCTTGCAATGGGCTCAAGAACAGGCACCCGGCATAAATTGTGAGGTCCGTCATCCCGCACGCAGCCACGTCAGCGGCGCCGACCCGGGAGCCTGCCATACCAGCGGGATCACGCCCCGGATATTCGCTGCGCGAATTCCGGGGCGACGTCTATAAGGGCCGCGCACTTTTCGGGATAACGGGGTGAGTGGCATCCGGTGTCGACACGCCGCGTCGAAGCCTGCGTTTGTCTTAAGTTACAGTGCGGGTTATTTAGAATTCATCTGGTGTGGGATGTCGCGCTCCAGACGCTCGCGGTCAAGCGTAAGGCATCGACGCTGAGCGTAATTGCGCTGCTCAAGGCGTCGAGAAAGTAGTGACGAGAGACGGTTTCGAAGGTCGACTCCGCGTCTTTGAGCATGCGGTCTAAATGTCGCCCGCCAACCGCCATGACACAACCTTTTAGTCGATGCAGGATGGCGCGCGCCGTCGGCATATCATGTGTCTCGAGCGCGAGTCTCGCTTGCGCGGCTAATCCGCGCGCATCGGCGGCGTAACGCGCGATCAAGCTGTCGATTTCGGCTGCCGCTTGGCACGCGCCGAAGAGTTCCACGACGAGATCGACATCGAGCTCGCTTTGCGCCAACGCGTGCCCACTGCCGGCAAGCACGGTGCCGATCAGCAGCAGCTCAGCGGCGAATGACATCGGGCGCTCGGTGACCAACAACGTATTCGTCGCCAAACAGGATGGCGCGTCGCCGTCGGGCGCGGCGACGGCGTAAACGATTACTCGCGTGTCCGCGGTCGCCGGCACGGGTCGCGCAGCGCGCGACTTCGCGCCCAGGAGATTGGCATCGACCAGCACCAAGTCGAAAGCCGCGCCGCGCAGCGCCGCGTCGAGCGCGGGATAGGTCGCGACGCTAGTGACGAGGTAGCCCTGATGTTCAAGCCTGAGCGCGGTTACCCGCCGTCGGAAGCGTTCTGCGTCCGCGACCAAAATGGCCGCAGCCGCGGCGTTGCGCGCATCCATTCTGGTGCTCCAGGCGATTTCTAGTGCACGACCGTGACTGGGCATGGCGCGTGATGCAATACCTGCGAACTTACGCTGCCGAGTAACAGCGCCGCGAAGGCCGAGCGGCCACGCGAACCGATGACGATCTGATCGAATCCCTGCTCACGCGCGTAATCGCAAATGCTCTCCGCGGGCTGACCCCACACAATATGCTGAGTCGGCGTTTCCGGTAGTTCCCCGAGTTCGCGGCGCGCCACCCCGAACGCCGGATCTTTGTCGGGATCGATCAAATGTTTTTCAATGTGCTCGATGTATTCGTAATCGGTGAGCGGCGGAATTTCGCTCAACACGCTCAATTGATAGACATCGGGACTATGCACGCGAAATAGCGTCACGCGAGCGCCGGTGCAGCGAGCCAGATTACCCGCATAACTCGCCGCCTTGGTGGCACCGTCTGAACCATCAATCGGCACCAGAATGGTTTTGATGAAGTGCGTCATGCCAGCCTCCACCGCGGATTGCGTGATGATGAATATAGCAGTAAGCCCGCGGCCACGGTCGATCGACCACGAACGATTGACGATCGTCGTAGCGGGCGCTGGTCGTGACGCGACGCGCCTTACGCCGGACTAGCCGACTTGCGGCCTAATGCCTATAGTGGCGGCCCTCGACCACGCGTGGTCGGAGACATTGGTTTTTGCTGCCCCAGCATGGATTTCACGCCGCGCCCAAACACGGACGGTTTCGACAATGGCCGGGCGCTTTTTCAACCATCGTTTGTGGGAGGAGACAATGCAGCACTCACCACGTATCGTCGTGATTGGCGCTGGCGCCGCCGGCCTTAACGTCGCGGCACGTATTCGGCGCGTGGCGCCGCAGCACGCGGTCACCATAATCGAGCCTGCCGAGCATCACTTTTATCAGCCCCTGTGGACCTTTGTCGGTGGTGGCGTGTTTCCGCGCGAACGCAGTCGCCGTGACATGGCTGACGTCATTCCAGACGGGGTGCGCTGGGTGCGCGAAGCAGCCGGTGAATTCAAACCCGATGAAAATCTTGTTATCACCCACAGCGGCGAGCGTCTTGGCTACGACGCGTTAGTTGTCGCGCCCGGGATTCAGATTAATTGGCGCGCGATCCCGGGGCTCAAGGAATCTTTGGGCACGCAGGGCGTGTGTAGCAACTATAGCTACGACAGCGTCAACTCGACGTGGGAGCAACTCGAGGCGCTGCGCAGTGGCGAAGCGATTTTTACATTTCCCACCACGCCGATTAAGTGCGCGGGCGCGCCGCTCAAGATTATGTTCTTGGCCGAGGACTATTTGCGGCGCACTGGCTCGCGCGCGGCGGTTAATGTGCGCTATCGATGCGGCGTTGGAACGATATTTAGAGCGCCTAAATATGCCCAGGAACTGGTCAAGATCGCTGCCGCGCGCGCAGTGGATGTGCGCTACAAGCAGGATTTGGTCGCGCTGCGACCCGACTCGCGCGAAGCCGTTTTTCGCGATACCGACTCGGGTAATGAGCTGGTCGAAAAATACACGATGATTCACGTCGCCCCGCCCATGGGTCCACCGGATTTCATCAAACAAAGTCCGCTCGCCGATGGCGCCGGCTGGGTCGAAGTGGACAAGCACTCGCTGCAACATGTGCGCTTTCCCAATGTGTTTAGTTTGGGCGACGCGAGCAGTCTACCCACCTCGAAGACGGCCGCCGCAATCCGCGCGCAAGGCCCGGTGTTGACGGCGAATCTGCTCGCGGTATTGCGCGGACAAGCGCCGCGGGCACGCTATCTTGGGTATACCTCGTGCCCATTGGTCACGGGCTACGGGCGCTTGATGCTGGCGGAATTCGATTACGATTTACAACCGTGTGAAACGTTTCCGTTTGACCAAGGCAAAGAACGGAGAAGCATGTATTTGCTAAAAAAATATTTGATGCCGACCCTCTACTGGCAAGGTCTGGTGCGCGGCCGGAATTGGCCCTGGCCAATTCCCGAATTCGGTTTGCCCCGCGCGTGAGCGTCAATCAACGCAAACTTATCTGAGATCAACCATGACTACCCACATCAATGTCATCGGCGTCGGCATGACCGTGTTCAAAACCCCTAAACACAGCGATCCGTACCCAGTGATGGGCAGCGCCGCGATCCGCGCGGCCTTGGAGGATGCAGGCATTGCGTATGTCGCGATTGAACAGGCCTATGCGGCCTATGTTTATGGTGATAGCTGCAGCGGACATCGCGTGGTTTACGAAGCAGGGCTGACGGGGATCCCCATTTTCAACGTGAACAGCAATTGTTCGAGCGGCTCGAGTGCGCTGTATTTGGCGCGCCAGGCGTTGTTGAGTGGGGCCGCGGAGTGTGTGCTGGCCGTGGGCTTTGAACAGATGAGCCCGGGCGCGCTGAATGAGGCGTGGCAGGATCGACCAACGCCACTAGAACGCTTTCTCGAGGTGGCCAAGAAAAAACTGGGAGATTCCACTGTACCGATGGCGCCCCGCTTGTTTGGGGCGGCAAGTCGCGAATATGTCGAAACGTATGGGATGAAGCCTGCGACTTTGGCGTCAATTCCGGTCAAGGCGCGCCGGCATGCGGCGCATAACCCGCGCGCCGTGTTCACCGAACCGCTGACCGTTGAACAGGTCTTGGCAAGCCCCTCGGTGTGCGATCCGCTCACGCGTTTTCAGTGCTGCCCGCCAACCTGCGGGGCCGCCGCCGCAGTCTTATGCACCGATGAGTTCGCCAAACGTCACGGCATTAAACCCGGCGTGCGGATCGTCGGTCAGGCGCTAGTCACCGACATGCCGACGAGTTTTGCCGATAGCGCGATGGATGCAGTAGGTCGGGATATGGGGCGTCAGGCCGCGACCAAGGCCTACGCACAAGCCGGGATCGGACCGGTCGACATCGACGTGGTGGAATTACACGATTGCTTCAGCATCAACGAAGTACTGGCCTACGAAGCCCTCGGCCTGTGCGCCGAGGGTGGTGCCGCTGAATTCATTGAGCGCGGCGACAACACCTACGGTGGCCGCTATGTCACGAATCCATCCGGTGGTCTCATCTCCAAAGGACATCCACTCGGCGCGACCGGCTTGGCGCAGTGCTTCGAGTTAGTTACTCAGCTTCGGGGTCGCGCTGAGCGGCGACAGGTAGACGGCGCACGCGTCGGGGTCGCGCACAACATTGGCCTTGGCGGCGCCTGTGTGGTCTCGGTCTATAGCCATGTTTGATCAACAGTGCGGCGCAGCAAAATAACCCTCGTGGACACCAGTGGACGAAATGAACCGATTGCGTTTCGCGCGGTACTCAATGCATAAGTGAGACAATCGTGCTTGCGCGCGAGTACCAAGACCGCCCGCACGCAAGCGTTACCGTCGCGGAGCGCAATTGAGTTCACCTGAAGAGTTCCTGCGCGACTCAGGCGGTGATCTAATTGCGGACCTCAAGCGTAATTGGAAGACATGATCGCGCGTTTCTCGCCGTGGTCCGCCCCTAGCGTCTGGTGAAGGCTAAGGCGCCAACTCGAAATGCGACGGACCTGCGAAGTGCTTTCGATTTGCAGGGCACCCGTGACAGAATCCGGTCCGTTACGCGCTTCCGAGCGTGTGACGGGGGGATATGAAAGCGTTGTTGGAAACCCGCCACCGCGATCGCGGTGCGACAAGACGTTGCGAGGCGGGGTTTGAAACGCTTACGCGTAACCACTTAACGCAGGATGTCGTGAAGGTGGTTTATTACTAGCTAGCTGAAGGAGGTTTCAATGCACATAATGAAATACGGCCCGGGCTTCTCACGCCGTCATTTCCTGCAAACAATGGGTGCAGGATTTAGCGCTGGCGTGTTGCGGCCGTTGTGGGATGTCATCGCGGAAGACGGCAAGATAGATCGTGCCTATCCCGAAGAGCTCCTCGACATCGGGGCCTATACCAAGGGCAAAGTAAAAGTCGGCGACAAGCTGACGCCTGACAACATCGACCACGTCAAAGACTTAATGGATGAAATCACTTACATCCAAGTCAAGCAACAAGGACGAATCATTGACGTAGTGGCGACGGAACGCGACGTTTATAAGTTGAACCCGCCGGACTACCTGGATGCCAGCTTACGGCACAAGGGCATGGCGAAGTTCGACGAAAAAGGGAATGTCGTCACGCAAGAAGGCAAGCCCTGGGTGGGCGGCCTACCGTGGATTAACCCGACCGAAGCGGGCCAAGTCATCGCAGCGCACAACCTGAGCTGGGGTCGTTACGACGTCGCGCAATATTGCATCGACGAATACGACATGGATGCCGATGGCAACGAGCAATACCACTATAACTTCTGGTGGTGCGAAGTCGCCGGCACTTGCCGCATCAAACAAAAACCGTATCCGTACATGCCAACGTCCACCGATTCAACCGGCGAGAAAATCTTGCGCTATCAATCGGCGGTTTGGACGCTGCCAAACGACATCAAGGGTACGTCGATTCTTAACATTTGGCCGTATGACGCCACGCAGTATCCGGATTTCTTCGGTTATTTGCCGGCCTTCAAGCGCGTCCGCCGGTTCCCGACGAACCAACGCTTCGAGCCCGTCATCGCGGGTTCAACGTTCTACTTGACCGACGCCTGGATGACGGGCGACCCGACCCTGACTTGGGGCAACTTCAAGTTGGTTGGCCGCGGCCCAGCGTTGCTCGGCACGAACGGTGGCTGGAATGCCGACGACGACAACTGGATTCTCGGTCGTCATGGCGGCAAGACCGGTAAGAAGTTCTGGAATTCGTCCTTCTCGCTGGTACCGGAAGTGTTCGTGGTTGAACTCGAACCGACCGGCTATCCGCGCGCGCCGTACAGCAAGAAACGCATTTGGTACGATGCGCGAACCATTGCGCCGATCACGATGAACAGCTATGACCGTCGCGGGCAGGTGTGGAAGCAGTGGGAAGCGGGCTTCGACAACTTCTCCAAACCGGATGGCCGGATGTGGAATTCCGAAGCCGGCGCCAAGGGCGGGATGTGGAGCTGGTTGTATGTGCATTCACACGACATCCAGAGCGGCCGTATCACGTCCTTCCAGCACACGAAGAAAGTGGCCGGCGGTATTACCGACAGCCGCAACTTCGGTGCGGACGGACATGAAGCGTACGACGCCTATACGACGGAAGCGGCGATCCGCCGTTTGGGAACCTAGTCAGTCTTAAGGCTATTCAATCTCCGCGGCTTAGGCCGCGGAGATTTCTAACGTCCCCGCAACGAAGCTGCACATTCGCCCGCTACTGACGGCGCGCTAAGTGGGAACTGTTGTGGGAGCCGCTTTAGCCGCGAATGGGAATGTTCGAAGATTCGCCGCTAAAGCGGCTCCCACAAAATCAAACTCTCGATTCATCGAAGGCCATGCCGCGATTTACTCCACCGTCACAGTCGGGCTGCGTGCATTCCCTCCACCACCTGTCGATGATCCGGAAAGTGTTTCAACATTTCCAGACACGACTGCCGCGCTGACGCGGGATCGGTCACGGGCATATCGCGCCGCGGTTTGCGCGGCGGTTTGCGCGGATACCGACCCATCCCCGATAAGATACAAAACCACGACGTTGGGCTGTAACTCATTTGCGCGCTCTGGCGATTTATCTCGCCTAAAAGATCGCCGCCGTTATCCCACACCTCAAGAATTTGGGCGACCGAATCCGATAGCGGCGTACTTTCGCGGCAGGCCACCCAGTACGGGGTATCCACGCGCGTATTCAATTTGTAATGCATGAAGACATAGTCTTTGATGCTGTCGAAAATCAGGTTGATTCGCCGATTAAACGCCGCTTGATCGTGCGACGTAAAACCACTGGCCTCGTACTGGGTTATAAAATTCTCGATAGTGTCTTGGACAATCATCAAAGCAGTTGCTTCCAACGGCTCGATGAAGCCCTGGGCCAAGCCAATCGCCAGGCAGTTCTTCTCCCACGCTTTCTCTAAACGGCCGACGCGCATTTTGAGATGGCGCGCTTCGGTTTGGTCGACATTGTTCAAGCGCAGATGCGCGCGGAGTTCGCGTTCCGCGGTGTCGGCGTCGATATGCTCAGATGAATAGACGTAACCGTTGCCGATTCGATTGGTGAGTGGAATCTTCCAGACCCAACCACATTTGAGCGCGGTGGAGAGCGTTTCGGAGCGTAACACCGCGGGATCGGGATGCGGTGTCGGCAGCGCCACCGCGCGATCGTTAAACAGAAAATCTTTATAGGACTTGAACGGTACTTGCAGCGTTTTGCAGATCAAAACGCTTGCAAAGCCCGAACAATCGATAAAAAAGTCGGCCGCGACGAAGCCGTGTTGGGGGGTTTCGACTCCGGTGATTTCACCGGTTTCGGCCTGTTTTACGGCGGTGACGGTGCCTACCAGATGTTTAACGCCCAATTCAAGCGAACGAGTCTTAAGAAAATCGCCGATCAAACGCGCGTCAAAATGGAAGGCGTAGTCGGCGAGGTAATTGGACGTGGCATCAGGCAACGGCGCGCGCGAATTTTTGGCCAGGTAATTCGATAAAAAGAATGTATCAGGCAGCACGTGTGCATCGATATTGCGTTGGCGCAGGAGCATGTTCTGATAGAGCGCGCGGATGTATTGGTCGTCGCTTATCGAAAAGAACGGATGGTAATAACTTTCGAAACCCGGCCGCGTGGACCAACCGGGGAAACGGATGCCACACTTGTAAGTGCCGTTGCAATGCGGCATCCATTCGGCGTCGGCGATCCCGAGTTTTTGAAAGAACCGGCGCATTTTGGGTGTCGACCCTTCGCCGACGCCGATAATCCCAATCGCATCGGATTCGAGAAGCGTGATCTCGATGTTGCGTCCGGCCCAGGCTTGAGCCAGCGAAATCGCCGACATCCACCCGGCGGTGCCGCCGCCCAGGATCAGTATTCTTTGTAGGGGAGTAGGCGGTGCATCCATGAAAGGGTCCTAAGGTTAGAGTCAAAATGAAGGCGGCGCGTAGATCGCCACGTCGAATCCTTCAGCGCCGCAATTTTCGCGGTTTATTAACCGCAGCGCAGCAAGTTTCATTAGTGATTTCGGCGCTTGCTCATCGGTACCAAGTAAGGTTAAATCGTACCGCAGCCGCGGCGATTCGTGAGTCATTAACGGCTCAGACTCCGCCGCCTGCGTTCGAAACAATTCCCAGTGTGAGTTCAATTGCTCGCGGAGAGCGTTCAAGCGCCGCAGCGAGGCGTCTTATTCTGGGATCCCAATAATGATCGGCGCTAGGTGCAGACTTCGGCACTAAGGATATCGCGCACGTTTGATAAGGGGGAGCCGCGGCATGGGATTTCTGGTCAATATCGATAATGGCGGCACGTTTACCGACGTCTGCATCAGTGGTGGAGAGCGTTTGGTCCACGCTAAATCGACCACCACGCCACATGATCTCACGCAGTGCTTTATCGAAGCGCTCAAGCGCGGTTCGCGCGAACTTTTTGGCGAGGAAGATCTCGCGCGCCTAATTCGTGAAACCGAATGTTTGCGGTACTCGACCACCTCGGGCACCAATGCCGTGGTCGAACATAAGGGGACTCCGGCGGCTTTGCTCGTCGAAGCCGGCGCCGAAGACGCAGTGTATGGTGCTATCAAGCAATTCGGCGCCGCTGCATTGTGGCAGGCGATGGTGCCTTCGCGGCCGATGGGCATCAGAGTCACCGAGACCAATGAAATTGATGGCCACGAACTCACGCAGATTATCAATCATATGCTGTCGGTCGGAGCCCAGCGTTTGGTGGTGTGTTTGAAAAGCGCTGCCGCCGAACAAGCAGTTAAGTCGGCGTTGCTCGATCGCTATCCGCGCCACCTATTGGGTGCGATTCCATTCTTGATTTCAACCGAACTCGTTGACGACCTGGATTTACTGCGCCGCGTGGCGACCGCGGTGATCAATTCCTATCTCCATCCCGGTATGGAACATTTTTTATACAGCGCCGAAAACGTGTGTAAAAGCCAGCATCTGAAGCGCCCTCTGCTTATCTTCCGCAATGATGGCGACTCAGCGCGAGTGGCTAAAACCACGGCGATTAAGACCTGGGGTTCAGGCCCCCGCGGTGGCTTGGAAGGGGCGCTGGCCTACGCCAAGTTGTATGGTTTGAGTACGGTGGTCGCGATGGATATCGGCGGGACTACCACCGATGTGTCGGTCGTCAAGGACCAAACAGTCTCGTTACTACCGTATGGCGCGGTGGAAGAACTGACAACGTCGTTTCCATTGCCGAAGCTCCAGAGTTTCGGTCTCGGTGGCAGCTCGATAATTTTGGTCGCCAATAGCAAGATCCAGATCGGTCCGGAAAGTGTTGGCGCGGTGCCGGGGCCGGCGTGTTTCGCACGTGGCGGCACGGTTGCGACCTTGACCGATGCGTTGTTGCTCGCCGGCGTGTTGGATGCCGAACGGTATTTAGGCGGAGAATTAAAACTCGATCGCGAACGCGCGGCGGCCGCGATTAAAACGCAAGTAGGCGAGCCCCTGAGCTTAAGTGTTGAGAATGCGGCGCTCGCGATTATCGCTGCGTTTCAACAGCAGGTCGGCGCCCAAGTCAGCAGCATCTTGAAGGCCGCCGGCGCGGTGCCCGCAAACACCACGCTGCTTGCGTACGGTGGCGGTGGCCCCATGATTATTTCTGGCATTGCGCAGGCCATCGGCATCAAGCGGGTGATTGTGCCGCGCCTGGCTTCGGTATTCAGCGCGTTTGGGATAGGGTTCAGTCATCTGGCGCACGAGTATCAGGAGCCGCTGAACGCGGAGAGCGCCAAGCGCATCAGTGACATCAAGGCGAAAATGAACACGCGCGCGCGGCGCGACATGGCCGGTGAAGGCGTTGAACCCGCGGCGTGCAGTTACGCCTACTCGGTGTGGTCGGCGGCCGATGGAACGGTGGCCGAATTGCCGCAAGCGGGCGATGTCGCGGCGATTACCGGGCTGGCCGACCCGCGCCTCACGCTGAAGGCGGTATTTGAATTGCCGACGACCAAATTAGTGACCGACCGCGCCGAAGCCGGTGTTAATCGGCCAGCAGCGGGTCGCACGGAAGTGCTGCTCGGCACTGGCGGCAAGCGCACCATCGATGTGTTTAACGATAAGGATCTCGCACCGGGCCATACATTGAATGGTCCATGCCTGTTAAAGGGCGATTATTTGACCTGCCTCATAGACGCTGCGTGGCGCTTGCGGGTAACCAGTAACCAAGACCTCGTGTTAGAGGAGGGCAAGGCATGAGTAACGAACGCGTCGCGATCACCGAATACCTCGAGATCGATCTCAAGAGCGAACACTGGCACTGTCGCCGCTGTGATCACGATATTGGGTCGGCGCGCGGCAATTATAAAGAAGGGCTGTTGGTGTATAACCGCGATCCGCGCGAAATTCACCATCCCATTTTGGACGATAGCTATCCGTTCACCTATGCGCCAGACCCGAAATGGTGTCGCATCATTGAATTCTATTGTCCGAGCTGCGGCACGTTGATCGAGAATGAATACCTGCCGCCCGGTCATCCGATTACTCACGATATCGAACTCGATATCGATAAACTCATAGCGCGTCATAAGGCGAACGAGGGGAAGACCAATGCGGCGGGTTAGCGTAGACATCGGCGGCACTTTCACCGACTGCTTCTTGGCGTTCGACGAGCACTACGTCGAATCGAAAGCGCTGACCACGCACCACAATCTCGCCGCGGGGTTCATGGAGGCGCTGGAAAAAGCCTGTGACGATCTGGGTAAGCCCGTGCGTGAAGTGTTGAGTTCGGTCGATGCCGTGCGCTACGGCACCACCTTGGGCACGAACTCCTTGATTCAGCGTACTGGCCCGCGCGTGGGCCTGCTTACCACCGCCGGTTTCGAATCGGCGGTCCCGCTGATGCGCGCGCGTGGCTATGGCGATGGCTTATCCGACATGGCGCAAACGGATATCCCAGGGGCCGATCGCCCGCTCCCGTTGGTGCCCATCAGTCTCATCGTCGGCATCGCAGAGCGCATCGATTATAAAGGCGAGTCCGTGCTTAGCGTCGATGAGGAGAACGTTCGTCGCCAAGTCCGCAAGTTAGTCGACCAGGGCGCGCAGGCTTTTGTGGTCTCGCTGATCAACGCGGTGGTGAATCCATCGCACGAAAAGGAAGTCGAGCGAATTATTTTGTCGGAATATCCGACGCACGTGCTGGGTGCGATTCCCATCGTGCTCTCGCACCGCGTGGCGGGGCGCAAGGCCGAGTATTCGCGCACGATGTCGGCGGTGCTCGATGCTTATCTCCACGATCAGATGTATCACGGCATGTCTTCGCTCGAAATCGTGCTGCGTCAGAATGGTTACACGCGCCCGATGTTGTTGGTGCATAACACCTCGGGCATGGCGCAGCTCAATTCGACGCACGCCTTGCAGACGATCCACTCCGGACCCGTCGCGGGCCTCGAGGCGTCGAACTATATTTCGGCGCAGTTCAAGGAACCGAACATCATCGCGACCGACATGGGCGGAACGAGTTTCGATATTGGCCTCGTGACCGCCGACGGCGTGAAGTTCTACGACTTCAATCCGGTGATCGATCGCTGGTTGGTCAGCACGCCGATGACGTATTTGCACACCCTCGGCGCCGGCGGCGGCTCGATCGCGCGTTACGACCGATTGTGGGAGGCCATTGAAGTAGGGCCGGATAGCGCGGGTTCCGATCCGGGACCGGCGTGCTACGGCCGTGGCGGCAAATTGCCGACCACCACGGATGCGAACCTGGTTCTGGGCTATCTCGATCAAGACAACTACGCGGGCGGCACCATCAAGATCAGCAAGCGGCGCGCCGAACGCGCCATCGAAGAATATATTTGTAAACCCTCGGGCATGTCGTTGATCGAGGCCGCGAAGGCGATTAAGCGTAAAGTCGATTCGAACATGGCCGCGGCGATCTTCAAGGAAGTTGCCGTCAAGGGCTACAACCCGAAGCGCTTCATCATCTTAAGTTACGGTGGCGGTGGCCCAATCCATGCCTGCGGCTATGCCTCTGCCATCGGCATCTCGCGCGTGCTCATTCCACCCTTTAGCTCAGTGTTCTCAGCGCTCGGCGCGGGTAACATGAACGCGTTACATATCCATGAGAAATCGCTTTATCTCATGCTGTATGACGCCACGATGCGCAAAATGCTCGAAGAATTCACGGTTTTCAATGCCACGGTCGAAGAATTGGAAGAACGCGGTCGCGATGATTTGGCGCGTCAGGGCGTTAACCTCGCGGACATTAAAACGCGCGTCGAATTGGACATGCGCTACGGTAACCAACTCGCGCAGATCAGCGTCACCAGTCCCTTGAGCCGGCTGGCGTCGATGCATGACGTTATTACGTTGCTCGATCGGTTCAGCGTGAACTACGCGCAGCGCTTCGGCGAAGGTAGCCAGGCGCCGGAAGCGGGGGTGCGAATTAACGTCATTCGCGTGGTGTCCTATGTCGAACATCAGCGACTCGATTTGCAGCGCTCGACTAAATCCGGTGGCAAGGCGCCTGAGGCGCGCGCCGAGCGCGAATGTTGGTTTCCGGAACTGCAAGAACCGCGGATGACGCGCGTTTATGATCTCGACGCGGTGGCCGACGGCATGGAGATCCAAGGGCCGGCGCTGATTGAAACGCCGCGTACGACCTATTTAGTCGAACCCGGTTGGCACTTAACCATGGGTCTCTCGGGCTCCGCCTGGTTAGTGAAAAACTAAGATGCCTGCGTTAGCAGATCTAAGGAAACTCTGAATAAGTCCCTCCTGGACTTTTCAGAGTACGGAAAACAAAAAGTGTGATTTTTGTTTTCCTTCATTTTCAACGGTCTGCGACCATTGAAAATGGCGGCACATCCCTGTGTCGCAGGAATCTCTGCCTTTTGCAGAGATTCCCTAATGTGGGAGCGGATTTATCCGCGAATTGTCGCCGCCGAAGCGGTTCCCACGAAGACCATGCACCTAGCGTTGGGCGCTGATGCTTAATAGACACAGTAATTGAGGTAACGGCCATGGGCGGTGACCAAGAAAAGTCGATCATTGAAAAATTTCTCGAAGAGAATGTCCTCTTCCTAGGACCCGATCCGGAAATCATGGAAGATCACAGTGTCGTGCCGACGACCGCGCGCGAACAGGCGGCACTCGATAAATTTTCGGATTCCGGCCAGATCAATCTGGTGCGGCACAAACTGCAGACGGCGTGTAACGAATCGTTCGACATGGTCGAACAAATGGGCGCGGCGCCCGGTGCCAAGTGGGGCGACCTCATTTCCGGCGTGTGGACCGCGAATGGCGATCTGGCGCTGGCTAGCATGGGCGGCGTGCTCATTTTTTCGGTCCTCACCCAGCATCCCGTGAAATTCATTCTCAAGTACTGGAAAGACGATCCTACCGTCGGTCTCAAGGACGGCGACATCTTCATGCATAACGATGCGCGCTACGGCAACATCCATAACACCGATCAGAGTCTGGTGATCCCGGTGTTTCATAACGGCGAATTCATTTGTTTCACCGGTGCGATCGTGCATGAAGGCGAGAACGGCGCGATCGAGCCGGGCGGCATGCCGTCGGCCGCGGAATCGCCATTCGATGAAGGACTCAAGATGTCGCCGATTAAAGTCGGCGAGAATTTCGAATTCAAACGCGACATCATGACCTTCCTGCAGAATTCGGTGCGCGAACCGAAGCTCCAGCTCGAAGGCATGAAATCGAAATTCTTTGCCGCGATGCGTATGAAGGCACGCGTCGAAGAAGCCATTGCCGAGTACGGCGTCGACGCGGTGATAGCGACCTTGCGCAAGACCCTGACGGATACCGAGACCGAAGTCCGCCGCCGTCTGCGCGCGTGGCCGGATGGCAAAATTCGCACGAATTGTTTTGCCGATGGCACGCTGCGCGAAAATTGCTTAATTCGAATTCGATGCGAATTGGATAAGCGCGACGATGAACTCATTATCGATTTCCGCGGTTCGTCGCCGGAATTTCTCAACCGCCCGAACAACACCGTGCTCGCGTCGCTGAAGGGCATGTTGGCGCAGGAATTCCTGAGCTTCGTGTGGCCGGATCTGCCGCGCAACCAAGCAGTGTTCGCGCCGATGACCGTGATCACGGATCGCCGGTCGGCGCTACACAGTTCGCCGGATGCACCCAACGCCCAGAGCATGATGACGTTCTTTCCAGGCTTCACCGCGATTCAAATCGGCGTGCCGAAATACCTTTATAGCTCCAGTCATCGCGCTACCGACATCATCGCCGGTTGGTACAACATGATCGTGACCTTCCTCTACGGCGGCGTGAACCAGTACGGCGAATTGGTCGGTAACGTGTGCGCCGACCTGAACGGCATGGGTGGTGCCGCGCGCTCGAATCGCGACGGTGAACATTCACTCGCGCCCATCTTCGCGCCGATGGCCGATATCGGCGAGCAAGAGCTCATTGAAGAAGAAATACCGCTCATGAAGATTGTTCCGCATCGCTTGATGAAGGATGCCGAAGGTTTTGGCAAGTTTCGGGGTGGTCACGGCTATCAGCAAATCGCCACGATGAAGGACTCCTCGATGTGGGGCTTCATGTGCTGCAGCGTCGGCTCAAAGTTTCCGACCACCTACGGCATCTTCGGCGGCTACGCGCCGGGTACGTTGCCACTATGCAAGGTCAAGGGCGTGAATATTTTTGAGACGATGAAGGATCACCGCGACCTTCTGCGCTTCACTATTCCGGAAATCATGAATGAACGCCCCTTCCCGGGCGGGAAGTACACGACCCATCACATGGGATTACAACTCGAATTTGCGAAACCCGGTGAGTTGTACATGATTACGCAGGGCGGCGGCGGCGGTTATGGCGACGTCTTGGAACGCGATCCCGAGACCGTGTCCAAGGATTATCTCGATGAACTCATCTCAATGCGCAGCGTGCGCAATGTCTATCACGTGGTGCTCGATGAAAAGAGCGGCGCGGTGGACCGCGCGGCAACGGAAGCCGCGCGCAAGGCGGAACGCGAAGTTCGCAAACGCCGCGGCAAGCCATACCGCGAATTCGTTAAAGAATGGGAAACCGCGGCGCCCCCGCGCGAAGTGCCGTTTTACGGTTCGTGGAAGGACAAGGCGCTTATTTATCGCGGCTCACCGGACGACAGTTGTCCAGCCGACGCCATCGTGCCGGTGATGATGCCAAATCCGAAAGACGTGCGGATCGCGCAACTGGAATCCGAGCTCGAGGCGTTGCGCGCGGCGCGGAAGTAGCGCACGACGAGGTAGAGGACGACCATGGCGGCCGGCGTATTACGGAGTTGGCTCGACGGTCGCCGCGCCGACGTGCTGTGGCTTGAGTATGAAGCCTATGCGCGTCGGGTATTCGCCAACGCACCGAGCGATTGGTCGCGGGTCGTGAGCCGCTATGCCAACACCATGGTGCAAGCGCGCAAGGCCCTGCCAACCGACGTGTTGACCTTTGATCTTGCGGCCGCCGGCATGGCTGCGCTGGGCGACTCGGAGGTGGGTGTTGCGCGAGTGCGCGCGGCCTTAAGCGCACCCAGCGGCCGCGCTTTCATCGCGGAGGCCGTCGACGCGGTGGCGCATAAGATTGGCGATTCGACCGATTTAGTGTTGAAGGTCGCCACGCCGTTGGACCTGTGGATGAGCGCCGCTCCCGACGCCTCCCCCAGTTTCGATGAGCTCGATGAAATCGCGACTGCCATTACGAACCTCCTCCGTGATCTTTCCGACAAACCGCTCGCCGGTGTGCTCCTGACTCGCGCATCCGCCGTCGCATTGTCGCTTGATGAGAGCGACGCCTATGCGCCGATCCTAAACGCCGCGCGGCACTATCGTTGGATTACGTGTATGAGTTTGCATCCCGGCGTCATCGGCACGCCGACGGCTCATCCGGTGGATGTCGATATTTTGCTGGGGCCGGATATACCGCTGTCCACGATCGGAAATTTACCATCCACCACCGCACGCATCGGCGGTGGGCTCGATGCGGCATTTTGGTCGAGCAACGAATCCTCGTTCGAGCATGCAGCGGGAGAATTACGCTACGGAATCGTTCCCGACGACTTGGAGCCTGAACAGGTGCTTGCGCGGATGGCTGTGCTTACGCGTTAGTGTGGTGTCCCACAATCGAATTTAATCAATCGACCCATTGTTTATAGTGGAGCCATTGCGGGAGCGGCTTTAGCCGCGAATGGGTTTTTCAATAAAGATTCGAAGCTCAAAGCGGCTCCCACAATGCGCCTCCCACCTTTCAGAACACTCTATTGCGTCTCGCGTGTCAGCGCCGCCAACAACATCCGATAATATTCTTGGAAGGCTTCCGACACAGGCATATTGGTAATGGCGTAAAAGTCCGGTTCACGCAGCCGGTTCAAGCTCGCGAACACGAGCTCGGCGACAAGTTCAGATTTTATTTCGCGAAATTTCTGTACGCGAATTCCCTCGTCGATCAACTCACACAAGCCTTGCACACGCCGACGAATATGCTCTTGCCATAAGGCGTGCGCGGGTTGCCAGCGATGAATATCGTTAACGGTGTCCGCGCTCAAGCGCTCGGCGGCGCGCACGCCAACGCGCAGATAATCGTGCAAGCGTAATTCAGGATCGTGTTTGGCATTGACGGCGAGGGTGGCGTCGCGCCGAATCCGCGCGAAAAATTCGCCGAGAATTTTTAACACTAGCGCGCTCTTGCTCGGCGCGAGTTCGTACAAGGTTCGTTTCGAACAACTGAGTCGCTGCGCCAATAGACTTACGCTTAAGCGCGAAAATCCTTCGTGCAAAATAATGGTTTCGACGCGCGGCGCAATTTCCAATGCTCTGCGCGAGGGGCTATTGACGAGTGGATCATCGATGGGCTGTTGAAGATTCATGAACGTTGAAATGGGTGGCCTTGAATACGCGTCGATGCCGAAAGTCTGTTTCGACAAGTGTCGCCACCGCGGCCGACGTTCGCAAGCCCAAATTGCTGCGTCGCAACAGCTAAACTGTCGGAAAATCAGAGAATTGACAGCCTTCAGAGCCAACCCTATAGTCGGTCTGCCCCCCATTTTGGGTACGCAGAGAAGTCACCGGGATACCGAAGTGAACGGTATGCGTAAGCGGCTAACGGACCTCGCGCGTGACGGCGAAGACGCAATAAGAAATGCGGATTGACCGCGGCGCGTCACACGTAGGGATCGCTAATAAAAACACGACGATGTATCGGTAATCTGGTCGCTGTATTCCGAACCGTGAGGGAGTAAGGGGGTTCCCGCCTTCTCCCGCGCACTCGTGGAGTGCCGCTGAGCCATAAATTAAGGCGCCTTAAACTATGCAGACTTCATTACGTCACCGTTTCGCGGCGTTGGTGATCGGGAACCGGGGTACTTCGCTATTGATCCTCGCGTCGATCACGGCGTTTTTTCTGTACGGTCTGAGATCGGTCGAGATCCGCACCATCTTTTCCGATCTCTTCCCCAAAAATCACCCCTTCGTTCAAACTTTCAAAGACCATCCCAACTTCGGCAACCCGTTGTCGATTGTAATCATGGTCAAGCGCAAGGACGGCGATATCTACAACAAGGAAACCCTCGAGAAAGTTTATCGCATGACGCGCGACATCGACCTTGCGCCGTCGGTCGACCACGACCAGATTATTTCCATCGCGACTGAAAAAGCGCGGTATGCCGAAGCCACTCCGTACGGCGTCGACGTCAAACCGTTGATGGACGCGAGTGCACCATCCACCCCGGAAGAAATCAAGGAATTCAAGCAACGTGTCGATCGCGCGAATAACGTGCGAACCTTTCTCATCTCCTCCGATGAAACGGCGACCCTGGTACAGGCAACCTTCATCGAACGGACGTTGGACTATGGCGCGACCTTTAAGTACGTACAAGACATGGTTAAGCGCGAGCGCGATGCCCAACATGACGTGTACGCAGCGGGACAGCCCATGTTGACCGGTTGGGTCTACACCTTCCAACGCCAGATGCTGATGATTTTCGGTATCACGGCGGCGGCCTTGATCGGTTCCCTCGTCCTTTATATGCGCAATATTCCGGGTGTGGTGGCGCCAGTTACCGTCAGTATTGTCGGCGGAATATGGGGCTTTGGTCTCACGGGTTGGCTCAAGCAACCGATTGAACCGCTGATCATGGTGGTGCCGATGCTACTCGTTGCACGTGCGTTCTCGCATTGTGTGCAGTATCTCGAGCGCTACTACGAAATCCTGCATGAGGTCGGCGATAAACGAAAGGCTGCGCAATTATCCCTCGGCGTGATGATGGCGCCGGGTATTCTTGGCATCATTACCGACATGGTCTGTCTGTTCTTGATCGCCATCGCGCCCATTCCCGTGATGGAACGCTTCGCGGTGTTCTGCGGCTTCTGGGCCATGGCCTTGATCCCAACCGACGTGTTTTTGTCAGCCTTGCTCGCCTCTTACCTGCCGACGCCGAAAAATGTCGATGTGCTGATTGGCAAGAGCAGCAAAATTACTTGGCATAACAAGCTGATCAAGATGTTGGGGTGGATCGCGAGTCTGACGCACGGCCCACGCGCGAAGCTAACCTCCATAATCGTGCTTATCATCAGTGCGTTCGCGATTAGCTTGATGCCGAAGCTCCAAATCGGTAACCCGGTCGAAGGCTCGAACCTGCTGTTTAGTTCTTCGGAGTTCAACACCGCGGTGCGCGCCATTAATTCGCACTTTCCAGGCCTCATGACGCTCGAAATTATTTTCGAAGGCAAAGGCGGATTGGAAGGGCCACGCGTGCTGCGCGAAGCACAAACGCTGACGACGATGCACGACATTCAACGCCAACTGGAGGCGATGGACAAGCCGCCGGCGGCGACTTTGTCGTTCGCCGATTACTTACCCGAAGCGAACCGGCTGTTTGGCGGCGGCAATCCGAAATGGTCCCCCGTTGATCCGTCGAACGAAGCCGTTAACGGCACGGTCACTGCGTTGTTGTTGGGATCGAACGCGAAGAACTACGGTCACGTGACCGACTTCACGATGCAAAACGGCACGGTCTCGCTGTGGTACAAGAACAATAAGCAAGACACCGTTGACCTCGCGCTTAAACAAGTGCGAAGCGTGATGGACAAGGTAGGCACCGACCACCCGAACTTCACTATCCGGCTCGCGACCGGGGCGATTGCGCTTCAGCAATCGGTCAATGACGTGGTCCATCAAAACAAATGGACGATCCTCGGCTTCTTGAACGTCATTATTCTCATCGTCTGTAGCCTTGCGTACCGCTCGGTGGTTGCCGGCATCATTCTGTTGATTCCGGTGAACCTCTCGAATGCGCTGCTGGAAGCGGTGATGGTGTTGATGGGGATCGGGCTCGATGTCAATAGCTTGCCCATCGCGAGTATCGGTATCGGCGTCGGTATCGACTACGGCATTTATCTGGTCAGCCGTATGTGCGAGGAATTCCACGACACCGGGCATTACGGTGACGCCATTCAGAAGGCGGTGACGACCTCCGGCAAGGCCATTTTCTTCACCGCGACCATTGTCTTGGTCAGCATCATGCCGTGGTACTTCTTGTCGGACTTGAAGTTCCTCTCGGATATGGGACTGCTACTCGTGATGGTGATGACCATCAACATGGTTATTTCGCTGATCGTGCTACCCCTCTTGGTGTGGTGGATCAAGCCGAGCTTCATTGCCAACGAGCATCAGCTAATTTCCGAGAAGATCGACTACTCCGAACACGCGGCGGCAACCTAGTGATTGGGGAAGCGGCTTTAGTGTTGTGTTGTGGGAGCGGCTTTAGCCGCGAAGGGGCCTTTACAATGAAGATTCGCCGCTAAAGCGGCTCCCACACCACAAAGCACCCGCTGGCAACCCGCAATTTTGCAGGCTCGACGCGGAGCAACCCTAGAGTGAACAGTCAAAACCGATACGACCAAGTATTTATGAGGACATATTTCTGTGAATAGATCACATTTGATTACGCTAGCACTCCGCTCATCGTTCGTCGTCCTGGCCCTGTTTGCCACCAACGCCGGCGCCGTCGATGCCACGGCGATGGCGGCCCCAGCGGCGAGCGAAGAGCTGGCCGAAGTTCACTCAGGCATTCCGCACGACGCCGTTTATGCGATGGCGATTGAAGGCAAAACCGGCTTCGCCGTTGGCGCGTTCGGGCAAATCCTCGGCAGCGTGGATGCCGGTACATCCTGGAAGCCAGTCGCTTCGCCGACCGTCATGGGGCTGTTTGGCATTGCGCTGAATGGCGATAAACGGATTATTGTCGGCCAGCGCGGCACCGTGCTGTTGGGCAAACCCGATGGCAGCTGGGATGCCATCAAGAGCGGTTCCGAAAAGCGCCTGATGAATGTCGCGGTCAACGCCTCTGGCCTCGCCGTCGCCGTCGGTGAATTCGGCACGGTGTTACGCTCCAAGGACGCTGGCAAGACCTGGGAGCCGCGCAAACTCGAGTGGACGAGCTTCCGTGAAGACGGCTATGAACCGCACATCTATGCCGTGCGCGTCGAAGACTCAGGTCGAATCACCGTCGGCGCTGAATTCGCCTATGTGATCGTTTCCGAAGATGGTGGCGAAACGTGGAAGCTGGTAAACAAGGGTGAGAAATCGATTTTCGCGATGGACGTATTACCGGATGGCACCGGCTACGCAGTGGGTCAGGAAGGCCTGGTGCTGAAAACCCAAGACAACGGCGCGACCTGGCAGGCGGTTGATATCAAAAGCGACGCTAATTTGTTCGGCGTGTGGTGTTCGAAACACGGAGAAGTGGTCATCACCGGCATGCGCGCGCTCATTCGAAGCAGCGACAACGGTGCCACCTGGGCGAGCTCTTCAGATCTCGAAATCGTCCGCAATTGGTATATGCCCATTGCGGTCGGTGAGGCCAGTATGAAAGCACCCGGCGGCGAGATGGTGTCCCAAATCGTGTACGTGGGCGGGCACAACGGCCGGATTTCCAAGTTGCTGCGCTAGCACACTGACGACGGCCTAAAAAATCTTCGCTCGGAGGGCTCCTAGTGGTTGAAACTCACAAACTAATGCGCTAGTTTGTGACATAGACGCCACCGAGAGGGATCGTTTTCGTTGCCTTAACGGTGAAATTAAAGGGTGAAGTTGCACTAAAGCAACAGATAAGACTGCCGATAATTCTGCAGTCGGGGTTCTGAAGTGTTTTGGGTTAACGGTTAAGCCAAGCATTAAGCAGAAATCTTCTTAAAGCATGAAGAGGAGAGCGGGAGTGGCCAAACAACAAATTTCACGAGTTTTGATGCTGAGCGCACTGGCGGCCAGCGTCACGATCCCGAGCGTCGCCAGCGCCGTGGATTTCAACATCACCGGCTTCATCCGCGAAGAAGTCGCGGTGTCGGTGACGAATGACCAGAATCCATACAACGATGCTGGAAATTTATTCAACGGCAGAATCGTTCCGAATGCGACCAACCCTGCGATTTTCACCGCAAAAGGCGCTCCCGCGGCGAATGGCATTAGTATTTTCGGCGGCAATTTAAGTGGTGTCCGCACCCTCGGCACTTGTGGTGGCGGCGTAGGCGGCGTGGGTGGCGTATGCGATCCGAACGGTGATGGAGTAGCCGATCTAAGCGCAGCAAACACCAAGCGCATCCCGTTTAACCTCTTTGCCACGCGCGCCGAAGTCGATATTCAGGCCTCGTGGACCGATAAGATTAAGACCTACACCAAGATCCGGGCGTTCTACGATGGGTCGAGTTCCTTTACGAATACCCATTTTAACGACCAGTTCGAAACCCAATATGGCTGGCGGAACGGCGACGGCAACCTGCTCGAAAAACATTCGAGCGAAGCGGTCGTCGATATCCCGGCGCTCTATCTCGACTACAACACCGGCCCGTTCTGGGTGCGTGTCGGCCAGCAGACCATCGCCTGGGGCGAAGCGTTCTTCTTCCGCGTGTTCGACGTGGCGAACGGCCTCGACCTGCGGCGTCACAGCGTGCTGGACGTGGGCGCCGAGGAATTCTCGGACAAACGCGTCGCGTCGCCCGCCGTGCGCATGAGTTACACCTTCCCTAATGCGTGGGAAGTGGATACCTTCGCGCAGATGTTTTCACCGACGGTGTATCCGGCAACCAACTCGCCGTACAACGTGGTCTTCTCCGGGTTCACCTGGCGCGACACCGGACAAATGGACGAAGCACGCAACTCGATTAATTTTGGCGCGCGCTTGAACATGCCGTTGACGGAATCGCTGACGATGTCCGCCATGGCCGTTAGCCGCGTGAACCCAGACGGCTTGGTGCGCTGGCAGGATGCGCCGACAACGCTGTCATTTGGAAATAACCCAAGTAACGGCAGACCGAATCCGTTTTGCTTTGGCCCCAACAACGGCGCTGCGCAATTCCTCCCTAACAGCGCCATGAAGACCGCATTGCTAACGCCGCTGGCCGATGGCAAATGCGGCTCTGCCGGTATGCCCGACGAATTCGGCACTGGCTCGTGGCAGGAATGGATCACCGAAGCCGGCCTCGCCCGCCTGGATCCGCTCAACGGTGCGCGCGACTTCGCGCTGGGCGGCGCCAAGAATGCTGCAGGGGTGTCGTCGGGTGCGCTCGCCTCGATGGCGTTCGGCTTAATCCAGAATCCGAGCGGAACCGGTCCGCTTGGTGCAGTATCGGGCCCGGCAGACGTGAGCAAGGGCTTCACGACCGCCGAGACCAAAGCCTTGTTGGACGCGTTTTTTAACAGCTTCAACGGTCCCCGCGGCTTCATCACCCGCGACTTCAAGCGTGAACAAGTGTTCGGTTTGGCGGGCAACTACATCGTCTCGTCGACGCCGGGTACCTGGCTGGACCAATTGATTGTCCGCGGTGAAGTCACTGTCACCCCGAATAAGCGCTTCACCACGCTGAGCCTGTCCGACCGTGGCTACGACCGGGCGACCGAGGTGATCTCGGCGTTGATCTTGGAAAAATACCAAAGTATTTTTGAAGGGATCCCCGCGACCTACTTGGTGTTCCAGTGGATGCACCGCACCGAGACCGATATTTTTGGCCGCCGGTTGACGGGACAGGACAATCAAGGTTTCCGCGGCTGCAACGTGTTTGATCCAGCGAACCAGAACAGCACGACCTGCGGCGCACCAAGCGGCGTCGGCAGCGCGGATTACGCGACCTTCGCGTTCCAGCAGCCGTTCCCGAACCTGATCTGGCGCGCGGACTTCGCGATGGCGGTGGATTTCGCGGGTGGTGCGTTCTTCCAGCCGGGCCTGCGCTACAAGCCCAGCTCGCAATGGCAGTTCGACCTCTATGCGAACGTCATCGCGCCGTTCACCGACAAGAACACCACCTTCACCGAAACACTCGACTGGGCTGACGAAGTGTTCGCGCGAGTTTCGTTCTTCTTCTAAGAACGTCGCTTACCTTGTTTGCAAAAGGCCGGCGCAAGCCGGTCTTTTTTTTTGCGCCGCGCTACCAGTACACTCGGCCGGCACGCGGACAATTCTTACAAACCTACCGCTACGCCAACTGTGGGAGTGGATTTATCTGTGGGAGCGGATTTATCCGCGAATTGAGCATTGAGAGCAAAGATTCGCCGCTAAAGCGGCTCCCACTCCTGATCGATTTGCACAAATAAATAGCCGCAGTACCTCATCCCGACCAACACAAAGAGCATCATGGAAATTAAAAATCTAGCCGATTTGATTACCTATACGTGGACGTCCGCCAAGACCTTGATTGACCTCGGCGGCACCGTAGTCGCCGTGCAATTGGTTATCTCGACCATTGGTCTTGCGATGGTGTTCTACAAAGTCCTGCAGTTCACCACCGTGAACAACACGCGCTTCTTAGGACTCAAGAAGGCCATCGACCAATGGGGCAGTGGCGACAAGGAGAAGGCCGAGAAGACGCTTGGCCGCTCGTGGTTGAAGCTTGCCAAGGATGTGCGTTTCGGCCTCGAGCGCATCGCGACCACCGATCGTGAAGTACTGAGGGATGAACTCGCACGGCGCGGCATGGAGTTCCTCCGGCCCTACACCAAACTCTTGCGTACGCTGGAACTGGTGTACTACCTGTCGCCCGTACTCGGCTTGCTCGGCACCGTGCTCGGCATGATCGACGCATTCCGCCATCTCGCGGCCGTGGCGGGTACCGAAAAAGGCTCGAGCGCGCTCGCTAATGGCATCTGGGAAGCCCTGGTGTGTACCGCAGTGGGGCTGGTGATCGCGGTGATATTCACGACCCTGCACGCCATGCTGCAAACGCGCTTGGAACGTGTGTCCGAGGAAGTCTCCGATGTGCTGACGCGGGTGCTGACCATCGACGTCCATCGTGTCTGAAGTCGCTCGCGTTTCGTTATCGCTGGGTCGGCGCAAGAAGCGCCCGATCAAGATCACGTTCGTGCCCTTGGTCGACTGCTTCATCATCTTGCTGATTTTTTTCATGCTTGAGAGCAGCTTCGTGATCCCGCACGGCGTTGAACTCAATAACTCAAAAAAGGAAGAGAACAAGCCGGTAGGCACCACGAGCTCGGAATCGACCCTCTTGTTCGTCGAACTGCATAAGGACGGCAGTGTGTGGCTCGATGGCGATAAGCTCGCCTTCAGTCAACTTAGGGCTCGCGTACCGCGTGTCAAGGGCGAAGCCAAACCGGTGATCATTGCCAGCGACGTGGGCGTGCGCCTGCAAACCGCCGTGGACGTGATCGATGTGTTGAATGCGCGCGGGTATTCGAAAATCTCCTTGCGCGAAACGCAGCAGTTCAAGTGATGAAACTCGAATTCGAAGATTCGCGGATAAATCCGCTCCCACCGCGAGGAGTCCCTGTGGGAGCGGCTTCAGCCGCGAATCTTTGCTGCCTCAATGTTCCATTCGCGGCTAAAGCCGCTCCCGCACAAATCGGGATTAAGCGTGCCGGATGCTAGACCGTAACCGCTCGATCATGGATCTCGCCGGCAAGAATAACGCCGACGACGCGCGCGATCGGCGGTGGGAAAGCACGTTCTTCATGATCAACGTGATCTTCCTGTTGATTTTGTTTTTCATCGTCGCCGCCAATTTTGATGTGCAGCTGCAGATTTTTCCGCCCAAATCTTCGGCCTCGAACGCCTTAGGTCCGAGCGCGGTCCAACTCACGTATAACCGTGAAGGCACGTTGTACCTGAACGGCGAGACCCTCGCGCGCCCACAGCTTAAGTCGAAGATTCAGGCGCTCGGCAAGGGCATCGAACTCAAACTGGCGGCGGATGCGAATTTGGATGCGGTTAAAGTCGCGAAGCTAATTCAGGAATTATCCGAGGCCGGCGTGTCTCGCATCGGGATTGTAACGGTGGCTCGCGAGAATGTTGATAATGTTAAGTAGTGTCACTTATTCGCTATGTAGATTCGCGGCTAAAGCCGCACCCACAACACAGTCAATGAGCACTGTGGGAGCGGCTTTAGCCGCGAATATTCCCCACGCAGTCCTCCAGTAATCCTCCCCTCGCAATGCCGCGTTTTGTCCTCTGGGTGTTATTGATAACGATCTCGATCCTGATCCACGGGCTATCGGCGTCGCGCGTGGGCAGCGAGATCAAGCAATCGACCGCCGATTTAGCGCAAACGACGGCGGGCGCCGCGCATCGCCAAGTGGTTATCGAAATTCCGCCCGATTCGCCCAAGGCCAAGGCCGTGGAAGAAGAAGCCAAACTCGATGAGCCGCTCGATTTCGAGGAAGATTTCGAACTCGATCCGCCCGAAGTCTTGGTGGCGCCACAAGCCGTGGCGCCACCGCCGCCGAATGTCGCGTTGTCGTTGAAGGCACAGGCGGGCGGTGCGGGTGAAGCTAGTGGCCCCGTGGAGATTGCCGTGGCGACACCGGATGTCGCGGGCCTGGTTAAGCGCGCGAACATTCCGACTGTCGGCATTCTAGGCCCGACGACAACCGGTGGCACCAGCGGCGGGCGCGGCGGCGGGACGTCGGGCTTTGGCATCGGGATCGGGAATGCACTCGGCGGATCGTCCAATCAATTTGCCGCCTACATCGCCGGCATGCGCGAATCGGGCCTCGATGTGGTGTTCGTGGTCGACGCCACCGGCTCGATGGGTTGGGTGCTCGATGACGTTAAGCAGCGAATTCACGAAATTGAAGCGGTGATCCGCTCGTTGGTGCCCATCGCGCGCTTCGGGATGGTTGCGTATCGCGACAAGGACGATCCCGAATTTAAAGTGAAGGCGCAAACGCTGACCTATAGCACGATCAAAATGCAGAACTTCATTCGCGGTCTCGAAGCGAAGGGTGGCGGCGATCTTTATGAAGACGTGCTCGACGGCATCATCGCGGCGGTTGAACATGCCGATTGGCGCCTTGGTGCGCGCCGGATCATCATTCTCGTGGGCGATGCGCCGCCAGCCGACGACAAGCTCGACGAGATCCTGCATTACGTCAAAAAATTCAGCAGCTCGGGCGGCGTGGTTTCGACCTTGGATGTCAGCGACGAATCGAATCCGGAAGCGGTGGAAGCCAAGGTCGGACGCAAGGTCAACCGCGCGATGTATCGCACGGACACCATGCCGAATTTCAACGTCATTGCCAACGCGGGTAATGGCGACTCGGCCAGCCTGGAAGGCGAGATCAGTATTTCAAAACGCTTGATCACGCTGATTATGGGTAGCCAATTCGCCAAGGAAATGGGCCCGCTATTGGACCTTATATGATCTTTCGCGCAGAACTATCGATTTCTACTGTGGGAGCGGCTTTAGCCGCGAAGACCGGGCCAGCCTTTTCGTTGCGCAGATTCGCCGCTAAAGCGGCTCCCACATGATGCGCGGTTCAATCGGTTGCCACTGCCGTGCGCTGAGCCGAATACTAGTGGTGGTGACACTGGCCATGAGTGCGCCGGGCGGAGCGTCGGCGGGCAACGACCCCGTTGGTCTTGCGGAATCGCAGCTAGTGCGCCTCACCTCGGCCGCGCCCACCGAGGACTACGCCCTGATCGCGCGTGAGTTTGGCGCAACGATCGATACGGTGCGGCAAGCTGGCGCACCCGACGCTACCTTGACCCGTCTGCGCCAACTCTCCACGCAAATGCGCGATCGCACTCACGAACGCCTGCGGGCGGCGGAAGCGGAGGCCTGCGATAGCGAAGGCGCGTTGGAACAGATCTATAAATCGCGAACTTGGGACGATTTAAGTTTTGCCCTCGCGGCATTTCCGTACTGGAGCGCGTGGCTCGATTTCACCTTGGCCGAGCGGCCGTCGCAAGCGGCCCATCGCGCGCAACTTCTGTATCACGCAAAGCGCGGATTTCGCGGCGCATCGATGCAAATTTTCCAACCCAACTTGGTGTATGGCGGTTGGCTGGGACTCGGCTACCTCGCCAATCTCGAAGGCCAAACCGCGCGCGCCACGCAGATTTTCGAAGCCTTGAAAAAAGCCTTAGCGGCCGATACCAATCATCCGGTCTACAAAATGGCGGAGGCCGAACTCGCGGTCATGCGCGGTGGCGCGCGACCCGTCATGGCCGCGGCGAGCCCCAGTGCGAACGCCAGCGCCGCCAACGGCGAAACCGAAATTCTGCATGCGGAAGCGATGCGCCTATTACAGCAACATCGGGTGAAAGAAGTGGGCGCGCGTGAAGCCGCCGAGCGCATACGAAAAATCATCGCATCGAATCAAATGACGATGACGATCTTGAACGATGTGCTGGAATTCCAGAAAGAGATCGCGCGCGAGGATCTCGGCGAGTACACCGACCTGGTGCTCGCCGAGTACAATTTCAACAATCAGCAATGGTTCACCGCCGTCGGCAAGTACAAGGCTTTTTTTCAGCACGAACCGCGGACGCCGGGCCTGAATTTCGATCGCTTTAAATACCGGCTGGCGGTCGCGTACTTGAAAAGCAATTTGAATGACGAAGCGGCGCGCGAAGCGGAAAAGCTGCTGCGTTCTGGGGTTGAGCCGGATGTGCAAAAGGCGGCGACCAAATTAGCGTACATCGCGCGCGCGCAGCTGGCGGAGAACCATACCCTGAGTACCCAGCAGACCGCACTCGCGACCGCCGCCAAGCGCTTCCTGGCCGCCAGTCCCACCGATGGAGATGCCGATGGCGCGCGCTTGATACTGGCACAGCAAAGCGGAGATCCGGGCGCCGCCCTGCGCTATCTCAACAGTGTGAAAGCCACGGGACGCTTTGCTGGCGGCGTTGAGCGCACGCGCTTTTACGTGCTCGCCAAGGACTTCGCGCACGCGGCGCAAACTGGCAACGGACTCGAGCAAATCGCCAAAGACGCCATGAGCGCGTGGCAGGAGTTGCCGGCAGACGAAAAAAAATCGCTGCAAAATCAAGCGTTCTTTATGCAACTGCAGGCGGTGATCGATCCGGATCCCAATCGCATCTTAAAAGCGATTGAACTGGCGGAGCAAAAAAATCCCGCCGCCGGCTCCACGGTATTGCGCGCGTATTTGTGGTCGCGCCTAAAGCTCTATGAACGGTTGGGTCAACCCGAACGGTTATTGGCGGATATCGAGGCACGGGGCGATCTTCCGATCGAGGCATGGCGGCTGGAGCAATATTTTCCGTTCGTGCGCAAGCTGAAGGATATGAGTCTGCGGGTGAACATCGCTTCGGCCCTGGCGCCACGCTTAAAAGCGCAACCGGAAATGGAACGGCGTTTTCGACTGTTGCAAATTGAAGATTGGTTGAGCATGAACGACGGCGAAAAGGCCTATGACGCAGCTAAGCGCCTGATCAAGGATTATCCCCGTGCGGGGGACGGGTATCGCGTGCTGGCGAAGGCCGCGCAGCAGACCAAGCGCTTCGTTGAAGCGGATAACGCCTGGCGCATCATCACCGAAAAAGTTCCGCCCAAGCAGGATATCTGGTGGGAGGGGATGCTGAGCCGCATCGAGATCCGTGCTGACTCGACACGGCCGGAGGCGGCGTGTGAGTTGGTTACTGCTGTCGCCCGGCGGTTGCCGGCGCCGAACGATCACTATAAGTCGCGCTTCAATGCATTACGGCAACGCACCGATTGTCGCGTGTCGGCGGGGGCTTGATAACTTACCCCTCACCCCAGCCCTCTCCCGCAAGGGGAGAGGGAGTAATGCGACACACACCATCTTTCCCCTCTCTTCTTGCGGGGTGTGTCGCTCGACGTTGCTTCGACCACGACCTGTCTGTCCCCTCTCCCCTTGCGGGAGAGGGCTAGGGTGAGGGGGCTTTCCCGGCTTCTACCCCAACGTCTGCAGCATCGATTCGCGTTATCATCTTTTATTCACGAACCAAATGAGGCCGCCGCATGCGGGTGATCGACTTTTTCGATAAGGCAGTGCAGGCAACGCCGACACGCACCGCGTTCCGATCCAACGCCCACGCCTACACCTATCGCGAGATGCGCGCACTGTCGGTGCGCATTGCCAACGCTATTCACGCGCGAGGTCTAACGGATGCCGGCCGCATCGCCGTGTATTCTCCTAACGATGTGCAAGCCTTCGCCTGTGTGCTCGCCGGCTTTCGCCTTGAAGCCACGTGGGTGCCGATCAATGCGCGCAATGCACTCGAGGCCAACCTTGAATTCATGAATTTGACCGAATGCGAATGGTTGTTTTATCACAGCAGTTTCGCCGACCACGTACACACTATTCGTGTCGAAGTCCCTAGCCTTAAACAGTTGGTGTGTATCGATCGCCGAGATGGTACGACACCGTCGCTAGCCGAATTTATCGCCGGCGCGAGTGATGCTGAAATTCCCGACCGTGCTTACGAACAGCATCGAATGACGACCATCCTCGGCACTGGTGGCACCACCGGACGCTCAAAGGGTATTCTCTGGGATAACCTCACGTGGTCCACGCTGATCGCTGAAGCGACGATCGCCATGCCGCCGGGCGGCCGATCGCCAGTGCATTTATGTGTAGCACCGATGACCCACGCCGCCGGGATCTTGACCTTTATGTTGACGCCGCAAAGTCCAACGAATGTGGTGCTCGATAAGATCGATCCGCTCGAGATCATGATGGCCATCGAGGAACACAAGGTCACGCACTTATTTCTGCCACCGACCGTCCTCTACGCGATGCTCGCGCATCCACGCGTCCGGAAGTTCGATTACGTTTCGCTCACGCATTTTTTGATCGCGGCCTCGCCGGTTGCGCCGGATAAGCTGGCCGAAGCCGTGGAGGTTTTCGGTCCCTGCATGTGTCAATGCTATGGTCAGGTCGAAGCGCCGATGCTAGTCACCTATTTGCCGCCGGCCGAACTTGCCGCCGCCGCATTTGAGCCGACGCTGCGTCATCGACTGAAGAGCTGCGGGCGGCCGGGTGCGCTCAGCGTGATGGCGATTATGGATGACGATGGCGCCCTCGTCCCGCGGGGTGAAAAGGGCGAGGTGGTGGTGCGTGGCGATCTCGTCGCGCCCTGCTATTACCGCAATCCCGAAGGCACGGCGGAAGCGCATCGCTTCGGTTGGCATCACACCGGCGACGTCGCCTACTGGGACGAGGATGGGTACGTCTACATCGTCGATCGTAAAAAAGACATGATTATCACCGGCGGATTCAATGTGTTCTCGGCTGAAGTCGAAGCCGCGATCAACGGTCATCCCGCGGTCGAGAACTGCGCGGTTATCGGCGTGCCGGATCCGAAATGGGGCGAAGCCGTGACGGCGATTGTGTTACTGCGACCCGATAAAACCGCAGATGCGCATGAGATCATCGAATTTGCCAAACAGCGACTCGGGAGCGTCAAAGCTCCGAAGAACGTTGAGTTTTGGCCCGACCTTCCGCGCTCGCCAGTCGGCAAGATATTAAAGACCGAGATCCGTAAGAAGTTTTGGGGCGGGACTGAGCGCGCCGTGAATTGATCACGTATCGGCCTACCATTTTTCTCGCACCTTCTAAACGGCATTCGTCGCTAAAGCGACTCCCACAACTGTGACTCCCACAAAAGTCCTGAGCTCGTTTTCATGTGGGAGCGGATTTATCCGCGAATCCTGATGAAGCCTAAAATCGCCGTCAGCCTGCTCACCGGCTTTCTCGGCAGCGGCAAGACCACCTTGCTCTCGCGGTTGCTCACGCAACCGGAGCTCGCGAACGCCGTCATCATCATTAATGAATTCGGCGCGGTTAGCATCGATCACTTGATCGTCGCGAACTTAAGCGAATCCGTGGTGGAACTCAAAAACGGCTGCTTGTGTTGCACCATTCGGACTGATTTGGTCATGACCTTGCGCGATCTATTCCGGCAACGGCAGCTGGGAGAAATTCGACCCTTCGATCGCGTGATCGTCGAGACCAGTGGGTTGGCCAATCCCATTCCACTGCTACACACGCTGATGGCAAACCCGCCGCTGATGCAAGTGTATGAAGTGGATTCGGTGGTGACAGTGGTCGATGCAGTCAACGCGGCCACTACCCTGCCGGCGCATCAAACGGCGAGCGATCAGGTCGCGTTGGCAGATCTCATCGTCGTCAGCAAACAAGATATCGCGACGCCGGCTGAACTCGCAGCGACCGAAGCCCTGTTGGCGACGCTCAATCCACGGGCGCTGCGCTACGTTGCCACGGGCGCTAATATTGCTTCGCAACAATTGTTCGGCCAACGTCTCTTTCAAGCGACGCTATCGTTGCTTAAGCGCGAACACGACCCGGCGCACGCGGGCCACGACCACGCTGCTCACCACTACGCGAGCCACGTGATCGTGCATCCGGCGCCGTTGAGTTTGGCCGGCACCACGGTCTTTTTGAATCGACTGGTCAACGAACAACGTGAGGAAATCCTGCGGATTAAGGGGATTGCTGGGTTTCGCGAGACAGGCGGACGCCCCGCCGTTATTCACGCGGTGCAGAATAAGTTTTACCCGCTACAATGGCTGTCGGATTGGCCTGACAGCGATACCAGTTCTAGATTGGTCTTTATCGGGCGCACGCTAAATACATCGCGAATCAACGAACAATTTGCCGCGCTCAGCGTCTAACCCTCATTAACCGATCGCCGGTGGCAGCGCAGCGCGCAGCCACGGGAACTCGCGCCGGCTAAAGAGTTCCGAACCTCGTCTTAACGGAGTGCTCATCATGCGGATTCTCAAGTACGATTTTAATTACAGTCGGCGCCATTTCATCAAACAGACCGCGCGCGGCGTGCTGGGCGCTGGGGTGTTCGGCAGCGTCTGGGACGCGGTGGCTAAGAACGGGACCTTCGAGAACGTCTATCCTGACGAATTAATGTCGATCGAGATGTACACCAAGGGCAAATTCAAGCCCGGTGACATCATCGATGTGAACAATGTTGACGACGTCAAAGATCTGCTCGACCCGATTCGCTTCATGCAGATCAAGCAAATGGGCCGTAAACTCCAATTGGTCGATTCGGTTAAGGACATGACACGCTTGAGTCCCATCGACTACATCCAAGCGACTTTGCGCAATAAAGGCCAGGCGCAGCTCGATGCCATCGGCAATATTTATACGAAAGAGGGCAAGCCGTGGATCGGCGGCAATCCATTCCCCGAACCGACCACCGGCGCCGAATGCTTCATTCCGATTACCCTGTCGTGGGGGCGGCACGATGTGTCGTTCTACACGATCAAGGATTACGAAATCAGCGACGAGGGCGAGCAGACCCACCATTACGAAGTGTGCTGGTGCGAATACGCTGCGGTCGGCCGCGTGACGATTGATCCCAAACCTTACTTGACCGGCGCGGAAAATAAACTCCGCTATCAATCGGTGTTCTTTACGTACCCGAACGATGCCAAAGGCACGTCATTCTTAAATATCTGGGAGTACGACCAAACCAAATTCCCTGAGTTGATGGGCTTCCTGCCGCAGTTCAAGCGGGTGCGGCGGTTCCCGTCGAGCCAGCGCTTCGAACCTTTGATTCCTGGCACCACGCTGTACTTATCGGATGCGTGGACCGCGGGCGATCCGTACCTCACATGGAGTAATTACAAAATCATCGGTCGTGGACCGTTTTTATCAGGGCTCTCGCAAAACTGGCATAGTGGCCACGACAATTGGGAAGGCACGACGCATGGCGGACCGAAGGGCATTACGTTCTGGGACACCAAGGTCGAACTGATCCCAGAGACCATCGTGGTCGAAGCCGAGCCGACGGGTTATCCGCGCGCACCGGTGTCGAAGAAACGCGTGTGGTTCGATTCACGCACGATGTTGCCAGTCAATATGGTGACCTACGATCGGCGTGGCGAACCGTTTAAATCGTTCGATGGCACCTATTCGGTTTACGAAAATGGTGACAAGAACGTGCAAGACGGCAAGCAAGGGCCGTATTGGTCATGGTGCAATGTCCATGCGCATGACGTGCAGAGCAATCGCATGACCCGTCTCGAGCAAGTGAAGTCGGTTGGCGGCGGTTACACCATGGGCGTTAATGATCCCAACATGTTTGACCAGTATCTGACGGAAGCCGCGATTCGGCGCTTGGGGACTTAACCGATGAAGATTCGCCGCTGAAGCGGCTCCCACACGAGCAGTCCCGTGCATCGGAGCGTCTCTTGTGGGAGCGCGGATTTATCCGCGAATCTTTCGCGCAATGGCCTTAAGCTACGCCCCAATCATCGTCACGCACACCACCGCTTCTTCGACGCCAATAATGCCACCGCCATTCTGCGCCAGCCCAACGCGCGCCCGCTCAACCTGTCGCGCGCCGGCTTCGCCGCGGAGTTGCGTCACGAGTTCGTAGATCTGGCCGAGCCCGGTGGCGCCGATGGGATGTCCTTTTGATTCAAGGCCACCCGAAGGGTTAACCGGGATCCGGCCACCGAGACTTAAATCGCCGCGTTCGGCGGCGCGCCCGCATTCGCCCAGCGGGCATAAGCGTAGGGCTTCGACTTCGATGATCTCACCCATCGCGGTGGCGTCATGCACTTCAGCCACCGACACCGCGTCCGGCCCGAGGCCAGCCTGCGCATAAGCCCTATCAGCCGCCAGTCGCGTGACATGCTGGGCGTAATCGTCAGGTGCGCGTTGCCCGCCCGTTTGCAGCACCGAGGCGAGTACGCGCGTGGTGCGCCGCGCCGAGCTCTGTAATCGGCGTAGCCCTTCGCTACTACAGACAATCGCGGCGGCGGCGCCGTCACTCACCGGCGAACACATCGGAATCGTCAACGGAAACGTGATCGGTTGGGCGGCCAACACTTCCTCGATGCTAAAGGGACGTTGATATTGTGAACGCGGGTTATGCGCGGAGTGCTGATGATTCTTCGCGGCCACCGCGGCCAATTGCCGCTGCGTGGTGCCAAAGGTCTTCATGTGTAAGCGCGACAGTCCAGCGTACACGTCCATGAACACGCTGTAGGGTCGATCCGACGTGGTGCCGGGCGGCACTTCAAAACCGTCACCCATCGCCACCAGCGTCTCGCGGCTCGATTCCACGGTATGCACATCCCATGCGCCATCGAAGGCACTGAACATGCGCGCCTTGTCCGTCGAATACATTTTTTCGACCCCGAGTGCGAGGACGACATCGGCGGCGCCCGCCTTGATGTAGTTCACCGCCATGTGAAACGCCGTGCTGGCCGTGGCACAGGCGTTTTCAACATTGATGATCGGGATCCGCTCCACGCCACAGGCGCGCAACGCGATTTCGCCGCGGACCATGTCCTGTCCTTCCATATGCCCTTGCACACAGTTGCCGAAGAAGGCGGCTTCCAGCCGGCGCGGCTCGCAGCCGGCGTCGGCCAACACGCCGATTAAGGCGTCCTGCGCCAGCTCCTTGAGCGAGCGGTTTAGGTGCTTACCGAAATGCGTCATGCTGACGCCGGCGACAAAAACTTCGCGCATAGTTTGAGCTCCGAACGGGACGTTACCGCATCATAGCGCCCCGACTTGGGTCGGTCGATGCGGTTTTGCCACAAGCTTCTAAGGCGCTGTCCCGCAATAAGCCTGCGGTAATCGACGCAACGCTTTTGTGGGAGCCGCTTTAGCGGCGAATGAGGTTCGATGAAGATTCGAAGCTCAAAGCGGCTCCCACACCCCTAGTCGCGATTTCTCCAAGTTAATTGCGGGACACCACACCCGGTTCGTCCTTAGCAGCAATGAAAATTGATGCAATAATCCAGCTAAATCACCCGCCAAAAGTGCCGGAGCTCATTGTTCATGACCGATCGCCTGCCCACTTCGGCCCAAGTCGTGATTATCGGCGGCGGCGTCATCGGTTGCTCGATTGCTTATCATCTGACGAAACTGGGAATTCGCGATGTGGTGTTGCTGGAACGCAAACAGCTCACCAGCGGCACCACGTGGCATGCGGCGGGGCTGCTAACGACATTGCGTGACACGGAAGCGCAAACCAAGCTCGCGAAATACACCCAAGATCTGTATCGCGGGCTCGAGGCGGAAACCGGTCAAGCCACTGGGATCATCAATTGCGGTTCGATCCAATTGGCGATGACGGCCGACAAGGCGCTCGAGATGCGGCGCGGTTGCGCGTTGGCCCGGTGTTTCGATGTCGAAAGCCATGAAATCAGTCCCGCCGACGTGCAAGCCCTATGGCCGCTCGCCGACGTGTCGAATGTGCAAGCGGCGTTTCATTTTCCGCATGACGGACGCGTGAATCCAGCCGACGTCACGCAGGCATTGGCGAAGGGCGCGCGCCTGGGCGGTGCGCGCATTATTGAAAACACCAAAGTGACGGCCATTCATCGCGAAGACGGTCGGGTAATTGGTGTTGGCACTGAGCACGGCGATATTCGCGCCGAAACGGTCGTGAATTGCGCCGGCATGTGGGCGCGTGAAGTCGGGAAACTCGCCGGTGTCAACGTGCCGCTGCAAGCTGCTGAACATTACTACCTGATCTCGGAAGCGATCGAGGGCGTGCATCAAAGACTGCCGATCTTGCGCGATCCGGGAAACAGCGCGTACTTGCGTGAAGAGGCGGGCAAGATCATGGTGGGTTTCTTCGAACCCGTGGCGAAGCCCTGGGGCATGGCCGGGATCCCCGAAGGCTTCTGCTTCAATGATATTCAAGCTGATTGGGACCGCATGCTGCCGGTGGTGGAGAAGGCATTGTTGCGCGTCCCTAAACTACTCGACACCGGCATCAAGCTCTTCTTCTGCGGCCCAGAATCTTTCACGCCCGACCACAATTATCTAATGGGCGAAGCGCCGAACTTTAAGAATTTTTTTGTCGCTGCCGGATTTAATTCACTCGGTATTCTTTCTGGCGGTGGCGCCGGCATGGTCATGGCACATTGGATTGAGAACGGACGCGCGCCGCTGGACCTGTGGTCGGTCGATATCCGGCGCGCCCATGCGTGGCAGGATAATGATCGTTATCTGCACGATCGCATCATCGAATCCCTCGGCATTGGCTACCAAGACCATTGGCCGTATCGACAATGGACCACGGCGCGCGGCGTTAAGAAAAGTATCCTCCATGATCGCCTCGCGGCTGCTGGCGCCTGTTTCGGTGAGTCCGCGGGTTGGGAACGCCCAAACTGGTATGCACGGAAAGGCGAAGTCGCTGAGTACCGCTACGCCTGGGGTCGACAAAACTGGTTCGCGAACAATGCCGTCGAACACCGCGCGGTGCGTGAAGCGGTCGGCGTTTTCGAACAAACGTCGTTTTCCAAATTGTTGGTGCAGGGCCGCGATGCGGAACGCGTGTTAAATCACCTCGCGACCAGTAATTTATCCGTGCCGATCGGTAAGGTGACGTACACGCAGTTTCTAAATCAGGCGGGCGGGATCGAAGCCGACGTGACCGTGACGCGCCTCGCCGAAGACCAGTATTGGGTCGTAACCGCGGCGTTTACGCACACCCATGTGGAGGCGCATATCCGCAATCACATTCCGCGCGAGGCGTTCTGTGTGGTAACCGATGTCTCCGGTGCGTATTCAATGTTGAACGTGCAAGGTCCGAACTCGCGTGCATTATTACAAGATTTAAGTGCGACTGATTTTTCGCATGCCGGATTTCCGTTTGGCACGGCGCGTGAAATCCAAATTGGCTATCAATCCTTGCTGGCGCTACGGCTTACGTATACCGGTGAGTTGGGGTGGGAGCTTTATATTCCAACGGCCTTTACGCTCCCAGTCTATGATGCGCTGGTTGAGGCCGGGGGGCGCTTCGATCTGGCGCATTGCGGTTATCACACCTTGAATTCTTTGCGCATTGAAAAAGCCTATCGCGAATGGGCGCATGATATTGGTCCGCATGATTCCCCGCTCGAAGCCGGACTCGGCTTCACGTGTGCGTGGGACAAGCCGGGCGGATTTATCGGCCGTGACGCAGTGCTCGTCGCGCGTGAACAAGGGCGCTTGAAACGGCGCCTGGTGCAGTTTGTGCTCGAAGATCCCGCGCCGCTGCTCTATCACAATGAGCCGATTTATCGCGATGGGGAACTCAATAGCTACACTACGTCGGCGATGTACGGTCACACCCTGGGAGCGGCGGTGGCCATGGGGTATGTGACGAATCCGGATGACGTTACTGACGAGTTCATCGCGTCTGGGCATTACGAAATCGAAATTGGCCACCGGCGATATTCCGCGCGCTGTTTGCTTAAGCCCGCGTATGATCCGAGTAACAGCCGGATCCGGTGTTGAGTGTGAGCGAGTTCCCCCTCACCCCAGCCCTCTCCCGCGAGGGGAGAGGGCTGGGGTGAGGGGCGATCAAAAGTAGGTTTGATTTCGAAGGGCTATAGTTACGAAGCACGAAGCAGAGGACACCCTAATGTGGCGAGTAGGAATTGATGTGGGCGGCACCTTCACCGATCTCTTCGCGTGGGACGATAAGGGACGGCAGCAAACCACCTCCAAGGTGCTGACAACCAAACACGATCGCGCGCTTGGCGTAATCGACGCTATCAAGCAAGCCGGCATTCCGTTTAACGCGATTTCGCATCTCATGCATGGCACCACCACCGCCACCAATGCGTTGATCGAACGCAACTATCCAGATCCCGCCATGGTGACCACCGAAGGCTTTCGTGACACGATTGAAATTGGTCGCCAGCATCGCGAGCATCTCTACGATCCGTATCAAACCAAACCGAAGCCGATCATCAAGCGCCGTTATCGCTACACCATCAACGAGCGCACCGATGTCGCCGGCAACGTGGTTCGCCCGCTCGATAAAGACGCGGCGCGCGCGATCGCGCACAAAATCAAGGACGCGCAGATCAAGTCTGTCGCCGTGGCCTTCATCAATTCGTACAAGAACGGCGTGCATGAGCACCTCATGCGCGAGCTGATTAAGGAAGTCTGCCCGGATACCTATGTGGTGTTGTCGTGCGAAACCCGGCCGGTCTTTCGCGAGCACGGACGCTTTACGACCACGGCCATTCGTGCCGCGACGGTTCCGGTGATGGAGGTCTATTTCGATCGTTTGGCGGCCGCGCTGAAGCACGAAGGGTTCACCGGTTCGCTGCTGATCTTGAAAAGCTCGGGCGGCATCACCGGGGTCGACTATGCGAAACAGCACCCCGAGGAATTGATTGAATCCGGTCCAGCGGGCGGTGTGGCTTACGCGGCCTATTTAAGCAAACTACTCGGGGCCTATCCCAACATCATTCACACCGACGTGGGCGGCACCAGTTACGACGTCTCGATCGTCGAAAACGGCAAGGGGTTGATCACGCGCGACCACGAGATCGAATGGGAGATCCCCTGCATCGTGCCGATGTTGGATATCCACAGCGTCGGCGCCGGTGGTGGATCTATCGGCTGGGTCGACGAAGGTGGTTCGCTGCGTGTCGGGCCGCACAGCGCGGGGTCGAGCCCCGGGCCGGTGTGTTACGGCTTGGGCGGCGCCAAACCGACGATTACCGATGCGAATCTGCTGCTGGGTCGGATTGAACCGACCCTGGGCGGCAAAATGCAGCTCGATAAGAAAGCTGCCGAAGCGGCGATGGAAAACCTCGCCGCCGCATTTGGCCTCGGGGCGATCGAAACCGCCGACGGCATGATCCGCATCGGCTGCGAGAACATGGCGCAGGCCGTCAAAAAGGTGCTGGTCTCGCGCGGCCGCGATCCGCGCGATTTCATTCTGGCGAGCTTCGGTGGCGCGGGCGCGATGCACGCGTGTTTTGTCGCCGAATCGATGAATATTCCGAAAGTCATCATGCCTATTCACGCCGGCGTCGCCTCGGCCTTTGGCGCGACTGCCATGGATCTCCGGCATGATCTGGAAGCGTTCTATTTTTCGCCGGTGGCGGCGGCCGATCTGGCCACGGTCAATGGTCTATACTCGGAGTTGGAAACACGCGCCGTACGCCTGTTGGAAGCCGATGGCGTGGCGCGCAAAGACATTGAACTGACGCGCAGCGCGCAGATGCGCTACGTTGGGCAGACTTACGAAGTGGAAACAGCGATGCCGGGCAAGGCGCTCGCCGCGGCCGATATCCCGCAGGTGGTGGCCACGTTTCATCAATGCCACGAGCGGGAATATGGGGTCAGTTCGAACGATTTCGCGCCCGCGTTTGTGGCGCTTGGCGTCACCGCCATCGGCAAAATGGAAGCGCCGCCGGCGGTCGAAGTCGGCGGCAGTGGCCGCCAAGCGTTAAAAGGCGAACGCCAGATTTATTTCAATCGCGAATGGCATACGAGCCATGTATACGACGGCCATGCTTTGAAACCGGAGGCGAAAGTCGAAGGGCCGTGCATCGTCGAATACGCGCATGCGTGCGCGGTATTGCCACCCAACACTTGCGCGAATGTGGACCATTACGGAAATTTGATCATTGACTTAAGCCGCAATCTCGCGGCCATGGATTGAGGAGCGGCGCATGGACAAGAAAGTAAAAGTAGATATCTCGGTCATCGAGCAAACCAAGGTTGATCCGGTTACATTTGAAGTTCTCCGCAGCGTATTCGAATACGCGAGCGATCGCATGTCGACCGTCCTCCAACGGGCATCGTTCTCGCCCATCTTGGCGGACATGGTTGATTTCTCGAACGCGATTTACGACTACGACTGCCAATTGCTGAGCCAGGCCGCGAACTGCCCGATCCATCTCGCGGCGATGAAGTTTTCGGCCGAAGCCATCATCGAACAATTCGGCGTCGCGAACATTCACGAGGGCGATGTCATCTGCTTGAACGATCCGTACAAGGGCGGTACGCATATCAACGACATCACGTTTCTGACCCCTATTTACTTCGAAAAAGAGCTGGTCGGCTTCGCGGTCAGTCGCGGGCATTGGATGGATCTCGGCGGCGGGGCCGCCGGTGGTCAAGCGTTTACCGGCACCCATATTGCCGGCGAGGGACTGCGTCTGCCGCCGACCAAAATCTACGAGCGCGGTAAACCGCGTGAAGACATCATCGCAATCCTCGTCAACAACACGCGCACGCCGCACTTCGTCAAAGGCGATCTACAGGCGCATGTGGGCTGTTTACGCGCCGGCGAACAGGAGATGCAGCGCGCGTGCGCGAAGTACGGCATCGTGACCTTGAAAGCGGCGATGAAGCAATTGCAGGAATACACCGAACGGATCGTACGCAAGAGCATCAGCGAAATTCCGGACGGCGAGTATCCCGGCGAGGATTACGCCGATACCGATGGCTTTTCGGATAAGCCAATCAAAATCAAGGTGAACCTGATCGTCAAGGGTTCCGAGATCACGGTTGATTTCAGCGGCTCGGATAAAACCGTCAAAGGCGCGATCAATTCGCCGTATGCGAACACCGCGTCGGCGACGCTGTACTCGCTGCAGTTCTTTCTCGCACCATATGCGCCGCAGAATCAAGGGATGTTTAATCCGATCAAAATCGTCATCCCCGAGGACTCCTGGCTCAATGCGAAATGGCCGGCGCCGACCATTGGTTGTACGACGTTGACTTCATCGAAAATCACCAGCGCGATTTGGCAGGCCCTGGCCAAAGCCTGTCCGGACAAGGCAACCGGATCGACCAGTGCGGACTGCAATTGGTTTGTGTCCTCGGTGGTCGCGCCGAATGGCGTCAGCGATGTGTTTTCCGATCTCCCCGCGGGGGGCTGGGGCGCCACGCCGTTTGGCGACGGCATGAACGTCACCGAAGATCCGCTCGGCAATTGCATGAATATGCCGGCCGAGACCGCCGAATTGCTGTTCCCGATTGCCTACGAGGCCTTCGAACTCAGAACCGATAGCGCCGGCGCCGGCAAATATCGCGGTGGATTGGGCGCAATCTTCAAAGTGCGCTATCTCGCCGATGGCCAGTTGAGCATGGAAACCGCGCGCACGCTCGAAGGCAGTCCCGGGGTCGCCGGTGGCAAGCACTCTGCGGTACAGCGTCAAACCAAGATCTACACCGATGGCCACAATGAAGTCATCGGCGGCCTCGATGCTACCGGTGGTTGGCGCAGCCCGCTGCTCTGCGCCCATCCGTTTCGGTACGGCGAAACCTTTATGTTCGAGAGCACCGGCGGCGGCGGTTACGGCAGTCCGCTCGAGCGCGATCCGGAAGCCGTGCTCGAAGATGTGCTGGATGAATATATTTCGGCCCACGCGGCCCGCGAGCTCTATGGCGTGGTGTTGAACGAGGCGCTAACCGAAGTTGAGGTTATACCGACGCAGAAATTGCGCGCACAACTCACCACAGGCGCTAGTGCTTAGGTTGTAAATTGTGGGAGCGACTTTAGTCGCGAATGGGTAGCGGTTGATGATTCGCGATTAAAATCGCTCCCACAAAATCGTTTCGTCAGCTCCCGGAACGCGATGCCGCCGCCAAAATAATAAGACTTGATGGCTGTACGATGAACGCATGCTAGACCTTGCCGAGATCCCGTTCTTCGCTGCCTTGTCGCCGGCCTCGGTGGCCAGGCTCAAGATTGCGATCCCCGTCCAACACTATTCGCAAGGAACCGTCATCGCGCGAGTCGGCGAGCCGGGGCGTTATTTTCAGGCCATCGCCGCGGGCGCGGTGCGCATTCAACCCGAGGCCGCCGGCGCACGCAGTTGGCGCGGGTTTATCTTGGGGCCGGGTCAGGTGTTCGGCGAAATGTCATTGTTCACCGGCATGCCCGTCTCGGCGACTCTCGTCGCCGCGCGGGATACCAGCACGTATTGTTTGGATGGTCCGAAGTTTCTGCAATTGCTCGACGAAGAACCCGCGCTTCACCGCAGTCTAACCCGTCTGCTGATCGATCGATTGCGCTACCAAACGCGCAACGAGACGCATAAACCCGCGCTCGCGTTGTTGACAAGCTCGGATCCAAAAATTGATCTCGTTAAATTCGCGCAGGCGATTGCCGGTGGCGTGATCTATTACGCCCCCGGTTCGGATCTCTGTCGGAATTTGCCGGAGGCGGACCGGCCGCGTGCACCGCTCGATCTCGCGCTGCTCGAGCAATGGCGGCAAAATGCGGCCGGCGGACAATATCTGGTCGTCGTCACCACTCCCGAAGGCATTCGTGAGTGCACCGCCATCTTGCAACCGGAAGATGTGGTGGTCGAGGTGCTCGAGCGGCCACCGGCCGGTGACCTGCCCAGCCGCTGGCGAACACTGGCTGGCGCTGCCGATATTACGCGGGTGTATTTCGGGCGCGCGCCGGGTGGCGATCCCGGGCGCTGGAATTTCAGTGTGCCGTGGGCCGAGCTTGATCATGCATTACAGGATCTCGGCCACTGGCACGCCACGAGTTATCCGCGGCTCGATCATGTCGTCCGTTATATTACGTTCAAGGAAGTCGGGGTGGCCTTAAGTTCGGGCGCGGCCCGCGGCTTCGCGCATGTCGGCGTATTGGAGACCTTGGAAGCGCATCGGATCCCGGTCGACTTCATGTGCGGCACGAGTATGGGCGGAATCGCCGCCTTAACCGTGGCGCGCGAGGCCAGTGCCGCGGAAGGCGCCAATCGCATGCGCGATTTTCTCGGTGGTAATCGCAAGATCCGCGACGCCGCGATGCTGCCACGGTCTTCACTGTTTACGGGACAAAAAATTGCGCGCGCGGCGCACAGTGTGTTCGGCGATATTACGTTCGCCGATTTGCGTTTACCGGTGGCGGTGGTGGCTTCCGATTTGGCGAGCGGCGAACGCGCGGTCATCGATAGCGGACCGGTCGGACCGGCGGTTCTCGGTACGTCGGCAATCCCAGGCTTCTTCCCGCCGATCGCGCATGGCTCCCGGCTAATCGTCGATGGCGCGCTGGTGTCGCGAGTGCCGGTCGATCTGCTCGATCGGCGGCGTTGCGGTCTACGGATTGCGGTCAATGTCGTCGCCGCGCCACGCCAATCCGAGACGGCGTCGCAGGGACGCCTGGCGCGCCTGACCGATCGGTTTAAGGGGCCGTTCGGTCTGAAGCATGTGCTCGGGGCGTCGTGGGAGGTATTGGGTTCGTATGGCTCCACCTTGGAAGCGTTACGCGCCGATATCGTGATCACGCCGGAAACCCATAGTGCGGGTGGCGCGTTTGATTTTGATCGCTATGCCGCGATGATCGAATGTGGAAGGAACGCGGCGCTCGCGCGAATCGACGCTATCAGCGAAGCCGTTCGCGCGCTGCTCCGCGCCGGGTATCGTTAGCCATGGGGACAGATCACGATTTCACCTGACCGCGGGAAACCATTTTCGCTTTGGAATCGTCGACACCAGCGCTGGATCATGCTGTGGCCGCTCGCCGTGGCGCAGATGACCTCGTGGGGCACGTTGTACTACAGTTTTTCGTTGTTTGCCGGCCCCATGCAAGCAGAACTCGGTTGGTCGAACACCGCGCTGAACGGCGCGCTTACTTGCGGGCTTTTAGTCACCGGCGTGATGTCATACCCGGTGGGCGCACTACTCGATCGTCATGGTGGGCGCTGGCTAATGACCTTTGGCTCCTTCGGCGCCGGCGTGTTTTTATTGGCCTGGTCGCAAATCGAATCCTTGGCGCATTTCTATTTGATCTGGCTCGCGGTTGGCGTGTGTCTGGCGTGTTGTCTAATCGAGCCGATGCTCGCGGTGGTCAATCAAACCTTCGGTTCGGATGCGCGCCGCGGTATCACCGCGCTGACGATGGTAACGAGCTTAGCCGGCACCATTTACGTGCCGCTGATTGGTTATCTAATCCCGCACCTCGACTGGCGCACCACGCTCTGTGTATTAGCGCTATTGAACCTTTGCTATAGCGCGCCGGTCCACTGGTGGTTCGTGCCGCCGCGCCAGCGCCGCACGCAGGCGCCGAGCGCCATCGAGCGCGCGCGGGGTCGGGTGGTGATGCGCCGGCGCTTCCGCAATCCGGTGTTCTGGGGGCTTACGTTGTGGTACACCTCGTACAGCCTCACGGCGTCTAGTTTGATCTTTCAATTGGTCCCCTTGCTGCGCCATGAAGGCGTCGCGAATTCAGTGATCTTAACGACCTTCGCGTTGATTGGACCGGTGCAAGCGCTCGCGCGGTTAATCGTCGTCGGTATCGCGCCCGGCGCCTCAATCGCCAAACTTGGCGCGGGTACCTCGACGATTGTGCCTATCGCCATTCTGATTTTGATGTTCGCGCCGCACGAGATGCTGTGGTTGAGTCTATTCGCCGTGTGCTTCGGTGGCGGTCATGGGATTACCACTATCCTGCGTGGTATCGCACCCATCGAGTGGCTGGGCCGCGAATACTTCGCGCGCACCATGGGCGCGATTGCACTGCCAATGATGTTCGCGATGGCGCTCGCGCCGTCGATCGCGGCGCAGGTGTGGTCGCGTACGGGTAGTAGCCGCACCATGCTGGCGACGATTCTCGTCGGTTCGCTGATGGGCAGCGTGGGCTATTGGCTAGCCGTGTTGTCACGGCGCCCCGCGCGCATTCAACGTCCGAATTCCGTGTAAACCGCTTCCTCGAACGCATCGAGCAGGGCCATCGTGCCGTGATCGGCAAACGGTAGCACCTGCGTCATCAACAATCCGGCGAGGCCGTGAGTCGGATCAAACCAAAAATACGTATTGAACACGCCGGCCCAGCAGCCACTACCGATGGCGCGGCGATTGGGCCATTGCTCGCAATTAATCACATAGCCGAGCCCGTGCTTTTTGCGCATGCCGGGGAAAAATTCGGCGTCGTTGGTGTAAGGCGGCTGCACGGTTTTAAGGTTAGTGACCCAGAGCTCGCCGATATGATTCTGACCCAGGAGGTCGACGGTGTTGCTTTCGAGCACTCGCGCGCCATTGAAGGTGCCGCCATTCAGCAGCATCTGCAGAAAGCGCGCGTAGTCCGCGGCCGTTGAATGCAATCGATGGCCGCCGTTCCACAACTCGTGTCCAGGCGGCCACTCAAAGGGTAGCGGCGACAAGCCGCCGCCGGCCTCGCGGGTCGCGAGTCCGGCCATGCGTGCGGTAAGGGCCGGCGCGGGATCGAAACTGGTTTCGTGCATCCCAAGCGGCGCGAGCAGGTGGTCTTGAAGATAGGTATCGAGCGTTTCGCCGCTAGCCGCTTCGACCATTCTGCCTACCCAGTCGGTGCCTCGGCCGTAGGTCCATGCAGCACCGGGGTCGTGCAGCAATGGGGTGCGCAAGGTTGAGAGTTGGCCCGAGAGAATCCCTGGCGTGCCGGTTACTTCAAGCCATTGTGTTAGCGGCGCACTCCAGAATTCGTAGCCTAAGCCCGAGGTGTGGGTGAGCAAATGCTTCAAGGTCACTGGATGCGACGGCGGGCGGATGGCCGGTGTGTCGCCGTAGAATCCAGTCAGCACACCGAGTGCGCCGAATTCCGGCAGCACGCTCGCGACGGGCGTGTCGAGCGTGAGTTTGCCGCGTTCCACTAATTGCAGCGCGGCGGCCGACGTGATCGCTTTCGTCATCGACGCCAAACGAAACATCGTATCGACTTGCATCGGCGCGCCAGTCGCGAGATCGCGCACGCCAAACGCCCCCGCGTAGCGCGTGCTCGTTCGATCAACCACCATGGCCACACAGCCCGGGGCCTGCCCGCGCTCGATGCCGGTGCCGAGCACGGAGTCGATTCGTTTGGTCATGGGTTGCTCCTTTTTTTGTATGTTGCGCGCACGTTCTCCCCTCCATTACCCTAACCCTCCCGCGAGAAGAGGAATTGACTGTAATTGGTCGTCGATCGTTTTCCCCTCACTCTAGCCCTCTCCCGCGCGGGGAGAGCGGGAGAGGCGAACGCCCGGTCTATCCCCACTCCCGCGAGGGTGAGAGGGTAAAGCGAATGCTCGGTCTCTTCCCTCTCCCCTTGCGGGAGTGGGCTAGGGTGACGGGGTTTGTTCGCACGTCATCGGTACCCCAAACCATAACGATTCCATCGCGAATTGACTACGGGTCTAGGGGCGCACGCTTTGGGTTAACGGAGGCTCGTGCCGAACAAATTCGAGTGGCGCCGATTCGGTCTCCAACCGCAATTGTTGCGCTTGACGCGCCAGCGGCACGCCGCGTTTGAGCGCCGTAATCAACGCTTGTTCGAGTTGTTGTTTAGCGGGATTTGCGCATGCCGCGCGCGTAATGCGCAAATCGTGGGCGATTAACTTGCCGTTGTCGACTGTGTATCCGGCCGAGAATTGATTGCAGCCCGTGTAGCCCCACACTTGGCGCTGTTCGATGTGCAAGTCGGGGGGCGGAGTGTCGCCGCCGAGGTCGTGTCCTTCCCACCGCGCAAGTTGCCATGCGGTGTTATCGATCGGCAGCGTCGTGTTCGCGCAGCCGGCGAGGGTGATCGCCAGCGCGAGGGCATATCGTGGCGAAGCACGTGCGAAGTGCGGGTTCATCGACGTCGCAATCCAGCGACGCGTTTCACCGCAAGCCAGTTACTGAAAACCAAAATCGCAGCCAGCACCATGCCCGATACTTCGAGTTTAGTAAGTGCATCGTTATCCATCGCGTTTAGAATCACGGCGGTTAAGAATCCGAGTGCGAGCCAGCGCGCGGCCACGGGTAAATAGGGCGCCGGCGATCGCCACGCCCGCCACAGCAGCAGGATGCTCGCGCCGCCGTACGACAGCGACAAAGCCCCGAAGGCGCGTAGCGTCAACGGGCTGCCGGCTGACGTGAGCATCTCGAAGCCGATCCAAATGAAGATCGCCGATGCCAACCCACTGATGAGCGAGACCATTCCGCCAACTAGGGCTCGTTGCCGCATGGGCGGAGTCTACCGCGAGACGCAGTGATTCGCTGCGGTCACTTGCAAGTTGCTGTAACCGGGCAACCACGATCCTGCGCCAATCGATCGCGCACCAACATTCCAATGACACGTCTGCGAGGATTCTGATCCCCCGGCCTGACACTCAGCGAGTCGACGATCACGGCGCGCCTTCCGACCACATCGAGCGGATAGAACGGGGGTTCGCCATCGCCCGTATCCGCCAGTGCATGTACATAGGGGCAGGCCCATGGCGCCGGTTTCAACAGGTCTGCCGGTGGCGGGATAAGCCACGCGGTACGTTTGGCGCGATACATCGTGATCTGCGGATATTGCGTAAAGAGGCAGGCGTCGGCTGGCACGACTTCGGCCAGCCGTGGCAAATAATCGTGCAAGGCACCGAGGTTTTTGATCTGTTGTTCCGCGCTGGCGCGGCGCGTGAGGTCGATCCAATACCGTGTCGTGCGAAACCCGCTGAGTTTGGGATCATCCGGTGGCGTCGCCAGCGCTTGCACGGTATGCATCCACGCGGGTAGCAGCAGACAGGCTAGGAACGCGATGAACGCCGTGCCGGCGCGTGCATGTATTTTCACCGCCGCATGGTAAGCAAAGTAGAGCAATGGACCGGCGAGTGGCATTACAAAGCGTTCCATGAAATTCGCGAACGGCCACAGCAGCACGATACCGAGATACGCGACGACGTAGCAGCTAAGCAATTGTCGGCGCCGGATCAAATCAAACATGCCACCGATCCCAAGTCCCAGTAGTAACATCAATGAAAGATTTCGCCACGGTGCGTGGACGTCGCGCCACTGGAATAAACCGTACGGCAATGCGCCGTGGAGCGCGGTGCTGGCGTCGTTGAGCTGTTGACCCAAGACAGCGAACGGCGCGACGCGGTATTGATCCATTGCGATTTGAAAATAAGAAGGCGCCGCGTCTCCCGCCGACAGTCGAGTGAGTGGTAACGCGAGACACACGAATCCAATTACCACTAGCGATGAGCGCCGCCATCCAAGGCGAGGCGCTAACATCGCCAGTGCCGGCAGTAACGCAATCCCAATCGTGCGCGTGCCGACCGCGCAGCCCGCCACAACCCCTAGCGCCAGCAACAACGGCCAGCGGGGCCGGATGGCGATGCGGTCGGCGGTAAGCAAGATCAGCCAGCACAGCGCGAGGTATAGGCCTTCGCTGAAGACATCCACCACCAAGAGTAAGGTGCCCGGCAGTAGGCCGACGACGAGGGCGAGACCGAGCGCGTGCCATGGACTTGCTGTGCGCCGGAGTAGCCACCATCCAAACAAACCATTAGCGAAGGCCATGGCCGTGGCGACCACCACGCGTGCCGGCGCCAAATGCTCCGTGCCGCCGCCGGCAAGCGAAATAATGAGTGGGAAAAACGGTGGTAAATGACTGTAGCCGCGAATATGCGCATAGACCGCACCGACCGCGTGGTGCAGCGGCGAGTAGAGGTCGGCCATCAGCAGATACACCGCGTCGTCAGCGACAAACCCAACGTAGGGATTACTGACCCCGAGCCATAGATAAAACGCCCACGCCGCGCCGAACGTGAGCGCCGCCACCGCGCGAAAGACGCCGGACAGCGGCGGCAAGGCGGCGTCCATCCGAGCGTCCGGGACGCGTTAAGTTACGACGCTGATATCGTGCAGCACCGCATCGCGCTGTACGGCAATTTCGTTATCGATTTGCGTGCCGCAGTTTGGACAAAAGAATTGGCGGAAGGCGACTGCATCATCGATGAAGCGCGAGGGTTCGCCAATTAAAGGATTAGCACTGCTCACCGGATGATCTTCGCGGATGCAGCAGTCTTTGTAGTTCGCCGTGGTGGGTCCCAGATCGGCGGCGCATTTCGCGCAGGCCCAGAATGTACCCGTCGCGTCGCGTTTGATGTGCAGCGCCACACTGCTTTCCGTGAGCAAGGCGCCGGCGCGGGGGCGGCTGGGATTGGCATGGCGGGTCACGCGTGTCGCGCGTACGCCTCCACGATGTTCGCGGGTGGCGTCCACATCGACGTGCTGCTGTTTATCCAGCACCGCGCCATAAATCGCGAGCCCGGCATCCGGTGTGATGGCGAAGTCTTCCAGATCGCGTTCGATGTCCTCGATAGTGCGCTCGAACGGATCGCCAAAGCCACCGCCACCGGTCCAGCGCACGGCATACACATCGGCTTTATGTTGCACGAAGTTCTGTTGGCGCAATTCCAGATGCTCCGCTTCGCCGGTGACTTCCGACACATCCTCGATCAAGGACGACACGCGCATGCGTTCCAAGATATTGCTGTTACGAATAAAGGTGTAGGCGTTGGTGGTCGATGGGTAGCCACCCATCATGCCGGTGGAGGTTGGGGTGGCGTTGCCGGAGGACAGCGTGTCCTGAATGATGTGATCGGTGTTGTGCGGAATGAAGCAGCTTTCCGCTGATAGACCACCGCGGTACTGACCGGCGCCGCCCGAATCCGGTAATTCCTTACGGTACAGAAACAGCACCGGGAAACTTTGTTCGGTGTGCTCGATATTCGGCAATTGACAAATCGGCGTGCGCGATTGACCGCCGGTATTAATGCCATCGCCATGCGCAAACGCGCCGATGGCGCCACCAATGGGGTCGATCAATAAATACCCATAGCGCTCGCCCCATTGATCGATGCCGCGGAACAGGGTTGCCGGCCATTGGCTGGTGCCGCCGATACACATGATGTCGCGACGCATGTCGGCATCCGGATAGATCATCTTCGACAGCACGTTGTAGGCCGGATAGAGCGATATTTCCATCGATTGAATCGGCGCGGTGGACACCGACGCGGGGAAGTTGGCGCAGTTCAGCGTGCCTGGCGTGGGATCGAAATTGATATGGCGGAGCGCACCGCCCACCGCGAAATATTGGTCCCAGCACAGGAGTTCGGTCACCGCGACCATGATGGCGCCACGCCAGCCGGAATAAGTAGCGTTCATCGCGCCTTCTTGACCGGCCGAACCATCGTTCGAGAACACCAGCTGGTGGCCTTCCTTGCGCAATTGAATTTGCACGCGATGCGTACGGCGATCGCCGGGCCGGCACGCCTCGATATAGGTGCGGTCCTGCCACAGGCCATCGGGCAGTCGCGCCATCTTTTCGAGATAAGCTTTCTCGGAGTTATCGATGATTTTTTTCATCACGCCTTTGACCGTAGTCGGGCCATAGCGGCGGATCAGTTCCAGCACCCGATCGCGCGCGGTCGAATTGCCGGCCATCTGTGCGCGAAAGTCGAGCGCGACCAGTTGCGGTTTGCGCGAGGCACGCAGGTACACCGCTTCGATGTCGCGGCGAATTTCGCCATTTTCGATGATTTTGATCGGCGGCAGCATGATGCCCTCGTCGTACACGGATTCCGCCGACGGGCAAAAGCTGCCGGGTGTCATGCCGCCGATGTCGTACTGATGCAGACAATTGGTGACCCAGCAGAACAGCTCGCCTTGCCAAAACACCGGGCATAACAGCATGACGTCTTGCTGATGCGCGGCGCCGACCCACGGATCGTTGGCGAGAAACATATCGCCTTCGTTGATCCCGGGATTGTCCGATCGATTTTCGAGCGTCCACTTCACCTGGGTGTCGGTGACGCCGGACATGTACTGCATATACGGACCGAAGTAGACAAACTCGGCATCTTCGGTGAGCAACGATGGATTGAGATCGAGTGCGTACATGGCCACGGGCGAACCCGACAGCCGTTGAATAGTCGCGCCATGTTCCTCGTTGATCTGCCACAGGTTGTGACGAATAACTTCGTACGTCACCGGATCAATGGTGGTGTCCCAGGTGCGGTGCAATTTCAACTTGGGTGAAATGCGTAACACCGCGGGCGGCACATACGGATGATTGACGCCATCGAATTCAATGTCGGTGATTTCGCTAATGCGTGGCATGGGAAAATCCTCTTAGGCATTTAAACCAGAACCCGTTCTACTGACGCCGCTTTTGTGGGAGCCGCTTTAGCGGCGAAAAATCGAAAAATATGGATTCGCGGCTAAAGCCGCTCCCACAATAACCACGCCTCGATTCATGAAGGTTCATTGCAGGATCACGCACTAGTGTCGATTACAAAATTGCCGAGCGCGTCCATGCTCACCGCTTGGCCAGGATGCACCACAATCGACGTGGTCGCGGTTTCAATGACGCATGGGCCATTGAGTTGATTCCCCGGCGCAAGAAGATAGCCATCGTAAATCGGCGTGGTGGTCAGGCGCTTCGCTTCGGCCCAGTAAATCTCGCGTTCGCCGGTTTTCACGGCGGGCGGAATCTCCGCGGTTAGCGTGGTGGCCGCAACGAGTCGCGGTTTGCGCGAGACAGCACTCGCGCGCACGCGGAACGTGACGCATTCGAGCCGTGCGCCGGGTAACGAAGCGCCGCGACCATAGAGCTGTTCGTAGCGCCGCACAAAGCGCGCGCGCAAGCCGTCGAGATCGTCAGGTTTGAATTCACGTTGCTCGAACTCAACTTCGACTTCGTTGATCTGTCCGCGATGGCGGAGATCGATCGAGTATCGAAAGTGTTGGCGCTCGGGCGGGATGCCATCCTCGGCCAATTCGGCGCGACCCTTGGCTTCCAGTTCAGCGAGCAGCGCGTTGATGTGCGTAACATCGAACGGCGACGCCATGATTCGCACCTGTTCATTCACGTGCAAGGTATCGGCGGACGCGGCGCCGAAGGCACACCAGGTCGAGGCCGTGTCGCCCTGCGGCACGATCACACGCTTGATGCCGGCCTCGCGCGCCGTGACCGCCATGTGTACAGGGCCCGCGCCACCGAAGGCGAACAGCACGAAGTCGCGCGGATCCAGCCCTTTTTGGATGGTGGCTTTGCGCACCAGATCGGCCATTTGAAATTCGGCGATTTGCGCGACACCACTGGCGAGTTCGAGGAGACTCATGTCGAGTTCATTCGCCAAGGCCTGTAATCCGGCCGCGGCGCCAGCACGATCGAGTCGCATGGTGCCGCCGGCGAAATTCTCCGCATCGAGGTAGCCGAGCACGACATCGGCGTCGGTGGTGGTTGGCGCGGTGCCGCCGCGGCCATAACAAATCGGGCCGGGATCGGCGCCTGCGCTTTGTGGACCGACGCGGAGCGTGCGCGTGGTTTTATCGATCCATACCTTGCTGCCGCCGCCAGTGCCCATGGTTTGCACATCAACCTTGGGCAGAAAATATTCGTATTGATGGACCAGACTTTTATACGAAACGACGGCTTTGGCGTCATGGATCACGCCGACATCGAAGGACGTCCCGCCCATATCGGTGGTGATGATGTTGGGTTCGTTCATCACCGAACCGAGGTAGAGCGAGCCGGTAACGCCGGAAACCGGGCCTGAATCCAACGTAAGCAACGGCGCGTCGCAGGCTTTCCGTACCGAGATCGTGCCGCCCGCGCATTGCGTGATCTGTAGGGGAGGCCGGTAGCCGAGTGCCTTGAGCTGCGCGTCCAAGCGACTTAAGTAGCCGACGGTGAGCGGTCCGATATATGCGTTCAAGGCCACCGCGGTGGTGCGCTCATACTCACCCCACTTGGGGGCTAATTCATACGAGCAACTGAGATAGAGATGCGGCGCGATCTCGGCCGCGATTTCTTTCATGCGCCGCTCATGTCGCGGTTCGAGAAACGACCACAGAAAACAGATCGCGAGCGCCTCGACGCCTGCCGCGACGAGTTCGTGCACGGCCTGACGGGCCTCGGCTTCGTTGAGTTCCACCACCACCTTGCCAAAGCAATCGACGCGTTCGGACACGCCCCGGATCAGGCGCTTGGGAATAATCGGATCGGGCTTGCTGCTCTCGGGGATATGTACGATGAGTTTGATGTCCTGACCCGAGAGTCCGCGCGAACCGCGCATGATGTGGATGACATCGTTATGGCCACGGGTCGTCAGCAAGCCGACTTTCCCGCCGCGGCGCTGGATGATGGCATTGGTGCCCGCGGTGGTGCCATGGTTCAACATCGTGATTGCCCCGAGTAGTGCGGGCAGCTCAAGCCCCACGCGCTTGCCCGCGCGCCGCAGCGCTTCGAGGACGCCATCGGCGAAGTTCTTGGGGGTCGACGGTGCTTTTGAAATCGTCAGACGGCCAGTCTCGTCGATGAGGACGCAGTCGGTAAAGGTGCCGCCAATATCGAGGCCGCAGAGAAAAGAAGGCATTGCGATATCCTGAGGAGGAGCGGTTAAAGGGTTAGGCACGGTGCGGCGCTAGCGCGTCGGCGACCCCGACGCGCCATGCTCGCGTGCTATGCTTTGGGCTAAGTGTTAAACGAACGTTCAACTAAGATCAAGCGCCGGTGACAGCCCTCGGCACCGGCATTTTGCGAACTCGGAACGCTGGACCAGGAGGGTCTGGGCGATGCAGTTCAACCACCCGGTGGCGGTGGCGTTTATGACCAAATTAAAACGTATCCTACCTGCGGCCGCTATTGATGATCTCGACTGGGGATCCCCGTTCTTGTTAGGGTCTATCACGATGACATTTGCAGAGACTGGCCGGATCGATGCGCTTTCCGCGGACGCCCGCGACACTATGTATCAGCGCCTGCACGTTTCTGGCGGCCGGCTTCCGCCTGCTCGCGACACGCGGCGCCTAGCCTGATGAACTCGGCGCTCGTCAGTCCCCAACCGATGCCCGATCGCAACATGCTCGGCGCGCGGTTATCCCTCGTCCGTGAATTGGCCGACGCGCATCGCGAGCAAGTGCTGGCGGCGGGTGAAAGTTTAACGGTTCGCGCCGGCGCCACCTTTTGTCAGGATAAACGCGAACACGAGTGGGTCTATTATTTAATTAGCGGCGCGCTGACCGCGACCGGCGTCGATCGGGTAGTGCGCGAACTCGACGCCGTCAGCAGCGGCATTGTCGAAGCCTTCCACAGCCCCGGACACGGCGTGATTAGCGCGCGGGCGCGGACCGAAGTGCGCGTGTTCCGGATCCCGGTCGCGATTCTTGGGCGCTTTATCAACATCGCCAATATGACCAATGCGGCGGCCTTGCTCGATGTGGTCGAACTCGGCGGTGAAGAAACCGGGGATGGTCTCGAACTCGCCTTAGGCGTCGGCGTGCTCTCGCGTTTAGCGGCCGACGATATTCAACGGCTGTTGCAGCGGGTCGAAGAAGTGCCGGTGCGCGGCGGCGAAATCATTATTGAACAAGGCCAAAGCGCCGACTGCTGCTACATCGTCAAGGCGGGAGTCGCGGAAGTGGATGTTGAACGCCACGGCGGGACGCAGTACCGCGTGGCCTTCAAAGGTCCCGGTGATTTTTTCGGTGAAGAGGCACTGATCACTCACGCGCCGCGCCGGGCTACGGTGCGGATGCGCGCGGACGGTGTGTTATTACGCATCGCGGACCAAGATTTTCAGTCGCTGATTTTGCCGAGCCATGTGCGCGCGGTAACGCGGCGCGAAGCGGAAACGCTGATCAACGCGGACGCGATGTGGCTCGATATGCGCGAAGCGGCCGAATTTCAACATGGCGCGTTGCCCGGTGCGATCAATCTTCCGGAATCCATTTTGCGCCTGCGCGCGACCAGTCTCGATCCACGGCGCCCTTTTATTGTGTGTAGCTCGAACCCACGGCAGAGCGCCCTCGGTAATTTCATGTTGACCGTGGCGGGCTTGGACGCCTTTTATTTAGACGAGTCGATCAACAAAACCGAAGCGACGCAACGCCTGGTCTTCGCCGACGAGATTGCCAGGGTAATCGACGCGCCAGCCGCGGACGATGACTTTGGCGCGGACGTGGACGAGCCCCTGGTGGATTTCGCGTCGACTCTCGATTTAGGAACTAAATCCGCATTCTTATCGCAAGAAGCAATCCAAATTGGGCTTGAAGATGTGCGTAACGCCGAACGCCAACGCTATCGTCGGCGCTTGCGCAAACTGCGCATCGAATTAATCGCGGAGGCCGATGCGCGGGTGCGTGCCGCGGTGCAAGAAGTTGAGCTTAGCTACCTGACCGAGCTTGAAAATAAACATCGGCAAGTGCTCGAATTGAAGCGCAAGGTCGCACTCCAACATCGGGAGCTGTGGAAACTCAAACGCGCGCAGGACCGCGAAGATGCCGCGGCGCTCGAAGGGCGATGGTTGCCGGAGGTTAGCCCTGATAGTGTGTAATCGCTCATAGCGTCATTAATAGTGCGGGAGGGGGGCGATGACCATTGAATTCAATCCCTGCGGCGTGATCACGGTGACCACGGACTTTGGTCATCGCGGACCGTTTGTCGGGACCATGAAGGGAGTGATGATTGCGCGCTTTCCGAACGCGCGCATCATCGATCTCACCCACGAAGTTTATGTACATTGGCCGGCTGAAGCCGGCTTTTGGCTGGAACGTTCTTATCATTATTTCCCAGCGGGCACCGTGCACCTCGCGGTGGTCGATCCGGGGGTAGGCACGGCGCGCAGCGTCTTGATGGTCGTGGGTCGAGGCCATCTCTTCCTGGCGCCGGATAACGGTTTGCTGGCGGGTGTCGTCGACCGCATCGAGGGCACCGCGATCGGCGTCGATCATGCGCGGTTGGTGGGCTTGGGCATCGATCGCCTGAGCGCAACCTTCCACGGTCGCGATTTATTCGCGCCGCTCGCCGCCGAACTCGCGGCTGGTCGGGCGCGGCCGAACGCACTCGGGGCGCCGACCGCGGATTACATTCCGTCCTTAATCGAGGCCCCCGAGCGCCGCGGTAATGAGCTGCACGGTGTGGTCATCACCACCGATCATTTCGGTAATTTGATCACCAACATCGAAGGCGCCGAACTGGCGCGCTTCAAGCGGCCGGTCGTGCGCGCCGCGGGCCACGAGATCGGCCTCTACCGAACCTATGCCGACGTCGCGCCCGGCAGCCTCCTCGCGCTGGTTAATTCCTTTGATGTGCTGGAAGTCGCGTGTGCGGAAACAAATGCCGCCGAGATGTTGGGCCTCGGTCGCGGCGGGCCGGTCTCAATTATTGAAACGCGCTAGTCTCCTGCTAAGCCAACACGTCGCAAGATTTATGTGGGAGCGGCTTTAGCCGCGAATAGCCTCCATGAAGATTCGAAGCTCAAAGCGGCTCCCACAATGCGCCAACTGCTATAGGCGAATTGTGCAAGATTTTTGTCGGCCGCTAAATCTCCCCGAGGAAATCAAATTTCCCAATCGGGACGCCATTGTGCCGGAGCAAATTGTAGGCCGTGGTGACATGGAAGTAGAAATTAGGGACGGCCCAGTGCAGGAGGAATGCTTTACCCGTGAAGGAAAACGGCCGTACCGGCGTCTTGATTTCAATCGAACGCGTCTCGGCATTTTGAAATTGAGCGACGGTAAATCCGTTCAAGAAATCCAAGGCTTTTTTGATTCGCGCCTGAAGTTCATCCACTGTCGTTTCGGTATCGTCCCACTTCGGCGGATCGATCCCCGCCAAGCGCGCGACAGCACCCTTGGCGAAGTCGGTGGCTAATTGAACCTGCCGCGCCAGTGCAAACATGTCCGGAAATAGCCGCGCGGTCAGCAGCACATTGGGATCGAATTTATTGGCCGCGGCGTGGGCCGCGGCCTTATCCAACAGCGCCGACAGATTCTTCAGCGACTGACCGAAGCCGACAACAACTTGATCGTGGACGGTGAGAGTCATGGTTTGTTCCTTTTAGTTAGAGTAAATCACGGAGTCGATAATACGCAGTGCCCAACAATAAAGCGGGGATCCTGAATAAGGCGCCACCCGGAAAATCGCGATGCGGTATTCGCGCAAACACATCGAAGCGCTCGGCGGCGCCGGCTACCGCTTCAGCGATTAATTTGCCTGCCAGGCCGGTCAACGCAATGCCATGACCGGAGAAGCCTTGCGCGAAATAAATATCGCGAGTCAGACGCCCGAAGTGCGGGAGGCGATTGAACGAAATGTCGACCAGTCCGCCCCACGCATGGTCGATTTGGGTGGCATCAAGTTGCGGGAACACCCGCTTCATTCGTGCGCGCATCGTCGCGATCAAATCGCGCGGGGTGCGCGCGGTGTAGCTCACGCGCCCCCCAAACAGCAAACGGTGATCACTCGACAGCCGAAAATAATCGAGCACGTAATTGATATCCGTCACCGCCATGTCATTGCCGATCAGCGATTTCGCGCGCGCTTCGCCGAGCGGTTCGGTGGCGACGATATAGGTGCCAACGGGCATGATTTTCCGCGCCAAACTCGGAACCAGATTGGCGAGATACGCATTGCCCGCGAACACGACCTGGCGGGCCTTGATGCGGCCCGTTGCCGTCATCACCATTGGAGTCGGCGACGCCGTATACCGTTCGACGCGTGAATTCTCGAATACGCGGACGCCGGCACGGCGCGCGGCGGCCGCGAGCCCCAGCGTGTAATTCAACGGATGGAGATGGCCCGACCGGCCGTCATACAGCCCGGCGATATAGCGCGCCGAATGCAACAGCGTGTGTAAGTCGTCGTCCTCCACCAGGTCGAGCGAATAGTCATAAGTGTTGGCGAGTAGGCGCTGATACTCGCGCAGCTCCACCCGCTGGCGCTCCTTGATCGCGACATGAATTTGGCCGGCGCGCCAATCGCAAGCAATGCCGTGTTTCGCGATTAATGCCTTTACCAGCTGCACGCCTTCGAGCGCGAGATCCCATAGCCGTCGCGCATCTTCGGCACCCACCAGACGTGCGATGCGATCGATGTCACGCGCAAAACCGAAAATCACTTGCGCCCCACTGCGTCCCGATGCACCCCACCCGATGCTATTGCCTTCAACCAGCACCACGTCATAGCCGCGCTCAGCCAGGTGTAGCGCACTCGAACAACCCGTGATGCCACCGCCCACCACACACACATCACACTCAATATCGCCAGCGACACGTGGGCCGGTGTCCCACGGCTGGGCGGTGGCGGCGTAATACGAATGGGTGTGCGTGGCGCGGGTCATGGTCGATTTGCAAACTTGTCCGCGTCTATCCTAGCCGAAGGCCGGGGCACAACGCACTCGACTCGTCGGGTAAGGGGTTTGTAGAACAGCATCAATGGCAACCAGCACGCAGAGATTCGGCGCGCGACAGGGAACGCATGCGGCCTAGACACAGCGCCGCAGTAATTGCGAGTGCAACGACCAAGCAATCCAGCCTGCAGCTCAAGAGGGATTGCGGTGCTTACGCTCACACGCCTGATGCCGTGGGTATAGATCTGCGTGGTGCGAACATCGCGATGCCCGAGTTGCTCTTGCACCGTGCGGATGTCCGCGCCGCGCGGATCATCGGATAAGTCATCGGCTGGAAAGACGTACTGCCACCCCCACTCAGTTGGCGCACGCGGATATTTGCGCGCGAGCGCATGGGGCAGAGACCGTGCCGTTGCCCGCCGCGACAACGGTCGAACAGGGTGCAGCGTACCGCGAGGTGGCGTTCGAGCGGCACGATTAATTTATCAGGCATCGTGACGACCCGATCGCGGCACCCTTTACCTTCGCGGACGAGAATGGCGCATGGTCAAAATCGAGATCCTTAATCCGCAAACGAACACTCTCGAGCAAGCGTAAACCCGAGCCGTACTGCGGGCAGGCCACGAGCCGGATCCGATTCGGTAGCTGCGCCAGCAAGCGGCCGACTTCATCGATCGTTAACACCACCGAGCCGCTCGCACCGCTTGGCGCGCACAATGCCACCGGTCTCGCCGAGTGGCCGATCCAACACGGCGCGATCCACGAACACGAGCGCATTGAGCGCTTGGTTTTGCGTCGCCGGCGCCACCTCACGCCGAACCGCGAGGCGGCTCAAGAAAGCGGCAACCTCTGTTTCGCCCAATCTTTCCGGATCGCGACGCCCATGAAATACGATAAACCGGCGCACCCAGTGCAGGTACGCCTGCTCGGTGCGGAGGCTGTAGTGACGAACCCGGATCGCCGCGCGCACACGCTCAAGGAAAGGTGAAAGGTGAGGAAGAAGCCACACCCATGTGCCTCCGTTCTATTGGCGAGCCAAATTACCTGAACGGAACACTCCATGGCAACGGGCGCCAGAGCCATCACAGCGAACAGCGATGGCTCGGCGTCATGTCGACTTATTTCGACGAAACGAGGGGTGGCTATTGACTAGCCCACCGCCGGATCTCGTGGTACAAAACACTGGACGCAAACAGGATTTTTACAACGATGACCTGGTTACAGAAAAACCCGCAACGAATGAGCGCCGCGGAAACACGTTAGTTTGACGGCGACTACTTGTTGGGCGTCACGAAGGGGAGCCTCATGAAAGGTCGTGTTGTTGTAACCGTAATTCCTGCTGCGCTGCTATGGGTGAGTGCGACGTGGCCTGGAGATGCTGTACTGTCGAGCGCGATTCCCTCTGCAGACGGCAGCGGGAAAGCCAACATATATTACTGCGACGCATTAATTGGTAGCGTGATTCAAGGTTGGTCGAACAAGGCAGCGGATCGATTTCCGCTTTTATCCAAAGAGAGTCCACCGCCAAACACAATGCAAGCGTTGTCCATGCATCCAACTGACCGTATCGTGCTTATCATCGAATCAGATCAAAAAACGCTTTCTATGAGTTCGCGCCGTGATTTCGAAACCGGAGGTAACGGCGTGGCCGCGCCATCTCCTTACGACATTCTCGAACTGGACGATAACTATATTGTTGGCTTTGCTGCTGGGGCTGCTGGAGTCAACAGTTCAAGTCTGATCACCATCGATCGAAAGCAGGGCCTCGGTACGTGGTCAACTACGTTGACGCGCGACGTCATCAGCGGAGTTCCGCGAGTTGATTCCATGGTGTTGTCGTGTGGCAGCCGGCGCCCGTAAGAGTGCCGCCCAAGCCAATGGAGCGGACGCCTCTGCGCGCTTCGGCGCTGCTCAGCGGCGCGTTGGGCGTCCAGTAAATCCAATGGCTAGTACTTATGAATCGATAAGTGCTGGTATCCGAATCGCCGGGAGCGCGATGCAATTCCTCGAATATTTGAGAAACATTGCTGAGGCGAATGTCATTTCTGCGTACTTCAAATTTGACGGTACTCACATCGAAGGAAGCACCAAAATCGACATCGAAATTACGGTGGACGAGAGCCGAAACGATGTCTTCTGGCTAAACGTCAAACAGATTAAAGACTACGTATTCTTCAAGGGGTCAGAGTCGTTGATTCTAGATGTATGAGGGTGGAGGCCCCCATTCAAGAGAATCAACGACTCTGACCCCTTGAACCTTGACCCCTTGAACCTCGAACCTCCGGACCCCTTGAACCTCCGATAAAGCTCGAGGAAATGAGCGTAAGCACGGCGTTTCTTTTCAAGAGGCGCTAGAAGTGTTTAGCGACGACCTGTCTTCAAGCGTCCCCGACCCCGACCACTCCGAAAATGAAAGTCGGTATCTGATATTCGGTCAATCAGCAGCGCGCAGATATATTGTAGTGTCCTATACTGAGCGTGCTGATCGAATTCGACTGATTTCCGCAAGAGAAATGACGCCACGTGAGCAAAAAGCCTATGAACAGTGAAAACGACGAATTGCGCCCGGAGTATCCCGGGGAACTAATAAAATCTGGGGTTAGGGGGAAGTACGCCTCGCGATACCGCGAGGATAGTAACGTGGTGTTAATCGATCCTGACCTACATAAATTGTTTCCCGACTCAGCGTCAGTGAATCGGGCACTTCGAGAGCATGTGGCGCATAACCAAAGAGCAACCTAACAAGCGCATCGAGGGCGATGCGCTGACGCGCGCGCCTCATGCGTTGCGTTGGGCATCATCAAAAGAACGCGTAGCAAATTGACGGCCGAGGAGACAGGGAGCGAAAGGCTATGGCGATTGACATCGATGAGCTGACGGAGTCAGAGCTGATTGACTTGAATAATCGAGTCGTAGCCCGCTTGAACTTCCTACAGCAAATGCGCGCTCATTCGCACATGCTTGGATTTAGCATCGGTGAGAAGGTGTCTTTCCAACCGGAGGGCCATCCCGAATTAAGCGGCATCATCACAAAGTACAATCGAAAGACCGTTACGATCATTACAGAGCATGGTCAGCGGTGGAACGTCGCGCCGACATTCTTGCGTAAATTTGTATCTCCGAGCACTTCCGTCGTGCAGTTTGCAACCGTTCTGAACATGCCGAATAAATGAAATTTATTCCCATGATGTCCAGCAATCGCATCGAGCTGACGCCGGGAAGCGTCTCGTGGCGCTACGCGGTGCCCTTCAGCGGCCGGCGCGGCTTAGCAGCGCGTTAGCTTTCATTGTGCTTGCACGCGATCCAGTGCTACTTTAGTATCAGAAAATGCGTACCGAACTTGTTACAACGCTGAAGCGTAAAGCGACGGATCTACTATCCGATTTGGAACGGGATAGAGAGCCGATATTGATTACACAACACGGGTTGCCGTCGGCATATCTAATTGATGTAGATAGCTACGAGAAACTCCGGGGCCGCATTAAGCTGCTAGAAGGCATTGCTCGTGGGGAGCAGGCTATCGACGACGGTCGAACCATTTCCCATAAGCAGGCGAAATCCAGAATGTCCCGATGGCTCGAATAGTTTGGACGGACCCAGCGCTTTCTGACCTAGAAGCAATCGCAGACTACATCGCATTAGATAACCCAGCAGCAGCCCAAAAACTTGTACGGCGGGTTTTTGAGCACGTAGATCAGTTGGAAGCTTATCCCGATAGCGGTTCGAAGCCGCCCGAACTCAAAGGTTGGGCTTACCGGCAGATCGTGGAGCCGCCTTGTCGCGTGTTCTACCGACATGAGCGCCAAACCGCATACATTCTTCACGTAATACGCAGTGAGCAGCGATTGCGGCGAAGCAAGCTGACGAGCCGAAAAAATGAAAGCTAACCAATCGAACCGACGCGGTGACGGACCGGCATCCAAGTTTTGGTGCAGTGGCCCGCGCGGCTCATCGGCGGCGTTAGGTCTCTCGTCGGCAACCAACCAAGCCAACGCGCTTCGCCTCGGACTGTCACCTCGATATTGATCCCACACATTGCAGGCTAGGAGCTACTCGCTAGAACTACCAAAAAGGGAGGGAAGATATGACATTCGTTGACTCTATTCGAACGTGCTTCACCAAGTACGCTGACTTCAATGGCTATGCCAGTCGGTCTGAGTTCTGGTGGTGGGCACTGTTCAATCTTATTACCACCATTGCGCTTAGCGTCATTAGCGACAAGCTTTCCATAGCATTCACGCTCGCCACACTTCTGCCGTACTTCGCGGTTACAGCACGGCGACTTCACGACACAGACCGAAGCGGCTGGCTCCAACTATTAGGTTTCATCCCAATCATCGGTTGGATACTGCTAATCGTCTGGTGCGCGCAAGAAGGCAAGCGCTCGACCCGCTACTCACAGTCAGTAGTAGCAGAGGCCTAACCCTTCCATCGAGGGGATGCCTAAAAGGTTTCAATAGTGCATACGGAAACTACGGCACGTATACACATCATTTTCTTTCGTAAGGCTACTCGAAATGAAGAAGTCATCCTCTTCGAAAACATCCAAAACTGATTGGGCGCGGGTACGCGCACCAGGTGAGCGCGCTATCAAGCTCACGGCTGAACATCCGCAAGCCCAAGTTAAACATATCGTCCGGGGAATCGCTCGGCGGGGTCTAAAACCGAGCCCGCCAAAGGCATCGATTGCGTTACGTGTCGACGCGGATGTTATAGAGTGGTTTCGGTCTCAAGGCCCCGGTTATCAAACCAGGATAAACGCGGTGCTTCGTGCGTTCAAAGAAGCCTCGCTCTAACCGGCCAATCGAGCCGACGCGGTGACATTCCGGCATCGAAATGGTGGCCCGCGCGGCTCATCGGCGGCGTTAGGCGTCGCAAGAGCGTGCGCGGCCGACGGTGTAGAGTATCTTTCGTAATTCAGTGATCGCTGCTGATTAAGTCGCTCGCAGAGAGGTTACGAAATGCCAGTCGAACAGAACTACTGGTTTCCCGCAAAGCGCTACGGTTGGGGTTGGGGCCTGCCGAATGCCTGGCAAGGCTGGGTTGTCATGACCATCTTCGTCTGCCTACTCCTCGGCGGCGCTGTAGAGTTGCTGCCAAGTCGTGGGCCTGGTGCGTTCGTTGCTTATTCAGCATTTCTTTGTGTACTGCTGGTCGCAGTATGTTGGGTGAAAGGCGAGCGCCCCAGCTGGCGTTGGGGCGGGAAATGACGGCGCCGCCTAACCACGCAGTCGGCCTGATGCCGGGATCAAGTCGGTAGAGCTGCGCGGTTGTGGTCAGTGGCCGGCGCAGGTCACTGCGAGCGTTAGGCCTCGCGATTGAAGAGGAGATATCCCTTGAATACATTCCGCGCTTTGGGTTGCATGGCGATGAATTCTCGGTAGCAGGGCTCATCCTCGCGCTACTTGCGGCAGTCGGTGGCAGCCTGTTTCTCACAACTTACCTCCTTGTACTTAGCTGGCAAACAAAGGGAAACGTCCACCAAATACTTCTCGGCCCGAACCGTTAGGGCTGAGTTCTCACATCAAGCGCAAAGCCCAAGGAACATCAATCAGTGAGTAACTCATGTTGATCATTGGACTCAGGCGCGCTATTCGGAGCAGCAAATATCCGTAGTACTGATCGAAGGTTACGCGTACTTAGTCCCCTTCCTTGGATCGGTGCAACGAGATTTTTTTGAAGACGATTATTCAGAGTCGAAAAGCGTCCAAACGATACATTGCAAGCGACTGCGTCACTGCGGGAAGCGCAGAAGCCGCACTCTCGGCTCGACCGGCTTCAAGTACTAGAGCTATGATGCCAACTGCGCGCGCGTCTACTTAAAAGCGCCGTGATAACCGAAAGGAGCGGCGACGGACCCTTAGCGGATCCGCCGCCATATGCATGACGAGCCCAGAAGACACCGCGCCAACGCGAACCGAATCGCTCGAAAAATGGTTACGCGAGCGCAATTGCACCGAAGTTGAATGCATTATTCCCGATTTTTCCGGCATTGCGCGCGGGAAAATCATGCCGGCGAGCAAGTTTTGGAAAGAAGAACGTTTACGCCTGCCCGAAGGCGTGTTTGTGCAGACGGTGACTGGTGAGTATCCCGAAGACGACGTCACCGATCCCACCGAGCCAGATATGTTGTTACGGCCCGATGTCTCGACGATTCGACTGGTGCCGTGGGCCGCCGAGCCTACCGCGCAAGTCATCCACGATTGCTATTACAACGACGGCCGGCCGGTTGATTTGGCGCCGCGCACGGTGCTGCGGCGAGTGTTGGATCTCTATGCGCGACGCGGCTGGAAACCGATCGTCGCGCCTGAGCTCGAATTTTTTCTGGTTGAAAAAAACATCGATCCCGATCTGCCGTTAAAACCCCCGATCGGCCGCTCCGGTCGCCCGGAAACCGCGCGCCAGGCCTATGGTATCGATGCGGTTAACGAATTCGATCCACTGTTCGAAGACATCTATGCTTATTGCGAGATCCAAGAACTCGATATCGATACGCTCATCCACGAATCGGGCGCGGCGCAGATGGAGATCAATTTTCTACATGGGGATCCGATGGACCTCGCAGATCAGGCGTTCCTGTTCAAACGCACCTGCCGCGAGGCCGCTTATCGGCATGGCATTTATGCCACCTTCATGGCCAAACCCTTGAAGGACGAACCGGGTAGCGCCATGCATATCCATCAAAGCGTGGTCGATGTCAAAACCGGCGAGAACATTTTTGCCACGGCCGATGGCAAGTTAACCGATTTATTTCTGTCGCACATCGCCGGCCTGCAGAAATACCTGCCGCCGGCCATGTCGTTTTTTGCGCCGAATGTGAACTCCTATCGGCGTTTGGCGGCCGGCGATTTCGCGCCGATGAATGTGCAATGGGGCTATGACAATCGCACGGTGGGCCTGCGTGTGCCGGTGTCGGAGCCGCAGGCCACGCGCGTCGAGAATCGCGTGGCGGGGGCCGATGTGAATCCTTATCTCGCGATTGCGTTGTCGCTCGCCTGTGGGTATCTCGGCATGATCGAAGGTCTGCGACCGTCGTCGCCGCTCAGCGAAAGTGGATACGACCTCGGCTACCAGCTGCCGCGTAATCTCGAAGACGCTTTAAAATTATTAGAATCCTGTGGCGCGTTGAAGGAAATTATTGGCGAGCGCTTTATCAAATGCTACGCCGCCGTCAAACAGAAAGAATACGCCACGTTTTTCCATGTGATCAGTTCCTGGGAACGCGAATTCTTGCTGCTCAACGTGTGAGTCCCGCCATGCAACGCACCACCGCCGAATGGCAGGCCATCGACCGCCAGCATTACTTGCATCCGTTTAGCGATCCCAAGGCGCTACATGAGTCTGGTACGCGCATCATCACGCGCGCCGAAGGCGTGTGGTTGTGGGATTCCGACGGCAATCGAATTCTCGATGGCATGGCCGGCCTGTGGTGCGTCAACGTCGGCTACGGCCGTCGCGAATTGGTGGAGGCCGCGACCGCGCAGATGACGGAACTCCCGTACTACAACAATTTTTTCAAGACCGCGACGCCGCCGGTACTCGAACTGTCAGCGTTGCTCGCCGAAGTGACGCCGCCGCAGTTCAATCACGTCTATTTTTCGAATTCTGGTTCCGAGGCGAATGACACCGTGGTGCGTTTGGTGCGCCGCTACTGGGATGTGCTGGGTGAGCCGCAACGCAAAATCGTTATCAGCCGCTGGCAGGGCTACCATGGCAGCACGATGGCGGGCGCCAGCTTGGGCGGCATGCCGGCGATGCACGCACAAGGCGATCTGCCGATCCCAGGCATCGTGCATATCGATCCACCTTACTGGTATGGCCTTGGTGGCACGTTGAGCCCGGAAGAATTCGGACTCAACGCCGCGGGGTGGTTGGAACGCAAGATCCTAGAGCTCGGACCGGATCGCGTCGCAGCGTTCATCGGCGAACCCATTCAAGGTGCGGGCGGGGTGATCATTCCGCCGGCGACCTACTGGCCTGAAATCGAGCGCATCTGCAAAAAATACGCTGTGCTGCTGGTGTCGGATGAAGTCATCTGCGGCTTCGGCCGCACGGGGCGGTGGTTTGGTTGCGAGACCTTTGGCTTCGAGCCCGATCTGATGACCATCGCGAAGGGCATGTCGTCGGGTTATCTCCCGATCGGTGGCGTCATGGTCGGCGACAAAATCGCCACCGTCATGATCGAGTCGGGCGGCGAATTCAATCATGGCTATACGTATTCCGGGCACCCGACCTGCTGCGCGGTGGCGGAACGCAATATTCGAATACTGCGCGACGAAAAGATAATCGAAACCGTCGCGGCCGATGCGGGGCCGTACCTGCAAAATCGCTGGCGTGAGTTGGCCGACCATCCGTTGGTGGGTGAGGTGCGGGGAATCGGCCTTATCGGCGCGCTTGAATTAGTTAAAGATAAGCTGACTCGCGGGCGCTTTGCGCCACTGGGCGAGGTCGGCACGGTGTGCCGCGATTTTTGCTTTCAACAGGGGTTAATCATGCGGGCGGTCGGCGACACCATGATTATTGCACCGCCATTGATCATTACGCATGAGGAGATCGACGAACTCGCACTACGCGCGCGCCGCTGCTTGGATTTAACAGCCGCGGTGCTCGGCATCGCCAACTGACGTGCTAAATCATTATCGCAAAAACCGGTTGCGGCCCGTCCGTGGAATCGCGTAAGGTCAAACGCAGGGCCGAAGGCGCCGTCAAATAGCAACAGCTCGCACCCAATCGTTATCGCTTGAGGAGAATCCGCATGGAATTATTCTTGTGTCGACGCGCGTTACTAGTCGGCTTCATCGTTGGACTCGCCGGTTGCGGCGGTGGCAATGGCGATCAGCAGGCGGCGACCGAAAAAGCTACTACCGAGGCGGCTAGTGCCAGCAATGCGCCAGCCGCCGCGAGCACCACGCCGGCGGCGACTCCTGCGCCCACCGCACCGGCGGCCAGCGACGGCGAGCAAGTCCTCAACATTTACAATTGGTCGGACTATATCGCCGAAGACACCATCGCTAATTTCGAAAAGGAAACCGGCATTAAGGTCCGCTATGATGTTTTCGATTCGAACGAAGTCCTCGAAGCGAAATTACTCGCCGGCAACACGGGCTACGACATCGTGGTGCCGTCGGCGAGCTTCGTTGCCCGTCAAATTCAAGCGGGAGTATTCCAAGCGCTCGATAAGAGCAAGCTGCCGAATTACAAAAATCTCGACCCCGACATCATGAAGGTGCTGGCCGGGTATGACCCCGATAATCAACACGTGCTGCCGTGGATGTGGGGGACTACCGGGATTGGCTATAACGTGAAGATGATCAAGGACCGCATGCCGGACGCCCCGCTCGGCAGCTGGGACATGATTTTCAAGCCCGAGATCGTCGCCAAATTTAAGGACTGCGGGGTCTCGACCCTGGATGCGCCGAGCGAAGTCTTTCCGACCGCTTTGCGCTATCTCGGGTTACCGACCGGTAGCCAGACCGAAGAGAACTTGAAAAAAGCCGAAACGCTGGTCATGGGACTGCGGCCATCGGTCAAGTATTTTCATTCCTCGCAATACATCAATGATCTCGCCAACGGCGAACTCTGTCTGGTGCTGGGCTGGAGTGGCGACATCATCCAGGCCCGCGCGCGCGCTGTCGAAGCGAAGAATGGCCACGACATTGCGTACTTCATTCCCAAGGAAGGCGCATTGCTGTGGGTGGATACGATGGCGATCCCGAAGGATGCCAAACACACCGACAACGCCTACAAGTTCCTCGACTATGCCTTGCGCCCGGCAGTCATCGCCGCCGTGTCTAATTTCGTGCATTACGCGAACGGTAATGCAGCCGCGACACCGCTGGTTGATGAAGCCATTCGCACGGATGTGTCGGTGTATCCCACCGCGGAAACCAAGGCCAAGCTGTTCCCAAATGTGGTCAACACCCCCGAATATGATCGCCTCGTCACGCGAACCTGGACGCGCATTAAAACCAATCAATAACGCGCGACTTTAACGCTACCGACTACGGGGGGGAGGGGGCTGATGACCGAAGGTAAGCATCCCGAGGCGCCGGTGTCCGAGCCGTGGAAGGATCCGCACGCCACGCCCTATATCCGCATACAAAATGTCACTAAAAAATTCGGTGACTTCACCGCGGTCAACAATGTTTCGCTGAATATCTATCAGCAGGAGCTATTTTGTTTACTCGGCGGGTCGGGGTGCGGCAAGAGCACCTTGCTCCGAATGCTGGCCGGCTTTGAAGAACCCGATGGCGGTCAGCTCTTTATCGACGGCCAAGACATGGCCGGGATCCCGCCGTATCAACGGCCGGTCAACATGATGTTTCAATCCTATGCGTTGTTTCCGCACATGACGGTGCAAGACAACGTGGCATTTGGCTTGAAGCAAGATAACACGCCAAAAAGCGAACTCTGGGAGCGCGTTAAAGCCATGTTGGAGATGGTGAAGCTGGGATCGTTCGCGAGCCGTAAGCCGCACCAGCTTTCGGGCGGGCAACGCCAGCGCGTGGCGCTGGCGCGTTCACTGATCAAGCAGCCGAAGCTCTTGCTGCTCGATGAACCGCTGGGCGCGTTGGACAAGAAGCTGCGTGAATCGACGCAATTTGAATTGATGAACATTCAAGAGAAGCTCGGCGTGACCTTCGTGGTGGTGACTCACGATCAAGAAGAAGCGATGACGCTGTCGACGCGCATCGGCGTCATGAATGCGGGGCAAATCGTGCAAGTTGGCACTCCGACCGAGATCTACGAATTCCCCACCAGCCGTTTCGTCGCCGATTTCATTGGCTCGGTCAATATGTTTCAGGGACGAATCGTCGATGAAGATAACGATTACGTGCGAATCAGTTCAGATGAAGCGGGTTGCACGATCTTTATCAATCACGGCGTGGCGGCCCCGCCCAGTGCCGCGCTCGCGGTGGCCTTACGTCCCGAAAAAATCGTGATCTCGCGCGAGGCGCCGGCCGACACGACGGAGAACTGCACCCACGGCGTGGTTGAAGGCATCGCCTACATGGGCGATGTGTCGGTGTACAACGTACGCCTGCACACCGGTAAGCTCGCGAAAGTGACACAACCGAATTTAGTGCGCCATGCCGATACGATTAACTGGGATGACCACGTGTATTTACATTGGCATGCGGCGAGCGGGATCGTGCTGACTGTATGAGTCGCGTCGGCTATCTACCGCTCGGCGACCGGCTCGCGATGTCCGCCGAACCACTGGTGCGGACTTTGGTGAATATTCCGCCCATTCGGCTGCTACTTAATTTCCTGGGGAGATTCGCGCCCGGCGGTCGCGGTCTTGTGATTTTAGTTCCCTACGCGTGGCTCGCGTTTTTCTTTTTGATCCCGTTCGTGATCGTGCTCAAGATTTCGGTGGCGGATCAGATCATCGCGCAGCCGCCGTACAGCGCCCTTTATGAGATAACCGAAAAGGGTTATCTCATGATCAAATTGAACTTAAGCAATTATAAATTTTTGCTCGACGATGCGCTGTATTGGAAGGCGTATCTGAATTCGGTCAAGATTGCTTTCTTCTCCGCGCTCATGTGCCTCATCATTGGTTACCCGATGGCCTATGGTATGGCGCGCGCGCAGCCCGCGTGGCGCAATGTGTTGTTGATGCTCGTGGTATTACCGTTCTGGACGTCGTTTTTGTTACGGGTGTACGCATGGATCGGACTGCTGAACAACAACGGCATCATCAACAATATCTTGCTCGGCTTAGGATTAATCGATCGTCCGATAGTGATGATGAAAACCGATTTCGCCGTATATGTCGGCATTGTGTATTCGTATCTGCCGTTCATGATTTTGCCGCTTTACACCGCGCTCGAAAAAATGGATATGACCTTGCTCGAGGCGGCAGCCGATTTAGGGTGCCGGCCGTTCAAGGCCTTCGTGACGATCACCGTGCCGCTGTCACTGCCCGGCATCATCGCCGGATTTTCATTGGTCTTTATTCCGGCGTTGGGCGAATTCGTTATCCCGGATCTTCTGGGCGGGACCGATACCTTGATGATCGGTCACGTGCTGTGGGATGAGTTCTTCTCGAATCGCGCGTGGCCGGTGGCGTCCGCGGTCGCGATCGCCATGTTGTCCTTGGTGCTAGTTATCATGTTCGTGCAAAACCGCCTACAACGCCGCGCGGAGGCCGCGTAATGGGCGGCGCCAATCGCTCACCCTTTGTCACGGGATGGATGTGGGCCGGTTTCGCGTTCTTATACATTCCGATCCTCTCGCTCGTTATTTTCTCGTTTAATTCGAACAAGCTCGTGACGGTGTGGGCCGGCTTTTCCACCAAATGGTATGTCGCGCTGATGCAGAACCGGCAGATCTTGGACGCGGCCTGGTTGAGTTTGAAAGTCGGGCTTGCGAACGCGACGATTGCGGTCATTTTGGGCACGCTGGTGGCGCTGTGTCTCGCACGGTTTGGACCCTTTCGCGGACGCGCCCTGTTATCGGGTCTGGCCACCGCGCCACTGGTCATGCCGGAAGTGATCACCGGGCTATCGTTACTTTTATTGTTTGTCGCGATGGAGCAAGCGCTAGGCTGGCCGGCGGGTCGCGGCGTGCTCACCATCATCATCGCGCATGCGACGTTCTCGATGGCGTATGTCGCGGTGGTGGTGCAATCGCGACTAACGGGGATGGATCCGTCGATCGAAGAAGCGGCGATGGATCTAGGCGCGAAACCGGCCAAGGTATTTTTTGTGATCACCCTGCCGATCATCGCGCCGGCCTTGGTCTCGGGCTGGTTGCTCGCGTTTACCTTGTCGCTTGATGATCTAGTCATCGCTAGCTTTGTGTCCGGACCTGGGGCCAGCACGCTACCGATGGTGATCTATTCCAAGGTGCGTCTCGGATTGTCGCCCGAGATCAATGCGCTGGCGACATTACTAGTCGTGATTGTCGCGCTCGGCGTCATCACGGCGGGGATTTTGATGGCGCACCAAGAGCGTGTCCGGCAGCGCGACATCCAGCTCGCGATCGCCGGCAATAAATAGCGCGCGTCTATTCCGGCGCGGCCGTATTCTCGTCCGGGATCATGCCTTCCAAATCGTTCAATTGCCGGGTCACGTTCAAACCGATCTGCGCGAGTTCGTTATGCACCTGCTCGGCTAGCCGTAACTTGTCCTCGAGCTGACGCCGCGCTTGATAGATGGCCGCTTTCTGGCGCGTGACGGTATTGGTTAGCGTGATCAAATGGCCGTAGCGTTCACGCAGTTTCCGTTCTTTCGCGAGGTACGCTTCGTGATAGCGGTCGCGAATCGTTTCCACCTTACCGCGCAATTGCTGTTCCGCAAGTTTCTGTAGACGTTTAACGTGCACCTGTAATTGTGCTTGAGCGCGTCTGCGTTCCTCGCTGCGCACCACGTCGACATAGCGACGAAAACGTCCTTCCAACTCACGCGTGAAGCGACTGATTTCGTCGTTGATTTCATCGTGCGAGGGCAGCGTCGGCGGCGGCGCGGCTTCGACCGCAGGGGGTACGCTTGGTGTCAGTTCGGACACAATCGAGTCCAAGCGCACGCCAAGTGTATTTTCACCAAACTTAACCTCATCGCGCGGTGGCGTCCCGCCGGCGGTCTCCGCGGCGAGTCCTTTGCGATCAGCATGCAGAGCGTCTACGAGCTGGGCCAGCTGCTCGCCGGAATAAGTGTGCGCATACAGCTCGCGCGGCACGTCGTCTTCTCTGCTGTCTTCCGGCGCCGCCGGCGTGGCGGTCCGTCCGCTCAATCGCGCATGCGGAATGCGGAAAATTCGCGATGGAATCAAAACGGTGACGGTGTGACTTTTGGTCCCTGCATCATCCAACGGCAGCAGCGCCGCTTCCTGGTAGGCGTATAAAGTATGCGCGGGTGCGCCTTCTCCCAGAATCGACACGGCGCCTTCGAGCAGATAATGAATCCGATCGTCTTGATCGCCCACCGCAAAGACGTGTTGTCCGCCATCGAGGCGGAGGACCTCGCCGGCGGCGATCAACGCCTGCTGTTCTTCATGCTGGAGCTGATTGAACGGCACGCGTTCACGGATCCGCCGGGCATCGATCAAGTCGTTAACGTCGGCGGTGCTTGATCCCACTAGGTTATTCACGGTGCGCTCCAATACGGCTTTTTCGCGCGACCGGCGCGCTTGGTCGAGGGCATCTTTAATTCGTTCCATAGGTCACGCTGCTAGGGGCCATTACGAAATCTAATAACCGAGTCACGGTTCTCAGGCGCGCTTCGCTGGCTGCTGCTGCGTAATGCAGTGCACGTTGCCACCACCCAGCAGGATCTCTCGGCTGGAAACCAGGTGAACTTTACGGCCGGGAAACTGTTCTTCCAAGATCGCGACCGCACGGGCATCGTGCGGGTCGTTAAACTGCGGCACGATCACGCCGCCATTGACCAACAAAAAATTGATATAGGACGCCGCCAACCGGGTCCCGGCGGTGCGCGGCTGGGCGCCCTCGGCGCGTTCGATTCCATTGCTCTCAGCCGCCGTCATTGACAGGGGCGTCTGCGGCACCGGGATTTCGACTACTTCCAAGACGCGCCCGCGCGCATCGCGCGCCGCCTTAAGCCGGGCGCGCGCGTCCGCCGAGATCCGGTATTGGGGGTCGGCCGGGTTGGTGCAGGTGGCTAAAGCGACCACGCCTGGCCGCAAAAAACAGCACAGATTGTCGACATGCCCATCGGTCTCGTCGTTATAGATCCCTTCACTCAACCACACCACCGTCTCGACACCAAGGTATTCACACAGGGCATTTTCGAGTTCAATACGGGTTAGGTCCGGATTGCGATTGGGATTGAGCAAGCATTGTTCGGTGGTCAGGCAGGTCCCTTCGCCATCCACATGAATCGCCCCGCCTTCCATGACGAAGGGCGCGCGGTATCGCGCGACACCTTCGATCTCGGCAATCTTGCTCGCGACTTGATCGTCCGCGTCCCACGGCGAATAAAGTCCGCCGCGGTGACCGCCCCAGGCATTGAATGCCCAGTCGACGGCGCGAACCTCGTGCCTGGCGTCGCGGACGAAGGTCGGCCCAATATCGCGCATCCAGGCATCGTTGGTCGTTATCTCGACCACGCGTACGGCGCTACTCAGCATGCGCCGCGCAAGAGCAAACTGCTGGTAAGAAACGCAGACCGTTACCGCTTCGTGCTCGGCCACGAGGTTGGCCACCGTGGCGAAGGCGATCTGCGCTGGCTTGGAGTTCAGGCGCCAGGTATCGGGGCGTTCCGGCCATGCCATCCAGCAGGCGGCCTGCGGCGCCCATTCCGCCGGCATCGCGAAGCCGTCGGCGCGCGGCGTGGTAGATAACGGTACTGCCATGGGGAGCAACCCAGCGTCATTCTTATAATCCCGTCACGCTACCACACCGCCCCCGAACGGCCCAAGCCTGCGGCGACCTTGAACGTAAAATTTTGCGGCCTGCACAGCAAGTGGGATTAGTGTGCTGTCTTGCGATGAACCTGCATAATTCGCCTGCTGCCGGCGGCGCAACCCCGTGTTAGGCGAAAGCCGCATTGTGGGAGCCGCTTTAGCGGCGAATATTTATTGAACAATTCGCGGCTAAAGTCGCGCCCACGGCAGCTAAACATCGATTTACCGATGATTATTCCGTCAAAGCACAAGGTGATCTGATGCAAACACGCGGTACGCTCGAGGAAGCAACGGAGTTCCTCGCCAGGCACCCGGATATCCGGCATATCCAGATCATGCTCACCGATAACAACGGCGTGCTGCGAGGAAAATCGATCAGACCATCAGAACTCACCGCTGTCTATGCGCGTGGCCGACCGCTGCCCAGTTCGATCGCTGCGCTGACCTTGAACGGCGAAGACGCCGACGAAACCGGTCTCCTGTGGGAAGTGGGAGACATGGATTGTTTGGTGTTTCCGGTCGCCGGCACCTTGGTGCGTTGCCCGTGGCTTAACACGCCGACCGCGCAAGTGTTGGTCATGCTCGATGCCGAACTCGGCCTCCCCGCCGCCATGGCGGATCCGCGCCTGGCCACCGCGCGCGTCGTCAATAAATTGATCGCGGACGGATTCCATCCGGTGATGGCCGCTGAACTCGAGTTTTATCTCATGGATGGCGCAAGCGTGCATGAAAGACCGCCGCGCCCCGTGATCCCGCGCGGCAAACATCCGCATGTCTACAGCATCGAAGAGGTCGAAGCGCTCGAAGGTTTTTTCGATGATCTCTATCGTTGTTGTGACGTGCAAGGATTGCCCGCCGAAACGGCTATCTCGGAATTCGGACCCGGACAACTGGAAATTACGCTGACCCATCGTGCGGACTGCATGCGCGCGTTGGATGAAGCGATTATGTATCGTCGGCTCGTCAAGGGCGTGGCGGCGAAGCATGGACTGCTCGCCTGTTTCATGGCTAAACCTTTTGCTAATTATTCCGGCTCCGGCATGCACCTGCATTTAAGTCTGACCGATAAGCATGGCGACAATGTGTTTGCCGCGGACGATCCGGCCGGGACGCCGCTGCTGCGTCACGTGATCGCGGGCATGGCTAAAACCGCCGCCGATGGCATGGCGATGTTCGCGCCGCACGCGAATTCATATCGTCGTTTCACCACCAATAGCTACGCGCCGGTCGCGCCAACCTGGGGTGTCAACAACCGGACGGTATCACTACGCGTGCCCACCGGCCCCGCGTCGACGCGACATATCGAACACCGCATCGCGGGCGCCGATGCGAATGCCTATCTCACCGCCGCCACGGTGTTGGCGGGCGCGCATCACGGACTGAAATATCACCTCGATCCCGGCGCACCCACCACCGGCGATGGCTATCACACCAGCGCACCGCCGCTACCGCGCCAATGGCTGGCCGCGATCGAACAATGCGGTCACTCGCCCTTCATGCGCGAATATTTCAGCGATCGTTTTATCGAAATTTACACCGCCGTCAAGCGGACCGAATACAAGCGCTTCATGAGCGAAGTGACCGCGCAGGATTACGATTGGTATTTGCAGATGGTGTGAGCGTATGCCGCCGCGCGGGCATACCAGCACGCAGTCTTGATAACCAGACGAGCGAATCACAACAGGAGGACAGTCATGACGGGAACCGAACAACGCAATCTTCAAACCGCCGAGCGATATGAAACGCTTTACAACACCGATATCGACCGTTTTGTACGCGAGGTCTACACGGCGGATTGCACGGTGCATTGCATGGGTGGGCCGACGATCCGCGGCAGTGAGGAATTTTTAAAGGTTGAGCGCGCAGTGCTCAACGCCGCGCCACAACGTCGGATGCGAGTCGTGCACCGACATGCCAGCGGCGATGCCGTGGTCGTCGAGGCGGTGGTGACCGATCCCGCCCGCGGCGCGGAATGGGAATTGCCGTTCGTCGCGATCTTGAAGTGCCGGGATGGCAAAATTGAAACCGATCGCAGTTATGCCGATTGGTCGCGCTGGCCGGGTTTGTAGCACGGCACCCAAGGAAACTCTGAATAAGTCCCTTCCTGACTTTCGTCAGGACAGGCTCTGGACTTTTCAGAGTACGGAAAACAAAAAGTGTGATTTTTGTTTTCCTTCATTTTCAACGGTCTTCGACCATCGAAAATGGCGGCACATCCGTGTGCCGCAGGAATCTCTGCCCATTGCAGAGATTCCCTAACGCGCAACTAATGCTTGGTACAACTCCGGCCGCCGATCGCGGAACACACCCCAGGCCGCGCGCTGCTCGCGTATTGCGTCGAGATCGAAGCTCGCGCTGATTATCATCTCTTCGGCACGACCCGCTTGGGCGACAATTTCGCCGGTCGGACCGGCGATGAACGATCCGCCGTAAAAGGTCAGCGAACACGAGACGCCGCGTTCGGTCCCGATCCGATTCGCGGCCACTAGCGGGGTTAAATTCGCGGCTGCGTGACCCTGCATCGTGCACTGCCAATGATCATGCGAATCGAGCGCTGGGTCATGGGGTTCGGAGCCGATGGCGGTTGGATACAGCAGCACCTCGGCCCCCATTAGCACCATCGCCCGCGCCGCTTCCGGGAACCATTGATCCCAGCAGATGCCGACTCCAATCGACGCCACCTTGGTGTGCCACACTTGAAAGCCGGTATCGCCGGGTGTGAAGTAATATTTCTCGGCGTAACCAGGCCCTTGTGGAATGTGCGATTTGCGATAAATTCCGAGCGTCTTGCCGTCGGCATCGATGATTGCGACTGAATTAAAGTATGCGGTGCCGGCGACTTCGAAGAAGCTGATCGGCAACACCACTTCAAGTTCTGCCGCCAGCTCGGACATCAGGTGCAACAGCGGATTGGCCGCGGACGGCTTGGCCAGCGCGAAATGACTCGGCGCTTGATCCTTGCAAAAGTAGGGCGTTTCAAATAATTCTTGGAGCAAGATGATCTGCGCGCCTTGCGCATGGGCCGCGCGCACTAGGCGTTCCGCGCGGGCGATGTTGGCGGCGATATCCCATTCACAGGCCATTTGGGTCGCCGCAATTTTGATTATCGGCATCGGTGGCTCTCCGTTAGTTCAATCACCGGTTGCAACGCGCGCAATTCGCGCGCTGTCGTGGAATTTACTCTAAATAGCGAAGCGGAAATACTGACCGCTTCGAGCACCGCGCTGGCCATCTCCACCGTCATTCCGGCGCAAGCCGGAATCCAGGATCCGCACTTGTTTGACTGGATCCCGGCCTTCGCCGGGATGACGTCCGTCACCGCTTTACACTTGTCGCTATGTATGCCCGTCTATTTATGCGCCACGAGGAACGGTCTCGGCCGCAAGCGATTTCGTCTTGCGGATTGACGCTCATGCACTAAGATACGGGTGCACTTATCTCAATCGTTTGGCTTATACCGAAGGGGACTCAATGAAGTCGCAACCAGCCTATGTCATGGCGCTAGATATTCCCTTGCCGCCGCGCGCCGAACTGCCGGAGGACATTCAAAAATATTTCTCCAAGTGCGACGCCAAGTTAGGAATGCTGCCGAATGTGCTCGCGGCGTATAGCCACAACGTCGAGCAGCTGCGAACATTCTCGCGTTTCTATAACACGCTGATGGTCGGCGAATCTGGCTTGACCGAACTCGAGCGCGAAATGATCGCGGTGGCGGTCTCGTCGACGAATCATTGCTTCTACTGTCAAGTCGCGCATGGCGCCGGTGTCCGTGAGTACTCTTGCGATCCCGTATTGGGCGAACTCATGGTCATGAACTACCGCGCGGCCGATCTCGAACCGCGGCAACGCGCGATGCTCGATTTCGCGATCAAAATGACGGTTGCGAGCTACACCATCGTCGAGAGCGATCGCCAGGCGCTAAGAGACGTGGGCTTTAGCGACAAGGACATCTGGGACATCGCTAACGTCGCGGGCTTCTACAACATGACGAACCGCGTCGCGAGCGCGACGAACATGCAGCCGAATCCCGAATACCATAAGCTTTATCGGTGAGCGATGCGCCGCCGCGAGCGTTATTATTCGGCTTAAATCAGACGTGTCGCTGATGTGCTTTCGGCGCCTGGTCATCGGTGGCGTGTTCCTCATTGCAACTGCCGCTGGTGCGGACCCACTTGGACCGCTTGCGCCGGCGGCGCAGCGCTTAAAGATTCCGGATACGGCACTTAGCGTACTGGTGCAAGCCATCGATTCGCCGGCGCCGCTGCTCAGTGTGAATGCCAAGGTGCCGCGTAATCCAGCGTCCACGATTAAACTATTGACCACCTTTGTCGCGCTCGATCTGCTCGGTCCAACGTACTCGTGGCCCACCGAGATTTATACCCTGGGCTCCATTAAGGACGGCGTGCTGACCGGCGATCTACTGCTGCGTGGACAGGGCGATCCGTTCCTCGTCGTCGAACAGATGTGGAAGATGCTCGGCGAGTTGCGTGCGCGGGGCTTACGCGAAATCACCGGCGATCTGATCATCGACGACACTTATTTCGCGCCCGTCGCCGCCAATCCGGGTGAGTTCGATGGCGAGGCCTATCGTCTCTATAACGTGTTGCCGAACGCTTTATTGGTCAATTTCAAAGCGGTAACGTTTATCTTCACGCCCGGGGCCGACGCGCGAAGCGTCGACATTCGGATCGATCCCGCGCTGCCGAATCTCATCGTCGAGAATCATCTCCGCTTGGTCCCGGGGCATTGCCGTGGCGTGCTCACTAGCTTTCAAATGTCGGTGCCGGACCCGGTAGCCGAGGATCGCGTCGTGTTTAGTGGCGACTACCAGGCGAGCTGCGGCGAACAAGCGTTGCCGCGCACGCTGCTGCAACCCGCGGACTACACCTTCGGATTATTTAAATTGTTATGGGCGCAGTGGGGTGGCGTGTTAAATGGCGGCGTGAGGCGTGGTAGCGCGCCGCTCGATGCGCCCCCCTTTTATCGCTGGGAATCACCGCCGCTCGCCGAGGTAGTGCGCCCCCTCAACAAATGGAGTAATAACGTCATGGCCAATGCGTTTCTGTATGCCATCGGCGGCAGCACATTCAAACCACCCCTGACACCCGCGCAGGGCGTCGCCGTGGTGCAGCGCTACCTTGTTGAACGCAAGATCCCGACGCAAGGACTGGTGCTTGAAAACGGCTCTGGGTTATCGCGCAACACGCGCATTTCGGCGTACACGTTGTCGGAAGTCTTGCGCTACGCGTACGGCAGCCGCTACATGCCGGAATATCTGGCATCGTTATCCATCGTTGGCGTTGACGGCACCACGCGGAAACACTTTCCGCGCGCGCCCGAAACCGGTTGGATGCATTTGAAAACTGGCCATATCAATGGCGTCGCCGCGATCGCCGGATACGTGCGCGCCAAAAGCGGCCGGATGTATAGCGTGGCTTTTCTCGCGAACCATCCGCGCATGAATTTTTGGTCCGGCAATGTCTTAAGCGACGCATTGCTGCGCTGGGTGTATCAACACTAGTGCGTTGTCCCATCCGCAACTTCGATAAATCGAGGCTAGGTTTTGTGCGAGCGGCTTCAGCCGCGAATCTTTTAAGACTAGGCCCTGCAAAGATTCGAAGCTCAAAGCGGCTCCCACAGGCGGCACCTGGCATCAAAGGTCATCGGATGTGGGAGTGGATATTGTGGGAGCGGATTTATCCGCGAATTTTTTAAGGAAGGTCTGAGAAAGTAACGTTGCGTAGCATCGGTGCCACCATCACCTTGACTTTCTGCCGATCGCAATGATACACAAGCAAGAAACCAGTTGCCTGAAAGTTAAAGAGTTCTGGGTCTCGGGCAGTTGAGAATACTAAGGTGGGCCCATGAGGCTTGCCCGAACAAGGGGGGAGCAATGTCAGACCTCAATCAGCGGATTGAAACCATGGTCCGGCGCGATAAGCTGGGCGCATGGCTACTCGTGGTTCTGCTGTGGATCACCATCAGCACAGTGCTGTTGCTGTCATGGCCGTACGTGCCTGACCGCGGCGTGCGCGTCGTGCTCGTCATAGGCGCACTCTCAGTCCTGATCTTCAACACCGCGTCGATCGCCGCGATGCTGAGGCATTACGCCGTCGACAAACAGTTCATCTATGGCCTCGATATTAAGGCCCTCGATGCAATGAAGGCCCGGAAATAACGCGGGAGATACCCATGACCCGATACACGCCGCCGGAGCAGAGCCGGACGATGCAATTCGTCGACATCATCTTTCTGCTCGTCGCGATCTTCGTCGCCTTGTGGCTGCCACTCAAACTCGGCCTCGCCGGCGCGGCTAAGGAAGTCACGAAGATCGAGAACCCGACTTGGGAAGCGCTGCAGCAGACCGCCGGTCAAGTTGTGCAGTGGGAAAAGCTTGGCTACGACCCCGCGAAAGCGCACGACGTGATCCAGAACAGATTCAACTACGAACTGGACTGGATGGCGGGCGGGCTCATGGCTGGCGTGCTGATCGGCTATTTCGTGTTTCTGTTTCGCGCCTCCGAAAAGGAATACCGGGAAGTGATCGCGGAGAAATTCCCGGACAGTAAGTAAGCAGCGCAGCAGCAACGACCGCACGGCCGTTCGAAATAAGTCCAAGTATCGCGGAAGAAACCGCGAGGGGGGTAACGCAATGTGGGCCACCTTTTCCTATCTGTCCTGGGGTATCTCGGCCGCACTGGTCATATGGATGATCCTGGATTGGATGCAGACTGATAGTTCCTATTCCGAAGAGCAGCTGACGTCCTCTCGGGAAGGCGAAATAGAGGCCTTGTCGGAGCGACACGATATCAGGGAGACACGCTGATGAGCTCTGAAACTCTCGCTCCTAGCGAACACGGCCACCAAGTATCGTTGCTACGCGTTCTCGGTCCCGCGCATATTTGGGCGTTGGGTGTGGGCATCGTGCTCGTCGGCGAATTCACCGGTTGGAACTTCTCCGCCGACAAGGGCGGTGCATTGGCGGCGTTGGTCGTGTGCTGGTTCGTCGGCCTTCTCTATACCTGCGTCGCCATGATCGACTCGGAGGTGACCTCCACGGTGGCCGCTGCGGGCGGACAGTACGCGCAGGCGAAGCACATCGTGGGGCCCCGATGGCGTTCAACGTCGCGCTCTATCTCGTCTTCGCGTACACGATGCTGGAGGTCTCTGACGCGATCCTCGCCGGCGATCTGATTACGCAGGTGGCGACCGAGGCCGGCGCACAGGGGCTCACTCACAACCCGTTCATCGTTCTGACTATCGTCGTACTCGTGTGGCTCAACTATCGCGGCGTGCTGATGACCCTGAACGTGAACTTCGTGATCACCGCGCTGGCGTACGCGTCCATCGTGGTGCTGTTCTTCGCGGTGCAGCCGTGGAGCCAGGGCGTGGTACTCAAGCTCGGCGAGATGGTGACGCCGCAAAACGCGCTGCCCTACGGCTGGATCGGCGTCATCGCCGCCTTCCAGTTCGGTATCTGGTACTACCTCGGTATCGAGGGCACGACCCAGGCGGCGGAGGAGGTGCGTTCACCGGCGCGCTCGCTCCCGCTCGGTACGATGTCCGGCATGATCACGCTGCTGATCGCGGCGGCGCTGACGTGGTATGTCTGCGCGAGCCTACTGCCCTGGCAACACCTCGGCGTGACGTTCTTCCCGCTATACGATGCGGCAGTGGTGACCGGCAGCCCGGTACTGAAATTCCTGCTGTTCTGGGGCACGGTGTTGTCGGCCGTGGCCTCCGCCAACGGCTGTATCAACGATGCGTCGCGCGCCTGGTTCTCGCTCGGTCGCGACCGCTATCTGCCGACGTGGTTCTCGGCGGTGCATCCGAAGTACCGCACGCCGTATCGCTCGCTGCTGTTCCTGATGCCGATCGCGCTGGCGTTTGCGTTCATCTCCGACCTGAATCAGGCAATCACCTTCTCGATTCTATCGGGCGTGCTGCAGTACACGTTCATGAGCATCAACATCATGATGTTCCGCAACCGCTGGCCGGTGGGGTCGATCCGCCGCGGCTATACGCACCCGTTCCATCCGCTGCCGGCGCTACTGCTGTTTTTTCTCTGCGTGGTGACGTTCTTCGCGATCTTCCTCGGCTACGGCACCCAACTGATCGCGATGGTCTCCTTCTATATCATCGTGTCGTTGTGGTTCCACTTCTACCGCTACAAATACGTGCGACGCGGTGATCAGTTCACGATGCCGTGGCCCAAGCCAAAGGGCTATTGACGCTCCGGCGGAATATTGAGAGCCCTGGTCGGAGTCTGCGTCGCCCTCGTGTTGGCGGCGCAACTGTGGCGGCGCTGGCGGCGGGAGCGGGCCGTGCGAGCGAACGCGCCACGCCAGCTGTTTGGGCGGGTGATCGGACTGCTCGACAACGCGACGTTCAAGCCCACCGATAATGTCGGCTATCCGCGCCTTGCCGGGCTTTACGCGGGCCTTCCGGTGCAAGTGTTGCCGGTGGTCGATACGCTTGCGGTGCGACGTTTGCCGGCTCTGTGGTTACTGGTGACCTTGCAGGCTCGGCTACCGATTGCGGCGAAGCTGGATTTGATGATGCGGCCGAACGGCGCGACGACATTCTCCAATTTCGACCTGCTATCACATACGCTAGAGCTTCCGGCCGGATTTCCGGAGTACGCGGTGCTACGCACGGATGATCCTGGGCGCGCGGAGCCAGGCGACTGGCTGACGGGACATCTCGACGTGTTCGACAATACGCGCGCCAAGGAGCTGTTGATCACAGCACAGGGGCTGCGGTTTGTATGGCTGCTGGCAGAGGCAGAGCGCGCGCGTTATGGCGTATTCCGGCAGGCCGAGTTCGGTCCGGTCGACATCGACCCGGCGCTGCTCAAGGATCTGCTGGAGCGCTTGCTGGCGCTACGAGCGTCAATTATGGCACGCGCCGTAACCAGGCCATGACCCGGCCGATACACCCTTATGCAGTGCTGGCAGCCGCCATCCTGCTACCGGGCACCGGACAGGTCTTGAACGGCACACCGCCGCGCGGCCTCACGTTCCTGTTCTTCATGATCATGCTCGGCTGGGTCAGCATCAACCTGATGCCGGAACACGGTTCTTTCGTCAGCCGCACCTTCGGCGGTGTGTTCATCTACGGTCTGTCGGTGATCGACGCGTACAAGTGCGCACGTGTCAACTTCGAGCGGTGGCGCCACCCAAGATTCGAATTACCCGACCTTGATTGCAACGACAGGTGACACTATTGCTATCGCGCCTTAAGTGCCGCCTCCATGCGGGTCAGCACTTCGTCCAAAATCGTTGGACTCGTCGCGAAATTCAAGCGCGTAAATCCGCGGCCTGCTTCGCCAAAAGCGGGTCCCTCGCTCAAAGCGACGCGCGCGCGATTCAAAAAGAATTTAAATGGTTCGGCGCCAAGCCTTAATTCGCGACAATCGAGCCAGGCCAGATAGGTTGCTTCAGGCGGTGCATGACGTACTGTCGGCCAATGGGACGCGACGAAGCCGGCCACGCGCGTGCGATTGGCGCGGAGTTTCGCCAACGTTTCGTCCAACCAGGGTTGGCCCGCGGTCCATGCGGCGCGCGCGGCTTGGATGCCGAGCGCGCTCCGGCCGCCGCGCACGTGCGCAGGGATTGTCGCGAATCGACGCTTCAGCGCGTCGCTGCCAAAGACCGCGCAGGCGAGACAGAGTCCAGCGATATTGAATGGTTTACTGGGCGAGGTCAGCGTAATCGTCCGCGCCGCGATCTCGGGACCGAGTGATGCAAACGGTATATGCGGGCGCGCATCCAGCATTAAATCGGCGTGAATCTCATCGGCGATCACGATGAGATCATGCTTGAGTGCGAGCGCGGCCAAGGCCATCAGTTCATCACGATTGAAGGCGCGACCGGTCGGATTATGCGGATGGCACAGCAAGAGCAGTTTAGTGCCGGCATCGATGCGCGCCGCGAGTGCGTCGAAGTCAATGGCGTAGCTCGCGGCGCCTTGGACCAATGGACTAATCACCGCGCGCCGACCGGTTTCCGCGACTGACGTTAGAAACGGTGGATAGATCGGCGTTTGAATGACGACCCCGTCGCCCGGCTGCGTCAAATTCAGCAATGACAGATAAATCGTCTGGACCACGTCGCTGAAAAATTCGACCTGTCGGGGTTCAATGTGCCAATTGAAGCGCGTTTGCATCCGCGTACAGAACACTTCGTCGAGGCCACTGCGTGCGTACGGTAACGGGTAGCCGAGATCGCTCCGCGCCACCGCGTCGGTTAACGCCTCGCGAATCGCCGGCGCGATGTCGAAATCCATATCCGCGACCCACGCTGGGATCACATCGGGTGCATAGGTGCGCCACTTCATGCTGGCGCGGCGCAGCGCGCGGGTACTATCGAATGAATTAGACGTCATCTGGCTTCCGTTCATTCCGCACCGTGCAGCAGCACCACCGCGGTGACGCCGCACACCATCAGGATCAGTTGCGCGAGACTATCGCGAAGCCGCACGCCGCGGTGCAGACTGGGAATGAGATCGGCCACGGCGATATAAATAAAGCTCGCGCTCGTGAAGGCGAGCACATCCGGTAAGTAGGACTTGATCGCGTCGATCCACCACCAGGCGACCAACGCGCCCACGATCATCGCCACACTCGACAAGGCATTGAGCGCGAAGGCGCGTAGACGCGGAAATCCGCTGCGCAGCATGATCGCGAAATCGCCGAGCTCTTGGGGGATTTCGTGTGCGATCACCGCAATCCCGGTAACGATGCCGAGCTGCAAATCGGTGACGAACACGGCGGTAAGCAGTATGCCATCCAAAAAATTATGGAAGGTGTCGCCCACCATGATGAGCGCGCCAGCGTTCGCCCCGTGATGGTGGCGATGATGATCCGAAGTGCCAGGGAGGTGATGCGCATGGCGCCAGATCAACGCTTTTTCCAGGATGAAAAATACAAAGATGCCGACCAATACAACCACCATGATCCGTTCCGCGCCGCGGGCTCCGTTAAGCGCCAGCGCCTGCGGGAGGAGGTCGAGGAAGGCGACGCCCAGTAGCGTGCCGGTTGCAAAGCTCACGAAGTGGCCGAGCGAGAGATCGCGATAGCGCTCCGGCAGCAGTAAATAGGCTGCCACCGCCGCCAAGCTAAGCACGCAGGCCAGCCCGGTGAAGGCCAGAATATAGACCAGAATGGAAGGATCGGTGGCGATGAGCGATGGCATCAAGTTGCTCGAAGGGTCTACGCCTCGAGGCTCGAAAAATAGACCTTCATCGGTTTGAAATAGTGGGTCACCCAACCGGTTTTATATTGCACGCCATGCGGCGGCAGCGCGCTGTGATGGAGCGTGATCCGCATGCGTTCGCCGTACGGCTTGAAGATGACCTCAAGGCGCGAGTCAGGTTCCGCAGCGGCGAAATGCGCGGTGCGCCAAGCTTGAACGATCCGTGTCCCGCGCTCCAGCGTTAAGTTGCGCCCTTCGATGTAGCCGTCCCAGGCGCTGAAGGTCTCGCCCTCTTTCGCGCTTACCTTAGCCTTCGAGCCAGTCATTCGACTGTGCCCGGTTGAACTTAACCATGCCTTATAGACGTCCAGCGGTGAGGCGTCGATGACGCAGCCAATCGTGAATTCAAGTGGCATCGAGTGACTCCTTAAAAGATCCGGATTTGTATTCGTGCCCCGTCCCGCACTGACTTTCAATATTGTGGGAGCCGCTTTGAGCTTCGACTCTTTGCAGGCGCCTAGATTTGAAAGATTCGCGGATAAATCCGCTCCCACAATATCCGCTCCCACGACGCGGCTCACCAAGCCGCACTCGGGACCAGGCGACTTTAAACAATTCCTGCGGCTTTCAACTCAGCAAGCTCGCCCGCGCTCATGCCGAGCAAATCTTGATAGACCTCCGCATTGTGCGCGCCTAACATCGCGCCCGGCCAGTCGGTGCGGCCGGGCGTATCGGCCAAGCGCGGAATAATCGCCGGAATTTTTAGGGTTTCGCCGTCGACGATAACTTCTTCGAATAAACCGCGCGCCTGGTACTGCGGATCCGCCACCATGTCGGCCACGCTGTAGATGGGACCCGCGGCGACCCCCGCCGCTTCGAGTTTGGCGAGGACTTCGGTCGCGGTCATCGCGCCGGTCCAGCGTCCAATCAAACCGTCAAGTTCGGTTTGGTGTTCCACACGATTGCTGTTCTCTTTGTAGCGCGGGTCCTGCGCCATGCCCGCGTCGCCCATCAGTTCACACAGCCGCTGAAACATGGAGTTGGTATTGGCGCCGATGATAATCGTCTTGCCGTCCTTGGTCGGATAGATATTCGACGGCACGATCCCGGTCAGCGTGGAGCCGGAAGCTTCGCGGATGACTCCAGCGCCGTCGTATTCCGGAACGACGCCTTCCATCATGTTGTAAATCGATTCAAAGATCGCGACGTCGACGACTTGTCCCGCGCCGTGCGTGACGCGGCCGCGCGCGATGTAGGCCAGCAGGATCCCGAACGCGGCATGCACACCGGCCAAGGTATCGCCGATACTTAAATTGGGGCGCACCGATGGCTGCCCCGGAAAGCCGTTGACGTAACGAAATCCACCGAAGCCTTCACACACCGACGCAAAGCCCGGGCGCGGCGCGTAAGGTCCGGTTTGGCCGTAGCCTGAGACTCGCGAATAGATCAGGGCCGGATTGGAGTGCTTAAATTCCGCGGGACCCAAGTCCCATTTTTCCAGCGTGCCGGGCCGGAAATTTTCGATCAGCACATCCGATCGATTGACCAGCGCGCGCAGGATGTCGCGCCCGCGCGGTTGACGCAGATCGAGCGTCACGCACTTTTTGTTGCGCGCAATGCTGTACCACCACAATGAGGTCTCGTTCTTCACGATGCGCCAGCGTCGAATCGGATCGCCGCCCTCTGGCGGCTCGACCTTGATCACTTCGGCGCCGTAGTACCCGAGAATAGTGGCGGCAAATGGGCCGGCTAACAATTGACCGACCTCAATGACGCGCAGGCCCTCAAGTGGGCGTGGCGGACGCGCCGTAGCTTCCATGACGGGGGATCTCCGAGAATGAACTAGTAGGGCCGGTATTCTGCGTGGCGAAAGGGCGGGAATCCAGTCGGCGTTTTGGTCGCGGCAAAAATTCCGAGCAGAATGCCGCACACATCCGCGAGTTCATCGGCCAGCGACGCCGTACGATCCGGGGTCAAGGATTGCAAGCCTTCGATCACCAAGCCTAAGACCGCAAACCCGATCGCAATGGTTAGCCATTGGTGACGTCGATAGCCGACCGCGAACCACCACATCAACGAGGCATAGGCGAACGCGTGATAGAGCTTATCGCTGTTATCGAAGCCGGCGAGCATCAAAGCGGGTGACGGAATCAACGAAAGGATAATCAAGCACACGACTCCAAGCCACCCAATGCGCTGCCAGCCGTGGCGGGTTATCCAATCTTGCATCGTCGGAGAATAGCAGACGGCCGCTACAAAAAAGGCCCGCGCCTTCGGTACGGATGTTCCCGCCGATGCGGAGCGATTTGTGGGAGCGGCTTTAGCTGCTGAATGTTTATTGAGGTCCATTCGCGGCTAAAGCCGTTCCCACCGGACTAGGGCATCGATTTATGCACGTTTATTGTGGGACAGCGCCCTAGGAATGGAATGGCTTAATTGGCTGTGGTGCGCTCAACGATGTAGCGGAATAAATCCGATTCCGAAAGGATACCGCGCAACTCACCGTCCTGATCGACCACCGGCAGTCCACTCACTTTGAGCTGCAACATAGTCTTAGCGGCCAGGCCGACGGTGGCGGTCTCGGGAATGGTGATCGGGTTCGGGGTCATGATCGTCCCGACGGTCGGTGCGGTCACGAATTCGGCGCGATCCGCCGATGCAGTGGCTTTCGCCGCGCGCACGTCGCCTTGGCTCAAGATCCCCGCCAAGTCATCACCTTCGATAACGGCGAGTCGTCGGATGCCGCGATTTTGCATGATGAGATCGGCTTCATCGATCGAGGCGGACGGGGGTACGGAAATGATGTTCGCCGTCATCCAATCGCGGACTAATTCGTTCACTGCGGCCTCCATTCGGTGTTCGGGATCTTGATTAGCGGCGCCACGCGCCGAAGATTTAAGCCGCGTTGCCGCTACACTGCGCATGCGAATGATCTCTGACGCGCGATTCCTCGATTTCCCCGGATGGCGGGTGTTGTGTGCCGTGGTCGTGGTGTTTTGTGGCCTGGCCGAAGAAGGCATGGCGGCCGATTTTGCCGCTGGCGTCGCGGCTTACAAGCGCGCTGATTATGCGGGCGCGCTGGCGGTGTTTAGTGACAGCGCGGGTCGCGGCGACGCGCGCGCGCAGTTCGCGCTGGGACTCATGGTCCAGAATGGCGAAGGCGTCGCGGCCAATCCAGCGCTGGCGCTCAAATGGTTCGGACAAAGTGGCGAGCAAGGCTACGCCAAGGCCCAATATCAACTGGGTTTGATCTATTTAAAAGGCCAGGGCGTGACGCGCGACGACAACCTCGCGCGGGAGTGGTTCGCGCGCGCCGCTGAAGGCGGCGATACCGATGCCGTCGCGCGTTACCGGCAATTCGCCGAAGACGGCGACATCGAAGCCCAATACAACGTGGCGCTGATGTATTTGCGCGGCAGTGGCATCGCGCGCGATCCGAAAGCCGCGGCCGGCTGGTTGCAACGCGCGTCAAGCCGCGGCCACCTCGGCGCCACGTTCGCTTATGCGCGACTGTTCGAATCCGGGCGTGGGGTTGCGCGTTCCTATGTCGAGGCCGCCAACTGGTACGACCGGGCGGCCGGTCAGGGCGACGCGCGTGCCGCCTACAATTTGGCGCGGCTTTATCGCACCGGGCAGGGCGTGCCCCAGGATCAGACCAAAGCGGAGGCGCTATACGTGCGCGCGGCGGATGCCGGCTATACCCCGGCGGCACTGACGTTGGCGCTGCTGTTCGAACGCGGCGAAGCGTGGCCGAAAGATCTCGCGCGCGCCGTGCAGTGGTATACGCGCGCGGCGGAACACGGCAATACCGATGCCGAAATCAATCTCGGCTATCTCTACGCCGAAGGCCAGGGTGTAGAACAAGATCTGGAGTCGGCCTATGCGTGGTTTTACACCGCGCAACAGCTCAATCATCCGCGGGCGCCCGCTAATCTCGCGTTGGTCACCGCCCAGCTCGACGCTACTGGCATCGCCGCGGCGCAAGCCCTGGGCTTACAGTATCTTGAAGGCGTACAAACCAAGTTGAACGTTCAGTCCTCACATTGAGGGCGGATAACGCCAATAGCTGACAACAATCCCGACAAAGATTGCGAGCCCAACCCAGTTATTGTTCATAAACGCGGCGAAGCAGCGCGCCGGTTCGCGGCGATAAATTAACATTTGCTGATAGCCAAACAGCGCGCTGGCAACGGCCAGGCTTAGGTAGAACGGACTCGCCATCTCGGATTGGCGGCCAATTAATATCAAATCGAGAATAAACAGTCCTTGCAGCGCGCCGATGATGACGCGATCAGCATCCTCAAACAGAATGGCGGTGGATTTAATGCCGATTTTTAAATCGTCGGCCCGATCGACCATCGCATATTCGGTGTCATAAACGAGCACCCACAGAATCACCGCCGTTAGCATCAACCACGCGAGTGGCGGCACGCCTCCCGTCACTGCCGCGAACGCCATCGGCACCGCCCAGCCAAACGCCGCACCCAAATAAACCTGCGGTAAGTACGTGTAGCGTTTCATGAACGGGTAGATGACGGCCAAGGCCACCGCCGCGAATGACAAATAGAGCGTCGCGCGATTGAGCGTGAGGACGAGCAGTCCCGACGCGGCAATCAGCGCCGTGAACAGGCGCGCCGCTTCCCGCTCCGAGACGACTCCCGTCGCCAACGGGCGTTTAGCCGTGCGCGCCACGCGACCATCGAACTCACGATCGGCGAAATCATTGATTACGCACCCCGCCGAGCGCATCAGCACCGTGCCGAGCAAAAACGCCCCGAGTACATACGGATCCGGTACGCCGTGCGCCGCAATCCATAACGCCCACAGCGCTGGCCATAACAGCAACAACACGCCGATCGGTCGATGCAGCCGCATCAGTTCGGCATACGCCCGCGCGCGTTCGCCCAAATGCCAGCGCGGGCGAGCGTAATTCATACCTTGGCGTAGTCCACGCGGTCGACCAACCAGCGCCGAATCAACCGATCCGCCAAGTTCGGCGCGCTAGACAACACGCGATCGGCGAGCTCGCGAACCATCGGCAACAGGCCACGATCGCGGCTTAAATCCGCGATTTTGAACTCCGCCATTCCGGTTTGACGCGTGCCGAGCACTTCGCCGGGGCCGCGGAGTGTCAGATCGCGCTCGGCGATTTCGAAGCCATCGTTGGTTTCGCGCATGGTCTGCAGGCGATGGCGCGCGGTGTCGCTGAGTGGCCCTTTGTAGAGCAGGACGCAGGCGGATTGCGCGTTACCGCGCCCGACTCGGCCGCGCAGTTGATGCAGCTGCGATAAGCCCAGTCGTTCGGCGTTTTCGATGATCATTAAACTGGCATTGGCGACATCGACGCCAACCTCGATCACGGTGGTCGCCACTAGCAGGTCGATCGCGCCGTGGATGAAGGCCTGCATCACGTCGAGCTTGGCGGCTTCTTTCAAGCGACCATGAATGAGCCCGACGCGTAACGGGGTGAGCGCGGTCTTGAGTTCGGCCGCGGTGTCGGTCGCGGCTTGCGAGTCGAGTACGTCGGATTCGTCGATTAAGGGGCAGACCCAGTAAGTCTGGCGGCCCTGGGCGCTCGCATCGCGCACCCGCGCGATCACTTCATCGCGGCGCGTCTCCGGGATCACGGTGGTGGTGACCGGCCGCCGATTCGGCGGTAGTTGGTCTAGAATCGAAATATCGAGATCGGCGTAAGCCGTCATCGCCAAGGTGCGTGGGATTGGCGTCGCGGTCATGATCAATTGGTGCGGGCGAAAATTTCCTTGCGCGCCTTTCTCCAACAGCGCCAAGCGTTGATCAACGCCGAAGCGGTGCTGCTCATCCACGATGACGAGTCCGAGCCGCGCGAATTCCACCGCCGATTGAAACAGCGCATGCGTGCCGACCACCAAGCGCGGTGCCGGTTCCTTGAGCAGGTTTTGATGTTGGCGCTTGAGGCCGCCACGCAGCCGGCCCGTTAGCGGTAAAACGTCGATCGCGCTCGGCGTGAACCAACGCTTCAACGTGCGCGTATGTTGCTCGGCCAAGAGTTCGGTCGGCGCCATCAGCGCGACTTGATAGCCTGACGTGAGCGCGCGAGTCGCCGCCATGGCCGCCACGGCAGTCTTGCCGGCGCCCACATCGCCTTGCAATAACCGCAGCATCGGCACTGCGCGCGACAGGTCGCGATCGATCTCGCCGATCACGCGCGCTTGCGCCTTGGTTAGTTTAAAACCGAAGGCCTCTTGTACCTGCCGCCGCAAGTCCGGCGCACTCGCGAACCGCGGTGCGCTAAGCCGCTTAGTCCGTTGCCGCAAGCGGCGCAAACTCAGTTGATGCGCGAGCAACTCTTCGATCGCGAGACGTTGCTGCGCCGGATGCGAGCCCTGCCATAATTCATCGAGCGGGGCGCCGGGCGGTGGCCGGTGCACGAATACCAAAGCGCGAGTCAAGGTGGGCAGCCGAACATCGCGCTTTAGCAGTTCACGCAACAATCCGTCTAATTGATCGGAATCGCCAGTGTCGTTGACCAATACCTCGAGTGCGAGTGTCGTCAATTTACGCAATAACGCTTGATGCAACCCGTCGGTGCTGGGATAGATCGGCGTCAGGCGGGCGTCGAGCGCGGCAGTTGATGATTCGTCGAGCACACGGCATTCGGGGTGAATCAATTCCAGCGAATGCGGGCCGCGCCGTACCTCGCCGAAACAGCGCACGGTGCGACCCACCACGAAACGCAGCTGCTGTTCCCGATTGAAATAGAAGAAGCGTAGGACCGCGACGCCAGTCGAATCGGCGACGCTCACCACCAATGAACGCCGCCGCCCAAATTGCACTTGGCTGTGTTCGACGGCGCCCTCGATCACGACCTCGAGCTTGGGCCGCAAGGCGCCAATGGGTGTTACGCGAGTTCGATCCTGATAGCGCAGCGGCAGGTGATAAACCAGATCGCGAATCACCGTGATGCCGAGCCGCGCGAGGCGTTCGGCGATCCGTGGACCCACGCCAGCGAGCGTGGTGACGGGCTCGTCGAGGGTGCGTTTACCGAGTACTGCCACTAGTGGACAAGGATCGCATCGATCTCAACTAAGGCGCCTTTCGGCAAGGCAGAAATCTGCACGGTCGCGCGTGCCGGATACGGTGCGGTGAAATACTCCGCCATGAGTGCATTCACGGCTGGAAAATTCGCGAGATCGGTTAGATACACGGTGAGCTTGACGATGTCATTTAAGTTGCCACCGGCGGCGGTTGCCACGGCCTGCAGATTTTCGAACACCTGCCTGATCTGCGCGCGAATGTCGCCGCCGACGAGTTCCATGGTGGCCGGCGCCAGCGGGATTTGACCCGATAAGTAGACGGTTTGACCGACGCGCACTGCCTGTGAATAGGCGCCGATGGCGCGCGGCGCCGCTGGGGTATCGATGACGGATTTACTCATACATAAAGTCGGCAATTAGGTTTTGTGGGAGCCGCGTTAGCGGCGAATTAAACAGCAAATCGTTACCGCCGCACGCTACGTTTTACGCCGCACCACGCGCACGACCGTCTGAATCAGCCGCAACGCCCGGATCACATCGGCTAAGTGTTTGCGATCGCGCACGCTGATCACGACGCGGATATTCGAATTCCGTGCATTGCGTTCGCTGATTTCGACTTCTTCGATGTTCGCGTTGGCGTCCGCAATCGCCGAGGCTACCGTCGCGAGCACCCCGCGTCGATTGATCACATCGAGCGATAACTCCGCGCTGAAATCGCGCTCGACCGTCGCCGCCCACTGCACATCGACCCACTTGTCCGGCGCACTCCGATATTCGGCGACATTGGGGCACGAATGTTGATGCACGACGATACCGCGGCCGGCGGACAGGAAACCGATAATGGAGTCGCCCGGGATTGGATAGCAGCACTTGGGAAAATTGACGACCATCCCTTCGGTTCCGCGGATCACCAACGGCGGCGCTGCCGAGGTTACTTCGAGGTCGGCCTTGCGCCGACGCTTGGGGCCGGCGCCGAGGTCGGGTTGTTCGTGGCTGAGCGAGCGCGCGACCAGTGGCGCTAGCCGGTTGCCCAGGCCGATTTCAGCGTATAGACGATCCAGGCCGTCGAGTTTAAAAGTTGTTAGCGCCGCTTCCACGTGCTGCGCGTCAAGACGCTCCACGCTCAGTCCCTGACTGCTGAGTTCGCGTTCCAACATGCGCTTGCCGAGCGCGCGGGCTTCATCGAGCTGGAGGTTTTTAAGGTAATGCCGAATGGTCGCGCGGGCTTTACCGCTGACGACGAAATTGAGCCACGACGGATTCGGACGCGCGCCCGGTGCGGTGACGATCTCGACGGTTTGCCCGGTTTCAAGCGGCGTTCTGAGCGGCGCCAGACGGCGATTGATGCGACACGCCACACAGCTGTTGCCGAGATCGGTGTGGATGGCGTACGCGAAATCGACCGCGGTAGCGCCGCGCGGCATGGTCATGATTTCACCCTTCGGCGTGAACACATAGACCTCGTCCGGAAACAAATCGATTTTTACGGCTTCGAGAAATTCCTGCGAGTTACCCGCCTGCTGCTGCATTTCGAGAATGCCGCGCAGCCATTCGCGCGCGCGCTTCTGCGCGCTCTTTGCCGCGCCATCGCCGCTCTTGTATAACCAATGCGCCGCGATACCGGCTTCCGCGACCTGATCCATCTCGCTGGTGCGGATTTGGATTTCGATCGGCACGCCGAACGGTCCGAACAAGACCGTATGCAACGACTGATAGCCATTGGCCTTGGGGATGGCGATGTAGTCTTTGAATTTTCCAGGAACGGGTTTATACAAACTATGTAGAACGCCGAGTGCGCGATAACAGGTATCCACGGTATCGACGATCACGCGAAACGCGTAGACATCATGCACATCCGAGAATCCCAAATTTTTTTCGCGCATCTTGTTGTAGATGCTGTACAGATGTTTCTCGCGGCCGTGCACATTCGCGAGCAGGCGTTCCTGGCGCAGGTGGCGTTTAATGCGGTCTTTGATTTTATCGACGATTTCCTTGCGGTTGCCCCGAATGCGGTGGATCTCTTTTTTGATAACGCGATAGCGCAGCGGATAGAGTGCGGCGAAACCGAGTTCTTCGAATTCGAGCCGAATGGTGTTGATGCCGAGGCGCTGCGCGATAGGGGCATAGATCTCAAGCGTCTCGCGCGCAATCCGCCGCCGTTTAGGCGCGGCGAGGGCGCTCAACGTGCGCATGTTGTGCAGACGATCGGCCAATTTGACCAGAATGACGCGAATATCCGCCGCCATCGCCATCAGCATGCGTTGAAAGTTGCGCGCCTGGGTTTCCGCGTGCGATTCAAATTCGATATGCGTGAGCTTCGATAGGCCATCAACAATCGCCGCCACTTCACCGCCAAACTCTAGCGCGATGCGATCCTTGCCGATCGGCGTGTCCTCGATTACATCGTGCAGCACGGCCGCGATTAGCGTTTCGTGGTCCATGTGCATGTCGGCGAGGATGCACGCCACGGCCAGCGGATGTTGGATGTAGGGCTCGCCCGATACGCGCAATTGGCCAGCGTGAGCGGTGGCGCCGAATTCGTACGCGCGGCGCACGTCCGCGAGCTGTGCGGGGTTGAGATACGCCGCCGCGCGGTTGCAGAGATCGTCGAGTTGGGTTAATTCGGCAGCGGCGAGCATGCGGGCGGTTCAGGGTTTGGCCAACGCTGAACGATCGATACGATCAGCAATTCCTCGACAGCGCACGGGGGAATTGCACGGAGGAGCAGGTCAGGGATATTCGGGCGGCGTGGGTTCGGCGAGGAATTCGGCGGCGAGCTCGAATTCTTCTGCGGCTCGCTGTTTGGCCTCGATCTCGTCGAGTATTTGTTTGTTCATGAGGCCGGCGGCGATCTCGCGCAGCGCCACGACCGTGGGCTTATCGCCATCTTCGGGGACCAGCGGTGTGGCGCCGCGGGCGATTTGCCGCGCGCGGCGACTGGCGGCAACGACTAAATCGAAGCGATTATCGACGAACGGCAGACAGTCTTGGACAGTGATTCGGGCCATGCTTGATTACTCTCGTCAAGTTCTTGATATGGATGCCGAAAGAATAACAGAGCGAGGTCTAGGACGCCACGAGCTCGTGAAGCACCGCAGCCTGCGCGACGATCTGCGCACGCTGGCTTAGGCGCACCGCCCGCACAATCGCCCGCAGGTCATCGAGCGCCTGGGCAAAGACGTCGTTGACGATCAAATATTCATACTCCGCGTAATGCGACATTTCCGCGCGCGCCTCGTGCATCCGGCGTTCGATCGCCGGCGGCGGGTCTTCGCCGCGCAATTCGAGGCGCTTCTGCAATTCGCCGATCGAGGGCGGGACAATAAAAATCGTGGTCGCCTGCGGATAAAGCGTGCGGATCCGCCGCGCCCCCTGCCAATCGATTTCGAGCACCACGTCGTGACCCGCGCGCAATGCGTGATCGACGACGCCGCGCGAGGTGCCGTACAAATTGCCAAATACTTGCGCGTGCTCGATGAATTCCGCGCGCGCGATCATGCCGTCGAAGGTCGCGTCATCGACGAAGAAATAATCCACCCCATCGCGCTCGCCGGGACGCACGTTTCGCGTGGTGTGCGAAACCGAGATGGTGATGAATTCAGTACTGCCCACCAGGGCTTGCACCAAGCTCGTTTTGCCGGCGCCAGACGGCGCCGAAATGACGAAGAGTTGAGCGCTGCGGTTGGCCACGACCGTCTCCACATGAATTTAAATCTTAAGTGCCGCTCGAAAGCGGCATCGTTGTCTGAGCTATGGACATGGCTCGTCTTTCGTTGGTAAACGTTTTGGTACGCGAATAAAGCCCCTGAATACGCAATCTGATGATCCCGCTATTCACTTAAGGTCTTTCGTCGCATTCGATTGCTCACGAATACTCTGAGACGAGTGAGTACCGAATGCTTCGGTCCACTCGTTCTGGTATCAAGCGATTCGCCATATATTTGCTCCGAACTCGCGGTCTGGTGATATCGACTTTCCACAGTCGATCGGTGCGCAGTCCGGGGCATTATCACTCAGGCGGACTGATAGTTTCTATGTGCGCTTCCGCTGTTCAAGGCCTTTATCGTTTCTACGTCGACGAGTCGCGTCCCGGATACACGCGACAGGTCATACTAATTTGAGCCGCTTCCGGCAGAATTCAGGGCTCCTTAAAAGCACCAGTGTATGCACATTGTCGGCTTCGTCCCTTATATACTCCTGGTGGTCCCTTTTTGGATTACCTAGTTGGCTATAGTAAGGCGATGAATTTGCCACAGGCCCGATAAAGAATAACGCATGATGACGCAGATGGAAGATCAACAAAATTCACTTCAAAGGTTGCTCGATTACTACCACCGAACCGTCGTTCTATTCGGTGGAGGATTACTGGCATTCGGTTGGTCACGAATTATTAGCTTGACCTCAAGTGCCAATTTTCAGCGCTCACTAATTTTGCTTGCAGCGCTTTCGTGCTCGGTTCTCATAATCCAACGGTGGCTTCCATCGACTTCTCTGCGGCGACTCCATAACTCGTTGCTCCCCGGTGTATGGATCGGCATTTATCTCTTCTACTTAGGCTTATCTGTCTGGAACCACAGCTATCTCAAGCACATTGTCCTAACCGGTTATAGCGGCGATATTTTTCGAAACGCGTTTCGGACTTTGCAGGCGCCGCTTTACGGCGTTGCAGCGCCAATCTCGCGTAATGGGTTTGCGACGATGACAGCTATCGTCGTGATTTATGCTGCCTTCATCAGTCGTGCTCTGAGCAAAGAAATGCACCGTCCGGTCGTACTTTGCACTTTATTCATGGCTCTCCACCTGTTTGGAATTATCGGCGTCGGCCTAGCAACAGACGCGGGCCGACTATTTGATTTTTCAGCGATTTACTCGGGGATTGCTGAGAGCTCGAATCTGGATAGGTTTCATTCGTTGACGGAGATCTGGGCGCAATGGAACGAGCGTCTTTACGAGCTTCAAGGTCGAGCCAGTCACTACCCACCAGGTGTGATGTTTTTGGCGATGGTCGAACGGCGCTTCGATCTGGCGGGCCTTCTGGGATTTAGCAGTATCGTACTCACGATTCTCTGCGTTCCATTAACAAGCATACTTTGTAGCGTTTTGGATCTGAATACACGTACTACTGTACTGGCGTTGGCACTACAGGTTAGCAGTGCCGCGCTATTAGTTTTCCCTCGCGTGGATTTCACTCCAATTACCGCGTTTATGACCCTAATCGGGATGATTACGATTGCGCTGGGCGTGCGACAAAAAGCCGGATACGCGATTATCGGCGGCTTAACATTCGGGCTCTACGGACTGTTTTCATTCACCGTTGCAATCGCAGGTCTAATGCTTGCCTTATTTCTTATTTTTGCGGTTGCCCTCCGAGCAATTACTTTGCGAAAAGCCTTCGGGCTTGGCGGGTATGTCGTGATAGGGGCGATGGCCGTGTGGTATGGACTTTATGAATTAACCGGATTCAATATCGCAGAATGTCTGGCGCAATCTATTAGCAATAATGCTGCATCGATGACGACCGAGCCATTCGATAGGATATCTCGGTATGTACTGCGTTCGACGGGAAATTTCATGGCCTACGTTGCCTATCTGGGGCCCGTTACGGCGCTGCTCGGTGGGATCGGCGTATGTACTGCGCGCTACAAGAATTCGTTATTTTTAGCTTTCGCCATGAGTGTCCTTGGAGCTCTGTTGCTCGCCAGCTTTTCCACATTGTTCTTTCTCGAAACCGAGCGAATCTGGGTATTTTTCACGCCCTTGATAGCTATCGTTGCGGCGTTTGGGCTTGTTGAAGTAATTGGTTTGGGCCGCGTTAGCGGTTCTGCGGCGATATTCCCGATGGCGGTTATCTTGGCAAGCTGTGTGCAGGCACTCAGCATGACTCACGATACTCCCCCGGCCCAGTACGTAAGCTTCGACGCGTGGCAAAAAGCACGAGAATTGCTACATCCATAGCGGGCGCGTTTCGGTGTGTGGTGCATTGATACGCCAGCGCTGGGTCCCTCCATTGTGTTCGCCGATCGACGCTCATGCGGCAAAAAGTTATGCGAATCGAGCGGGGGACTTCATCCCATCGTTGGGAATAATGACAATCGGTTCGACGGCGTCCGATCCGTCGCCTACTCTTTGTGCACGCCCGACCCTCGATGACCTAGGAAGCAGCTTGAAGCGCGCCGTAGCGGCCCTCCCTGTTTAGCTTCCAGAATCATCACTTGCTACATCCTCTTGAAGCGGTAGCGGATGTTGGAGTCGAGAATTCTCGGAAGAGCTCAGGTACGAGCCGCCGCCGTCGCTGCGATCTTCAAAGCGTTCTCGCGTCTTGAACCAGCCGCGGATTTGAACGTCTATAAGCGCGGCCATAACCTCTCTCTTAAGCGGTCGCGGGTGTACCACCAAAAACGTGTACCGGAACTCTGTTGGTACATAGTAGCGGTACACGGAAATTATGAGATAGCCTAAGAACGCACGCAGTGTGCCGAGAACAAAAAAAGCCGCTGAATTCGCGGCTTTATTCTTTACACTGTGACGACGTGAGAACGGCTGTACCGTTATTCAATATTTTGAATTTGCTCGCGGATCTGTTCGATCAGCACTTTTAATTCCACCGATGCGCCCGAAGTGTCGACATGGGCAGACTTAGACCCGAGGGTGTTAGCCTCGCGGTTCAATTCCTGCATCAAGAAATCGAGCCGCCGCCCGATCGGTTCGCGCTGCTGTAACACGCGTGTTACTTCGCTCAAATGTGCTTCGAGGCGATCGAGTTCTTCGGCCACGTCGAGACGCTGGGCTAGTAACGCGCATTCTTGCTCGACTCGCATCTGATCGAGACCGGCCGCGAGTTCCTCGAGTCGGCTTTGATGGCGGAGCTTCACCGCCTCGATGATCGCGGGCACACGCTTGCGCATTTCGACGACGATGCCGCGCATCGCCGCGCAACGCTGCAACACCACAGTCTGCATTTTCTCGCCCTCACGATCGCGCGTCGCAATGAGTTGCTCAAGCGCTAAGTCAAGTTGTTCAAGGATTGCAAGCGACAAGCGCTCGAAATCGACTTCAGGGCTTTCAATGACACCAGGCCAACGCAAGATTTCGAATGGATTGATCGGCGCTGCGTGCGGCGTCAGAGACGCGATGAGCTGTGCCGCGTTGATGAGTTGGCGCGCCACGGATTCCTTGATTTTTAATTGAACCTCATCGCCGGCGGTGGCCTCGAAGCGTAACGAACAATCGACCTTGCCACGATTGAGCCGCGCCGCGATACGAGTGCGTACTTCGCCTTCCAAACCGCGTAAATCTTCTGGCAAGCGTAGACCGACTTCGATATAGCGATGATTAACCGAGCGTAATTCCCAGACGGTGCGGCCCCAGCTCCCGGTCGATTCCAAACGGGCAAAGGCGGTCATGCTGCGAGCCATGGAGTCACTCCGAATAACGCGGGGAGTCGCATCTTAAACAGATTGAATGCAGAGCGCGACGGCTGGTGTGCTGTCCCTTGCTTAGCGCTCCCATTTGCGTGCCCCGCGGGACGCGACGTCACAATATGTGGGAGCCGCTTTAGCGGCGAATGCACTAGCTGTCCAATTCGCGGCTAAAGCCGCTCCCACAATACTAGACATCGATTTAGCGAAGTTCATTGCGGGACGGTACATTCGATTGTCGCGCAGAAATTGACTGTGCGAGCAAAGCGAATTGAGGACGCACGACAGCGACTGCAACCTGGCTATAATGAACCGCCCAACCACGGAAATAAAACTCAATGACATCGCGACCCAGCGGCCGCTTGCCGCATGAATTACGCCCCGTGCGCTTTACTCGTAATTACACCATCCATGCCGAAGGATCCGTCTTGGTCGAATTCGGACACACCAAGGTGTTGTGCACGGCCTCGGTCGAAGAAAAGCCGCCGGCGTGGATGAAAGGTCAGGGCGAAGGGTGGATTACCGCCGAATACGGCATGTTGCCGCGTGCCACCAATAGCCGGAATCGACGCGAGGCGACGCAAGGGCGACAAGGCGGGCGCACGTTGGAGATCCAACGCCTAATTGGCCGCAGCTTACGCGCGGTAGTTGATCGCGCGGCGCTGGGCGAACGCGCGATCATGATCGATTGCGATGTGATCCAAGCCGACGGCGGCACGCGCACTGCGGCGATCACGGGTGGCTATGTCGCGCTGGTCGATGCCATCGGTACCTTGTTGCGCAATCGGTCGATCACGAAAAATCCGATTCACGGCGCGGTCGCCGCGGTGTCGGTTGGAATCTACAAAGGCGTGCCGGTGCTCGATCTGGATTACGCCGAAGATTCGAACGCCGAAACGGATATGAACGTCATCATGAATAACGCCGGTCATTTCGTCGAAGTCCAGGGGACCGCCGAAGGACACGCTTTCCGACGCGACGAACTCAACGTGTTGCTTGATCTGGCCGGCGCCGGCATCAAGCAGCTGTGCACGGCGCAGGAAGCGGCGCTTAAGGAACCTCTGAATAAGTCCATCCTGGACTTATCAGAGGACGGAAAGCGAAAAGTGTGATTTTCGCTTTCCTCACATTTTCAACGAACACCGTTCATTGAAAATGGCGGCACCTCCCTGTGCCGCGCGGAAACTCTGCCATTGGCAGAGTTTCCTTGATCCCACTTGAGACCGGCCGGAAAAATCGTGCTTGCGACCGGCAATGCCGGCAAGGTGCGCGAGTTCGAAGCAATGCTGAGTGGTTCCGGAATTCACGTCGTGTCGCAAACCCAGTTTGCCGTCCCCGACGTTCCTGAAACGGGCTTAACCTTTGTCGAAAACGCGCTCATCAAAGCGCGGCATGCCGCACGTTATACCAAGCTCCCCGCAATTGCCGACGACTCGGGACTCGCTATTGACGTCTTACACGGCGCGCCTGGCATTTACTCCGCGCGCTATGCCGGGCCCGGGGCGAGTGATGCGGCGAATATCGCGCAGCTGCTGGCCGCGCTTGAAGGGTTTCCCACTGAACGCCGGACGTGTCGGTTCATCTGTGTCCTGGTTTATCTCGCCCATCCCGCAGATCCCACGCCCTTGATCGCTGAAGGTCGATGGGAGGGGCGAATCACGTTCGCGCCGCGCGGCGACCACGGATTCGGTTATGACCCGGTGTTCGAAATTCCGAGCTTGGGATTAACGGCCGCCGAACTCGATGGCGAACAAAAGCACGCACTCAGTCATCGCGGACAGGCCTTGCGCGCCCTGGCCGCGCGCCTCGTGAACGTCGCGCGCGCCTGATGCTCGAACCGGCGACAATCCCGCTCGCGCTTTACGTGCATCTGCCGTGGTGCGTGCGCAAATGTCCGTATTGCGATTTTAATTCGCACGAACGCGACGGCGCGTTGCCGGAAGCAGCGTATGTGGCCGCGCTGCGCGCGGATCTGGCGACCGAGGTCAACGCTATCGGCGAGCGCAGCGTCGGTTCGATCTTTATCGGCGGTGGTACGCCCAGTCTTTTTTCTGGTAGTGCGATAGCGCGCCTGCTGGAGGGGCTGCACGATGAATTAAATTTGCTCGCCGATGCCGAGATTACCCTTGAAGCGAATCCAGGCACGGTTGATGCCGGCAATTTTTCCGCGTATCGCGCGGCCGGCGTCAATCGACTTTCGATCGGCGTGCAAAGTCTGCGCGACGCACAGTTGAAAGCGCTCGGCCGCGTGCACGATAAGGGCGATGCCGTGCGTGCGCTGGAGGTCGCGCGCAGCGCTGGCTTTACGAACATCAATCTCGATTTGATGCACGGTCTGCCGGCGGACGAAGCTGACGATGCGCTGCGCGATCTGGCGCAGGCGATTGCGTTGGCACCGGAACACTTGTCGTGGTATCAATTGACGCTCGAACCGGGCACCGCCTTCGGTCGCCGTCCACCACCGCTGCCACCGCATGATCGCATCGCCGAGGAGTTTGAACGTGGCTGCGCGATGCTGGAAGCGGCCGGCTATCAGCGCTACGAAGTCTCGGCGTTCGCCCGCGTGGGACGCGAGTCACGCCATAATCTAAATTATTGGGAATTCGGCGACTATCTCGGGATCGGCGCGGGTGCGCACGGCAAGCTATCGCTGCCCGAGGGTGTGCGGCGCACGGTCCGGCGCCGTCATCCCACGGCGTATATGAAAGAAGCGGGCTCCGCTGCCGCGACCGCCACCGAAATGATTCAAGGCCCACCCCTAATCACTGAATTCGCGCTCAACGCGCTGCGGCTCAAAAACGGCTTCACGCGCGAGCTCTTTACGTCGCGCACGGGGTTGTTGGCGACGGCGCTGGATGCTGGAATTTCGGCGGGATTTGCGCGCGGCTGGCTCGCGGAGTGCGACTCACGCCTGGTGCCGACGCCGCTTGGTTATCGCTTTTTGAACGATCTGCAACTTTTGTTCGTGCCGTGACTTTACGCTGGATCTTTGACGGGCTGGGTTCGTACTTCGCGCGCCCAAGGTAGTTCGCAAGCACTACGGTGCCAGCGTCTGGTGCAAAATAAACGTCGTCACCGCGCTTGAGATCAGGGTCGATAGCACGATAGTTTTTGAGATCACCGCTTCTTGCAGTCCATAGCGCTTGGCAAAGATGTAAGCATTAACCCCGGACGGCATCGCGGCAAGTAACACCGCGACGCGCATCCACTCCGCAGGCACGTGCAACGCAGTGCAGGCCAACCATACCAATAGCGGATGCACCAAGTTCTTAACGACCAACAACACGGCACTGTCACGGAGATCACCCGCGAGTCGATATTGCGCGAGTGACACGCCTAGCGACACCAACGCGCAGCCGGTGGCGGCTTGCGCAAGCTTTTCGAGTAACACATCGAGCGCGCCACGCGGCACCCAACCACTGAGATTACACAGCACGCCGAGCGCCAAACTTGCGATGACCGGATTCATCACGAGTCTGCCCAGGCTCAAGTAAACCGGCGGACGTGGCCCGTGCCCGCGCGCGCCATAGACTTCGATGCAATAGGTCGCGAGCGGAAACAGCACACTGCTCTGCAAGGCCATCAACGTAAACAATGGCACCGCGGCCGAGGCGCCAAACGCAGTGGTCGCGAGCGGGAGCCCGAGCATGACGATATTCGAGTAGCAGGCGCCGAGGCCGGCGATGCCTTGACTCGCGCGATCCCAGTGTAGGACATGACGACCGAGCAGCACGCCGGCGCCGAAAACGGCGATCGAAGGCACGTAGTAGGCCGCGATCAAGGGTAGCGGTAACACCGCGGGCAACGCCGCTCGCGCGAGGCTCCGGAACAATAGCGCGGGGATCGCGACGTAATAGACGAACTTGGCCAGGCCTTCGCTGGTGGTGGCGTCGAAGATCCCGGCACGGAACAGCGCAAAGCCCAGGATGACCGCGCCGAAGACCGGCGCGATAACGACGAAGACCAAATCCAATGCGATGAGCTCTAGGACTTGGCCGGATGGTACACGCGCATAGGGGCGGCTTGTTTACGCCAGGGACGGCCCGCCAATAAGCCGCCGTCAACCGTCAGTGCGTGGCCGACCACGTACGACGACTCATCGCTGGCTAACCACAGGGCGGCGGCCGCGATCTCGGCCGGCAAACCGAAGCGCGGCAGCGGTTGATCGTCTTGCTGCGCCACGCGAATTTTGGCCATCCGCGCGAGCCATCGATCATCGGTCACGCCGGTGTGAATCGGCGTTTCGATATTGCCCGGGCAAATACAGTTGACGCGAATATTGTCCTCGATGAGTTCGAGCGCCGACGAATGCGTGAAATGCACCACGGCGGCCTTGGCCGTCGAGTACGCGTGTGGGCTGTAGCCGGCAACGAAGCCCGCCGCGCTCGCGATATTGATGATGGCGCCGGTTCGTCGTGGTTGCATGACGCGCGCGGCGTGTTTGGTGCCGAGGAAGACGCTGCGCTGGATCACGGCGTACGCATGATCCCATTCTTCGAGCGAGGTTTCGGCCAGCGGCCCAATCACGCCGACGATCGCCGCGTTGTTGATCACGCAATCGAGACGTCCCCATTGCGCCACGGTGGCGTCGATGGCGTGTTCGAAATCGGTTTCCTTGCCCACATCAAGGTGGACATAGCGCGCGTCCGCTCCCAGTTCTGCCGCCAGGCGCACGCCTTTTTCGTCTTGAATATCCGCGATCATCACCCGGTAACCGGCCGCGGCGAAGCGTTTGGCGCAGCCTGCGCCGATACCGCTCGCGCCGCCGGTGACCAGCATCGCTGGCGCAGTGTCATTCATTGGGCGTGAAAGCCGCCTTTGATCAGCGGCGCCATGTCGATCGGGGGGCCGGCATCGCAGCCGAGATTGTCGCTTTTGGCGATGATGGTCCAGCCGATGCGCTTGGCGATCGAGGCGTCGACCGGCGTGTCGCCGCAATCGATTCCAGCGCGTGCGCACAGTTCGCCCCAGGTATGCAGATCTTCAGCCATCTTATGCACCACGGTGACCAGGCGGTCATTGCTTGGGCAATGATATTCGTAGGTAGGCATGGCTTGGCTCTTATTTGTCGAAGTTTTTGGTGTTGTGGTAGGCCCGCGTGGTGGTCATCGCGCCGAACGCGCCGCCGCCGGTGCTATCGCTGCCGATATTTCGGCGGTGCATGTAGCTGATCCCGAGGTGAACTTTGGTGACCGGGGCGTCGGCGGGAGTCTTACCCAGATCGCGTTGCGCCAGGGTGCAGACCTGGCCCCAGGTATTTACGTCTTGCGAGATGCGATGCACGACTTGCACGGTTTGGTCGTTCGCGGCGCAATGGTAGTCATAGGTTGGCATAGGGTTCTCCTGTTCAAGTTTTGTTGATTATCGCGCGCCTGGCGGGCTTTAGGTATCCCGCATGACTTAGGCCGCTTCGGTGTAAGGCTGAGCGGCCGGCGGGAATCCTTCCAGTCACGCCGTCTTTCGCGTCGGGCACAGTTCGATCTCGCGGTGGTTCGGTTGCCTCGTTAGGCGCACGTGGCTAATCTGAGTTCCGCTTCAGCATGTAGGGTTCACTGCACGGGGTTCAAGGAGGAACCATGACGCAATCCCAACCGGCGACGTTTCCCGACGTCCGTTACTTAGTCGGCGCAGAGGCCTGGCGCGGCCACGCGTATTGGCGATTCTATCTGGCGTTGCAGCCGTCAGCTGTCACGCTAACGCCCGATGAAATTACTGGCCGGCGGCAAAAGGGTCGACTATAGACAATGAGGCGTTTTTCGAAATTCGGATCGCATCGCAATGGTTAATCGGACACCGGCGCTGGCACTATGCGCGGCTTGGATTGTGGCTTGGTGGTCGTCGTATACGACCGTCGGACCGCGATTAAAAGCGTATGGCCTGAAGCAGCTTGGGAGCGCCGCGGATTATTTTTTTACTTACTTGGGTCCTGAGCTGCTGATCTTGTTGTTTGGGCTTGTCGTGCTTCCGGTCCTCTACTACTTCTTGATTCGTCGGCTGCGGGTGTGGTTGCAGGTGTTGGTTGTACCTGCACTGTTGGGTGGGTTTATTTACTTGGCGTATTTCGATGTGGTGAAAATCGCTCGGGCAGCGGAACACCTCTGTACCACTGAGGCTGGGATGCACATTTATAAGACGGTTGAGGCGGAGGGGTTTTATGGGGTCATCGATATCGATCCTTGGTTAAAGCGGGGATTTAAGTGGGTCGAAATTTCCGACGGACCCAAGAAGTACCTACGTGGTTCGATGAAAGACGGGAGGGTGTTCGTTGAGCCCGTTATGACTCTAATTAGCAGTTACGAATACGCTTTCGAACCCATCGAGGTATGGAAGTCGCATTTCGAACGAAACCGTGAGGTCGTCAGGCATCGCGAGAGTCGAGAGGTATTAGGTGAAATTATTTATTTTCATATTTATCGCGGGTGGGCTGATCGCAGAGCCGAGTTTGGCTTAACTTTTATCCCGCCAATTTGCTGGGATGGTCCGCCACCCAAACGTGGGGGTGGTAAAGCTATTTGGTCGGACGAATTAATTTCATCGACTATTTATCCGGTGGGTCAATGATACGAACGAATTGCATCAAGGCGTCATGCGCAGTGCTGCAGCCGGTAGTCGGTCCACGTATCGGCTACCGCTTCGCGATTCATCCCTGAATCGCTCCGCTGCCACGCGCGCTGCGCTAGACCATCCATGGCTCGCTGGCGCGCGAGGCACGCCGATACGTGGACCAACTACCGGCTCGAGATGTCGGTGGCTGACCCTGCACGTGGTCGTTGCTCGCTGCGCCCGGCGGTTAGGCGTGTAGCGGCGTATGAGGTCAGCGGAGCAGGGACAGCGTAGCTGACCTCATCGCTTCGAGCGAACCAGGGATGGTTCGCGAGATTGAGCGAAACGCCTAACCGCCGGGCGCAGCGAGCCGGCACTGATCTGAATTTTAAACGCCAAGGAGTGGCTCATGAAAAGTAGCGATATTTATAAGTATTCCTGGTTTGCAAATGCGGCCTACGTCGAATGGGACCCTTTTAACGTCGCAGACTCGAATCGAATTTTGAGCGCGCTTCGCACTGCCCGTCTGATTCCGGGGTCACTAAGTAACATAATTTTCAATGAATCCACTCGTGGCGAAGGAAGGACCATCCCCAGCTTCTACCCCGGCGACGGTTCCGGTTTCGCGGCAAATGTATTTGCCAATGGCGAAGAAAAAATTCTCGCGATTCGCGGTACTGAACCGAAGAGTGAGCAGATTTATCTCGATCTACTCCAAGCCGATCTTATTGAAATCGGGATTATCGGCTGCGGTTTGTCGCAGGCGACCTCAATGTTTAATTACATCCAGCGGCTGCGCGCGCCGAGAAGCGACCACGCGGTCGAACAGTTGCATCTACGGATTACCGAAGCGCCGCCACCGGCGAACACCCCAAGCGTTGCTAACACGCTCGTAAAAAGTGTCGGCACGTTGCTTGAATCGAAAACGATTTATTACTGGTTCGAAACCAGTCAGGACGGTAAGGGTGAGGGCGTATTCGCTGCCGGCGATAAGGTAAGCGTCACCGGCCATTCGCTCGGCGGCCATCTGGCGAGCCTGGCGGTGCGGTTGTTTCCGGATCTGTTTACCAGCGCAGTGACGTTTAATGCGGCGAATTTTGATCCGCAGACCGCGAATTTCACACCAGCGGCGTTCGATCAATTTATCGCGGGGCTCACGCCCAATTCGCCGATCACGCCGTTTATTTTCGACGGCTATACCAATGCGCAACAGCAAACCGAACCGTTGATAAACCAACTCTTCGCGGCGTATCTGCCGCAGCCACCGGCGCCGGATTTTCAGCAGATCGGCGCACGGATCTTTAACTACGTGGGCGAGGACAGCATTCCCGGCGATGACGCGGACTTTGTCACCGGCTTCGGCACTGGCAACGCACCGGCGCCACGGCAGGCGATCCGCACCGAGGTGAACAGTCATGCGATGAATCAGTTGATGGATAGCTTGAGCGCGTACGCGTTGCTCGAGCGTTTAAACCCGGGCCTTGAGGCCCACGCCATTGCGCGCCTGTTCGATGCCGCGTCGAATCGCGCCGCAAGCAGTTTGGAATTGTTGGTGGGTGCGCTGGATGGCGTTTTAAATGGCCGAGCGATGAATTTAGAAACGGTCGTCGCGGGGATCTTCGCCTATCCGGAGGAGGAAGCGGCGCCCGGCACGTTTGCCCGCCGCGCCGCCATTCACGATCGAATCCTGACCCTGGAAGCGCAAATTTCAGCGACGCCGGGCTTAACGTTGCAGCCCTTGGTCGATATGCCGGCTGAAGAAATTGCGCGGCGTGCGGTGTCATCGCCGGCGTATCGCGCAGCGTTGCTGGCGCTGGCGCCGTTTGTCGTCGATGGCGCGGATGCGCTTTACGCGAACCGCCCCGAACTCGCGCTCGAAAACTTCAGCGATCCGTATCGTGTGGCGCGTGCCGGCTATTTGAAATCACGTATCGCGCGCAATTTGGACGATACTGAGAGCGGAAGTTTCGGTGAGTTACCGGTTATCTATCGGGATCTAAGCCTGAATGAAACGCTGCAAGTGCCACCACAAGATGCCCTTCCGGTCACCGCGATCGGGCCGTTGTCGCCGCTGCGCGATGTCACATTTGGACGCGCCGAAGACGAAGTCTTGGTGGGCGCCGGCAAGCGCGATTATTTGTTCGGTGGCGGAGGGCGCGACCACGTGACGGGCGCGACTAACGAAGACGTACTCGACGGCGGCGCCGGCGCGGATGTGTTGGAGGGTGGTGGTGATCGCGATGCGCTGTGGGGTGGCGCGGGCGATGATTGGCTCTATGGTGGAAGCCTGGATCTGATCGATGACGACGCACCGGATCGCTTAATCGGTGGCGCCGGGTTCGATCACTATCGAATCGCCGCCGGCGATACCGTTGTCGACCACGACGGCCAGGTGGAAGTTTTGGTCAACGGTCAACTCCAAACGCTCGATAGCCATGCATTACACGAACGTTTCAGTGCGCCCGAGCTACGAATTCTACATGCGACGGATGCTTCCGACCTGACCTATCTTTACTTTCCGCTGTTGAAGACGCTGCAAGTCGCCGGGATCGTGCTTGAGGATTTCATGCCGGGTGATCTTGGCATCACGCTGCAGGGCACTGACGAACCACTTCCCGATCCACTGCCGAGGCTCGGTACCAACGACCATGACTCGCTTGGCGGCACCGCGGCGCGCGATGAAATTCGCGGGCTTGGCGGCGACGATACGCTGCATGGCGAAGGCGCGGCCGATGTGCTTTACGGCGGTGACGATCGCGATCGCGTGTATGGCGACACGGGCGATGACACGTTAGCCGGTGACGGTGGCCGCGACATGCTGAGCGGTGGCCTTGATGACGATGTGATCGATGGCGGCGCGGAGGCGGATCTGCTGAGCGGTGATGCGGGTAACGATATTCTGCGTGGTGGTTCAGACGATTCTCCAGATGTACTACTCGGTGGATCAGGTCACGATATTCTGCTCGGCGGGGGTGGTGCCGATCTCCTCATCGGTAGCGCGCAGTTGGCCGGCGCGGTTCTCGATTGGAGCGTGTGGCGTCTACCTCGACCGCTGGGCCAGGTGTTAACCGATCCGCGCGGCTTCGAGTTGCGTGGCGTTCAAGTCGTCGATTTCCTTGCGCTTGATGCGCCGCGCGATCCTGACGCCGATGCCTTGTATGGCGAGGCGGGCGACGACTATCTAATCGGCAGCGCCGGCGATGACGCGTTAGATGGGGGTGCGGATGATGATGTCATCATGGGCGGTGACGGCGCGGATTGGATCGTCGGCGGCAGCGGCGTTGATCATATTCGCGGCGGTGGCGGGGCGGATCGCATTGACGGTGGCGCGGGCAACGATTTTATCGCTGGGTATGGCAGTGGCGACGAAGGATTGGAACTCGATGGTGACGATGCCATCGACGGCGGCGCCGACGACGATGAACTACAAGGCGGTCCTGGCAACGATAGCTTGCGGGGTGGCGACGGTCGCGACCTGCTCGTGGGCGATGACGGCAACGATGTGCTCGAGGGCGGGTCTGGCAACGACGAGTTACTCGGCCGCGCCGGCAACGATGACTTACGCGGTGGCGCCGGGAACGATGTGTTGTGGGGCGAGGCGGGCAACGATGGATTAAGCGGTGGGGATGACGACGATGTGTTACTCGGCGGCGATGACAACGACGGCCTCTATGGGGATGGCGGCGCCGATCAACTAGTGGGCGGCGCCGGTCAGGACGCGTTGTTCGGTGGTGCGGGTTCCGATATTTTGATCGGCGGCGACAATAACGACGTGCTGATGGGCGAAGCCGGTGACGATACGTTGGCTGGGGACGGCGGCAATGATCGGTATATCTTCGGCCGTGGCGATGGCGCTGACCGGCTAAGCGACGCGTTCGGCGATAACGGCCTGCAATTGCTCCGCGGCCTCGCGCCAATGGTCGACAATGTCCGGGTGGATGGCGCGGCGTTGCTGTGGCGCTTCAATGACAGCGACAGCCTGCGCGTTGAAAACTGGCAAGGTCCCGGCGCGCTGGCCGCTCTGCGTTATGGCGATGGACGTTACTTATCCAGAACGCATTTTCTCAATCCGGAAGCCGCCGGCGTGGTCGATGAGCTCGCTGTGGACGCCAGCGAAGTCGGTAGCAACGGTGACGATCTGATCATCATCCGGGGCCGGCACGGCGTGCTCAGTGCCGGCGCGGGCGATGATCGCTACCAGCTCACGGCGGGCGCAGTAGTCGAAATCTCGGATACCGGGGGCGCCAATACGCTGGAGTTCGCGGCCGATACGACCTTGAATGGGTTGACGGTCGAGCGTGATGGCGATCGCTATCTGCTCCGCGCGGGTGTCGGCACGGTCACCGTCGCGCGCGGCGACATCGCGAACTTTGTCTTCGGCGATGGTCTGGTGCTCGCGGCCGACGAATTCGCCACACGCTTCGCGCTGCCCATCGCCCCGCGCGTGGTCAATCCCGCGAGTACCCAAGCCGCGTTTATCGCCGAGCCGTTTTATTACGCCTTGCCGCGCGCGGAATTTATCGACTTGAATGTCGACGAGGCGTTGGTGTTTTCCGCCGCTGGACGCGGCGGCGCATTGCCCGCATGGTTGAACTTCGATCCGGTGGCTGGGACCTTAAGCGGCATTCCGAGTCCCGCCGATGCAGGCGTCGTGGAAGTGGAGATCCGCGCGACTGATAAAACGGGGTTAAGTACCGTCGATACCTTCGCCATCGACGTTATGCCGTCGCTCGCCGGCAATTCGGTGGCCATGTTTAAACCGGAAACCCTAACGTCGGATCGCGGCGCGTGGGTGACGCGTTTCGATACGGATGGACCTGCGCCATTCTTGGTTGGCGTTGGCGATCTCAATGCGGATGGTATCGATGATGTTCTGGATCTAACGAACGAGCAGATTGTGTTTGGTCGCGGCGGCGGCTTTGGCCTCGACTATGTTGCGCCAGCGGTCAATGGCGCTAACGGGTTTACGTTTAGTGGCTACGCTGGCGATCTTGATCCAACGTCGCGCCTTAACCCGGTGCATTACGCGCCGCGGCGCGGCGACTTCAATCGCGACGGTATCGATGATGTTGAAATCGGCTCGCGAGTACTTCTCGGACGCGCGTCCCCGTTCGCGTCGCTCGTCGACTACGCCGCGTTGCCGCTCGGCAGCGCCTTCGAGTTCGCCGCACCGACCGGCGTCTTACCCACATTGGTCGGCGCCGATCGTTCATCCTTTCAAACTATCGGCGACTTCAACGGCGATGGCTTCGTCGATTTTTTTGGCGTACACAGCGACGGCCGCGATCGGCGTGGGCTGGTGGTGTTCGGTGTCGCCGCCACGGATCCGCGAACGGTCGACGTGGCCGCACTCGATGGCAGCAATGGATTGACGATCGAATTCGCGCCGTATCCAGGCTTGCCCGCCTCGGCCGCGGCCGACGGGCTCGCTTTTGCAGATTGGGGCGCCAACGTGGCCGCGCTCGGCGATGTGAACGGTGATGGCCTCGCCGATCTCGCGATCGGCGGTTCGCCCTACCTCTTCGAGTACCAAGCGAGTTTCGCCGCGGTAATTTTTGGCACGCGGGACGGCGCGTCGGCACCTCTCGCGCTGTCGCGATTAAATGGCGTCAACGGCTTCCTGGCCGCGATGCCGCGTACCGAGATTGGTATCGCGACCGACAAATTCGTGACTGGACTCGGCGATATCAACGGCGATGGCTTGGCGGATCTCTTCGCCGGTAGTCGCGCATCACCGTTTGGAAGTTATGTCATTTATGGCCGCCGGAATTTCGCCGAAGCGACGACTCGCGGAACACCGGGCGACGATATTGTGTACCTCACCGCGGCAACGCCCGCCGCGTACGGCGGCGCCGGTGACGATCATTTTTATGTCGCCCCCAATGACTTCAATAGCAGCACGTTCACCGGCACCGGCAACAACACCGTAACCTTTGGCGCAGGCGCTGGCGGCTCGCACGCGGTTAATGGTGGGCCCGGCGCGGATTTGTATGAAATAGGCCCGGGGCTCTATGAAGTGAAAATCACCGATGCGAGCGGGGCGGGCCGTGGCGCCAACACCTTGCGCATTAACTTTGGCGCTGGGCCCAATTTCGTCATCACGCGTGGGTCCTTGCAGCTCGATTTCGGCCCCGAGCTGCCCCAGATCCATTTGGACGATATCGATTATGCGGATGTTAAGGCCGGTCCGCGTACCATCGATCGCTTCGAATTTGCCGATGGTACGGTGCTGACTTACGCCGAGTTGATTGCACGGGGATTCGATCTCAAGGGCGACGCTGGGGCCGATAAGTTGATTGGCACGAGCGTAACTGATCGAATAAGCGCTTTCGCCGGCGATGATCGCTTAGTCGGTGGGCGCGGTGACGACGAACTGAATGGCGGCGCCGGCGATGACGTTTATGTCATCAACGCCGGCGACGGCGTGGATGTGATTGTCGACTCCGTAGGACGCGATACTCTCGAGTGGGGCGGCGGATTGACGTTGAACGGCTTAACGCATGACGTCGATCACAACGACTTGCTGTTAACGCAGGACAGCACCACGGTGCGCGTGCGCGATTGGTACCTGGGGCTCGAGCAGCGGATCGAACGCTTTCGTTTTGCGGATGGCGTGGAAGTGGATGCGCTGAACTGGATCAACCGCGCGCCGGTCGCGGGCGCTGCCCTTGGTTTCGCGCAGGCGCGTGCGGGTGAACGCTTTGTGTTTAGCGTTCCAGCCACGAGTTTTAGCGATCCCGATCCCGGCGATTCGTTGCAAATTGCGCTGTCGCAAGCGAACGGCGCGGTATTACCGGGTTGGCTAACCTTCGATCCCAACACCGCCACCCTTTCGGGCACACCCACCGCGGCCGATGCCGGTACGCTTGCGCTCGGTGTGATCGCGCGCGATCCATTAGGCGCCATCGCGAAGCTTGATCTCGGTTTGACCATCGCGGCCGCGCCGGTAAGCGGTCCAGCCACGTGCGGTCCGGATCACTTGATCCGGACCGCAGCAGCCGATCGCATCGACGGTCGCGTCGGACTCGGCGATGGGCATATTGGCAGCGACCAGCGCTTGCTTGCGCATGATGTGCAAGCGCTGGTGCACGCAATGGCGAGCTTCGATCCGCGGGGTAGCGCGACCTGGCTGCCGTCCGCGAACTTGGTCAATGCGTTGGAACCTACACTCGCAGCCGCGTGGCACAGTGGCGTGTGAGCGATAGCTGGTGCGGCAGACTACGATCATTCATTCCCTCTCCCCTCGCGGGAGAGGGTTAGGGTGAGGGGCGGCGGATTGCGTGAGGAAATTGTTCGCCGCGGCTGCTTAACGGCGCTGGCATCAGCGGTGAAGCATTGATCTTGTTACCCCTCACCCCAGCCCGCAAGGGGAGCGGGAGAAAAATTGCGTCGCTACGCTCGCAACGACTGCACACCGCGGTTAACGCGCTCCCCCCGTCTTCTGCATTTCCTCCAACTCGCCCCAGCGCAGCATCAACCAATCGAGCTGACGCTGCGCTTCTGCAATCTTTTGCAAATGCAGTTCAACTTCGGCATACGATCGATTATAAAACTCAGCCGTCTCGCTGGCCTGCGTCAGCGCGGCGATAGTCGCCTCGGCCGCCACAATCTGATCCGGCAAGCGTTCGAGTTCGATCCTGTATTTGTAACTCAGCTTGCCGCTTGGCATCGCCCTTCCCGCCGCCGGCGCATTGATTGCTGGCGTCTTCGCGTTACGCTCCGGCGTATCCTTGGCCGCCAGCGCGCGGCCGCGCGTAAGCCAGTCGCTATAACCGCCAACGTAACGTTGAATTTTGCCGTCTGCTTCAAACACCAAGATGCTGGTGACGGTGTTATCCAGAAATTCGCGATCGTGGCTGACGAGGATGAGACTACCGGAATAGGCGACCAACTGATCTTCCAGTACATCGAGGGTTTCCACATCCAAATCGTTCGTCGGTTCATCCAAGATCAGTAAATTGCTCGGCCGCGTGAAGAGACGGGCAAGAATCACGCGGTTGCATTCACCCCCCGACAGGGCCTTGATCGGCATCGCTGCGCGTTCGGCGCTGAACAAAAAGCCGCGCAGATAACCGATAACATGCCGCTCCTTGCCATCGATGGTCACGTACTCGCGGCCGTCGCCGACGGTTTCCGCCACCGATTTATCCGGATCGAGTTCGCGGCGCATTTGATCGAAATAGCCGATCTCGAGATTGGTGCCGATTTTAAGTGTCCCCGCCTGCGGCTTGATTTCGCCCAGCAGAATTTTCAACAGAGTGCTTTTACCAACGCCGTTATTGCCGATGAGCCCGATCCGATCGCCGCGCATCATTTTGAGCGAGAAGCCGCGAATCAACGGCTCCGCGCCAAAGCCATGCACGATGTTGCGCGCTTCGATCACCTTGCGCCCCGACTCGTCGGCTTCGGCGACCTTGATGTTAGGTTTGGCGAGCGGCTTCACGCGCTCTGCTGCCGTCTCGCGCATGCTCTCGAGGGCGCGTACGCGGCCTTCATTGCGAGTGCGCCGCGCCTTAACCCCTTGCCTGATCCACGCTTCTTCTTGATCCAGCTTTTTATCGAACAACGCGTTGTGGCGTGCTTCGTCCTCGAGCGCCTTGGCTTTGTTGTCGAGATAGGCGGGGTAATCACCGGGCCAGTCGGTCAAGCGCCCGCGATCAAGTTCGATGAGGCGCGTCGCGAGCTGGCGTACGAACGCGCGATCGTGGGTGATGAACAAAACGCTGCCCGCATGGTTCCGGAGCCGTTGTTCCAACCATTCAATGGTGCTCAGGTCGAGATGGTTGGTCGGCTCATCGAGCAACAACAGGTCGGGCTTGCCGACTAGCGCTTGTGCCAGCGCCACGCGGCGTTGCCAGCCGCCGGAGAGTTCGCTTAAGGTGCGCGCGGCCGGTAAGTCGAGTTCGGACAGCAGGGTCGAGACGCGTTGCTCGACGTTCCAGCCGCCGTGCGCCTCGATGGCGCGGTGCAATGCTTCCAATCGCTTCAGGCCGATCGGATCGAGATCGGTGGTGGATAAGACGCGATAACGCTCGATCAGCCCGACCTGATGCGCGAGCCCAGAGGTCACGAAGTCGCGCACCGTGACATTGAGATTAGTTGGCAGCGCTTGCGTAAGTTGCGCGATTTCCAGATCTGACTTGCGTACGATTTCGCCTTGATCCGGCAGATAATCGCCCATGCACAGTTTGAGCAGCGACGATTTACCGGCTCCGTTGCGCCCGATTAAACAGACGCGTTCGCCGGCGACAATGGAGAATTGCACGTTCGTGAGCAGCTTCAAGTCACCGAATTCGAGCGAAACTGCGTTGAAGCTAAGAAGAGTCATAAGACGTGAACTGCTGCGGGGCGCGCTATTGTCGTCGTTCGCGCGTCGACACGGCAAGCGACGGAATTTCGGATTCAAATTTATTTAATGCGGAGGACAGATGATGGCGACCACCAAACTAATTGAATACGCCGACGCCGCTGCCGACGTGCGCGCGGTGTACGACGATATTCGCGCCACGCGCAAGACCGAGTTCATCAATAATTTCTGGAAGGCCTTGGCGGTTAATCCGCAACAATTGCGTCGCACCTGGGACGCAGCGAAGGTGGTGATGGCGGCGGGCGCCCTCGACGTGCTGACCAAGGAATTCGTTTATATCGCAGTGTCGGTCGCGAACAAATGCGAGTACTGCATCCATTCGCACACCGCGGCGGCGCGCGCGAAAGGGATGACGGAGGCGCAGTATGCCGAGCTCATCGCGGTCATCGGCATGGCGCATTCGACGAATGGCCTGGTCACCGCGCTGCAAGTTCCCGTCGACGAGGCATTCAAAGTGTAGATAGCCGCGGCCGCCAACATGGTCGGTGGCGGCCAAGCTTTGCTATAGTCCAGGCGTGTTAGCCGCGCTTTGAGGGAGACGTGATATGAGCCACGCAACAAATGAGTTCCGTTACACCAATGCCGAGGAATTGCGTGCGGCATTGGGTCATCCGTCGGATCTTGCAGCCCGCAAGACGCTCCTCGAACTTGATAAGTACTGCCGGGCATTTATCGCGCGCGCCCCATTCCTAACGCTGAGCACCGCGAGCGCCAGCGGCAAAGCCGACGTCACGCCGCGCGGCGACTACCCCGGTTTTGTGTTGGTGTTGGATGAGCGCACGCTGTTCTTGCCGGAGCGACCCGGCAACGCCCGCTACGATTCACTGACGAACATTCTCGAAAATCCCCACGTGGGAATGCTATTTTTCGTGCCAGGATTCGAAGACATGTTGCGAGTGAATGGCCGCGCGAGGATCGTGTACGACGCGCCCTTGCTCACGCGCTGTGCGCTCGACGGTAAGGTCCCGAAGGTCGGGATAAAAGTCCATGTGGAGGAAGCATTTTTGCACTGTGCTAAAGCCGTTCGTCGCGCCAAGCTATGGGACCCTTCAACGCTACGTGATCGGACTGAACTACCCTCGCTCGGCAAAATGATCCTGGAACAAACCGCGGCAGACCGGATGCCACCGAGTGCCGAAATGGTGAAAAGTGTCGATGCCTATGTGGAAGAAAATTACCGCTCGGCATTGTACTGAGTGAGGGCTTGGTTCGCGCTCCACCCCCTCACCCCAGCCCTCTCCCGCGAGGGCAGAGGGAGTAACGCGATTCCTGCTCCAACGAGGGGGCGGGAGTAATCCGACAGTGCGATCTTTCCCCTCTCCCCTTGTGGGAGAGGGCTAGGGTGAGGGGTTGGATTTCGAGACTGCGAAGCGTTTATTTAGCCACGTTCACTCACGGCACGTCGTTAACGTCGCCTGGCAGACCGGCGTGGTGCGGATGGGTTTCATGTGCGGCTTTCACCGGTGCGCCGTGCACGGGCACCGTGCGTGCCAGAAAATCGATGACGGCGTTACCGAAGATGTCATTGCGATCGCCGGCGACCATGTGGCCGGCGTCGGTGATATTGACGTATTCACTTTGCGGGCAGGATTTTAAGAAAGCTTGCGCGCCTTCTTCACTCAACACATCGGACAGTCCCCCGCGCACCAACAATGTCGGCAGGTTGAGCGCGCGCGCGCAGGCCTCCAATCGAATCGTGCGCTTGTCCATCTCGCGCCGTAGGCCGGTGAAGCGCGGATCCCAATGCCAGCGGTACTTCCCATTCGGCGCGCGACGTAGATTCTTCGCCAGCCCAGCTAGATCCTTAGGCGGCTTGCGGTGTGGTTGGTACGCGCCGATCGCGGCGGCGACTTCCTCGAGCGAATCGAAGCCCTCGGGTCGCTGACTCATGAACGCTTGAATTTTCTGCACGCCTTCGGGTTCGATCCGCGGCGCGATGTCGACTAGCACCAACGCGGTGGCATCGACACGATCTTCGCCGACCGCGACGAGACTTGTACCGCCGCCCATCGAAGCGCCGACGAGGACCGGCCGCCGTCTACCAAGCGCGCTCAGCAAGCACACCAGGTCCTGGACCATCAAATCCTGGCTGTACTCGCCGTCCGGCGCCCAGTCCGAATCGCCGTGGCCCCGGGCATCGAACGCCAGCGCGAAATACCCGGCTCCGCCAAGCGCTTCGCCAGCGCTTTTCCACGCATGCCGGGTTTGCCCTCCGCCGTGTTGCAAAAGCACAAGCGGCCCCGCGGGGTCGCCCCAGTAATCGCCCGCCAGCGTCACACCTTGCGCGCCAGCCCAGCGCATCATAGGGTCCGGAGTTCCGGGAAGTCGTTCGCCTGCGCTCATGGTTGAATTCCCAACTGATTTGGAGTCACGTTCATTCGATAGTGCATCGCGGTAGTGTAACGACAATCCGCGGCGGAGAGCAGCTGACGTGGGTTGAAGCTCCTGCGGTGCACGTCGCCGATTCCTACGCACGTTTGCCTGTTGCGAAAATCTCGTTATCCTCACGTTAGCCGGATTGAGGGGAGGACTTTATGTTGCAACCTAGTATTCTTCACGCGTCGCCAGATCGCGCGCCACCTGCTGTAGCTACCGAGCGCGCGACGCTTTATGCGGCGCTGGCCGCCGGTCTTGGCGGTCTCGCACTGCTCTGGGCTGTGGGCTTTTCTGATATCGAAATTCTGCATAACGTGGCCCACGATACGCGACATTCAAACGTCTTTCCTTGCCATTAGATATCTCGGCGATGGAGATTTTCCGTCGCCTCGTGTTCTGCGCGGTGATTGCCGGCTGCGGTGCCGGCGTAGCGGTGACCGTGCTCCATCAATGGCTAACCGTGCCGTTGATTCTGCGCGCGGAAACTTATGAAAGCGCGGCGTCAAAGGTTGTACCGGCGGATCACGCGGCAACGGCCCACGAGCACGTCTGGCGACCCGCCGAGGGTCTTGAACGGGTGTCGGCAACCGCCATCGCGGACGTTCTGACCGGAATCGGATTTGCGTTGCTGCTCTGTGCCATCTGGACGGTGCGCCGACTGTCGATGAACTGGCGGCGTGGTGCGCTATGGGGAGTCGGTGGCTTTGTGACTATCACGCTCGCGCCGAGTCTTGGGTTGCCACCGGAACTTCCGGGCGCCGCGGCGGCCGATTTAACCGCGCGTCAACTCTGGTGGCTCGCCACCGTCAGCATCACGGCTACCGCGCTTGGCGTGTTCGCGGTGGCCAAGAATTGGCAAATTAAAATCGCCGCACTACTGTTTGTGCTGCTCCCGCAGCTTGCCGGTGCACCCCTGCCGCTCGATGCAGCCAGCCGCGTGCCGGCAGCATTATCCATCCAGTTTACACGCGCCGTTCTCGTGTCTAGCTTTTGCTTTTGGGTGATGTTGGGCGCTCTTACCGGTTTCGTTTATAAGGGTATCGATGATGAGTGAGCGGGTGTCCCTGAACAAGGCGGTAGAATTCGCGTGCCGCTCGCCGCGGAAGAACCCGCTCTTTGTGGGAGCCGCTTTAGCGGCGAATTTCACGCTTGCAATGTTTTCCTCGCGACCAAAGCCGCTCCCGCGAAAACGCTAGGTTGTCATTAGTCGACTACGGGTCAACAACGATTCGCCACGCGGCAAGCTTATCCTCGAAGCGTAGCGTCGCATGTGCCGGACTAGTCGACGGTAATAGACGGTAGTCGAAGTGTAAAGCGTTAAGCCCCGACAGCACTTCGCGCCGGAAACACTGGGCCGCCGTCGCGCCATTGAAAAACACCCGCTCGATGCGTGGATGGCCGGTGAAAAAACTCACAAAGTCGTTCACGACGTGACTGCCCAGTTCGATGCTGCTATCCAAACTGCCTCGCCGCAGGCACGACGCGAACACATCCCACACGGCGATCCGCGCTGCCTTCAAGGCGGTGACGCGCGCCGCATAGGAAGCGGTTTTATCGAGTTTAAGCAGTGTGGTCATAATCGGCCAAAATGCGTTGTGCGGATGTGCGTAGTACTGCTTGGCGGCCAGTGATGCGGCGCCAGGCATGCTGCCCAGAACGAGCGTGATGGCGCGCGGGTTGGCGATCGGCGGAAAGCTTTGCACCCGAACTCGAGTCATCGCCAAATCGCTTGTAGGCCGGTTGCCGTTCCGCGATGAACTTGCATAAATCGCCGGCTGCTGGCGGCGCTTTGCGGGAGCCGCTTTAGCGGCGAATCTTTAATTGAAGCAGACCTCTTCGCGGCTAAAGCCGCTCCCACAATAACAACGCTTCGATTGCCAGAATTTCCCTTCTGGCCCGGACACAAGTCGATTCCGCGAACGAGATATGGCGTGTGGGCTGTGTGCGGGAGCCGCTTCAGCGGCGAGTACAGCCTCATATCCCTTTCGCGGCTAAAGCCGCTCCCATACAAAAAGCCTGTGTCGACTTAGCGAAGTTCATGGCAGGACAGGTCCCTAGTATCATCAGATCCTTTAATTCAAGCCAGAACCATGAGTCGTTGGCGTCCACCCGCAGCGCAATCTTCGCCTTATATCACGGTGGATGGCTATCATCGGCTCGAGGCTGAATTAAAGGGACTCTGGGTGCGTCGGGCCGACACGGTGAAACATTTGGCCGCCGCGGCCGCCGAGGGGGATCGTTCGGAAAATGCCGAATATATTTACCGTAAAAAAGAATTGCGCGAGATCGATCGCCGCTTGGGCTATTTGCAGCGGCGCATGCCCAAGCTCACGGTAGTGGCGGAAACGCCGGCCGCGGCTGATCGAATTTATTTTGGCGCGTGGGTGGAATTAGCGGACGCGGCCGGCCAATCGATCACCCATCGCATCGTCGGTGGTGACGAATTGGACGGCGGTGACGGCTATGTCAGCGTCGATGCGCCATTGGCGCGCGCGTTATTGAAGCGTACCTTTGATGACACCGTCACCGTCCGTACGACGCGTGGCGAAACTCACTATACGATTATCGACATTCGCTACGCCGATCAAACAAAGATATGAACGCATCGCCTGATATCGAATCGCCGTACGCTTGGATCCGGCTCGTCGCGTCGCTGAGTTTGATGACCATTGCTGGCGCCGGGATGTATACGGTGATGGTTGCGTTGCCAACCGTCCAAAATGAGTTTCATATCGATCGGGCCGGCGCATCGCTGCCGTTTACGATGATCATGCTGGGGTTTGGCTTTGGCGGCGTGTTGATGGGTCGTTTGATGGATCGTTACGGCATCATCGTCCCGGTGGTCATCGCCGCGTGCGCACTTGGCGCGGGATTCGCGCTGGCTTCCACCGCGCAAACGCTAGGGCAATTTGCGCTGATTCATGGCGTTTTGATCGGATTCTTTGGAATCTCGGCAACGTTTGCGCCGTTGCTCGCGGATATCTCACATTGGTTCGTGAAGCGGCGAGGCATCGCGGTCGCGATCTGCGCCAGCGGCAATTATTTAGCGGGCGCCATTTGGCCGCGCGTGGTTCAACACTTTCTCGTGACCGCGGGTTGGCGTACGACTTATCTAGCGCTAGGCGTTTTTTGTTTCGTGACCATGCTACCCCTGTCGCTAGTCCTGCGGCGACGTTTCCAGGCCTCTCACGCGGCGAGCGCAGTGTCGCGCGTTAGGGTCGACTCGCGGCCGCTGGGACTGACGCCGAATGCGCTTACCGCGCTACTGTTTCTCGCTGGGATCGGTTGCTGTGTGGCGATGTCGATGCCTCAGGTGCATCTAGTCGCGCTGTGCAGCGATCTCAAACTCGGCCCAGCGCGCGGAGCCGAGATGCTGTCGCTAATGCTTGGGTTAGGCATCATCAGCCGGCTTGCGTCAGGTTTGGTGGCTGATCGCATCGGCGGCTTGCGCACCCTTTTGATCGGCTCGACGATGCAGGGCCTGGCGTTGTTGTTATTCCTGCCGGCCAACGGCTTAGTTTCACTCTACCTGGTCTCCGGTTTATTTGGTCTGTTTCAAGGCGGCATCGTACCCACTTACGCGATCATCATTCGTGAATATTTCCCTGCTGCGGAAGCCGGAAGTCGCGTCGGTGTGGTGATGATGGCGACCTTGTTTGGGATGGCGTTCGGCGGCTGGGTCTCCGGCGCGATTTATGATTGGACCGGGTCGTACAGGGCCGCGTTTATTAACGGCATCGGGTGGAACCTGCTGAACGTGTCGATCGTGTGTTTTCTATTGTGGCAACAGCAGCGCGATTTAAAGCCCGATGCGGACATGGGCGGTCGCGAGGAAGATCTCGCGCAGAAAGCTTAGCAACGCGAGAAATAGCGCGCTCATGGCCGCGACGAATGTCCAGGCTATCGGGACGATTAAATTTACCGCGGTGAATTCGGTGAGGAAGAGCACCGCGACGACCACGCAAATCAACAGCGCGGACAGCGTCGAGAGACCGATCGCCCACTGAATATAACGACCGCGCTCGCCCAAGCTCTGGAGTTCCGCCCGCAACGGCGCGGCGCCTTCGCCGGCCAGCGTGTCCAGCCGCGCATGAAGCACACGCGCCCGATCGATAATCCGCCCCAGTCGATTGGTGAGTACCGCGAGGATCGCGCCCACCCCGGTCAGCAGGAACACCGGCGTCACCGCGAGTTGAATGGTGTGGGCGATCGAACCGACAGGGCTGAGATCGAGCATTATGTTAGCGCCCGGCCGATGTCGCTGCTCCGGAAATGATGCTCACGCTTTGAAAAACTCCATCAGTTCGAGCACGGCTCCATCGGGGTCATGGAAGCACACGAATTTTTGGCGACCACCGGCCAGGCCGGGCGTCATCGGTTCGGAGAGAAAATGCACACCACGACTTCGCAGGTTAGTGACCATCTCGTCGAGGCCTTTTACCCGCAAACACAGACGGGCGATCCCCGTATGACCCAGGTCGGCGTACGGTACGCCGTGCGGCGCCGGTATTTGCCATTCAATCAGATCGATAAGCGTGCCCCGTGGGTCGTCGCCTAGACGCAGCAGTTTGGCGCGACAGATCGCCGGACGGAGGCCCAGACCGGGGATATCGCCCGCAGGGATGTCGATGACGGCTTGAAAACCCAGCATTTCATAGAATGCCAGCGAGCGTTCCAGGTTCGTACAATTCACATTTACATGATAAATGCTCAATGCTTGCCACATCGCGCGCGCTCCTTAGGGCTGTGCCGGGCCGCTCTATTATCGTTCAATATCCGCGATATGTACCGGTCTTAAATGACGCCCACTAAGGCGTTCTAACATGTAAACAAAAGTGGGGAGTGCACCGGTTACCTTGTAGGAATTCTCGCCTGCTGCCTATAGTGCGTAAGTGACTATTAAGCACGCGGATGGCGATCTCCATGGCCGAACGTGACGACAATGCAGCCGCCTTCCGCGACGTGGTGCCGGTCAACCGGCTATCGCCCGAGGCGCAGCGCCGGTTATGGCAAGCGACCACGGTCCGCACCATTGGTGTAGGGCAGCCGATTTATTTGTTCGGCGCCAACGATGGGCTGCTGCATTACCTGCTAAAAGGTGACCTAGATTTCATCGAGCAGGGCCGGTTTGTCCAGCGTTTGCGTGGCGGTGCACGCATCGCGCGCCGGCCGCTCGATCACGCGTCGCCCAAGCGCTACACCGCGCGCGGCTATTCGGTCTGCACTATTGCGTCGGTGGCACACACCGAACTCGAACGTGAAGCGGAATCCACCCGCCTGCCGGGCGCTCCTGGCGAACTTACCGTGAGTGACCTGGCGCCGCACACCGAGCCCGTGGATTCGATGACGGACATCATGCGCTCGGCGCTGTTTCAAGTCCTGCCGGCCGACGCCATACAACGCCTATTTGGGACGCTTGATCCGCTTGAGGTTCACGCGGAGGACACGATTCTTCAACAAGGCGAGCCTGGTGAGTATTTTTATATTCTGGCGCGCGGCCACGCCGAGGTCACGCGTCGACGTGGCCAAGGGCCGACCGATATCCATGTCAGCGATCTGCGTCCGGGCAATACCTTTGGCGAAGCGGCATTACTGTCTGGTTACCCGCGCGATGCGAGTGTCACGATGCTGACCGACGGTCGCGTGCTACGGCTCGCGAAGGCGCATTTTGACGAGTTGATCCGGGGCCGTTATTGTTTGGGATTGGGGCTGCGGAAGCGGTAAACGCCGCCCGGGCCGGCAGTCGCTGGCTGGATATCAGCGACCCAGAGGTCTATGCCAAAGGGCCGTTACGCCATAGTCGAAACATTCCACTCAACGCGCTCCGCGCGCAGGCGCCGCGGTTGAGCCGCGATGAACGTTACATCGTGTGTGCCGATGACCCGGCGCTTAGCGCAGTAGGCGCGTTTGTCCTTGCCGAGTGTGGGTTTCAAGTACATTACCTCGTCGAATCGATTCTAACGCTGCTTCGACACGATCCGGCGCTCGCGCTTTACGCCGATTCGCCCGCCGCTCAAACTTCCAACATCGTTGTGTTTCCATCACCACTGACCGCGAATAATTCGTCCGCATCGTTAGTGAAACCCCAGGGGACTCCTATGGATGACCGACAAAATTCCGCGTCGCCGACCGGCGCACCGGAGGAACGTGTCGATCGCTTATATACACAACAAGAATTTGCGGCCGCGCTTGGAAACCCGGCGCCGGCGCCGAGTCTTGGCGATACCCAGACCGGGCAGAGTCTGGCGCGACTGATTGAAGACATCGATTTACGCCGCGCCGCACTTGCCGAGGATTCGACGCTAACGGGCGCCAACGTCGCCGCCGAGATCGACAGCACGAGCACCGAGTTCATCGATTTCAACGTGCTCGAGGCGACGGCCGCACCACGTTCGGCACCGGCCGCCGCCGGCCTCGATGGGCCCCGCTTAGAAGCGACGCGTAGCCCGAGTGTGACGCCGCCGCTGGCGGATGATGAAATGTCCGCGGTCATGCGCGATTTCGAACGTCGGTTACGGAATTATGTCGAGGCCAACCTGATCGAGCGCACGCTCGAGGTCGAGCGTCGTTACCAAGAAAAGGCGCAACGCCTGCAGCAAAAGGCGGCGAACGAGCTGCGCAAACGCGATGCCGAATTACGTCAGCGCTATGCCACTCACTATCGACAAAAAGAGCAGCAACTGCGGGAGAACTATCAGAAGCTGACCGCGCTAGCGCAAAAGATCAGCCAACAAAAAGCGCAGTTGCAACAAGCGCGCGCGTATTACGAAGACAAGATCAAAGCGGCGAACGCGGTGTACAAGCAAATCGCGGACATGCGGCAACTGCTTGGTGAGCAAGTGGGTGGTGGCGAGGTATCCGGGACCACCGCACGTATATCGGGGCGATAACGGATGAATCTTGGCACGCCCAATGGTCGTTTCGCCGGGCGTAATGGCGTCTGACGTCGCCGTGATTGTGCGAAGTTAAACGCGAGTCCTGGAATGACGAAGGTTAGGCTCAGGCATTCCACGATTTCCTGGATCATTTCCGATGTGATTCGGTTTAGTTCTTGATCGATTTCGATCATCGTTGGCCGCTGCGGCACGCGGCAGGGGCCTTCATGGTGCTGTCGAAATCGCCGCTTTGAGCGATTCATTGTTCCGATAAAAGCGGCCGGCTATGGTCAACTCAAGACGGTGTGAACACCTCTCCTTTTTATCCGCCACTTCTGTCCCTTTGTAACGGGACAGAAGTGGCGTCTACTTCAAAGTTAGAGCGCGGCAGCAACTAAGTTTGACGCACCTGCATAGTGTATATACAGTTCCAGTATGCGATTCACCTGGGACGAAGCCAAGCGTCGAGATAATCTAAGGGAGCATGGGTTCGATTTCATCTACACGCCGGAGGTTTTTGAAGGGCCGACGTTTACGTTCGAAGACGATCGTTTTGTCTATCGAGAGCAGCGCTTCGTGACACTTGGCTTTCTGGGCGGGATCCCGGTATCCGTTGTTCATACAGAAACT
>JACPPA010000019.1 GCA_016191285.1 Gammaproteobacteria bacterium
ACACCGCCGAAAACCACTGCCGCACAGCACAATCATCTCCACAGGAGGCGAACTCATGACCCCTTAAACCACGACCGCTAGCCCCGTCCAACCGGCCAAGATGATTGTCGTTGGACCGGCCATCCTGATTGACGCCGTCCAGCTTTGGCGCCTTCTGATTGAGACTGGTCAAATCAAGAGATATTTCCAGCCAATCGAAGCAATTCCGAATATCGGTGACGATTTCTCCATTTCGCTTGCTCTTGCTTTCGTCGTAGAAAGTTACTCCGTCTCTCTCGGGATTGGGCTTGCCCAGTAGCCCTTGTTTCTCACGCTCTCAAGTGATGATGCGATATCTTGAGCGCGTCCGACAACGTCGAAAGGGGACCAGAGCAGATTGCCCGTGTAGACATCGTGCGGAAGCTTCAATATAGCCTCGATGCTGCTCATTCTCGGCTTCCGTCTGTCACATAACGCTGGCGGTGAGCTGCGCCAGCCACAGATGTAAATGCGGAGCGGCACCGCGCACTGGCCGGTGTCAGCTCGACTGCCTGGTTAGGCGGCAACTTCATTCCCTTCTTCAGTCGGTTTTCAGTCGGACAATCGGGCGCTGTGGATTGTGTCGCGCGACTTCCTCGAAGCCGGCTTTGTCGCACATCGACTTTGCGCTGAACCACATGAATCCATCACTTGACCTGGTCGGTTTATCGATGGGGTAAGCCTCCACGATCTTGGCGCCCTTCTTTTTTGCGTACGCCACTACCGCTTTTAGTAGCGCTTGGGCGACGCCCTGGCCGCGAGATTCCGATGGAACAACAAAACAAATCACGGACCATACCGGTTGCTCGTCTACCGCTTCCATTACAGATGAGCGCTTGAGGCGACCGTACTCTTCGCGAGGCGCTAGCGAAACCCAGCCGGCGGGCGTCTTTCCGCGATATCCGATGAGACCGGGAATACTTCCGCCTTCAACCAGGTCTTTCAGTGCCAGTCGGTTTGCATCCGCTCGGGCCTAGCCTGGCGTAAGCTCAGGTCGCTTCCCACTATACCGACATTCCATACACCAGCAGGCGCGAGCAAATGAGTGCGGCGCGCTGGTAGTTCGGGTGTGCATTGGTAGCGGGACTGGCGAACACCGCACACTACGAACGCCTGCCGCATGGGTAATTGGATCGGACTTACTTTGCGTTGATTCCATTGCTATCGAGAGTCCAGCGAACGAAACCCAAACGGTTATTCATCAACCAAGTCCTGTGGTTCGCTCTGTGGTCCGTCGGTTGGTGCCTGTAGCCGAGTGGTTTATTGAAGGCAAAATATCGGAAACGGGAAATTCGTGTTCACCTCACATAATAAAGATGGCGATCGTGAAGTTTGCGCTAAACAGCCCGCGCCATCTTTCGAATTTGAAATTCAGTGATTGATTTCAATCGGGAGGTCTTCGGTCTTTTTCATTTCAAATGCTACCTGGCATCCCGCATTTCGACGCCGCTGCCGACTATATTTTTCGGCGGAGGAGGAGCACAAAACCAGTCAACGTAGAGCCAAAGAGCCACACAGCGGCTGGCAGTGGCACCGGGGCCGAAGCTAACTGTCCACGTATCTCACCGACGGGAAAGCTCGCCGTATGCAGGTTAATGTAGTAGTCCCAAGGCGTTGCATTGATCAGTGCCCCAAGACCGAGACTCAAAGCCTTGTTCTGCCCATTCACCGCTACACTATTTGGAATCGCGAATGACCCGATTGTGACGGAGCCGGCCGAATCCGCATTGCCAGCAAGATCAAAAACAATCGCTCCCGATGCACCTGCCGCTGCGAAGTGGACATGTGCCGCTGACGGAGTCCCTAGCAGGTTGAGGGCTAAGAGCGCGAAGCTAGCTGTGTTACCGACGTCATCGATTATCAGCTGAGCGGAGCCCGCAGCTGGCGAACTGTTCGCTGGGGTCTCCTGACGACCATCGAGGTTGAATGAATACGTCACGGTTGACGCGTTTACTCCTAGTGGTATCACCGTCAGAGCGCAAATCGCAAAGAAGATTGATTTATTTTTCATATCACAGTTCCACAACGAATGTTGAAGTGAAAGACAAAAAACGAGCCAGATGGAACGCAGCATACTCTGTGCCACAAAAAATAATTACCTTTATTTTCAAATAGTTGAGTTTTGTCTTACGGCAAGGCCGGCCGTTAGACGCAAGAAAATGTAAGAAACTTTGACAAACCTCACGCCCGGGGCCGTCTCAAACGGTCGCTTCTTCTTCCAATAAAATTCTTTTATTGTTTTAAGTCAGCGTCTTGTAGCTCCTCTATGGCTTGTAAAATTCCTGGACACCAAGGCCAGAGCAACCGCACCTACTACCACCCGATCTTTTTCCAATCCGAAAGGAGATCGCTTACAAACGCAAGCGAGATCGCCCCTGCGGGATACAAGAAGCGTTACATCTTTGCAGAGTAGCGTCGCGGTCTCCGGCCACAACTGGCATAAACTGTGGCCACTGACACAGCGGGCGCGGCCGGCATGAACCGTCGTCCCGCGTCTGGGTGGGATGCCTAGGCGGTACGCGCTTCTAGCGCTTGTTGATCACGCGGATGGTCTCGAGTTGTACCCAGGGGGTAAGTACGGTCGTCGCGCCCGTGATCGGACGCGTCAGGTAGTCCTCGATAATTCGAGCCGTCTGCGCCGACAATTTCTCGGGAACGAATACCACGTCCTCGGGTTCCAGCTTGATGCTGGCAAGCGCCATGTAAAAGCCGGGTTGGCCGCTTGGCTGCCCGCTCAAGAGCCGCGCGCGCACGTTGCCGTCCTCGCCAACCCGCAGGATCGCAACCGATGCCGTCTTGCCAGACAGCATCACGTCACCAGCGTTCGCGAGCGCTTCTGCAGCGGTCGACGCCGAGCGCATGGAAATCGCCCCTGGACGATTGACCCGGCCGAGGACATAGACTTGCGGCTCGCGAATCTTCGTGGGTATGACGGTGACCTCCGGCTCGACGAGGCGCTTCGACAGCAACTCCGTGAGGCGGGCGTCGAGCTCGGCGAGCGTCAAACCCGCCGCCTTGACCTCGTGAACTATCGGAAATGAGATATACCCGTCCGGTTGCACGGCGACACTTCGGTTGAGATCGGGATGGCGCTGCACCACCACATCGAGGATGTCGTAAGCACCGAGAACGTAACGCCCTTTGTAGCGTGCCTTCAGCTCGAGCAACTCCGGCGCGGGAAGCATGGAATCCGGCGCCGTTTGCGGCATCGAGCATCCGGCTAGTAGCAGTGCGAGCGAACAAAGTCCGGCGGCGACACCCAATCGCGCCGGACGTGTCATTCTCATATCCTAGAGCTCATGTCGTGGGATCCATCGGCTCGCGCGAACGCTCTTCGCCGACTGTGTCGTGAAATCTGCACGCTCATACCATGGTGACAAGTAACGAGATCGATCCTGTATCTGGTCTCGGCAACTTGTCATTTGCGTCGCGCAAAGGAGGCGCCGGGCTGATTGGGTATCATACTGGTTCATACACTCCTACGGCGAGCCATATTCGGCAAAGTTGGCGACCGTCGCTGGAAAGGGAAACACCAATGCGCGCATTCTCGTATCGACTTCAACGATTCACGATGACGGCGCGACGGGCCGCCAGCGCATCCGGACGCTCGCGTCCCGGCAGGCAGTCGACGAGGCGGGGTTGGCTCCTCCTGAGCGCGGTCTTGCTCGTCACATTCGCGGAGACGGGACTTGCCGCAGGGCTCGAGCTCGATTTCGAGCGAGTCCCGGATAGTCGCGCCTTCGATGTGTCGTTCGCGGCCACCGGCATCAAGCCCAACGAAGTCAGAGTACGGGTCAGCCACGGCAAGGTCGGTGAGGTCACCGCGTACACGGGGCGCCTGGGCGCCCGGATTGAGCCCGGCAGGACCGGTCGCATTGATGTCGAGATCGAAGTACCGTCACAACGCCTCGCGGCAACGCGCACGGCGTTGGTCCTCGGTTATATCCATGAGGATTGGAATCAGCCGGAGCCGGTCCCGGGACTCGTGAACACACCGGCTTGGGAAGATGGAGCCGCAGTGTCTTCCGATGGCCTCTGGTTGGCCGTCCAGTATTTTCCGGTCGCTTTCAACTGCAGCATTAGTCGCCAACCCGACAGCAAGTACTGCCGCACCGCAGTCGGCCCGATTACGGGGCCGATGCGCCCCGATATGCCAGGAACGTCCAGGATCGACCAGCAAGGACGTATCAAGAATGGGTGCCCCACAGTCGGGATAGAATCCTTGGCATTTCCGGTTCCACCGACCAGCCTATATCTATTCGCTCGGCGATCCGACGGCTCTTTCGGTAGCCCGAGTCCGATCTACTGGGACGGCGTGGACGGCTGCGTCTCACCCTACGGACCTGCGCTTTTGACGCGGGGTACGAATGACCTGATGCTGTTGTTCGCTTTCGATTCACCCTCTGACAGCGGTGCTGACGACAGTCACGGCGATCTGTTCGCCATCCGGCTCGATCCTCGCAAGGCGCGTGCAGTCGGCAGGACTGTGTCGAAGGGCGGCAAGCTCGTAGACGTCGATGTACGGGGCACCCGAATAGGCCGTCCCTCCAAGCAACACGAAGCGAACCCCGAGGGATGGACCCGTCCTGACGGCGGCTTAGTTGTCTTCTATGACGACGAAAACATTCGCGGTGATCTGTTCTACATCGAGAGTGACAAGGGATGGCTGGACGGCCAATGGAGCGAGGCACGGAGAATTCCGGCCCCGATTAGCACACCCGGAGTCGTGGAGTCGCAACCATTCTTCGATGGCAAGGAACTCTACTTCCGGCGCGAGACGACTGTCTACAGGAGTCGCTATAAGGGCGGTGAGATGAGCGCGAGCTCGGCCTGGGCAGAGCCCGAGGAGGTTCTGAGCGGTGATCTCTCGGCAAGGGCTGACGGAGAAATCCTTGGCGCAGGCGAACCGACCATAGCGACCTTCAACGGCAGACGCGAGTTGTACTTCGTCTTTGCCGAGCGAGCCTCCGACGGCAGTCTGAATTTCGATGTTGGCCGGGTTCCGGAACGAGCAGGCAACCAGGTCGTAGGGGTCCCGGGAATAGCGCCGCGCATGCGCGCGGAGCTTCCCCTTGCCTCCATGCAAGCTATCGAGGGCGGCATAGCGACGCGCATGGGTACGGGGGTCGAAGGCGCAGCCGGTGGCCAAGCCCTGGTCTGGGACTACGTGGTCAAGCCCAACGCAAATGCGCTGCTGCTGTTGTCGCGTCCGAATATTTCAAGATCGAGTGATGAAATCACCCTGTCCGCCTATGCCAGTGAGGAAACGACACTCGGCCTAATGGTGAGTGAAAAAGGTGGAGTCCGTTATGCCGTGCAGTTTTCCTGGCCATCTCGAAAGTGGCAAGTCAAGACCTTCAAGTGGGCCGACTTCGAATTTCAGGCACACGGCAACGAGGATAGCAGGGGGCGCCTAGAGCCGGGCGCCGTCGAGGCTTTACTGCTCATCGACGCGTCGGGAGCTCAGGGGAAATCAGGAAATCGGACACTCCAAATCGACGGGCTGGCGATCGGGGGGCCACGGTAACGTCTACGGTGATGTGCGGAGCTCGGAGCTTTCCGACCGGATTTGATGGCGATTTCGGGCAAGCACTGGACGGTATCCTCAACTATACGGCTGGCGTCGCAGGACCCAGTGCCTGACGAACGTTCGTGCGAGCCCTTGCAACAAGAAGCGGATCGACCCCTGTCTAAGAATGTGGCGGATACCGGCCAAGAACTTTCCTCCACTGCGTGCCATTTCGACGCCAATCAGCGTTGCATAGACGGCGCGACGGCTTCGGAGTTCGTCGGGAGTCAGCAGATGTGCGAAGCGCTCGACCACTGCGAGCGCTTCGCGGTGACTGGTGAGCCTGTTGCGTGCCGTGGCGCTGTCGGGATGGACCCGGTATTCGCAGCATGGTTCCTGCACGCACAAAACTTGGAAGCGCTCCGCGATGGCGGTGAACAAGAAATAATCCTCGGCAAAGGTGAATTCCGATGGGATGGGCCCCACCGTATCGACGGCTTCACGACTTACCATCGCCGAGACGATCGGAACGATGTTTCCTTCCAGCAACAACTGCCGAACAATTTTACCTTCCGGAAGCAAGCGCCCGGCGTACCGGTAAGTAGTCTCGCCCTCGGCCCCATGCGCCGAAAACGACAGCGTTCGTGCATAGACGATGCCGACCGAGCCGGCGCAGTGTCGGCCGAGGCGTTCGATCTGGCGTGCTAGCTTGTCAGGAAACCAGCGATCGTCGCAGTCGAGAAACGCAATCCAGCGGCCCGAGGCCCTCGTGATGGCCTCGTTACGGCCCTCGGCAAGCGACATGCGCCGCGAGGCACAATAGAAGTGAAAGCGAGCATCGCCGACACCGCGTACGATGCTCTCACTCTGGTCCTCCGACTGGTTGTCCCAAAAAATCAACTCCCAGTCAGCGAAGGATTGCGCGACCAAGCTATCGAGCGCCTCTTGTAGATACGCGGCACTGTTGAAGCCGTTCATGACGACCGAGACGAACGGGGCGCGGGACATTCGGTCCGGTCTCCTCGTCTACGCGCCGCCGCGTCAGAGTTCGTTACAGAATGCGGCTATCGCGGTGACGTCCTCGGCGGCGACACCGAGGTGAAGAGGCAGGCTCAAGACCTCGGCAAATAGCAGCTCCGCCCCTGGAAATTCAGCGCTGTCGGCAAACGCGCTCAAATGATGGCCGGGACGATAGTGAACGCGGGTCTCGTACCCCGCCGCACCGAGCCGCCGCCTGAGCTCGTCGCGTCGCCGAGCCCGCACGCGAACGGGCATGATATGTGGAACAGTATCGTCGCCAAAGTCCAGTGGCGAAACCAATTGCGCGCCAGCGAGCTGCCGTCGGTATTGCCTTGCCAGCGCAACCCGCACGGGTTTGAGTTCACTCTCGAAGCGAGCGAGCTGGACCCGGCCCACTGCCGCCGCAAGATCGGGCATGTGAAAGCGCCATCCCTTCCTCAAGACATCGGGACTGCCATCTGCAAAGCGCTTGGCGTCCGGCTCTAGACCCAAGCTGCGCATGGCCCGCGATCTCGCAGCGATCTGGGCGTTGGCGGTGACGACAGCACCACCCTCGCCGGAAGTAATATTCTTGATGGGGTCGAAGCTGAAACAAACAATGTCGCCGAAGCTCCCGACCCTGCGACCATGATCGCGACTCCCAAATGCGTGCGCGGCATCCTCGATTACACGCAGACCGTGTTCCTCCGCGAAGGCGTAGATGTCGTCGAGGGAGCCGGGATTGCCGGCATAGTGCACGGGCATGACGGCCTTGACGGCAGGCCGCAGCCGCTGGCGCGCATTCGCGAGATCGATGAGCCCGGTTGCCGGATCGACATCGCAGAGTCTCGGCCAGCCACCACCAGTGACGATGGCCTGGAACGTGGCCACAAAAGTGAAGGTGGGTACAAGTACTTCGTCACCTGGGCGCAAGTCGAGCGCCGCGACCGCTAGATGCAATGCGCTGGTGCCGGTGTTCACGCACACCACCTGACGGCTGCCCCCGAAATACGTCGCCAGCTCTTGCTCAAATGCCCGTGTTTCAGGCCCCATGCCTAGATATCCAGAAGCCATCACTCTCGCGACAGCCTCAAGCTCAGCGGCGGTGAGATGCGGCCGGCTCGTCGCGACACCTCGGGACGGTTCGGCCAAGGGGGACAGTGGTGAGTCCATATCACTCGACCGAGCGACCTTGGCTCGGCGAAGGTACCCTCAGCGCCCTTGCGACCGCGCTTGACGAGCCCGGCCACGGCTCGCCGCGGCGACCAAACTGACGACAGATGAATCGGAGGCAGGCCAGATGTTGACCGACCCGGCTACGTGAGAACTCACTGCCGCGATACAGACTCACAAAGTTGTACCCCACCACGCGAATGCTCAATCCCACAAGCACAATGACGTCGAAAATCCAGGCCGGCTGACCGGGCTGATAGTGAAAGTAGAGCGCGCGCAGTTGCCGGAACCACAGGATGGAGAAGCCGGGGTGCTTCTGCTGGCGGGTGCTCGCACCCTCGAAGTGCGTGACACGAATTCTAGGGAGATGGACAACCCGATAGCCGTGGTCGCGCATCCGGCAGCACCACTCGACATCTTCGCCGTACATGAACACCTGATCGTCGAACACTCCAACATCGTCGAGACAGGACCTGCGAACCAGCATTGCCGCGCCACTCACCCAGTCGACATCTACCCCGGCTGAATCTTGTCGGTACAGAAAATAGGGTGGAAACCAAGCGGTGCTCAAGCGCCCCAGGAACCAATAGAGACCAAGCATACTACGCCAGGTCGGGCGAAACCCAGCATCCCCCAACCTATGCCGCGCCTCGGCGTCGGTCAGGTACGCGCCGCTCGCGGCAATCCGAGAGTCTCGCTCCATTTCGCCCAGCCAGCGCTTCAGCGTCGCGGCATCCTCTAGTCGCGCATCAGGATTGATAATCAGTAGATACCGGCCACGCGCTCGTTCGAATGCGAGGTTGTTGGCGCGAGCAAAGCCGACGTTTTGGTGGTTGCGCACCAGCGCCACGTCCGGGTAGGTCTCTACGACCATGTCCGCCGAGGCATCCTCGGACGCGTTGTCGACCACGACAATGTGTAGCGGCACGTGTTTCGCTGCTGATTCGAGGCGCGCTAAACACTCCCGCAATAATTCACGGGTGTTCCAGTTGATCACCACAGCGGTGACCACAACTTCGGAATTATTTGACCCGTCGTCGTTTTCGATCATGCTCTTACAGGGCTGTCGCGCGAACTACATATCGACTGTTTACTATTGTGTCGGCGACGTACTACTGGTCGGCGATTTGTTGCCTTGGACACGGTATAGTCTTTACGCTTGAGTTGTAAAATTTGAAGCGGTCTCCCCACGAACGCAACGCCCAGAATTAGGGCCATTGGATCGAAAATCTTGCTTATCCTATCTGATGCTCCAACTGTCCGTGGGCGTGAATGAAAGCGATCAACCGAGGTATGTCGAACGAGACTGAAGAGGTACCAACCATGCCGATTCGAATGCCATTGGCCAAGCGCTTGCTCGATCTCGTTGGAGCAGTGGCCTTGTTGCCAGCCTGGGGATCTGTACTGCTAGTCATCGGGTTGTTGAATCTGCTCGTCAACGGGCGTCCGGCGTTCTACATTTCCACGCGGCGCGTGTACGGCCGGGAGTCCGGACCAGTGATCAAGTTCCGAACTATGGTTCGCGACGCGGACAAGATTGCCAACCGCGGAACCGTACCGATCACCGATCAGCGTTTTTTGAACATCGGGCTCGACTCACCACTCTACACGCCGCTTGGGCGCATCATCGAGCGATATTTCCTAACCGAGGTGCCCCAGTTCCTGAACGTTCTTACCGGCAGCATGTCCCTGATAGGCAATCGCCCCCTGCCGGAGGACGTGATCGCGTCTTTAAAGAAAGCCTACCCGGACGCCGAGCTCCGATTTTCGACTCGTTGCGGTCTGAGCGGCCCGGTGCAGCTCGTCGGGCGCGATATCATCGACGATGGCGACCGGCTCCGCCTCGAGATCGCCTATGCGCGCAGATGTGTGCAGGCCTATTCCATAACGCTCGACATCATGCTGGCCATTTACACCGCACTCATTCTCCTGCGTATCAAGAATCCCATGGACGTGGACGCAGTGGCCGCGCGTCTCGACACCTGGGCCGAGCCCTTTGGTTTTGGCACGACTGCGGAACTGATCGAGTCGCACGCGACCGATTCCTCAACGATGCGCAAGACCACGAGACCCTCACGCAAGCGTGCGCCCTAGGTCAACCTCGCCGCTCTCGACGGGCTCATCTGCCCGGTGGAAATAGGTTCGTCGCAGACCTTGTCCCAGTCGATAATTATTGCCCATGATGCCTAGAGTCTACGTCGGTATCCCAACACGCAATCGTCCCGAGTTCGTTCGTAACGCCATGCGCAGTGTGCTCGATCAGACCTACACCAACCTGCGCGTGCTGGTGACCGACAACGATTCGGACTCCGAGATTGCCGACGATGTCCGGAAGTTCATCGCGAACCTGGCCGATCCGCGCATCGCCTATGTCTACAATCCGGTCGCGGACGGCGAGCGCGGTCAGACCTTGTACAACTTCTCGCGCTGTGAGGAACCGTATTTCTTGCTACTGCACGACGACGACCGGCTACAGCCCACGCTGGTCGAGCGCGCCGTCGAGACGCTGGAGGCTGATCCGCGCCTGGCATTCTTCTCTACTGCCCAGAATCTCATCGACGAGCAAGACGCGGTGCTACTCGAAGAGAGCGTGCGCTACAACCAATGGCTCGGCCGCCATCGCTTGCCAAGCGGGCCGGTCACCAACGTGCTCGAGGTCATCCTGCAAGGCGGTGCATTCTCAATGTCGGGTACCGTGTTCCGGCAAACCACGATGGCGCGACTTGGCTTCGTCGATCCCGGCGGCGGCGGGTTTCCGATCGACATGATTACTTACCTGCGCATCGGCGAAGACGGACAGCTTGGGTACTTCGCGAGCGAGCGTCTGGTTGATTATCGTTGGCACGCAGGACAGTCCAGAGTCAAACACGAGAATTGGACCTTCAACGAGTGGATGATCGAAAAGTACGTCGTGCAACTCGAAACGAGACGCTACCATGGTCGCGCCGAGCAGCTCCGGCGTCGTCTGCTGAGTCTAGGCCTTTGCCGGCTCGGAATCGTCCGTCACGTCGCGAACGACACCGGCGCCGCCCGCGCGCTATTCCGAAGAGCCGTTGCGATCTCACCTTCCACCTGGCAGGGTTGGGCATATTGTGGCATCGGCCATCTGTTACCGTTCGCGATTGCACCCAAGTGGGGGAGGCGCGTGACGCTCAGACACGACGCAGCCTGAGCCATCCTAGGACTTGAGACCGCCCCGTTTTTGTCCATTGCATCCGCCGACCGGAAAGCGACCGAACCATGAGCCAATCCTTGCGCCGACTTCGAATCGCAATCCTGGGGGACCGGGGTATCCCTGCCCGCTACGGAGGATTTAGCACATTAGTGGAGGAGATCTCGGTCCAGCTTGTCGCGGAACACGATATCGAAGTTGTCGTGTACTGCCGAAGCCAGTATTACCCTGAGGGCACGCCGAACTACAAGGGAGTTCGCCTCGTGTACATACCCGTTGTGCGCAACAAATACCTGGAAAGTGTACTCCACACGGTGGTGTCGACCATCCACAGTCTGTTTCTTCGTTTCGATGCGGTGCTACTTCTGGATCCGGCCAACGCACCGAATCTGCTCATCCTGCGTCTGCTTGGCGCACCTGCCGCGCTACACACCGACGGCCTCGGCTCCAAGCGCAAGAAATGGGGGCGGATCGCGCGCGCTTATTATAAATTCTCGGAGCGGCTCGCCACCTGGCTCGCCAACGAACTGGTTTCCGACTCCATTGCGATGAAGGACTACTACCTGCGGAACTACGGTGCGGACTCGACATTCTTGCCCTACGGGTGCGAGGCTGGTGTCTACGCCCCGCCTGAGTGTCTGGAGAGATTCGGCCTCGCGCCTCGTTCGTACTATCTGGTGGTGACACGTATCGAGCCGGATAACAACACCGATCTCATCATTCGTGAGTATCGCAATCTCGAGACCGAACGCCCACTGGTTATTGTCGGTGGCGCGCGCTACCCCAGCGTTTTCTCGCGCCAGATCGAGGCAGAAGCGGACGGCAGCGTGCGCGTGCTGGGCGGGGTTTATGATGCTGAATTGCTGAACTCGCTCTACCGCAATGCCTTCGTTTACCTACACGGCCACGAGGTGGGCGGCACCAATCCGTCATTGTTACGAGCGATGTCGGCAGGCGCCTGCTGTGCCGCGTTGGACACGACGTTCTCGCGTGAGGTGCTGGGTGAGAGCGGTTGCTTCTTCGGCTTCCAAGCCGGCTCCATGGCGCAACTGCTGCGGACACTCGAGGAAACGCCTGTGCGTGTGAACGAAGTCGGCGCCGCGCTGCGCAAGCGAGCGCGCCGGGAATACCGTTGGGATGCCGTGACCGCGGGTTACGCCGAACTCTTTAGAGCGATGATCGAAAAGCGCAAGCCGGGCCACGTGTACCGACCTGAAGCCTACTCGTCGCGAACGCCACCGACTGCTGCGGTGGGCGTTTGAACAACGGACGACTCTTCCGAGCCGGCACTGGCGCGGAGCCTGTTCCCGCGGGTACCTTCGAACGACTTTCGAATTTCCCGACACAACTTCGCTTGTCGCGTTGAACGGGTCGCGCAATTACCTGCGGAACGTTCTGGCTCACGGCGCGAGCCGCGTATTGAACATGGGCGGCGGGTTTTTCTGTTTCGTGGTGTTTGCGCGCGTGCTCGGCTCGGGCGCGCTGGGACAGTTGGCCTTTGTCATGGCCTTCGTAACGATTGCCGGCAACATCGCCGACTTCGGCACTAACTCCGCGCTCGCAAAGAGTCTGGCCGAGCATCGCGATCGCGATCCCGGGGCATGGCTCGGTAACTACTTGCTGGTCCGCGCCGCGCTCGCCCTGCTGACGGTGATCCTCGGCGTGTTCGCCAGCCTTGCCGTGGGAGGTGAGCTACTCGGCGCCATGCTTCTGGGCTGTCTGGCGACTCCCTTCATGGCGGCTCGATTCTTCGAATCGTTGTTCCAGATATTCGACCGTCCGCAATTTTCCATCTACGCCGCGCTGGTCTTAGGCGGGTGCCAGGTCGCGCTCTGCACAGGTTTCCTGCTGCTCGGCGCCGGACTTACTGGCTACATGGTGGCCTTTGCCACCAGCCAGCTCGTCTATTTCGTCGTCGCCCTGTCGCTCAGTCACGCACTCGTGATGCCGCGCATTTCCTGGCGTCCCGAGCTCTCCGTCGAACTGTTCAAGTTGGCAAAGCCCATGGGTGTCTCCGCCCTTGTCATGGCGGCCTACTCTCGTGCCGACGTGTTTATGCTTACCTATTGGCGATCGAGCAAGGAGGTGGGGCTGTACAACGCTTCCTACCGGTTGCTGGATCTGAGCATCGCCGTGGCAGTGACCGCGGCGCTGCCGCTGGTACCGATCCTCGCCCAGCGGCTGCACCGAAACCGGGAAGATACCCGCGTCCTGTGTACCGAACTGATGGGTTTCGTCGCGACCGCACTGTTGCCTGTCGCCATTCTTACGGCGTTACTGGCAAGCGCGATCTTGAAACAGGTCTACGGCTCCGAGTTCACCCAGTCGGCACCGGTCTTGAGTATTTTCGCGTGGTTGTTCATGGCGACGGGATACTGGATGATTGCGTCCAGCATCAATCTGGCCGCTGGCAACTTGTGGTATAACTACTGGCTCACTCCACTGGCTGCCGCCGTCAACGTGGGCATCAACATCTTCTTGATACCTCGTCATGGCATCGTCGGCGCAGCAGTCGGAACGGCCACGAGCACCCTGCTCACGTTGACGGTCGTGATGTGGAATGTGCACCGTAGTGTCGGCAACATCCACGAACCGAGGTTGTGGCTGAAGTTGCTGGTCTGCGGGACGGCGCTGTTTCTCGCCGAGCAATGGGCGCGCGACGTCGCACCCGATATCCACCCAACCGTGACCGCCGGGTGCGGGTTTGCTCTCTATGCCAGTTTGGCGTGGATGCTCGGGCTGGTTCCGGTGAATCGTCTAGGCAAAGTAATGACCGCCCGCCGCGACGGACGTTGAAGTTCGCGACGTCACAGCACAGCTGTTACACCGCTTGAAGTTGAGGGTCGGCCGGAACGGTGTGCAAAACGATATCGCGCTCCAGAGCGTTGAAGCTCACGCGCCGCAACAGCATACCTAAACCGGAATTCGACAACCCCCAGACTGCGACCGCTTGCTTGAGCTCCTTGGCATGTGCGTCGCTCAAACGGAACTCAGCTTCGACGTTGATCGGCAGGCGATACTTGCCGGTCTCGGCGGGACAACCATCACCAAGCCAGCTTGCGATGTCGTAACGTACACTAGTGGCCACCGGTCGCGTTAGCTGCTCCGCGGTCATACCGGTGACCGAGCGCATGACGATGAAGCGCCCAAAGTCGCTCCAAAATTCCTCGAAGTCGGGCACGCGCTCGCGTGCGCCGTGATCGACGAGCAGCTGCTTGGCCGTCGCCAACGCGACAGCCGCAAACGGGTTCCACGCCCGCAGCCGCGCGATGGCTGAGTACTTGTAGACGATGTTGTCGCCGATCTCGCCCTGACTGAGCTTCTCGATATTTTCCGGCGTGTCGTAGAAAGCCTTCAGCTCCTCTGGAGAATTGAAAAGCTCGCCCCGCGTCTCGCGCAGGAACGCCGCCAGATACTCACCCACTTCTCCCGCGTCTGCCGTCACCGCGTCGAAGAGTCGCAGGAACAGATCGGAGCGCTTGACCGCGAGCGACTCGCAGAACTCGAACAAGGTGTCCAGACGACCCTGATTCACGTATACGCCGCACACGAAGTGATAGGCGCGTGCCCGTAGGTAGTGTTCGAAGGACAGCGAGTCGGTCGACACAACGATCTCTTCGGGCTCGAAGACCGCATCTCCGTCGTAGACACCGAAGCTCTTCTGCGCCATCCGATACTTAGTCTTGAAGGAGAACTTCGCCCTCGAGTCGGTCCGCTCAAGCTCGGTGCCCTTAAGCAGAAGACACTGGAAGTTGTGGACGCGAGCGACTCCCGCATCGATCATCTTGGTGAGACTGGCTAGGTGCGTCTCCAACGTCTCGCCCGGTAGGGCGAGAATGAGATCGGAGCTGGACTTCAGGCCGCGGCCGCGAATGTGTACATTGAGGGACGAGTAGGCATCGAGCCTGATGTTCTCACGCTTGATATTCCGCAGAACATCCTCGTCGAGCGATTGAACCGATTGCCACAGCACCAGCGCTCCACCGACCCGCTCCATTGACTCGATGACTCGCTCCGGACGATTTTTGCCGGTGGTCGCGTCGATGTACGAGGGCCAGCCGAAGTCATGCTGCGCATTGCCGAGGTAACCTGAAATCTCGGGGTCGCGCGCATACATGCCGTAGTTGGGATCCGCAATACGCAGCACGCCCATCGACGGACACTTCGCTTTAATTCGCTTACCGATGTACTGAATCTCTTCACGCAACCGTTCCTTGTCGAAGTATGTGACCCGGTTGTAGTACTTCGTGCCCTGCACGCAGAAAGTGCAGGTGAAGGGGCAGCCGCGATTGGTCTCCCACAAGGGCGCCAACTTGCCATCGAAAAACTCGTCCATGATCCCAGTGAGCCAGGGCGAAGGAATATCGTCGAGGTTACGTGTGCGCTTGACAATGTCGTGACGTATCAGCTCGTCACTGCGGCGATAGATGCTAGAGGCGATGTCGCGCTGGCTGAGCGCACGAAAGGACAGTCCGCAATCAGCGAAGTGCTGGACGATCTCGGCCGCCAGGAAATCGCCTTCGCCGAGCACGTACCAATCCAGCTCGGGGCGTTCGGCGAGAAAGGTCCGCTGACGCTCCGGTTCGTCGTGGATATTCGGCCCGCCCATCACCACCAGCGTGTCGGGTTTCATGGCTTTGGCCATTCGCGCGAAATAACGCGAGATCTGCTCGTTCCAGGTGTAGTTGCTAAGCATTAGCACGTCGGGTGCTTGCTGCCGCATGGCGCTCAAGAGTCGGTCCGGATAGGCGAACACACGCGCATCGCAGTCCGCGCCCAGATCGCGATCCATTACCGCCTTCATGTAGCCGACGTTGAGGGGCATAGCGTCGCTTGCCAGGACATTCATATAGTTATGCCGCAAATCGGCGAGGTAAACGACAATACTCATCCTGACAACCTTCTCGAATTATTGCTTCGTAACGGTAGCGATCGCGCTTATCGGCGCGCGATCTGCCTCATTTGTTTCCCACTGAATACATCTCCCCTAGGCCACCGCGACGCCTTCGGGCTCCGCCACATGGGGAAACTCGCAGGTTCGAATCTGTGACGTCACGCGAATGCGGGTGACGAGCTTCGTCAGTCCCGCAAGTCCGCTGCTCCAGACCCTAAACGCCGATTCCAGTTCGCGCGCACCTTCCTCACTTAAACGAAACGTCATCGCGCGCCGCTTGCCGTTACGATAATTGGAAGTCTCGTGTGGAAAGCCATCCGCGATCCAGCGCGGAATGTCGAAATTCAGGGTCGTGCTCACGGGTCGGAGTACCTCGTCCAAGCTGTCGCCCGAGGCGTGCTTGCATTCGACGTACGAATGAAAGTCGTTCCACAGCTGGTTGAAGTCGGGATAGCGCTCCGCCGCGCCCGCCGCGAGCACCAATTGCCTAGTCGCTTCCAGCGCCGCGGCGCATATAGCCTTCCACACGAAGAAGGAGGCCTTGGCCCGGTACTTGTACATGAGGTTATCGCCGATCTCGGCTCGGCCCAGGCGCTCGAAGTTATCGGGGTGAGCATAGAAGGCCTCGCACGATTCTCGAGTCTCGAACAGCTCCCCCACCGTCTCGCCTACGAAGCCGTCGAGCAGCTCGCGGATCGGGTCAGAAGTCGCCGTCTCCAGGGCTCGCAACATCTCCTGCAGCCATTTTGACGGCTTGATATCCATCTCTGCGGCAAAGGCCACGACATCGGCGAACCATGAGTCATTCCAGAACACGCTGAAGGTCATGTGATGCTTGCGGCATTCGACGTAATCGTCGAATGGCAAAGTGTCCGAGCCGACGATGATCTCTTCGATATCGAACACCTTCTCGCCACCATAGATTCCGTAGTTCTTCGGCAGCACTCTGAAGCGGGTGAGAAATTGGTACCGCTCGCGAACCTCGACAGTCTCCAGGTCGGATCCCTTGAGCACCATGGCCTGGAAACAATGGGCCTGGTCGGTGCCCGCGTCGATGAGCTGGTAGAGCCCGCGCAAGTGTGACTTCTTGGTCTCGCCGGGCAAGCCGAGAATCAGGTCAGAGTTCGAACGAAGACCACGCCCACGCACGTGCACCATGATCTTCTGATACGCGTCCAGCTTGATATTGGAGCGGTCGATGTTGCGCAAGACCTCGTCGTCTAGCGACTGCACGGCCTGATAAAGGACCAGCGCGCCGTTGACTTTCTCCAGGCATTCGATGATGCGCTCGGGCTTGTTCTTGCCAGTGGTTGCGTCGATGAACGTGGGCCAGCCGTAACGCTTCTGCATCTGACCGATCATCTCGGCGATCGCGACGTCGCGGCTATACATTCCAAAGTTGGGATCGGCTATGCGCAGAGTGCCCATCTCGGGTGAGCGCTCGTGGATGGTGCGCGCGATGTACTCGATCTCCGCGCGCAGGCGCTCGAGATCGAAATGCGTGACCTTGTTGTAGAACTCGGTGCCCTGGACACAGAACTTGCATTTAAATGGGCAGCCGCGGTTGGTCTCCAACATCGGCGCTAGACGGCCATCGAAGAACTCGTCCATCGCCCCGCTCAGATACGGCGAAACGATATCGTCCAAGGAACGCAATCGTGCACGCGTTTCGCTACGGACCAGTTCACCGTTGCGCCTATACACGCTCGATGGCAGTTCGCGCTCCATCAGGCGAGCGATCGACCGGCCAGAGTCGACGAAGGCATCGACAATTTCGGCCGCGGTGAAATCCGCCTCGCCGTGAATGTAGAGGTCAATCTCCGGGTGCGTCGCGACATATTCAAGCTGGCGCACCGGTTCCTTGGAAATGTTTGGTCCACCCATAATCGCCAAGACATCTGGGTTGTATTTCTTGACCCTTCGCAGAAAAAAATGCCCGAGCGACTCGTTCCACATGTAGTTGCCGACCATGAGCACGTGTGGCGGGCGGGCTTCGATCGCTTGCAGGAGCACGTCTGGATAGGCGAAGATCCGGACTTGAACATCACGAGCGGCGAACTTCTCGTCCATGACGGCTTTGATGTAGCCGACACCGAGAGGCATGGCGTCCACGGACACGACGCCACTATAGTTGTGTCGAAGATCCGCCGCGTAGACGATTGTCCCGGGGTTCGTGTTCTTCATTCCTGCCTCGTTCAGATTAGTCCCAAACCAACCCCTCACTGCATCGGGAGCCGGCCCTCGCGAGATCTGATTGTAACGAAGAACCGCCTGCGAGAATGTAACGGTTCGATAACTGTTTCGAATTCCGCCAAAGCCGCCAAGACAGTCTAAGGAAACGCTGAAAAAGTCCCTCCTGGACTTTGCAGAGATCGGCAGTAGTACGCTAAAGATTGTCGCGAGCCGGGGCCTACAAGATTTCGGAGGGAATCTGGAGATGGGTTCCGGTGCGCGGCGCACCTGTTTTGTGTAGCGCGCAGCTTGCGCCGCCTGGATTCGGAGTCGCCCCGACGACCAAACTCAAGCCGCACACGATCAAGCGCACCGGCGGTGGGAGGGCGAGAATTCTCCGTTTGTCAGAGAAGATGCGGCATACGCAGACGAGCGACGGCCCCCTGCGGGTGAAGTTTCACGACATCGTCGAACGTCTCGTAAACGCCATCGAGTTCGGCGATATTTTTGGTTTCGGTTTGCCTCGCCCCCGTAGTCAGGCCGCGTGCCGGTGTTCCGTTACCGGATGCTCGTCTGAGCTCGCCGTTGCCTGCGGCAAATCCCGCCGCGCCAGAAAAAATGACTGCGGCCAAACTCAGGGTGACGCCACGAGCAAATGGCGAAGCCATGACCGTCAGCAAGGCGAGAATTATTAAAAGCCATGCCAAAGACGAGCGAGACGGCGCATATGATCGGAGCATATAACCTCCAGGGCAGGGTGAAATTTCGCGGACACTCGAAGCCGGTATCGGCTATCCGGTTCTAGCGCTTTAGCTGGAATACTGCGGAAACTGCGAACCAGTGCCTGTTTCGACGCTATAGGCGAATTGTGAGACGCGACAGCCGGGGCGACGTTTACCTGACTACTTGCCGGCGCGCGACAAACCGGCGCTTCCGGCGTGAGATCGCCGCTGAACGCGAACGCGGCTAGCGTCGGTTAATACCTTTGAACCAGTAGCGACGTCCATCGTCACCATGGCGCGAAAACTGATTTCTACGTCGTCTCCAATCTCTACTGGACCGATGATCGCGGCATCCGCACCCAGATGCACCCGGTCGCCGATTGTTGGCGCCCGGGCGAGCCCACCGCCCACCGGCACATCGTCCGCGGTGCAAGTGGCATAGGCATATAAGGTCAGATCCCGGCCCGCCACGGCATGGAAATGGAGACCAGCAGGGTGCCGAATTGACCAGCCTCCGGCGACGCAGCTTGCGGGAGAAATCGTGGTCTTGAATACCAGACGGTTGCAGGCGGCGAGCAGTCCCGGCAATAACGGCATCCGGTTGGCTCGCGCCCAGTGGGCCAACCGGTGAATCACCAGACAGGCGACTGCGGGATCCAGCAGCGCGCTCACACATCGCCGTGGCGTGACTGCGCGCTTCGAGTCGATTTCCGCTCGGTCCCAATAGCGGCGAATGTCTTGCTCGAGTTCGGCCACCACATTCGCCAAGTGGCGATGCCCGCGCTCTACACAAATGCGCAACTCCCGCCTCGCGAGCGAGTTCACTGTCGGCCGGGTCACTTAGCGCGCGCGGCGGCTGACACGAACGCGTGGCGTCGATGGCTCGACCACGCTGTCGTCCGGCACGTCCTTGCGCACCACACAACCAGGCGCAATGGTGACGTTGTTGCCGACGCGCAATGCTCCGAGCACACCAGCATGAGCGCCAATGGTCACGTTGTCGCCGACCACGGGCAGACCGGGACCGGCTCCTCTATCCTCGACACTCCCCATCTCGCCGCCAAGGCCGGCCAGCGTGCCCACGGAAAAATTCCGGCCAGCCTTGCCACAGACGGTGACGGCAACTGGGGCAGTCACCAGCCACCCGCCCCCGATGTCCGAACTCGGTGGGAGATCGGCGCCGGTGACGACCAGATTGAGGTGATAAACCAGACGTGCAATCCTTCTGTGTCCGCAGCAGTGAAGCCAGTGCGCCCAACGTTGTAGCCACACGCATAGGTAGCGGGTTTCGAGGAGCAGGCACAGAGGTTCGCTTTGATGGTACTCGCGAAGCCAGCCACGCAGCCGGGTCCGATCGGCGGCCAACCGACCACGCGTGGTCGCGAGATCGATCGGTGTCACTTGCGTCATTGCCCGAGCCAGCCCCGCCGAGTATCGGTTGCGGGGGAACGCGTGACCATCCAGACGCGCGCGAAGCAACCAGGGTCATCGCGCGCCACGCAGGCATGCGCGGCGCGCGCGGCGCTGCTCTCATGCGTGCGTCGCCAGTATCCGATGGCCAGAATCAATGCGACGACGAACCAGAACATGCGCCCCCCAACTTCCATACGAACGAAAAAACTCACCAGACCGTCGAGCATGACGGCGCCGAACCCACTCAGCAGACCGACGTTCATTGCATGCAGAAATCCGTCCTTCAGCTTCAGATTGTTGAGTCCGACGAACAGAACCTGCAGATGAATGAGGACGAACACCGCCATTCCCACGGTGCCCTGCTCGGCCCAGGTCAACAGCCAGGTGCTGTGCACCACGGGAACATTCTCGCCATAGAAGCCCGTCATGCCCTCATAGGTCCTGAAGCGAGTGTAGGGCGGTTGCGCAAAGACGTAGCTGTTGAGGCCAAGGCCGAATATAGGCTTGTCCAAGATGATGCGTTTGGCGGTCTCCACGAACTCCATCCGCGAGCGCCACGATTCCGGATCACTGTACTGAATACGCTCGATGATCTTAGGACTGGCGGCAAGTCCCACCACGCCTATCAGACTGATAACCACCGCCCGCGCGATGAGGAATCGACGCCGCGATGATCGATGCAGGAAGCCGAGCGTCAGCGTGCCGACAAGCGCCGCCGCAAAGCAAATCCAGCCACTTCTCGAGAGTGTGAGTAAAAGGCCAACCTGTCCCGCGATCAGTATGCAGACGAACAGGCCCTTCAACAGCATGCCGATCGGCGAGAACAACAATGCGACACCGAGCGGCATGATGAGCGCTAGATAACCCGCGAACTGGTTTGGGTGCCCCATCAGTCCGCCGGGCCGGCGAATCACGAAATCGCCTTTTAGGGTGGCTTGGCCCAACTCTTCGACATTCTTCTCCGTTTCCTCGCCGACGAACTCCAGCCCGAACTGCGACCCGGACGCATACGAGGCGACCGAGAAGACACTCTGAATCAGCACGCCAAGCAAGAGCGCGAATGCGACATGCAGGAACTGCTTCCTGCGCTTTAGCTCGTTGATCAACACCAGCAATAAGATCAGATATTTGGACATCCGCACCATTTCGTGCGCGGCCGGTGTCTTGAACGGGCCAGTTGCCAAGGTGACCAGGCCAAGCGCGATCATGAACAGCCACAGCTTCGCAAGCAGCGGTACGCGGTAGCCTTGCAACCGGGCCTTGCGCCAGTCGTTGAACTGATAAGCCGCCAACATGAGAACGAACGGCGCGCCCGCGTCCAACAGGAACGACCCAGAACCACCCTGGTGCCCTATCGGCATGAAATTTTTGCCGAGCTTCAAGGGTGCGAACATCACCACCGCATACAGCACGAACAGGCGCCGGTTGCCGGAGAGCAGAACACCCAAGGCCCCGATCAGCCCGAGAATCAGCCCGACGACGAACTTCATATCGGTGAACGCGAAGGTAGTCGTGACAACTGCAAAGAGGGCGACGAGAACGGCAACGGCCGCAAGCGTGATGGCGTTGACAACGGGCGAGCGAGCGAACGGCCACAGGGCCTGCGTCGCCCGCGCCCGGCTAAAACTAGAGAGATTGTAAGACTGTAGCCACCCGCCGGTTGCCATGGGCTAACCCGCGAGGACGAGGCCCACACGCGAGGCGCCGCAATCGAGCAGAATGTCGCGTGCCTGCTCGATGCGCGAAACCCGGGTCTTCCCTTCAAGGACCACCACCAAAGCTGCCTCGCAGAGCGAAGCGAAGGCGAGCGAACGTCCACCGGATACGACGCTGGCACCTTGCACCAAGACGAAATCGGCGGTCTCCGTGGCGATATCGAGGAACGCGCGCAGGCGTTTGGATGGCGCCGATGCCACATAACCGTTCGTCGGTCGCCCGGCCGGCAACCAGGATACCAGCAGGTTGGTGGTTGGCAACGTCGCTGCGCGAAGTTGCTGTTGCTCGAGCGCATCCTCCTCCAGCAGCTCGATGAGACCCGAAGCGAAGGCGTCACCCAGCAATGAGCCAATGCCCTGCCTGCCGAAGGTGCCATCGACCATCAACACGCTCCGCCCATACTCCTCGGCAAGACTGAGCGCGATCTCGGCACAAGCTTCCACGCCGACTCTGTCATCATCGGCGCCGGCAACGAATATCGCACAGGCGCGATCTTCATTCGCAAGCTGACGATCGAGCCTCAATGCAAGCTGACTCGCCGTGCCACGATGTTTGAGATCATCGGCGCGCTGGCCTCCGAGTCCGAGCAAAGACCGCCAACGCCCTACCATCAGTGCACGCCTCCGGCGAGGGTGAAATGTCTCGCGCCGCTCATGACCCGCGCAACCTGTCGATCGCGCGCTGCGGGGCGGGGTGGGAATGGGAGTACCCGAGCGCCGATCCGGCGCGAGAAGAATCGTCGATCTCGATGGTTCCGAAAACTGGTAGATCCTGGCGTAAGGCGAGCCGGTCGCGGGTCACGACATTGGAGATCATGTCGAGGAACAATCCAAGCCCGATCCCTGTGAGGACCCCGACCAGGATAGCCACCATCATGAACAACTTCTCTTTTGGCCAGACCGGCTTGGCAGGCGGGAGCGAGTAGTCGATGATCTTGAACGTCGATGGCGCGCTTAGGGCAGTGGCGAGCGAGACTTCGGCCATCATGAGGCGCTCCCTCAGCAGCTTGTGGCGAGTCCCACTGGTGTTGAGGTCTTGCTGCAACAGGGCGCTCTCAGCTTTCAGCTTCGGCAGCGCCGCGAGCTGTGCGCCGATCTTGGCGTATGTCCCCCGTCTCGTTGCGAGCTCAGCCTCGGTTCCGGCCATCGACTTCAAGAGATCTTGCCGCGTTTGGCGCAGCCGCAGGTGGTTCTCGTTCTTGGCTCGCGTCGTAGCGTGCTTGCGCTCGTCCGGCTCGGCGTCGATCGCGGCGCGGGTCTCCGCAATCAACGCCTTTAGCTCGCGGACCTCGGGCGAGTCTTCATGCATGCGGGTCAAGGTCTGACGCAGGTTGTTATTAAGCTCAAAGAGATGTGCACGCATCTGCTCTTTGACTCCGCTTGCCTGTACAGTGCTGCTCAGCTCGAGTTCCTCCGGCTCCTTGGTGAGCTCCGCCGTAACCACCTCCATGGCTTGCCTCTGGCTCGAGAGCTGGGCCTCCAGTTTCGCCAGCCCGAGGCCCAGCTCAACCCACTGCCCCATCAATACTTCGTCCTTCTGGAAACCGAGCAGTAACGCGTTTCGGGTCTCGAATTCCTCGATCGCCCGTTGCGATCGAATAAGTCCCTGTCTTGCCTTCTCAACTTCTTGGCCCAGCGACTTATATGACTCCCGTGCCTCTTCCGCGAACTGGCGACGCCGATCGGCGATAAACTCGTCGATCAGGGTATTCGCATACTCGGCCACCCGCGGCGACGGGCCTTGCACGATCAAATTACCGACATGAGTACCCGGAATTGGGGTAAGGCTTGCTCCAGCCCGGAAATCACGCACCGTCCTCGCGAGTTCCTTCATTCCCGGGCTCAACGCATAAGGATTGGGCTCCTTCGGAAAAAACCATTCCTTGATTCGACGGTACTGGTTACCGATCCAGGACTGTTCCCACAAGTACAGCGTATGTTCGAGCGGAGGATGATAGACGTCGTCATAGCTTAGCTTGAGCTTTTCCACCACTTTGCGCACGACCGGGAATGCAGTCGCCAACTCGATATCCGAGTCGAGATCGTTCTTGCGGAATGTCGACCAGAGCTTATAGTACTCCTCTCTGACCACATCCTTGTCGCTCTCCGCGAGTACCATCACCTTGGCTTCGTATACTGGCGGGTAGAGTTTGAAATAGGCTTGCATCAGTCCCGCCGACGCGAGGCCGCAGAGCAAGATGAGGAGCTTGTGCCCGCGGATACACGCGAGCAATTGATGCAAGGCGCCGCGGACGTCGAAATCGTCAAGATCGTTTGCCGGACGCGCATCGTAGGTCACTCCCGATAGGCTGCCGCGCGAACCTGGTGTGCCAGGTGGCCTCGCGGGTTCAGGCACTAGGTGGTGATCGGTCATCGTTGCTTTCCACGATTCGAGTTTGCGGCAGGCACGAAACCGCCCGCCAAAGTCGTTGTGCCCGGCGCTCCATGTTCTAATCGAGGTCTAGGTAGCAGCGGTACCAGGCCACTGTCTCATCGAGCCGGGCCGCGACGGTCGCCTCTGGCGACCACTCAAGGTCGCGCCTTGCAGCCTCATATGACAGGTATTGGTTGGCAATTTCTGCCTTTGCCTCGTCGAGGATTAGGGGGCGCAAATCCCGCCGGCCAGTGGCGTTCAGGATTAGCTCTACAAGCTGCAATACGGATAGCTGCTCACCGGTCCCGAAATTAAACGCGCGCCCTTTGATGGCATCACGATCGAGCCGCTCGGCGAGATGAAGATACCCAGAGACGACATCGTCGATGAAGATGTAGTCGCGCACCGGCGTTCCATCGCTGCGAATAATTGGCCGTTCACCGCGCAAAGCCGAGCGAATGGTTCCCGGAATGACCCTGCTGAAATTGACATCCCGCGGTCCAAAAATGTTCCCGCACCGGGTCACGCCGACTGGGAGTCCGAAAGTGTGTGCATAGGTGAGCGCGATTAAGTCCGCGCAACTCTTGGAGACATCGTAAGGATGCCGCCCCGCAAGCGCGTGCTCTTCGGTGTATGGAAGCGTCCGATGATCGCCGTAAGCCTTGTCGCTGGAGGCGACGACCACTCGCGCGACGAGTGGGCTGCGCCGACAGGCCTCCAACACGCTCCAGGTGCCCTGGATATTGGTTTCGAAGGTGGCGACGGGGTTGCGATTGGCCACACCGACTATCGCCTGGGCCGCCAAATGAAATACACAGGACACTTCGTACTCGTTGAGCACGCGTTCGATGGTCCCCTGATCTTGCACCTCGCCGCGGACGACGACGATCCGGGAGTCGATGGCTTCGCGATGCAACGGACTCCACGGCACCTGATCTCGGACCAGGCCGACAACCTCGGCGCCGCGGTCCACCAATACCTGAGTCAACCGTGCGCCCAGAAACCCGCTGCAGCCGGTGACGAGAACGGAGCGGCCTCGCCAAAAGCCCGCATGCGTTTCCCCGACCTCAGCGCCCCCCCCGATATCGGTCACTCGGCTCCTCCGGCTGGCTGCTTGGTTTCAGTGTTGTCTGACGGGGGCGAACCCAGGGGATTGCCCCCCCCTCGATGAGTTCCTCGAACTCGCGCTGATCCTTGAAGCTATCCATTGACTTCCAGAATCCGTCGTGCTTGTACGCGAATGCGTGACCTCCCGCGACCAGCGCGGGAAGCACCTCGCGCTCGAGATCGTTGCCACGCCAATGCTTGAACACCGCGCTTTCGAAAACGAAGTAGCCCGCGTTCATCCAGTGCTCGCGCATCACTGGCTTCTCGCGTATGCGGATCACGCGGCCGTCACCATCGATATCAACCACCCCATACTGTGAATACAACGGAACGCAGGTCATCGTCGCGAGCCCCTGGTGGCCAACATGGTAGTCGACCACTTCATCGAGGGCCACGTCAGCAAGTCCGTCTCCGTAGGCGACGAAGAATCGTTCACCCACCAGGTCCCGGCACGCGTAAACACGGTCGGCCGTGTTGGCACTCTCGCCGGTATCCACGATCTGCACATTGGCGCCTATGTCCTTGCCCTGGAAGTAGTCGTCGAGAACGCTCTTGCGATGGCCCGCGGCCAGTAGGAAATCGTTGTACCTGTACCGCATGAAAGTACGCATGACCTGCACCAGGATCGGCGCGCCGGCGACGGGCATCATGGGTTTGGGCAGGAACTCGCTGAATGGAAACGCCCGCACGCCTTGGCCCCCACACAAGATCAATACCTTCACGAACACCTCACTGATACGCTGAACCCGGCGCCTCGGGGTCGTTTGCTGGCGGTTGGGTTGCTGACTCTCCGTGTTGCGGGACGCAGCTATCGCCAATCGCGCCTTAGCTGAAGACCGCGTCGTTCGGGGTCTCGGACCCGGCTCTTGCTCGGGTCTATGCTCCACTTTCGCGCTCGCAGCTTACCGAGTTCCAATCCGCACCGCGCGCAAACGTTTGTGGACAATGTTTGCGCAGTGTTGCATCAAAGCCATTTGGGACACAAGAATCGTTCCTGCGGGGATTGGGAATGTCGGCTAGGCATTCGCCTGGAACATGGGGTTTGCGGTTTGATGTGGCCGAATAGGCTAAACGTGGCGCCACTGGCATGTGAAATGTCGTTGCGAGGAGCGCGCAGCGCGACATGGCAATGCATAACGCTTCGATGCTCCGAAGCGTGGATTGGTTCGCTCCGCTCGCAATGACGATTGGCCGTGCTTTTACACGGCCTGATCAGCGAGGATGTCGAGATGAAATTGATTCTGGAGCGACTTCTGACGTGTGCTGCGGACATGGCACGCATTGCGAGCGAAGCGCTGATTCGCGCTACGGATGCGGCGCGCGACGAGGTCTATTTCGAAGTCGAGCAGTTCCCATGGGCGCGCGAGCTCGAACGCCATTGGCCGGAAATTCGTGCCGAGCTGGATCAGCTGCTGGAGGCACGAAGCCGTATCCCGACCTTTCAGGAAGTCTCCCCGGAGCAGCACGCCGTAAGCAACGACGAGCGCTGGAGAACCTACTTCTTTTATGTATTCGGCACCTGCATCGACGGCAACTGCCAACGCTGCCCCCGAACCGCCGAGCTGTTGGCAACGGTCCCGGGGCTCGGCAACGCGATGTTCTCTGTCCTGCTCCCCGGCAAGTACATTCCCGAGCATCGTGGCCCCTACAAGGGTCTGCTTCGCTACCATCTTGCGTTGCGGGTCCCCGAGTCGACCGAAAGCTGCTGGATCGACGTCAAGGGAGAGCGCAGGCATTGGCGCGAAGGCGAGTCGCTGATATTCGACGACAGCTTCGTGCACAGCGCGGGCAACGATTCCGGCGCGATTCGGGTGGTGCTGTTCCTCGATTTCCCGCGCCCGCTGCCCCCGCTAGTGGCAACTGTCAACCGGTTCATGATCGCCCTCATCGGCGTGACGGCGTTCTCGCGCCGACCGATCGCCTACCTCAATGACAGCGCCACGACAAACACGACTACCAAGGGGGCGCTCGACTAATCGCGCCACTGGCAAACCCCCCAGCCGGGCGGGAGGTCACGCGGCTCGCAGACTGCGCGGCAATAGACGGCACGTCGCGCACGGCATGTCATCGCGTAGCGGCGCACGTCCGGCCAGCATCTTCTGCAAATAACGATAGTCGCGGCCTGCCATCAGATCTGCGAGCGGGGTCTCGAAGGCGTTGCCGAACGCGCGCGAATTGTTGAAACAACATCCGAGGAGATCGCCATTCCAGTTAACCTGCGGTTCGTCCCAGACCTGATGGCAGAAGCCCAGATTGTCGGCGAGCGAGTCGAGAACCACATCTGTGCTGGTGGCTAGGTCGATGCGAGCGCGCTCCGCTGTTCGCCGCGGCTGGCGGATCGGTGAGTAGTCGGCGGCGAGATTGCGGATGGCCCGAAACTTCATGCCCCGCGCCTCGGCCATCGCGCGCGCCGCATCGATCTCGTCCTCGTTGTGACCGAAGACGATGAACTGCCAGGTCAGTGCGGGAAACTCACTTGCATACTTTCGCTTGAAGTGGTTGATGCACTCGACATTCGCGAGCACTCGAGCGAGATCGCCGTTGATGCGGAAGGTGGCGTAACTCGCGCTTGATGCGCCATCGATGGAGATCGTGAGCGCACGCACGCCGCAGCGCACAACCGCTTCCAGCGCGCTCTCGGTGGCCGTGTTCAGATTTACGCCATTGGCGACCGTTACCGGCACGCCGCCAACTCGAGTTCGTTCGAGAAGGTCGGTGAGACGGCGATTCAGGAAGATCTCGCCCCAGTTCGAGATCTCCAGCAAGCGGATCCGGCCCGCTTTGCCGAGAAATCGCGACAGGTCGTCGGGCGCGAGTTCGCCCCACGCCACGATGCCCGAGCGAGTTTCGCCATGCGCAGTTGCGCAGGTCGGGCATTTGAGCTGGCATTTGCTGCACACCTCCAACCGAACCTTGCGGCCGAGTAGCACCGCCTCCAAGGAGCAGAGGACGGCATAGGCGGATGACCATCCGAGCCACTGCAGTAGAATCCGACGAATCGTCCCCTTCAGCCTGGGCAGCAGCATGCCTGGATCCGCCACTCGCCACGCGCGCCTTTAGCTCGGTGGCACGGAAAGGGAACTCGCTGGCTCCAGCCCGCGCCGGGCCCTGAAGAGCTTCACGCCCATCTTCACCTTGTCCGCAAGGGTCTTCTGCGAAAGGCAGGTAAACAGGCACAGCTTGCCGCAGCCGATGGTTTCCCCGCGCACCGCGCGAGCTTTCTCGCCATACCAAATGTCGCGCGCGGATTGATGGCGAATATTGCCGACGACCGGGTAAAAGAAGCAGAGCTCGACATCGCCATTGGTGCGGATGAAGAAATCGCGCAAGCCGACTCGGCAGGCACCGATCTTGGCCGGCGCGCGCTCTTCGCGGAAGTGCGGGGCCATCAACCTCAGGATCGCCGGCTGGTTGACGATCGCGTGCCCACGGGCGTGCATGTCACACAGCAACTCGGTGACCCGCTCGAGGTCGGCTAGATCCTTCTCGGTATCCACCCACAGTTCGTCATAGGTCTCCTGCGTGGAGCGATGCATGGGCTGGAAATTAACTGCGCTCGCCCCGGCACGCTCCGCCCAGTGCACAATGTCGGGCATCTTGCGGAAGTTGGCCTTGTTGATCGTCGGCTTGACGATGATCGGGAAATCGATGCCCTGCGCGTGCTGTTCCGCGCGAAGGTGGTTGATACCCGCGCTTAGGGTATCGAATAAGCCGGGCCAGCCACGCAGGTAGTCATGCGTCGCGGCGTCCGGTCCGTCGCACGAGATGTTCACATTGAGCGGTCGCGCGGCTACGGTACGCGCGGCAGTTTTGCGCGAGAAAGCTGAGCCGTTGGTCGTCACGCCGGCCTCGATGTCCTGTTCGCGGCACCACCCGAGCAAATCGATAAATCCCTTTTTCATGAAGGGCTCGCCGCCGCTGAAGCTGATCGAGTACTTGCCCACGAACTCCTTGATGTCGAGTAGCGCGTGCTGCCACTGCTCGATGGTCATCTCGGACTGATAGCTCTCCAGGCGCCAGAAGTCGCAGTAGCGACAGCGCACGTTGCAGCGTTCGTTGACCAGGCCGTAGAAAGAGATCGGGCGCGTCAGATCGGGCCCGGCACGAAGATAGATTTCCTCGGCGAGATGATTACGGGCGTGCTGAACGGCCAGTCGACTCAGTGAGTTCAGTTGCACTGAAGGCGTCTCCCCCGTCACCTGTCGACGACGGTGTTGTTCATGGATCGAAGCGGTACACTTGCACGAGCCCTAAGCATAGCACTTGAAACTCTGCATCCCGTTACAATCGTCAAAGGCGCATGATGGCCAGGACGATAACGGGCTTGCCACCGAAAGCCCATCACGGAATGGACAACCCCACTGTGCCGAGACTCCTGGTATTCGAACTCAGATTGGTGGGCGATGCCGTGATGAGTCTGTCGTTCATTCGCGCGGCACAGGCTCGTTTCGAGGTTCATGTCTGTTGTTCGTCTGCCGCGGAGGCCATATTCCGCATGGTTCTGCCCGCCGAGTGCGTGCACAGCTGGAATCCGCCATGGCACGCTGGGCCGCGTTCGAGATTCTCGCCGCTCGACGCCTTGAGAGCGATTCGCGCCGTGGTGCGCTGCCTTGCCGGGCTGGGGGCATCTCACGCGGTCTGCGCCTGGTGCGACCCGCGTATCGGTTTGCTGATGGGCCTGACCGGCGCGTCGACGCGCATCGGCTTTGCCTGCCACCACGACAATTTCTACGGCCGTCATCTGCCCTGGCGCCGACGCCAGCTCATAATCGCCCGGGCGATGGAGGGGATCGCGCACCTGGCCTTCATGCGACCCCTGCTGACGCAGCGTTTGTTCCGGCGGAAATTCGCGCAGCATCACGTCGAAGACTGGCGCCAAGTAGCCGCTGCGCTTGATCTGGAACTGGACACGACGCGGCCCACGCTGAGCCGGTCGGTAACGCGCCGTGACTCTCTGCCCATCGAGAATTCCTTGCCGTCTTCCGCCAAGCGGCCTCGCATCGTCATTCATCCCGGCGCCAGCGAAGCGCAGAAGCGCTGGCCTCTCAAGCACTTCGTAGAACTCGGCCATGCGCTCTCGAAACGTTACGACGTCAGCTTCATCGAGCCACCCGAGCTGACTCTGGATACGATGATTCGCAATCATTTCCCGGTTATTTCCGTCGACAGCCTCGCCGAGCTTACCGACCACCTATGGGAGGTCGACGCCCTGATCGGCAACGACGCGGGTGTCGGACATCTCGCGGATGCCGTGGGCAAACCGGTCATCGCGATCTTCATCTCCAGCGACCCCGAGCATTTCGCCCCGAACTCGAGCCGCGAGCGCGTGATTTCCTTTGACGGAGCCTGCGACGTGCGGCCTTGTTTCGGCCGCTGCACCAAACGGGCGCTGCTGTGCTTTGCTCCGCTCACCTACGAGGCCGTCTCGACACGCGTGATGGCGAAGCTCGAGCGGCTGTTCGCTTGACCCTGGCGGCTCGGCGCCGAGCCGTTTCAGGTTGGACGGCATCAGCCGCCTGCCGTGGGCATTGCGATCGTAGCGCGGAACCATCGAAATTCTGGCCATTTGAAGTTGCTCGTTGCCGAGTTTAGAACCGCCCTCGCTGCACGCCGAGAACTACGTGGTAAGTGCGCAGGATACGAAATTCCTTCGCAGATCGGTTAGCAGGGAGAGCTAGAATCGAGCCGACTTTGCAGTTGTTTGCGAGTTCGAACCAAGTGTGCGCGGGCGTCGAGCCTACTGGGGGCGGGCGCCCGGTCGATGCGTTCAGTGTTGCGCATTTTCACGGCAGCCGATTGCGTCAAAGGCCTGGCGAGAGTGCGCGTAGCGCCTGCTCGCGGGCGCGGCGTGGACACCTCGAACGCCGGCGGGGTGTCCGGGACGGACGGCGTTATAAGCATGGCCACTCGCGACTCATTGCGCCCAAAGGGCGATCCGCAGCCAACAGAAGCTGCATGAGCTGGCGCGCGCTGTGCTCCCAACTATAGCGTTGCGCTATGGTCTCGGCTATACGCTGGAGTCGCCCTCTACCCTTTTCCTCCAACGCCTGCGCGATCGCATCACGCAAGGATGAGCCAGCTAGAGGATCCACGTGATAAGGGGAGAAGAAATCGAACTCGGCCATGGCGGTACGGTTCGAGCAGACCACGGGCGCACCTGCCATCGCCGCCTCCAGCGGGGGAATACCGAATCCTTCGGCAAGCGAGGGATAGACGAACAACCGGGCGTTGTTCAGTAGCGTCGCTTTTTCCGCCTCCGATACCGACTCGAGGTGGTGAATATGCCGCAGGACCCTACTATCGAGCGATCCGAGGACCTTGTGCAGAGAAGGATCGGCGATGCTCCGCGTGCCTACGAACACGAGTGAATATCCGCGCTCTAGCAAACCGAGTTCGAGCACTGCATTGAGCAATCCGAGGTGGTTCTTACGTGGCTCCATCCGGCTTAGAAACAGCAGGTAGGGCCTGCTCCGATCCCATGGTGCACTGCGCGAGGGTTCTGTTTCGCGCCGTGCTCCCGCTCCACCCGCGACCCCGTTCGTAATGACGTGGATGCGATCGAGATCGATATCGTAGAAATGATGCAACTCGCGGCGCGAGAAATCGGACACTGTGGTCAACAGGTCGGCTGCTCGCGCGGCCGACCTGAACAGAGAGTGCTTGGGCAAGCGGTAACCGAGTGGAAAATATTCCGGATGGCGCTCAAAGAGGATGTCGTGGGTGGTGATCATATGGCGGCACCGCTTTAACGGCGGCGCGACGTATTGAAAGTGCGCCCAGTCTATGGCGTTGTCAGAAATGAGCTGGGGAAACTCAAGACCCAGGCGACGGTAGCGGTTCGCGGACTCCAGGCGTAGGTAATGCACGTGGCGGTGCTCGCCGAGACGCGCGCGCGGCACCTCCGGCCGACGGGCGGCGAAGTAGAATTCGATGTCGTTTGAAAAGAGCCGGATCGCCTCTTGATAGATTTGCTCGAGATAGGTACGAGACCCCTGAAACACACCTTCGAGTGCGTGCGCGTCGACAAGTAGGCGCAATTTCCTCATTGTTGATCATTCATCTGCCAGTACGCGGGCGCCCGGTCCGGATCACGAAAGCCATCGCTTTCCTCCCATGGTCGCAGCCGGGAAACTCCCACGCAGGTATTCCTGCGCCGCGGCGACACCGGCACCCGGCTCCACCATGATGCCGCAGTCGCGTAATACCATTTCAGTGCCGGCGACGGCGCTGACGATCATCAATTCATTCAAATCGCCAAGGTGTCCAATTCGAAACACCTTGCCGGCGACCTGCGCCAAGCCCATGCCGAGCGACAGGTTGTAGCGTTGGTAGGCGTGGTTGACGACTTGTGCGCTATCGAAACCATCGGGAACGCAGATGGTGCTGACGGTATTCGAATACCACTTGGGATCTTTCGCGCAGAGTTTTAGCTTCCACGCGGCTACGGCGCGGCGCACGGCCTCGCCGAAGCGATAGTGCCGTGCGTAGACGTTGGCCAGGCCTTCTTCGAACAGCATATTGATCGATTCACGCAGGCCGTGAATCAGCGTCATCGCCGGCGTATATGGAAACCACCCGCCTTCGTTCATGCGCAGCATGTCACCGAAGTCGAAGTAGGCGCGGCGAAGCTGAGCGTTTTTGCAGGCTTCGAGTGCTTTTTGACTGACGCCGACAATGCCGAGCCCGGTGGGCAGCATGAAGCCTTTTTGTGAGCCGGCCACCGCGAGATCGACGCCCCATTCCTCCATCCGAAACTCAATGCAACCGATTGAGCTGACGCCATCTACATACAACAGCGCTGGATGCTTCAGATCATCGAGCACCTTGCGCACGCCATGAATATCGCTCGTGACCCCAGTCGCGGTTTCATTATGGGTGGCCAACACCGCTTTGATTTTATGCTGCTTATCGGCGGCCAAGATTTCACGATACTTATCGAGCGGCACTCCAGTGCCCCATTCGCAGTCGACCGCCTCAACCTCGAGGCCGAGGCGGCGACACATTTCGATCCATAAATGACTGAATTGGCCGATGCGGGCCTGCAACACCTTATCACCCGGTGACAAGGTGTTGGTCATCGCGGCTTCCCACCCACCCGTACCCGACGACGGGAAAATGAACACCCTGCCAGTTTTCGTACCGAAGATCGGTTTTAGATCTTCAAACAACGGCAAGACGGTTTGCGGACAATCGATCCGGCGATGGTCTTCGAGCGGCACATCCATCGCGCGCCGGACGCGCTCGGGGATATTGGTCGGTCCTGGAATAAATAAGAAATTACGGCCGGGCATGGCGGTTTCTCCGGTTGGGGCCTGTCACCGGAAATCAATCTCTGCCAGCGTCAGAAGGATTCCAATCGGATTGGGGCGAAAAGCGTCTGGAATGCCGAAGGGTGGCCGTTATTGACCGCAGCTTCGACCTCTAAAATTGAGGTCGGGACTCTACACGCACGAGCTGGTCGCTGCCAAGGTTTTTCGCCGCTTAGTTGCGACCAAGCGCCTGATCAAGATCACTGATCAAGTCGGCGGCGTCTTCGAGTCCAATCGACAGTCGCACCAAGGAATCCGTGATGCCCATCGACTCGCGCTGTTCCGCTTTCAAGCGGCCATGCGTGGTGGTTGCCGGATGCGTGATAATGCTGCGACTGTCACCGAGGTTGCCGGTGATCGTGAACAGCTTGGTGTGATCGACGACCTGCCACGCGGCGGCGCGCGCACCGCGCATGGTGAACGACACCACGCCGCCGAAGGCGCGTTGCTGACGTTCGGCAAGCGCATGCTGCGGATGATCCGCCAATCCCGGATAGAACACGCGCTCGACGCGTGGATGTTGGATGAGCCACGACGCAATGTGTTGCGCGCTCGCGCTGTGTGCCTCCATGCGCAACTTCAAAGTTTCTAGCCCTTTGAGGAAGACCCAGGCATTAAACGGACTCATGCTGGGACCGGCGGCGCGTAATAACGGGAAAAACTTATCGCGAATACGTTCTGCGGTGGTCACGATCGCGCCACCCACGCAACGACCTTGGCCATCGAGATATTTGGTCGCCGAGTGCACCACCACATCGGCCCCCAAGCGCAGCGGTTGCTGCAAAACCGGCGTGCACAAACAATTATCGACCACCAGCAAACAGTTCGGGTGGCCGTGGGCAAGCGCCGCCAAGGCGGCGACGTCGGCGATTTCGTTAAGCGGATTGGACGGCGTTTCAAGAAACAACAGCCGCGTGCGCGAGGTAATCGCGCGCGCCCAAGCGTTCATATCGGTCAGATCGACAAAGGTCGTCTGGACGCCGAATTTCGCCAACATCTGCAACAAGCCGGTGGTGGTGCCGAAGATGCTGCGCGAGCTCACGATATGATCGCCGCTTTCGAGCAGCCCCAGGATCGTCGTCAGAATTGCGCTCATGCCGGACGCAGTCGCGATACACGCTTCGCCCGCTTCGAGCGCGGCGAGCCGCTCTTCAAACGAACGCACGGTTGGATTGGTGAACCGCGAATAGATGTTGCCGTCGGCTTCACCGGCGAAGACCGCCGCGGCCTGGGCCGCCGATTCAAAACTAAAACTTGAAGTCAGAAAAATAGGATCGCTGTTTTCAAGTTCGTTGGTTTGATGCACGCCGGCGTGTGCGCCAATAGTGCCTAAACCGAGCTTCGCGATTGAATCCGGGGACATTGCCGTTTCCTCACTGCAACCAAAATTTTAAGAAAGCCCGGTGGCCACGCCGCGCTTTCGATCGGACTTGAACGCGATCGAGGTTTTTCAAGCAGTGACGCGGGCGCGACAAAAGCGGTGGGAAAACACGCATCGCTTTAGCCGTTTTTATATAGCGCCCGCAAGCTGAACTCAAATCGGCGCGTCAAGGGCGCGGAAGATAGTAGGGGCGCTACGGCTTGTCAATTCGCACTCCCCTCTCCCGCGAGAGGAGAGAGGGGATTTTAGCGAGCCTCAAGGGCATCCAGATCCTGCAACGAGTTGCTGGCCGCCGCGCGTTTGGCCTTGGCTTCGTCCGAGCGTTGCGATTCCACGTGATTCAAATAGACCTCACTGACATCGCCCGTGACATAACAGCCGTTGAAACAAGATAAATCGAAGCCCTCGACCAGCGGATTGCCGCGCCGGGCGCATTCAACCAGATCATCCAGATCCTGATAGATCAGCCGATCGGCGCCGAGAATGCGCGCGATATCCTCGGTCGAGCGCTTGTGCGCGATGAGTTCCTCACCGGTCGGCATATCGATGCCATAGACATTCGGGAACGCGACCGGCGGGGCCGCGGACGCGAAATAAACGCGACGCGCGCCGGCGTCACGCGCCATTTCGATGATCTGCGACGAGGTGGTGCCGCGCACGATCGAATCATCCACCAGCAAGACATTTTTGCCTTCGAATTCGAGATCGATGGCATTCAATTTTTGGCGTACCGATTTACGCCGCATCGCCTGGCCCGGCATGATGAAGGTGCGTGGAATGTACCGATTCTTAATGAACCCTTCACGGTAATCCACATCCAGCGTATGCGCGAGTTCGAGCGCCGCGGTCCGCGACGTGTCAGGAATGGGAATAACGACATCGATATCGTGCTCACCCCATTCGCGCTTGATTTTGCGCGCTAGCGCTTCGCCCATGCGCATGCGCGCCTTATGCACCGAGATGCCGTCGATGATCGAATCCGGACGCGCGAGATACACATGCTCAAATATGCACGGCGTTAACCGCGGCGCCGGCGCGCATTGCTGGGTGGTCAACTCGCCCTCCTTGCTGATAAACACCACTTCGCCCGGCGCGACATCGCGCGTGAGTTTGAAGCCGAGCACATCGATAGCGACACTTTCCGAGGCGATGATGTATTCGACGCCTTGAGGTGTATCGCGCTTGCCGAACACAATGGGCCGAATGCCGTAGGGATCGCGAAAGCCGATAATGCCAACACCCGTGATCATCGCGACCGCCGCGTAGCCGCCGCGACAGCGTTGATGCACCTGCGCGATCGCCTGAAAAATATCTTCGGGTCCAATGCGGCGTTTGCCGAAGCGCTGCAATTCATGCGCGAATACATTCAATAGGACTTCCGAATCGGAATCAGTATTGATGTGGCGCAAACTGTCCTGAAACAACTCGCGCTTGAGCTGATCGGAATTGGTTAAGTTCCCGTTGTGCCCGAGCGCGATGCCATAGGGTGAATTGACGAAAAAAGGTTGCGCTTCAGCGGTCGACGAAGCGCCGGCGGTGGGATAGCGCACATGGCCGATGCCCATGCGTCCCTTCAGGTTGATCATGTGCCTGGTATGGAACACGTCCCGCACCAAGCCATTGGATTTACGCAAATACACCCGACCGTCTTCGTAGGTCGCGATGCCGGCCGCATCTTGGCCACGATGCTGAAGCACGGTCAACCCGTCATAGAGACTCTGATTGACGGCGCCGCGAGCGACGATCCCGATGATTCCACACATAGATCAGGGTGCTCGTTTAACGGTGGGTGGGGCGACGAGGACTGGTTCAGGGCTCGCCGTCTCATACGAGAAATGCTTGGCGAATTCAGGCGGCAACCAGTGGACGGCGTAGCGCGCCAGTTGTTCGAAATGATCGAGCAGGCGTGATTCCTTCCACCACGGATCGCGCGGCACCGGCGTTAGCCCGGCGAGGGCGACCAACACCGTGACAATCGCAATCCCACGCGCCAGTCCAAAAAACATGCCGAGCAGGCGATCGGTACCGCTTAAGCCGGTGCTATCGATCAGCTTCCCAAGCAAAAAATTGAATACGCCAAACACCAGTAACACGCCTAACAACAGCAGGCCAAAGGCCACGGCCATGCGCACTGACGGCAGACTAACCGCCCCCGCAAAGTGGGCGCTGACCGGACCGGCGAACTTGAACGCGACCCAGCCCGCGACAACCCAGGCGACGAGAGATAACACTTCGCGCACCAGACCGCGAAACAAGCTCAACACCGCCGAGATGCCGAGCACCGAAAGAATAAAGATATCGATCCAATTCAGTGTCATGTGGAAGGCACCTATTCGTTGCGCACTACCATACCCGAATATCCCAGCTGCTGATGCACACGGGTGTGCAGACGCTCGGCGTCGGTCCGCTCGTGAGTGGGTCCTACCCACACACGGAACGATGGTTTACTCGCCGTGCGCAGTGGCGCGATAAAACCGGCAAAGCCTGCTTTACGCAATTTTGCCAGCAATCCCTTCGCATTGTCTTCGCTCGCAAAGCTGCCGAGTTGTACCACCCATGCGCCGGTCGCGGCCGGCGGTGCTGCCTTGTTAGGCACGGCCGGCAGCGCTGCCAGTTTGGATGCCGGAGGTGGCGCGGCGGGTGCCGGGGAATTAACAACTGTCGCCGTAGTCGCCACACCTACCTGCGGTCGCTCCGTTTCGCGTGCAATGGTTGGGACGGTCGGCGCCACCTTCGCGCGCGATCCCGCCCGCGCCGCCAATTCATCCGGCGTCGCCGTCAAGCCAGACGTGATATCGCCGTCGACTATCGGATCGATCGGCAACGACGCCGACGATGCGTCATCCCGTGGCATCGGCGCCAAGTTGGGTGGCGGCGTGACTTCGGGCGCGGCAGGCCCGTGATCAAGAAAGGTGGGGATAAAGATCACCGCCAAGGCCACCATGACCGCGGCGCCGACGACGCGTTGTTTAAGTTGCGGTTCCATGGTCAATCACGGGGCCGTCAACTAAGCGTCAGCGGTGGGCTCGGCGCGCGCCAAGCACTGCAACACTTCGCCGACGGTAATAAACGAACCCACCACTAAAATTCGCTGGCCCGCGGCGCTATGCTCGAGGGCGCCAGCATAGGCCGCGGCCACCGACGCGTACTGCGTCGACGGCGCGCGCCGACTTAACGTAGTCCAGGTCTCGTACAGTTCATGACTGGTCGCACCATGCCGCGCGCTGACGGTGGCAAGATGCCAATGGTCAACCACTTTGCTGAGCGACTGCATCGCGCTCGCCCGATCCTTCGTGCTCAACATGCCTAAGATTACATGCGTCTTCGCCACCGCGGGCAAGGTCATCAGGGTCGCGACGAAATACTCGACGGCCTGCGCGTTATGCGCCACATCTAAAATGAAGTCAACCGCGCCAGGGAGACGCTGGAAGCGTCCGGGTAAAACGGTGGTCGCTAACGCACGCATGATCTGATCTTTGCTGACCGGATGCCGGCCGTGCAGGCGTTCAACTGCTTTCAACACCCCGGATGCATTCCGTAATTGATAACCGCCGACCAGGCTCGGTTTCGGCAGATGATCGAGCACGCAGTCTCCCGACCACCAGGTCCACTGCCCGTCATCGTCAACAAAATAGAAGCTTTGACCGAGTAGATCCAACGGCGCGCCGCGCGCCGCCGCCGCGTCGATCAAAGAGTGTGGCACTTGCGGATCCGAGCAGATCGCCGGTCGCCCGGCGCGCATGATGCCGGCTTTCTCGCGCGCAATGGCTTCGCGCGTATGCCCCAGCCATTCGACGTGATCGATATCGAGCGTCGCGATCACGGCCACATCGGCGTCCACTACATTCACGGCATCCAAGCGTCCCCCCATCCCGACTTCCAGAATAGCGAGATCGAGTGCCGCGCCGGCAAAGAGTTGTAACGCGGTCAAGGTGCCGAATTCGAATACCGTGAGCGGGATCTGCTCGCGCGCCACCTCTACGGCCGCGAAGGCCTCGCAGATGTGCGCATCGTCGACCGGCTCATGCATGATTTGAATGCGTTCGTTATAACGCACGAGATGCGGCGAGGTATAAGTCGCCACGCGATAACCGGCTTCGCGATAAATCCGCTCCAACATCGCGACCGTCGAACCCTTGCCATTAGTCCCGCCGACCGTGATCACCGTGTACGGTGGTGGCAACAAACCCATGCGCTCCGCGACCGCACGGCAACGTTCTAAATCGAGTTCGATGTCCTTGGGGTGCAACGATTCCTGCCACGCCAGCCACTCGGCAAGCGTACGCGTTGCCCGTGGATTAGCCGCGGTAACTTCCGTCATCTAGCGTACAGCGCCCGGCGGCGCGCCGTGCGACTGCGGTGTTTCGGCATGGGTGAAGATGCTGAGCAAAGAACCGACCCGTCCTCGTAATTCGCGCCGATCGCAAATCAAATCCACGGCGCCATGCGCCAATAAGAATTCGCTGCGCTGAAATCCTTCGGGCAATACCTGACGCACGGTTTGTTCGATGACGCGCGGCCCCGCAAAGCCAATCAGCGCATTCGGTTCGGCGATGATGAGGTCGCCGAGCGTGGCCAAGCTCGCGGAAACGCCACCCATGGTCGGATCGGTAAGCACTGAAATATACGGCAGACGATGTTGCTTGAGATCCGCGAGCACGGCGCTGGTCTTCGCCATTTGCATCAGCGACACCAACGCTTCTTGCATGCGCGCGCCGCCACTCGCGGCAAAACAGATAAACGGGATCCGCTCTTCGATCGCACGCCGCACGCCGCGCACGAAGCGTTCGCCGACCACCGATCCCATCGAGCCCCCCATGAAACCAAATTCAAACGCCGCGGCGACCACCGGCATGCCGGTTAGCGTGCCGCGCATTACCACCAAGGCGTCCGTCTCGCCGGTTTCCTTCTGCGCGCTCACCAGACGATCGCGATAGCGCTTGGTGTCCTTGAATTTCAAGAAATCGACCGGCGCGAGGTTGGCGCCGATTTCCTGCGTCGCGCCGGGATCAAGGAAGCTCGCGAGCCGTTTGCGCGCCGCGATTCGAATATGGTGGCCGCATTTAACGCAGACGTCGAGGTTGCGTTCGAGCTCGGCGCGATACAGCACGGCCTTACACGCGGGACAGCTGCTCCAGACGCCTTCGGGAATGGATTTTTTCGCCGAACCCTCGGTCCGGATCCGTGAAGGTAGCAGCTTTTTAAACCAATTCATGCGCGCGCGACGAAGCTATGCCGTATGGCACGCGTCGAGCGCCGAACGCAGGCCAGCGGCAAAACCTTCGAGCGCCTGCGCGGTGGCCGCGATCGAGCCCTGGTTCTGTTCGATGATTTCGACCAACGCACTGCCGACAATCACCGCATCGCACAGTGGCGCAAGGGCCGCAGCCGTCGCCGCGGATTTCACCCCAAAGCCGACGCCCACGGGCAAACTGGTCGCGGCCCGAATTTCTCCGATTTTGGCCGCGACCTCATCGGTGGCGAAGGTTTTGCCGCCAGTCACGCCTTTGACGGAAACGTAATAAACAAAGCCCGAAGCGCGTTCGCACACCGCGCGGATGCGTGTCGCGTCGGAGGTCGGCGCCAAGAGATAGATATGATCCAGCCCAGCGCGTTCGAACTCGGCATGACAGCTGGCCGCTTCTTCGGGTGGCAGGTCAACGGTTAATACGCCATCGACGCCGACCGCCGCCGCCTGTCGCGAAAACTCGGTATAGCCCATGCGTTCGATCGGATTTAAATAGCCCATCAGCACCACTGGGGTGGTTTGATCGGTTGCGCGAAACGCGGTTACCAACGCGAGCACTTTGCGCAAAGTCATGCCGCCGTCGAGCGCCCGCTCGCTGGCGCGCTGGATGATGGGGCCGTCCGCCATCGGATCGGAGAATGGCACGCCTAGTTCGATAATATCCGCGCCCCCGCGCACCAAGGCATGCATGCCGGCAAGAGTAATCTCGGGTGTTGGATCGCCTGCGGTAATAAAGGTCACGAGACCCTTACGGTCATGTTGCCTTAGGTCGGCGAATCGCTGCTTTATTCTGCTCGTTGTCATGGGCGCTAGATTTTTTTTCGATCGCGGATTGCTTACAACGAGATCCCGGCGCGTGCAGCGACGGTTGGGATGTCTTTGTCGCCGCGGCCGGATAGATTCACCACGAGAATTTGATTAGGCCGCATACGCGGCGCGAGTTTCGCCGCATAGGCCAGGGCGTGACTCGATTCCAGCGCGGGCATGATGCCTTCGGTCAGCGTCAAGGCGCGGAAAGCATCGAGTGCTTCGGTATCGGTAATGGCGACGTAGCGCGCGCGGCCACTATCCTTCAACCACGCATGCTCAGGCCCAACTCCAGGGTAATCGAGGCCGGCCGACACCGAGTGCGTCTCGATGATCTGGCCGTCATCGTCTTGCATCAGATAGGTTCGATTGCCGTGCAATACCCCTGGCGCGCCGGCATTCAGCGGCGCGGAATGGCGACCGGTTTCGATGCCATCTCCGGCGGCTTCAACGCCGATCAATTCGACGTTTGCATCGGTCAGAAAGGGGTAGAAGATCCCCATTGCATTCGATCCACCACCGACGCAGGCCACGATGGTATCCGGCAAGCGACCGGCTTGAGCCAGACATTGGCGCCGGGTTTCGCGCCCGATAATCGCTTGGAAATCGCGCACCATCATGGGGTACGGATGCGGCCCGGCAACCGTACCGATAATGTAGAAGGTGTCATCGACGTTGCTAACCCAATCGCGCAAGGCTTCATTTAGTGCGTCTTTGAGGGTCTTCGAGCCGGAGTATACGGGCGTCACTTCGGCGCCCAATAATTTCATGCGAAACACATTAATCGATTGGCGTTGAATATCGCTCGCACCCATGTAGACGCGGCATTGCATGCCAAAGCGCGCGGCCACGGTCGCGGTGGCGACGCCGTGTTGCCCGGCGCCGGTTTCGGCGATCACGCGCGCTTTGTTCATCCGGCGCGCGAGCAGCGCCTGGCCGACGGTATTGTTAATCTTATGCGCGCCAGTGTGATTCAGGTCTTCGCGCTTGAGATAAATTTGCGCGCCACCCAATTCACGCGACCAGCGTTCTGCGAAATAAAGCGGCGAGGGTCGACCGACGTAATGCGTTAGATCGTGATCGAGCTCGGCCTGGAACTCGGGATCGATACGGTGGCGTTGGTAGGCCGCATCGAGCGCCGCCAACGGACCCATCAATGTCTCGGACACGAACTTGCCACCGTACGGTCCGAAGTGCCCGCGGCTATCCGGTAATTCGGTTAATGCATTGCCGCCATCCGCGAGAGGCGCCGAATTATGCGTCGCGTTCAAAGTTTTTTACCTCGGTAATAAACGCCTGCATTTTCACCGGATCCTTGATGCCCTTGCTGGATTCTATGCCACCGCTTACGTCGACGGCATACGGCCGCACGATGCTAAGCGCTTCAGCGACATTGGCCGCCGATAATCCGCCGGCCAGGATGACTGGAAAATCGCGCGACGCGGGGATTCGCGACCAATCGAAGACGCGACCGGTGCCGCCGGGAAGCACGGGATCGTAGGTATCGACGAGTAGCGCGCGCGCGGTTCGATACGTCGTGGCTAACGCTGGGAGATCCAAACCCGGCTCCATGCGGACTACTTTTACGTAGGGCCGTGGGCTTGCAGCACACTCGGCCGCGGTTTCCCGTCCGTGAAACTGCACGACATCGATACCGGTGGTCGCGACAATTTCCCTTAACTCGGCAAGGGGCGCATTCACAAATAAACCGACCGTGCTCACGAACGGCGGCAGGGCGCGGACGATCTCGCGCGCCACCTGCGGCGTGATCCAGCGTGGACTCGCTTGATAAAACACAAAGCCGAGCGCGTCCACGCCGAGCTCGACCGCGCTCAAGGCATCGATAAGCCGCGTGATTCCGCAGAACTTTATGCGAGTGCGGGGACACGAACTCATCTCAGCCATTAAATCCAGGGAACGAAAGCGCGGCATTATCCCACCACGCATCCGCCGCAGTACAGATGCAGATACTCGCGAACTCGGATCGATTTGGGACCCAGCGCCGATCTCGCCTAGCGCGAACACTCGTCGAACGGGCTCCGCACCGGTGCCTCGGGGATTTCGAATCGCTCTGGATAACGCGCGCCAAGAAAGTACAGTCCGGCGGCCGGCGCCGTCATCCCCGCCTCCCGTCGATCGCGCGCCTTAAGCACTGCTTCAACCCAGTTTGGCGAACGGTGACCCCTGCCGACTTCGAACAACGTACCCATGATGTTGCGCACCATGTGTTGTAGAAAGGCATTCGCCTCGATATCGAATTGGAAGTAATCCCCGACTTGAGTAAGCGCCAGATTCAGCACCGTGCGCACGGCGTGTTTGGCCTGACACCCAGCGGCGCGAAAACTCGAAAAATCGTGTTCTCCCACCAGCGCGCGCGCGGCGTCCACCATCGGGGTGAGCATCAGAGGCTGACATTCCCAGGTGACCCGGTTCGCCCACAGCGCCGCCCGCGTCGCGCGGTTGCAGACGACGTAGCGATAGCGGCGCGAGGTCGCGGAATAGCGGGCGTGGAAATCTTCCGGAACGGGCCGGGCCCACTGCACGCTGATATCGGGTGGCAAATTGGCGTTGGCGCCCAGCGTCCACGCGCGGGGAGATCGCTCCACCGGCGCTTCGAAATGGACGACTTGATGGTAAGCATGAACGCCGGTGTCGGTGCGCCCAGCGCACAGCACCGTGATCGGACTGGCCGCCACTCGCGACAGCGCTGCCTCGACACCGACTTGAACCGAGCGCACGCCCGACTGTGTCTGCCAGCCGTGAAATCCGCTGCCATCGTATTCAATCCCAAGCGCGATCTTCATGCCGCGTCCACGCGAGGCCGACCCGGAAACGTCCGGGTAACGGTGGTGTCATTGATGGATTGGGGGCGCTCGCGCTCGCGAGTGCCGGTCGACCTAGGCGCAAACCGGCGCGGTCTGGCTCTTGAGACACAGACCGCTCGACATCAGCTAATTTGAGTCAGCAACTTGCGCGCCTCGTCGCGCTGCGAATCGGTGCCGTCAGCCACTACTTCGTCCAAAATGGTCCGTGCGCCGTCGTTGTCTCCGAGCTCGATATACGCTTTGGCCAAATTGAGCTTGGTATCGGTTTCATCGGACGCACTTTGGTATTCCAGATCGCGATCACGCGGCATCGCCACGGCCCGTTCGACCCCACCGCGCTCACCGAAGCCGAGTTCGGTGCGGTCGAGCGCCAAGGTATCCATCTCGTTGAATCCACTTCCGTCGTCCAGGCCAAAATCGAGATCGATGCCCTCGCTGTCCATCGGTTCGAGCGCGAGATCCAGAATACTGTCGTCGTGCTTATCATCGTCTAGATCGAGGCCGGCAATCGACGCTTCCATCGAGCGCGTGAGATCTTCCAAGGATTCGTTCACGCCTTCGACCGGTAACATCCCACTTCGCGCGGCATGCGATTTTGGCAATTCCAATGTATCGTCAATCGCTAGGCTTTCGAAATCGGTGGTGTCCTGCAACGCCAGATCGAATTCGATATCCGACTCCGATCCGCCGGCGAGTGCCGCGTCGTCCGCGAAATCCATATTGGCCAACGCCGGGTTTTGCAACGACAAACTCAAATCCGCCTGCGCTGCCTGTTCGCCATCTAAGGGCGACTCCGACTCAATGGTTAGATCGTATTCGGGGATCTCATGACCGGCATCTGCGTCGGCGCCGGGTGCGGCGGCCGAAAGCGCGAGACCATCGATATTAAAATCGAGGCTTAGATCATCATCAGCCGCCGTGAGCGTCGGTCCCACGTCGATGGGACCCATCGCCGGCGCCACGGTGTCGCTGATATCGAATTCGACATTCGCATCGTCCGACAGCGCATTGACCGTCGGCGACTCCGTCCGCTCAATGCCCCGGCGCGGCGTTGTCACATCGAGAAGATCTTGCGGCGTGTCGAAGGCGCCATGCGCAGTCTTCGTCACATCGAGCAAATCGAGAGTGTGGATGCTTGTCGCGTCACCCAACTCAAGCGTATCGGACGCCGTTTTGCCGTGACTCGAGATATCGAATACATCGCCCGCGGCAACGTCTTGTGTGCGGTCCATGGTCGCCGTTAAGTCGAGCACTCCGCCGTGCCCAACATCAGTCGAAGTCGCGGTCAGATCGATGACGTCGTCCCCAACCTCTAATTCGCCGGCGGTGACGTCGAGCACCGGGCCAGGTAACTCTGACGGACTCCCGGTATCGCCGAGGTCGAAATCTAAACTCGGTGCAGACTCGGCACGCGGTTCATTGGTTAGCCCAACTTGAGTCGCCGCCAATAGCGAATCGCCGGCTAGCGCGACCGCCGCGCCACTCGCCGCGCTGGTGATATCAACAAAGGTTTTCGACGCCGTGCCGCTGTCCGACGCGGTGTCGACCGCTGATCCCGGCGCGAATAGCGCACGCTCGGGCGACATTTCCGACCACATCGCGAGCGCGTTTTCCCACAGCGGGCTCGCGTCGCCTACCGCATCGTGCAACTCACGCGCCGCGGCTTCGTAGGATCGTTTATTGTTGGCGGAGTAGTAGATTTCGAGGAGTCGAAGCTTGTACTTATGCTCGCCAGGATGATCGGCGATCGCTTTCTTAACAAGTTCTTCGGCTTGATCGAAGCGCTCATAGGCAAGGTAGACGTTAACTTCTTCGAGTGGGTCTTCTTGCGGACGAGCATGTAACTGTTCGGTGCTGGCTTCAAGCGTGCGCTGGAATTTCTCATCATCGGCACCCATGGTCGCGGCACCCAGCGTGTCGGCAACCGTCAGGTCGTCCTGCGTCATTAATAGATCGTCGGCCGCCGGCAGTGGCGCGTGGGCCACGCCGGCGGGGATGCGGGTGGTCGCGGCTGTGTCGCCTAGTGGCTTATCGCCACGGCCGCCAAGTAGTGCTTTGCCAATACCGATAGCAAGTAAGAGCAGCAATGATCCAGCGATTCCGAGAATGGTCAACAAACCACCGGGTACCGCGTTTCTAATATGCTCGGGAATGAAACCGCCGATCGCCTCAAGCGGGCCACCGACGCTCGCCGGTGGCGCTTCCGCGGCGACGACTGGAGTCGGCGCCGGCGTGGTGGGCACCACCGCTGGCGGCGGTTCTGGCGTGGGAGGGGGGGTCGGTGTCGCCGTCGTGATTTCAGGCGCCGGAGTTGTTGCAGTCGCACCGGCGCCTGGTGTGCCAAGCCGCGCTTGCAGTGCGGCCAGTTCATCGTCTTTGACTTTCACTTGGCGTTGCAAGAGATCGATAATTTGATCGGCCTCGGCCAGCTTCGCCTGAAGGTCAGTGTTTTCCTGTGTTTTAGTATCGAGCGATTCAGTCGCAAGTTCGTGACCAGTGCTCGCTGCGGCGCCAGCGACTGGGGGTTTTACCGTCCCATCATCAGCTTTGGGCGCGGCAAGTTCGAGGTGCGAAGCGGACTCTTTTACACCGGACTCCGATGTCTCGGTTGTCGCGGTCGAACGTGGTGTAGGTTGTGGTGCCGATTCAGCCGCAGTTGCCGGGGTGCGGCTCACTCCTTGGCGATACTCCTGCCACAACTGATGCTGGCGCTGCATTTCTTGGATCGCGTCGTGCTGGCTAAGGCTTGCGAGGTCCGCACTCGACGGCATGTGCAACACGGCGCCGCGCTTCAGCACATTAACGTTGTTATTTCCGAAGGCCCGCGGATTGGCGCGCAACAAGGCCAACATCATCTGCTGGACCGATACCGAGTCTGGTCGATGCGCGTTGGCGAGCGACCACGCGGTATCGTTCGCTTGAACTGGACCCAGGTCCCCAGCGGGGGCTATGGTCGATGCCGGACTTGCAGCTGCCGGCATTACAGGATTCTGAGTACTCGCGGCCGTCACCGGCGCCTCTGACAAGGGCCGCGGCGCCGAAGCCATCGGCGCGATTACGGCGCGCCGATTACGGTCGTAGAGCGGCGGGTCCAGCAGTACCGTGTACTCGCGGATCATGCGGCCGTTCGCCCAATTTAACTCTAACAAGAAGTTCAAAAAGGGTTCGCGGACCGGATCTTTGGTGGTGATCCGAACGAAATCTGGCCCGGTATCCGAGCTCACTGCCTCGAATCTCAGACCGAGTAGGACTGCGTCACGACTGACATGCGCGCGTTCGAATTGCGCGGCATCCGCCAATTTGACCTGCAGCGCGTCGAAGTCCTGAGCGGTAGCGCCGAGAATTTCGATGCGTGCGTTGAACGGCTCGTTGAGGGCCGATTTAGTCGTTAGCGTACCTAGGCCAAGCCCGAACACCGTCGGACTTAGCAGGGCCGTCAGGGCAACGGCAACGGCTCTCTTCCGTAGCATGCTGCGCTTCCTTAGTCGAAAGTGTTTTGTTTGCTAATCACTGGGCCATTCTATGCGCCGCTCATGGCCGACACCGATCTCCGATGTCGCGCTTCGTTATTACCTACGAACAAACTTTATGAATGCTTGTTAACTATAACTTATAAATAGCTTTTCACCAATATTTCAGCGATCTGGATGCTATTGAGCGCGGCGCCCTTTCGAACGTTGTCCGCGACCACCCACAAATTCAATCCGCGCGGATGTGAAATATCCTCGCGAATTCGCCCCACGAACACCGCATCGACCTGGGCTGCATCAGTGACCGCCGTGGGGTAACCACCGTCGCGCCGCTCGTCAATGACCTTGACTCCAGGCGCCTTGGATAGGAGAGCGCGTGCGGCCTCCGCAGTTAATTTGCGGCGGGTTTCGATATGGATCGCCTCTGAATGACCGAAGAAAACCGGGACGCGAACGGCCGTCGGATTTACCAAAATATCCAGATCGCCCATGATTTTTTGGGTCTCCCACACTATCTTCATTTCTTCTTTGGTGTAGCCATTGTCTTGAAACGTGTCAATTTGCGGCAGGCAATTGAAGGCAATCTGCTTGGGGTAGACCTTGGTTGCGATCGGGGTTGCATTTAACAGCGCCGCAGTCTGCGTGGCGAGCTCTTCAATCGCCTCCTTGCCCGTCCCCGACACGGCTTGATAGGTACACACATTGATCCGCTCGATACCGGCCGCATCGTAGATCGGCTTTAGCGCGACCAGCATTTGAATGGTCGAACAATTCGGGTTGGCGATGATGCCGCGATTGGTATAGCCGGCGACCGCCGCTGGGTTGACCTCCGGAACCACCAATGGGATATCGTCGTCGTAGCGGAATTGCGACGTATTATCGATGACCACGCAGCCCGCCGCCGCCGCCTTCGGCGCATAAATCTTGGACACCGAGGCGCCCGGCGAGAACAAACCAATGTGCACGGTGCTGAAATCAAAAGTCTCGAGATCGCGCACTTTTAAATAAGTGTCGTTAAATGGGATACGGTTGCCTGCGGAGCGCGCGCTTGCGACTGCGTAGACATCGCCGAACGGGAATTTTCGTTCGGCCAGAATCGACAACATCGACTCGCCCACGGCACCCGTGGCGCCGACTACCGCGACATTAAACTTTTTGGCCATGAATAAACTCGTAATAAATTGACTGCGCCCTAGCGCAACGCGTTCAGGACTTCACGCCCCATTTGCCGAGTGCCAATGGTCGTTGTGCCTGGTGTCGCAAGATCCGCGGTGCGCAGACCCGCCTTGAGCACGCTCGCGACCGCCTGTTCTACCCGTTCCGCCTGCGCCGCTTGATTTAGCGAATAGCGGAGCAGCATCGCGACCGACAAAATCGTCGCCAGCGGATTCGCCAGATCGCGGCCCGCGATATCCGGCGCCGAACCGTGAATCGGTTCGAACATGCCCTTGTTGTTGGCGTCCAACGACGCCGAAGGAAGCATGCCAATCGAGCCCGTCAACATCGACGCGAGGTCCGATAGGATGTCGCCAAACAGATTGCCCGTCACGATCACGTCGAATTGCTTCGGCGCACGAACCAATTGCATGGCGGCATTATCGACATACATATGCGTGACACTGACCCGCGGATAGTCGCGGGCAACTTCCGTGACGACTTCGCGCCACAATTCGGTAGTTTCCAACACATTGGCTTTATCGACCGAGCACAGGCGGCGCTGGCGTTTTTCCGCGATGCCAAACGCGCTATGCGCGATCCGGCGAATTTCGGTCTCGGAATAGATCATCGTGTTGCGCCCGATCCGTTCGCCGGCCGCGGTGGTTTCGACGCCCCGTGGTTGACCGAAATAAATATCGCCGGTTAATTCGCGCACGATCATCAAATCGAGATCGGCGACAACTTCAGCCTTCAACGACGAGGCTTGCGCCAAAGCGGGATAGAGCACCGCAGGCCGCAAATTGCAGAATAAATCGAGACTCGATCGCAGACGCAGAAGGCCGCGCTCGGGACGCAGCGCGCGGTCGATCTTGTCCCACTTAGGTCCGCCGACCGCGCCGAGCAGAATGGCGTCCGCAGCGCGCGCTAGCGCCAGCGTCGAGTCAGGTAGCGGCTCACCGTGCGCATCGATCGCGGCACCACCCATCAAGGCCGGCTCTAATTCGACGTCGAGACCAAAGCGCTCGCGGAGCGCCAACAATACGTCGGTCGCGGCCCCGACGATTTCCGGCCCGATACCGTCGCCACTGATTACTAAAATTTTCTGCGCCATGCGAATTCGGCGAAAAAAAGGGCGCAAAGGATACCGTAAACTTAAACCTCCTGCGATACCGATGCCGGGGACGCGTGCTTTCTCTATACTACGTCGTGCCTAACCCTCACCCGCGATGCCATGAACCCTGGATTGAGATTACTCGAACCGTATCCGTTTGAACGCCTGGCTGCGCTGCGCGCCGACCTCGAGCCCAATCCCGAATTGAGTCCGATCAACCTGTCGATCGGCGAACCGCAACATCCGACGCCGCCGTTTATCCACGACGCCTTGATCGCGAACCTCGCGACCACCGCCAAATATCCAGCGACCAAGGGTGGCGACGAACTGCGAGCAACCATCGCGTCCTGGCTCGGCGCGCGTTTCAAGCTGCCCGCTACCGCGATTGATCCGACGCGCATGGTATTGCCCGTCAACGGCACGCGCGAGGCCTTGTTCGCGGCCGCCCAGTGTTTTGCTAAACGCGACGCCGATTCCTGCGTGGCCATGCCTAATCCGTTTTACCAAATCTACGAGGGCGCGGCATTACTTGCCGGCACGCGTCCTTACTTCATGCCGTGTCCCGCTGAGCGCGGATTTCTGCCCGACTTCGGCGCCGTGCCGGTGACAGTCTGGAAACGTTGCGCGTTCGTTTATATCTGTTCGCCTGCAAATCCGTCAGGCGCGGTATTGCCGTTGGCCGAACTCGGAAAGCTCATCGAGCTCGCCGATCGTCACGATTTCGTGGTCATCGCCGACGAATGCTATTCCGAACTCTACGCCGCCGAAAATGAGCCACCGCCCGGCTTGTTACAAGCTGCTTGGAATGGCGGCTCCACCGATTTTCGGCGCTGCCTGGTGATGCATAGCCTATCGAAGCGCTCCAATGCGCCTGGCCTGCGCTCCGGGTTCGTGGCTGGCGACCCGGCACTCATCGAGGCGTTCTTGCGCTACCGCACCTACCATGGCTCGGCGATGCCGTTCCATGTGCAAGCGGCGAGTATCGCGGCGTGGCGCGACGAAGCCCACGTGCGTGAAAATCGACGACTTTATCGCGCGAAATTTCATGCGGTGACCGCCGTCCTCGCGGATACCTTGAACGTGCCGATTCCGGCCGGCGGTTTTTATCTATGGCCACCGCTTCCGATGGATGATCTCACGGTGTGCCGCGCGCTCATTGAACAGGCCAATGTGACCACGCTGCCCGGCCAATTCCTCGCTCGCGCGGTCGATGGCTGCAATCCCGGCCAAGGGCGGTTACGTATTGCGCTGGTCGCCGATGAAGCGAGTTGTACTGAAGCTGCGCGCCGTATCCGCCAGGTGCTTAGAGATTTATGACGAAGGACAATCCATGCAAGGCATAGCGACTGTGATTAATGCGGCCTTTGAACGCCGCGCCGACTTCAATCCAAGTAGCGCAGAACCCGCGATTCGCGCGGCGGTTGATGAGTGCTTGAGTCTGCTCGAAAGCGGCGCGCTGCGGGTCGCCGAGAAAAAATCTGGGACATGGGTGGTCAATGAATGGGCCAAGAAAGCCGTGTTGTTGTCGTTTCGCTTGAATGACAATCAGGTCGTTGCGGGCGGCTATACGAATTTCTATGACAAGGTCGCGCTGAAGTTCGACGGTCTAACGGCCGAGGAATTTCGACGGATTGGCGTGCGGGTGGTGCCGCCGGCGACGGTGCGTCGCGGAACCTTCATCGGATCCGGCGTGGTGCTGATGCCGAGCTATGTCAATATCGGCGCCTATGTTGATTCCGGCACGATGGTCGATACCTGGGCGACGGTTGGCTCGTGCGCCCAAATCGGCAAGAACGTGCATCTGTCAGGCGGGGTCGGCATCGGCGGCGTACTCGAGCCGTTGCAAGCGGCGCCGACGATCATCGAAGACAATTGCTTTATCGGCGCCCGCTCCGAAGTGGTCGAAGGCGTTATCGTCGGCGAAGGCTCGGTGATTTCGATGGGCGTCTATCTCGGGCAAAGCACCAAAATATACGACCGCGGCACCGGCCAGGTCTCGACTGGCGTGATCCCACCGGGTTCAGTGGTCGTCTCCGGCAACCTGCCGGCCGTCGATGGCACGCACAGTCTTTATTGCGCGGTGATCGTGAAAAAAGTGGATGCGAAGACGCGCGAGAAAGTCGGGATCAATGAACTGTTGCGCGATATTTAAACAGCGTTAGAGTCCTCTTCGCTACGCGGCACAGGGCTGCGAGTTTTCACCAACGGCTCGCTTAACTGCCGCGGCTAACGCCTGCACCACTTCGTCAACTAATTTGGCATCTTGACCTTCCGCCATCACGCGAATGACGGGCTCGGTACCCGACGGTCGCAGCAGTATTCGCCCGCGCGCTCCCAGGCGTTGCTCGGCATCATGCAACGCTTGCTTGACCATCGGAAGTTTAAGTACATCCTGACGCGAGGAGATCTGCACATTGACAAGCGTCTGCGGGAATTTGCTCATGCCACGCTTGAGCACTGCCAGCGGCTGCTCGGCGGCAAGCATCGATTCCAGCACTTGCAGCGCGGAAACGATCCCATCACCGGTCGTCGTTAGATCGAGGCAGATAATATGACCGGAGGATTCACCACCCACCGTCCATCCGTTATAGGTGAGCATTTCCATGATGTGGCGATCGCCCACCTTCGCGCGCTTCAATTCCAAGCCTAAGGTCTGGAGCGCGAGCTCGAGGCCAAGATTGCTCATTTGCGTACCGACCACAGCGCCGCGCAAGCGGCCGAGCTTTTGACGATGGCGGGCGATGATGAACGTGAGCTCGTCGCCGTCGAGCACGTCGCCGGCGGCATCGACCATGATCAGGCGATCGCCATCACCATCCAGGGCAATTCCGACGTCGGCGCCTTCCGCGACAACCGCCCTGCATAAAGCCTCTGGCGCAGTGGCGCCGACCTCGTGATTAATATTAAAGCCGTCAGGCTTATTGCCCATCGCGATGACTTTCGCGCCGAGTTCTTCGAGCACGGCAGGGGCCACATGATAGGTCGCGCCATGCGCGCAATCGACGACGATTTTAAGGCCCTTAAGATCCAGTCCAGACCCTAGAGTGCTCTTACAGAACTCGATATAGCGTCCGGCCGCGTCGGTCACACGATGCGCCTTTCCGAGCGCGCGCGACGCCGCGGTCTCAAACGGCTTGTCCAATTCCGCTTCAATTTCACACTCAACGTCGTCGGCCAGTTTATGGCCGACGGCAGAGAAAAATTTGATGCCGTTGTCTTCGAATCCATTATGCGAGGCGCTGATGACAATGCCGGCTTGGGCGTGGAAGGTGCGAGTTAAATACGCGATACCCGGTGTCGGCATCGGGCCCAGCAAATGGATATCGACGCCGGCCGCCGAAAGGCCCGCCTCTAACGCCGACTCGAACATATAACCTGAAACACGGGTGTCTTTGCCGATGAGTACTTTGGGCCGCCCGGCCGTGCCGCGCGCGAGAACGCGACCGGCGGCCCAGCCCAATTTCATGACAAAGTCGGGCGTGATAGGAGATTGTCCGACGCGGCCGCGAATGCCGTCGGTCCCGAAATAATTGCGTATAGATTTTGGCATGGAGCCCCTCTTCGAGTTTCAAGGTGGCCAGTTAAGACCATGCGAACCTAACGGCCGAATCCTTCCAACCTATAGCGGTTGCGCGCGCACAACCGTCCTTAGAACCTCAATCCGCGGCCGTACGGCCTAGCCATGTACGTTCGCGTGGCGAACTCGGGTCAGTGTTGGCTTGGCGCGGGTTCGCCTAAAGCGGCATCTGGCCCTTGAGCCCCCTGCGTGTTCGTGATCGGCGTCGCGCCCGCGGTGCCCCCTTGATCTTCGTCGTCCCAGTTTTTCGGCGCGCGCACTACTTTACCAGCCATGATGTCATCGATCTGCTCGCTGTCGAGCGTCTCGTATTTGATCAACGCCTCGGACATCGCGTGCAATTTCACTAAATTGTTTTCAAGAATTTGGCGCGCCCTCGCGTAATTGCGGTCGACAATTTTCCGCACTTCTTCGTCAATGATATGCGCGGTTCCGTCGGACACCATTTTGTGTTGGGTGATCGAATGACCGAGGAACACCTCGCCTTCGTCGTCGCTATAGGTCATCGGACCCAAGCGTTCGGATAAGCCCCAGCGGGTCACCATGTTGCGCGCGATATCGGTCACTCGTTCGATGTCATTCGACGCCCCGGTCGTTACCGAATCGCGACCAAAGACGATTTCTTCCGCTAATCGGCCGCCGAACAGACTCGCGATCGAACTCTCGAGGCGTTCCTTGGTGTAGCTCAGACGATCTTCTTCCGGCAAAAACATCGTTACCCCAAGCGCCCGACCGCGCGGGATAATCGAGACCTTGTAAACCGGATCGTGCGAGGGCAGGCTGCGCCCGACAATGGCGTGCCCGGCTTCGTGATAGGCAGTCAGGCGCTTTTCAGCTTCGCTCATCACCATCGAACGCCGCTCGGCGCCCATCATGATTTTGTCTTTAGCCTTCTCGAATTCGTGCATGTCGACCAGACGCTTATTCCCGCGCGCCGCGAACAACGCCGCTTCGTTCACTAGATTGGCCAAATCAGCGCCGGAAAAACCCGGCGTCCCGCGCGCCAAGATGCTCGGCTTAACGTCATCCGCAATCGGCACCTTGCGCATGTGCACTTTCAAGATCTGCTCGCGGCCCCGTACATCCGGCAACGGCACCACAACTTGTCGATCGAAGCGTCCTGGCCGCAACAAGGCGGGATCGAGAACGTCGGGGCGATTGGTCGCGGCAATAACAATGACGCCTTCGTTGCCTTCGAAACCATCCATCTCGACCAACAGCTGATTTAACGTCTGTTCGCGCTCATCGTGGCCACCGCCGAGTCCGGCGCCGCGGTGCCGGCCGACCGCGTCGATTTCGTCGATGAAAATGATGCACGGCGCGTGCTTTTTCGCTTGTTCAAACATATCGCGGACGCGCGACGCGCCAACGCCGACGAACATCTCGACGAAATCGGAGCCCGAAATGGTAAAGAACGGCACCTTGGCTTCGCCGGCGATCGCCTTGGCCAGCAGCGTCTTGCCGGTGCCTGGCGGTCCGACCATGAGCACGCCGCGCGGGATCTTGCCACCTAGTTTTTGGAATTTGCCGGGGTCGCGTAGGAAATCGACCAATTCCTTGACCTCTTCCTTGGCTTCGTCAACGCCGGCCACATCATTAAAAGTAATGCGGACCTGATCATCGCTCAGCATTCGTGCCCGGCTCTTGCCGAATGACAAGGCGCCGCGGCCGCTGCCGCCGCCCTGCATTTGGCGCATCAGATAAATCCACACCGCGATCAACAACAGGAACGGGAACCATGAAATGAAGATTTGCATCAAGATGCCCTGCCGATCGGGCGGCTGGGCTTCAATACGCACATTGTGATCGAGCAACAGACCAATCATTGGGCCGTTGTCGGATTCTGGGCTATAGGTAAATACCTTGGAGCCATCATGCAACTCAATTTCCACGGTCGGCCCATCCAAGGTCGCTTTAGCGACCTGTCCGTTTTTGACCGACGCGATGAAGTCCGAATAATCGATCGGGCGCGCCACACCGTGGCGCGGGGTGAAATTCTGGAACACCAGCATCAGGACCAGGGCGATCACCGCCCATAAAGCCAGGTTTCTTGCCATCTTAGCGATTTCCTCGCGCGCGCACTCGACTCATGGTGACCACCCTTAAACCCTCTCGTGTCGCAAACTATAGTCGAAAACCAGTCGCGACTACGTAGAACTCATTCGATTGACGACGTGACGCCTCTGGTTTGCGTCTCGCCACACGCTCGAAATGCAGACTCAAGGTGCGGACGAAAGCATCGGTTCCGGCATATTGAAACAGCTTCATTAGAAGAGTCCCGCGCAGCCGCAAAAAGTTCCGGGCCACACTCAAAGCCTGCTCCGCCAGGGCGAGCGACCGGGCTTCGTCGCTGGCTCGTATCCCACTAAGGTTGGGGGCCATATCGGATAAAACAAGGTCAGCCAGCCGCTCGCCGAGCAAATGCTTGATCGCCACTTCGGTCGAGTCGTCGAGCGCGTCACCGCAGATAAAATTAACATGGGCGATCGGCGGCATCGGTAGGATATCGACCGCGACGACCAATCCCGCAGGGCCGACAAGCGGGCCGACCACCTGGCTCCAGCCACCGGGACTCGCGCCAAGGTCGAGCACCACCTGCCCGGGTCGGCACAGCCGGTCGCGTTCGATGAGCTCCTTGAGTTTGAACGCGGCGCGCGAGCGATAGCCGGCCGCCTCGCGTCGTTTGACAAAGGGATCGCGCGACTGGGTCGCGTACCAGCGATTGCTTGAGGCGCGGCGCGACATGCGGGTTGCTGCTAGCGACGCCGAGCCAGCCGACTGAATGCGGCGTTAAATATACGCAATCGACACGACTTCGTATTCAACGGCGCCGCTTGGCACTTGCACCACTACCGTGTCGCCTTCCATTTTGCCGATCAACCCGCGCGCGACGGGTGAATTGATCGAAACCAGGCGCGCTTTGATATCGGCTTCGTCCTCACCGACGATACGGTAGGTGACTTCCGCATTGGTCCCGACATTCAACAACGCCACGGTGGCGCCGAATACGACCTTGCCGTGCGCGTTGACTCGCGTGACATCGATGATCTCGGCGGTTGCCAGTTTGCTTTCAATGTCGGCGATTCGCCCTTCGACAAAACTCTGCTGTTCGCGCGCGGCGTGATATTCAGCATTTTCTTTGAGATCGCCCAGCGCACGGGCTTCGGCGATGGCGGCGATAATCCGCGGCCGCTCCACGGTTTTTAAGCGCTGCAATTCTTCACGCAAATGTTGCGCGCCCGCCGCGGTCATGGGCGACTTAATCATGTCACGAATTCCTTATGCAATTGTTGCAGGCAGCGCACGGATTCCTCCTTCGGCGCCGCGAGGGCCATCACGGCGGCCGTCGCGCCGGCCATGGTCGTAGTGTAGGCAATCTTACGTTGCAGGGCACTGCTGCGCAGCGTGAAGGAGTCAGCGATCGCCTGCTCGCCTTCGGTGGTGTTGATGATGAAATCGACTTCGTCGTTTTTGATCATATCGACGATATGCGGCTGTCCTTCCATGACCTTATTCACCGCCTGCGCCACGATTCCCGCATCGACCAATACTTTTGCGGTGCCGCGCGTGGCAAGGATGCGAAAACCAGCCGCCGCCAGGGCGCGCGCCAAGGCGACGACCAGCGGTTTATCCCGCTCACGCACACTCACAAAGGCCGTGCCACGTTCCGGCAACGTCATGCCCGCCGCCTGCTGGGATTTGGCGAAAGCTTCGCCGAATGTCGTGCCCACTCCCATCACCTCACCAGTCGATTTCATCTCCGGCCCGAGCAGCGGGTCGACGCCGGGAAATTTCGCGAACGGAAACACCGCTTCCTTGACCGAAAAATAACTTGGCCGGCGTTCGCTGGTGAAGCCAATCATCGGTAGCGACTGTCCAATCATGCATAACGCCGCGATTTGCGCGAGCGGTTTGCCAATTGCCTTGGATACGAAAGGCACCGTCCGCGACGCGCGCGGATTCACTTCGAGCACATAGATCTGCTCGCCCTGAATCGCGAATTGCGTGTTCATCAACCCAATCACGTTCAGCCCCTTGGCCATCACGGTGACCTGCCGCCGCAATTCGGCTTGCACCGCGGGCGACAGGGTATGGGGTGGCAAGGCGCACGCGGAGTCGCCGGAATGAATGCCGGCTTGCTCGATGTGCTCCATCACGCCGCCAATGACCACCCTATCGCCATCACACAGGGCATCAACGTCGACTTCGATCGCGTGATCAAGAAAGCGATCGAGAAGCACCGGCGAATCGTTCGAGACCGCGAACGCTTGGCGCATGTAGCGCGCGAGCTGCGCCGGGTTGTAGACGATTTCCATCGCGCGCCCGCCTAACACATAGGAGGGCCGCACGACCAACGGATAACCGATCTCGTCCGCCGCCGCGAGCGCCGCGTCCGCGGAGCGCGCGGTGCGATTGGGCGGTTGCAATAAATCCACTTGACGCAAGAACTGTTGGAAGCGTTCGCGATCTTCCGCGAGATCGATCGAGTCGGGCGAAGTCCCGATGATGGGCACACCAGCTGCCGCCAGCGCGCGGGCAAGTTTGAGCGGGGTTTGACCGCCAAATTGCACGATCACGCCGAACGGCTTTTCGATCGCGACGACTTCCAACACGTCTTCCAACGTCAGCGGTTCGAAGTAGAGGCGATCGGAGGTATCGTAATCCGTCGACACGGTCTCCGGATTACAGTTGATCATTATCGACTCAAGCCCGGCCGCGCGAATGGCCTGGGCTGCCTGCACGCAGCAATAATCAAACTCGATGCCCTGACCGATCCGGTTTGGCCCGCCACCGAGCACGATGACTTTTTTACGTTTGGTCGGCCGCGCCTCGCATTCTTCTTCATATGTCGAATACAGGTAAGCGGTGGTTGCATCGAATTCGGCGGCGCACGAATCGACGCGCTTGTAAACCGGGCGCAGCCCAAGGCGGTGCCGTAACGCACGCACCGTGGATTCAGATTCCCCCAGCAGCCGCGCCAACCGTGCATCGGCGAACCCCTTGCGCTTCAAGCGGCGAAACGTGCCCGCATCGAGCGCCGCCAGGCCGCCGCGACGCACTGCGGCCTCGTCGTCGATCAAGTCTTCGATCTCGGCCAAGAACCAGCGGTCGATCTTCGTCAGCTCAAATATTTCATCGCGCGACATACCCGCGCGAAACGCGTCGCCCACATACCAAATTCGCTCGGATCCCGCCATCGACAGCTCACGCATCAACCTGCCGTGATCCGCTTCGCCCCGCGGAAGTTTCTCGTCCAGGCCACTCACCCCGGTTTCTAAACCACGCAACGCTTTCTGAAAAGACTCTTGAAATGTGCGCCCGATCGCCATGACCTCGCCGACCGATTTCATTTGGGTGGTCAAGCGATCCTGCGCCTGCGGAAATTTCTCAAACGTGAAGCGCGGGATCTTGGTCACGACATAATCGATAGTGGGCTCGAACGAGGCTGGCGTTGCGCCGCCGGTGATTTCATTGGCGAGTTCATCGAGGGTATAGCCCACCGCGAGTTTGGCTGCGACTTTCGCAATCGGGAATCCGGTGGCCTTGGACGCGAGCGCCGAGGAACGCGAAACCCGCGGATTCATTTCGATGACGACCAAGCGTCCGTCGGTGGGATTAACCGCGAACTGCACGTTCGAGCCGCCGGTTTCGACGCCGATTTCGCGCAACACCGCGACCGACGCGTCGCGCATGATCTGATATTCCTTGTCGGTCAAGGTCTGCGCGGGCGCCACGGTGATCGAGTCACCGGTATGGATCCCCATCGGATCCACGTTTTCGATCGAACACACGACGATGCAGTTGTCTTTGCGGTCGCGAACCACTTCCATCTCGAATTCTTTCCAACCCAGCACCGATTCTTCGATCAGAACTTCGCGGCTGGGCGACGCATCGAGACCGCGATTGATAATCTCGGCGAATTCTTCCCGGTTGTAAGCAATACCCCCACCGGTTCCGCCCAATGTAAACGATGGCCGAATCACCACCGGGAATCCAAAGCTCGCTAGCGCGCGTTCGGCTTCCTCCAAACCGTGCACCGCCACCGAGGCGGGTGTCGCGAGCCCAATGCGTCCCATCGCTTGGCGAAACTGCTCACGATCTTCCGCCATTTCGATCGCACGTTGCGAAGCGCCAATCAACTGTACGTTGTACTTCGCCAACACGCCTTCGCGGGCCAGATCGAGCGCGCAATTGAGCGCCGTTTGTCCGCCCATGGTCGGCAGCACGGCGTGCGGACGCTCCACTTCGATGATCTTGGCGACCGTTTGCCAGCGCACCGGTTCGATGTAGGTCGCGTCAGCCGTTTCCGGATCGGTCATGATCGTGGCCGGATTCGAGTTGACCAATACGATTCGATAGCCTTCCTGGCGCAAGGCCCGGCACGCCTGAGTTCCCGAATAATCAAATTCACACGCCTGGCCGATGACGATCGGGCCGGCGCCGATGATGAGAATACTGTCGATGTCAGTGCGCTTTGGCATGGTTCGCTAAGTCTTCATGCAGCACGCTGACGGCGCATGAGATCGATGAATTGATCAAACAAGGCGCGCACGTCATGGGGGCCTGGGCTCGCTTCTGGATGGCCTTGGAAACTGAACGCCGGCGCACGCGTATGCGCCAGGCCTTGAAGCGAACCATCGAACAACGAGCGATGGGTGGCCATCAAGGAGTCCGGCAAACTCGCTTCAGCTACCGCAAAACCGTGATTTTGACTGGTAATTAGCACTTGCCCGGTGCGTAAATCCTGCACTGGATGGTTCGCGCCATGGTGTCCGAATTTCATTTTTTCGGTGCGCGCGCCGCATGCCAGACCTAATAGCTGATGACCGAGGCAGATCCCAAAGAGCGGGACACCCGCTTCGAGAATTTCGCGAATAGCGGCGACGGCGTACGTGCAGGGTTCCGGATCGCCGGGTCCATTCGACAAAAAGACGCCGTCGGGATTGCGGGCCAGGATCTCGCGTGCCGGCGTGGTGGCCGGGAACACTTCAACTTCACACCCGCGTTCGGCCAGTAGTCGCAGAATGTTACGCTTTATACCGAAGTCGTACGCGGCGACTCGCCACTGCGGACTGCCTTGCGGTTGGCCAAACTTGTCGCCGGCGAGCTGCCACGCGCCCTCACGCCAGAGATAGGATTCGGCGGTCGTCACCGTGCGCGCCAGATCCGCGCCCTTGAGCCCAGGAAATTCGCGCGCCCGCGCGGTGGCGTCTTCAGCATCGATTTCGTTACCGGCCATGACGCAGCCATTTTGTGCGCCATTGGCGCGCAGCAGACGGGTGAGCTTGCGCGTATCGATATCCGCGATCGCGACCACCCGTTCGACGCGTAAGTAATCTTCGAGCGATTGCGTGGACCGCCAATTGCTTGCGAAGCGCGAACTGTCGCGCACAATTAAGCCTGCTGCAAAGACACGTCTAGCCTCGCAATCCCGTGGGTTTATGCCCACATTTCCAATATGCGGATAAGTCAGGGTTATCAGCTGCTGGCAGTAGGACGGGTCGGTTAGGATTTCTTGATAACCCGTAATGGCGGTGTTGAATACCACTTCGCCAACGGCCACCCCAGTCGCGCCGATCGCCCGGCCGTAAAAGGTCGTCCCGTCCGCTAACGCTAGGATTGCTGGTTTCGTCACTGGTATTGGCCGCTAGAAAGCGCGCGTGGCTAGTGCACCACACGAGCCCGATGGGTTCTTAGCATTGTACTTGACGGCATCCAGGCACGAAAGAGTACAAGGGCACTCAATCGTTGCCCGCAGACCGAAGTGTGCGACGTTAAGCCGAAGTCGCGCGGGTCGCCTGCCTGCGTCGCGCCTGGCTGCTGATTTCAACCGCGATTTCGAGCGCCCGCTTGCCATCTTCGCCGGAGACCGCGGGCGCGACGCCGCCGCGAATGGCCTGCACGAAGGACGTGATCTCGTCCATTAGCACATCGGTTCGAATCAATTCCTGCGTTTCGGAATTGACGTCGCGCGGTAAGCTCTTGTGGCCTTGCTTATCGATTTGCCCAACCGACAGACTGTGATTCAAATAATCGGCCAGGATGTAGGAATCGGCTTGGTAGACGCTCATCATTCGCACTGGCTCACGGTTAACCCGGCTCGCCGCCAGCTCGGCGACGCAACCGTTGGCGAAAGTGAGCGTGGTGTAGGCGATATCAAGATCGCCGGTCACGACGGTAGCGCCGCGTGCGTAGATCTCGCGCACTGGACTGTCGACTATGCTCGCGACGATATCGATATCGTGAATCATGAGGTCGAGCACTACATCAACGTCAGTGCCGCGTTTCATGTATTTCGACAGCCGCTGCGCTTCGATCCGGCGCGGGTTAGTCAAAAGCTTGCGGATGGCGAGGACGGCCGGATTAAAACGTTCGAGGTGGCCGACTTGAAATACGCGGTGCTGCGCGCGTGCCAATTCGATGAGCTGTTGGGCTTCGAGCACGGTTTGCGTGACTGGCTTTTCGACGAGCACATGCACGCCCGCTTCCAAACACGTCTTCGCGGTCGCGAAGTGGGTCGGCGGCGGAGTCACGATCGAAACGAGGTCGATCCGACCAACCAGTGACGCCCAATCCGGAAATGCCGGTATCGCGTAACGTGCGCTGATCTCCGCCGCGCGCGTCGGATCCGTATCGATGACGCCGATAACTTCGACCTGCGGCAACGCAAGGTACTTTTGCACGTGGAAGTTACCGAGGTAACCAACGCCGATCACTGCTGCGCGAAGTTTGGTCATGTCGTTTGCCTGCCAATCTCTCGACCCTGGAACGCGATCTGCGGATCATCTGACCGATGGCAGCACAGAGGTACTAGCACAGGTGGTGCTCGCACCTTAACAATGAATGGCGGGACTTGCCTAGCCCACCGAGTCGCAACTCGGCAGGCGGTGCACTTACCAGTTCGCGAAATCGTTGACCTTGGTGGTGAACGTCGGCTCGGCAAAAATAACGCGACCGGAATAGCGGAGCTTACGGATCGCCTCCACGATTGCGGTCGGGCTGGCACTGTGCGCAAATGCCAAGGTGTAAACACCCTGCGGGGTGGGGCCTTCAACAACATCGGCGCCGACCGCGAGCAATAACGCGCGCAATTGGCGTTCTGTAATATCGTCATAAAATACTAGACGTACTTGCGGCCCATGCGCAGCGGCCACCGCTTCGCGCGGCTGGTTCAGCATGCTGTAGCCAGCGTTTCGCAACCACGCAGTGCTGGTATCGGTGTTATCGGAGACCCAACCGAGTAATCCGGTTACGACCATTAAGATGGCCGCCGCCGCCCATGGCATTTGTCGTGCGTGGCGTTTTTGTTCGATGCGTAAGGTCAAACGCCGCAGCGCGTCTTCACACTCGACGTTGAGTCTCGGCGCCGCCGTATATTGTGCAAGTCGTCCCAGCAGTTCGACTTCGCGCCGGCACACCAGGCAGTGCTTTAAATGCGTGTCAACACGCGCCGCCTCCGCACCGCGTAACGTGCCATTCACATGCCACGGCAAAACGGCCCACACCGCCCGATGTTCAGCATCAAACGGGAGCACTGAGGGGATCTCTTGCTGCTCGTGCGCTTCGTACATGATTTCAATCGCTCTTCATTTTCCGACTATCGCGCCCAGTAGACGGCGCAAGTGGGTTCGGGCATGGAACATCCGGGTTTTTACGGTGTTCACTGGGCAACCCACGATATCGGCAATTTCTTCGTAGGAATAATCCATTAAATACGTTAATTCGACGACGCTACGATGCGCCGGCGACAAGCGAGTCAGCGCGTGATTGAGATGGCGATTAAGCTCGGCCTCATTCACCTCGGCGGCGAGATCGACATCCGCCGCGAGTTCGTTGATAAGGTCTAGCGTCTCGGTGGGAAAGCGGCGGTCGCGTTCTAGCCGCTTCAACGCCTTTTTATAGGCGATTCCGAAGATCCACGTTGACACTTTCGAACGTCCCGCGAAGGTCGAACCCGCCGACCACACCGTGTACATCGTGTCGTTGACGACTTCTTCAGCCAGTTCGCGGTGGTTCACCATCCGCCCGAGGAAATCCATCAGACGGGGATAATAGCGACGGTAAAGCGCGGCAAATGCCTCGCGGTCACCGCCAATTACCGCCACTAGCGCCGCGCTATCAAGCACCTCGCCGCTGATGTTTTCGGCCTTCGACGCCGGCTGTTTTAGCCCTACGCCATGCTTATCCATTAACTGACTACTCCACAGTCCAGACTGGTATTCGCATCGCTCACGCCCAAACCCAATTAACTCTCTCGTGCTGGTTTAGTGCCGCAAGCGCAGCATTCGGTTCATTTGACAGTCTGACCGTAACGCGCTCCGGTTAGAAACCGATAAGTTGCAATAATTGATTAAGACGGGGGTTGGATAAGGCCCGCTTTTCAGTCATTTTTAAGACCCAACACGTCCTGCATGTCGAACAGTCCGCGCGGCCGACCCATTACCCAGTGCGCGGCACGCAGGGCGCCGCCGGCAAAGGTCGAGCGATTAGCGGCGCGATGCGTAATCTCCACACGCTCTCCAGGCCCCGCGAAAAGGACCGTATGGTCACCCACGATCTCCCCCGCACGCACTGTCGCAAACCCAATCGTTCGGCGTTCGCGCGCCCCGGTTTGGCCCTGGCGGCCGTACACCGCGACGGAGTCGAGGTCACGGCCGAGGGCATTCGCCACAATCTCGCCCATTTTTAGCGCGGTGCCAGAGGGGGCATCGATTTTGTGGCGGTGATGAGCTTCGAGCACCTCGATATCGACGTCATCGCCCAACACGCGCGCCGCGATTTCGAGCAGTTTGAAGCACAGGTTGACACCCACACTCATGTTCGGCGCCCACACAATGGCGATATCGGTCGCGGCCTCCTCGATGACGCTGCGCTCGGCACCAATCCCGGTGGTTCCGATCACCATACGCAGACCTCGCGCTCGACAGCGGAGCACATGCTCGAGCGTCGCACTCGGCAGGGTGAAATCGATCAGCACATCAAACGCGGTATCGCCGAGCGAATTGCTGGGCGCGATCGCGACTCCCAGAGCGCCGACGCCGGCCAAGTTCCCCGCGTCGATCCCCAGTTCGGGCGCGTCGTTACGTTCATAGGCGGCCGCTAATGTGAACTCGCGTGACTGCGTCACTAACTCGACGAGCATGCGCCCCATGCGTCCCGCCGCGCCGGTCACGCCAATTTTGATGGGGATCGGTGCTGGGCTCATGTGAACTTCATGTCTTCAAAAAACTTTTTGACGCCGTCCAACCAAGAACTCGCGCGCGGGCTATGGCGTTCACTCGCGTCGCCTAAGGAATCCGCGAAGGCGCGCAGCAATTCCTTCTGGTGCTTATTCAGGTTAACCGGGGTTTCGATCGTTACCCGGCAGATCAAATCGCCGACCGCGCCGCCGCGCACCGAGCGGACGCCTTTGCCGCGCAGGCGAAACATCTTGCCGCTTTGCGTTTCGCCGGGGATGCGGAGCACCACGCGGCCTTCCAAGGTTGGGACTTCGAGTTCTCCGCCCAGGGTCGCGGTGACGAAATCGATCGGGACTTCCGAGTAGAGATCATTGCCTTCGCGGGTGAATATTACGTGTTCACGCACTACCACATTGACATACAGATCGCCGGCGGGTCCGCCGCTTTGACCGGGCTCGCCTTCACCGCCCAATCGAATGCGATCGCCGTTGTCGACGCCGGCTGGGACCTTGACCGCGATCGTTTTATGGCCACGACTTTTACCCGAGCCATTGCATGCGCTGCACGGATCGCGCACGGATTTACCCTTGCCACGACAATTTGGACAGGTTTGTTGGACTGAAAAGAAGCCCTGCTGCATACGGACCTGGCCGACGCCATTGCAGGTTGTGCAGGTTTCTGGATGGCCGCGCGAACGGCTACCACTCCCCTCGCAGGTTTCACAATGCACGAGCGTCGGGATGCGGATCTTGACCTCGGTGCCGCGTACGGCGTCTTCAAGAGACAGCTCGAGGTCATAGCGCAGATCGGCGCCACGATAGGCGCGATTCCCGCCGCGACCACCGGCGCCACCGCCGAAGATATCGCCGAACACGGTGTCGAAAATATCGCTGAACCCGCCGCCGGCCCCGGCCGCTAGCGACGGATCGACACCCGCGTGTCCGAACTGGTCGTAGGCGGCACGCTTACGTTGGTCGCTTAAGATTTCGAAGGCTTCCTTGGCTTCCTTAAACGATTCTTCAGACACCGTATTCCCGGCATTACGATCGGGATGATGCTTCATGGCCAGACGTCGATAGGCTTTTTTGAGTTCAGCCTCGTCAGCGGTGCGGCTTACGCCCAGAACTTCGTAATAATCTCGTTTGGCCATGGCAATTTTTAATAAACCCTCAATACAAGTCGGCCCAGATCGAGCGTGGTGCTCGATCTGGGCCGCTCGCGCGTGCAAAGCGCCGCGCTTATTTGTCTTTTACTTCCTCAAAATCCGCATCGACCACATTACCCTCATCGGCCCCGTCGGCTGGCTTACCGGCACCGCCGGCCGCCGCTTGCTCGGCTTGGTGAGCCGTTTGCGCAATCTTACCGGACAGTTCGGCCAGTTTGCGGCTCTTGGCCTCGATCTCCGCCGCATTATCCGATTTTAACGTGGTCTTCAGATCTTCCAGCGCCGCCTCGATTTCGGTCCGCTCCGTGGCGCCAACCTTGTCGCCCAATTCATCCAGCGATTTTTTGGTGGCGTGCACCAGACCATCCGCCTGATTGCGGGCATTGACCAACTCATGGAATTTTCGGTCTTCCTCGGCATGCACCTCGGCATCCTTTACCATGCGCCGGATTTCATCGTCCGATAAGCCGCTCGACGCTTTAATCACGATCGATTGCTGCTTACCCGTGGCCTTGTCCTTGGCCGACACGTTCAAGATCCCGTCCGCGTTGATGTCGAAGGTCACTTCAACCTGCGGCACCCCACGCGGCGCCGGCGGGATTTCCGCCAAGTCGAAACGGCCCAGCGATTTATTGGCGACCGCCTGCTCGCGTTCGCCCTGCAACACATGCACGGTCACCGCGGTTTGATTATCGTCCGCGGTCGAAAACACCTGATTCGCCTTGGTCGGTATGGTGGTGTTCTTTTCGATTAACTTGGTCATGACGCCACCGAGGGTTTCAATCCCCAACGACAACGGCGTGACGTCGAGCAACAGCACATCTTTGACATCACCACCCAGGACGCCAGCTTGAATGGCCGCGCCAACCGCCACGGCCTCATCCGGATTGACGTCTTTACGCGGTTCGCGGCCAAAGAATTCCTTGACCACTTCTTGTACTTTCGGCATCCGCGTTTGCCCGCCGACTAAAATCACATCGTCGATTTCGGAGATTTTCAGGCCCGCATCCTTCATCGCAATCCGGCAGGGTTCGATCGTGCGCTGAACCAGGTCTTCGACCAGCGCTTCGAGTTTCGCGCGGGTGATCTTGATGTTCATATGCTTCGGACCGGTCGCGTCGGCCGTGATATAGGGCAAATTCACGTCGGTTTGCTGACTTGATGACAGCTCAATCTTGGCCTTTTCAGCGGCCTCCTTTAGACGTTGCAACGCCAACGGATCGCTATGCAGATCGATTCCCTGGTCCTTTTTGAATTCGCCAGCCAAGAATTCGATCAAACGCAAGTCGAAGTCTTCGCCACCCAAGAACGTATCGCCGTTGGTCGACAACACCTCGAACTGATGTTCGCCGTCGACCACTGCAATCTCAATGATGGAGACATCGAAAGTACCGCCACCAAGATCATAGACCGCAATCTTGGCGTCACCTTCGCGTTTATCCATGCCAAAGGCCAACGCGGCAGCGGTGGGTTCGTTGATGATCCGTTTAACGTCGAGACCCGCGATGCGGCCGGCGTCCTTGGTCGCTTGGCGCTGCGAATCGTTGAAGTACGCGGGCACGGTGATGACCGCTTCTTTGACTTCCTCGCCGAGGTAGTCTTCGGCGGTCTTCTTCATTTTCATCAACACGCGCGCCGAAATTTCGGGCGGCGCCAATTTTTTACCGTTGGCTTCCACCCAGGCGTCGCCATTTTCGGCGCTGAGGATCTTGTACGGAACCATGCCCTTGTCGCGCTGGACCACTTCGTCCTTGAATTTACGTCCGATCAAGCGCTTTACCGCGAAGAGGGTATTGTGCGGATTGGTCACCGCCTGACGCTTCGCGGCCTGCCCGACCAGCACTTCATCGTCACTACTGAACGCGACGATCGACGGCGTCGTCCGCGCGCCTTCGCTGTTTTCGATGACCTTGGGCTTACCGCCTTCCAGCACCGCGACGCAGGAATTGGTGGTTCCTAAGTCGATACCAATAATTTTTGCCATAGTCAGCCTCTTTTCGCCTGAGATTTATTAAGGGCGGCAAGCGCGCCGCGAGTGTCTCGGATATGGGGTGTCAAACAACATTTCTCAAGCCCCATCCGGCGCTTTCGCGACGATGACCATCGCTGGCCGCAACAAACGTTCGTGTAATAGATAGCCTTTTTGGAGCACCCGCAGAACGGTCCCCGGTTCAGCGCTCACGCTCACCTCCATCATCACGGCTTGATGGTGCTCGGGGTTGAACCGCGTGCCTGTGGGATTGACGACTTGTACGCCGAGCTTATCGAAGGCGCTCGCGAACATGCGCTGCGTGAGTTCCATGCCTTCTTGGAGACTTTTTACGTCGGCGGTGGCGGCCGCGGCTTCAAACCCTAAATCCAGACTGTCTTTAACCGGGACAAAGGCTTCGGCCAGGCGTTCGATACCGTACTTGTGCGCGGCTTCGACATCACGTTGCGCACGCTTGCGGACATTGTCGAGCTCGGCACGGGCCCGCAACGCTTCGTCACGATAGCGGTCGGCTTCCAGACGTAACTCATCGTACGCCGCGCGTAGACGATTGACTTCTTGGTCCGGGTCGGCGCCGGCCGCGTCGAGCAGCGCCTCGCTACCGATCTCGGGTGCAGTCGTTTCTGATTCGTTCACGACGATCCTCTAAATTCTGAGTCAAAATTGCCGGGTCTAAGCTTTACGCGAAACAAGCGGACGCGCACCGCCATGACACGCGGCAGTGGTACATGGGGCTCAAACTTTAAGAATTCAAGGGCTATGAATTCAACGCGCTGGTTAGCAGCTTAGCGGTCAAATCGACGATCGGGATCACACGCTCATAAGGCATTCGCGTTGGCCCTATGACGCCCAATACGCCCAGAATCTCGCCTTCATCACCGTAGGTCGAAGTCACGATGCTACAGTTATCAAAGGCTTCGTAACCCGCCTCCTCGCCGATAAAAATCTGGACTCCCGCAGCGCTAAGCGCTTGATCCAACAAATGCAGGATGTCCCGCTTGCGGCTGAATGCGTCAAATAGGTTGCGCAACTTGTCGAGATCAGAAAGGTCATTGATCTCCATCAAATTGGCCTGTCCGGCGAGCACATAGTCCGTGGCGGTTTCTTCCTCGACAAACACTTGCTGCGCCATGTCGATAACCGTGGCCATTAGGCGGTTCATTTCATCGCGAGTCGCGTTCATGTCGGACAGCAAGTCACGTTTGACCTGTCGAATGTCGCGGCCCGCGAATACCGAATTCAGGTAATTCGCCGCTTCGGTCAGTTCGCTGGCGGAATATCGACGCGCCGTCTTAATGATCCGGTTTTGCACTTCACGTTCGTTGATGACGAGGATGACGAGTACCCGATTCTCATTGAGCGCCAGAAACTCGACCTGGCGAAGGGCCTTGTGTTCGGCCTTCGGAATCATCACCAGGCCGGCAAATTTGGTGACTTCCGAAAGCATGCTCGAGGTTTTTTCGAGCAGGCGTCGCACATCGGCGTCATGCCGGACCCCATCGGTCATGATTCGGAGTTCCGCCGTGGGCGGGGATTTGTAGGTCAACATGCAATCGACAAACAAACGATAGCCGCGGACCGTTGGCACGCGCCCGGCGGACGTATGGGGCGCGCGGATTAACCCTAAATCTTCCAGATCCGCCATGACGTTTCGAATGGTGGCGGGGCTGAGCTCGAAGCGCGTATCGCGCGCGAGCGTGCGTGAACCAACCGGCTGTCCATCGCCGATATAGCGCTCCACCAATGTCCGGAAGAGGTATTGCGCCCGTTCGTTGAGTTCAATACCGTGAATGGGCTGTTCGGCCATGCATGTCGCCCGCACAAGTTGGTACTGGGTTGGAATCTAGCATCGCGCCTTTATTGTTGCAAAACTGTTAGCGCCGAACCGGCGTCGGGTGACGCGAACCGCAACCGCGATAAGTGTGGTAAACCGAGTCCCAACAACCGAGCATCAAATGTTCAAACGAATCGGAATAGTCGCCAAAGGTTCGGACGAATCGGTGCTAAACGCCGTCACCGAGGTCAGTCTCGTCCTCGCTCGACATGGCGCGGATTACGTCGTTGAAGGGGTGCCGGCCGATTATTGTCGGGAGCGTGGAATACACCGAGTCGAAGGCGCGGCGGTGGTTAACGATCGGGATTTGGTCATCGCGGTCGGCGGCGACGGTACTTTGCTCCGCGCCGCGCAACTTGCCTTTCCGCGCAATGTACCGTTGCTCGGCGTCAATCTTGGTCGCCTGGGGTTTTTGGCCGATTTGTCCTTGCACGAGGTCGCGACCGGCCTTGCGCGAATTCTCGACGGCGCTTATGCGACTGAAGAGCGCTTTGTCTTGCGCTGCGAAATTTGGCGGGGCGCAACGCGAGTCGCGATGGGCCATGCGCTGAACGATGTCGTGATTCAACGCTGGAACACCACGCGCTTGATCACGCTCCATACTCACGTCGACGGCCGCTTTGTTCACACCCAGCGCTCCGACGGCATGATCATCTCCACGCCGACCGGCTCGACCGCTTACTCGTTATCCGGCGGTGGCCCCATTTTGTACCCCGCGCTCGCCGCGGTGGTGTTAGTGCCAATTTGTCCCCACACGCTCACCAATCGACCGATCGTCCTCGCCAACACCGCGCACGTCGAAATCGAAGTCGCAACCGATCATACCGATGAATCGCGCGTGACCTGCGATGGCAACGCGTTGCCCAGCATTCAGTCTGGCGACCGTATCCGGATTACCAAACACGACCAAGGCGTGCGTTTGATCCACCCGGCGGACCACGATCACTTTGCGATATTGCGTGCCAAGTTGCAGTGGGGCCAAGGGCCGTGCTGAAGGCGCTCACGATTCAAGATCTGGCCATCGTTCGCCATGTCGATCTGGAATTTCATGCTGGCCTGACCGTCATCACCGGCGAGACCGGCGCCGGTAAATCGATCGTAATCGAGGCTCTCGGACTCGTGTTAGGCGATCGCGCGGATTCGATGCTCGTACGATCGGGCGCCCCGAAAGCAACGGTTAGCGCGACCTTTGAGATCTCGGCGCGGCCGGCCTTGCTCGAATTCTTGACCGATAACGGACTCGACAGCGAGACCGATTGCATTCTACGCCGTGTGATCGGAAGCGACGGTCGCTCGCGGGCGTTTTGCAACGGCGCGCCGGTCACCGTCCAGGTGTTAAGGGATATCGGCGCCCTGCTAGTCGATATACATGGGCAACACGAACACCATTCGTTACTGCAACGTGCCGAGCAACGGCGCTTGCTGGACCACTACGGCGAACTTGGCCCGCAAGTCGCGACCGTCCGTGCGGCCTTTAGCGAATGGCGCACACATCTCACTGAACTTACCGCCTTAACCGGCGGCGAGACCGACGCCGCGGCGCGCGCCGATTATCTGCGTTTTCAAATGGAAGAACTCAACGCCGTTGGCGTCAGCGGCGACGCGCTCGCCAGCCTCGACGCCGAGCACCGGCGCTTGGCGCATGGCCAGCGCCTGCGCGAGGGTTGTGACGAAATCGCGAGCCGCGTTTTTGATCATGAACGGGCCGCGTATCGCGTCCTCAATCAGGCGCATAACACGTTGCGCGAGTTGAGTGCAGTCGATGGAAATCTATGCGCGCTAGCGGATAATTTTGATCAGATCCTCATCGGTTTGAGCGAAGCCGAACGCGATCTCGCTCACTATCAGCAGCAGCTCGGCGCGGACGATCCGGTGGCGCTTCTGCGCTTGGAACAACGCCTCCAGCAGGTGCATGACCTGTGTCGCAAGCATCGCTGTGACACCAACACGTTGCCCGTCCTGTTCATTCGTCTCAACGAAGAATTGGCGAACTTGGAATCGCGCGGGTCGCGAATCACCGAACTGACTCGCGCGCTGGATTCGGCACGCGGCGCGTTCGACATCGCGGCAACTGCGCTTAGTGCGGGGCGTCAGCGGGCAGCGCGTGCGATGGCGGACGTCATTACCGCCAATCTGCATCAGCTGGGAATGCCGCAAGCGCGCTTTGAAGTGGCGATCACGGCAAGTACCGAACCAGCGCAGCACGGCCGCGACGAGATCGATCTACTGGTCACCACGAATCCCGATCAAGGCGTGCAACCGCTGCGGCGCGTCGCTTCGGGTGGCGAATTATCTCGAATCAGTCTTGCGATTCAAGTCGCGACTGCCGCGATCTCAAGTGTATCGACCCTGGTCTATGATGAGATCGACACCGGTATCGGCGGGCGGGTAGCGAGCACCGTGGCCAAACATTTGCAAGCCGTCGCCCGCACTCGACAAGTGCTGTGCATTACGCATCTGGCGCAAGTCGCGTCAGCGGGTGAACAGCACCTGTTTATAACAAAGGCGGTCACGGAGGGAACAACGAATACCCAAGCGACCTATTTAAGCGCGGCGGATCGAGTCGAGGAAATTGCGCGGATGTTGGGCGGCGAGCAACCCACGGCGCGCTCACGTGCGCACGCCACGGAGCTATTAGCCGGTTAGTGCCTCAGTCGGGTGGCGTCGGCTTACGCTTTACGTACAACACGAGACTGTGATCCTGAAGCTCGAAGCCGTGGATCGCGACCACCGCGCGCTGGCGGCGCTCGATCTCTTCATCGAAGAACTCAATGACCTGCCCTGTGTCCAAACACACCATATGATCATGATGTGGCCCCCTCGCCATCTCGAAAACCGCGTGCGTTCCATCAAAATTGTGTCGCTCGACGATCCCGGCCGTTTCAAATTGAGTAAGGACGCGATAGACAGTTGCAAGGCCGACGTCTTCACCCGACTCCAGCAACGCACGGTAGACATCTTCGGCGCTCAAATGACGATCGCCACGACGTTCCAACATCTCGAGGATGCGGAGGCGGGGCAACGTGGCTTTAAGGCCGGCTTTTTTTAGTGCGTAAGTATCCACGCATGTGCCTCACAGTGAGCGCTGGTCGCGCAAGTCGTGGTCGCCCGGATCGCCGGTGCGTTATACTGTCGGGCCCCGCGCCCGGAGGCGGCGAGGAGCCGAGCGCATCTTAACACCATCGCACGCGATTGAAGCGCGCTTTTCCACCCCGCGACACGAGATCCAAGCCGATGAAGCCAGCCGCTCTCTCCACCCTCGTGATTTGCGTCGGCACCCTAGCTGGCTGCGCACGACACGAACTACCGCGCCCTGCCGATCTGCCAAGTTTTGGCGATCTGCCGTTCGTGCATCGTATCGATGTGCAGCAGGGTAATGTCGTCACGCAAGAAATGATTGCGCAGCTCGCCGTTGGCATGGATAAGAAAAAGGTTAATTTCGTGATGGGCTCCCCAATTATCTTGGACACCTTTCATTCGGGTCGGTGGGATTACTTGTATAACTTTCAGCCGGGGCATGGGCACGCGGAACGGCGCCGGATAACGTTGTATTTCGCGGACGAAAAGCTCGCGCGCATTGAAGGCGACGTGAAACCGGCGGCCGGCAAACTGATTGTCGATACCCGCCAAGATATGACGGTCGAAGTGCCAGGTGATTTCAAGCCTGGAATCGTGACTCGCATTAAGAACACACTTCCGTTCGTCGGCGAGAAGCGATTGGCGCCCGAGGCCGGCAAAACCGCAACAAAGGTCGCCACGGCGAAGGATAGTTTGGATGACGCACCGGAAACGACGGTGGCGCATCCCAAACCAACGCTCACGCCGATCGAGCGCGCTGCAAAAGAAGACGCGCCAGGACCTGGCGTACTCGCCAAACTGAAAGAAGCGATACCGTTTACCGGCGACAAGGCGCCGACGGACGAACCGTCTGAGGTAAGTATTAGCAAAGAATCCTCCACCGCAGCGAGCGCGGCTGACGATCAAGCTCGCGCAGAAAAGGTTAAGAAGGCCGAGGTCGCCGCCGAGCCCGCGAAGCCGAGCATGTTAGCCAAACTAAAACAGGCGCTGCCGTTCTCCGACCAACCACCCGCGGCCACCGAGGGCATTGCGCCAAAGACCGTGCCAGCGGACGCGGAGCACGAACACGCGCCGACACCGGCCGACACGACCACACACGACGACAGTAATGACGATGGCAGCAACGACGCGTCGACCGTGGTGGTCGCGCCGCCGCAAACTCCGGCGCGTGGACCGTTAATAAACGAACTCGAAACTCCCGAACCGGATCTGTATCCGAGCACGGGCGAGGCCAAGGCGGCACTCGCCAAGGAACCGCCAGAAACCGGAAACGAAGTCGTCGTGCCGGAAAAGCCGACGAAGAAAAAGCCGGGATTTTTCTCGCGCTTGCTCGGTAAAGGTGAAAGCAAGGATGATCGCGTGGAACCCGATAACCGCGAGCGACGACGGTTAAAAGACGTAACGGATCCCGACGCGAACTAATTGCTATCTCGCCCTGAATGATCCGCCGCGAGATAGCACACTAGACCCGGCCTCAGGTTTTTTTTGATTGACGCTGGCTGCCGCGCCGGCGCCGCGCTTCCTTGGGATCAACGCTGAGTGGACGATAAACCTCGACCCGATCGCCGGCCGCGACCGGCGCGTCGAGCGCGCGAATCACGCCGAACACGCCAACCCGATTGCATGCGAAATCGACTTCTGGAAAGCGTTCGGCCAATCGGGCGCGCTCGAGCACATGGCGTACGGTCGCGCCAAGCGGCACCATAATCTTCGCTTCGAATTGTCCCTCCGGTCGCGCGTAGACGAGAACAACTTCGAAGGTTTCAACTGCCATGCAACGCCACTGCACGCTGTTTAAAACAATTTACCAACGAACCGGTCATGACCTTAAATAAAGGACCGATGGCCGCGCCGACGATGCGATTAGCGAACTCAAAATCGAGTGTCAGCGTGACGCGGCAACCGAGCGCGTTTTCGGCGAAGTGCCAGGTGCCATGCAAGCGCTTGAACGGGCCATCGACCAAACGCATCTCGATCTCGTGCGGCGCGCGAAGATGATTATCGGTGGTAAAGCTGTAGTGCAGCCGGCCTTTGCGCACGTCTAGCCGCGCGCGCGCCAGGCTCGGGGTTCTAATCGTGATCAGGACGCGCTCGCACCACGGCAGAAATTCCGGGTAACGCTCGACGGCATCGACTAGCGCGAACATTTGCGCCGCTGAAAACGGCACGACTTCGGTTTGCGTGATGGTTGGCATGGCTTGGTGGTGGATTTAAGCGCGATCAAAGCGTCGCCTTGACCACCAAGTCAAGCCGGCCGTTTCAAGGATTCAAAACCATTGTCACTAGAAGAGTCACCGGACGATCGAAAAATGGTGCTCATTAACGTAGTCACCGAGATCAGGGAGACGTTGCTCGAACAGACGCCGATTAACCAAATCTTCGATTGGTGATCGAGGCGTTTATCGCATCATCGAGTTCCGTCATGGAACAAGGATCGCTCGCCTTCGGCCAGCACCGTTGAGCGCCGACGTAAACCCCGATTTAGTGCGCCGCTGCTATACTGCCGGGACTTTCCGTGCGGTATGCGGTCTTCTCGCTCATGAACAGCGCCAACAAAAAATCGTCCGTCTCGGACAGCTCGATTGCACAAAATAAGAAGGCATATCACGATTATTTTATTGAGCAGCGTTTTGAAGCGGGCTTAGTCCTTGAAGGCTGGGAAGTTAAGAGTCTGCGTGCGGGGAAAGTACAAATTCGCGACTCTTATGTTTTATTAAAAAATGGCGAGGCGTTCTTATTCGGTTCGTTAATCAACCCGCTGCCCTCGGCTTCAACTCACATCACCACGGACGCCCAACGCACCCGCAAGCTACTGCTCCACAGTATCGAAATCGACCGTCTCATTGGGGCGATTGAGCGTAAAGGATATACCGCCGTCGCGCTTGCGCTGTATTGGAAAAAGGGCCGCGCCAAGTGCGAAATTGGACTCGCCAAAGGCAAGAAACAACACGACAAACGCGAGACTGAAAAAGAGCGCGACTGGCAACGCGATAAGTTACGAATTCTTAAAAATCGCTAGCGAGCACTTGAAATGCGGCCTCGGCGGCCGCATTTTCATTTGTGTCAAAGCAGCATCGCGGCGTATGCTGCGCGCTGAACCTTGGGGGGCGACTTGGTTTCGACGTGGGTCGCGAAACCGAAGGGGCATGTCGAGGAGCAGTGACCTCGTAAATCCATCTGCAATCTATTAGTTGCCAACGACGACAACTACGCACTCGCTGCTTAAAACCCAGTAGGGTGCCGTCCGACTGAAGCCGTGCTGGTGCGTTCAGATTTCGGGCGTCATATCTCACCGGATCGCGTAGCGGCTCGCCCGGGGCCAAAGCGCTAAATCCATACGGGCTCGCTGTGCGTCTTCCCTGCCTGTCGGGTAGCGTATGGTTAAAACAGTAGACAGGATACACATGTAGAACCGACGGCGGAGGACTTGCGGACGCGGGTTCGATCATAGGGTCGCACCGATCTGTAAAGATCGGGAGCAAACGGAGCTCACATCGGTGAAACCTAACCCGTTGGATTGGAACGGTAAGGCAACGTCGAGGGGTAAGTAGAAGGCTAACTTCAGGCTTGCCCTGTAGAGACTCATAGCGCCGCTGATGCCCGGAATGGCACGAGCGGTAACTAGGATTCGCTTGGATACTACGAGCGGATAATACGCTCCGCATCCCAACGCCGGGATGAAGGCATAGTCCAGCCCAAACCGAAAGGTTTGGAGAAGCTGTCCCGCCGCCTCCACCAATCATGATCCACCCCGCCCAACGCGGCGGGGTGGATGGCCTTCGGCGTCACAGTATTAAACGCTCCAAGATGAAAACGCTAGTAAGTTGGCGGAACACGTGTATGCAAACCGTGATTCTCAACGAATCCTGGATCATGGAAACGCTCGCCTAGCGCGATGAAGGCGGCCTAACTTCCATGCTCAATCTCCTGAGATACCCCAAACTCGCGGAGTATGTTGAACACAAATGAGCGACGCTGGTCCCGAAACCTATGTGCACTACGCGGAGTTAGCGTTTCCCATTAGTAAGCGGCGGCCGCAGATCCCCGGCCGCCGCATGAGGGCATCAACCCACATTGATCTCGATCTTGCGCGCCTTGGCATGCTCGGCCTTCGGAACATGTAACTTGAGAACGCCGTTCTTGAATTCGGCGCTCACCTTTTCGCGATCCAGTTCTTGACCGAGCGTGAAAGCCCTATGGTAACGGGGCAGATAAACCTCGGCATGACTCGCTTCAATATGCGTCGCGAACGGCAAGGTAACCTCGCCTTCGATATTGAGTACGTCGGCCTCGACGCGCACGCTAAGCTTATCCTTTGATACCCCAGGGAGATCGGCATAGAGGGTAATCCCTGAATCGTCCTCGACCACGTCGACCGGGGGAAGCATCGTACTGTCTTCATAGCGCGGTGGTTCATTCTTGGCGATGTTGGCGTTGGTCATGGCTGTCTCTCCTCACGTCTCAATGGATTTCAATGCGGCAGGGCTGCGCCGACGCGCGACGCTTGATACTAATGTGCAGCACGCCATCGCTGTATTTCGCCGTCACGCGGTCGGGGTCGACATCGTCGGACAAACTCACCGCGCGGCTGAAACGGCCGGCAAAACGCTCGTTAATGTGCACGGCCACCTTCTTATCATCCGCCGGCAAGTCGCTGGATCGAGCGCCAGATAACGTCAGCACGCCGCGCTCGATCGTAACGTTGAGCGTCGTCGGATCTAGGCCCGGCGCGAATACATAAATCTCAACAGAATCGGGCGTACCGCCGACGTTTACCGCAGGAAAGCTGTTGCGGCCGAATCCGCGAATGCCGGTTGAGGGGCCCGCGAACCGCTGGACCTTGCGCTGTAAGCGATCCAGTTCGGCGACCAGGTCGCTGGGAAACAAGGTTCGATACATCGTTTCTCTCCTTTCGCATGAACGCCGCCAGCCATTCCGGCGGCTTCGGTGGACAGCTATGGGCTTCAATTTGGGTTTTCAAGGTCTGATTGAAGACTATCGTCCGAAAAAGGAATAAACGGAGCTACCGCGCTGGCGTGCGAGTTTCATCGGGATATCTCTACAGAGCCCGCCGCCGGCGGGCACCTGAAAGGAGTTTAACGAGACGGCGGTAAACCTCGCTTGCTTGTGGCAAGATCGAGGCAAGAATGCTGGAGTTCACGCTATGTTGTCTGCGATCCATAGTGGGTTTACCGAGGGATTTGAAGCGCGAGATTTACAAAAAGCAAACGCGCTTATTGAAGGAAAAGAAAGTCTTTAGACCGCGCCGACAAAGCTTGCTTTCAGGGCTCCGCGAGCCACACGATCGGATCGAAGTCGCGCTACCGACGACCGTAAATGAGCGCTTCCGAAGGGAGGGCGAGTGCGGCGCTTCGGGAGATGATTCACTTTGCCGTTGGATTCGGATCGGTGGCGTCGTACGACGCCGAAGTTAATCCGCGCCGACGAGCGGATAGCGCAAGAGGCGCTCGCATTAGATGATTGATTTCTCCCAACTGAACGTGATCGAGTCACTTAAACAGGGCTTGAGGGAAGTCGGTTACACCGACATGACGCCGGTGCAGGCGGCAACCTTACCGGCCATCCTCGCCGCGCGCGATGTGGTAGCGCAGGCGCAGACCGGGAGCGGTAAAACGGCGGCGTTCGCGTTGGGCTTATTGTCGGCGCTCGATGCAACCGTTGTGAAACTGCAGGGCATGGTGTTGTGCCCCACGCGCGAATTGGCTGACCAGGTCAGCCGCGAGATCCGGCGCCTTGCGCGCTTTATTCCCAACGTAAAAGTGCTCACGCTCTGTGGCGGAGTGCCGTTGCGTCCGCATTTGGCGTCGCTGGCGCATGAACCGCATATCGTTGTTGGCACACCCGGTCGTCTTCTGGAGTTGATCGAGAAGCACGCACTACCGCTCAGGTCAGTGAAGGTGTTGGTACTCGACGAGGCCGATCGCATGCTCGATATGGGCTTTGCGGAAGCCATCGGCGACATCATCAAAGCGCTGCCATCGCAGCGCCAGACGCTATTGTTTTCGGCAACGATTCCGCACGCTGTGCGCGAGATCAGCTGTGATTTGCAGCGCGAGCCGTTCGATGTCACGGTTGAGCTCGAACCTGCGGAAGCACTTATCGAACAGACCTTCTTCGAAGTCCGCGCGGAGCACAAACTTACCGCGCTCCAATCGCTGCTGTTGCAGCATCGTCCAGAATCCGTGGTGGTGTTCTGCAATACACGGCAGGCGGTGCGCACGGTGGCCGGCGAACTCGCCGCGCGAAATTTCTCGGTATTGGCGTTACATGGCGAACTCGATCAACGCGAGCGTGAAGAGATGTTGGTGCGCTTCGCTAACCGGAGCTGCACGGTGCTGGTCGCCTCCGATGTCGCGGCCCGAGGCCTCGATATCGCGGAATTGCCGATGGTGATCAATTTTGACGTGGCGACCGATCCGGACACGCACTTGCATCGTATCGGTCGCACCGGTCGCGCCGGACTTAGTGGACTCGCGCTCAGTCTGTGCGCACCGCACGAGTTGGCACGCGTCAAAATTATCCAAGGGCGACTCGGCACGCCAGTGCACTGGGGAACGCTGACCTCGTCGTCCGCCGCGCTGGCGCCATTGCTCGCGCCTTTTGTGACGCTTGCAATCGATGCTGGTCGCCAAGACAAACTGCGTCCCGGCGATTTGCTCGGCGCGCTGACGGGAGAAGCTGGACTACCAGCCGCGGCGGTCGGCAAGATCGCTGTGTTCGCAACCCGCACTTACGTCGCCATCGCACGCGAATGGCATGCCAAGGCGACGCAGCGGCTGCGCGCGGGGAAAATCAAGGGCCGGACTTTTCGGATCCGTGAGATGGACGCTTAAGCGTGGAGTTTTCTGCGCTTGGTTTGTCGGCGCCCCTCATTCGCGCGGTCAGTACAAGAAACTATTCCGTGCCGACGCCGATTCAAGAGGCCGCGATCCCTGTAATTTTGCGCGGCGCGGATGTCTGGGTCTGCGCGCAAACGGGTACCGGGAAAACCGCCGCCTTCGCATTGCCGCTGCTGCAACGATGTCTGAGTACGCGTGGCGAAACACCGCGACCAGTGCGTGTGCTGATCCTCGTACCCACGCGCGAACTTGCTGCGCAAATCGGGTCCACGATTGACGACTACGCCCATTATGCAACGCCACCGCTGAAGATCGGCACCGTGTTCGGCGGTGTTTCCATCAACCCACAGATGATGGCGTTGCGCGGTGGGGCTGACATCGTAGTGGCGACACCAGGGCGCCTCTTGGATCTGGTGGAACACCGCGCGCTGTGCCTCGATAGGATCGAGGTATTAGTACTTGACGAGGCGGATCGCCTGTTTGATCTGGGCTTTGCTGACGAACTCACGCGCATCGTCAGACTGCTGCCCGCGAGGCGCCAAAATCTGTTGTTCTCGGCAACTTTTCCGCCCGCCGTACACGCGCTCGCCGCGGATCTGCTGCGCGATCCGATCCGTATCGACGTTCCATCCACACCGGCCACGGAACCGACGATTCTGCAGCGCGTGATTGCAGTCGACACGCCGCGCCGCACACAGCTGCTGCGCCATCTCATTCAAGAGCATGGCTGGCAACGCGCGCTGGTGTTTGTCGCCACCAAGTACGCGACTGAGCACGTGGCCCAGAAGCTGTGTCAAGTAGGTATCAAAGCGGCATCTTTTCACGGCGAACTCAGTCAGGCGGCGCGCACCAAATCGCTGGTCGATTTCAAAGCACGGCAGCTACAAGTGCTGGTCGCCACCGACGTCGCCGCGCGCGGCATCGACATCGTCGAGCTGCCGGTCGTGGTGAACTACGATTTACCGCGCTCCGCGGTCGACTATCTCCACCGCATTGGCCGCACGGGTCGCGCTGGCAGCTCGGGGGTTGCCGTCAGTTTTGTCAGTGCGACGGCTGAAGCACACTTCCGGTTGATCGAAAAACGCCACGCCATCAAGCTGCCGCGAGAGACCATCGCTGGCTTCGAACCGGCCGCAACAAGCGCCACCGATCCCAACCCATCCACTGGAGGGATCAAAGGCACTCGCAAAAATAAGAAGGACAAATTGCGAGAGGCCGTTGGTGCAGCGGCGCCACGGCCCTTCGCGAGGCAAGCGAAAAAAGCTGAATCCGATTAGAAGCCGTCTCAAATTTGCTTGCGGCGCGCCCATACGTTGTTGCGCGACCTTTTCCGGTGCTCAATTACTACGGATAAACTGCGCTCCTCAACGGCCGCGCTTAGTCTGAACACCCCGCAAGCATTTTTAAGATAGTTTCTAGTTGGCGCACGCCGCACACACGCCATGCAGCATGATCTCGCTGCGCTCAACTTTATAGCCCGCCGGGGTGCGGATCGGGAGTCGCGTTTCGGTGTGATCTAGACACTCGACAGCCCCGCACCGCGTGCAATGAAAATGGGCCTGCTCGGCGTTGGAAGATCGTATGGCATTAAAACGCCAGACGCGATCTTCGGCGGCGACTTTATGCACGATTCCCTGCACCACTAACCAATCGAGGGCACGATAGAGCGTGACACGATCAAAGCGGACGCCGTTCGCACGCGCCTGACTCTCTATTTCATGGTGGGTCAGCGCTTGGCGCGTCGCGTTCAGAATATCGATAACCGTTTGGCGCGCTGGCGTTAAGCGACCGGTGGAAGTCGCGAGTAGTGTCGGTGCGGCAGGCTGCTCGCTATACGCGTCGGAAGTGACTTGATGGTGATCCATGGTAGTCCTCATGCAATATCCAAATTGGGTCGTAGGCAGCGATACTTGCGGAATTTCGAAGCCCATTAAACTCGTTACCGGGAGCAAGGGCCGGCGATTTTTCACCAGTTCCGAGCAACCGTTGATCAGCGCGGCTGAATAGATAGGATTCGAACAAATAAAACTTAACGCAGACTTAAGCCAACGAAATCCTTTTCGATTTAGTGTTGGATTAGTGTACGGTGGCAAGCGGTAAGGCGATGGGTCGTCTCGCGCCGCTCAATCGCTTATGCCAGTATTCGTTATTGATGTCAGAAATGATCACTCGTCCGGTGCGGGGACTCGGGGCATGGACAAAACGCCCATCCCCGAGATAAATACCAACGTGCGAGAATGGCGGGCCCTCGGTATCGAAAAACAAAAGATCGGCCGCTTCAATCGCCCTTAGGGATACCTCGGGCAGGGTGTGGGCCATTACCCTTGCGTTGCGCGGTAGCGGGATCTGGAATTGTGCGAACACGTGATAGACCAAGCCGCTGCAATCGAATCCGTAGCTTGGCGAGTCGCCACCCGAGCGATACGGTTTGCCCTGCATGCTAGTGGCATAGGCGACGAGTCCTAGGACGTCGAACGATGAAGCTGGGACTGACTCGACCGGTTTCGAGGTCAATTCAGCGGAGGGAATAATGGCGCTCGGTGCGGTCGAAAATATTGAACAACCGGTCTGCAAAGTCGCTGTCAGCACGATAATCAATGCTTTCCAATAATTAGCGCCGACAATGTTGGACAATCGACGAGCGGGTTCGGTAGGACAGGACTGGCAACTGATGGTCGCCAGCGCAGGCATTAACGAATGTCGGACCGAGGGCTTATTCAAGCGAAATTTCCGTAGGTTTTGCACAGCGCGTTGACGAAATGTCGTGTAATTAGGCCGAGTTGCTACCTGTTTCCTTCCAATGCGCGAACTATACCGTCTAACCATATGATTATTAATATTTTAGATAATTTGATTAAAAAGTATGCATTTCAATGTCCAGCCGCCTGATGGAGGCTAACCGACCATATACAGGCACTAAGTCCACAGACTTATCCCCAGATCCTGTGAGTAACTTTTCGAATCGCCGTTGCCACCTGCGGGTGCTCGGCATAACCGGTTGGATGTGCGCCTTTGCACCCGCGACTCTGGCCGACGGCCACGCTGCAATCCAAGAGCCACGGAATTTCCTCCGCTTCGAGACGGTACCGGACGGCAAATGCCAAATCCTGAGTGAAGGCGGCCAATTAGTGGTTCTGCGGAACACCCATGGTTCAAAAAAAATTCGCTACCGACTGACGCGCTACTTCGCCGATAAACAGCAGGGGTTAAGCACCGGGACAGTCGCGTCCGGCGGCGAAGGCCAAAAGCTTGGTTGCAACAAGGTCGACGGCCGCCAGCAACGATGGCAGATCGAAACTGCCCAATTTTCCAAGGAGTGAATTCCAGAATGAAGCTATTGCTTAGAGTCGGTACCGCCGCCGTGCTGCTTGGCGTCGCGTTGACGGTTAATGCCGAGGAATCCGCGACCCCTACCTACCGCTCGCCCGCCGACATGACGGTCGAAGAGCGGACCGCCATCATGGGGCTAGTCGGAGAGTACAACAGCTGTGTCTACAAAGAAGGCATGGCGCGCGTTAAAGACTTCCACGACATCCGGCAAGCCGCGGATGCCGCGATGGGAGCTTGCGATAAAGCCATCAACGCTTTGCACGAAAAAATAGAATCATTCCACTTCGAACCGGCGTTCGGCGACCATTTCACGCATCACGCGCAGGCGCGTGCGGCGCGCACCCTGTTGCCCGAGCTTGCGATTAAGAAAAGCGAAAACTAGTCCTCCGACAAGGGTTGAGGACGCGGGCCGAGACTGATGAGCCCATAGCGATCGATAAGCGGCGCTAGTTCGCCAAGCGCTTGCTGATAGACCCCACGCTTAAAGGCCACGACCGAACTCAACGAGTCCCAATAGTCGATCCACCGCCACTGATCAAATTCAGGCTCTGGATTGGATTTCAAATCAACCATTGTCTCATCGGTCATCAAGCGCAATACGTACCACCGCTGCTTTTGACCGATGCACAGGGGCTTCTGGTCATAACGAATGAAGCGTCGCGGCAGACGGTAACGCAGCCAATGTCGTGTACATCCAATAATTTCGACGTGGTGCGGCTCAAGGCCGACCTCTTCACGCAATTCGCGGAACATGGCGGCTTCCACGCTTTCTTCAGGATTGACGCCGCCTTGCGGAAACTGCCAAGCAGACATGCCGATGCGCCGGCCCCAAAACGCCTGACCCCGGTCATTAAGGATAATGATCCCAACGTTGGCTCGAAAGCCCTGTGTATCAATCATCGCGTTGCGGATTTACTCGCGGATTCGTTCACCCTGCCGGTCAATCGGCACAGATTTGCAGTCGGGTCGCGGGACGCTTGGTGACCCCGCGGGCGTTTGAATTGTCGCGTAAGCGTGTCCCGCATGGCAACGCGCGCGTAGCGTTGTTAGCCGACCAACTTTTGAATTGCCGCACGCTCTTCTTTTAGTTCGTTCTCGGTCGCCGTCATGCGTTTACGGCTAAATTCGTCCACCGGTAATCCTTGAACGATTTCGTATTTACCGCCCTTACACCGGACCGGAAAGGAATACATCAGGCCCTTTTCGATGTCATAGCTACCGTCGCTCGGAATGCCCATGCTCGTCCAGTCATCGGCTGGCGTCCCGAGCACCCAATCGCGCATGTGTTCGAGTGCGGCATTGGCGGCTGACGCAGCACTGGACGCCCCACGCGCTTCGATGATTTCCGCGCCGCGCTTTGCAACGCGCGAGATGTAGTCGTTCTCGTACCAGGCACGATCGACGGTTTGCAACGCTGCCTTGCCATTAACAACAGCCTGGCTAAGGTCCGGATATTGCGTTGTCGAGTGATTGCCCCATATGGTCACTTTCTTAATCGCCGCCACCGCGCTGCCGGTTTTGGCCGCGAGTTGTGCCACGGCGCGGTTGTGATCGAGCCGGGTCATCGCCGTGAATTGGTGTGGATTGATATCGGGGGCGGAAACCATGCAAGTCCACGCGTTGGTGTTGGCGGGATTACCCACGACTAAAACTTTAATATCACGACTGGCGTGCGCATTGATGGCTTTGCCTTGGATTTTGAAAATTCCACCATTCGCGGCAAGCAGATCGCTCCGCTCCATCCCGGGACCACGCGGCTTCGCGCCCACCAACAAGGCGTAGTTGGCGCCCTTAAACGCGACAATCGGGTCATCTGTAATTTCAATTTTATTCACTAAAGAAAACGCGCAATCATCGAGCTCCATGACCACACCCTGCAATGCCTTCAATGCCGGCGTTACTTCGAGCAATTGCAGAATCACCGGCTGATCGGGACCTAACATCTGGCCTGACGCTATGCGAAACAATAGCGAATAGGAGATCTGGCCGGCGGCGCCGGTGACAGTGACACGGACTGGCGTTTTCATTGGTTTCTCTTCTCTCTGACGTAAGGCAATTAAGAATTTATTAACGTGAGTTGATGGCGACGTAATCGCGCTGTTTGGCGCCGATATACAGCTGGCGTGGGCGGCCGATTCTAAAATCGTCGTCCGACAGCATTTCCATCCATTGTGCAATCCAACCGGCGGAACGCGCCAGCGCAAACATTGGCGTGAACATATTAGTCGGAATATTCAGCGCCTGATAAATCAATCCCGAATAGAAATCGACATTGGGGTAGAGTTTGCGTGAAATAAAATAATCATCTTCAAGCGCGATCCGCTCCAGCTCCATCGCGATTTCGAACATGGGCTGATTCAGGTGCATTTCGTCCAGCAAATCGTGGCACGCCTTGCGAATTATCTTGGCGCGCGGGTCATAATTCTTGTACACCCGATGGCCAAAACCCATCAGCCGCACGTTGTCATTCTTGTCTTTTGCGCGGTCGACGAATTTCCGGATGTTTCGCGGCTTTTCAATTTCCTGCAGCATCTGAATTACTGCTTCGTTCGCGCCACCGTGGGCTTTACCCCATAGCGTGGCAACGCCAGCGGAGATGCACGCATACGGGTTTGATTCGGCGCTACCCGCCAGGCGCACGGTCGATGTACTGGCGTTTTGTTCGTGATCGGCGTGGAGAATAAATAACAATTCGAGCGCACGCACCGCCACTGGATTCGCGACAAACGGCTCGGTGGGCCACGAGAACATCATGTACATGAAATTCTCGACAAAGCCGCGAGAATTATCCGGATACACAAATGGCAACCCGCTGCCATAGCGATAGATCTTGGACACCAGATTGGGCATCTTCGCGATCACGCGCTGCGCGGTCAGACGGCGGTCGTTCGGGTTATAAATATCGGTGGTGTCGTGGTAGTAGGACGCCACGGCGGCGACCACCCCGGCGAGCACCGACATCGGGTGCGCATCATAGCGATAACCTTGATAGAACCGCGACAGATGCTCGTGAGTCATGCCGTGCATCTTGATTACATGCACCCAATCGTCAAATTGTTTTTGATTGGGGAGATCACCATTAATCAACAGATAAGCAACTTCCAGAAAGGTCGACTTTTCGGCGAGTTGTTCGATGGGATATCCGCGATGCATCAGTACCCCTTCTTCGCCGTCCAGATACGTGATGGCACTACGACAGGCCGCCGTCGAGGCGTAGCCAATGTCGAGGGTGAACATCCCGAGTTCTTTGTATACATTCTTCAGATCAATGACTGGTGCGCCGTAGTTACCCTCGTGAACTGGGCATTCCACGGATTTGCCCGTGGCATTATCGGTAATGGTGACACTGCGCGTCGTCATAATGAGCTATTCCCCCTACTCTCGAATATTAAAATCGGACCTGGCCGGTCACAGCAGGCTTCTGCATCACACAAGCGAGACAGGATAACGTCGAGTCTCCACCGTCATCAAGCGATTGCCCGGCTCCGCGCATCGTGCCGTTTCGGTGCATACGGTCAATGACGCGAAGCGCGGTCACGCCGATTAAGTGATGCGTCTGCAAGCTAACCCGGATACTCTTCGGCTACGTAATGACATTGCGGCCTTGTTGATCAAAGATCCCCGGCCGTCTGCCGAAATAGCTTCGACCCCTATAGCGGCCCTTAGAATTCCTTCTGTAAATCGCGGACCCGATTGTGAGGACCACAATGCAGCCCCCTTCTTGTCTATCTGGCGGTAACGCCGCTTACCTCGATTCCTTGTACGAAGCGTACCTCGCCGACCCAACAACCGTGACCGAGGATTGGCGGCGCTACTTCGATACGTTCAAGGTGGACGGTGGATCAAATCGCGAGGTTCCGCATAGCCCCGTCCGCACCCGTATGCTCGCTTACGCGCAACATGCCTCGAGCGCTGCGACATCGGCTCCGGACGACGGGAAACAAGTCGCGGTCTTGCAGTTGATAAATAGTTATCGCTTCATGGGGCATCGCCAGGCACGACTCGATCCGCTCAATCCGGTCGAACGCCCACAGGTGCCCGAGCTCAATCCAGGCTTTCACGGACTTACGCCCCAAGACCTCGACCGCACTTTTAATATGGGGTCGTTACAAGGAACGGAGTCGCAACACGCGACGCTAAAACAGATCCTCGATATCATTTCGACTACGTACTGCGGCACCATTGGCGCCGAGTACATGCATATCGTTGAGACCGTTCAAAAGCGTTGGATTCAACACCGATTGGAACCCCATCTCGGGCGCCCCAATTTTGGACCCGAGAAAAAGCGCTGGTTACTCGATCGCTTAGTAGCGGCCGGCGCGCTCGAAGAATATCTCCACACCAAGTACGTCGGGCAAAAGCGATTTTCGCTGGAAGGTGGCGAGAGCACCATTCCGCTTCTCGACCAGGTGCTTGAGGATGCTGGGCGCCACGGCGTAAAAGAAGTCGTGGTTGGCATGGCGCATCGCGGCCGTCTGAACGTGTTGGTGAATATTGTCGGTAAACATCCGACCAAATTGTTTGACGAATTTGAAGGTCGTAATCGCGATGCACGGTTGGGCGATGTCAAATACCACCTTGGCTATTCTTCCGACATCGAAACCTCGCATGGTCCGGTACACGTGACTCTGTCGTTCAATCCATCGCATCTGGAAATTATCGATCCCGTCGTCGAAGGATCGGTGCGGGCGCGCCAGGATCGGCGCGGCGATGTACTGCGCAACCAAGTGCTTCCGATTTTAATCCACGGTGATGCGGCATTTGCCGGTCAAGGCGTGGTCATGGAGACTTTCAATCTGTCGCAGACTCGCGGTTACACCACGGGCGGCACCGTGCATCTGATCATCAACAATCAAATTGGCTTTACGACCAGCGATCCGCTTGACTCGCGTTCGACGCTCTACTGCACTGATGTGGCGAAAATGGTGCAAGCACCTATCTTCCATGTGAATGCGGACGATCCCGAAGCCGTTGCCCTGATCGCCCAACTCGCCCTCGATTTCCGCATGGAATTCGCCAAAGACGTGGTGATCGATCTCGTGTGCTATCGCAAGCACGGGCACAGCGAAGCAGATGAACCGGCCGCTACTCAACCCATCATGTACCAGCAAGTACGGCAACATCCGGGCGTACGTAAATCGTACGCCGAGAAATTGGTGGCGGAAGGCGTGCTCACGACCGGTGAGCTCGAGCGCATGACCGCCGACTACATCGCGGCGCTGGAAAATAACGTCGTGGTGTCGCGACCCTACGCGAATGTACACGACACGCGCTTCCTAATTAACTATGAACCGTATCGCAATACGCATTGGCGGGATGCGGTGACAACCAGCTTGCCCCATGCAAAGGTTGAAGAACTATCCACTCGGCTCACCTCATTCCCCGCGCATTTCGATTTACATCGCGCGGTTAAAAAAGTCGTTCAAGACCGGCAAAAGATGGCGCGTGGCGAACATCCGCTCGATTGGGGTTATGCCGAATCATTAGCCTACGCCGCACTGGTGGCCGAGGGCCATGCCGTGCGAATTTCCGGTCAGGACAGCGGCCGCGGCACTTTTTTCCATCGCCACGCAGTCCTGCACGACCAAAAGACCGGCGACACCTTCCTGCCCTTGCAGAACATCACGCCTGACCAAGCCAGTTTTCTGGTCGTCAATTCAACGTTGTCTGAAGAAGCCGTGCTTGGTTTTGAATACGGCTATGCCAGCGCCGAACCGCGATCGTTAGTGATTTGGGAAGCGCAATTCGGAGATTTCGCGAACGGTGCGCAAGTCGTCATCGATCAATTCATCGCGAGCTGCGAAGAAAAGTGGGGGCGCTACTGCGGTCTTACCATGTTGCTTCCTCATGGCTATGACGGCCAGGGTCCGGAACACTCCTCGGCGCGCCTCGAACGCTATCTCCAATTGTGCGCTGAGGACAACATGCAAGTGGTCTACCCAACTACGCCTGCGCAGATGTTTCATCTAATTCGGCGTCAAATGCTGCGCCTTTATCGCAAGCCGCTAATCGTCATGAGCCCAAAAGCATTGCTTCGTCATAAGCTTTCGGTCTCGACGCTCGACGAGATCGAGCACGGCGCTTTCCAACCGGTCATCGATGAAATCGATCCATTAAACCGCAAACAGGTCCAACGCTTGTTGATCTGTAGCGGGAAAGTCTACTTCGATCTGCTCGAGGCGCGGCGACAAAACGGGATTACAGACGTCGCAATCCTGCGACTCGAACAGCTCTACCCGTTTCCGCGCGACGAAATCATGCAGATCGCGAAAACCTTTCCCAACGCCCAAGAATTTGTGTGGGTCCAGGAAGAACCCCGCAACCAGGGCGCGTGGTCGGTCATGCTGTCGAAGCGGCATCTCGGCGGATGTTTCCCCGCCAGTTTGCCGCTACGCTGCGTCGCGCGCCCTTATTCGGCGTCTCCGGCAGTGGGTTATTACGCAGTGCATGTCAAACAACAGCAGGAACTCATCGACGAGGCTTTGCGCCGGTTGCAAGTCGTTTCCAAACAAGATCCCCAAAAGAAATCAGCGTAAACGTGGCGCTTAAGCGCGCGAGAGAGGTTCGCCAGTGTTAGTTGAAGTAAGAGTTCCCGCGCTCGCCGAATCGGTTCCGGATGCCACGTTACTCACGTGGCGTAAACAAGCGGGGGAGCGTGTGGAGCGCGGCGAGAATTTAATCGATTTAGAAACCGACAAAGTCACCTTGGAAATTGCCGCGCCCGATTCTTGGGTGCTCGTCGAGATCAAAAAGCAAACTGGCGACGTGGCTTTGAGCCAGGATGTGCTCGCGGTGATCGACACCAGCGCTACCGCGACCACAACTAGTTCAAGTGCGCCAACGGCAGCCATGACCGAAACCGTTAGCAAGCTCGGCCCAGCGGTGCGCAAGCTAGTCGAAGAACACAGCCTCGATGCGGCAAAAATCCCGACCACGGGCCGCGATGGCCGAGTGACCAAAGGCGATGTCCTCGCTTACATCGAGCAGGGCGCCGCGGCGCCAAAATCCGCCGCGGCGGCGGCGGCGAAAGCGAGCGCAAGCGGGCCACGCGCCGAGGAGCGCGTGCCGATGACGCGGCTGCGTAAACGGACCGCGGAGCGACTTCTGCAAGCCCAACAGCAATGCGCCATCTTGACCACGTTTAACGAGGTCAATATGCAACCGGTGATGGATTTACGCACGCGCTGTAAGGATGACTTCGAAAAACGCCACGGCGTGAAGCTCGGCTTCATGTCGTTTTTCGTGAAAGCGGCGGTCGAAGCCTTGAAAAAATTCCCGGTCGTCAACGCCTCGGTCGATGGCGATGATGTGATCTACCACGGCTTCTTCGACATTGGCGTCGCGGTTAGTTCCGAGCGCGGGTTGGTGGTGCCGGTTTTGCGCAACGCCGAACAGCTTTCGTTTGCGGATATCGAGCGGCAGATCCGCGAGTTCGGCGAGCGCGCCCGCGATGGGAAATTAACCATCGAGGAACTCACCGGCGGGACGTTTACCATAAGCAACGGTGGAATTTTCGGTTCGCTCGTTTCCACGCCAATCATAAATCCGCCGCAAAGCGCGATTCTTGGGATGCATAAGATTCAGGAACGCCCAGTCGCCGAGAAAGGCCAGATCGCGATCCGTCCGATGATGTACTTGGCCATGTCCTACGATCATCGCATTATCGACGGCCGCGAAGCCGTGCAGTGTTTGGATACGCTGCGCCAGGGCCTCGAGGATCCGAGTCGCTTGCTGCTTCAGCTCTGAGATCCGACGTGGATAACTACGATGTTGTGGTGATCGGCGCAGGTCCTGGTGAGTATGGCGCGGCCATCCGTTGCGCGCAACTGAGACTCCGCACCGCGTGTGTCGAGAGCTGGCAATCAGCCGTGGGGGACGGCGTACTTGGCGGCACTTGCTTAAATGTGGGATGCATGCCATCCAAAGCGCTGCTGGATTCGTCACATCATTTCGAGCATTTGCAAAAGCACGCCAAGGATCACAGCATCAGTTTCGGCGAGCTGGCCGTCGACGTGGCGACGATGCAGAGGCGCAAAGCCGAGATCGTGTAAACCTTAACCCAAGGTATCGCGGCCTTGTTCAAGAAAAATATCGTGGCCGTCGGTCGCTCGCCGAATACTCATGGCTTAGGCGCGGCCGACGTTGGACGTCCGTGGGTTTATCGACATCGACGCCCAATGCCGTACCAACCTCCCGGGTGTGTTTGCGATCGGTGATGTGGTGCGCGGCCCAATGTTGGCGTACAAGGCCTCGGAAGAAGGCGTCGCCGTCGCCGAAATTGTCCGTGGCCAGAAGCCGCCTATCGTCCGTCGCCATATCCCGTGGGTTATCTACACCTGGCCCGAGATCGCCTGGGCCGGCGCCACCGAGCACTGCTTAAAAGCGCCGGCACGGCCGTGCGGATCGGTAAATTTCCGTTTCTCGCCAGTGGCCGAGCGCGCGCCAGGGGCGAGACCGACGGGGTCGTTAAAGTGATTTGCGATGCAAAGTCGGATGCCGTGCTGGGTGTCCATGGTAACTGCTACACAGTTGTAACTGCTACACAGTCACTGCGCCAATTGTTGACGCGAAGATATAAGGTCGCGACTACTAAGGTGAGCTTGCATTTTTGTGCGGCGCAACGTTAGATTATCCGGACATCCCAATAAAGCCCAGACGCATGACCGAGCAAGCCAAGCGAGTAATCAAGAAATATCCGAACCGCCGCCTGTACGACACTAGCGAAAGCAAATACGTCACCTTGCACGACGTCCGTAAGTTAGTGTTAGATGACGTCCGATTCTGTGTGATCGACAAAAAGTCCGGCGAAGACATCACGCGCAATATCTTGCTGCAAATCATCGTGGAACAAGAAGAAGTTAGCGAGCCGATTTTGTCGACCGACGTGTTGCAGCAGATGATCGGGTTCTACGGCAACTCGGTCAACGCGCTAGCCGGTGATTTCCTACGGAACAGTGTCAATCTGTTTTATCAACAGCAAAAACGTCTGCAATCGCAGGTCACCAGTGCGCTCAGCCTAGCGCCTTTGCCGAGCGCCTTCACCGAGGCCGCTAAACGGAATCTGGAGTTATGGCAGCGCATGCAGGAAAGTTTCTTTCGCACCGGCGGGTTATTGAATCCGGACACCGACAAGACCGAGAAGTAATCCACATCGGAACGCCGCGCGCGGCAGCGTTCCGACGCGAATGTTTCCGGCGCTCCTTAGGCGGCAAGCTGCCGCGCTAATTCGCCCTTGATGCGTGCGACCTGCGCTGCCAACGCCGAGGGCAAGCGCGCGTCAAAGCTCGCGAAGTACGCACCAATATCTGCGACTTCCCGGACCCATATCGTGGGATCGATAGCGAGCAGAGCTTCCAAGGACACTCGCGAGATGTCTAAGCCCGCGACATCAAGATCCTCGGTGCGTGGCACGTAACCAATAGGCGTGCGCACGGCGCCTATCCGACCTTGGCAGCGTTCAACCAACCACTTTAGGACCCGCATGTTGTCGCCGTATCCGGGCCACAGGAAGCGGCCATCGTGGTCCTTACGAAACCAATTTACGTGGAATATTTTTGGGAGCCTACTGGATCTCTGGCCAAAGCTCAGCCAATGACTCCAGTAATCGGCAAAGTTGTAGCCGCAAAACGGCTTCATCGCCATCGGATCACGACGCACTAGACCGACTTGCCCGACCGCTGCGGCGGTAGTTTCGGACGCCATCGCGGCGCCCGCGAATACGCCATGTTCCCAATCAAGCGCTTGATAAATCAGCGGCGCGACGGTCGACCGTCGGCCTCCGAAAATAATGGCCGAAATCGGTACGCCTTCTGGTGCATTGGCTTGTATCGAATAACTGGGGCACTGGTTAGCGGCGACCGTGAAGCGCGAATTCGGGTGGGCGGCGGGTCCAAGTTTCGGATCGTACGTGCGACCCTGCCAGTCAATTAGCCCAGCCGGTTGCGGACCATCGATACCTTCCCACCACGGTTGTTGATCGGGCGACAGCGCGACATTGGTATAAATCGCGTTGCGGCCCAGCATTCCCATGCAATTCGGATTCGTTTTCGAACTCGTTCCGGGAGCGACGCCGAAAAAACCAGCTTCCGGATTGATCGCCCACAACTGACCGTCGTCGCCGAGATGTAACCATGCGATGTCGTCGCCCACCGTCCAAACCTTCCACCCCGGAAGGGCTGCCGGTGGAACAAGCATGGCGAGGTTGGTTTTACCGCACGCCGATGGAAATGCGGCCGCCACATACGTGATGTTTCCGCTCGGATCTTCAAGACCCAGAATCAACATGTGTTCAGCCAACCACCCTTCGGTACGTGCTTGCCAGCTCGCGATTCGCAAGGCATGGCATTTTTTACCGAGCAGCGCATTGCCGCCGTAGCCCGAGCCGATGCTCTTTATCAGGAGCTCTTCGGGGAAATGCATGATGTAGCGACGATTAGGATTTAAATCACCAACTGAATGCAGCCCACGAACAAATGAGTTACCCGCTTCGATATGCGCCAAGGCGCGGGCGCCGATACGCGCCATAATTCGCATATTCGCGACCACATAGGCGCTATCCGTGATTTCGACACCGGCGCGCGAATAGGGTGAACCATAGGGCCCCATCAAATAGGGAATCACATACAGAATGCGTCCACGCATGCACCCAGCGTACAGATCGTCGACCACGCGATGCGCCTCGGCGGGGGCCATCCAATTATTGTTTTGTCCCGCATCTTCTTGAATAGCGGTGCACACGAACGTCAGATGTTCGACGCGCGCCACGTCGTTGGGCGCAGAGCGGTGTAGAAAGCAATTGGGATGGGTCTGTGGATTGAGACGGAGCAGTGAACCGTCCTCTAACATGCGCGCCACTAGGGTCTCATTTTCGGCGTCAGAGCCGTCACACCAATGGATTCGAGCGGCCTGGGTGTGCTCAGCAACACTTTTCACCCATGCCGCTAAGTCCGCGTTCGTCGTCATCAAATTATTCTCCTTGTTCACTTGACCGCTGGGGCCTTCCGCAACCGGCCAAGCCGCACCAGAAGGCGCTTCCTCACTTGAAAGAGCGTAATGCTAGCTAACCCCACTCCGCTTTAGAAGAAACGGCCAACGCAGCATGACAATCCGCGACATTTAGCGGCCGAAATCGTGGTCGATTTACCGGTGCTGCTGGAGCGCCCGAAATCTCCTCGAACAAATCGATTGACACACTGCAGCATGACAATTATGCTGCGTCGCACCAATGCTGCTAAGCGGCATGTCGGGCGAATCCCCCCGTCGGCCCGAGCGGGACTATCGGTAGGAGAGTTCGGATGGAAAACAACCTGATCGCCCAGTGGGAATCACTTGCTAAATCCACTGTGGAATCGAGTAAGCGGCTTGAAGCGCTGAATCTTAAACTAGCTGAGAGGCTTTTGAAAAAGCAGCTTGAACTGGCCAGTTATGCGGTCGACGCCACCAATCACGTCGTCGCGTTACTCGGCGAAGGCAAAGCGCTTCCCGAAATCCTTGCCGAGCAAGCCAAGCTGGCGAGCGACTACGGCAAGCGAGTAGTCGCCACCACGAAAGAAGCGACCGATATCCTTACATCTTCGCGCACCGAATACCGCGCGTGGTTCGAGCACGGCGTGAAGGCCTTTGGTGAACAAGCCAGCAACTCGTTTGAGCAAGTTCGTAGCTCGTTAGTCGCGATCGTGCCGAGCATACAGGTGCGTAAAGCGGCCTAATTGTTTACCAGCTGCTCGTTAGATTTTATCGATTGACCTCCCCTCATCCCTTGGGGTTTCGCGGTACGCACGAAACCCCAAGGGGACTTTTCGTGCATTCAGGCTTCTCTACATCCTCTGCATTGGCGTTCAGAGTTTCGCCCGCGGCGCCTTGCGAGCGCGCGAACGCTTAAGCACCTCCCGCGCCGCCAGCCACTCGGCGATGACGTCCGCCAGCAGATTTCGCGCTTTGCCGCCGACGTAAATTCCGATGTGCCCACTCGGTAGTTCGATCTCCGTATAGTCCGTGGAACCCACACAATGACGAAGCGCACGGGACGCCGCTGGCGGCACGATATGGTCATCGCGCGCGAAAATATTCAGTATTGGGATCGGTAGCGATGCAAGTACGATCCGTTGCCCGCTAATTTGTAACGTGCCGTGCACTAGCGCATTGTCGCGATAGAAGGCGCGCGCAAACTCTTTAAGCGCCACGCCGGCGAGCGCCGGACTATCGAAGATCCAGCGTTCCATCGCAAAAAAAATCGCGGTTGCAGCGTCATCATCCGCCATGGCGATCCAATCAAGATATTTCTTGTGCGTGACGTGCAGCGGCTTTAATGCAAAAAATGCCGCATTCAACCATTCGCCAGGAACGTTGCCACAGGTCTCGACTAAAGCACTAATGTCGACATGCCGTAATAGATTGCCCAACCTGTCTTCCGAGGTATGAAAATCAACTGGGGTAACGGTGGTGATAAGGCCCGCGATCTTGTCTGGATGCAAGGCGCTGTAGCACAAACTGAAGGTGCCGCCCTGACAAATGCCCAGTAAATTGATCTTGTCCACTGCCCGACTCGAGCGAATAAATTGGACGCAACTGTCCAACTCGTCTGCGATATACGTGGCGAGACCGCGCGTCCGCTCAAACCGAGTAGGTGCTTCCCAATCGATGAGATAAACATCAATACCGCGGGTTAACAATGCACGAATCACCGAGCGCTCGGGATCAATATCCGCCATAGTCGGACGATTAACGAGCGAATAAACCATCAACACTGGTGGTGATTTCACCTGGTTCGCTAGTGCATGGAAATGCCAAAGCGTGGCCTTGCCATGCGTAAACACCACCTCGTGTGGCGTCGCGACCGCCGGGGGGGTGTCCTGCCAGCGCGAGAGTTGCGAAGCTGCGACCAATAATTTTTTTTCGAATGCGTCGAGCTCGGCCGTAAGGTCCTCAAAGCTAAAGCTAATACGTGGCACGCAAACCTACGACTTGCGACCGGGCGACGGGAAATTTCCAATATCGAACTCGTTGCCTAACTGCCGCGCGGCCTTAAACCGTGACGCGCGTGGCGTCGCTCGCTTATTCGGCGCCGGCGTAAGACGCGTGGGTGGCGGCCGCCGCGTCTTCGGTGCGCTATTTTTTTTCCGGCGTATCTTAGGTCCTGCTGTAACCGTCGAAGATGCGACCGGCACCTCGGCCACAGGTGGCGCGGTTGACTGCGGCGGAGCCGGTGGCGCGGCGTCGGTCGCGCTATCCTTCGCACCTACGTCGAAGACGCCAAACTGATTCAGCGTGGTGGTCAGCCAAGCGGTCCAGGCAAGTCGAAGCGCGATCGCGGAATTGACAACATCACCGAATCGCACGGCGAAGCGTGAGGTTCGTGTTTCATCGAGATAGGCGGCATCCGCACAATTAACCCATTCGTCAAAGAGTCCCCGCAGACTCGTAATCGGTTCACCAGTGGAGTCTTCGACGCGCGTCGCGAAACGGCAAAGCGCCGCGTCCAAGATCGCGGCGTGCGTCGCGCGCAGTATTTGAGTGGCGGACCAATGCGCCTGCCAGGCGCCAGTGACGACGCTCCAACGCTGGTGCGTCGGACGACCCGGGCCAAGTATCGGCTGGACAAAAATATCCATCCAACGCGTTAGCTGCGCGCTTTGTTCCGTATCTACTAACTGGTTACGCGCGGCCTGCAGCCTAAGCTCGCGCACCATACGACCAACAAGCGGCCCTAGTTCCACCGGACTTTCAGAAGTCCCACCGTGCAGCGCCGAATAATCTCGTAAAAGGTTCCCAAAGCCTTTGAACGTGGCCGCCGCATCGAGGTGTGGCGACCTGAATAGACCGGTGTCGGGATCTAGTTTGAACAGTTTCCCGAAGGTCTCGACAGGGTTCAACCCTGGGACAAACGACTGACCACTGCAGGCGCCGAGGCAGGCGTCGACCCAAGCTTTGGCCGCCGCTTCCCACGTTGCGCTCATAGGTCTAGCCGAAATGTGCGTCGCGTGCGGCTACTTTGTCGCACGATGCAAGACCAAATCGTCAACCACCGCTGGCTCGGCCAGCGTGCTAGTGTCGCCCAAGGTATCGAGTTCGTTTGCCGCGATTTTGCGCAGGATGCGGCGCATGATTTTACCCGAGCGCGTCTTAGGTAGTCCCGGCGCCCATTGGATTACATCCGGAGTCGCGATGGCGCCAATTTCGCGTCGCACGTGTTCGGCCAATTCCTTACGCAACGCTTCGGAAGGATCGATCCCGCGCATCAACGTGACGTAGGCATAAATACCTTGACCTTTGATGTCGTGCGGATAACCGACGACCGCCGCCTCCGACACTGCGGTGTGTAGAACCAACGCGCTTTCGACTTCCGCCGTACCAAGCCGATGTCCGGAGACATTGATGACGTCATCAATGCGGCCCGTAATCCAGTAATACCCATCGGCGTCACGCCGCGCGCCGTCGCCTGTGAAATACGCGCCTGGGAACATTTTGAAATATGTTTCCTTGAAGCGCTCGTGATCCCCATAAACGGTACGCATTTGTCCCGGCCACGAACGTTTTAGCACCAGCGCGCCGGCCGTCGCGCCGTGGAGTTCATTACCCTTCTCATCCAGCAGAGCCGGTTCGATACCGAACAGTGGCAAGGTTGCTGAGCCCGGCTTTAGCGGTCGCGCGCCGGGCAGCGGGGAAATTAAGATGCCTCCGGTTTCAGTCTGCCACCAGGTATCGACCACGGGACAGCGTGCGTCGCCGACTACGTTGTAATACCACTCCCACGCTTCCGGATTAATCGGCTCGCCAACCGAGCCGAGCAGGCGCAACGATTGTCGCGACGTGCGTTTTACCGGTTCATCACCCTGGCCCATCAACGCGCGGATCGCGGTCGGTGCCGTATAAAAAATATTCACCTGATGTTTGTCGATCACTTGCCAAAACCGCCCGGCGTTGGGATACGTTGGTACGCCTTCAAACATCAACGTCGTCGCCCCGTTCGCGAGCGGACCATACAAAATATACGAGTGCCCCGTTACCCAACCGACGTCGGCCGTGCACCAGTAAATATCGCCCTCGTGATAATCAAAAACATATTTGTGCGTCATCGCGGTGTACATCAAGTAACCACCGCTGGTATGCAATACGCCTTTGGGTTTACCGGTCGATCCGGAGGTGTAGAGGATGAACAGTGGCGCCTCGGCATCCATGGTCTCGGGCTCGGAGACAAGACTCGCCGCCGCGATAGCCTCGTGATACCACACGTCGCGCCCAGCGTGCCACGCGATCGATCCTCCCGTGCGTTGTACGACAAACACGGTGTGTACATTCGGACAATGTTCGAGCGCTTGGTCGGTATTCGCCTTGAGCGGAATTGGACGACCGCCACGTAGACCTTCGTCCGCGGTAATTACCACTTGGCAATCGGAATCGAGGATTCGATCTTTTAACGCTTCGGGCGAAAAGCCACCGAACACCACGGAATGAACGGCGCCGATGCGCGCGCAGGCCAGCATCGCGTACGCGGCTTCTGGAATCATCGGCAAATAGATAGACACGCGATCACCGGGATTAACGCCCTTGGCTTTGAGCGCGTTCGCGAGTCGACACACCGCAGCATGCAATTCACGATAGGTTATGCGCTTCGAGTCCTTTGGATCGTCCCCTTCCCACAAAATCGCAACCTGCTCCCCGCGTGTCGCGAGATGACGATCGACGCAGTTGTAACAAACGTTGAGTTTTGCGCCTTCAAACCAGCGAATATTTGCACTGTTGAAATTCCAATTGGAAACGCGGTCCCAGCGTCTCGTCCACGTGACGAATTCCGCCGCCTGACGCGCCCAGAACGCGTCCGGATCGGCGAGCGATTCGGCGTACCAGGCGCGATAACGCGCATCGGTCAGATGGGTGCGCGCTGAGGCAGCTGGTGTAACCGGATAAATCTTTTCGCTCGCCATAGGTTCCTCCGCTCGTTGACTAAGGATTATGCAAACTCCCGTCTATTTTGACCATCGCGATATCTAAATGGGCGCTCAACCGCCTCATTTGCTTGGTTGCGAGGAGCGCTTAATTTAGGAGGCCTTTTCGGTTTAATGCTGCATGACTGCAGGCATTGCGTGTCAAAGCTACTCGCTTTAAGGTGCAACGCCCCAGTCAGCAACCAAGAAGCCATCCACATCATGCCGCTCGCCGCCTCTCGTCTGCGGATCGCGCTTCGCGCGATTGCCGAAGCTTCGGCAATCGCGCGTCACGTACAAGCCAGCACTCACCAAATTCGGCGCATGACCAAGGACGATTACAGTCCAGTCACCGTCGCTGATTATGCGGTACAGGCGCATATCGCGCTCCGGTTGCAAGAGGAATTTGGCACCGTACCGTTGGTTGGCGAAGAATCCGCGAAAGATCTGTTGGCCAATAACTCGGGCGTGTTGCGCGATGCGGTGGTCGAAGCCGTGCAACGCGCATGGCCAGGGCTCAATTCCAATGATGCGCTACGCGCGATCGATCTTGGCGAGCATGATGCTAGCGGAGATGCTTATTGGACACTGGATCCAATCGACGGCACCAAGGGTTTTCTGCGTGGCGGCCAATACGCCATTTCGCTGGCTTACATCGAACGCGGGACGGTGCTGCTCGGTGTTCTAGGTTGTCCTAATTTAGGTCGCGATTTCAGCCGCGCCTTCGATCAACCCGATCCAACCGGAACGCTGTTTTACGCCGCGCGGGGCGCCGGAGCGTACGCCCTGCCAGCGTCGCAGCCAGAGGCGAACCCAGAACCGATTAGAATCGCCGATGGGCGTAGCGTCAGTGAGATGCGGATCTGCGAGTCAGTCGAAGCCGCCCACTCCCGACAGGACGCAACGCGCGAGATCGCCGATTACCTCAAGACTCGCGGCGCACCCGCGCGGCTCGACAGTCAATGTAAATATGCCGTGGTCGCGCGCGGGCAGGCGGATGCCTATTTGCGGTTCCCGACTAGCGCTGATTATGTCGAAAAAATCTGGGATCACGCGGCAGGGAGCATTGTGGCCGAAGAAGCGGGAGCCAAAGTCACTGATATCGATGGCCTCCCACTCGACTTCGGGCGGGGTAGCACGCTGCAAGCGAATCGGGGTATTGCCTGTGCGGCACCACACCTCCACGCGCTTCTGCTCGCAGCCAAGGCGACGCTTTTTGGCTAACTCTCAGCCAGTCCTAACGCGACGCCCCGAATTTCAGTAAGGGCCAATTGCGGGCTTAGGCCTGCGACGGGACGAATTCACTTCGTCGGCATCGATTATTCCCATCTTTGTGATCCTCGTCCTACTGAACTGCGCGATTTCCGGAAATAGTTCACACCTCGCCTTTTCAAATCTGCATTTCAGTTGCTACATTTTTAGCCAAAGACTAAGGCGAAATTGGGATTTATTCCTAAAACATTCGCCGTTTGAACTAGACCTATTACAAAATTAGCCCAAGGAGTCTCGGCATGTACGCCCGACCATTGCCATCGCCCTACCGTATCATGATCGTTGACGACCACAAATTTGTGGCCGAAATGCTCGCGCAACGCTTAAGCCAGGACAGCAGTTTAAAGCTCGTCGGGATCGCCAATGTCGGTTCGAGCGCCTTACACATAGTTGAGCAGCAGGCAGTTGATATCGCCCTGCTCGACATGGAACTCGAACACGAAGACGGGATCGGCGTCGCCAAACAATTGTTGGAACGCAATCCGCAGCTCCGGATTATTGGGCTGTCGATGCACGACGCGGACTATCATCCGGTGGCATTGCTCGAAATCGGTGGCATGGGCTACATCTCGAAGCGCGCCAATACCAAGGAAATCTGTGATGCAGTGCGGCGCGTGGCAACGGGCGATATGGCGATCAGCCCACAGGTCGCCGTGCACCTGGCGGTATCGACCCAGGGTGCTGGACCACTCGATCAAGTCAAGGTGCTTACCGCCAAAGAGGTCGAAGTGCTAAGTGAAATCGCGCACGGCTTTTCGGTGAAGCAGATCGCGGCTCGCGCTGGACTCACCGAAAAGACCATTCAGACCCATCGCAACAACATGCGCAAAAAATTACATGCCACGACCGATGTCCAACTGTGCCTGATAGCGATAAAGGCGGGATTAGTGGATATCCATCAACCCACCGTCTAAAAGCGCTCTACGCGACGTACCAAAAATACCAGCCGCAGGCCAATAAGGTGAGTGCCCCCCAAAAGGCTAACCAACGCTGCCCCGCGTACAATCCGGTGGCAAGAAACAACACGCCGATAACCAAAGTCATCCACACTGTGACCGTGACGAAGTCTTGCGTCGGCGCTGCGTTCACTAGCGCCGTGGTGGCGTCGCGATATCTCACGGGGCGTACGCCGCAACTTCAATTTCGACCCGTGCTCCGGCGAGCACTAACTCCGAGATTACCGTGGAACGCACCGGCGGTCGCTCTAAAAAATACGTCGCGTATACGCGGTTAAACGCGCCAAAATCGGCACGCTCAACCAACCACACCGTGGCTTTGATGACGTCCGACATGCCACATCCAGCTTGCGTCAGCAAGGCGCGGATGTTCTCCATACATTGGTGGGTTTGCTGGACGATATCGTCACCCGCTAATTGACCCGTCGCCGTGAGGCCCAATTGCCCCGAAAGAAACACGAAATCGCCGGCACGAACCGCTTTGGAAAGCGGCAAAACAGTGCCGTCGGCGAGCGTAATTCCGCCACCAATAATTTGCTGTTTCACGACTAAAATCCTCTGTGTTTGATACCGAAGCGAGGCGCCTCTTATGTTGTCCCACCATAAACGGAACGCTCACGCGCCATCCTTGACGAGAAAACGCGCCATTTGCGCTTGTGGATCGCCGGTCGCGTACGCCGCCTCCATGCCCGCGATCGCGGCGGCGCACGCGTCCTCAAAACCACTCAACGCAAACTCACGAAAGCGCGCTTTGGTGGCGCGAAACGCGACCGTGGATTTACCAGCCAGCGCGCGGGCGCGCACCACCGCGGCGTCGAGCAACTGCGGCGCCTCGACCATTTCATTTAGCAGCCCAAGTCGCCGGCATTCGTCGCTGTACATCATCCGCCCGGTATACGAGAGTTCCTGGTTCACACTCCACGGCAGATGAAAGCGCATCAGATAAGCGCCCATGATGCTCGGTAAGCCAGCGTTGATTTCAGGTTGCGTCATGCGTGAACGGCTGTGACCTATTCGCCAATCGGAAACGAGCGCGATTTGATAGCCACCGCCGGCGGCCACACCATTCAACGCGCTGACGACGGGCTTATCGACCAGCAAGATCTGCCGGTAACAACCGCTGATGAGCGCAAACCACGGCGCCACGTCGTCGACGCTCAGCGCCTGCGCTTCTTTAAGATCGACGCCGGCGCAAAAAGCACGCTCGCCGCTGCCGATCATGACCACCGCCTGGACGGTGGGATCCGCATTCGCGGCCTCCAACTCGCGCACCAGCGCTTTCGCTAATTCGCGACTTATGGCGTTCAACGCCGCCGCGCGATTCAGTGTCAGGATAAGCACGCCTTCGCGCTGCTGCGTGATTACGGCGGGTTGCGTGCTCATGCTGGGAGTGTCCTCGGAATTTCGGCTTCGTGCGCGGGCGGCCGACTACGATTGCGATAGTAGCGCAACGCCGCCGGCTTGACTTCGACTCGGGGTTTGGTAAGGCTCCGACCTCCTCCTTACGCGGTGATGAACAACAGTCATCCGAGCCGAGGGACACCCCCAACTGAGGTACTGCATGGCCCATCTACTGTCCAAGGAGCGCATCGTCGCCAAGCCCGATTTCAATCGATGGCTAATTGCGCCGGCGGCACTCGGCATCCATCTGTGCATCGGTTCGGTCTATGCGTGGAGTCTGTTTAATCCCGCGTTGATTAAGCGAATCGGCGTGGTCACCAGCGCGGCCGACGATTGGACGCTAAAAAGCGTCGTGTGGATTTTCACCGTCGCGATAGTCTTTCTCGGACTGTCGGCGGCGCTCGCCGGCAAATGGCTGGAGCAGGTCGGTCCGCGTATGGTCGGCGTGGTATCGGCGGCTTGCTGGTCCGGTGGTTTTATTCTAGGCGGGATCGGCATTCTCACCGGTCAACTCTGGTTGCTGTACGGGGGCTACGGCGTCATCGGCGGCACTGGGCTTGGGCTTGGCTATGTATCTCCGGTCAGCACCCTGATCCGTTGGTTTCCGGATCGTCGTGGCATGGCGACGGGGATCGCGATCATGGGCTTTGGCGGCGGGGCGATGCTCGCCAAACCGCTGATCGGCGGGCTGCTCGAACATTACTACCGGGCCGCGGATTATCTGGGCACGACGGAGAGTGTGGCGTTGGTGACCGAGCATGGGAGACGCTTTGCCCACGTTGGGGGCCAATTACGAGAAGTCGTCATCGTCGGTGCGAATGAAGTGTCGGCAATGGTTAAACCCGGCTTACAAGGCGTATATGCAGCAGGCACCGGTACGGTTGGCGTGGCGGAGACCTTCTTCACGCTCGCCGTCATTTATTTCGTGGTCATGCTGGGCGCCGCGTTTGCGTATCGCGTACCCGCCGCCGGTTGGCGTCCCACTGGCTGGGAACCACCACCGGAAAATGCCGCGGACGGCAAAATGATTACGCAACACGACGTTGACATCGACGAAGCATTGAAGACGCCGCAGTTTTATCGCTTATGGGTGATGCTATGTTTTAACGTCACGGCGGGGATCGGCGTGCTCGCCGTCGCGCAAACAATGATCACGGAAATCTTCGGCACGACATTGCCTAAGATCGTCAATGCGGAATTTGCCGCGACGTATGTATTGATGGTCAGTCTGTTCAACATGCTCGGTCGTTTTCTGTGGGCGAGTGCTTCGGATTATCTTGGACGACGCACCACCTATTGGATTTTCTTCGGTCTCGGGATCCTGCTCTATTGCTCGATTCCCTTCGTTGCCGCGCAAGTCAGCGCACGCCCGAGTGTGCTGTGGCTGGTACTGTTCTACGTCGCGACCCTGACGATCTTCACGATGTACGGCGGCGGCTTCGCGACGATTCCAGCCTATCTCGCCGACATGTTCGGCACCCGCTTCGTCGGGGGTATTCATGGTCGGCTGCTCACCGCGTGGAGCACTGCCGGTGTACTCGGGCCATTGGCGATTACTTCGCTGCGCGAAAATGCGGTGACGCGCGCGATTAACGAACTGGTTTCGAAAATCGATCCCAATCAATTCCAAACTAAATTTGGCGCCGGCCTCGAGCAACTCGATATACTGGTAAAAGCCAAGACTGTCACGATCGCGAAGCTGATGGAGATTGCGCCAAGCGGTACGCTCGATCCCACGCCGAGCCTGTATAACCAAACTATGATTTTGATGGCGGCATTGCTGTTTATTGCGTTGCTCGCCAATGCGGGCATGCGGCCGGTTGATCCTAAACATCACTTAAAAGACTAGCTTGATAAGGAATACACCATGTTGATGACCGCCGCAGACTATCGTGAATCGCTGCGGCGCTACCGGCCACGGGTGTTCGTTGACGGCGACGCCATCGCCGTTGTCGCCGACGAACCCCGTCTGCGGCCCGGCATCAATGCTCTCGGCGTGACCTACGACTACGCGCTTAATCCACGCTATGCGCCGCTGGCGCTCGCGCAGGACCCGTTGACTGGTCGCGCCGTCAACCGCTTTCTGCATATCAACGCAACCACGAGTGATCTACTCGCCAAGCTCGAATACGTGCGCCTGGTGTGCCAGGAAACCGGCTGTGCGATGCGTTATCTATCGATGGATGGCTTAAACGCCCTGCATCAATTGACCTATCGTCTCGACGCCGATCACGCGACCGATTATCAAGTGCGCTTCCGCGCCTATCTCGATCATGTGCAAGCGGAAGATCTCACGGTAGGGATCGCGATGACCGATGCCAAGGGCGATCGCAGCCTGCGTCCCCATCAACAGCCGAATCCCGATACCTATCTGCACGTGGTCGAACGCCGCGCAGATGGAATCGTGGTCTCGGGCACCAAAGCGATTGTGACGTCCGCGCCCTACGTGCACGAATTGTTAGTGCTCCCCGGCCGCGCGATGACCGCGGACGACGCGCCGTTCGCGGTCGCCTGCGCGGTGCCGATCGATGCGCCCGGTCTCACGATTGTGGCGCGGCCTGCGGGGCGTCCTGGCGAAGCCAAAGCGCTGTTCAGCGGCCACTACGGGCAGACCACCGGCGTGTGCTTGTTCGAACAGGTGTTTGTGCCGTGGGAACGCGTGTTTCTATGCGGCGAATGGGCGCACTCCGAATTCCTGACCAAATCCTATGCCACCCATCATCGTCACACCTGTATCGGTGCGCGCGCCGGCTTTGGCGATTTACTGATCGGCGCTGGCGCCCTGATGTTGGAAGCGAACGGCCTGAATGGCGAGCATCACGGACATCTGCGCGACACGATGGTGGAATTAATTAAATTGGTCGAGGGCATTTACGCCTGCGGCGTCGCATCCTCGGTTTACGGCGTGAAGGATCCGGCCGGCAATGTCGAGCCCGAGGCGGTGTTCGCCAATATTGGAAAGCTGTTGCTCGCCACGCAGATCTACGACATGCATCGCTTGGCCCATCAAGTTTCAGGCGGTCTGATAGTCGCGCTGCCTAATCCTGAAGAAGATCATAATCCGGAAACGCGCGCCGATTTGGCCGCCGTGTTAATGGGGCGCCCGGACATTCCGTATGCAGCGCGCGCCGCGGTCGCGCGCTTCATCGAGGACCTCACCGCTTCCGATGCCGGCGGCTGGATGTCAGTCATCAGTCTGCATGGCGGCGGCTCGCCGGAAGCGATGAAGCGCGAGATCTATCGTCGTTATCCGATCCCGGCGCGCCAAGGCTTGGTGCGGCGATTAATCGATCGCGGCGTACTCGCCAACGGTCAACTGCCACGCCTGATGGCGGCCGCACAACCCGGACAATGTTGCGACACCGGGTGCACGGCGCCAGCGCTGCCCGAACCTGTCGCAGTACCTGGCAATGGACCCTGAATCGGACTTAGCGCTCGTACCGATCTATCAATACCAAGCCCGCGATCACCAGTACGCTGCCGCTTAGGAGCGCGCTGCTCGGTGATTCACCCAGGATCACCGCCGCGAGCAGAATGCCGAAGATCGGCACCAGGTTGATGTAGGCCGAGGTCGTCACGGCGCCGAGACGTTGAATCGCCTCGTAGTACCACAGAAAACCAATCGCCGAATTAAAGAAACCGAGAAACGCGATCATCGAGAGCGCGTGCGGATCGCTGAGCATGCGTGGCACCGTGGCGCTATCGATCAACACAAAGGGCGCAAGCATCGCGGTGCCAAACAGCGCCGCATAAAACGTCACTGTCAACGGCGAGTACCGCTGCAGCAACGGTCGCCCGCACACCGAATACACCGCCCAACTCGCGGCGCTCGCCAGGATCAGCCATTCGCCGCGGCCCACCGCGCCATGGAACAAATTCGTCACCTCACCATCGGTCACCACCACCGCGGTGCCGAGAATGCCGAGCGCGATACCGAGCAGCGCGCCGGGCCGGTAACGACGGCCGAGGAATATCGCATCCAGCATCGCGATCATGAGTGTGATCGTCGCGAAAATAACATTGGTCCGATTGGCGGCGATAGTTTCGACGCCCATGAAGACCAGCACGTTATGCAAGCACACGCCGCTCAAACCCAACGCAATGAAGCGTGGCGCATCACGTGCGTGGATGCGCATGGATGAGTGGCTCCACCACAGAAACATCCACAGCGCGGCAGTGGCCACCACGAAGCGGCCGAACGCCAACGCATAAGGTGCCGAGTAGCCCGCCAACAAACGCCCGAAGATGGGCGTCAACGCCCAGAACACCGTCGCGAAAATGAGTTTGAGATGGATTGATTTCACGGGCGTATCGTCTTGCGCTGATCTTGGGTGTGGGAGCCGCTCTAGCGGCGAATCTTCACTGAAGCCATTCTTGGCTGAAGCCGCTCCCACAATAACGCATGCGTTGTAATATCGCCCATCCTTGCTGGCAGCGAAGCAATCTTTCCTTCTCTCCCCTCGTGAAAGAGGGTTGGGGTGAAGGGGAAAATACTGTGCAAACTTTTCTAACTATGCCGCCTACATTGATAAAGACTGCGTAATTCAAAAATTTCTTGAAGCGGCCCGCGCGTCGCTCCTCCTCACCTTAGCCCTCTCCCACGAGGGGACAGGGAATGCAGACGGCGGCTTTGTTGCAGTGACCAACCCTCAGTTTGCCCGCGCCCTACTCCCCCGCTACATTACGGCGACGATTATCAAGGAGTGCGACCATGGCGAGCTACGGCGTCAGCATGTTTCCAACCGACTACTCGATGCCACCGGCGGCCTTCGCCCAAGCGGTAGAGGCACGCGGGTTGGATTCGATTTTCTTCCCGGAACATACGCACATCCCGACTAGCCGCAAATCGCCCTGGCCAGGTGGCCCCGAATTGCCGAAACATTATTCGCACACGCACGATCCCTTCGTGGCCCTCGCTGTCGCGGCGGCGGTGACCACGCGCATTAAACTCGGCTTCGGCGTATGCCTGATCAGCGAGCGTGATCCCATCATCACCGCCAAACAAGTTGCGTCGCTCGATCTGATCTCCAACGGGCGCGTGATCTTCGGCGCCGGCGCGGGTTGGAATCGTGAAGAAATGGAAAATCATGGCGCTGAGTTCAAAACGCGCTGGCGGCTGCTGCGCGAACGTCTGTTGGCGATGAAAACGATTTGGCGCGAAGAGGAACCGAGTTTTCACGGCGAGTTCGTTAATTTCGATCCTATCTGGTCGTATCCGAAGCCGACCCAACCGGGCGGACCGCCGGTGTGGCTGGGCTCCAATTCGAAATGGGTGGCGGCGCGGATCGCCGAATATGGCGACGGCTATATGCCCATCTACGGCCGTACCGGCGAGGCGAGCATGAACCAATTACGCGACGAGTGCGCCAAGCGTGGCCGGAATTTCAGCGACATCACGCTCGCTTTGTTTGGTCCGCCGGCGAAAGAGGCGGTCGTTCACCAAAGTCTTACCGAAGGCTTTACGCATCTGGTCTTTTTGGTACCCCCGGCCGCGGCGGATACGGTGCTACGCAAACTCGACGAGCTGGCGGCGGTGGTGGCACGCGTTAAGAGGTGAGCTCACTGTACCTGAGACAACTTCATGCGGCGATACGTAAAGTCGATAGCGCCAGGACGCATGGAAACGGTTGCACGAACTGTAGTAAGACTTCGACATCCTCGAACAACGAGTCGACGATTGCGCATAACGTGGTCTTGCATTTGCTCCCATAGCCGCTCGATGGGATTGTCATTGAGCGAGTGCGGTGGTAGAAAATGCAGCACGACCCGGTATAGCAATCCATATTGCTGCCATCTGGAAAAGCTTCGTCGTTGTAATCGTGTGGACGCATTCTTCGCTATCATCCGCAACTAGATTCGCTCAATTCTGATCTCACTCGAGGAGCTGCACGATGGAAATCGGGGTGTTCTATTTGCCGGTGATCGGCAACCGCGCGGAACTAAGCCTTGGCATGGCCGGTCGACGGACCGACCTCTATCAAAAAATGCTGACCAACCTGACCGAACAGGCCCAATACCTTGATGTGCACGGTTATTACGGCGTCGGTTTCACTGAACATCATTTCCACATCGAAGGCGAGGAAGTTTCGACCAACCCGATCATGCTCGACATGTATCTCGGCATGCAGACCAAGCATCTGCGGGTCGGACAGCTCGGGCTGGTGCTGCCGTCGCACAATCCACTGCGCATCGCCGAGGATATTGCCATTCTCGATCAAGTGACCAAGGGTCGCGCCTTCGCGGGCTTTGCGCGTGGTTATCAACCTCGTTGGGTTAATGTCCTCGGCCAGCACTATGCCGGACTCGCGGACAGTGACACGGACCCCGAGGCTTACGAAAAGCTCAAGAAGGAGCTCTACGAAGAGCATTGGGACATCATCGTCAAGGCCTGGACTAATCCGACCTTCAGCCATCACGGCAAACACTGGCAGATCCCCACCAAGAATACTTACTGGAGGGCGCACGAAGTGACGCGCGCCTACGGCCAGGGAGTCGACGACAAGGGCAACGTCACCGCCATCGGCACGGTGCCCGAGACTTATCAAAAGCCACACCCACCAATCTTTCAACCCTTCAGCTTTTCGGAGAGTTCGGTTCACTGGGGTGTGGCGCATGGCGCGGTTCCGATCTCGGTGGTGACCAACATCGAACTCGCGACCGCGCATTTTCGCGCGGCGCAAGCGGGCGCCGCCACGGTTGGCAAGAATTACAAATTCGGCCAAGGCCTCGGCATCATTCGCGAGGTAGTGGTAGCTGACACCGACGAAGAAGCAATCCGCCTCGCGCGCAATGCGGGTGCGTTCATTTGGACCACGTTTTTTGAACCGTTTGGCTTTAACGCCGCATTGATGCGCCCGGGCGAAGACCCGGCGACGATTCCGAATACCTTCGAATCGATGCTCGACCGCGGATTGACCATCGCCGGCAGTCCGGACACGGTATGTCGGAAATTCGAAAAACTGTTTAAGGAATTACCGGCGGATTTCTTCTGGAACTACATCTACAACGAAATGCTGCCGCAGAAAGCAGCGATGCGTAGCCACGAACTTTTGACCGAAAAAGTGTATCCGCACTTCACGCGCACGATTAAATAATGTGGTGTCCCGCAATAAACTTTATTCGACGCGTTGCTATTGTGAGGCCATGGTGGGAGCGGCTTTAGCCGCGCAATTTTTGAGATTTAAAAAATTCGCCGTTAAAGCGGCTCCCACCAAGCGCCGCCACCAGCATGCGAATGATGCAGATTAGGCGTGGGACAACTCACTAGGCGCTATCTCAAAAATGCTTGTGGGCTGTTCAGGCTTATGTTCGATTGATTGAAACACCCCCATCTACAAGAAGCGCGGTACCGGTGGTAAAGCTCGAAGCGTCAGACGCCAGATAGAGGACCGACTTCGCCATTTCTTCGGGGGTGGCGAGCCGGCGCATCGGATACAGACCGGTGATGAAATCGCGCGCTTCCTGGTTGTTATTCATCTCGCGATACATCGCCGTGTCGGTGCCTCCGGGCAGCAGCGCATTCACGCGCACCTTTTGCTGCGCAAATTCAACTGCCAGAGACTGCGTAAGGCCAATGAGTCCTGACTTGCTCGCTGCGTAAGTGGCGATGCCCGGGAAGGCCACCGTGTAACCGACGAAGGTCGAGGTAAAGATCAACGAGCCACCGCCACGCGCGATCATCGCGGGAATTTGGTATTTCGCGGCGAGAAAGGCGCTGGTCAGATTGACATCGAGCGTGCGCTGCCAGTCAGCGAGCGCAATCTCGGTGGTGTTGCCCATGGGCGCGATGACGCCGGCATTGTTGAAGCCCACATCCAAGCCGCCGAAATTCGTCACCGCGGTACGCACTAGCGCCGAAGCGTACGCTTCATCGGCGACGTCGCCAGCCAGCGCCACCGCGGCTCCGCCCGCGGCGACGATTTCCGATACTAGTTTGTCGAGTTCCGCTTTGCGCCGCGCGCCTACTACAACTTTGGCGCCTTCGTTGGCAAATAGCTTGGCGGTCACGTAACCAATTCCCGAACTTGCGCCAGCAATGATGCAGACTTTATCTTTGAGTGCGTTCACATCCCTTCTCCTTACATTGGGTAGCAGCGCAGTCTGGTGGCCTCGTTCGTCACAATCAACTCGGTTCTTGCGGTTTAATTTCGACGTGTGGGCCCGCTCTGCGGCGCGTAGACTCCAGTGATGCCCATTGCTATCGAGGAGATCGTCTTGAACCAGAAACTCACTGGCAAAGTTGCATTGGTGACTGGCGCCTCCCGCGGCATTGGCCGCGCGACGGCCGAACGGCTGGCCCGTGACGGGGCGATGGTGGTGGTTAACTATGCGACGAGCGCCGACGAAGCCGCCGCGGTCGTGCACGAGATTAATCATCACGGCGGCAAGGCATTGGCGATTCAAGCCGATATCGCCAAGCTAGCGGACATTAAACGCTTGTTTCGCGAGAGCATCGAACGCTGTGGTCAGCTCGATATTTTCGTCGCGAACGCCGGCTATTCGTGCTTCAAGCCACTGGCCGAGATCACTGAAGAAGATTTCGATTCGACTTTTGCCGTCAACGCCAAAGGCACGTTCTTCTGTTTGCAGGAAGTCCTACATCACCTTAGCGATGGCGGCCGAATTATTTGTCTTTCGACTATCGGCACGGTGTTGAATGTGCCGGGTGGCACTTGCTATTTCGGCAGCAAGGCGGCGGTCGAACAGTTTTGCCGGACACTCGCCAAGGAAGTCGCACCGCGCGGGATCACGGTCAACTTGGTTTCTCCGGGGTTTACCGAAACTCGGATGTTGATGGCGACGATGGACGCCGAGGCGCATCAACAATTAATTGGGATGACACCACTACAGCGCTTCGGACAACCGGCGGATATTGCCGACGTTATACGCTTCCTCGCGAGCGATGAGGCGCGCTGGGTAACGCGACAGAACCTCGCAGTAGATGGCGGCATCATCAGTCGCTAATGTGCGGCAATGAACTTCCCTAGGTCGACGCGCTGCCATGGTGGGAGTAGCTTTAGCGGCGAATTGACCTCGGAAAATATTCGGAGCTCAAAGCGGCTCCCACAAATTGGTAATGCAGCGCAACGCAACACACTAGGCATATCCAGTAAACAACGGGGGCATCATGGGTAAAACTGAATGCAAAATCGACAACGGCATCGCCACCATCACCTTCACCAACCCGCCACTGGGTTTCTTCACATCCGACATGGTGGCGCAGCTCGGCGTCATCATGAACGAGATCGAAGATGATCCTAAGATCCGCGCGATCATTTTCACCGGCGGTCTGCCCGAGGTTTTTATTCGGCACTTCTCGGTCGAAGAAATCATCGGCATGGCTGATGCGCTGAAAAAGCGCCGCGCGGCCGGCCAACCGGATCCGCGATTTGCGCGGACGGCGTTGCGCCGCGTATGGGAACAAATCGACAACTGTCGCAAACCCACGATCGCTGCGATCAACGGCTTCTGCGGCGGTGGCGGCTGCGAACTAACTTTGTGTTGTGATATCCGCCTCGCGGGTCCGGGCAAGTACACCATTGGGCAAATGGAAATCTTAGTCGGCCTGCTACCAGGCGCGGGCGGCACCACACGCCTGGCGCGAGCGGTTGGCACCGGCAAGGCGCTTGAATGGGTACTACGCGGTCGAACGTTTTATCCTGAAGAAGCCGCGGCCGAAGGCTTGGTGCATCACTATGTGGCGGGCGACGTTCTCGCCGAGGCGCGCAAGATCGCGGGCGAGTTCCTCGACAAGCCGCCCGCCGCGCTGGCCTTTATCAAACAAGTCATGCGTTCGAGTTACGGCAAATCGATCGCAGATGGCGTCGACGAAGAAGGTGACTTGTTCGCGAACTTGATCGCCCAAGATGAGCGCACCTTGCAAATGATGCGCGACTATGTAGCCGGCGGGCATAAGCTAACCAAGATTTAACGGCGCGGTTAAGGACTAGCGGTGCAACATCCTTACGTAACATTGGCGGGCAGGCGATCGTATTACTGCCCGCACCTTATGTGGGCTGCGGCGTGTGTTGCACATGTTTAAACGGCTTGGATCACCACTGCGCGCAGGTGCGTTACTGCGGACTCGGCAATCTCCCCGGCGCGTACGCTGAATATGTCCGGGTCAGCGGCGCTGAAGCATTGCGGTTGCCGGCCGGCGTTGACTAGCAACGCGGGGCACTGGTTGAGCCGCTCGCGATGGGCTTGCATGCCGCACGACTCGCACCAGGCGAAACGGTGCTGGTACTCAGCGCCGGTCCCATTGGTCTCACCGTTGCGTTGTGGTGCCGCTATTTCGGTGCGTACCAAGTAACTGTCTGCGACAAAGTTCCAGCTCGTGTCGCGCTCGCCGAGCGCATGGGATGGCGCCGGATACCGTGTTGCAGGTTAAAGCGAACAGCAAAGAGCTGCAGATCAACTACGTCTTTATGTATCGCAAACGCGATTTCGAACGCCGCGCTCAGCACGCCTCGAATAAGCCTGCCGCGCCCATGCCCTTGCCGATGCACATCGACACGATTCCGAGCTTTTTGCGTCGACGACCAAGTTCGCGGATTAGCAACCCGGTCATCCGTGAGCCGGTCATGCCGAAGGGATGACCAGCACTGCTTGGACTTTTTGTATGCCCCAACCTCTTCGCCGGCGAGCCGGTGCTCACGTTGTCAATTCACGAACACCGTTTTGAACCGGCCGAAGTGCGCGTGCCGGCTAACACTAAGGTCAAATTGATAGTCCGTAATCTCGATGCGTCGCCGGAGGAGTTCGAAAGTTACGAGCTGAAGCGGGAGAAGGTGATCCCCGGTAACTCCGAAGCCGCTGTGTTCGTCGGCCCGCTCGCACCCGGCTCCTATCCATTCTTTGGCGACTTCAATCAAGCCACGGCCCAAGGACGGATTATCGTCGAATAGATAAACGGAAGCCCACCGCAGGTGGCCTTCGAAGCTCATTCACGCAAATTGAGGGATTCTGAATGTTAGGGGTAGCACTGCTCGTGTTTAGAGAAGTACTGGAAGCCGCGCTCGTGATCGGCATCGTATTCGCCGCCACGCAGGGCGTGGCAAGTCGCAAACGCTGGATCGGTGTCGGCTTAAGCGCCGGCATCGTGGGCGCGATAATTCTCGCGCTGTTCGCGGAACGCCTGGCGGCGATGGCGGCCGGCATGGGTCAGGAGTTGTTCAATGCGACGGTGTTATTCGCCGCGGTGGCCATGTTGGGCTGGCATACTCTCTGGATGGCTCGCCATGGACAGGAGATAGTGCAACTTTCGCGCGCAGTCGGCGCGAACGTCACCGCCGGCCACCAACCGCTTTATGCACTCGCGATCGTCGTCGGACTGGCGGTTCTACGTGAAGGTTCTGAAGTCGTGCTCTTTCTCTATGGTTTGGTAGCCGCCGGTAATGCCGATGCAGCTGGCCTCCTGTTTGGCGGAGCGGCTGGCCTGGCGGCGGGGATCGGTGCAGGCATAGCGATCGCACGCGGTCTCCGCATTATTCCGTCGCGTTATCTCTTCACGGTCACCGGCTGGTTGATCGCGCTGCTCGCGGCCGGTATGGCGGCCCAGGGCATGGCCTTCTTAAGTCAGGCGGGCTACATCTCGCGCTTCACTGAGACCGCCTGGGACACGTCCGCATTCGCCACCGACCGCAGCTTACTCGGACAGGCCCTACATGCGTTTGTCGGTTACACCGCCGCGCCAATGGTGATCCAAGTCATGGCTTACCTCGCCACGCTGTTAGCGTTAAGCATCGCCATACTCCGCAATCGAGCGCCAAGCTCGGGCACCCGTACCGCCAACACCGGGCTCGCGATAGCCCTCGCAGCTATCGCACTGAGTGCGATGGGAATGCGCGAGGCCAAAGCCGGTTTCAAAGTTTATTCGCCCTATGTGGAGTACCGCGAATGGGAATTCGAGTTTCGCGGTAATACTTCGTTCGACGACGTTGACGCTAAAGACGGCGCACAAGGCTACCTATACGAACTCGGCTACAGCCCAACCACCTACTGGCATACGGCACTGTTCCTCAAGCAGGAACATGCACCGGGCGACTTTCTACGCAGTACCGAATTCACCTGGGAAAATGTCTTTCAGCTAACCGAACCGGGTCAGTACTGGCTCGATGTCGGCGCCTATATCGAATATGCGAAGGGCCTTCGCCATGGCGGTGATCACGCTTTTGAGTGGAAGGTTTTGCTCGAAAAAAGCATTGGTAAGTGGACTTTCACCACGAATCCAATCTTCGTGCAGAAATTTCCGGAGGCTGGAGAAAACCCGGGGGTCGATTTTGAATATGCCTGGGGTACACACTACCGCCTGAGGCCGGAATTCGAGCCGGGTTTCGAAGCCTTCGGCGGTGTTGGCGAACTCACGCATGCCAGCGCACTTGAGGAACAAGAACACCTCATTGGGCCGGATGTTCGCGGGCGCTTAGTCCTCGGGAGTAGAAGCAAACTACGCTACAACCTAGGCTACCTATTTGGGCTCACCGACGCCGTCCCCGATGGCGTCTTCAAGTTCGAACTCGAATACGAATTTCGCTTCTGAACCCACCCACACACGAACTCACTATCGCTGACTCCTGGCAGGCTGCTCCTGCCTCCAGCAGCTATCGGGGAGAGTACTCATGATGTTATCTCGCGCATCTACTGCGGCGATCTTGGCTGCCGCGGGTGCAGTCACCGCGCCAGTAATCCAGGCTGCCGGTTATAACCAAATTAACTTGATCGCCAACAGGGCGACCTATCAACCGCAGACAGTCGATCCGACCTTGCTCAACGCCTGGGGTATCGCGATCCGGCCCGCAGGTCTCGGCGGTCATTTTTGGTTGACCTCGAACGGTGACGGGACATCCAAGGAGTACGTCGGTGACGTCGGCGGCACACCGTTGTCTCAGGATGAGTTGAAAATTGTCGAGGTGCCGGGGCCAAGCGGTACTGCGGGCACGCCGACTGGCGTTGTGTTCAACGGTGGTACGCAGTTCGTCGTCTCGCAGAACCATGCGAATGGAGCGATCACGGCGGCCGCGAAGTTTCTATTCGCGACTGATAACGGGGTGATCTCGGCGTGGACCGAGCGCAAGAATTCCGACGGATCGTTCGATCGACCGCTAGCAGCGAAGGCGGTCATCAACAATTCCACAGCCGGTAGCCAGTACTTTGGACTGACGATCGACGACAGGACCAATCGTCTTTATGCAGCCGATTTCGGCAGCCACCCGAACGTGCAGATCTTCGACGGAACTTTCGCCCTGTTGAGCGACGGGCGTCCAATCTTGAATCCTTTTGCCGGCTTTGCGGGATTGCAGCCCGGCGACTATACGCCGTTCAATGTGCAGTCACTTCAACTCGGTGGTACCAGTTCGCTGTTCGTGACCTACGCAAAAACCCTGGACGACCCGGGTAATCCTGGCCATGTATTGCCCGGTGAGGAAGACTCCGGCCCAGGTCACGGCAAGCTCGCACAGTTCGACGCCGACGGGCGCCTGATTGCATTGTGGGACGATAAGGGCTTATTGAACTCGCCGTGGGGCGTCGCGGTCGCGCCCGCCGATTTCGGCGCCTACAGCAATGATTTGCTGGTTGGCAATTTCGGCGACGGCACCATCGTCGCCTTTAACCCAATAACCCGCACCGCCATTGATTATCTGCGCGATCCCAGCGGCAAGGTCATTGCAATCGAGGGCCTGTGGGAGCTGCTGTTCGGCAACGGCGCCAGTCTCGGTGAAGCGAATCATCTCTATTTCGCCGCAGGTCCGCGTAACGAGCAGGACGGGCTGTTCGGTAAACTGGTGGTGGCGCCTGCGCCAGTACCGTTGCCGGCCACGTTGTGATTGTTCGGAACCGCTGCAGCCGGGCTCCGCCCGTTGCGGCGAGCGCGACAAAAGTAACCTCGCGCCGACGCTTACGCGCTTGCTTCTTTGCCCCCTAAAAACTTGGAGACCCACATGAAAGGAGCAAAACACGATGCTGATGATCCGAATCTACTGTTGACCGCGCTGATGTTTCTGCAGGTGCAATTTGTACAACAACAGCGGCTACCTATCGCGTTCGCGATCGAGGACCATTTGCGCCGTTTGGATCGCATCGGTCAGCAGCTTCCACCGCTTCTTGCCCACGCTCTACCGCGCTTACGCGAGCAGTGGCGGAAACATGTGCTGGAGCGCTCCATCCGCGCCACCGCCGAAGCCGTCGCCCACGCGTGCCCAACCTCGGCAGTGGTAATCCCTTTTCCACTAACCAGGCTACGCTCGTGAACCGCGAAGGATGTGTACCGACGGTGCTTGCCTCGTCTGACGGCTGTCACATTATGTGCTGTAGCGATTGCGGGCAGATTCAAATCAGTCTGCCACATTTGACCATCAGGATCCCGGTGCCTCTCTTTTTGGAGGCCGCCGCATGCATGGCGACCGCCGCGGAAAATTTGCCCGCAGTAATAGAAGTCGACGATAACGCTGTCCTACCGAGCAGTGGGCAATGTCATTGACAAATTCGCGGCACAACTCACCAGCACGCCTCGAATAAGCCTGCCGCGCCCATGCCCTTGCCGATGCACATCGACACGATTCCGAGCTTTTTGCGTCGACGACCAAGTTCGCGGATTAGCAACCCGGTCATCCGTGAGCCGGTCATGCCGAAGGGATGACCATGTCGATGCCGAGCGCATCGCGACTATACAAACACTGCGAGGCAAAAGCTTCGTTGAGTTCGACCAGATCAATATCGGCGAGCCTGAGCCCCTTGTACTTCAACAGTTTCGGAATGGCGAACACCGGGCCGATGCCCATTTCGTCCGGCTCGCAGCCGGCGACGGCGAAGCCACGAAAATACGCCAGCGGCTTCAGGCCCAGCTGTTGTGCGCGCTTCTCTGACATTAGCAGCGTCATCGAAGCGCCGTCGGATAATTGCGACGCATTGCCGGCGGTCACCGAACCACCCGGTTCAAATGCGCCCGGCAGCGACGACAACGCCTGGACAGTGGTGTCGGCGCGATTACATTCGTCTTTGTCGACGGTACCTTCGACGATCACGGTTTCCTGAGTGTCCTTGCTCAAGACCTTTCGCCACTTAACTGTCATCGGCGCGATTTCTTCACGCACATAACCGGCGTTGACCGCCGCCGCGTAGCGGTGCTGGCTTTGCACGGCGTATTGATCTTGCGCTTCGCGACTCACCTTGTAGCGCCGTGCGACGACTTCGGCGGTGTTGCCCATGGCCATGTAAATGGCGGGTTTCTCGGCCTGAAGGCGCGGGTTGTCTTCGAACTTCGCGGGGGTCCCGCGCTCGAGCCCGGTGATCGATTCAACGCCACCGGCCAACGCCACGTCCGCGCAGCCACTCGCGATCTGCGTGGCGGCGATGGCAATCGCATTGAGACCAGACGAACAAGCACGGCTGATTGTCGCCGCCGACACGGTGATCGGCAAGCGCGATAAGGCCACCGCGTGGCGCGCCATGTTGCCCGATTGCTCGCCGATTTGGCGCGCGGCGCCGACTACCACGTCATCCACTTCCGCTGGATCAAGCGCGGGACTGCGCGCGAGCAAAGCATCGATGCAATGCGCGACCAGTTCATCCGCGCGGGTCAAATTGAAGGTGCCGCGATGGGCCTTGGCGAGACCTGTGCGCAGATTATCGACGATGACGACTTGGTTCATGACAGATCCTCATGGGCAGCTAGCGTTCGAAATTACGTTGTTCATCGTGCGCGGCGTTCGGAATAGTGCGTTCAACTCGCCCGGCGGTTACGCGACTCCATCCACCGCCGAATTCGATTAGCGTCGCCGAGCGGGGAAAATCGTCCCCACGAATCGAGCAGTACGATGATGATGGGGTGCGTGCCGATTTTCGCTTGCATCACCAAGCAACGTCCAGCCTCCGCCGTATAGCCGGTCTTCGATAGGACAATGTTCCAATCCTTGGACTGGCCGCGTATCAACCCATTGGTATTGCGAAAATCGAGGGGCGCGCGCTGGCCTTGAACGCCAACGCTATGGTTGACAGTGGTCGTAAATTCTCGGATCAAACGGTACTCACCGGCCGCCGTCACCATTTTGACCAAATCGTTCGCGGTCGACACATTGTCCTTGCTTAAGCCGGCTGAATCGACAAACCGAGTGTGACTCATGGCGAGCGCCTTGGCCTTGTCGTTCATCGCGGTAATGAATGCCGACCGCCCCCCTGGATAGGTTCTAACCAAAGCCGCTGCCGCGCGATTTTCCGACGACATGAGGGCCAAGCGCAGCAGTTCATTTCGTGTCAGTCGACTGCCCATCGGTAAGCGTGAATGCGTGCCCTTCAGGCGATCTATATCGGCGTTTTCAATGGTGACCGACTGGTCGAGCGGTAGCTGTGCGTCGAGCACCACCATGGCGGTCATCAGTTTGGTGATCGACGCAATTGGCGTCACCGCATTCGAATTCCGCTCCACCAGAATGTTGCCACTCGGTTGATCAAGAACCAAGATCGACGAGGAACGGAGCTTTAGCGTTGCGGCATCGGCCGTCGCGGTGCGTGGTGTGGACGCAGCCGCCATGACATTGGAATAAATCCCGGTCAGGGCGAGTGCTAGCAGCAAAATTATCGAACGAAGCACGGTTTTCAATTTCCTCGGCGTAAGGAATGATGAGGCGGATTTTAGGAATTATACTGTCCCCGCGGCAGCATGTGCTGCAGAACGCGTGATTAAAGCGGCCGATGGACAGCGATTGCGTGACTCGGCCCCGATCTTTATGCTCCGAGCGGCCCTGGCCTCTATTTCATACCTAACCTAAGCGTCCAATTTAGCGAACGTGAACCCTAAGCGCATCGCCTGGCGACCCTGGGTTCAGCATATTCGCGCCTTCGCCGCCGCGCCGCGCGCCGGATTTGAAGCGAAGGCTCTGCTCGCGCTGCTAATCTTGTTTCTGCTCGTGATGAGCCTGTTGAATGTGGTCAATAGCTATGTCGGGCGAAATTTTTTTACCGCGATTGAACAACGCCAGAACGGCGATTTCCTGCGCTATGCGGCGCTGTGGATGGGCGTGTTCGCGGCGTCGACGTTCTTCGCGGTCATGCATAAGTTCTTTGAAGATCGCCTGGCGCTGTTGTGGCGAAAATGGACGACCAGTGAGGCGCTCGGGCGTTATCTACGCGGGCGGAGTTATTTGAATTTGGTGACCAGGGGCGAGATTGAAAATCCGGATCAGCGCATCGCGGAAGATATTCGTTCATTCACCACCGGCACCTTGTCGTTCGCCTTGATGTTGTTTAACGGCACGATCACCATCATCGCCTTCTCCGCGGTGTTGTGGTCGATAAGTCCACTGTTGTTTTGTGTCGGCGTCGTGTATGCCGCGACCGGTACGTATATCACCGTGCGTCTTGGATTGCCGTTGGTGGGGCTTAATTTCAGGCAACTGGATAAAGAAGCGAATTTCCGCGCGGTGTTGGTCCATGTGCGAGAAAACGCCGCACCTTTGGCGCTTGCGCAACGCGAAGATTATCTCGCCTCGCGCTTAAGGTCTCGACTAAGCGAACTAACCGACAATTATCGCCAAATCGTCAGCGTGCAGCGGACCGTCGGGTTCTTCACCACCGGCTATAACTGGATGATTCAAATTATTCCGGCGCTGATGGTGGCGCCGCTGTTTATTAATGGCGAGGTGCGATTTGGCGTAATCACCCAGGCCGCCGTCGCGTTCGGTCATTTGCTGGGCGCGTTCTCGCTGATCGTGACGCAATTCCAGAGCCTTTCATCCTTCGCCGCCGTGGTCACTCGTCTTGATTCACTGTTTAACGCGCTTGATGAAAACCCGGCCGTGACGCCAACCACGACCCTTAGCACGGTAGTGATGGACGACCGCGTGAGTTATCAGAAGGTGAGCCTACGCTCGGTCCGTCGCCAACGGATTCTGACGGAAAATCTGAATTTAACGATTGTCCGCGGTCAGCACACCTTGGTGCGCGGACCGGATAACGCGGCGCGCTTCGCCCTGCTGCGCGCAACGGCCGGCGTGTGGAACTCGGGAACCGGCCGCATTGGTCGACCCGTGCTCGATCAGATTATGTTTTTGGCCGAACGTCCTTATCTTCCGCCCAGCACGTTGCACGACATCATGCTGCCGGGTGCGAGTGTTGGGCCCGCCGTCACCGAGCGCGAAATCAGCGACACGCTGCAGGCCCTGGGCGCGGATAATTTGATCATCCGGGCCGGCGGCTTCGAGCATGAGCAACAATGGGAAAGTCTATTTACGCTCAATGATCAGCAACTGCTGGTCTGCGCGCGGTTGGTATTACTGGCGCCGCGTTTCGCATTCCTGGAACATCCAGCCGCGACGTTGGAGCCACCACAGATTGCGCGTCTGTTACCGCTGTTAAAGGTGCGTGACATCACTTATGTAGTCTTCGATAAAGAAGTCGCCGACCTGCACGCGTACGAGCAGGTGCTTGATCTGGAGCCGGACGGCGGCTGGTCTTCCTTCACCGTGACCCCTGCGTGCGGCGCGACCGAATGAAGGAGCTCGCCCTGACGCTCGGTAACGACAGCCGGTCGTGGCAAGCGATTGCGCCGGGTAGTAATCAACTTTCGATCACGCAGGTAACAAACGCCGATGGCGCTGCGCTGTGCTTAAGCTTCGAATTTCCGGAAGGACTAGGGTTTGTCGTCGCGCGCCGTGAAGGCGTGCTCGAAATGCCGGAGACCTACTCGCTCCGGTGTCGAGTGCGTGGCGATGCACCAAACATCGGTCTTGAATTTAAGTTAGTCGATCGCTCAGGGTTCAATGTTTGGCGATGGCGGACGTCGGCCTTCGAAGCATCCAGCGCGTGGCGCGAGGTGGTCGTTCATGGGCGCGATATCGAATTCGCGTGGGGCGCTCAACGTAGGGCTCACCCGCGCGGCATCGCGGCGCTCGAAATTGCCCTGGTGGCCGAATCAGCCGGCGCCGGAACACTCTATTTGCAAGACCTCGCCTTGTGCGATGACACGTATCGACGAACCCCCGTGGTGACTGCGTCGAGTTCCGCGCGCGATGCGCCGCCTACCGGTTTGCTGAGCAAGGTACACGGCGCGACTTGGCTCTGCACCGGGGCTTGCGATCAGTTCATCACCGTCGATTTTCAAATCCCGCGCGAACTAAGCGCGCTCGAAATCGTCTGGGTCGCTGCACATCGTCCGGCGGCATTCGTCGTGCAACTCTCCGACGACGGGACCACCTGGCGAAACGCCTACGCCGTTACCGAGCCGCCCGGGTCGCGGAGTTATTGTTTTTTACCCGCAACCGTCACGCGCTATCTGCGGCTCGAACTTAAGGTCGCGGCCAACACAATCGTCGGCATCGAATCGATCGACGTGAAGCCGTGGGCGTTTGCGCGCTCGCTCGACAGCTTCTTTGGCTCGATCGCCCAGGCCGCGCCGCGCGGCGCCTTTCCAAAATACCTGCTTGGTCAACAAAGTTACTGGACCGTCGCCGGTAGTAGCACGAGTGGGCCGCGGGCGCTTATCAACACCGAAGGCATGGTTGAGATTGGCCCCGGCGCGTGTTCGATCGAACCGATGGTCCATACCGACGGCCGGCTCGTGACCTGGGCCGCGGTACGTCTTGAACAGCGCCTGCAGGACGGATATTTGCCGATCCCGTCCGTCCTATGGCGTGCGCCGAACTTTACGTTGACCACTACAGTCACGGTGGTTTCGAATGGCGCCACTGGACCGACGCTTTTTTTGCAGTATCGAGTGCAAAATCTCGCCACCACGGTGCAAGACTTCACATTGTTTGCAGCGCTGCGGCCGTTTCAAGTAACGCCGCCGTGGCAGCGGTTTGAATCCTATGGCGGACTCGCGCGGATCGAATCGCTGACGTGGGACGGTAGCTCGGTTCACATCAATAGATTGAAGCGGGTCATTCCCCTCACCGCTCCGACGGCGTTCGGCGCCTGCGCATTCGATCACGGCGCACTGCTAGATCATTTGACTGCGCGCACGGTGCCATCACCCATCGCCGTTGACGATCGCTTGGGCTATGCCTCGGGCGCTCTGCAGTTTGATTTCTCGCTCGCGCCCGGGGTCACGCACAGCGTCGTGCTAGCCATCCCGCTTGAATCCTGCGGTGACGTGCCGGCGCTCATCAGCACACTCACGCCCTCCGCTCCAATCCAAATCGCCAACGCAAGGAAGGCATGGGGCGCGCTCCTCAATCGGTGCAAGTTCGAATTGCCGATGTCGGCGCAGGCGCTGAACACCACGCTTAAGACCGCAGCGGCGCATATTTTGATCAATCGTGAAGGACCACGACTGCATCCCGGACCGCGCCGTTATGCCCGCGCCTATCTTCGCGACGGCGTGATAATGGGCGCGGCGCTGGCGCGAATTGGCGTGGTCGAACCGTTGCGCGATTTTCTGCGCTGGTATGCGTCGTATCAAGCCGCGGATGGCAAATTGCCGGATTGCGTCGATGCCCAGGGCGCCGAATGGTTACCGGAGTTCGATGCGTATGGGGAGTTTGTTTTCGGCGTCATGGAGACTTTTCGCCTGAGCGGCGACCAGGCGTTTCTTGCCGAATGCGCAGCCGCCGTGACCGCCGCGATTAACACTCTCGAGCGCTTGCGCGCCGCGCGGCTGACACCGGCGTATACCAACTCTGCGCAGCGCATGTTCTACGGCCTGCTGCCCGAATCGATGAGTCACGAAGGTTACATGGCGCATCCGGTACACGCCTATTGGGATGATTTTTGGGCCTTGCGTGGCTTCACCGATGCGGCGGACATGGCGACCGCGCTCGGCCAACACGCGGAAGCGCGGCGGCGCACGGCATTACGCGATACCTTCGCGCGCGACTTACAACAGTCAATCATTGCCTGCCTTGAACATCATCGACTCGACACCTTGCCGGGCGCCGCCGAATTGGGAGATTTCGATCCCGCCGCGTCCGCGGTGGCGCTGACCATTGCCGATGCCTTGCCGTATCTGCCAACGACTGTCGTTAACGCGACTTTTGATCGCTACCTCGCGGGATTGCGCGAGCGCGCGGCGGGCACCATCGCCTGGGGAAACTATAGTGCGTACGAAGTGCGGGTGGTCGGCGCCTTGGTGCGACTCGGCCGGCGGCGAGACGCGCACGAAGTATTGAATTTCATGCTGGCCGATCGTCGGCCGCTGGCCTGGAATCAATGGCCGGAGCAATCGTGGCGCGACATCGATGCCGCAGGATTTCTGGGCGATCTGCCGCACACGTGGATTAGCGCTGAATTCATACTCGCCACCCTAAGCCTGTTCGCCTATGAACGCGAGATGGATGATTCTCTGGTGATCGCCGCTGGTATTCCCGGCGAGTGGCTCAGTGACGGTTTCGAAATCATCGCGGAGGGCTTACGCACGCGCTACGGCATGCTGACTTACCGGGTGCGGCAACCTAGCGCCGAGTGCGTGATGCTTGTCCTCGAGGGCACGCTCACCCTGCCGCGCGGCGGTCTGGTGTTGCAGCCGCCGCTGCCACGTCCCTTACTCGCGGTCGAAGTAAACGGCGAGCGATTGGATCACTTCGACGCGGATTCCTGCGTCGTCCATCAGCATCCGGCCTGCATTACCTTGCGATTTTAATTCTCGGTCACTTTTTTAAAAGTCCACACCCATGACTCAACACCCGCACGTTTATCCTCGGCGCATCAAAAATTCCTGCGGTCTGTCCGTCGCGGTCAATCGCAATGGGAGCCTGCACCGCATGGATTGCGGTGACATCATGCTCAATCTCTTTCTCGGTAACGAGATCGAGGGCGGGACCGCCAATCTTTATCTGCGCCGACTGGGGCCGAATTTCGATGTCGTGCCGCTGCTTGGTCCTCGTAGTCCCGCCCAGTTCGAGGTGCGCGAGAATGAACTTCTCGCAAGCGGCACACGGCAAGAGTTTAGATTCACCGTACGCCTAAGCTTAGCCGCCTCGATGCCGGTCTGGTTCTGGCATATCGAACTCGAGAATTGCAGCGACCACCCCATTCAATGTGATCTCATCTATGCGCAAGATCTCGGCCTTGCGCACTACGACTTTATTCGCACCAATGAATTCTTCTGTAGTCATTACCTCGATCACACCGCGTTAACGCATGCAACACGGGGTCACGTGCTCGCCACGCGCCAGAATCTGAGCGTGGACGGAAACAATCCATGGACGGTGTTGGGTTCGCTCGGATGTGCGACGAGTTACGCGACCGATGCACTGCAAGTACACGGCCTTGAGACTCGTGCCGGTCTGCTCGCACGTGGTCTCAAGGTGGGATTACCTGGACAACGGCATCAGCACGAGCACGCGCTGATTGCCGTGCAAGACGCCGTGTTAACTCTTGCGCCAGGGGCGACGACGAGGCGCGGTTTCTTCGGACGCTTTGTGCCGGATCACCCGCGCGCGACCTGCGTCGATGATTTGCGGCTGGTCGATGACCTGCTCGACTTACCCGAGGTCGAGAACCATTCAAAGTTCGCACTAGCCGCAGCCGTTACGTCGAACACGACTTTGTTCAGCCACGCACCATTGTTCGCGGCGACAGCGTTGAGCAACGCCGAGATCGAGCGCTATTTCGGTACGCGGCACGAAGAAGAATACGAATACGGTCAGCTGCTGGCATTTTTCACCACTGATAACGCCCATGTCGTACTTAAAGCTAAGGAGCTCAAAGTACTCCGCCCTCATGCGCAGATCCTGCGCTCCGGACACTCGCTCGTGCCTGATGAAGCGTCACTGACGACGACGATCTGGATGGCGGGCGGTTTTAATTCGCTGCTAACCCAAGGGCATGTGGCGATTAATCGTCTGCTGTCGTCGGCGCGCAGTTACTTGAGCTTGTTTCGCGCCCACGGCCAACGCATCTTCGTGGAGAGCGCCAACGGTTGGGAGCTACTTGATGTGCCATCGGCATTCGTCATGACGCACGATGCTGGCCGTTGGATTTATCAGCAAGGCGAGACCGCGATTTCGATCACGACGACCGCGCTTACGACTGCACATCGGATTGAACTCAGGATCGATTTTCTAAACGGGGCGCCACGGCGATTATTGCTGTCTCATCAGGTGGCGCTGAACGATGACGATGGCGCCGCCGCGCAACCGATGCACACCAGTCGCGTTGACGATGAGATTCAGGTGTGCGCCGCGCCCGATTCCGAGGTCGGACGTCGATTCCCCACCGGCTACTTCAGCTTAACTCGCGTGGCGGGCGCGGCGCTCGAGTGCGTGGGCGGCGATGAATTGCTGTTCACGGACGGCCACTCGCGCGCACAACCGTACCTGTGTTTGGTGACCGCGCCGGCGCGGGAATTCACCTTGGCGATCGAAAGTCATCTAATCGCGTCGACCGCCGCCGACACCGGCGCGGCGCGATTACAAACCGCGCTGCGACTCGCCCTGCCGGCGGCCGGCGCGCCGCCGGCCGCCGAGATCGCGCGCTGGTCCACCGTGTTGCCGTGGTTCGTCGATAACGCACTCGTTCATTACCTCGCCCCGCGCGGCCTCGAACAATTCACGGGCGGCGGTTGGGGTTCGCGCGATATCTGCCAAGGACCGCTCGAGATGCTGTTGGCGCTGGGACAATGGACGGCGGCGCGCGATCTTTTAACGCGGGTATTCGAGGCGCAGAATTCGCACGGCGACTGGCCGCAATGGTTCACGTTCTTTGCGCGCGAGCGCCACCTGCGGGCGGGGGACTCGCATGGCGACATCGTCTTCTGGCCACTGCTCGGCTTGGCGCGCTATCTTGAGAGCGCGGAAGATGCGCAATTCCTGGACGAAGTGCTGCCATTTTTCCATGCCGAGGAGGAAGCGGAGCACGCCACGGTATGGGCCCACGTCGAACGCGCCCTGCACGCGATCGCTACCCAAATGATCGCCGGCACCGCGCTCGTCGCCTACGGCCACGGCGATTGGAACGATTCTATGCAGCCCGCCGATCCCGTATTCCGCGAAAGGCTGTGCAGCAGCTGGACCGTGACCCTACATTACCAAGCGCTGACGCGCTTGAGCGCGGCATTGGAACGCTTTGGTCAGGGCGCGCGGGCCGCGCCGCTAGTCGCAACCGCCACACTGATACGCGAAGGATTTCAACGCCTGCTGGTGGTCGATGGTCTCATCGCGGGCTACGCGCATTTCGAACCGAGCGGGGATGTCGAATATCTGCTCCATCCACGCGACCGGAAAACTGGATTGCACTACAGCCTGCTACCCATGCCACACGCCATACTCACCAACTTGCTTGATCCAAAGGCAGCTTCGGATCATTTCGATTGCATTACCAAACATCTGCTGGCGGCGGATGGCGCGCGACTCTTCGATCGGCCAATGCAATACCGCGGCGGACCGCAGCAATTGTTTCAACGCGCGGAAACGGCCGCTTTTTTCGGCCGCGAAATCGGTCTTATGTATACGCATGCGCATCTGCGCTATGTGGAAGCGCTGGCGCACTGTGGCCGGGTCGAGGCATTTTTCACTGAACTCAATAAGGTGAATCCAGTAGGCGTCTGCGAACGCCTCAAAGCCGCGACGCGCCGCCAGGCGAATTGCTACTACTCAAGTTCCGACGCCGCCTTTCGCGATCGCTATGCGGCGTTTGCCGACTACGCCCAAGTCTCTGCCGGCGAAATTCCGCTGGACGGCGGCTGGCGCGTCTATTCGAGCGGGCCGGGGCTCACGGTGAGTCTGGTGCTGCGTTGTTTGCTTGGACTTCAGGTGGCGAAGTCCGCCTTGCGTTTCGATCCCGTGCTGCCGAAAGCGCTCGACGGTTTAGAAGCTGAACTCGAACTTGCCGGGCGCCAAAGCCTAGTTCGCTATGCTGTTGAAGCGAATGGCGTCGGCCCGCTTAGGGTCACGCTGAACGGAGTTTCGCTGCCGTTTCAACGCTTGCCGAATCCGTATCGGGTGGGCGGTGTTACGATTACGCTCGACGCCATCGTCCCGCATTTACGCGGTGGACTGAATCACTGGTGCGTCACGCTCGCCTGATCGAACCTGCCTTTTGTGGGAGCGGCTTTAGCCGCGAATAAAGATTACCACCCAATTCGCCGCTAAAGCGGCTCCCACAAAAAATCGATTGACCGAGGCTTTGTCGTTGCGAGCGCAGCGAAGCAATCCATCTTGTGCTGTCTTCTGGAAAAGCTTCGTCGCTTCACTCCTCGCAATGACGCGCGCGACTCTGGCGGTTTTTGTGGGAGCCGCTTTAGCCGCGAAGGGGGATGCCCAGCATTTTCGTCGCTAAAGCAGCTCTCACAGTGCGCGACGGCGCACTAGCCGGTAAATCCCCCTTCAGGTAACGTACGAAAAATGAGATCAGCCGACGATCGCAGCGATGAAACCTCAAGCACCCGATCTAACGCGGCGCCGTCTGCTCGCGTTGGCTAGCGCGCTCCTCGTGACGTCAACACCGACCAAATCCACCGAACCGAAACGTTCGCCGGTGCGGATTTTTCTGGACGATGCGCTGGCGCGTTATGGTTTTCCGCATGGCCATCCCCTTGGGATCGATCGCCAAGCCGCTTTTATGCGCGAAGCCGCCGCCCAAGGCCTGCTCGATCGCGTCGAACGTTCGCCGAGCCGCGTCGCCAGCACCGACGAGCTCGCGCGCTTTCATACTGCTGGCTATATCCAGGAAGTCGCGACTGCCGAAAAGCAGGGTCGCGAGCTTCTAGATGGTGGCGATACGCCGGTCTTCCCTGGCGTTTTCAACGCCGCTTCAACGGTCGCCGGCGCCGCGCTCGAGGGTCTCAGTCAGATCATGTCGGGCGCGTGCATGCGGACCTTTCAACCCATCGGCGGGCTCCATCATGCGGCGCGCGCGCACGCGGCGGGCTTTTGCGTGTTTAACGATCTCGGTGTGGTCATTGAGACGTTACGCCGCGTCCATGGCGTGCAGCGGGTGGCGTATGTGGATATCGATGCGCATCACGGCGACGGCGTCTATTACGCGTTCGCGAGCGATCCGCACGTGATCATCGCCGATCTCCACCAGGACAGTCGCACGCTGTTCCCCGGCACCGGCCGCGAAGATGAAACCGGCGACGGCGCGGCGACGGGAACCAAACTCAATATTGAAATGCCGCCGCGAGCCGGCGATGCTGAATTCAGGCGCGCATGGACCCGAGTCGAAGCACATCTCGAAAAATTTCAACCTGAATTCATCGTGCTTCAGGCGGGCGCGGATTCGCTCAAGGGCGATCCCCTCGCGCAATTGGAATATACGGAGGCGGCGCATGCACACGCCACCACGCGCTTGCGTCGATTGGCGGACCGCCACGCCGAGGGGCGTTTAATGGCCTTTGGCGGCGGCGGTTATGACCGAGGAAATTTAGGCCGCGCGTGGAGCGCGGTGCTGCGTGAACTCATCGTCGAAAATAGTTGAAGCAGTCTTCCCCCTCTGCCGATGTCACCCCTCTCCCGCAAGGGGAGAGGGGATAGATCGCGTGATCGCAGTACTCCCTCTCCCCTCGCGGGAGAGGGTCGGGGTGAGGGGGAAACAGGATTTCCGGACATCACGCGTGCTTAAATCAAACGCGTCTCTCTTCTTGAATATACTTATCCAACACCCAGAGCAGTTTGTTCGGACCCGCAGCGTATTTGATGTCGACCAGATTACCGTCAGGTCGCTCCCTGAAATTGCGATGCTGTGCTTCGAGCATGGCTCTGTCTTCGAGAAACGCGGCGTTGACGGCTTCTAGCAATAACTCGCTCATGCCCGGCGAATCGGTCGCCTTGCTCGTGCCCCAGGAATAATAGTAATCGACCCATTCCTCGTCACGCGGCGTTACGGCCTGCGAGTCCCAACCGGCGCAATATCAACAATTTTTGATGAAAATTTTTTTATCCCACCGATAATCCGCTGTCGACTTTACCCGTTGGTTGCCAGCTAGGGAACCTCTGAATAAGTCCATCCTGGACTTATTCAGAGTACGGGAAGCAAAAAGTATGATTTTTGCTTCCCTTCATTTTCAATGGTTTGCAACCATCGAAAATGGCGGCACCTCCCTGTGCCGCGGGAAGCTCTGCCGTGGCTTACGCTTGCTTCACCGGTTGGTGCCTCCTAATTGTGTGGCCTGCTTCCGACTCACCCGACTTCAGGACGCGCTCGCCGACATGCCGCTTTCCTCTCCGCGCCCTACCGCCGAAGATTTCTCGTATGTGATCGTGACCAACGTGCCGGCGACAATGATTGCCGAGAAGGCCGCCGCTTTGATTCGATCTGCGAATGATTAAGCGTTGCTTTCATGCTAATTTGAAGCTGTAGCACGGCAAACCCGGATAATTCACCGGCCGCCAGTAGCCCTTTCCCGGAGCCACTTTGTGGGAGCCGCTTCAGCGGCGAGTCTTTATCAAGGCTAATTCGCGGCTAAAGCCGCGCCCACAAAACCTAGGCGGCCATTGCTGTAAATTCACTGCGGGACAGTACACTAACGAGCGTTGAACAACTCGAGGTCTTTTATGAAACTAGGCGTCGTAAGCTTCAATACCGAATACACCATTCGCGCCGACGAGTTAGCCACCGCGGCGGAAGTGCGCGGTTTCGATTCGGTGTGGTTTCCGGAACATACACACATTCCCGCGAGCCGCCTTACACCATTTCCACCCGGCGGCGATTTGCCGCGCGAATACATCCACATGTCCGATCCTTTTATCAGTTGCATGGCCGCCGCTGGCGCGACAAAGACGCTAAAAGTTGGTACCGGGGTCTGTTTGTTGGTGGAACACGAGCCCATCGCGCTCGCGAAAACGGTCGCGACGCTTGATCGCCTGTCGAACGGGCGCTTTTTATTTGGAATAGGCGCCGGTTGGATCAAAGAAGAAATGGAAAATCACGGCACACCCTATGCGCGGCGCTGGAAGGTTCTGGAGGAGCGGATTAAAGCGATGAAGGCGTTGTGGACCGAGGAAGAAGCGAGCTTTCACGGCCGCTATGTGGACTTCGATCGCGTGTGGTCGCATCCCAAACCGATTACTAAACCTCATCCGCCAATTATTCTTGGAACCTTTGCCTCGCAATGGGGCCGCCAGCGCGTGGCGGACTATGCCGACGGGTGGATGCCGATCGACGTGTATCACCAGGACCTGAAAGCCGATGTGGCCGATCTACATGCGCGCCTGCGTGCTCGTGGACGCGATCCAGCCGCGGTGCCCATTTCAATGTTCGATATCTTTGAAACCAAAGAAGATGATTTGAAGCGTTTCGCGGATTATGGCTTTGTCGAGCGCGCGATGCCGCGCTGCCCGACCGAAGATCGCGATACCGTGCTGCGCTGGCTCGATCGTTATGCCGAAATTGGTCGACGCGTTGGGGCTATCGCCTAGGGCGATAATTTGCGGGAGTCGCTAAAGCTTTCTTGACCGAGGCTCGATTCGATGAGCCAGACGCCAGCACTGGTAACCGGAAGGTCAAGACGCGGTGTCAGTCATCGGCGAAGCGCTTGCGCAGTCGTGGCAGCACCTGGGTACCGTAGAGGTCGATAAAACGCTTTTGATCGATGCCTGGTGCGTGGAATACGAGGTGCGTGAAACCAAGCTCGACATAACCGGCGATCTTCTCTACTTGTTCTTCCGGATCGGTGGACACGATCCAGCGGCTCGCGGCGCGCGCGGTCGGCAACGCGGCGGCGAGTCTTTCCATCTCCAGCGGATCTTCGACCCCGGTCTTTTCCTCCGGCGACAAGGCCAGCGCGGCCCAGTGCCGGGTGTCTTCCAACGCCCGCGCACGATCGGTGTCGAAGGAGACTTTCATTTCGATCAGGTATTCCAGGCGTTCGCGTGTCCGCTGCGCCTGCTGTAGACCCGCGGCCACGTTGGGTAGGAGGGTTTCGCGGTAAAGCGCGGGCGCTTTGCCGCTGGTGCAGATGAAACCGTCGCCGACACGCCCGGCCAACCGCGCGGCGGCGGCGCCGGCGGCGGCGATGTAGATCGGCACTTCCGTCTCCGGTCGATCGTAGATCGTGGCGCGCTCGGTATGGTAATACTCGCCCGCGAAGTCCACGCGTTCCTCGCGCCACAGTCGGCGGATCAATTCGATCGCTTCGGCGAGGCGTCCCAAGCGCTCTTTGAACGGCGGCCAGTGCATCCCCGTGGCCGGCACCTCATTCAAGGATTCACCGGTGCCGACACCGAGTATGATTCTGCCCGGATACATCGCGCCCAGGGTGCCCAAGGCCTGTGCGACCATCGCCGGATGGTGACGAAAAGTCGGTGTCAGCACACTGGTTCCCAGCCGCATTCGTGAGGTCCGCTCACCCATCGCCGCGAGGACCGCGAACGAAAACGGCGCATGGCCGTTGCTATGACTCCACGGCTGAAAGTGATCGCTGATCATTACCGAATCGAAACCGGCGGCCTCCGCGTGCACCGCGAACTCAACCAGATCGCGCGGCGTAAATTGTTCCGCCGAGGCTTTGTATCCGAGTGTGATCATGGGGCTAAGCTCCTTGGCTTATTGGGATGTCCACTGAATTCGGCACCCATCGAGGATAGTTTGGATTGATTGGCTTGCCCAGCACTCAGGCCTCAGCTGAGCGTTTCATCCAGCGCCCGGAGCCGTTCCGCCATCACGCGCATCACATGCAGCGAGAAGTACGGCGTCTGCTGGACCATATAGAGGAATCGTGCTTCGTCAATCCGCACCGCGCGCACCGAAGTTCGCGCGATAGCGGTTGCGCTTCGCGGTCGATGATCGATCAAGGCCATTTCGCCAAAGATATCACCCGCGCGGAGCTGCCAAACGTCGGTTTGTTTGATGCTGACCGTGACTTCGCCCTCGAGCAAGACGTACAGATAATCGCCCGCGCTATCTTCCTCAAAAATGACGGAGAGCGGCGCGAATTCGCAGACACCGTCGGAATGCTTGAACAAGTGCGTCAAATTGAGTTCCACACTAAACCTCGGCAAATACGCGGCGGAGTCGGGATTGTAGCCGCGCGCGACGTTCGCCAACAGCGGCACGCCTTCGCACCAGCTTCGGTCGCGTTGATCTTGGGTGTGTTCAGAATATCGAGTTCTTGAACACACTCGACCGACCACTGCCTGAGGTGGCTGCGATTGGCTTCGCAAATATCGCGGCATTGGGTCAGTCCGCGAATTATTCAAGCCACGCCGAGGAGTCGATCACATTCACACGCGATCGGCGTCTCTGGGCACGTGCGTGTCAATTCCCTTCAGCGATCCCCGCGCTGTCTTGGCCGAGCGCACCGGTACAAGTTCAATTCGGCGCCGGTACTCTATTGCGTGAAGTTTTTTCCCAGGTTCGATGCCAAGCGCCTCTCGAATCTTGGCTGGGATGACAATTTGATACTTCGAAGACACGGTGATAGTACTCATACGATTCTCCAATCGATCAGTGCAGCGTAAAGCACTGATTCTAATCTATCACCACCCGCTCCAACCTTTTTTATCGACGCGGCGAAGCGCGGATCGGCGCGCACTGGATCGAGATTGGGATCGACTTTCCGGTAGCCGGCGTAACCGGCGAGAGTTGGCATGTTCGGGCCCTCCTTCCCATGAAGTCGCAGCACTTACAATTTAAGCCGCCAGAAAATCACCAACGCGCTTGGTCAACATCGCGCATTGCTCCAGCGGTGGTTCGTGACCACACTGCGGCAGCATGACCACTTCGGCATTCGCGAGCGCCTTGCCGAATTCTTGGGCATACACCGGCGGAATCAATTTATCGTTCTCGCCCCACACCACCAGGGTCGGCGCTGTGATGCGATGGATGCGTTTGCGCAGGCCTTTGTCCGGGATCGGCCAAATCACTTTGGCGGTGCAGCCAAGCGTCCAAATGAAATGCACCTGCCACAGCGCCGCCGCGTCCTTGCCGGCCGGCGGGGTCATTCGTTTGACGACGAAGGGATGCGTCTTGTCGTAAAACAACGCGTCCATGATCTCCTTGTCATCCAGCGCACACCAATTCGCCACCGTATACGGCGCATCCTCGCGCCACAGTCCAATGGGCGAGATCAAAACCAGTTTCTCGATCGCCTTCGGACGATGTGCCGCCAATTCCGCCGCGAGCAACCCGCCGAACGAGTGGCCCATCAGGCGCACTTTTTTCAGCCCCAGTCCGTCGAGCAGATCGTCGTAAGCCGTCACGGTGTCCCATAGGTTGTCGACGCCATCTATCTCATTCGGTTTGCCCGGCGCGGTGCCGGGAAAATGCGGCACATAGACTTTGTAGTGATCCGCCAGACCATCCAAGAAATCGTCCCAGTAATAGCCGCCGGCTGAATGCAAATACAGCAGCGGTTTGCCCTTGCCCGCGATGTTGACCGTGATTTCAAGCGCGCCACCCAGCACTGGCACTACTTTTTTGCGAGGTTTCTTCATTCGATTAAAACTCCAGCGCTAAGCCGCCGCGCGTTTTTGGACGGAAGTGTGTTTCGGCCACCAATGATCGTCCCAACCTTCGTTGTCCCACATGTCGCGCAAATGGGGTAACACCTCTTTCCCGATGCGCTCGATATTCGCCATGGTGCGTTCGTGCGACAGCGAACCGAATTGCGGCAGGATCATCAGATGCCCAACGCGCAGGGTCTTGATGATGTGTAATAGACGTTCGGTAACCGTCTTGGCGCTGCCGCAAACCACGAAATCGCGCGCATTAAAATCCGGATAATGCAATTTTTTCAGTTCCTCAAACGGTGGGAACGGACGTTTGGTCAGCAAATGCGTCAAGCTGCTGTGGGTCATATGGCCAGGCGGCGCTAAGAACTGTTCCGGCAGATGCAGACCCTTATGAAAGAAATATTCCGCGGCGGCTCCGTACTCGGCAGCGGCCTTTTCGTCGGTGTCGGATACTCCCACCGGCACTAAAAAACCCATCCGGTAAGGATTCCGGTCGCGGCCTAATTCCTCGGCGCGCTGCCAGTAGCCGTTGACCATATGCTCCGCCCCTTTGGCGCCGAAGTAGGTTAGAAAGCAGTACGAATAATCGTGCTTTAGCACGAAGTCCCAGGTGCTCGGGCTCGCATTCCCCGGCACCCAAATCGGCGGATGCGGCCGCTGCACGGGCTTCGGCCAAATATTCACCATCGGCAATTGATAGTACTTGCCGTTCCACACGAAGGTGTCATTCGCGATCCAGGCTTTCTTGATCAAGTCGTGCGCTTCGACATAGCGGCCGCGCTGCTCCATCGGCGCCATACCGTAGCTATACGCAAAATCGCCGCCGAGTCCGACGGGGAACCCGGCGACCAGGCGACCCTCGGAGATCGAGTCGAGCATCGCGTATTCTTCGGCGACGCGGATGGGCGGATTCAAGAACACCGCGGTCTCGCCCATTTGGATGATCGCCGTGTCCTTACCGCGCGTGGCACGCGCCAGCACCGCACCCATCATGTTCGGATTGACCATGAAGCCGTACGCATTCTGGTGATGCTCGTTGGTACACACCCCATCGAAGCCCGAGTTCGCGGCGTGAATCAGTTCATCCAGCGTCTGGTTGTAGTACTGCGATACCTTGAAACGGTCCGCCACCTGATCAAAGGGCAGCGTGAACCACGCCGATTTATATTTCTTTTCAAAATCAGCCGGCAGGTCGCGATAGGGCATCAGATGAAAGCACGCGATTTTCATGGCGCTAGACCTTATGTTGAAACAAAACCGTAGGTGTAAGCCCGATTATAGAGACAGACCGTTGGACCTCGAAAGCCCGCGCAGCGGCCTGAACTCACCAGAACCATTTTTGAGTTCACCGTCAAAATAGAAGAGCAAAAATAGTGACCGGGCAGCGGCGGTACTGCGAGCAATCGAGATTTCGCTACCGTCCCGGCGAACGCCGGGACCCAGTCAAACAGACGTTTTTCCTGGATTCCGGCTTGCCAGGTCGTGTAAAAACTCCAAGTGAATTGGAGCAGCGGGGAACAAGAACCCAGTACACGTCATTCCGGCGAACGCCGGAATCCAGAAAAAAAGCAAATCCGCGCGCTGCGCGGAGGCCTACTCTGACTGGACAGCCGGATATTCGCTTTGCGAATTCCGGGGTGACGGACGGCGGTTCGAGTTTTTACATGTCCTCCTGCGCCGGAATGACGATTCGCCGCGTAGTTACGCCGCCATGGTCTTCGCGATATTCCAGCTCTTGAGTTCGGGCATCACTTCCTTGGCGAAAGTCTTCAGTGTGCGCTCGACGACGGCATACGGCGTCCCTGCATAACGCACGCAGAACAATCCATCGTAATCTCCAACCACCGCGCGCCGTGCCTGAATCTTCTCCAAGATCTGTTGTGGCGTCCCCCACGTTTGGCCCGCGAGATAGCCATCCGCAATCGCATCTAGGCCCGCTGTCTGCATCGCTTTGGCGATCTCGCCATACTCTTCGTAGCCCTTCACGTTAGCGAAATGGTCGCCCATCATCTCGTAGTGATGCATCAGGCTTAGTAGATAACGCCGGATATATTTCGAAGCATCTTCCGCGGCGCGGTCGGCGTTCGTGTCACAGATCAAAAAGTCGACGAAAAACGGGACGGGAGGCGCGACTTTGTGTTGTGCACGAAAGGCATCCGCGTAGGTCTGTACTTCCTGATGATGGACTTCGATGGGCTTGTACGCGAACTGCATCATCTTCACGCCGTGCTTAGCGGCTTCAAGCACGGAATCGCCGGACATCGCGACTTGCGCCGTGCGGCCCTTGAACGTCTTGGTCGGGCGCGGGCGAATGTTCGCGCGCGGTTGCTTAAAGAACGGACCGTCGTGCGCTTCCATCACGCCCGTTTCGAGGGCGTTCAGGATCATGGGCACGGCTTCATCAAAACGCGGCCGCGATTCATCCATCGGCATGCCGAATTGGGCGTACTCGCGTCGCGAGAGGCCGCGCCCCAGGCCGAGCATTAGCCGCCCACCGCACAACAAGTCGAGCAGCGCCGCTTTTTCCGCGACGCGTAACGGTTGCGTATTCCACGGCACGATCACCGCGCCGGTCATGAGTTTGATGCGGCGGGTCTTGGCGGCGAGATGCGCAAGATAGACGAAGTTATCGGGACACAACGCGTAATCTTCGAAATGATGTTCGACCATCGAGACCACATCGTAGCCGAGTTCATCGGCGAGGATGGCGCTGTTTAATTCTTCGTCGTAAATCTGTTTATCGGAGATCTTGTCGTAACCGAAGCTTTGGGCGATTTGCACGATGCCGAGTTGCATGGTACTGCTCCTTTTATAGGGTTAGTTCGTTGGGTTGGTGAGCGCGTGTTTAGAGAATTCCCACTAAATCTTTGGCGATTTTTTCAGGAGTGTCGACGCTGCCATAGCGTTTCACCACTTGCCCGGTCTTGTCGACCAGGAATTTGGTGAAATTCCATTTAACGCCTTCGCTGCCGAGGACCCCCGGCGCGGCGCCTTTTAGGTACGCATAAATTGGATGCGTATTCGGGCCGTTGACCTCGACCTTGGCAAACAACGGAAAGCTTACTTGATAGGTACTCGAACAAAAGCTTTTGATTGCGGCTTCATCACCTGGCTCCTGATGGCCAAACTGATTACACGGAAAGCCGAGCACCACGAGGCCTTGATCCTTGAATTGCCGCCAGAGGGCCTCGAGCCCCGTGTACTGCGGCGTGAACCCGCATTTACTCGCGACATTCACGATGAGCAGGGTTTTCCCTTCGTAGGCCTTAAGCAGCAGTTCAGCGCCCTCGATGGTGCGTGCTGATAACGCGTAAATACTCATCTCGTATTTCTCCCATGGGCAGGATCAGCCGGCCTTGCCGCGGATGCGTCGAACACAGTAGGCTTACCGCATCATCGGTGAGATTTGAGGGTGACGCAATCGTGATTACCGGCCAGTGTTTGTGCGGCGCAGTGCGTTATCGAATCGACGCCGAACCCATTTCGAGCCGTGCCTGCTGGTGCCGATTGTGCCAGTACATTGGCGCCGGTAGCGCGACCGTGAACGTCGGCTTCTTAAGCGCCGCCCTGCAAGTCGAAGGCGTCCTCCGCGACTATGAGAGTATTGCCGACAGTGGCAACCGCATGCATCGCCGGTTTTGTCCGGCCTGTGGCACCCATTTATTCAGCGCTGCTGAAGCGCGACCGCGCTTTGTGTTCGTCCGCGCCGGTACGCTCGACGATCGTGAAATCGCGCGTCCGGTCGCGACCATTTGGACCTCGGCCGCCCCGAGCTGGGCCTGCATCGATGCCACATTGCCACGCGTGCCCGAACAACCGCTGCCGTTGGGTTAAGCGTTATTGGCGCCTATGACGACGTCATCTATTCGCTTTGAGATCACCGATCGCGTCGGCACGATTACGCTGAATCGACCGGAGGTCATGAATGCCTTCGGCGGCACGATGCGCGAAGATTTATTGGCGAGCCTAGCTAAGGCCGCCGCCGACCCCACGGTACGCTGTGTGATCATCACCGGCAGCGGCAGCGCGTTCTCGGCGGGCGGCGATATCGCCAACATGCGCGAATTGCAATCGAACAACGATGCCACCCCTATCACGGCGCGCATGGAGATCGGCGCGCGCGTCGTCCACCTCATTCGCGACATGCCCAAACCCGTCATCGCCGCGGTCAATGGGGCAGCGGCCGGCGCCGGAATGAATCTCGCGCTGGCTTGCGACCTTCGGTACGCCTCGAGCAGCGCCAAGTTCGCGGCGAGTTTCGTCAAGATCGGGTTAGTGCCGGATTGGGCCGGACATTACTTGCTCACGCGTGTGGTCGGCACGGCACGGGCGATGGAATTGATGATGCTGGGTGAGCGGATTGACGCGCAAGAAGCCTGGCGGCTTGGGATCGTCAATCGCGTGCTGCCGGCAGAAAATTTCCAAGAAACGGCGCGCGAATTGGCGCGGCAATTCGCGCACGGCCCAGCCGCCGCGCTGGCGGCCATCAAGCGCGGCGTTTATCTTGGGGCCGCTGGCACCCTGGACGAAGTCATCGCGTACGAAACGATCGCCCAGCGCGCGATGTTCCTGTCGGATGACGCGCGCGAAGGCATGCGCGCCTTCATGGAGAAGCGTGCGCCGCGCTTCGCCGATTAATCGATCGACGTCGCCTGTCGATCACGACCAAAAGAAAGCGCAACATGCAAGGCGTTCTTGTCTCGACGTGGACCACGTTCGATCAACTGTCGCTGGTCGAACTGCCGGCGCCCGCCCTCGGCGCAAACGAAGTTCGGATCCGCATTCAAGCCGCCGGCGTAAGCTTCGCCACGAGTTTGGTCGTGCAGGGTAAATATCAACGCAAACCGCCGTTGCCGTTTGTGCCGGGCACCGAAGTCGCGGGCGTCATAACCGAGCTAGGGCGTGACGCGCGCCGTTTCAACCTTGGCGATCGCGTGTGCGCGGTGCTCGATTGGGGCGGCCTTGCCGAGGAGACCGTCGCCAAGGAAGTGAACGTCTTTAAAATTCCGGACACGCTCGAATTCGCGCGGGCCATTAGCTTTACCAACTCTTACGCGACATCGGCCGCCGCACTCACGTGGCCACATTTATTAAATGTAACGGCGGGAGAAACCTTGCTCGTGCATGGCGCGACCGGCGGAGTTGGGATCGCCGCGATCGAGATCGGCAAAATCCTCGGCGCGACGGTTATCGCCACTGCCGGGTCGACCGACAAGCTCGGCGTGGCACGGCGCCATGGCGCCGATTACGCCGTCAACTATCGAACCGCTGATTTTCGCGAAGCGGTGCTCAAGATCACGCAGGGCAACGGCGTTAACGCGGTCTACGATCCGGTTGGCGGCGAGGTTTTCATGCAATCGCTGCGCTGCATGGCGCCCGAAGGCCGCATCATGCCGGTGGGTTTTGCCGGCGGCGAGATCCCACAGATCCCGGCCAATGTATTGCTGGTAAAAAATCTAAGCGTGTGCGGACTCAACATGGGGCTGTATTACGGCTGGAGTCCTAAAGACAGGCGCTACGAATATGAACCTAAAATGCGCGCGAACATGGAGACCTTGTTCAATTGGTTCGAGGCCGGGCTAATCGATCCGCTCGTCGCCAAGACCTATCCGCTGACCGAGTTTCAGGCCGCGATGGCCGAGGTGTTGGCCCGACGCGCCATAGGGCGGGTGGCGATCGTGCTGGACGAAGAAGCGCGGCGGTTAGGGCATAACCTTCAATAACTAGAATCCTGAAATTTGTGGGAGCCGCTTTAGGGAAGCTCTGCAAAAAGCAGAGCTTCCCGCGGCACAGGGAGGTGCCGCCATTTTCGATGGTTGCAAACCATTGAAAATGAAGGGAAGCAAAAATCATACTTTTTGCTTCCCGTACTCTGAATAAGTCCAGGATGGAATTGATTGATGTCCATTCGCCGCTAAAGCGGCTCCCACCACAAGACTCCCACAATGCGGGGTGTAGACTGGGACATCCGCCTTAAGCCGCGACCGCCTGCTCCGTAAACAATTTGAGATCGACGCCCTCGCCGACCAGCAGATCCCGCCGTGCGACAAACTTCGGCTTTACCAACCACACGATAAGCGGCAGAACCACCAGCGCGAGAACCATATTAATGGCCATGATCACCAATAATAAAAGGCCCATATCGGCGACAAACTTGAGGCCCGACAAGAAGTACCAAGGCGCGATGCCGAGCGCCATGATCGTCGCGGTGAACATAATGGCTTTACCGGTCGTGCGCAAAGCGGCCGTGATCGCCAGGCCCCAGTCGTTGTTATGAGCATGGAACTCTTCGCAAATTCGCGACAACAAGTAAATGCCGTAATCGATGCCAACGCCAACGCCAATGGCCGCGACGATAAGCGAGTTAGTATCCAACCCCACACCGAGTAAATGCATCGCGGCATACAGCACTTGATTGGCGAGGTTGACCGGAATTAACAACAACAAGCCGGCGACTAGCGAACGATAGGCGATGCTACACGATATCAAGATCAATAAATTCAAGGTACCGATACACACCCAGTGGTAGCGTTCGATCACATGATTAACTGCCTGCTGCAGCGCTATCGTGCCGGTGCCTAGCCGCACGCGATAGGTCGGATGATCTTCGCCGACGGTCGCCACCGCCGCGCGCGCCGCGGCCAGCGCGTGATCCACGGTTTCTTGTTTGTTGTCTTTGTACCAGAGCGACACGGTCGCGTTGTGCCATTTGTAATCGACCAGGTTGTTGAAGTTCTTGGCACTGGTGCCCATGGTCACGGCGAAGGCGGCGGCGCTCAGCGCCGGCTGATCGGGATCGAGCGAAATCCACTTTGGATTGCCACCGTTAAAGAGGCGATTACCCTCACCCATGTAATCGGCGAATGACAGCGTCGCGCGCGGCGGCTCGGGTCCGCGCTCCATCAGCAATTGCAGATTTTGCATGGTCGCCACTCGCTCGAGTTTCTGTACTTCCATATCCGGGCTTTTTTTGTTCTTGGCCTCAAGCACGATTTCGAGCGTGTTAACGCCGGGAAAATGCGCGTTGATCTGGCGCACCGCGGTGTTGAACTCGGAGTCATGCCACAGCAAATTCGTCCCCTCGACGGGATTGCCGATCTTGATTTGCATGGCGGTATAGAGCGACAGCGCCGCGCCGATGGCGACCAGTACCGTCGTGGTGCGTGCGCGACGCCCGAAACTTAAACTCGCGATCCAACCCAGCATGCCTTGAAAGCGACGGTGTACACCCGAAACCCTGCCATGTCCGATCAGCTGTTCCACATTTTTCGGTGGCGGCAGCGAAGCCAGCAAGAGCGAGATCATGACCACCCCCGTCGGGATCAACCACACCGCCCACATCCCACAAAAAATTGCATGACGGACCATGGCCGGAATCGGCGCGAAGCCAACAATGAAGATGCCTAGAATATCGGTGATGATGCCGAGCACGCTCGGCGCCATCATGACCCCCATCGTGATCTCGGCAGCCTTCACGCGATCTTTGATTTGCGCGTAAATTTCGTAGAACCGTTCGGTGAATTGCACGCAATGCGAAAACGAGCGCGCGGTCAACAACAGCGGCACCACCATCAACAACGGTTCAATCGAAATGTGGAGCCACCCGACCAGCCCAAACGCCCACACTGCCGCCGTCATGCTGGTGAGGATAGGCGTGATCACGCCAACCAGATTCCGCATGTAGAGGGCCAAGGCGAGAATCAAGGCGCCCAAGGTCACCGCGAAGATCCCGATCATCTGCCGTTCGTATTGATACACCCAGCCGATCAATACGGGCTGGCCCGCGAGGTACACCTCGTGGTCGGCGTCGCGCGCGGCTTCGACCAGGTTTTGTACGTATTTGAATGCGGTGCCGAAATCGATCTTCTTTTCGATGAAGGTCGCCGTGATCAACGTGGCCGTGTCATCCCGCGAAATGAGGAATACGCGTGAGTTCGGCGATTTATCGACGAGCCGACGGAAACGGGCCACCGCTGCGGGCGATGCTGGCGCCTTATCCTCCATCAACGGCCGCATGTCGATGCCTTCGGGGGTCGCTTCGCTGTAGCGCGCCTTGGTGCTCGCGATCGACAAAATGGTGTCGTGATCGACACCCGGTGCGAGATCGATATCGCGCGAGAATTTGTAGACCTTGGCGAGCGTCGCGGAATTGTAGATGTCGCCGCGCTTGCATTTGATCATCACCGCCACGGTGAGTGGGCTGCCGAAGTCCGGATGATCTTTATAGACCTGGACGAACGGATCATCGGCGGGCAGCAAGTCAGAGAAGATGGTGCGGAGCTGAACGTTCGGCAGCCCGGCGGCGAAGAAGGCCGTAATCAGTACGAACACCGTCCACGACAACGCGCGATGCGAGAGCACCCAACGCGCGATGCGGTAACGCAACGAATACATCTGGCCCCCTCGATCAGTTTATTTTTATCACGGCGCCCGAAGCGCGCGGCGGGGTGAATTTAACCAATCCGGCGCGTAAAGGCCAACGCTACCACGGTCGCGGAAGATTAAGGATCCGAAGAGGAGGTTAGAAAATGACGGCGCGGTTCGCGTTGATTACCGCTCACCCGTTAGACGTTCAAGTTGGGCGCGCAAAACTTCAACTTCCTGCCGCAACGACTCGATATCGTCCAATAGATCGAGCGCCAGGGCGAGTCCGGGCAGATTTAACTCGAGGTCGTGCCGCAGCCGCGCCGCGCGTCGCGTGCGGAGAATGGATTGCGCGGGGAACCGCCACTCGGTCACCGCGGCGCCCGCCGGATTCAACACGCCGAAGTCGACTAATTCAACGATAATTTCGGGCTGGATTCGACACAGCGCGCAAACTTCCTCCAGCGTATACGCCGGTGGCCCGTGTTCGAAGTCGAAGACAATCAGTTCATCACTCGCCATGATCAGACCTCCAGTGCGGCGCGCGGATTGAATTGCAGTCCATCGGCAAGGGCGCGGAACAGCTCGCGATCGTGATCGGTGCTGACGGTGGGCACAACGACCTGCAATATCACGTAAAGATCGCCCGGCGGATCGCCACTCAATCCCTTGCCCGAAATACGGAGTTTTTGCAGCGCCTTGCTATTGGGTGGAATGGTGAGCTTGACCGCGCCGTCGAGCGTCGGCGCGGTGACCACCCCGCCGAGTACCAGCTCCCACGGTGCGACCGGTAGCACCAGCGAGAGATCACGTCCCTCAATGGTGAACAGGCGATGGGGCGCGAACACAATCTCAAGATAGAGATCGCCGTTAGGCGCACCGTTCAACCCCGGATGGCCCTGCCCCTTGAGGCGAATTTCCTGACCGGCGCGGATCCCTTTTGGCACCGTGACTTTCAAGATTTTTGGCGCGACCGGGACACCCTGTGCGTTACGCTCATCCATTTGCAGGGTGAGGGTGCGCGTCGCACCGTGCTGCGCTTCTTCCAGCGTAATCGACAGACGATGGTGGACATCGCCACCGGCCATCGTGAAGCCGCCACCGTCGGCGGCATGCTCGCGACCGAAGATCGCTTCAAAAAAATCACTGAATTGGCGGGCGTGGTGCGGCCCGTGGCCGGAAGCGCTACCTGTTCGACCACGCGCCCAACCTGGCGGCGGCGTAAAGTCGTCCGAACGGCCCGCGCCGTCGCGTCGCAATTCGTCATACGCCGCGCGCTTGGTCGAATCCTTCAACACTTCATAAGCTTCGCCGAGTTCCTTGAATTTGTTTTCGGCATCCTTTTCCTTGCTCACATCGGGGTGATATTTGCGCGCCAGCCGCCGATACGCTTTTTTCACCTCGTCGGCGGACGCATTTTCAGCGACACCCATCACTTGGTAATAATCGATAAAACGCATAACTTGATGGTATTCCTCGCGCGCCGTGTGGCATTGACCGGAATCAGGAAGCTTTAAGATCGTGAATTCACCGTCCGCGCCGGAAGGCTTCGATCACTATGCGAAGATGGTGTCGTTGCGGGTACAATTCAAGGCTCAAACCGCTAATTCGAACTGCACGATCATAATAATGGAAAACGCTCCTTGAGCACGGAAGCCTTAGTGCAAATTCGTGGCGTCTCGTACGCGCGCGGCGCACGCGCGATTTTCGAGGCCATCGATCTGGAAATCCCGCGCGGCAAAATCACCGCGATCTTGGGACCCAGCGGTGGTGGTAAGACCACGCTGTTGCGTTTGATCGGCGGCCAACTGACACCCGCGAGCGGTCAAGTCATGATCTTCGGACGCGACGTCAACACCTTGTCGACACCTGCGCTTTACGCCGCCCGCAAACGCATGGGCATGCTCTTTCAAAGCGGGGCGCTGTTAACCGACTTGGATGTGTTCGACAACGTGGCATTTCCACTCCGCGAACACACCACGCTCTCCGAATCGATGATCCGCAGCGTGGTGTTGATGAAGCTTGAAGTCGTCGGCCTACGCGCGGCGCGCCATTTGTTTCCGCGCGAGTTATCGGGCGGCATGGCACGCCGGGTCGCGCTCGCGCGTGCCATCGTGCTCGATCCTGAAATGATCATGTACGATGAGCCGTTCGCCGGTCAGGATCCGATCTCGATGGGGATCCTGGTGCGCTTGATCCGCGAATTAAACGAAACCTTGGGGTTGACCAGCATCATCGTCTCGCATGATGTCACCGAGACCGCCAGCATTGCGGATCAGATGTATTTGATCGCCGGTGGCAAGGTTGTCGGCCATGGCTCAAGCGCCGAGCTCCTCGCCTCGCAACAGGCCGGGGTCGCGCAATTCATGCATGGCAATCCCGATGGTCCCATGCCGTTTCATTATCCCGGTGCGCCGTACCTGGACGATTTGCTGAACCCTACGTCGACATGACCGAACTTCTCGCATCACTTGGCCGGACCAGTCTTGCCAGCTTTGAACGGCTGGGACGCGGCAGTTTATTTTTCTGCGCCGTGGTGGCGCGCCTCGGCACCTTGCTCCCGCGCCTCGAATTGGTGCTGGCCCAGGTCTGGGCGGTCGGCGTGCGCTCGCTCGTGATTATCGTGGTTTCGGGCGCCTTTGTCGGCATGGTGCTCGCACTGCAAGGCTATAACACCTTGGTGACTTTTGGCGCGGCGGAATCGCTGGGCGTGGTGGTCGCTAAATCCCTCACGCGCGAACTTGGCCCGGTACTCGCCGCACTCCTCTTCGCCGGCCGCGCGGGATCGGCGCTGACCGCCGAAATCGGATTGATGCGTGCAACCGAACAACTGTCAGCGTTGGAAATGATGGCGATCGACCCCCTGAGCCGGGTAGTTGCGCCGCGCTTCGTCGCCGGGATCATCGCGCTGCCACTGCTCGCCGCGATCTTCACGGCCGTCGGTATCGTCGGCGGCTACTTATGTGGGGTCGGCTTGCTCGGCGTGGATGACGGAGCCTTTTGGTCCCAAATGCAATCGCATGTCGCGCTCGGCGCCGACATCGGTAACGGCGTGGTTGTTAAGAGCATTATTTTCGGCCTTGTCGTCACTTGGATCGCGCTCTTCGAAGGCTACGATGCAATCCCGACCTCGGAAGGGGTTGCCGCCGCGACCACGCGTACCGTCGTCAATTCGTCCTTGGCGGTGTTAGGTCTCGATTTTGTCTTGACCGGCCTCATGTTTAATTAAGCGAGCAACTGCGTATGAAGATCACCCGGACGGTAGAAATTGGCGTCGGCTTGTTCGTATGCCTGGGGATCGCGGCGCTGGTGATGTTGTCATTCAGGGTCGCGAACTTGAATGCGGTGAGTACCACTCATGGCTACAAAGTCACTGCCTTCTTCGAGAATATCGGCAGTCTCCAAGCGCGTGCCGCGGTGAAAATGGGTGGCGTTTTAATCGGACGCGTGACCGGGATTAGTTACGATCCGAAGCGTTTTCAAGCCGTGGTTGAAATGCGCATTGACGACGCTTACAAAACAATTCCCGCCGACTCTTCCGCGAGCGTGTTCACCGCCGGTTTACTTGGCGAACAATACATTGGGCTTGACCCCGGTGGCGCGGATACCTACTTGACCAACGGCGCCGAAATCAAGCTGACGCAGTCCGCGCTGGTGTTAGAACGGGCATTACAGGAATTTCTATATGCCAAGACTGCCAAGGGAAGTGAGTCAACCAAATGAAACCTGAATTCCGGAACACCTCTCCAGTTTCCCGCGCTAGCGCCACAATCGCGTGGGCCCTCCTGCTCCTCTGCGCAAGCGTTACGCCATGCATGAGCGACGATGCGGCGAGCGCGGCGCAAGCCGTGGTCCGCGACACCGCGGACGCCTTGTTCGCGCGGTTGCGCGCCGAGGGTGATGGCATCGAAAAAGATTCCAAACGCCTGCATGCGATCGCGGAAGAAATCGTGATTCCACATTTCGATTTCAAACGGATGTCGCAACGTGCGCTCGGTCGTTACTGGCGCGAAGCCACACCCGAACAACGCGAGCATTTCGCCGCCGAATTCAAGACCCTGTTGGTGCGCGCCTACGCCCAAGCGGTCGTCTCGTACCGAAACGCCAAGATCAATTACCTCGCGGCGCGCTCGTTAGGACCGGATACGGTCCGGATTCGAACCGAAGTGCTGCGCGAGAACGGCGCGCCGCCGGTGCAAATCGACTACGAAGTCTTTCAGCAGGGAAATGAGTGGAAAGGCACCGACGTCAGCTTGAATGGCGTCAGCCTCGTTATCTCGTACCGTGCGGGTTTCGCCAGTGACATCGGCAAGCTCGGCATGGACGGTCTAATCGCCCAGCTCGCCCAGCACAACGCGGGCGGTTAGGCATTGTGACCAGGGCGACGCTCGTCTGCGATGATGGGGGCCAATGCCGAATCGCCGGCGAACTCAGCTTCGACACCGTCAATGCCTTGTGGGCGAGCGTCGGCGCACGCTTCAAGTCGGGCGCCATGCTGGTGCTCGATTTAGCGGGGACTACTCACTGCGATAGTGCCGGCTTGGCGTTCTTAATCGAATGCGTGCGCACCGCGCACGCCAACCTCGTTACGTTGGAATTTCGTTCACCCCCCGCACAGTTGCTGGCACTCGCCAGTGCGAGCCATGTGGCAGATATTATTTTTTAGTGTTCGGTTTGGTATCCAGCTTTAAATCGAACCACCCGTTGTCGTTCGAAACCACATAGAGTGTTTTCTGATTGGGCGAGACCAGAACGCCATTAGGGTTTGCCGCCATCAATGAGGACGCGACACCTTGCCGTCGGGATCAAGGCGATAGACCGCATACCCGGGCTGATAGATTAGCTCGTGACCGATGTAGCGGGGATCAGAAAATCAAATCCGGCCTTTTTCATCGATCGACAGCTCATTCGGTGTGTTATAGGGCTCGCCATCGTAAAGGCCGGTCAGGATGTAGCTACGCCCAGTGTACAGGCCGGTTTTGATCAACATGCGACCGCCGAAACCCGCGCCGAGTGCTGCGATCATGTTCCCGTTCTGATCAAATTTAAGACCGACATGCCCGAGGGACTGCGCCAAACGATAGTCTGTCCGGTCTTGGGATCATATTTGAAGATATTGCCGGTCTGCAGGAACTTGCCGGACGCGTCTTTGCACATTGAAGTGAAAGTGACATCGGAGAAATACATATAGCCGACAATCCCCAAATACAGTCGTCGCTTCCTCGAAAGTCACTCGATGCTTTCGAATGTTTTCGCCAGCCTTGACACCTTCGGTGACGAGGCAACCGTCGTTGAATACGCGCGGCAGTTTCGAATTCGACGGCACGACACTGGCGTCACCCGTTGGAGTCGGGAAACCCGTATCTTCACTTTTGAAAAAATCTTCGCAGTACGCTGACGATGTGATGCTCAAACCGATCCAGAGTACGATTGCGCTAAACATCCGCCGCGATAATTTTTTGCATCGGCGAGCCCTTATGAAGTCTATAGGGCCGCATCTTGCCGAGGCGCGAGATCAAATTCAGTGATGTCGATCGAACTAGCCAGCACGCGCCTTGGTGCGCGCGCGCGCAGCGCGAGTTGCTATGCGTGCCGATTCCGCGACCTTTAGCAGCCCGAGCAGTGCATCATTAACGGATTCGGACGTCGGGAATGCCACTGCTACCTCCGGACGAAGGAGAACTAAATTCGTCCCCGATCGGTAGTCGGTCAAGAACTTTCCCCTTACGCCTTTGCCAAGCTGTTCACGAGAATAGTGCTTTCTCATAATTTCTCACCCTTCTTCATATATTCTCCGCTCCTCACGGCCTGGGCGACGGGCGCTAACAATTCGAATCCTTCGTCGCCTCGCGGTGTGACATACAATCAGCAATCGATCACGTTCGGAAACGCCAAACGTAAGAAGTCGGCGCTCTCCGTCTGAATTATCTGGATCGGCAAACGTCAACGCCAAGGGATCCCCAAATACAGTCGTCGCTTCCTCGAAAGTCACGCGATGCTTTCGATTGTTTTCGCCAGCCTTGGTTGGATCCCATTCAAAGTCCATGAAAAGAGTCTAATCCTTCCGTATTTGGTATGCCTAACGCGGCGGAGCGCGCAGCGCGGAGGCGTCCGCTCGATTGGGTTAGAGCGCCCTTCGATCATTGGGCAACTGGAATGCAAGTGCCGACCCGTGACTGAATTTGAATATTGGCAGTATCTATTTTCGATTTACCGGACTCAAGGATTCCGATAAATCCCCCGGATATCCGAACTGCCGCTAACTTGTTTGTCTCCGGGTCTAGTTTGAAAGTCTCTGGATGTCCGCCTAGATCAGCCAAGATTTGAAAGTCCTTTTTGGTATGACGGTCGCCGATTTGTAGTGCCTGCCACTCGGCGCAGCCCTTACCGGCGCGGCTACAGAGTGCGTATCTCTTCCCTTCCACATCAATCTTCCAACCGACCAACGTATCGGGGCGATCTTCGTCATAGCAGCTTCCGAGTCCGTTACAGGTCCACATTCTCTCGGTGAGACAAACAAGCATTTCGCCGGCCGTCACAACGATACAAGGGCGGCAGATAAAATTGTATTCGCTATTCATCTACTTGATTTGACCATAGCCGGTCATTTTTATCGGAACAACGTACCGAAAATCATCGCGCTATTCGTCAGCGTTTCATCGCGATATTGAGCGGGTTAGCTTGGGTCGGTCAGGGATGAATCGCCGTTTCTAAATCGTAATGTCCCGCTTCCGCGCGCCCATCGGTTAAATTCGTCGGTTCTCCGAATCTTATTGCGGCCTATCCAGGATTCACGGACGCGCCTCTATTTGTGGGCTTCCATGTACGCCCGAAGTAACGAGTTCATACGCGACTGATACCCGCGGCCCTGCGACCGAAACCAGGCTATGACATCCGAGTCAATGCGCAACGACAACAATGACTTTGTCGGAATTGGCTTTAAACCTTTTCGGGCGACGGCACGTGCAAACATTTCAGGCGACCATTCTGGAGCATCGCCGTCGCGGACTATTGTAGCGTCCGTCATCTTGCGTAGATCTCCATACTTAGTCTGTGATTTGCGAGAAATAGAAGCGCGCTTCATGTTGCGTGGCCTTACGAATGGAAATGATTCGAATTTCCTCGTCCCTTTCGGTGTGCGCTACTGAAACCACTTGGTCTTCAAGCAACCCTAGGGTGAGAAACCGCTGTTCGCCGTAGGCTTCGCGATCATCCTCGACCGTAAAAGTGCGGCCACGGAATATCTTTGCTGCATCGATAAAATCAATGCGGTGCTTTTGCAGAGTGGACAACCGCTTGGCATCATCCCAAACGAACATCGCTTGATGTAGCTACGGTACGTAGCTACATCAAGATGCCGAATTCACAAGTTAGCTTTACGGTTGAGGACGGCTACGTGCATGCATCGAGCGGTGCTCACGCTCAACGAATGTTCGAATTGATGGCCATGTGCTGAGATAAATGTCCGAGTCGCGCCAGGTTGCGATGAGAACAGCGGGACGAAATCATGCGGCTATCGCTAAGGCCGTTTTGGCACGAATCGTTGCAGCGCGAGATAAAGCCCTGGCATGAACATCAACACCAGAGGCACGGCGAACACCAGACCCGAGATGATGGCGATCGCGAGCGGCTGCTGCATGGCGGCGCCCTCGCCGATCCCCAGGGCGAGCGGGGCGAGCGACAATATGGCGACGGATGAGGTCATCATAATCGGCCGTAGCCGGCGAACCCCCGCATCGACCAGCAGCGAGGCCTCGGGGTGCTCTTCCGTCGGCAGCGCCGCGAAATAAAATATCGCGAGCTCCGTGACGATGCCGACGACCATGGTCAGGCCCATGAGCGAGGAAATATTGAGCTCGGTGCCCGTAAGCCACAGACCGATCATGACGCCGGCCAGCGATATCCCGGCGGTGACGAGAATACTGCACGCGACCGGAAAGCTTTCGTAAATCACCAGCAACAGGAGCGCGACGAGCAGAAACGCGCTGAGACAGACCACCAGCATGTCGCGGAAAGATTTCTGTTGTTCCTGATAGAGCCCACCGTATTGCAGGTATACCCCGCTCGGCAGCGCGAGCGATTTCAGTTCGGTTTGGACTTCACGCATGGTCGAGCCGAGATCGCGACCCTCGATGCGAGCCGTGACGGCGACCATTGGCTTTAGATTCTCCCTGGCCTCCTGTGCTGCGCCTTGGGTCACACGCACCTCCGCCACGCGCGTCAACGGCAGATAATGGCCGTCTGGCGCGCGTAGCTGCAGCCGTTCCAGCAGTGCGATGCGGTCGCGAACCCGCGGCGAGGTCCAGATACGTACGCCGACCATCTTGGGTCCCGCCTCGATTCGGCTGGCGATACTGCCCTCGAGCTGTTCGCCGACCTGGCGGCGGACGGATTCTGGATCCAGTCCCTCGAGCGCCGCCCTGATGCGGTCGATGCGGATATCTATGGCATCCCCCGCGATCGTGATTCCGTTGAACACCTCCACTACTCCCGGCACGCCCTTGAGTCGCTGCGCCACAGTCAGGGCAATCCGCCGCAATTCCTGGCTGCTGTCGCCGAAGAGTTTGACCTCGATGGGTTGCGGTACCGCCGTCAGGTCACCGATGACGTCTTCCATCAACTGGAAGATTTCGACCCGCAATCCGGGGATTTCGGATTCGATCTTTTGTCGGATCTCCGCCAGCACCGCGTCGATGTTTCGCCGCGGCAAAGGATGAAGCCGCACGAAGAAGTCGCCCTCGTTCGCTTCGGTGAGACCGCCGCCGAGCTGGAGACCGGTGCGCCGGGAGTAGCTGGCCACTTCCGGCGTGGCGGCGATGCGCCGTTCGATGGCGCGCAGCAGACGATCGGTCTCGGTGAGCGAAGTCCCGGGAGCCGAGCGATAGTCGAGAACGAAGCCACCCTCGTCCATCCGCGGCATGAATCCGGAGCTTACCTGGGTAAAGGCGTAATAGCCGAGTGCCCCGAGCAGCGCGAGCGCCAGCGGCACCACGAGCGGCGCGCCCAGCAGCCTAGTCAGAAGCGATCGATAGAGGCGCTTGGTCAGCCCTGGCCTGCTATCTTGCAATGCAAGACTCGCGGCATCGCGGTCCCGGAGCAGCACCCGGGCGAGCAGCGGCACCGCGATGAGCGCCACCACAAACGACACCGTCAGACAGGCCACCATGGTCAGGGCCAGGGCCTTGAAGAAGCCGCCGGCGACGCCGGAGAGGAACGCGAGAGGGACGAAGACGACGATGGTGGCAAACGATGAACCGAGGAGGGGCCGGGTCATCTCCATTGCCGCCATCAGTACCCGCTCGCGCGGGGAAGTCGTCGTGTCGCGCTCAGCGATACGCCGCGCGATATGCTCGATCATCACGACAGTGTCATCGACGACGAGTCCCACCGCGGCTGCCATGCCGCCCAGCGTCATGATGTTGAAGCTCTGGCCTGTCGCGAACAGCACCAGCACGGCCATCGCCAATACGCTCGGGACGATGATCGCGACCACCAAGGTCATGCGGAAGTTGCGTAAGCCGACGAGCAGGACCAGCGCCGAAAGAAACGCGCTCGCGATGATTGCATCGCGTACGCTGCCCGCGGCGGCACGGATCAGATCCGATTGGTCGTAATAGGGTGTGATACGCACCCCGGCGGGGACTTGAGCGGCGAATGCGGCGATTGCTCGTTTGATATCGGCCGCCAAGCGCACCGTATTCGCCCCGCGCTGCTGCATCACGTTGACCAGTACGGCGTCGTGACCGTCGGCCGTTACGCGTGTCCAGGCGGGCACTTCGCCGCTGATGACCTCGGCGATATCCTCCAGCTCCACGACCCCGTTGGCGCCGTTTCTGACCACCGTATGTTCGATGTCGGAGCGCCCACGCAGATGCGCGTCCGCGAGCGTGAGATACAGCCGATAGCGGTCTTCCACCCGCCCAACCGCAGTTAGCACGTTGGTACTCGAGAGCGCCTGCACGACATCCGCGATGGTCAGGTCCAATGCCCGCAGTTGGGCCGGGTCAACCAGAATTTGATATTCGCTCTCACGGCCACCGAGGACCTCCACTTTCGCTACGCCCGGTATGGCCGAGAGCAACGGTCGCAAGCGATAGAGCGCGAAGTCCCTGACGGCGATGGCGGTGAGCGCATCGGAGGTCACGCTCATGCCCAGTGACGGAAAGACGGTCGGATCCATTCTCCGGGTCGTTGCACGTGTCCCCGGGGGGAGGTCGGGCAGGGCGCCATTGATCGCTGCATCGACCTGCAACAGCGCCCTGACGATATCGTCGCCCCAATTGAAATTGAGCGAGATCTCGGCCGCGCCGCGCGAGCTTTTCGTGCGGATCCCGGCGACACCGGGTACCGCCCGCAGCACCTGTTCGAGCGGTTGGGTCACTTCCACCACCATGCGTTGAACTGGCCGATCTCCGGCATCGATACTGATCACGATCCGCGGGAAATCGATGTTCGGGAACAGCGCGACCGGCAGCCGGAACGCCACGAAGACGCCGCCAAGCGTGAATACCGACAGTGCAAACAGGAACGACCGGCTGTGCCGGTAGATCCATCCGGTGTTCATAGCGCGGTCCCGATCCGCACCCGCATGCCATCCGTGAGTTCGTAATTACCGAGCGAGACGACCGCGTCGCCGGCGGCAATGCCGCTCCGGATCTCGATCTCCTTACCTTGTTCCTGACCGGTCTCCACGGGACGGCGTGCGGCGCGCCCTTGCTCTATCACATAGACATAGGTCTTGTCGCCTTGCCACAGGACTGCCGAGCGCGGCACCACGAGCACCTCCGATCGTTGCTCGAGCAGCACCTCCCCCCGCACCATCGCGCCAGGCACGAGACCTGGGCCCATCGGCAACGGCACGACGACTTCGGCGAGACGGGTCTTCGGATCGATCCGGCGGTAGATCTGCGCGATATCCCCGCGTACGGATTTTGCGCCGGCGAAGAGCGCCGAGACGACTACGGTCATGCCCGAACGCAGGCGATCCAGATCCTCACCCTCGACCCCAAGACGCACCCGCAGGCGATCTCCCTTGGCGAGCCGCACGAGCGGTGCGGCGGGTGGCACGACCTCGCCTTGCGCGACACTGACCAGATCGACCACGCCGTCAACGCCGGCAACCATCTTGCGTATCGCCTGCCCGCCCTGGCGCAGGCGCACATTGGCGAGGGTGGCGTCAGCTTTGGCGAGGGCCTGCTCTGCCGACAAGACCTCCGCATTCGTCGCGAGCTGCCGAGTCTTCAGCGCTTTCAGCCGTTCGAGCTCGCGCCGTAGAAACGTTGCACCGATCTGGGCGTCCGTAAGCTCGGTCTGAGCATTCGGCGTCATGCCGAGTTCGAGCAGCAGGTCGCCCTTGCGTACCGCCTGTCCGGGTGCGACATACACCTTGAGGACGAGCCCCTCCGCCTGCGCCGAGAGCGCTTGTGCGGCCTCCGGCGAGTTCTCAACGGTGCCGTAGGCAGTGAGCGTTGACGCCACCGCCGCGCGCCGGGCTGGCGTCACCTCGACGGCCGCCGATACCTCATTACCCGCGGCCGCGGCCCACGCGAACGGAATGATTTCTCCGTTGCGCCATAGCCAGAGCGCGACGATGACGACGATGACATAGCGTTGATGAAAAAGTAGATAGGTCATCGGTGCAGAATCCCGGAGTGAGTTGAGGAAAAAGTACGATCTCGGCCCTGCAGCGACCCCGATCGCGCGAAAGGACTTGATTGAATCATCGCAGCACCCGGGTTGAATCGTGCTCCGGGCCTGGAAGCAGCGCAGCCCCGACCGAGACCTGCAACGCGATCTGCTGCTCCGCCAGAGTGCTCTCGATCACGAGCAGTTTGAGCTGCTTGTCGAGCAGACTTGCGCGTACCGCTTCGTAGCTCACGAGCGTCGCATCACCGCTTGAAACGGCGTCGCGCAGGACGCGCTCGTTGCGCGCCAGATCCGGCAGTTCAACCAACAGCGGTTGACGCGCCTCGGTGAGACGCCCGAGGTCGGTCACCAGCGCCGCGATATCCCCACGCGTCTGCTGCAGCCGCGCCGTGTATTCGCGAGAAACCTGTTCGCGGGTCGCGGTGGCGACCGCAATCACGCCGCGATTGCGATTGAAGAGCGGGATATCGAGCGTAATCGCCGGTCCCAGTGTCCGCACATCACCGGTGTCGCGCGCCGCGTTGAGACCGATCCCCACCCCCGGAAACTGGCCTAGGACCGCCCGGTGCACACTCTCTTCCTGGGCGGCGTATCCGGCTTCCAATGCGCGCAAATCCAAGCGCTCCTTCTGTGCTCGAGCGAACAACACCGTCGCATCGATTTTTGGCAAATCGCTCAATACGAACGGTGCCAGCACGATCCGTTGCCCAGGCGGCGTACCCATCACCTGATTAAGCTGTAGACGCGTCTTGTCGAGGTCCCTGGCGAGGCCCGATGCGCGATCCAGTGCGTCGAGATAGCCGACTTGGCGCAACCCGAGTTCGACCACCGTCGCATCACCGCTAGTGACATTGAACCGAGTCACCGCCAGCAGACGAGCGGTGGTCTCGGCGGCCTGGTCGGCGACGACCCGCTGCTGCTCCAGGAAGCCGATGCGCCGGGCGAGCAGACGTGCCTGATTGGCGAGCAACCACTCCTGCCAGGCGACATCGTTACGGATCTGCTCGGCCTGGGCGCGTGCGATCCGGATTGCGACCGGCCGCGTAACGAGACTCGCAATGGCCCAGTTAAGCCCTGCGTTGTAGGCGGTGACGAGACCGGGAAGTGCGCTGACGGGGAAGTCCGCGCCCAGCGACAGCTGTGGATCCGGCAACAGGCCGGCCGCGAAGACCTGCGCCTCGGCAACCCCTTGCCGCGCGCGCAGGGCCTTCGCCTCGGGGCTGGCCAGGACCGCGAGCACGCCCACCGCCTCTTCGGACAATGGCTGCGAGAGATCGATGGCGATAGGCGCTAGACGCGGGTGACGAAAGTTCATCGCGGTGTTCTGAAGCGTGCTCGGTGCGGGGGGGGCTGAGCGCCGTGTCGGCGTATTCGAGTGGTTGCGGGAGATACTGCGCACACGCGCCGCAGAGCGCCGAACATACCAACCATAGGCTGCGCCGCAAGCGTCGGGAGCGGTTGAACGCTGCCGCAGCGAAGGGCGGCTTCCGGTATTCCGCGCGGACGCCTCCGGCCACCCTCAGCGAGTCATTTCCATACCCCGTTGCAGACGCAGCCAGTCCTGACTGCTGCGTCGATCTAACGCAATCCATTGCGCGTTCTATAGGCTCTATCCAGTCGCTTCTTGGCCGTGCGCACTGCGGTCTCCAGCGACCGAATCCGGCTAAAATAGCTGTCGTTCAGGCGCGAGCCTCTGCCGACGATGCCGGTGCGCTCACCGGCCTGCGGCGTGCGCCCCGTTTGCAAGGCATGCTCTGCCTGGGCCAATGCGTTCTGTGCCTGCAGGACCTCGCGATCAGCGGTTTTCCAGGCTTCCTCGCGTTGCGCAATCGAGGCATCGAGCGACGCACCCTTCTGCGCCCGCAGCAAGGCGGCAGCGCGCCGTTCTTCGGGCGACAGCGTCTCAATGTCAATCGTTTCGGTAGTGACGGCGTCGGGGGCAGGGTCCGCTGAGTAAGTCACCCTGCCGCTGGCATCTGTGGACTTGTAAATTGCCTCGCCGTAGACAGGCTGCGCGACGTAGAGCGCGACGCCGAGGATTACGAGCGTGCGCGCACGGCAGGTTCGGGTGATGATCCTGTTGCTAATGTTCATTTTACCCGTTGCATTCATGACGGCACTCTAGTCCAGGCGGGCGGTGGACGGTCGCATCACTGGTGAATTAAGAGTGAGTATACCGCCGCCGGCTGTCGACACGGAATCGGCTATTCATGAAACCGAGGTGACACGAGTTAGCTTTACGGTTGAGGACGGCTACGTGAATGCATCGGTGCTCGCGCTCAACGAATATTCGAATTGATGGCCATGTGCTGAAATAAATGCCGATACCTTGCGAGCGCCCGGTTTCAACCTTCTGAATCTGTTTTGGCGATAGTACAGACTCCTAAATCGCGCGCTATTCTCGTGCCTGCCCGATCACCGCTAAAAACTCCTCCCCATAGCGCGCGAGCTTGGCTTGCCCGACACCAGGGATCTCCAATAGCGCTTCCGAAGTTCCTGGTCGTGCGCGTACCATCGCCGCCAACGTGGAATCGTGAAAGATCACGTACGGCGGCACGCCTTGTGCGTCGGCCAGACGCTTGCGGCATTGACGCAGTGCCTCCCACAACGGATCCGCCTGCGCGGTGCCCACCAGTGGCGCCGCGCGTGGTTTTTTTCCGGCGCGCTTGGGGTGTTCGTCTTCACGCAGAAAAAGCGTTTGCTCACCGCGTAATACGGCGCGGCTCTCGGCATTAAGCACCAGTGCGCCGAATTTCTCGGCGTCCGCGCGGAGCAGTCCGCGCACGATCAGTTGTCGGATTACGGATCGCCACGCAGTCGCCGCTACCGCTGATCCAATGCCAAACGTACTCAAGCTGGCGTGCCCATGCTGCGCGACTTTCGGTGATAGTTTACCCAGCAGCACATCGATCACATGCGCCGCGCCAAAGCGCTGGCCGGTGCGATACACGCACGACAGCAGTTGTTGCGCGGCCACGGTCGCATCCCAGGTTTTGGGCGGCTGCAAACACACATCGCAATTCCCACAATCATGCGTGTAGTCGTCACCGAAATACGCGAGCAAATCGCGTCGTCGGCAAGTGGTGGCCTCGCACCAGCCCAACAACGCATCGAGCTTTTGCCGCTCGACGCGTTTATGGACCTCATCCGCGGTGGATTCCTCCACCATCTGGCGCAGGCGCACGACGTCTTGCAAGCCATAGATCATCCAGGCCTCGGCCGGCGCGCCATCGCGGCCGGCGCGACCGGTTTCCTGGTAATAGGACTCGATGCTTTTAGGTAGATCGAGATGGGCCACGAAGCGCACATCGGGTTTGTCGATCCCCATGCCGAAGGCGATCGTGGCGCATATGACGATCGCGTCTTCGCGCAAAAACCGCGCTTGATTAGTCGCACGCTGGTCGGCATTCAAGCCCGCGTGGTAAGGCAACGCGGTGAAACCCTGAGTGCATAGAAACGCCGCAGTGGTTTCGGTTTTGTCGCGCGTCATGCAATACACAATGCCCGCCGCGCCACGCTGGGAATTGAGAAATTCGAGCAATTGCGCGCGTGCATCGCTTTTAACCGTCACCGTATAGGCAATATTCGGCCGGTCGAAACTGCTGACGAACCAGTCGGGGGACTTGAGCTCAAGCTTCTCCGCGATCTCCAAGCGGGTGCGCTGGTCAGCGGTGGCCGTCAACGCCATGCGCGGAACGTCCGGAAACTGTTGGCGCAACTGGCCGAGCGCCAAGTATTCCTGACGAAAATCATGTCCCCATTGCGACACGCAATGCGCTTCGTCGATCGCGATCAGCGCCAGCGGATGGCGGGCGAGCAGGGTCAGGGTTGCTGGTTGCAGTAAGCGTTCTGGCGCCACATACAAGATTTCAAGAGCGCCACTGTGCAGCGCACTCAGCACCGCGCGCTGCTCGGCCGGCGCCTGACTCGAATTAAGAAAGGCCGCCTCGATCCCGAGCTGGCGCAGTGCCGCGACCTGGTCTTGCATCAACGCAATGAGGGGCGAAACCACGAGGCCAAGTCCGGGACGCAGCAACGCAGGAATCTGGTAGCACAGTGACTTACCGCCGCCGGTGGGCATCAAGACCACACTGTCACGCCCAGCAAGCGCGGACGCGATGACCGCCGCTTGCGGCCCACGAAAACTGGGGTAGCCATAGCGTTTGCGCAGCAGGGTCAAGGCCGCCGCTGCATCGTCGTCGGCTGGCTCGGGTGAGTTCATCTATTAATTTTAATTTCGGCTTTGAGCCTAAGATAATTCCGACAAGGTGCACGGTGGCGCAACACTGCAATGCCGATACACCCGAATCAATTCGTAACGCCGAGAGTGAGGCTCGTCACAGTGCGCGGCGATTCGGCGGTCTAGAGTCTAACCGTCGAGGGTCGCATCGGTCGCCCCCTCCTATCGCATCTGGCCCCCCCAACCCCAAATTCGCCAGATTCGCCGATGCGATCTTCGACAATCTCAACCCTTCGTTCATTACAGCGCGTTAGCGCGGAATTTTTTGCGTCGCCCCCCTTTTTACTTACGACGAAGTCGCTAGAATCCTACATTACTGGCGGTAGCGTCTCGAAATCCGACCCTCAAACCCGGGAATCGCGGCGCTTCGAGTGGTTCCGGCCGTATGGCCGGGCTATTGATCGGGTGCAACGGGGTTCTGTAATCCTACGCTTCGATTCCCTCCCTAGCCGTGTGTAACGCGCTGCCAGGTGGCCATGACTTTGACTTAAATTGTCGGCCCAACGGCGCCTCCGCCAGGACCACACGATAGCGTTTTAGCGTCCGCATAAAGAGGAATTCGTGCAATGAGATTTCGGCTCGCAAAATGGATCATGGATCATCGAGGAGCAGTTGGGGTGGCGTTTATTCTCATCACCCTGGCCTTCATGGCCGGCATCCCTCACGTCCAGATCCGAACGATTTTCAAAGATCTGCTGCCGAAGAACGATCCCTTCGTGCAGGTGTATTACGACCATCCGAACTTCGGCAATCCGCTGCAGATCTCGATCATGGTCAAACGCAAGAAAGGTGACATCTACAACCCCGAGACCTTACAGAAGGTCTGGCAGATGACGCGTGACGTGGATTTGGCGCCGAAGATCAATCACGACACGATTATTTCGATTTCAACCGAGAAACTGCGCTACGCCGAAGCAACCCCGGATGGCGTGGACTTACATGCGTTGATGGACAACAACGCACCAAAGACCGCCGCGGAAGTGGCCGAATTCCGGAGCCGCGTCGCGCGCTCGCCAAACGCGCGGACGTTTTATATTTCGCCGGATGAATCCGCTACTTTGATCAACGCGGCGTTTCTCGACTCCGTGGATTACGGCGAAGCGTTTAAGTACATCCAGGGTTTCGTCGAGAAAGCGCGTGATGCCGACCACGACGTTTATGTCGCCGGGCAACCCACGCTGACCGGTTGGGTTTATAAGCTGCAGAAACAGACCTACAGCATTTTCGGTGTAACGGTCGGCGCCTTGATGATCGCGCTCGTGTTCTACATGCGTAATATCGCCGGCGTCACCACGCCTATCGTTTGCGCACTGGTGGCGGCGCTGTGGGGTTTTGGTTTCATTGGCTGGCTCGGACGGCCGATCGAACCGTTGCTGATGATCGTCCCGTTGTTACTCGTAGCGCGCTCGTTCTCCCACTGCGTGCAATACACCGAACGCTACTACGAAATTCTGCTGCAATTGAAGGACCGGCGGAAGGCCGCCGAAGTCACCATGGCCATCATGATGGCGCCGTCCATCCTCGGCATCATGACCGACGTTTTCGGCATCATCTTCATCGCCGTGGCGCCGATCAAAACCATGGTCAATCACGCGATCTTCTGTGGTTTCTGGGCGTTGTGGATTATCCCGACCGGCGTGTTTCTGATTTCGATTCTGTTGTCGTACTTACCGGTACCGAAAAATATCGAGGAGATCGTCGGCGGCGAAGGCAAGGAATCCGGGATTCACTTGCTCCAGGACAAGCTCCTGCACGGTATTTCGCGGATTACCTTCGGCAAGGCCGCCAACGTCACCGCGCTGGTGACCATTCTGCTCGGCATCGGCGCCGTGTATGTGAATTCGCTGATCAAAATCGGCAATCCGGTCGAGGGCAGCAATCTGCTGTGGTACAACTCCGAGTTCAATACCGCGGTGCGCGCCATCAATGCGCACTTTCCGGGCATGAACACCTTGGAAATCATTCTCGAAGCCAAGCAGCGCAGTTCCGAGCGCCGCGTCGCACGCACGCCGGAAGTGGTGGCGGTAGCGACCAAAATCCAACGCATGATGGAAGCCGATCCGGTGATGCCACCACGCGCGACGTTGTCCTTCACCGATTACATGGGCGAAGTGTTTCGACTATTCTCGGGCGGTAATCCGAAATGGATGATTCTTGATCCCACCGATCAAGCGATTAATACCGCCGGGTTCGCCGCTACCCTCGGTACGAGCCCGCTCAATTTCGCGACGATTTCCGACTTTGAATTTCAAAACTCGACAGTGTCGGTATGGTTCCGCGATAACAAACAGGAAACCGTCGACGGCGCGTTGGCGAGCGCGCGCAAAGCAGTCGATGCGGTCGGCGTCGACCATCCGGAATTCCGTGTGCGCCTGGGGTCAGGGGTAATCGCGTTACAACAGGCGATGAACAACGTAGTGCATCATTATCACTACTTGATCCTGGGCCTGGTTAACATCGCGGTGCTGGTGATTTCGGCCTACGCCTATCGCTCGCTAGTCGCCGCGCTGCTGTTGCTGGTACCGGTGAACCTTTCCAATTTCATGCTCGGCGCGTCGATGCATATTCTTGGCATTGGGCTCGATATCAACGCCACCATCGTCTCGGTCATGGGCGTGGGTGTGGGTATCGACTACGGGATTTATCTCTTGAGTCGAATTTGCGAGGAATATACCGCGCAAAATCACGACCTCAAGAAAGCGATAACCGCGTCGCTCACGACCACCGGCAAGGCCATCATGTTTACGGCCACCATCATGTTGATGGGGATCCTGCCGTGGTATTTCCTGTCCGACCTGAAATTCATGGCGGACATGGGCATGTTGCTGGTCGCGATCATGTTGATCAACATGATCCTGTCCCTGGTGGTGCTGCCGCTTCTGGTGTGGTTCGTGAAGCCTAAGTTCCTCGCGCGTGAAGATTTGATGGTCGGCGAAAACGTCGACATCTCGCAGTTCATGACCAAGGAGGTCACGGGTTAGCTGACCATTAACTAGTCGAAGCGGGCTGTGGGAGCGGCTTGGGAGCGGCTTTAGCCGCGAATGAAAGTATAGGATTCGCAGCTCAAAGCGGCTCCCACAACGCTTGCCTCGCTGGGTGAATTCCGTTGGTCGGGACTGCGGATTAATTCTGCTCCGCCAGCAAGTCGAGCTTGGCCTTGGCCAAGTCGGCGAGTTGGGTCTTGGACAGCGTAGGCCAGGACAAATCGAGCTTTTTCAATTCGTACAAAATAGCCGCCGACACGATTAGGCGCATGTTGGGTTTGTCGTCGGCCGGCACGACATACCATGGACAGGCGTCGGTCGCTGTGGCGTTAATGGCGTCTTCGTAGGCGTGCATGTAGTCCTGCCACCGCGCACGCTCCGCCACATCACCGACATTGAACTTCCAATTCTTGGCTGGGGTGTCGATGCGATCCAGAAACCGCCGACGTTGCTCGCCCTGCGACACGTGTAGCATGAATTTAACGATGCGAATGCCATTGCGATGGGCATAGGCTTCTAAATTCCCAATATCGTCGTAGCGCTTCCTGAAGAGTTTATCGAGATCGGTGGTCGTGGCGCTCGGTAAGCGCTGTACGTCGCGCACGATCTCGGGATGAACCTTGCAGGTGAGGACTTCCTCATAATAGCTTCGATTGAATATGCCAATGCGGCCGCGCGGCGGCAGTTTGGACGACGTTCGCCATAGATAATCGTGATCGAGTTCTTCGTCGCTCGGGCGTTTGAAGCCGTGAATTTCAACGCCCTGTGGATTGATGCCGCTCATCACATGCTGAATGGTGCCGTCTTTGCCGGCCGCGTCCATGGCTTGGAAGATGAGGAGCACGCCGTATCGATCGTGCGCAAACATCATCTGCTGTAGCGCGTTGATCTCGTCGCGAAACTCGGCCTGCAGCGCGGCGTACTGCGCCGGTGTGCGGTACAAATCCTTAACACGGGTCGCCACCCGGCGAAGTTTTAGACGCCCCTTGGCGCGCGGATATCGATGGAGATCGAGATCTAAATCGAGCTTCATGGCGCAAATCCTGAGGTTAACGAAATCCGAGCATAGCGCATTCTGCGGCGGCAATTTGTCACAACAATTCACGGCTATCGGCCATGTCGCGCCCAAACGAATCGTATTCCATTTTTTGGAAGCCGCGCCCGATATCGAACTCCAGGCGTCCGCCGGACAAGCAATCGAGCATTGCGTATTCCTCGGCTACCCGAATCGGATCCTGCAACGGGATTAGACAAATACCCGAACCTATCCGGAGTTTTTTCGTGCGCTGGGCGACCGCGCCGGCCAACACGGGAACGGACGGAATATGTCCGCCATAGGCGTGGAAATGATGCTCGCCAAATCATAGACGAAACCCGTGATCCGCCGTAGGCTAATCCTCCGATAACGCGGAGCCCCACCATGAGCCAGATCCGTCCCTTTCGATTCGACATTCCTGCCAGCGCGCTTGACGATTTGCACCATCGCCTCGACCTCACGCGTTTCCCCGATCGCGAAACACCCAATGATTGGAGCCAGGGGATCCCGCTCGCTTATATGCAGGAAATCCATGCGTACTGGCGCAATCGCTACGATTGGCGCCGCTGCGAGGCGCGGCTGAACAGTTATCCGCAATGGATCACCGAAATCGATGGCCTGGATATTCAATTCATGCACGTGCGCTCGCCGCATGCGAATGCGTTGCCGCTGGTCATGACACATGGCTGGCCGGGATCGATCCTCGAATTCATGAAAGTCCTAGGCCCGCTCACCGACCCCACCGCGCACGGCGGCGAGGCACGCGACGCTTTTCACGTGGTCTGCCCAACGCTGCCGGGGTTTGGTTTCTCCGGTAAACCCACTGCGCCCGGCTGGTCGCTAGCGCGCATCGGACGCGCCTGGGGCACATTGATGGCGCGCCTCGGTTACGATCGTTATGTCGCGCAAGGCGGCGATTGGGGCTCGGCGGTAACGCTAAGCATCGGTGAGACCGAGACCGTGCATTGTGCTGGCATTCACTCCAACATGCCGCTTCTGGATCCGAGCGCGAAGGTGTTGGGAAATCCGACCGAGTTCGAAAAAAGCGCCATTGCCGGTGGCCAACACTACTGGGATTGGGACTCGGGTTATTCGAAGGAACAAAGCACACGACCGCAAACTGTCGGCTATGGTTTGGTCGACTCCCCAATCGGGCAAGCGGCGTGGATCCTGGAAAAATTCTGGTGTTGGACGGATTGCAACGGGCATCCCGAAAATGCCGTCGACCGCGACGAATTGATCGACAACGTCATGCTGTATTGGCTGCCGGCCGCGGGGGCTTCGTCGGCTCGTATGTACTGGGAGAATTTTTCGGTGCTGACCAAACCCAAGGCGCAAATTCATTTGCCGACCGGCATTAGCATCTTTCCGCACGAAATCTTTCGCGCCTCGCGCCGCTGGGCCGAAGAACGTTTCACCAAGCTCGTGCACTTCAACATCTTGGACAAGGGCGGTCATTTCGCGGCGTTCGAACAGCCCGCGACTTTCGTCGATGAAGTGCGAACTTGTTTTCGGCATATGCGCTGAAGTTAAAGCGCGCGTAATAGGCGTTAACGAAATGGAGCGGCTCGATCGACACAAAACGCTGCGCGAGATGCGCGCTATAACCCACAATTGAGCTCGTGTAGCAACCACACCGAACGCATCGACCGCGCTGTCACAGTGATAAAGCTTCATTAATTTTGTCTCGTGTGCCGTCCGCGACGATCTTTCATAAATCGATGCTTGAATATCGTGGGAGCGGCTTTAGCCGCGAACCTAAAACTTCCGAATTTTCGCCGCTAAAGCGGCTCCCACAAAGTAGCGATAACGGGTCAGCACACTCGTAAATCGACGCTTGAATATCGTGGGAGCGGCTTTAGCCGCGAATTGCGCGCCCGGTTGACGGGTACGCTGACAACTCCGTACGCTCCAGTCAAGGTTAACGTTACGCCTAACCCCTGCGATGACGACTCTAAGGAAAATTGATGATCGATCCCGCGCCACCTGATCGAACCTTAACCGGTTGCAGCCGACGCCGGCTGTTATGCGGAGTTTTAGAGACGGCGCTAGTCGGACTTGTAGGGTCGTCACCGTTGGTAGCCGCCGCAACCGACACCGATCCGCGCAAGCTGCCGCCGCAACGCGGCGACGAACTTGCTTACTCGAGTGATGACGGCGGCAATGTCGTCACCGCGGCTGAGATTAAATTACATGCGGCGCCGATCATTGTTTATCCCCGCGATCCACTGACGCAAGTGATCCGCGAACGCTCGCGCCTAAACCAAATTCTGTTGCTGCGCTTTACGTCCGAGGAGCTGAGCGCCGAAACACGCGCCAATGCGGCAGATGGCCTCGTCGCTTACTCTGCGATTTGCACGCACGCCGCCTGTGGCGTCTCCGAATGGAACGCGACGACGCTGCACCTCATCTGTCCCTGCCACGCTTCGCAATACGATCCACGCCAGCATGCCGTGCGCGTGACGGGCCCCGCACCGCGCGCGCTACCAGCGTTGCCAATTAAACAAACCGGTAAAACCCTGACAATTACGGGGCCCTTTAGTGGCCAGGTCGGGGCGGAAAAATCGTGAGGACTGAATGACGCTAAAAATGTTGGTTGCCGTGGCAATGTTGGCTGCGGCACTCAGTGGTGCCGCCGAGCGCCTGCCCTTGCCCTATACGCCCGTCACGGATACGCGCTTAGCGCATCCCGAACCTGAAAATTGGCTGATGTATCGCGGCACCTACAACAGCTGGGGCTACAGTCCGCTCGCGCGGATCACGTCGAAAAATGTTCACACGCTTGTACCGGTGTGGACATTTTCGACCGGTGTCGAGGAGGCGCATCAAGCGCCGCCGATCGTCAATAACGGCGTGATGTTCATCACCACCCCGCGCAATCAAATCCTCGCTCTGGATGCGCGCACCGGCGAACTCATTTGGCGTTACCGACGTGAGTTGCCGGCTGACCTCTTTCAATTGCATCCGACGAATCGTGGCGTGGCGCTGTACGGCGATCGCGTCTACCTCGCGACGGTCGACGCGCATCTCCTGGCGCTCGACGCGCACACCGGTGAGGTGGTGTGGGATCAGGAAGTCGCCGATTATCTTGCGGGTTATTACATGACCCTGGCGCCACTCATCGCCGATGGCAGGGTGATGGTCGGTGTGTCGGGCGGTGAGTTCGGGATCCGTGGCTTCGTACAAGCCTTCGATTCGGATACCGGTAAGACGCGGTGGAAGACCTACACCGTGCCCGGCTTGGGTGAAGCCGGACACGACTCGTGGCCCGGCGACTCTTGGAAACGCGGCGGTGTACCGGTGTGGGTCACGGGCAGTTATGACATTGAAACCAAACTCGCCTATTGGGGCACCGGTAATGCCGGCCCCTGGCTCGGCACTACGCGACCCGGTGACAATTTGTACGCAACGTCGGTCATCGCGCTCGACGCGGCGACGGGTGCAATTCGCGCGCATCATCAGTATCACTGGAATGATTCGTGGGATTGGGACGAAGTTTCAGCGCCCCTGCTCATCGATGTGAAGCGCGGTGACCGCACGATTAAGGGTCTGGTGCATGCCGGGCGCGATGGTTACTTATGGTTGCTTGAACGCGGTCAAAATAAAATTGGCTTTGTCGCCGCTCAACCTTACGTGCATCAAACCGTCTATTCCAAACTCGATGCGAAGACGGGGCGGCCGGAGTACAACGCCGCGGCACTGCCTAAGGTGGGTCGGCGTAGCGAATTCTGTCCGAGTATTTGGGGCGGCAAGGATTGGCCGCCGTCGGCGTATAACCCGAACACCGGGTTTTTGTACATTCCCGCCAATGAAAATCTATGCAGCGCGTTGACCGGCGTGGAAACCAAGTACAAGCGTGGTGAACTCTACATCGGCGTGCCCTTCGAGAAGATGGAAGTCTTCCCCACCGCCGCCGCCAAAGATCATATCGGCGAACTCCAGGCTTGGAATATTGCTGCCGGCACCAAGGCCTGGACGGTAAAGTTTCCATTTCACAACTGGGGCCCAATCCTCACCACCGGCGGCAACTTGGTATTCTCCGGCGGCACTAACGATCGTTACTTCCGCGCCTTCGATGCGCAGACCGGCGACGTGTTATGGAAACAACGCACGAATTCCGGCGTGGTCGGCGTGCCGAGCAGTTACGAGATCGATGGCGTCCAATATGTAGCCGTGCAATCCGGCTGGGGCGTGGACGCGCAGCGCAAACAGGAATATTTAGACAAGGCGTTCGGTACTAAAACCAACGTGCCGCAGGGTGGCGTGTTGTGGGTGTTTGCGCTGGGTAATGCGGAGTCTAAACCGTGAACCAAACACGATGATTAGCTGCCAGCGGTACGTTTTCGTCTCGATCGATTTGAAGTTCACCTTCAAATACGGTTTCGACCTACCCGACCAAGTGAACACCATCGCCTACGCCATCTTCAGATCCCCAAGGAAATGGCGAATTGCGGCAACGGCGACTGCTTCGTCGAGCATGGGGGCATGCCCACGGTTCGAGACCTCCACGGCAGTGAGGTCGGGCTTGCGCCGACGCATCTCGGCCACGCACTCGCGCGACAGAATGTCCGATGTCGCGCCGCGGATGACCAACAGAGGCAGGCTCGTCATCGCGTCGAAAGTTGGCCACATATCTACCGGTACTTGGGTCGGCTTCAATGACTGCGCGATGGCTGGATCGTGCGCCAGCACCGGCACGCCGACCGCGTTCTCGCGATAGACATTGCGGGCAAATGCCAGCCAGTCGTCGTCGCCGTAATCGGGAAACGCGATCGCATTGGTTGCGCGCACCTGCACCGCGGCCTCTTGCCATGTCGCGACCGCCGGGAGTTGTCCGACGTAACTCCGGATGCGGTCGAGCCCGGCGGGATCGATCACCGGTCCGATGTCGTTCAACACCACCCCACGAAACCGTTGGGGCGCGGTCGCGGCCATCAGCATGCTGATCACGCCGCCCATTGACGTACCGATCGCGACCACGCGATCGATGCCGAGATGATCGAGCAAGGTCAGCATGTCGCGCACATAGACGAGCGGATTGTAGTTGGACGGATCTGAGTCATAGGCCGAGAGACCGCGCCCGCGCTGGTCCACCGAGATGAGCCGATAATCGTCATGCAGCCCGGCGCAGAGCGTGGCGAAGTCAGCGGAATTCCGCGACAGTCCGTGCATGCACAGCACCGTGGCGCGCGGGGCCGAATGGGGATAATCCCGCGCGTAGAGGCGCAGGCCGTCGGTGCTGTTGTAGTAGAAGTCGTCGTAGTGGGTCATTGAATGCCGTGCCATGAACTGAGGAGTCGGCCCAGATTAAACGATTCCGACGCGAAGCCGTAGCCCTGGGAGCTGGATCAATCTGGACCGGCTGCAAATAATTAAATAACCGACACTGCGGCGCCAGTCATTCCCGAGAAGTTGGAACGGCTGCGTCGATACATCACGGTCCCGGCGGTAATGTTGGATAGTCATGCTCAGATTCCGCCTGTGACCCTAACCCGACGATGTTGTGAGTCTGCAAACGGGTCTCAAATTCGATCGCTGCCCGCAGCACGCTAGATCTTTTTGTTTTAGTACACAGAGCTGGGTTAGAGTGCAGGCAACTATATGAACTGGTTCAATCTGTCTTTTCTTCCATCCGAAAAGACGAATTGCAGATCTGCCTTTTCGGACGACTATTTGTAGTTAGGCGTCAACAACACACAAGCCCTCCATGCTTCGACTATTCATTGGCAACAAGAACTACTCCTCCTGGTCGCTGAGACCCTGGATCTTGCTCAAGCATCTCGGCATACCATTCGAAGAACGACTGGTGCCCTTCGGGACGGCTAACGGTGTGTCGCCATTCTCTGAGTTCTCACCCACTGGTCGAGTGCCCTGCTTGGTCGATGGCAGTTTGACGGTCTGGGATTCTCTGGCGATCACCGAGTATCTGGCCGAGTTGAACCCGCAGGTGTGGCCGCGAGAGAGGGAGAGCAGAGCCTGGGCGCGATGCGTAACCGCCGAGATGCATTCGGGGTTCTCGAACGTCCGAAACACCTGCACGATGAATTGCGGGCTCAGGGTTAACCTTCACGAATGGTCACCCCAGCTTTCGGCTGAGTGGCGCAGGCTGGATGACCTGTGGTGCGAGGGAATCGACTGCTTCGGCGGACCGTTCTTGATTGGACCGCAACTCACGGCGGCAGACGCGTTCTTCGCGCCGATGGCGTTTCGCAGTCAAACGTACTCGCCGCAACTCTCAAGCCCGGCCGCAGCGTATCTCTTGCGCCTACGCCAGCTCCCTCACATGGTCAGTTGGTACGAGAGCGCATTACAGGAAACTTGGCACGACCATGAGCACGAGCAGGAAGCTAGAGCCGCCGGCGAGTGGATCGAAGACCTGCGAGCGAGCGGCGCGAGTGACGCCTAACCCTTCCATCGAGGGGATGCCCAAAAGGCTGCGCCTTTTGTGCGCCCCTCATGTCAAACGTTCGGCATCTGTTCACTGTGCCGGAGCATGCCTAAGCTTCCTCACGTCTCCGGGGCGGAGACACTGAAAGCGTTTCAAAGTGCGGCAACGGTGGAAGCCATGTGGTCGTGCGCCGCGGAGCTTACGGCTGCGTTATCCCAATGCGTTCAGAGATCAAGGTCGGCACCCAGGCGGGTTTATCGCGCCAGGCCGAAGTCTCGCCGGAAGAATTCATCGCTGCGCTGTGAATGCGCCGCCCAAGCCAGTCAGCGGGCGCCTTCTTGCTGCGCACTACGGCACCGCTCATCGGCGCGATAGGTGCAATTGTTTAGTAGTGGTAGCGTAGCTGTGCGATGAATATTACTTCACCCTCTACGCGGTAGACCATTCGGTGCTCGTCATTAATTCGTCGCGACCAAAATCCGGCGAATGCATGTTTCAGTGGCTCCGGTTTACCGCTGCCCTCGAACGGCGAGCGCAGAATGTCTTTAATAAGAACTTTGATTCGCTTGAGAATACTTTTGTCGGTGCGCTGCCAGTACAAGTAGTTTTCCCAAGCGTTCTCGGAAAACTGAAGTTTCAATCGAGCAGTTTCCGCCTAGTGCCGCCGGTGGTTTTGAGTTCAGCGATAGACTCCAGCAGACGCCGCGCATTTTTTGGGCTGCGCAGCAAGTAAGCAGTTTCTTCCAGCGCTTGATAGTCATCGAGCGACATCATGACTACCGACTGGGAATTCTTTCTGGTAATAATAATTGGCGCGTGGTCATCACAAACCTTGTCCATGGTATTGGCAAGCTTACTGCGAGCTTCGGAATAGTTCAGGGTATCCATATGGCACCTCGTGTTGTACAACTCACTGTACAAAAGAGAATCGCACCTAACAACGCACTGGACCTGACGCCGGGAGCAATGCGGTGATGCTGCGCGGGGCCACCATGAGCGTTAAACCGACGAAATTGAATGACCGCTTTCTGGTGGTGAGATCGCCAGGGCTAGTTTTCGGTAATTGGCCGATAAACTGCCTCTTACTCTTAGCCTCGCTCTAATAATCGCCCATCAGTGGAAATAGCGGGCAACGGCTTCTTCTACTTCGGTGGCGGCGCCAACGGGAATACATAGGCTTTACCCGGCGCGACCGGCGCTGCGCCTTGCTTCAGCAACTCATCGAGTGGCGTGCCTTCGCGCATTTTTTTCAGCAGCAAGTCCGGATCGTAATCCACACCGATTGGATTCGTGGCGAATGCGGGCGATGAAAAGTAGCCGACGGCGTCGGTCATCGACTCGAAATTATCGACCTGAAACTCAAGGCCATTGCCGTCCGGATCGTGGAAATACATCGAGGTCGTCATGCCATGGTTGATACACCAGAACGGTGTGATCTTGGCTGCTTTCAAGCGCTCGTAGGTTAGCAGCAGATCGGACAGGCTCGCATACGTGAAGGCAACGTGGTCGAAGCCCGCGGCGTTTTTATCCGGCGCTGGCAGATGTCCGGTGTTGATGAACGCCATGCGATGATGTTCATCGTCGTAAGTCAAAAACGCGATCATCTCGTTCGCGAATGATGTCCGCGCATGGAAAACTTCGCGATACCACGCCAGCATCGCCGTGAAGTTCTTGGCGCGGATCACGAAATGCGCGAGCTTTTGCGGCACGATCGCGCGATTGGTATTCGCCGCCGTGGCGACGACAGAGGGGGATGCGTTCATAAAATTACTCTCCTCTCAAACGATCGGGTTGTTTAGGATAGGCCAACAACCGGAACCAGCGCGCCATGCACGGCAGAAGCGGCGTCCGAACCGAGAAAGCAGATGACATTCGCGAGAGCCTCGGGGCTTACCCATTTGCTGAAGTCCGCGTTCGGCATATCGCGCCGGTTCTGCGGGGTATCGATAATGCTGGGTAACACGGCGTTGACGTTGATGCCCTTGGGTCTTAATTCCTTCGCCAGGCTTTCGGTCAACCGCATGACCACGCTCTTCGCCGCGCAATACGCGCTCATGTTCGCTTGACCTTCACGCGCGGATAGCGCGCCGACGTTGACGATTACCCCCCGGCCTTGCGCGAGAAGGACCGGCGTCGCCGCGCGCACCGCGTTGTGCATGGTGGTGACGTTGATCTTGAACATCGTGTCCCAATCATTGGCGGATACTTCGTAACCCGTGGGGCCCATCGCGAACCCGCCGGCAATATTGAACAAACCCTGGAACCTGTCGAGTCGTTCGACGCAGCGCCGAGTCGCGGCGGCATCCGTGAGATCGAGCGCAATGCGCGTTACATTCGCCGGTGGCGGATCTTTCTCAAAGACCAAATCTAGCGCGATAACGCGCGCACCGAGCGCCACTGCTTTAGCGACCACGGCGCGACCAAGCGCGCCGTTCGCGCCGGTTACCACAATGGTTTTAGTTGCGAGGTCCATGCATTCGCTCAACTCAGATTAAACGCCTTGGTGACGTTCTCAGACAGTATCCGCCGGCGCGAAACTTCGGGTAACGGCGTCAACATTTCCTGCAACTCATGCATGTACTCGGCGGTGTGATCGGGATGTGGAAAATCCGAGGCCCAGAAGAACCGGTCATCGCCCACATAGGGAATGATGCCCGCGACCGCCCGCTCGTCGGGATCGATCGACACATAGCATTGGCGCTTGAAGTAGGTGCTCGGCAATTCCTTCAGGCCGGTTTTCGGCATCAACGGACCTTTGGACACCGCGTCCATGCGATCGATCAATTGTCCGATCCAACCTGCCTGCGATTCGAGCACCACCGCCTTTACCTTCGGAAAGCGTTCGAATATTTTGTAGTGGAACAGCGACGTGAACGCCTGCTGCATGCCTTGCGCCACCAGCACATCGAAGTACCACGTGAATTCGAAGGTCTCTTTTTGGGCAAGTTCATCGAAGCGGCGATGCACATCCAATGACGGCGGATCGACCGTCGGATGCAGCGCCACGGGTGCGTCGTGTTCCTGGGCAATGGCCCACACGCGTGAATAATCCGGATGTCCCGGCGATTTCCGCGCCCACGTAAACGGGTGAAAGAAAATCCCCTTGCAGCCGGCCGTGAGCGCGCGCTGGGTTTCATCGGCGGCGAGTGAAGGATCGGATAACGAGATATGCGCGATCGGGATTAAGCGCCCGCCCGAGTCGGCGCAGAAATCGACGATCCAGCGGTTATAGGCGCGCGTATACGCAGCCGCGATTTCGGGTTCGCTGACTTCGGGTTCCCACAAGATGCCGAGCGTGGGGTACAGGATGGCCTTGGCCAGACCTTCCTGATCGAGTCGCGCCATGCGTTCTTTCGGATCCATCGAACCAAACGGCGCGCATTTCACATAGCTGCGTTCCGGTGACGGCACGATATCCGCCGCGCCCATCCCGCCCAAGGTGCCAGGAAAGCCAGCCGGCATCAGTTTCGAGGGCTTGCCGTTGTACTCGAAGTATTCGAGACCTTGTGCGTTGGTCTTAATCCGAATGGCGCGCTCCCGATACTTGGTCTCTAAATATTTTTCCCACAGATCAGGGGGTTCTAGGATGTGGCCATCGGCGTCTATCGCGCCACGGGTGTCGACTTTGGTTTGCATGATCGCGCACTCCTTATGACTGGTGAGCTGACGGCGAGCTCGGACATTGGGTTAATAACACTACTCCACTTGGAGCCCTAATGTCCTGGGAAATTCTTTGTGGCGCCTAAATGTGCGCTCGCAAATAAGACCCGAGCCAAGACGGTAGTTGGGTACGCACTCCGCTCTTCCTCACCGGCCATCCCTGGCCGGCTCGTCGCTGTTCCGCGTGCGGCGCGTCCTAAGCGCCGCACGCTCCACAATGACGCTACGTGCGTACCCAACTACCGTCTCACAGGCTCAGTACTTGCGAGCACCTTTAGAACCGGGATTATGCGGAATGTAGTCCTTAGTTCGCGAGCCGTGCGGTGGTCGCACGATGGAATTTATGGCAGGTCACACAGGTCGAGGCGAGCTTGCCCGCGGCCGCGTCACCGCTGCCATGGCAGGTGCGGCAACTTTCGATGCCGGGGAGTAGCACGTCAGCGCTGGTGTCCGAACTCGGTACTTGCTTGTGACAATCGGCACACCCGAGGGTGTCGTGCTGGTGATGACTGAAGTGGGATTGCGGAAACCAAGCACGCGGAATATTAACCGGCGCCATTTTCCACGCTGCCGCGCCTTCGCCCTTGCCAGTCGGTTCAACTAAATGACACACGCCGCAGGTGGTGTAGGCAAACATCTCGGCCGCCGCGAGCTTCGCGGATTGTTGCGCCCAGTCGAGCGCCTCTTTGCGCTCGCTTACTGTCAATTCGTGTCCCGGCCGGCGTCGCGTTTGCACGCTGGCCGGCGCGAATGCATTCGGGTAGCCACCGCGCAGCGCCCACGCCGCGTAATAGTCGTCGACCGCGGCTAACGCCGCCGCGATATCGCCGTGCGGCACTTCGCGCGCGACATCGCCGGGAATATTGAGCTTATGGCATTCATTGCACGCGGCCTTGAAGGTGATCGGCTGCATGCGGCCGCCACCGGGTTCAACTTGATGACAATAGACGCAACTCAACTTCACGGCGCCGCGCGTCGGACTCGCGATACCCGCGCTCTGCAAATGGTGTTGATGCGAAAACTCGACGCCGGGACTCTCCTTTAGCCGCGCCGTATCGGTTAATGACACGCGTTCGGTCGTCTTCTTCCCGTCGTGATACTTAATCAGGGCGGGACGAAATTCTGGATGGTCAACACTAAAATTCCGCACGTTTTTAACTTTGGTATCCGCCAGCACGCGGGTCAGCGTGCCATGGCACTTAACGCATAATCCTTCGTCGTGACGCACTAGCGACGTCTTGCCCAGGTGTTCGCGATGGCAACTCGCACAGCGCACGCCGTCAAACAACCCTTGTTTGAGTACCGCCGCCTCGACGTGATGCACGGTATTCTTGTGGCAGGCGAGACAGGCAGCGTTACGCGTACGGATGAACGGTAATGTGTGGCAGGCATTACAGTTGGTCCCGAAATGCGCGTGCGCGGAACTCACCGCACCACTCGACCACGCATGATCGGAAGGCATCAGCGGCAACCAGCGCAACCATTTTCCCGCCGACGGAATCACGGCGGCGATGAGCGGGATCAATAAGAACAACACCGCGATACCACCGGCCAGTCCGAGCGCCCACGGTCGCTTCTTCAACCCTGCCGCCGACAAATTGAGCTTGGCGCGCTTCAAGAGCGCCAATTCGGTTTCGCGTCCCCGCGCGGCTGGATCTTCTGAAATCTCGAGCTCCAGATCACAACCGCTCGCGGCACCCACCCGGATTAAAAATCCGCCCAAGTCGATCTGATCGCCCTGTGTTATTACCGCGGCTTGCACGATCGTGCCGTTATATTGAAAGCCGGTTGCCGTCATCGCCTGCAGGCGAATTTTTCCATCCTGGCCTTCGATTAATTCCGCATGCGCGAGCGCGACCCGCAGATTCGACAAATGGATTTCTTGATCCGTGCCGCGTCCAATCCGAAATTTGGCGCCGACCAACGGCAGGTCTTGACGCGTGTCACTGGCCTTGGTTTTATGGCTCAAATACCGAACGAGGATGCGCATCGCCGGCTACCAATAAAAGAACACGGAAAAAATGTGCGCGAATAAAGCCGCCAACAACCCAACCGATAGCGGCACATGCAAATACAGCCAAAACGCCAGCCGCGACTGATATTGAATGTCGCGTTGAATTCGCTCGACCAGCGCGCGCTTACGCGAGATCAGATCGAACAAGCGACGGATCTTCTCTAAACGTTCGGGGCCAGCGCCTTCCACCAGCATATGGCCGGCAAGAAAGCTAATTGCCGTGGCGTCTTGCTCGGCGACTTGCCGAACTTCCGGCGCGCCCCGCGCGATGCGGGCTTCGATGCGTTGTTTAACGACATCCAATCCTTCGCTCACGCTGGCGGCCGCCGCGCGCCGCGCCGGATCGCCAAACAGCTGATCCCACACCGACCCGCCGAGGACGGTTTCCTCGATCGAATGGAGCACTACCTGATGCGCGTCTTTCCCCACTTGGTCCGACAGCATTAGACACTCGCGATCAAGTTCGGCGACTTCGGCGATTAGCGCATCGCGCGTGACACCGCCGCGATTCGCCGTGAGCAACCGCGGATAAGTCACATAGGCGTAAAGTCCGTAGAAACCGCTTGCGACCACCAGCAAGGTCAACACATAGGCGATCGAATGCACATTCCAGCCGAGTTGAAAGCCACTGTGCAGGGTGGTGATGATGACCAGCGTGGTCCCCAGATACACATGCGCGGAAAGCCACGCGGCAAGGCGATTTTGGGTGTCGTGATAGCGTCGCTTGCGCACGCCAAACCACGCGAGCCAGCCAATCAGCGCCGCACCCACCGTGCCGAGTGTATAGCCGAGCCACGTGCCGCCATTCGGCGGCTCGGTGGGGTTGTGCAGAGCGTAGGCAAGCACTGCCACGCCGGTCAACCCCAGTGCGATCTTCAGGTAGAAAAAATTACGATAGCTTAGAAACGAAGCGTGCATTAAAAATTTTAGCGGACGAAATTTTTAACTGCCGCGACTCACCGCGAGATCGCCATGAATTCCTGCGGGCTGACGCGAATGGCGGCGCCCGTCGGGCAGGCGCGCACGCAGGCCGGACCACCGGCTTGGTCTTTGCACATGTCGCATTTCACGGCTTTCTTCGGCGCGTGTTTATCGGTGCTGTGGAATTCGTCGCCCGGCGCCGGCCCCTTGCCCAGCAGCAACCATTGCCACAGGCTCGGTTTCTTGGGCTCGCCTTTAACCGCCATTTGAATGACCCCGTACGGGCAATTCTGCTGGCAGTTGCCGCAGCCGATACAGTTATCAGCGATATACACTTCGCCTTCGGGTGTCCGGTGAATCGCGTCCGGCGGACAATCCTTCATGCAATGCGGATGTTCGCAGTGCCGGCATGACGTCGGCACATGCAGCGTCGCGAAACTGGGGCCCGCCTCGCGATCGAGCAGGGACGTGCCCTTGTGCGTATCCGCGCACGCCTTCTCACAATTGTCGCAGCCAATACACAAGGTCTCATCGATCAGTAGCACATCGGTCGCCTCGCCGATCCCCTGTTGCACCAGAAACTCAATCATGTTGCCGGCGGCGCCCTGGCTCGCGCGCAAACGCGCGGTTTCGCGTAAACGGCCTTGCGCCTTTAATTTCAGTTCTGCATCGAGATCCGGGAAGCAGGCGAGCAGTTCGCGGAACACGACGCCTGGCAGTTGGATCGTTTCGGTAGCGACGGCGGCTCGTACAGTCGCCGTGCGCGGCGAATCGGTCAACAAAGCCAGTTCGCCGACATAGTTCCCGGAGGGCAAATAAGCGATAACGACATCGCGACCACCGATCTCGTGCGACACCGTCACCGAGCCGGTGCGGATCAAGTGCAGCGAGTCGGCCACATCGCCAGCCTTGAAGATGACCTCACCGGGATTGAACTGCCGGATGCGCGCAGTGTGCACGACTTCGATCAAATCATCTTCGGAAACCTCGGGCGCGATGTGCATGCGTATGGCACGTAACAAAAAGGTCTCGTCGATCTCACGGCGCACGGATTCCACGGATTGAATGAGCTTATTCATCGATCGCCGTGGCGTTTCGATCAATACGCAGTCCTCGCCCGCGATCACCGTCGCGGCGCGGCGCCGGCCAGAGATCAACGACATCTCGCCGAAGAATTTGCCCTGGCCCAGGGGCAAGGTGCGAGTAGGATCGCTGGGATCGAGCCGAATGTGCGCGGATCCGCGCAGGATCGAAAAGAACGTGTTGGTGTAATCATTGAACTGCACGACCACTTCGCCCGGGGCTGGTGTGCGAATATCAGAGTCGAGCAAAAATTCGCGTAATTGCAGCGGGGTCAGGCCGGCGAACAGCGGGACATCGCGCTTGATGGTCGCTATGGCTTTATTGACCTTGGTCAATCCCGGGACATGCGCGAACTTCGCGCGCAACAAGCCTTCGTCCGCTGGCTCTACCTCACGACCGCAAATGAACTCAACGACCTCGTAGCCCTGATTGATGCATTGTTTGATCAGCGGATAGCCCGCAAGCGCGCCGATGATATAGAGCCCCGGCACATTCGATTCGTAGCGCGGGGATACCGCCGGCACCGCCGCCGGATCATCGTTCGGAAACTCAATGCCACAGGCTTCGACAAATTTGCGCGGCGGCAACGCGCCCAGGCGCGCGACGATGCGATCGCAGAGAACTTCGGTTTCGCCCTCCTTGGTCTTCACCATGAACCGCAGACGACGCCCGCTGGGATCCTGATTAAGCGCATCCACCCGCTTGGGGCTCGCGTTGTAGATGCATTCCAGCTGCCCCGACTCGATGCCGCGCATAATCCCCTTTAGATTGCCGTCCTTGGCGCGTGAAAACTCATCGCGCCGATTTAGAATGATGACGGTGTTATTCGCCGCCAGCGCAAGCGCATTCTCGATCGCCGCATCGCCGGCGCCGACGATCACGATAGTCTCGTCGTGATATTCGTCCGGATCGTCCAGTTGATACTGCACGCAGGGCAGATCGTCGCCCGGCACTTCAAGCTTGCGCAGATTGCCCTGCAATCCGATACCGAGCACGACATGTTCGGCGCGTACTTCGTCGCCGCCGGCAAGCGCTAAGATAAATTTACCTTTGCTGCCCTTGATGGCGCTCACTTCAGACTTGAAGCGCACCTGAGCGCCGGACTTGTGCACGCCGGCGCTCCAGGTCTTCAGGATTTTTTCACGCGTACCGGCTTCGAATCCAACTTCGGCGCGCAGGGGCAACACGCCGGGTTCGGCCATCACGTGCTTGCCTTTTTGATAACGAAAGATCGTGTTCGCTAGCTGGGGCGCGGCTTCGAGTAACACATGCGAGGTGTTGGTCGCGGCGGCGCGGGCGGCGGCGCTTAAGCCTCCAGGGCCGGCGCCGACGATCGCGATCTTGACCGAAGCGCTCGCCATGGCCGCTACTGCAACGCTGCTTCGAAAGTCTTCATCTCGGCGCTAAAGCGCGCCGGTTGATATGCGTTTTCGTCTTTCAGCACGGCGTAGAGGGTTTTGATTTGCGCATTCAATTGAGCGGTTTTTGCGGCGTCTCCACCGCTTGCGGGCAACGAATCGACTAAGGCGTGCGCGCCCATTACCGCCTGCTCAGCCGCCGCATAGTCGCGATACTCGCCGTCGCGACCGCCGCGGACGATGCTAGTCAAGATGCCGCGCGTCTCGTCTGCAGTAAAAGCGTGACCACGAATCTTGCTATCGATTTTGCCGAGGGTGGCCTGCACGCTCCGCGCTGCCGTGCGCGCCGCGTCGGCGGATTCGAGGCTGGCCTTATGCAGCGCCAGTAAACCGGCGTGGAGTTCGTCGGCCAGCTGCGCATCGGTCGCACGCATTAAATAGATCAACATCAGCAAATTGGCGTCGTTGAAATGCGGCACACCGGGCGGTAAGCCGGCGCTCGCCCGCGGCGCCCAACGCAGTTCGGTTAACGGATGATGACAGGCGTGGCAATCGAAGAACGCAAATTCGGGTAATCCCCCCGCGCCTTGGCCCTTCTGACTAATGAATAGCTCAAGCGTGCGCGCCGCGGCCGCGCTTTGACCCACCGCCCAGGTTTCGACATGCGAGGCAACGCGCTTGCGGCTGCGATAATCGGCATCGGTGCGAAAATGCGCGGGCTGCAAGACGGTGAACGTATCGAGTTCGAACGACAGCCGCGGGTGGCCGGCGCCCATGATGCGATGGGTGGCGAATTTATTCTCGGCACCTAGGTGGCACGCCAGACATAGCTTCGCACGCGCGGCCGGTTCCTCGGTCGGATACATGCCGACTTTTAAATTATCCGCCCGACTCGCTTCACCCGTAACATGAGTACCCAACCACTTCGACGCCGGACCATGACAGGTTTCACAACTGACACCATCGGCAATTTGAAAGCGCTTGCCACGCTGCGCTTCGGGCGCGTTATTGGCATGGCAGTTGAGACATTCGGACGCGGTGGCCGCGTTATCGAGGCCCAGGTTGTGCGCGATGCGCTGGCCTTTTTCTTCGAGCAGCACGCGATACGCCTTGGCGTGTGCATCGTCGCGATGCCAGGTGATGAATTCGTTTTGATTGACTTTGGAATCCACCAGCGGATGCGGCGCGCCATGGCACGTTGATCCGGAACAGGTAACAACCCCCAAATACTTTGCCGGTTCGCTAGCCGCGTCCTCACTAAGCGCGGCGCGTTGCATCAGACAACCGCCCACTGCGATCAATAGCATGACACTAAACCGATAAGCCGGCCGCGCTCGGGAGGAGAAAAAGTAACGAATCATCGCGCTGTATTCCCTATCCTAGGCGTCAGTGTTGACCGAGACTCGCGCCTATTGAATTTAAGGCTTTCGCGAACGCGGTTGGGCGATAGGTTCGCTCATTACCGACCGCTAGATAGATTTCGTTTAGCGTCGCGTTCACGCGTTCAAAATCGGCGGGCGGCAGCCGTCCCTCATCAAACTCCGCGGCAATCAACGTGGCTAAGGACATGGCCACGCTCTCGGCCGCGGTGAATGCCAGTGGCGCCTCTGCTTTTGCTTCATCGACAAGCGCGCGCGCGATCGCAAGTCCATCACTGGATTGTTCGTGATACGTATGGAGGGCGCTAGCGAGCATTTCGACCTCTTGTTTGAGGGCAGTCGCGCGACTCGCGCGCGAGCCCGGATCGTTGACACTGACCTGCAACGCGCGCGTGGCGCGACGCAGCGCATCGACCTGCGTAGGGTTAACGATTCTAGCCGCTCCGCGCAAGACGACAAACGCCGAGTCGTTAAAAGTCAGCGCACCGGATTTCACGCCCTGCCGCGGCCGATATTGCGGATCATCGTTGATTCCACGGTGGCATCCGTGACAATCGAACAACGCAAGCTCTGGCCAGCGACCCGAGTTAGCGCCGGCCAGCGCCGCCGCCTGTTGTAAACCGGCGGCGATCTGCCCCGCCATCCATAGCTGGACATGACTGGCGAGCGGTTTGCGCCGGCGATAATCGGCGTCGAGATTGACATGCATGGGCTGCAACGCGGTGTAGGTATCGAGCTCGAAGCGCAACCGTGGATGTCCCGCACCATAGAGCTGATGGCTGGCTTTGCGAACGTTGTCCCCTTGATGACAGGACAAACAAAGGGCCGCGCGCGCAGCGGGTTCATTGGTGGGATAAAGCCCGGCCGCGACATTCGCGGCATGCGTGGCCGTCGGCTGCATATGGACAGCGAGAAAGCCACCGCCGGGACCATGACAGGACTCACAACCGACGCCGGCCTCGAGGCTAAATTTGGCGCCGCGCTGCGCCGCCGGGACGTAAGTGGTATGGCAGACCAAGCAGTCCGCTGCTTGGGCCGCATCGGCCAATCCCAGGTTGTGCGCAATCTGCTGGCCGGCCGTGCTGCTCAAACTGCTGAAGGCCTTGGCATGTCGATCATGCGCTTCCCAGATCGTGCGTTCTTTCATCGCCACGGTGGCATTGCGCCAGGGCTCGCGCGATCCATGGCATTCAGTCGAGCCGCAGGTGTCGACGCCGAGGAATCGCGCGGTTCGCTCATGCGGTAGCCCGACCGGTGTTGCCGGTTCTGCGGCGCTGGCCGCGACGTACCAGAGTCCGGTAAGGGATATCAACAACAGCGGCAGCATTGAACGCAGCGGATTCAAAACTTGAGCCGCAACTCGGCGCGTACGCCGGCCAAATTATCTTCGCCTTCGCGATAACCGTAGATCGCGTCAGTACGGAAAATCCACTGTTTGGACAACGGCCGCTGGTAGCGCGCACCCAACGCGAATTGATCGCCTTTGGCGGCGCGGCCGGGTTCGTTATCACGCCCAAAGGGCTTTAACCCCGCCACCTCGAACACCAGTTGCTGATCGAGGTTAAATAAATATTCAATGCCGAGCGCACCACCGTAGGCATCGTTCGCGGTGTCGTCGAGTTTTGGAAATCCAGTCAGACCGTCGGTTTCGAAATTGATCCCGGTGTTCTTCAAAATCCCGCCCGCGCCAAAATCGCGGGCGAGCGATTGCGGCTTCCGCGAGCCGATAAAAAAGTTCGCATACGGCACCAAGGTGTACGGCTTGCTGGTGATGAGCGAGTTCTCGATCAGTAACAACCAACCGTCAGCGGTTTTGTTGAATCCCGCGCCTGGGTTCTGACCGAAGTTCCACACCACGCGGACTGAGTTCGAGACTTTGCCGAACCAACGTTTCGTGACCGCGGCGGTGAGATTGTGATAGCTAAAATCGCCGAGCAGCGGCGAGCGATTGTCGTGGGTATACCCGTAGCCCGCCTCGATGTACATTTCACGCGCTTCAATAAACACTGCCGAGCCATAAATATCGGCGCCGTGATCATCAAACCGCTTGTTCGGCTGCAGCTCGGCCTTGGTCGTCACCCGATCAAAACCGCCGAAGAACGTGATATCCATGTTCGAAATATCGAAGCGCGGGCTATTCAACGCCGGGATCGTGAAGGCGCCGCCCATGATCGCGTCTTCCATCCAAATTCCGTTCTGAAAGACGAGCGGCATCAATCCGAATGCGATCGGCAAATCATACAAGTTATAACGATCAGTCAAGCCGGCGGCGATTTGCCCCAGGTCGCCCTCAAAAAACAGCGCTTCCGGCTCGAGATCGAGCAGGACGCCGCCGTCACCCGTGCGATCGCGTTGATTGCCGCCGAATTCAAAACGCGTGACGCGCCCGGTCTCGACCCGATCAAGCGGGCGCAGAAAGACATGCACGCGCTCGGTGGCCGTCAGTCGCATGTCGATATTGAGATTCAACCGCGCCGCGACTTGGGCGGTATCGAGCGCGCCGTTGTCGTTATACGCCGTACCGAGACGCAGATCGCCGAAGACGAGTAGTTCCGGCCGCACCGGATTTTTTGCACCGAGCAAGTTGATCCCGGGTCCAATCGAACCCGCTTGATACAGCGGATAACCCCATTCGACCGGCGGGCGCGGACCGTCGACCCGCCGTTTGCCGCCGTAGATCGCGAGTTGCGCGGCGACGTCATAGGGCTTGTCGACATAATTTGGATCGGGCCCGAACGCGCTCGGTTTAAATTCGGTGACCTTGGCTTCAGGCGCCATCTCGACCGGCGGCGACGGACGACCTGCATGAGAGTCGCGAGGAGCTTCCGCGGCAGGCTCCGGGATTACGGGTGCGCCTGTTGTTGGGCCGCGCCGCGGCACCTCCGCTTCGGCGCTCGAGATCCCGCCGCCAAGCGCCACAACGACCAGCGCAGCATTGAAAATACTTCGCATACGCTTACTTAACCTCAAACTCGACGGCGCGCGGATGCAAATCGACCATCCACTCGTTGATCGATTGCTCCATGTCGATGGTCGAGCCGACGAATTTCATGAAGTAGATCGGCTCCGCGCGACTCCGCATCCGTGACTGCAGGACATATTTCCCCGGTTTGGTAAACGCCGACGCTGGGATCTTGTAACTAGCATCGCGGGCGCCAAGCGGCGGCAGGCTGCGACCTTCCATGCGGATGGTCGGCGGATGATTCAATACCGTGGTCGGCACGCCGGGCGGCCGAATATGCGGGAGTTGATCGCCGTCGAAGTTGATCGGCAGGTACATCTCGCGGTCGGTGCCCTTGATGTTGGTCGTCAGGAATTTGGTCTGCAGATTAAACAACTGCTTATCGAACGGCACTGCGCCGCTGGCGACTTCCAGCGAGTGAATGTCGGCCATATCGCCATTTTTGTCGACGTAACCGCTCTCCCACACCCGTTGCCCATCCGGATCGAGTAATACCACGTTGAACCACAACTCGGGTTGCGCACCGAGCGAACCCGACGGCAGGTTGTGTCCCTGATCAAGATTGGTAATGCGATAGTGCAACTTCAGAGGTTGTTGGAGTGTCAACGTCGAATCGAAAAACGGACCGTCGATTCGCATCGCATTTTCCATCACATCGACGCGCGATTTTTTCTTGTCATTCAGCAGCTTTTGATTGAGAGAAATCACATAGCGCGCTTCCTCGCGATCGGCGCGTGCGTTCCACTCGGGCGGAAATTCAGCCTTCACGGTGCCACGCGCGACTTGGTCTTCCCACTGCGGGTCACCCCAAGCCGCGCGGTAATCGAATTTCAGCCAATCGTTGATGGTCCAGCGCAGGGCGCGCGGGTTGAACGGGAAGATCCCGGGATGCGCGATCGGATATCCCGGGCCAAAGAACATGTGATTTGAATGCTTTTGTTTGGGATCACCGACAGTCTGACCGTTGACGATCGCGATCGGCCAGGTCTCGAAACCGGCCGGCTCGCCGGGGACCTTGCCCATATGGCATTGCTGACAGGTAATGCCGGCCTTCGCCGCCGGCGCGCCGCGATACTGTTCCCAAACCACTTCGAGCTTGATGCCCGGGTGCACCGCGACTTGGTGACAGGAGACGCAAAATTCGCTTTTTGAGATTTGTTCAAACTTAATCGGCGTCCCGTGAATCGGCGTCCCGGGAGCGCCGGGGGTAGCGGCCACGCCGTATTCGCTGGCTTTGGCTATAACCTCGCCGTACTTGCTCCCGCTGCCCGCCCCTGCCACGGGTTGCCCGAGATCGCCGGCGTCGACATGACGTTCACCATTGACCTTGCCGAATTGCGTCGACACTCGATGACAGGTGACGCAGGTTATGCCTTCGCGCGAAATTTCCGAGCGCTCCCACAGCGGCTTTTCGCGCGGTTCCCCCATTTGCGTCGCGATTTGCTGATGGCAGCGGACGCAAAACGTGCCGATGGTGCCCGAGGCGAAATCGGTGATGGTCTGCTCGAACTTATGGAACATCGGCGAAATCGACGCGTAGGCGTGATTCGACACCGCCCATTCCCAGAATACTTTGGGATGACAGCCGGCGCATTGCTGGGCGCTCGGGAATTGCGACTCGGCAAAGACCGCGGTATGCGGATCGGCGCCGGCCAAGGCGACGGCGGACAGCATACCTAGCGCGAGACCGACCAGAACACCGGCGGTTGGGGACCTATACACGCGTCGATGACGCGGTCTGTTCGATGCCATGGGCCACAATCGGAAATTGAACACTATGAGAATTATAGAGATATAACTTGAATTTAATAAACTAGTTTACAGAATTCAATACACCCTGCGATCCTTTCAGGCTAGGCCCGACGGGTAATTCCTTAATTGGACTACCGCCTTGGTGTGATTCGCCCGCGTGCGTTCACTATCGCATGTCATTAGGATCCGGCGCAGATCGAAGCCCGCCGCCTGCCGACCCGACTTAAGGATTTCATTGCATGAATTCTAATTTTAGCGCGCGCTATCCTGCCACCCGATCGCGGCGCATGCGCGCGGCGGATTTTTCGCGGCGCTTAATGCGTGAAAATCAACTCACCACGGATGATCTGATCTGTCCGCTCTTCGTGTGTGAAGGCAGCGGACAACGTGAATCCATCGCGAGCATGCCGGGGGTCGAGCGCCTGAGCGTGGATCTGCTCACTCACCGCGCCAAGGATTTATACGCCCTGGGCATCCCTGCGGTTGCGCTGTTTCCGGTCACGTCACCGAGCAAGAAGACTGCCGACGGACGCGAAGCTTATAACCCGGACGGGCTTACCCAACGCGCCATCCACACGGTAAAAAATGCCGTGCCCGAGCTCGGCGTGATAACCGACGTCGCGCTCGATCCCTTCACCACGCATGGGCACGACGGCGTTACTGACGCGACCGGTTATGTATTGAATGACGCGACACTCGAAATACTGGTCAAGCAGGCGTTGTCACAGGCGGGCGCGGGTGTCGATGTGGTCGCGCCGTCGGACATGATGGACGGCCGCGTCGGCGTGATCCGCGCCGCGCTCGAAAACAATGGCTTCGTTAACACTCGCATACTCGCCTACTCCGCGAAATTCGCCTCGGCGTTTTATGGGCCGTTTCGCGACGCCGTGGGTTCAGCGTCCAATCTCGGCAAAGGCGGCAAGCAGACCTATCAAATGGATCCCGCCAACAGCCGTGAGGCGCTGCGTGAAGTGGCACTCGACATCGACGAAGGCGCGGATATGGTCATGGTCAAGCCCGGCTTGCCGTATCTCGACATCGTGCGCCGCGTGAAAGACGCCTTTCAAATGCCCACTTACGTTTATCAAGTAAGCGGCGAATACGCCATGTTAAAAGCCGTCGCGCAAGCCGGTTGGCTCGATGAGCGCGCAATCGTGCTTGAAGTGCTCCTATCGTTTAAGCGTGCCGGCGCGGACGGTGTGCTGACTTACTTTGCGCCGCAGGTGGCACGCTGGCTTAACGAAATCTAAGGTACGGTCTCGCAACTAACCGGCATGATTCGTCTGCTACCAGCGGCACTTGGTGGGAGCCGCTGGTAGCAGCCGAATCTTTATTGAGGTCCATTCGCGGCTAAAGCCGCTCCCACCATGACAACGCATTCCTTTACGACAGTTCATCGAGCGACCGCATAAAGCGCCCGTTGTCCCTAGACCTCTAACCCAAGTTCTTTGATTTTGCGGGTCAAGGTATTCCGTCCCCAACCCAGCAAGCGCGCGGCATCATGACGCCGACCCTGGGTTTTCGCGAGCGCCACCAGAATCATCGTGCGCTCGAATTTTGGCAGTGCTTCGTCCAGGATTGGCGTTTCTGAATTCGCCGCGTGATGCTCCGCCCAGCGGCGGAGCGCCAATTCCCAGTCGTGCCAGAGGCGATCGTTGGAGACGGTATTGCTGTTCGCGGCTTCGACAAATTCCTTCGGCAGATCGCCGAGTTCGATCGTTTGCGTGGGCGCCATGATACTGACCCGGCGGCACACGTTCTCCAGCTGTCGCACGTTACCCGGCCACGCGTTGGCCCGCAACGCATCCAACGCGCCCGGCGAAAATCGTTTCGGTTCGATATCGAGTTCTTGGGCGGTGACGCGCAAGAAATGATTGGCAAGTTCGGCGATATCTTCCGTGCGGTCCCGCAACCGTGGTAATTGCAGGCGAATCACGTTGAGACGATGAAATAGATCTTCGCGAAACACGCCTTCCTGCGCGCGGCGTTCGAGGTCTTGATGGGTCGCCGCAATCACGCGCACATCGACGTGCACGGGTTGGTGCCCACCGACGCGGTAGAAATCACCTTCCGCGAGTACGCGCAACAGCCGCGTCTGCAACTCGGCCGGCATATCGCCGATCTCATCCAAAAATAACGTGCCGCCATCCGCTTGTTCAAAGCGCCCGACGCGACTCCCGGTCGCGCCGGTAAATGAACCGCGTTCGTGTCCGAACAACTCGGACTCCAACAAATCGCGTGGAATGGCCGCAGTGTTGAGCGCGATAAAGGGCTTACTCGCGCGCGGCGAATGCCGATGCAGGGCACGCGCGACGAGTTCTTTACCCGTTCCCGATTCACCGGTCAGTAACACCGTCATATGCGATTTCGAGAGCCGGCCGATCGCGCGAAATACTTCCTGCATGGCGGGTGCGGAGCCGATGATGTTGGCGGCCACCTCGGTCGTCGGCGCCGGTTCCGGATCCCCGCTGGCTTCATCCGTGCTGGTCACCGCGCGACGTACGATGGACACCGCATCGTCGACATCAAACGGTTTGGGTAAGTATTCGAACGCACCGCCTTGGAACGCGGCGACCGCCCGATCAAGATCGGCGTAGGCGGTCATGATAATGACGGGCAGCGTCGGGTGCAGCGCGTGCACGGATTCTAATAGTTGCAATCCATCCATGCCCGGCATGCGGATATCGGTGACGATGGCGCGCGGCACTTCGCGCTTGAGACGGGCCAACACCTTATCGGCGGATTCGAAGCAGCGTGGCGCGAACTCTGCCTGTGACAACGCTTTTTCCAGCACCCAGCGGATCGCGTGATCGTCGTCGACGATCCAGACTTCGTATGGAGTACTCATGATTCATTCCTTAGTGGCAACCACAGCGTAAACACCGTGTTACCGGGCTGACTACTAAATTCAATCAAGCCGCCTTGCCGTTGCACCAGCGATTGCGCGATAGGTAAGCCAAGTCCCGATCCATCGGCGCGACCGGATACCATCGGAAAGAAAATGCTGTCGGCCAACGCGGGATCCACGCCCGGCCCGTCATCCACGATATCCACGCGAATAACCAGCCGATGGAGCACGTTGGCGATCGAGCACTGCCGCTGCGCGCGCGTGCGCAAGGTGATCGTGCCGCCATGACCATTAACCGCTTGTACCGCATTCCGGAGTAGATTGAGAACGGCTTGGATTAAATAATCTTTGTCGGCACTGAAGTCGGGCAGGCTCGGATCGTAGTCGCGCACGATGTTCACACGTGGCGCCGCCTCGATCGTGACTACCTGGCGAACATGCTCGATAACTTCGTGGATATTGAAATTCGTGGGCTGCAATTGACCGCGTGGCCCAAGCATTCGATCGACCAACGTGCGTAGTCGATCGGCCTCGCCGATAATGATTTGCGTATATTCGCGTTGCCGCGCGTCGGCCAATTCGCGCTCGAGCAACTGGGCCGCGCCGCGGATGCCACCGAGGGGATTTTTCACCTCGTGCGCCAATCCACGCATCAGCGCGACGCTGATTTGGTTTTGCAATAAGCGATTTTCATCCGCGTGAATCCGATGTTGGTGTTCGTTATTCCCAAGTTCAAGGACGACACCGGCCCCCTTCCACCACGGTGACACCGAAACGTCCACTTTTATCTCTTCTTGATTGGCGCGCATTAGACTGAGCTCCCGTTCAGTAAACGAGCGCCCTTCACGCTGAACGTCACGCACCGCGCACTCAAACGCCGGATGTTTCGGAAACAATCGGCTAATCGGCAGGCCACGCAGTTTTTGCGCACTGGTCGCGATTAGCGCTTCGCCCGCTAAATTAACGTCGCGGACGATGAGATCTCCATCGAGCACGACCACCGCTGTCGCCAAATGGTTCAGCAAACTTGCGGCATCGGATTCCATTATCATGCGTGATCCATCTGTTGCACTTCCGTCCTAACCTTCCGTCCACTAAACCATCGCAAGTTTCGGACCAATTAGGATCGCGGCCGATTATTTCGCCGGGGCCGGTGGTGTTGCGGATTCGTTAACCGAATGGCGATGGACATAGATTGTGGCTACGGCAGAACGTAGAAGTTCGTGCCCCGCCGCGTCGCCGACGACCGCCTGCAACGTGTGGGTGCCGCGGAATAGGTTGGTGAGGGTGAAATTTGTCGCCGTGCCAGGCGCCTCTGATGGCGCCGCATCGACTAGCAGGCTCATGCGGTGCCCGAACGTTGTTTGTAATGCCGGCAGGCATTGAACGCTGACGAGAATATTGCCCCCGTTGTCGCGAATCGTTTCTTGATCGCTAGGGCTAGTAATGACGATTTTTTGATACGCCCGCGGTACGGTCGATGCCGCATCAGGCGCCGCCGCCGGCAGTTTGCCGCCGACTACGCCGTTGGGTGATGGGGCGGGCGTAGGTAGGGCGGGCTCGATAACAATATGCTTCGCACCAGGACGCGGCGTATCCGAGTATTCAACGCCGCGTTCCGGATCGACCGATCGATAGATATCGATCGCGCCGCACCCGGTGCACCACGCAAGCAGCGCGTATAGCGCTACCAGCTGTCGCATCAACACGCAAGAAAAGCCCCCGCCGTAGGCGGAGGCTTGATTAGACGTCGCTTCAACCGCCTCAGACGCTGTAGTACATGTCGAACTCGCACGGATGTGGCGTCATCCGGAAGCGCGTCACTTCCTGCATCTTGAGATCGATATACGCGTCGATGGTGTCGTCGGTAAAGACACCGCCGGCTTTCAGAAAGTCGCGATCTTTATCCAGGCAGTCAAGGGCTTGGTCCAGCGCGTGACAAACGGTCGGAATATGCTTCGCTTCTTCCGGCTCGAGATCATAGAGATCCTTGTCCATCGGCGCGCCGGGGTCGATTTTGTTTTTGATGCCGTCGAGGCCCGCCATCAACATCGACACGAACGCAAAGTACGGATTAGCCGTGGAATCCGGGAAGCGGACTTCAATACGGCGGCCTTTCGGATTTGAAATCCACGGAATGCGGATCGACGCCGAGCGATTGCGTGCGGAATAGGCCAACATGATCGGCGCTTCAAAACCCGGCACCAGTCGCTTGTAGCTGTTGGTGCTCGCGTTGGTAAACGCGTTGATTGCCCGCGCGTGTTTGATAATGCCACCGATGTAATGCAGCGCCAATTCCGACATTCCACCGTAGCGGTCGCCAGGAAATAAATTGGTGCCGGCTTTGGAGATCGATTGATGGCAATGCATGCCATTACCGTTGTCGCCGAGCAGCGGTTTCGGCATGAAGGTCACGGTCTTGCCGAAACTGTGCGCGACGTTATGCACCACGTACTTCAGAATTTGCAACGAATCCGCGCGTTTCACCAGTGAATCGAAGCGTGTACCGATTTCGCATTGCCCGGCGGTCGCGACTTCGTGGTGATGTACTTCGACGGGTATCCCCATGCGTTCCAGAACCACGCACATTTCGGAACGGAGATCTTGTAACGAATCGACCGGCGGAACCGGAAAGTAGCCGCCCTTAATCCCTGGCCGATGGCCGGAGTTGCCACCCTCCATTTTCTTACCTGAACTCCAGAACCCTTCGTCGGAGTCGATTTCGTAAAAACCGCCGCGCATATCCTGGCTCCAGCGCACATCGTCAAAGACGAAAAACTCGGGCTCCGGGCCGAAAAACGCGGTGTCGCCAATGCCAGTCGACTTCAAATAGGCCTCGGCACGCTTGGCGAGCGATCGGGGATCGCGCTCGTAGCCTTGACCGGTTGCCGGTTCGATGATGTCGCACCGGATAATCATCGTCTTTTCTTCGAAGAAGGGATCCATCACCGCCGTCGACGCATCCGGCATTAGGATCATGTCGGATTCGTGAATGCCCTTCCAACCCGCGATGGATGAACCATCGAACATCTTGCCGTCTTCGAACACATCGGCGTCGATTTGAGTCGAGGGAAAGGTCACGTGTTGGTCTTTGCCGCGGGTATCGGTAAACCGCAGATCGACGAACCGCACTTCCTCGTCTTTTATTGTTTTCAACACGCTATCAACTGACATCTGTCTCTCCTCCAAGTCATGGCTATGATTATTGAGCGTAGGTGACCAATACCCGGGGCATACGGGCTTTCGGTACGAGTGCGACATGGGGCCCAGGGCCGGCGCATCCCGCTCTTGACGCGGGCGGCGCCGAACGCCGGTCTCATTGCGAAGTCAGCACGATGCATGCCAGCACTATCTCCTTGAAAGCACCACGGAGAATTCCGTTCGAAGAGTTAATCGCTCCGAATAAGTGCGTTCATTATTTAATCCGCACTATTTTGTCTCATTGGCGGGTTACTGGAAATCGCTTTACTCGGCGCCGGTTCGGATTAGGGCGCCATCGCTTCTCCGGTCATCAGTTCGACCAGTGTTTCGCGGCGACGGATTTCAATCACGTTGGCGCCGTCGACCAAAATTTCCGGGGGACGGGGGCGCGCGTTGTAATTGGACGCCATCGAAAACCCGTAGGCCCCGGCGTTCATCAGCGCCAAACGGGTCCCCGGTGACAGCGCTAACGCGCGTCCGTACGCCAAAAAGTCAGCGGTCTCGCACACTGGCCCGACAAGATCGTAAGTAGCGGCGAGCGCGCTCGGCAGCGCCGGTTCGATTAAGACCACGTCATGCCACGCCTGATACAGCGCGGGCCGGATGAGTTCGGTCATCGCCGCGTCGCAGATCGCAAAATGTTTCGCTGGCGTTTGTTTCACATATTCGACCGAGGTCAACAACACACCGACATCGCCGACAATGGAGCGGCCGGGCTCGAGATGAATGTCGAATCGTTCGGGGATATCCGAGAGGGTCCGGACATACTCGGCGACTGACGGCGGCGTCTCGTCCTGATACACAATGCCGAGCCCGCCGCCGACATCGATATGGCTTAACGCAATGCCATGGCGTTCCAGTTCCAGCGCTAAATCGACCACTCGGCTAACGGCATCCGCGATCGGCGCCAGGGTCGTGAGTTGCGAACCGATGTGACAAGCCACGCCGCGAACGGCGATGTTGCTTAAACGCGCCGCCCGTTGATAAAGCGCCAACGCCTCTCGAATCGGGATCCCAAATTTATTTTGTTCGAGCCCAGTGGAAATATACGGATGCGTTTTGGGATCGACATCGGGATTTACGCGCAACGCGATCGGCGCGATTTGCCCGCGATTTTGCGCGATGGCATTGAGCCGCTCCAATTCGGGAACCGACTCAACGTTAATGCATCCGACACCAGCGGCGAGCGCTTGCGTCAATTCCGCTTGGCTTTTGCCAACTCCGGAGAAAACGAGTTCCGCTCCACTGGCGCCCGCCGCGATCGCGCGCGCGAGTTCACCGCCCGAGACGATATCGAAACCTGAGCCTAAGCGATGCAGGAGATTCAACAGCGCCAGATTACCGTTCGCCTTGACCGCATAGTGAATACGGTGGCGACGCGCTCCAAACGCCCGATCATAGGTCCGCCAGTTCGCCTCCAACCGCGCGCGCGAATAGACATAGCAAGGTGTCCCAAAGCGATCCGCGATTGCGCTCGCGGGCACCGCTTCGATCAATAGGCGCCCGTCAACGTGGTTGAAGCTCATGTGCGACGGAAACTCAACAGCGGATTACTTGGATGTGGACTGAGCGTTTGGGTCGCGGTCAGGCAGATAAAGAGCGCCCTTTTGGCCACAGCCAGCCAGTACGAGGACGCTGACTAACAAGGCCCTGAAGGTTAGCCGCGTGCGTGGCCGCGGAACTCGCTGGTGCGTCATCGATGGCGTCGCAATCATCATCTTGTGCAATATAGACCGAGCTTGCATTTTCGGTTGGGATCGGTCGACAATCCCGCCACTTCAATTCGTTGGGCATTCCCACTTCATGAGCAGCCAAAACATTGTCTTTGTTACCGATAATTCGTTTGAGACCGACGTATTAAAATCCGACAAGCCCGTCTTGGTCGACTACTGGGCCGAGTGGTGTGGACCATGCCGAATGATCGCGCCCATTCTAGACGAGGTCTCGGGCGAATATCACGAACGATTGAAAGTGGCGAAGCTTGATGTGGATGACAATCACACTACCTCGATGAAATATGGCATTCGGGGCGTCCCAACGCTGATGCTCTTCAAGGACGGAAATGTGGTCGCTACCCACGTTGGCGCCCTGACCAAATCCCAACTGACCGCATTCATCGATAGCAACATCTAAAGTTTTCGCAAGGCCGGACGCCATTCTCTGGCGTCTGGACGGCGACCAGATCGCGTGCTATGTTCCAATCATAAGCATCCGAAGAAGCCGTCCTAGGCTCTTTCCCGTTACCCCGATAGTCTCGTTCGTACCGCCGCAGTCCTGCGCGTGGTCCATTCAATAACACCCTTTAGCGACGATGAACCTCACCGAATTAAAACAGAAACCAGCTTCCGAACTAATCGCCATAGCCGACGAAATGGGCTTGGAAGGGGTCGCACGATCCCGCAAGCAAGATGTCATCTTCGGCATCTTGAAAGCGCATGCGAAGAAAGGCGAAGACATCTCCGGCGACGGAGTGCTCGAAATTCTTCAAGACGGCTTCGGCTTCCTCCGCTCCGGCGATTGTTCCTACCTCGCCGGACCCGACGATATCTACGTTTCGCCAAGCCAGATCCGACGCTTCAATTTACGTACTGGCGATACTATTTCCGGAAAGATCAGGCCGCCGAAAGACGGCGAGCGCTACTTCGCATTGCTGAAGGTTAGCGAGATCAATTTCGAACCGCCGGAAAACGCAAAAAACAAAGTACTGTTCGAAAACCTCACCCCGCTCTTCCCGCAAAAACGCCTAAATCTAGAACTCGGTAACGGCAGCACCGAAGATCTCACGCCGCGAGTGATCGATCTGGTCGCGCCGATCGGAAAAGGCCAGCGCGGATTAATCATTTCGCCGCCGAAAGCGGGCAAGACCATGATGCTCCAGAGCATCGCGCACTCGGTCGCGTTGAATCATCCAGAGTGCTATCTGATTGTCCTATTAATCGACGAGCGCCCCGAAGAAGTCACCGAAATGCAGCGCTCGGTCCGCGGCGAAGTGATCTCGAGCACCTTCGACGAACCGGCCAGCCGCCACGTCCAGGTCGCGGAAATGGTGATCGATAAAGCCAAACGTCTGGTCGAACATAAGCGCGATGTGGTCATTCTGCTCGATTCGATCACGCGTCTGGCACGCGCCTACAACACCGTCGTACCGGCCTCCGGTAAGGTATTAACCGGCGGCGTCGATGCCAATGCGCTGCAACGTCCGAAACGTTTTTTTGGCGCCGCACGTAATATCGAAGAAGGCGGAAGCCTGACCATCATCGCGACCGCGCTCATCGATACCGGATCGCGCATGGATGATGTGATCTACGAAGAATTCAAAGGCACCGGCAATATGGAAATCCATCTTGACCGCAAGATCTACGAGAAACGGATCTTCCCCGCCGTGAACATCAATCGTTCCGGCACCCGCCGCGAAGAATTGTTAACCCACCCCGACGAACTGCAGAAAATGTGGATCTTGCGCAAGCTTCTACATCCGATGGAAGAAGTCGCCGCGATGGAATTTCTGTTAGAGCGCTTGAAGGCCACCAAGAACAATTCGGACTTTTTCGATTCGATGAAGCGCTAGCCGCGCGAAGTAGCTAGGTGGTTCAACCGCATTGCGAAGGTCCGATGGAGTAGTTAAAGTCCAATCCAATTTTTCGCCGTAAGCAGCTACGTGGCCAGAGCTTTCGCTTCGAATTCTGTTCCAATCCTGGACCGTCGCCAGCCGTGACTCGCGCCGTTCGATCCAACGTTCGTTGGAATTCCCGTTCGACCTTCCGGTTCGGATTGGCGGCGTTAAGCGGTCTACCGGTATTTAGTACTCACGCGGAGGTCGCTGATCCAACGGGCTTTGCTGTAAATCACTATGTCGTCGAGGGCGAAAACCCCTTGGGCGAGGCAGCGACGAACGCACTCTTAGCGTCGCACGTGGGCTTGAAACATGGACTCGATGAACTCAGCGCGGCGGCGAAGGCCATGGAGCAAGGCCTGCGTCTGCGGGGTTTCGTGTTCTACAAGGTCTCCCTCCCACCTCAAACGATTACGAACGAGACCGTCAAACTCACCGTAACGCCGCTTAAGCTCGGCGCCGTCACTGTTAGCGGCAACACCTTCGTGAGCGAAGACAATGTGCGTCGCGCGGTGCCGGATTTGGTCCCGGGTTCAACGCCGCGGATAAAGCACGTCGAACGCGCTCTGGCACTCGCGAACGACCAAGCCACCCGTCACATTGCGCTAAATTTGAAAGAAAGCGCCAAGCCCGACACCATTGATGCCGATCTACAAGTCCATGACGAGCGGCCATGGTCGGTTTTCACCAATCTCACGAACGTCGGCAGCCGAGATCTCGCTCGGACCCGGCTCTCGATCGGGTTTCAACATAACAATCTTTTCGACCGCGACCATGCGCTCACGGCGATCTACACCACCGCGCCGGAAGCGGCTTCGGACGTGAAGCAATTCGCCATGAATTACCGAATACCATGGTACGCGGTTGGCGGCGTAGTGACCGGCTATTACGCCCACTCCGATGTGAACAGCGGCCGGATCCAAGATGTCTTCGATGTGAGTGGCGCCGGCGATTTCTTTGGTTTCGCGTACAGCCAGTATTTGTATTCGATAAGTACTTATCAGCACCAAGTCGGTATTGGGATCGATGATCGGGGGTTCACGAATAATGTGTCGTTTCTCGGTCAGCCTATAGGCGCCGATGTCAGAAGTCGACCGGTTAGCATTCGCTACGAAGGGGAATATCGGGGCGAAAAGTTCACCACAAATATCAACGCAAGCTACGTGCACAACACGGGGGGCGGCGGCAATAACGATGGCGCGCATTACCGCGCGGCACGGGCCGGTGCAAAGCCTAATTGGGATCTATTTCGCTATGGTGCTCAAATCACGATAGCCCTGCCGCGAGGGTGGCAAACGCGCGGTATATTCGAAGGGCAACAAGCCGGCGAACCGCTCATCCCAGGTGAGCAATTTGGGGTTGGCGGCGCGAATTCGGTGCGAGGATTTGAAGAACGCGGCGTGACGGGAGATAACGGTCAGCGGATGAGCTTAGAGGTGTGGACGCCGACGCTGCCCTTCCAAACCCGTTTGCTCGGTTTTCTTGATGCGGGCCATGTTGACCGCGAACAAGCTCAGCCGAACGAATTTCGGAACGAAGTCATCATCAGCATGGGTTTAGGGGCGCGGTGGCAATGGCGCCAGCACTTTGCCGTCGCGGTGAACTACGCGCACGACTTGGATGGCGCGGCGACCCCCGACGCGGGCGGTCACAAAATAGATTTCAGCATCCTGCTCCGCTACTAGCCAAGTAAATTTATGGCGGCCGGGCGCCATACCCGTACCAGCGGCGAACGCCAATCGTAAAAAACCGCGAAGTGCTGGTAATAGGCTGCAGCGAGACACCCTGTTTCGGAGTAGATTTGCGTTCCCACTACGGCGGTCCTGACCAAGCTGGATCCCGCAGAAATTAATAAGCGGGAGCAATGAGTATGCAACTCAACGCCCAATCGCTCGCGGTCGCTCTCATCGTCGGCCTAGCGAGCGGAAGCAGCGCCGAGGCAAACCCGGCGGGCGCGGAGATCGCGAATGGACAAGCGAGCTTTGCGACGCCGGACGCCGCCACGCTCAATATCACGAACTCACCGGGCGCCATTCTGAATTGGCAGCAGTTTTCCATCGCGCCGCCTGAAACGACCCGCTTTATTCAGCAGTCCACCACCAGTGCGGTGCTTAATCGCGTCACAGGCCAAGACCCATCTGCGATCCTCGGGCAACTCGTCTCGAACGGCCGCGTGTTCCTCATCAATCCGAATGGGATCGTGTTCGGCGCCGACGCTCGCGTCGATACCGCCGGTCTCATTGCTTCCACGCTCAACATCACGGACGCCAGCTTTCGCGCTGGCAAGCTCGCGTTTGAAGGCGACACACGCAGCGGCGCAATCAAGAATTCAGGCTATTTAAAAGCCGGCCCGAAGGGCGAGATCGTGCTAATTGCACCGCAGATCGAAAACGCCGGTGTTCTCGACGTGCACGATGGCCAGCTAATCTTAGCCGCCGGCGAGCGGGTCAAGCTTGCGAGCCTAGCTCTTAACGACGTGACGCTCGAAGTTCAGGCACCGACCGACCGCGTCCTTAATCTCGGCAAACTCATCGCGGAACAAGGGGCGATCGGGGTCTTCGCGGGCCAGATTAAAAACAGCGGCGAGATCGTGGCGAACTCGCTCGGGCGCGATGCGCAAGGACGAATCGTATTGTCGGCGCAGGCGGAGGTTACGGTCGATCGCGACGCGCGCGTTGCCGCCGATGGCCCGACGGGTGGGGACATCAGAATCCAAAGTACGAACGGTACCACCCTCGTCGATGGCACGGTCGCCGCACGCGGCACCGGCACAGGCGCAGCGGAGGGTACGGGCGGCGATATTAAAATTTTGGGTGTACGAGTGGGTTTAACCGGCCACGCCGAGATCGATGCGTCCGGTGCTCATGGCGGCGGCGAAGTACTGGTCGGCGGCGATTGGCAGGGCAAGAATCCTGCGATTCAAAACGCCGAACGTACGACCGTCACCGCCGGGGCGTCGATCAAGGCCAACGCCGGCGCAGCCGGTAACGGCGGCAAAGTGGTGGTGTGGGCGGACGAGAGCACAGGATTTCATGGCAGCATTAATGCGAAAGGCGGCGCGCAATCAGGTAACGGCGGCACGGTCGAAACTTCGGGTAAACAAGCGCTCGATATTGGGGGTGCCCGGATCGACGCGGCGGCCTCTCAGGGTACCGCCGGTACGTGGTTACTGGACCCTTCTGATATCACGTTGATTCACGGATCGGCAAATGCGCTCATCGCCGGCTTGTTTAACCCTGCCACCACCTCAAGCATTGGCGATACGCAAATCAACGCGGCATTGAATAGCGGCACGGATGTCACGATTCAGACCAATGGCGGTAACGGCGGTAGCGGCAATATCGTCGTTAACGGCAGCGGCGACATCGGTGGCGCGGTTTCAATCTTGAACAGCACTGGCGGAACGCGAAGCCTATCGCTGTTGGCAGACGGCAGCATTGATATCCGTAGCGGCGCGAACATTGGCGCAATCGCTGGTAACGTGCTGAGCCTTAATCTCACCAGCAATATTGCGGGCAGTTCGACGATTGCGGGAAGCATCGACCTTCAAAACGGCACGCTGAGTGTTAGCGGGGGTGGCCTTGCGCTGACTGGAACCGTCAAGAACGGCAGACTGGTGACATCAGGTGGTTCGTTCACGCCCAACTTTGGGGTGCTCGACAGCATCACGCTGGGTAACAGCCTGGCCGCGAATGGCTTATTGCAGGTGGCCAACAGCCTGACCTTGGCCGATGGGATCACCTTCAACCTCCAAGCGAACCAGCTCCGCTTCATCACGCCCGTGAGTAGGGTGGACACGCTGGGGGCGGCGACGTTGCAGATCGCCGGCGGCATCCTCTTTCAGGCGGCCGGCGGCACCACCACGATTGGAAACAACGTGGCCGTGCAAGGCTTTGGCACCCTCAGCAATTGCTGTGTGGGCGGCACGCCGAGTCTCACCAACAACGGTCTCATCGAGGCTACCGTCGCCGGTCAGACCTGGCTCATCAATCCCAGCGCCTTTACCAACAACGGCACGCTTCGCGCGAGTGGCGGCACCCTAACTATTCAACCGGGCGCGTGGAGTAATACGGGCGCGCTAGTCGCCAACGGCGCCGCGGGTATTCTGAACTTAGGCAGCAACAGTGCGGGCGCGATCAATGTCATTGGCACCCTCGATCTGAACACTGGCGTGGCCGATATGGGCACCAACGGCACCTTCGGTGCGCTGGGGTTGTCGGGCCTGACCGGCACCATCAAGAGCGGTCGTCTGAACGACACGGGAGGGCTCGCGCTCGGCACCAACTTTGGGGTGCTCGACAGCATCACGCTGGGTAACAGCCTGGCCGCGAATGGCTTATTGCAGGTGGCCAACAGCCTGACCTTGGCCGACGGGATCACCTTCAACCTCCAAGCGAACCAGCTCCGCTTCATCACGCCCGTGAGTAGGGTGGACACGCTGGGGGCGGCGACGTTGCAGATCGCCGGCGGCATCCTCTTTCAGGCGGCCGGTGGCACCACCACGATTGGGAACAACGTGGCCGTGCAAGGCTTTGGCACCCTCAGCAATTGCTGTGTGGGCGGCACGCCGAGTCTCACCAACAACGGTCTCATCGAGGCTACCGTCGCCGGTCAGACCTTGCTCATCAATCCCAGCGCCTTTACCAACAACGGCACGCTTCGCGCGAGT
>JACPPA010000058.1 GCA_016191285.1 Gammaproteobacteria bacterium
CCAATTTCCTTTCTGCTCCGTCGGCCGCTTCAAACCCGGGGGCTTTTCCATTCTCGGCCTGATGGCTTTGTGATAGACTCAATGGCGAATCAAGTTCGATGAAATGGAAAATATCTCGATTTTTCTCTTGACAAAAAAAAATGGAGGGTAGGATATGACTCGTCAATTCAAGCCCGGCCAAAAATGGAATGCCATGCTAAAACCGCGATTGCTGGCGTTGGCGTTGTTCGCAGCAGTAGGTCTGCCGGCTTGGTTCGTCACGGGCCAACAGCAAGCGGACGGGCCGGGAAAGCCGTTGGTGGCGTTGACCAACCAATGGCGGAAGGACATTCACAAATTGCAAGACCGTGAGGCGCGGCGCCGAGCGATTTCCGGCTTCTACGCCCTGAGCGGGGAAATGTCCCATCTTGTAAGGTCGTTGGAAACCGGCCTTCGAGACCAGGACGGCGAAATTCGTTTCTGGGCGGCCAAAGGGCTCGTGCAAGTCGGGCCGTCGGCCCACTCGGCCGCGCCCCTCCTCATTGAGGTGCTCCAAAAAGACAAGAACCCCGAAGTCCGCCGGGAGGCGGCCGTGGCACTTGGGAATATTTTCTGGGACGGGTCCAGTCCGTCCTACGCGAAAGAAGGTATTCCGGCCCTGATCAAGGCGATGCGGCATGACAAGGACGCGCTCGTCCGCCGGACCGCCTGTGCCAGGTTTCGGGTCATCGGGCCGCTTGGCAAGGACGCGGCACCGCACCTATTGAAAATCGTGGAAGACACTGCGGACGATGAAATGAAAGAATTGGCGCTCATATCGCTCGGTGAGGTTACTTGCCCGGCTTGCGATAAAATCGTTCCCGACTTGTTGAGGTTGTACGAGCAGGGCGACAAACAAAGTGCAAGCGTCAAAGGAACGGTTTTGGCGGTGTTAGGGAAGATTGGGGCACGTCCGGAGAAGGTGATTCCGCTTCTGATTGATGCCCTGACGGATGAAAAAAAAATTGATTTTCGAATAGGGGCGGCCGTTGGCGTGAAACACCTTGGCGCACACGCCAAAGACGCGGTGCCTGCCTTGATTGCCGCGCTGGACGTGAGCATGATTAAAGACCCGGGCCGCGCGCATGCGACCCGCAACTTCGTGTTGGGTGCATTTGCAAAAATTGGCCCGGCCGCAAAAAAGGCGCTACCAGCGATCAGACTAATTGCTGAAACCGATCGGCGAAACCGTTCTGCCGCGCAAAGGGCCATCAAAGCTATTCAAAAAAAATAGTTTCTCACAAAGATCGGACGATCTTTAAGGAGCTAATAGCATGAGGCTCTCTTTTGGTTGGACTTTTTTTGAACTCGATCTTTCGGACTCTCGTTGTTAGCCTCTCGCCTTTGCGTCAAATGCGTCCTGGGACGAGATACCAGCCGCATATTGACTCGCTAGAGAATCGTATCACTCCCTCAAATTATTTTTGGCGGCCGCCGCCTCAACCTGCCAACCTCAACGTGTCAACGGCCGCCAACTGGGTTGACGCTGGAGGGCAGCGTTACGCGGTGGCCCCTGGCACGTTTGACACCCTCCTTTTCGATGGCAACGGCCAGGAAGATTGTGTTTTTGATGAGAACGCGAATGACTCCTTTGCGGCAATTGTGATCCTTGCGACCTACGGCAATCAAATTCGGATGGATCTCAATGTTGATTTTTGGGGAGTCGACATTGACGCGCAAAACAACGTTCGTCCTGATGTTGAATCCAAGTTCGACAACGCCGATATTTGGGGGCTGGCTTTGCCGTTGCCGACAATGACGTTCGATGGTAGCCCCTTGGTGATCAGTTCGTGCCAAAAATTGCAGGATATCAAGATCGTCAACGAAAATCAAAATGTCGTAACCATTGGAAACGGAAACTCAACCTGGGATGGCGTGAAGTTTTGGAATCGCGGCACGGTGAATTGGTCTACCGGAAACACGATTTGGGTGATGAATACAACCGAAATCACAAATTTTCAAGCGGCCACGTTCAACATCATGGGCGCCGGGAAAATTGGCCGGCTATTGCCTGATGATCCCGCCGAATCGATGATCTCAAACCGTGGCGATGTCAACATTACGTCTGGACCGGGTGACGTGGCACGCGTCGAGATAGACTTTGAAAACGACGGTTCCTTGTTCATCACCGGGTCGAAATTGTCAATGACCGGGGACGGCATCAGGCAACGTGGGGCCAATGCGAGGACCGTGCTGAGCAATTCGGGCCTCTTGAGTCTGGACGGCCCCACCACGGGGTTTTTCTTGAACGGCGGATGGCTAGCAGGCGTGGGAATGATCGTGGGGTCGGTGTCCACAGCGGACCCGGTCGCCGGGAGATTCGCTGGAAATTTGGCTGGGCAGGCGGGCGTCATTCATCCCGGCGTGCTAAATCAGCCGGGAACCTTGACCATTCGCGGTTCTTTGTATTTGCATTCCAACGCCAGCGTGGTTTTTGACATCGACGCAAACGGAAACATTGCCCAACTCGTGGTCGAAAATCCGCCCGGCGAAGTTACCAACGGCGTCCTTTTCTCCAACGTCGGAAATCCCAGTTCCATCGTTCTCAGGCGTAATCCGGGTTTTGTGCCAGCCGACGATTGGACGGCTGATTATTTCATCGCGCCGCGTTTCGTAAATGACAACTTCCGAGTGTTCACTCTGGGTGGGCGCTGGGGTAACCAGAACACAAAGGGCCTGAGCAGCGCTCGTTTTTCGAACGGGAACGTACTGCCAGCCCTTCGAAGAGCCGTGATGTCCGCATACGTAGGCAATTTCGGTGCGGCGGCAGTCAATATCGGCGGTGGCGAGCCAGGCCTTCTCGCTATTTTCCAGGACGATCCAGACTTTTCGGCCCCGATCTACGTAAGCGCCATTAGCGGCAATGCGAATGACGTGGGCAGTCCCGTCGCCACGGAAATGGGCGGCACGATAACCGTATATTCGGACGGCGCCTTTGAATACACATCCCCTGACTATTTCGTGGGCCAAGACAGCGTCGAATATTCGGTAAGTGACGGAACAACATCGAAAGACACCACGCTGCTCGTCGACGTTCCCAACACAAGCCCGAACGTCGACGACGTTTCTTACTCAGCCGCACACGACACGACGTTGTCGGTAGAGATTGATGATTACGCCAAGGGCCTCCTGGATTTCGCATTCAATTTCGACGACGCAAACCTCGCCATCACCGAAGTCAACGACGATGACGAGGCAGTCGCCACGCCCACCGCAACCACGGAGGGCGGCAGCGTCACCGTCAACGCGGACGGCAGCTTTGAATACACCGCGCCGGCCAGCTACATTGGCGACGACACCTTCACGGTGCGCGTCGGCGATGGCGTGGCAAGCGAGGTCATCACCGTCACCATCCACCTTATCAATACCATTGCCCTCGACGCCGAATATTCCACGCTCAAAAACCAATACCTTTCCGTTTCCACCGGAAGTGGCCTACTCGCTAACGCTGAGGATGTGGACGGCGACGCGCTCACCGTCACCAAAATCAACGGCTCCACCGGCAACGTGGGCACGAGTGTCACCCTCGATCATGGCACGCTCTACGTTTACTCCACCGGGGCATTCAACTTCACGCCCACCACCGGCTACATCGGGGACCAGACTTTTACCTATACCGTGGACGACGGCATTTCCGAATCCACCGCGACGGTCACCCTGCACATCGTCAAGACGCTGGCGTCCGATGGCGAATTTTCCGTGCTGCACGATGAAACGCTGACGGCCCCGGATTCGCCGAACATCATGTATGGCATCCTCCACTTCGCCAGCG
>JACPPA010000060.1 GCA_016191285.1 Gammaproteobacteria bacterium
AGGGCTATGACTCGGTGGCCTTGCGGGCGGATGTGGAGCTGGGGGGGACGGATCAGACCTTTAACCTGCTTATGGGTCGACAGATGCAGCAGGCCTATGGTCAACGGCCCCAGGTGGTTTTGACCTTGCCACTGCTGGAGGGGCTGGATGGCGTGCAGAAGATGTCCAAGTCCTTGGGTAACACCATTGGTATTCAAGATGCGCCAGAAGAGATGTTCGGTAAGTTGATGTCGATTTCCGACGAATTGATGTGGCGTTACTACGATTTGCTCAGCGCCTGCTCGACTGGCGAGATCAGCCGTCGCCGCGCTGCGGTGGCGAGCGGAGCCAATCCGCGAGATGTGAAGATCGATCTGGCGCTTGAGCTTGTCGGTCGATTCCATGGCGCCTTGGCTGCGCAAAAAGCGTTGGAGTCCTTCGTCAGGCAGTTCCAGCAGGGCTTGATTCCGGAAGACATGCCCGAGTTCAGCTTTGTGCTCGAATCAGGGGGGGTCTGGTTGCCTGCAGCCATGAAGATGGCATCGCTGGCGAGTAGTACCTCGGAAGCCATGCGCCTTATTCGGGAGGGCGGCGTCAGACTGGATGGGGTCAAGATTGCGGATCCAGGATGCCGATTGCAGGAGATTGGAACCCGGGTGATTCAGGTGGGGAAACGACGCTACGCGCGGCTCACGTTCAAGGCCGACGCTGGCGAGGCCACTTGAAGTTGCACAAACAGAGGGTTGCATGAATTTTCACAAGAAATTCAAAAATGTCTTGACGGGCATTTTGGTTGCCCTATAATTCGCCGCCTCAGCACTGCTGAGTACGAATCGCCTGAAGCAAGGCCCCACCGAAACGGCAGGGGATGATGAAAAAAAGGGTTGACAAGTACGACGCATCTGCTAGAATGGCCAACCTTGAAGCGGCGCAGATAGCCACTTCAAACGGGAGAGAAAAGCTCTCCCATCCCGCAAGGGAAGCTCTTTAAAAGTTTGGAATCAAGCAGCTTATGTGGGCGCTTGCGTCAATTGTTGATGCATTATGTATCAAAAATGGCAACTTGAGCAATCAAGGTGCCTAGCCGAATTGATGGGTAATTTATCCATCTTAAGGTTTAAACTCAAGAGTTTGATCCTGACTCAGATTGAACGCTGGCGGCATGCCTAACACATGCAAGTCGAACGGTAGCAGGTCCTTCGGGATGCTGACGAGTGGCGGACGGGTGCGTAACGCGTGGGAATCTGCCCAATAGTGGGGGATAACCCGGGGAAACCCGGGCTAATACCGCATACTCCCTACGGGGGAAAGCGGGGGACCGTAAGGCCTCGCGCTATTGGATGAGCCCGCGTCCGATTAGCTTGTTGGTGGGGTAAAAGCCTACCAAGGCGACGATCGGTAGCTGGTCTGAGAGGACGACCAGCCACACTGGGACTGAGACACGGCCCAGACTCCTACGGGAGGCAGCAGTGGGGAATTGTTCGCAATGGGCGCAAGCCTGACGACGCAACGCCGCGTGGAGGATGAAGATCTTCGGGTCGTAAACTCCTTTCGATCGAGACGAATTCCCTTGGGGTGAACAATCCCGAGGGGTGACGGTACCGAGAGAAGAAGCCCCGGCTAACTCCGTGCCAGCAGCCGCGGTAATACGGGGGGGGCAAGCGTTGTTCGGAATTACTGGGCGTAAAGGGCTCGTAGGCGGCCAACTAAGTCAGACGTGAAATCCCTCGGCTTAACCGGGGAACTGCGTCTGATACTGGATGGCTTGAGATCGGGAGAGGGATGCGGAATTCCAGGTGTAGCGGTGAAATGCGTAGATATCTGGAGGAACACCGGTGGCGAAGGCGGCATCCTGGACCAACACTGACACTGAGGAGCGAAAGCCAGGGGAGCAAACGGGATTAGATACCCCGGTAGTCCTGGCCCTAAACGATGAATGCTTGGTGTGGCGGGTATCGATCCCTGCCGTGCCGAAGCTAACGCATTAAGCATTCCGCCTGGGGAGTACGGTCGCAAGGCTGAAACTCAAAGGAATTGACGGGGGCCCGCACAAGCGGTGGAGCATGTGGTTCAATTCGACGCAACGCGAAGAACCTTACCCAGGCTTGAACTGCGAGTGACCAGCGATGAAAGTCGCCTTCCGCAAGGACACTCGTAGAGGTGCTGCATGGCTGTCGTCAGCTCGTGTCGTGAGATGTTGG
>JACPPA010000055.1 GCA_016191285.1 Gammaproteobacteria bacterium
AACAAAATCCGAGTGTTGCAGCGTCGCGCTTACGGACTGCGTGACGAAGAGTACCTTCGATTGAAGATCCTTACCTGCATGCTGCCTAAGCTTTGAGCGATAAATGATCAAGTTTTACCCACACTAAGTCCGGATGACCCTAAGATGTAAACGGCTGTCTCTCGTGGGAGCCGCTTTAGCGGCGAATCTTATTCAAAGCCCATTCGCGGCTAAAGCCGCTCCCACAACAGCACCACGAATAGGAAAATTCCGCGGTATTCGCCGCTGCTTTAGCGGCTCCCACTATTAGTCACCCGCAATCGTCATTTCCGCGAGGAGTATTGATCCCGTGCGAGTACTACCACGCAGCTCGTGATCGTTGCCGATGGCGGCGATGCCGAGAAACATCTGGCGCAGATTACCGGCGATGGTGATCTCTTCCACCGGGAACGCGATTTCCCCGTGCTCAACCCAGAAACCGCTGGCGCCGCGCGAGTAATCGCCGGTCAGCAGATTGACCCCGAAGCCCATCAAGTCGGTGACCAGCAGCCCGGTGTCCAGCGTTTTCAGCATCGCCTGGAAATCGGCGCCTTGATCGCTGACCAGTAGATTATGCGGACCGCCCGCGTTACCGGTCGGCGTGAGTTGTAAGCGTCGCGCGCTATAGCTATCGAGCACATAACCGGTCAATACGCCGGCATCGATGAGCGCGCGCTCACGCGTCGTGACCCCTTCTGCATCAAACGGCGCACTGCCAAATCCCCGTGGCACATGCGGTGCTTCGCGGATGGTGACCGATGGGGGGAACGTTTGCGTGCCGGCCGCGTTGCGTAAAAAGCTCGCCTCTCGATAGAGATTGCCGCCCGACACCGCTGAAATCAGATGACCGATGAGACTGGTGGCGATACGCGCCTCGAACAAAACGGGCGCCTTGCGCGTCGTGATCTTGCGCGCGCCAAGTTTCGCGATCGCGCGCTCGGTCGCGATCCGCCCGATAGCTTCCGGCGCCTCCAGATCGCCAGCGTGGCGCGCGGTGCTATACCAGTAACCACGCTGCATCTTGCCGTCGCGCGCACCGACCACCGTGCAGCTGATGCCGTGGCGGGTCGCGGTATATGCCGCGGCAAAGCCTTGCGAATCCGCGTAAGCATGCAACCCGCGGTAATGACTGACTCCGGCTTCGTCGACTTGGTTCACCTCGGCATGCGCGTCTTGCGCGGCGGCGGCCGCCGTCAGCGCCAAGGCCGTCGCGTCTTCGACGGCGATTGCCCACGGATGATCGAGGTCCAAGTCTGGGATGTGCTGGGCAAGAAATTCCGGTGCGACCAATCCAGCAAACGGATCAGCCTCGGCAAATTGCGCGATCCGTGCCGCGGCGTCGACGGTTTGTCCGAGCGATTCCGCGCTGAAATCAGTGGTCGTCGCGCTGCCTTTGCGCTGTCCGTCATAGACCGTGATGCTCAAGACCTTATCGCGATGGTGCTCGAGTGTTTCGATTTCGCCGTCACGCACGGCCAAACTCAAACCCTCGCCCGCATTGACGGCGACCGCGGCGGCGAGTCCGCGGCCCCGCGCCAACGCGATCGCTTGACTGGCCACTTCAACCGCGTAGTCATCGGCGAATAAATCTTTGCTCACGGATCGCTGCTCGGCATTAGGAGTAGAACGACATTGTAGCGGATCAACCGCGGCGCGCCGCAGCGTTCCGCGCTGGGCGTAGGCGTGGCCGCTCGTTAGAATTCACGCATGCAAGCTAACCGAATTCTCGATCGCCTCAATCGAGCGCAACAAACGGCGGTGACGACCGCGACCCCGCAGAGCTTAGTCCTGGCTGGCGCCGGCAGCGGCAAAACTCGCGTCTTGGTCCATCGAATTGCCTGGTGTCTCGAGCAAGGATTGGCGGCGCCAAGTGGCGTATTGGCAGTCACCTTCACGAATAAAGCCGCCGCCGAAATGCGCGGGCGCATCGAAGATCTGCTGGGCCGGCCGCTCGGCGGCATGTGGGTGGGAACCTTCCATGGCCTTTGCCACCGCCTGCTCCGCTCGCACTGGCGCGAAGCCGGCCTGCCTGAACAATTTCAGATCATGGATAACGAAGATCAGCAAAAAGCCGTGCGGCGCGCGATTCGCGGGTTGAACCTCGACGAAGCGCATTGGCCGGCGAAGGAAGCGCAGTGGTTCATCAATGCGCGCAAGGATGAAGGCAAACGACCGGCGGCGTTGCGCGACGAAGGCGACCTGGGTCTTAAGACGATGATCGACATCTACCGCGCTTACGAGGAAGCGAGTCAGCGCGCCGGCCTGGTCGATTTCGGTGAATTGCTGTTGCGCAGTTATGAGCTGTGGCGCGATAACGCGGGCTTGCTCCGCCATTATCGCGAGCGCTTTTTCCAGGTGCTGGTGGACGAATTTCAAGACACCAACGCGTTGCAGTACGCGTGGTTGCGGCTGATTGTGGGTGAGCAGGCGAATTTTTTCGTGGTCGGTGACGATGACCAGTCGATCTACAGCTGGCGCGGAGCGCAAGTGGAGAACATGCAGCGATTTCGCCGCGATTATCCGCGCCATGAGCTGATTCGGCTCGAGCAGAATTATCGCTCGACCGGCACGATCCTCGATGCCGCCAACGCGCTAATCGCCAACAATACCGGTCGACTCGGCAAGGAATTATGGACCAGCGGCAGCCGTGGCGAGGCCATCAAGCTCTATGCCGCGTATAACGACATCGATGAAGCGCGGTTTTGTGTCGATCGGATCCGCACGCTGCACGCCGCTGGTGATCGCTTTGCTGAATGCGCAATGCTGTATCGCGTGAGCGCGCAATCTCGCGTGCTGGAAGACGCGCTCCGCCAAGCGGAAGTGCCGTATCGCGTGCACGGTGGGTTTAAATTCTACGAACGCGCTGAAATCAAAGACGCGCTTGCTTATCTAAGGCTCGCTAATCATCGCGGTGATGATCCGGCGTTCGAGCGCGTGATTAACACGCCGACGCGTGGCGTCGGCAATCGCACGCTGGATGAGATCCGTAACACCGCGCGCTTGGAACGGTTAAGTCTGTGGGCGGCGACCGAGCGTTTGCTTGCAAGTCGGGAGTTCGCGGCGCGGGCGGCGACCGCGGTCACCGGCTTCATGCGCTTGATCGATGATCTAGCCGCGCGTATCGCGGGTCTTGGTCTCGACAGCGTGTTGGAAACGGTGATCGAAGGCAGTGGGCTCGTCGCTCATTTTCAAAAAGAGAAAGGCGATCGCGGCTTGGATCGCATCGAAAATTTAAGCGAATTGGTGACCGCGGCGCGCGATTTCGAACCTGATGAGAACGATGTCGAGATGCCGTTGCTCGCGGCCTTCCTGGGCCACGCGGCGCTCGAGGCGGGCGCCGGTCAAGGCGGCGAGTTTGACGACTGCGTGCAATTGATGACCTTGCACTCAGCCAAAGGTCTCGAATTTCAAAATGTCTTTTTGGTGGGGTTGGAAGAAGGACTTTTCCCGCACCAGCGCTCGAGTTCCGATCCCAGTCAACTCGAAGAGGAGCGACGACTCTGCTATGTCGGCGTGACGCGTGCGAGGCACCGGCTGGTGCTGTCCTATGCCGAGTGTCGGCGGTTGCACGGATCGGATTTCTATCCGCAAGCTTCGCGTTTTCTGCGCGAATTTCCGTCTGAGTTGCTGGAAGAAGTGCGACTCGGCGGTGACATTCCGTCGCATTCATTCGCGCTACCGGCGGAGTCGTCCGGTTATGGTCTCAAGCTTGGTCAACGCGTGTTGCATCGGACCTTCGGCGAAGGCGTGGTTCTGCATCTTGAAGGACGCGGCGCGCATACCCGCGTGCAGGTCAACTTCGCGGGTGGCGGCGTTAAGTGGTTGGTCGCGGCCTACGCCGGACTAGAAGTCGCCTGATTTTTTGTAATGGGAGCTGCTCAATCGACTCCCACAGTAACCCTCCAATCAGGATAGCGTGCCGTTGTTGTGAACGTAGCGAAGGAATGTTCTCCCTATCCAGGAACCCTCGTAAAACCTGATTTTGCAGAGCCGCGAAAATTGGGTTCGGGGGCACAAGCTGGCAGCGAAAAGCGCTGCGGAGGTCTCTCCCGCGAGGCCGTCTCTTGTTCACATTTTTACGGCAGCGACAGCGGCCGCATTCAAACTGCCGTCATGCCGGCGCACGCCGGAATCCAGTAAAAAAGACGGATCGGCGTACGGCGCGAACGCCCATTCTGACTGGATCCCGGCGTTTCGCTGCGCGAATTCCGGAGTGACGGCGGTTCGAGTTGTTACACGGTCTCGTTCACGGGATGACGGTGGTGGTGCTCGAAGGTCCTTGGATTCCGGCATCCGCCGGAATGACGGTGGGGTGGTGCTCGAAGGCCTCTGGATTCCGGCGTTCCGGACCGTTTAACCACGCCAAGTGAATTGGAGCAGAGAACAAGA
>JACPPA010000024.1 GCA_016191285.1 Gammaproteobacteria bacterium
ATCGCCCGCCGATCTACCGTTTTGATGACGCCCGCACCGCAAGCTAAACCGCCGCTTGCCGCAGCCGTGCGCCGGTCGAACCTATCCGCTAGACCGCGCCCGTACATCTAAAATGCCGCGCTTATACAACCCCGCTAACAAGCGCTTTCCGGATGTTCGTCTCGATATCGTGCTGACTGATCAAGTGGTCGATTTGATTGGCGAGGGATGTGAACTCGGCATCCGGCTGGGCAATCTTGCCGCGAGCACCTTGATGGCACGCCCGATCGGATCTATCGAACAAATCCTGGTGGCTTCTTCGGAATATTTAATCCGGCGCGGTGTTCCCGAGTCGCCCGTCGAACTCGCCGAACATCCGTGCATCGTCTACGGCGGCGGCAGCCGTTGGACGCGCTGGGAGTTTGAATCAGAAAGTGGCCGCCACGTGGTGGATGTTGGCGGCCCAGCGCATATCAATGACCCGGAAGCGATGTACGAACTGGTGTGCGCGCATCAGGGCATCGCGCTTATTCCGGACTGGGTCATCGGGGACGATATCAAAACCGGCCGCGTGCAATGGCTGCTGCAAGATTACTATCCGCTCGCGCAACGCGTGAGCGTGGTGTATCCACAAACGCGTTTTTTATCGCTGCGCGCGCGGAGTTTTATTGATTTTATTTTGGCCGAACAGCGGCAGACTAGATGAATAATGCAGGAGTGACTAAATTGGCGTTGAGGTCGACTATTCCACAAGGAGTTTGGTACGGGACATCCATTTCCATGGCCAATTCCCTGAAGTATTCGATTGTCGATTCTTCTATCCGAATGGTGATCGGCTTTTTGAGCTTCTTCGCATAAGGATTACGCTTCGCCTTCGAAAAATCGTAGTGCTCTTTCATCGTTTTCTTGACGCATGAAGCGTCCGCTCCAACGGCTTAGACCGCATTCGAGGGCTCTCTAAAGCGCGGTGGTATGTCGTCTGCGAATGGATAGAAATGAAAGTATGGCCTCGACTCCTCAACCACTCGACGAACAGAGGGCCGATCCATTAGCCGGTCGAAGTAGTCCCGGAGATGTCCGAGTGCTGTCGGCAGCGGCTGAAGCGTATTGGCATAAAAGAGAGCCGGCGCCGCCGCGCAATCGGCAAGGCTGAAATCTTCATGTGCGGCCCATGCTCGCGAAGCAACCTGGCGGTCGATAACACAATACGTCGCCTCTAACAGAGCGCGAGGGCCGGACATATCCGCGTGCGTTTGATGGAGCCGATCTCCAACAATCTGTTGCATCGGCGTCTGAACGTAGTTATCAAAGATTCGATCCCATAATCGAACCTCGATAGCGCTGTCCCGGTCAGTCGGGATCAGTGGCTTCTTTCCCGGATAGTGGTGGTCGAGATAATCGATAATAGCCGAGGACTCAGGGAGACTACGGTTGCGCTCAGAGTTGTGGAGCACGGGAAACTTACACAGTGGCCAATGAGATCGAAGTATTTCTCTCTGCTCTTCGTCACTCAGATCAATAATCTGGGCATTGAAGGGCGTTCCGGCCTCGTACAGTGCAATAAGCACCTTGTGACAATAGGACGACAGAGGGTGGTAGTAGAGCGTCAAGGACATGATGGAGATTCTTTGGACATTTGCGGCGTTACGGGTTGCGTTGTCGATGAATAATGCGGTCTACCGCTGCCCCGTGACCGGCGCCGGCCATGACAGTTATCGCGCAGCGCCACCGCGTTTTACCCGGCGTCCGGTCGACAGGCTGGTTATACGTGATGCTTGCTCTGCAATGCTAAGTAAACCGTGCAACGCTTCATTAACTGCCTTTGATGTGGGAAATGCTTTCGCGATATCCGGCTCAAGTAGTGCTACCGAAGTGCCTTCACGTGCTTCGACATAGAATTTGCCGCGTTCGAGTTTCGTAAAGTCAGATCGCTTGTACTCTTTACGCATTTCATCCTTAGGCTTCTTCATAAATTTTTCGCTCGCTGCGCGTTACTGGTCGCGCGGTAATGATTCGAATCTTCCCGGGGCGGTAAGTGTGACATACAGATAGAAGGTGCCCCAAGCTTGAATAACCAAAGGTGATGTACCGGTCTTCTTCATCGGAATGATCGGGGTCCGGACCTGACAGCGCCAGAGGGTCAAGAAATACTGTTGACGCCTCGTCAAAACTGACACCGTGTTTTTCAAGATTTATCGCGGCCTTTACGCCGTCCCACTCATACTCCATGGCGTGCGGCTCCGTTTCCAATCAGGTTTAACGCGCCGATGAGCGGCACCGAAGTGCGCAGCACGGAGGCGTCGGCTCCATTGGCTTGATACTCATCTCCGCTTTAAGTTCCTCCCTTAGATTGAAGCAGATATCCGAAAAGAACAGCAAGTAGGGAAATAGGCGTGAACACAACAATAGGGGCTATCACCGCCCATATGGCGGCGGTGTCATTGTCGTTATTCATAAAGAACCCGATATCGATCGCCGATATGCATACCGAAAAGAAGATCAAAACCTCCGGTGGCATGCTGGTTCTAGGCCGTAAACCAGCGATACCGATAATGGCATACGGCAGAATTGACAAAGCGATAACGAAGATCCAGAGGCCCAAGAAATTGCCCAAGCTGTTATGTGTCCAACTTTCCAGCAGAGATCTCCACCCGCTCGCCTGAGATCCGACAAAAACCACTACGTGTGTGATTAATCCGACTATCAAAGCCGAAATCAATGCTCGCTTTTCTGTACGGAACTCTTCCATTACCGCCTAACGCTTCGCATGAGCTGCGCCGGCCACGAACACAACCGCGTAGCGCCAGGAAGCACGCCCCGGCGTCAGCTCGATGCGATTGTTAGCTGTCCATGTCGGGATTGTCATTTGGCAACCCAGCTAACCCTTCGTCATATTCGCTTTGGACCCAAGCAACAAACTGTTTAGCCAAATCGCAGTCATGGTTTACTCTCGCACCTCTGCCGCCGAAGAGAGGGGCGAACTCGGAAGGCGCCGATTCGGCATTCTTACCTCGATACCAAAAGCGTTGTCCGACGAACACCCGCGCGTACCTCGTGTCTTGCGTCTTGAGCCGCTCGTCCAAGTGAAATCGATTGCGATGCTGAATCCAGGTGCCATCAGGCGCTTTGCTGTAGAAGTTGTCACCGCATCTTTCCTTCCATCCTCCTCGTAAATTGGGCTTCTTCGCAGCGAATCGTGAGTCAAGGAAATAATCATCTAGACTCATGACTTCCGCTACCTCCATAGCGTAAACCATCCTATAGCCCCTAGCTTTCGTCAAAAACCCAGCAATCCAATCTCCGGCTCGGAGTCGCGTGCCTTGATGGTTTGGTGTGCACACGGCTAACGTACAACATCCCCAAAATGGGTTCGGAGCTAGGCCAGTGTCCTCACGAATCACATATGTGCACAGCGTATTCATGGACAGCTAACTAGAAATAGTTTTCCGAAAAGACGGAATTGCTTTTCATCATTTAGGACAGAATAATCACCCTGTCGATTTGATTCAAACGGTGGCGGGCGGCGTTACCCAGCTCAAGGTACTAAATCGAAAGGATCAGACCTATTGCGCGGCGAGTTCGATTTTGATATCTCGAATGCATTCCCTCGGCACTGTCTCAAAAGGGTGGGTTTTCGCCGGTGATTCGCGGCAACTTTTCAAGTTTGCACCGTGATTGATGCCGACACAGAATCCTCCCGCCATTGCGCGCTTCCGGCCATTCGATCATCGCGCCCGATTTGCCGTGCCACGGCCAGAGGAGGTAACGCTCTAAACTTACGTCCACTAATTCAATGCATGATTTGTGTAGCGTCGTTAAGTCTGTTCTCCGGGCCGCGATAGCGCGCCAGAATCATCATCGGGGGTCCCTGTGGTTGGGTTGGGTCGAGCGGCTCGGCATGTAAGATTTCGAGATCGGAAGTGACGCGGTCGTGCGGATAAAAAAGAGGATAGTCGATGGCAGGGAAAGCCGTTCCCCGCAACATCAGCACATAAGGACATTCCGCGAGCGCCGCACGGAGCGTTGGCAGCGTGGCCCGAATTCCCGGCGGACGCCGACTTTTTCGTCGCGCTTGGAGCATCACCACCTCTGGCATGATCGAAGTCACGCAGGCTTGCGGTGGCACGTACTCATCGAGCTTTGCCATCGCATCGAGTACCCGCACCGCCACCTCGGTCATTCGGCGCGCTTCGCTTTGGCTGTCGTATCGATACCATTGACTGATGCGCGTGAATTCCCGTTCCTGCGCGGTATCGGCATGCGCAATCTGAAGCACGATGAGCAGGGTGCTTGGCAGCACAATGCAAATCAAAACCGCGGCCGTGGCGGCCGCGGCGAGTGGTGCTACACGACGCTGGCCGCAGTACTCGAGCAAAAGCGCCGCACCCCAGCAGGCATAGGCCGCGAAGAATGGCAGAACTATCAGCAGGAAGCGCGCGAAGTCATTCGGGTAAGGCCACAACAGCATGACGAGCAGATACAGCGCCAAGTACAACGCATCGACGGCGCCAGTGCGTAAGCGCGCCACCCAGGCGATGAGGGCAAGCGCCGTAAGTGCGCTCACAACCGCCGCGCTATACGCGCTGCCGAGTAGGTCAAAACAACGCACGCCGTGATACGCAAGCGCCCGCACGTTGATCGGGAGCTGTTCGATAATATCGTGCACGGCCGAAACGAATCCGTCGTCGAGCAATGATCCGACGTAGCCGCCGCTCCAGCCGAACCGCCACTTACACGCCGCCCAGATGAGCGGAGGTAACGTTGCGAGCAGCACCACCGGGTAGGCCTTACGCGCTCCGGTTTGCCACCACCAATTGCCGAGGAAGGCCGCCACGGCGAATAGCCCCACCGTGCGTGTGACGGCCGCAAGGCCGAGTAGTCCCGCCGCTAGGTACCAGTGTCGACGCTCGATCTTGGCTGGCGCGATCAGCGCCAAGGCACTCATCGATAAGGCGAGGTACAAGGGCTCGCTGAACAAGCCCATGACGGTGAAAAGCGCGATGGGCGTCAAGCTCAGCGTCACCGCGGCCGCGGCCGCGGCCGGCGGCCCGCCGCCCGCGCGACGAACCCACGTCCAAGTCGCAGTGACGGCAATCGCCAAACACAAGGCGTCGAATAGATAATCCAGGTGCGGCGTCGCACTGCCACCGCCGACCAGCGCCAGACTAAGCGGATACAACGGCGGAAATGGATAATGAGCAAACAAGAATTCGCCGAAGCCAAAGTGGTGGCTGCGATAGAGCGATAGCATGTCTGCCATCAATAGATAGATCGCACCATCCGAATTGATGCCCGCGAAACTCGACTTGTTACCGCAAACAATGAATATCCCAAAAGCCAGCGCGCCGGCCATCGCGGCCGGCAGCCAACGTGTCGATGACAGAGGGTGACGCCTCACGAAAATTTGTACGAGTCTTGAAGTGCAAGAAGGATTTTGCACCGTAACCCGTTCAAGGGCGGTCGTCTATTAGAAGCAGCTATCTCAAAAATGATTTCTGGTGAATAGGGTTTCCGAACACCGCCAAGTAATCTAGGATTCAGGTCTCGTGCCAAGTTAGAAAGCGAAGGCAATGGCGGACGTGCTGAATTTCACGACCTTAAGCGCAGTTGAGCTGCAGCATCACGTCGAGTACTTGCTCGCGCGTTATGTGCATTGCATTGATGACGATGAGTTGGAGCGCTTACCGGATTTTTTTACCGACGATTGCGTGTACCAGGTCATCGCGCGTGAAAACGCGGATCGTAATTTACCGCTGGCGGCCATTTACTGTGCGTCGAAGGGTATGTTGTGCGATCGCATTACCGCCTTACGCCATGCCAATATCTACGAGCGTCATCGTTATCGGCATGTGGTGAGTAGCGTACTGGTGACCGGTATAACCACGTCGAGCGCGCACGTTAAGAGCAATTATGTGGTGTATCGCACGCGCACCAATGGCGTCTCCGAACTCTTCAACGCGGGCACCTATCTCGATACCATCGTCGTCGACGGCCGCTTGCTGTTCAAAGAGAAGCGCGCCATCTTTGATACCAATCGCATCGATACTTTGTTAGTGACTCCGATCTGAGGACCGTCGATGGCTGCCATTCCTGCCGACCTTGCGCCGACAAACACTCCCACGTGGCCAACGAGCGTCGATGGCTGTCGGGTTCCGTTCGAGGTTTTTACGTCCCCTGCCTATTACGCACGCGAGCAAGCAGCGATCTTCCAAGGTCCGGTGTGGTGTTTCGTCGGCCTCGAGTGCGAGCTCCCCACGCCGGGCGATTTCAAGTCCACGTTCATCGGCGATACGCCGGTCATCGTCACCCGCGATGCCGACGGCGGCGTGAATGTGCTGCAGAATCGCTGCGCGCATCGCGGCGCGTTGGTGTGCCGTGAACCGCGCGGTAATGCCAAGCATCTGGAATGCGTTTATCACCAATGGGCTTACGACCTGCGCGGTAAGTTGCAGAGCGTGCCGTTCCGGCGCGGCATTCGCGGCAACGGCGGCATGCCAGAATGCTTCAACCTTGCCGATCACGGGCTCGATGCGTTGCGGGTCGAAACTTTAAACGGTCTGGTGTTCGCGAGCTTCTCGACGACGGTCGAACCGCTGCGCGACTACTTAGGGTCACTGGTCGTGCAGAGTATCGAACGTCTGTTTAATCGTCCGATCACGGTGCTTGGCGATCAACGGCAATACGTGCACGGCAATTGGAAACTCTATGCGGAGAACACACGCGATCCCTATCACGCGAGTCTTTTGCACTTGTTTCATAACACGTTCGGGCTATATCGCTCATCGCAAACGGGGGCCTGCAAGATGGACACCAGCCATCGGCACACGCTGCTTTACGCCAAGGCGGGAACCTCGGATGCGAAGGCCGATAGTGCGGTATACAAAGACAGTCGCAGCCTCAATACGGCGTTTACGTTGCAAGATCCGTCGCTTCTCGCCGGCCGCCAAGAGTTCGACGATGGCGTGACGTTGGTGATCCTCTCGGTATTTCCTAATCTGGTCGTGCAACAGATCGCGAATACGCTCGCCGTGCGACACATCGTGCCGCAAGGGGCTGGCGCCTTTGAATTGGTGTGGACGCATTTCGGGTACGCCGACGATGATGCCGACATGCAGCGCATTCGGCTTAAACAATCGAATCTCATCGGACCGGCGGGGTTTGTCGCGATGGAAGACGGTGAAGCCGTGGAGATTGTGCAGCGCGCGGTGCTCCGCGCGACCGGCAAACATTCGTATATCGCGATGGGCGGTGGCCGCGCCGAAGATGCGGAACATCTGGTAACCGAATCCGCCATCGTCGGATTTTGGGAAAGCTATCGCACATTGCTCGGGATCGTCGCGCTTCAATCCTAGAACTGCCTGCGGTATGCCGCTCATCAAATTATGCGCAATCGCCGAACTCGACCGTGGCTTTCCAGTTCGCGTTGAAGCCGATGGCTTTCCGCCGCTCGCGGTTTATGCCTACGCTGCGACGTACTATGTGACTGACGATACCTGCACCCATGGTCAGGCCAGTCTCTGCGACGGCTACCAAGAGGGGGACGTGATCGAATGCCCCTTCCACGGCGGCCAGTTCGATATCAAGACCGGCGCCGCGCTGGCCTATCCGTGCACCGAGGCGATCAGAAGTTATCCGGCCGTGATCAACGACGGCTGGGTGTGCATCGCAGCGGAGAATCAGGCCTGAATTTAACGCCGCGCGGGGGGCGTGTCCTTAAGCGTGGCGACGAAAATAGTGTGCTGCGCGAGATCGACTGGGCGATGCTTCACGTCGGTACGTGCGGGATATTGTCCAAGATAATTATCGCCTTTTAAGTTGCGCGCTGGTCGAATGGGGCGTGGACTAAAGCCCCCGCCGCAGTTCGGGCATACATTGCCCAACAAGGTTTCTGCACACACGCGACAAAAGGTGCACTCAAACGAGCAGATCATCGCTTCTGTCGAGGCAGGCGGCAGTGGCCTGTTGCAGTGTTCGCAAGTCGGCCGGATTTCAAGCATACCAATAATCTCCTCCCTCGCGGTCTTGCAATGGACCTTAATATATCGGCGCGCTCCCGTTGTGGGAGCGGCTTTAGCCGCGAATGGGGTCCTTTAAAGATTCGCCGCTAGAGCGGCTCCCACAAAGCGGCCTCCACAGAGCGCCTTCCACCAAGCACCACTGGTTGTTGCGCTAGTCGAATAGCGCGACCGCGCGGGTCCACCCGCCCGACGCGCCTTTGATCTTGCACGGGAAGCAGGCCACTTGAAATCCAAACGGCGGCAGCTGTTCGAGGTGCCGCAGTTTTTCCATGTGACAGTAGGGCGTGTCGATGCCGGCGTAATGGCCTTCCCAAATGATTCTCGGATCTTTAGTTTTAAGCCAGCGTTCGAGCGTTTTCGAAAACGGCGCATCCCAACTCCAGCCGTCTATTCCGGTGACGCGCACGCCGCGGCCGGTCAACCACTGGGTGGCTTCACGGCCAACGCCACAGCCGGAATGAATGTACTGATCGGTGCCGTACATGTCGCCGGCGCGCGTGTTCACCAGCACGATATCCATCGGCTGCAGTTCGTATCCAATACGTTTTAATTCGGTTTCGACATCCGCGCGTGTCGCGACATAGCCGTCGTCTAAATGACGCAGGTCGAGTTTCACCCCAGGCCGAAAATACCAATCGAGCGGCATCTGATCGATGGTCGGCATGGGGTTGCCTTGGCGATCGCGCGAATTGTAGTGATATGGCGCGTCCATATGCGTGCCGTTATGCGTGGTCAGTGAAATATGCTCAATCGCCCAGCCTTCTCCGCCGGGCAGATCTTCTTCTTTCAGACCGGGAAAGAGGTCGACCATCAGTTTGGCGTTCTCCTTACCGGTGACATAGCGAATCGAGGGCCGCATGAACGGCGGATCAACCACGGTATCGTTATCGAGCGGTTGTGAAATATCGACGATCTTCGAGGGGATTTTCATGCTAAGTGTCCGCAGATAATTGAATCTATTCGCGGCTTGAGCCACTCTCACAATAAGGATCGGCCGGTTCCTGTGGGAGCGGATTTATCCGCGAATCTCGACAGATCTAAACGGCTTCCACGCGCATCATTTTGCGTACCCGGTAGCCCGTAGTCCAGCGAGAATTAATGCGCTATCACATCCGAATTAGCGCTTGCGACCTGCGCCGTGAGATGCGCCAGTGCCTCTTCGACTTGATCGATCAGAATCAGACACAGATCACCAGGCTTCAACGCGGCCAGGGCGGTGTCGATCGCGCGGAATTCGCCTTTAATCTCCTCGATATGCCGCGTGCGCTTGGCGCCCGCCAGGCCGTCACGTAAAAGTTTGATCACTTCACCGGCGGCACGCCCGCGTTGGCATTGATCCTCGTACAGAATCACGTGATCAAACGCGTCGCCCAGGATCACGGATTGACCCAGGATGTCTTCATCGCGCCGATCGCCGGCGCCCGAGATCACCACGGTGCGGCGCCGCGCGGGTAGCGCCTCGACGGCTTTCACCAGCGCGCCGATGGCGTCGGGATTGTGACCGTAATCGGCGATTAACGTCGCTCCGCGATAGTCGAAAACATTGAAGCGTCCGGGCGCGGTCGCGACATCGGAATTAAATGAACTTAAGCCCGCCGCGATCAATTGCCAGTCAATCTCGAGCGCCCAGGCGGCAGCGACCGCCGCCATGACGTTCTCGACTTGAAAGCCGAGCGCGCCACGGCGGGTGAGTGGTATGCGCGCGAGTGGCAGACGATGCTCAACGCCTCCCTCCATCGCGACCACCGCGTCGTTCTCGACAAAGACGAGGCGCCGGCCGCGCGCTTGATGGGTGGCCATCAATGGCAACGTACGATCGGCGGCGAAAAAGATCACCGCGCCCGGGCAACCCGCCGCCATGCCGGCGGTAATCGGATCGGCGGCGTTTAAAACCGCGTAGCCATCGGGTGCTACGTTTTGCACGATGACGCGTTTCAAGATCGCCAAGTCATCGACGTTCGTAATAAAATTGAGGCCTAAGTGATCGCCTTTGCCGATATTGGTGACCACCGCCACGCGGCAGCGATCGAACCCTAAGCCCTCGCGCAACAAACCACCGCGCGCGGTTTCCAGGACCGCGGCATCGACGTCCGGATGCGACAGCACACTACGCGCACTCCGCGGGCCGCTGCAATCCCCGGTATCGATGCGTTGATCGGCGACGTACACCCCGTCGGTGGTGGTCATGCCGACGCGCAGGCCGCAGCCCGTCAACAAATGCGCAATGAGGCGAACGGTGGTGGTTTTGCCATTGGTGCCGGTCACGGCGACGACCGGAATGCGTCCGTCTTCGCCCGGACCGAACAGCGTCGAGATGATCGCTTCGCCGACCGGCCGGCTTTTGCCGAAGGCCGGCGCCAAATGCATGCGTAACCCGGGCGCCGCGTTAACTTCGACGATGCCGCCACTTTGTTCTTCGAGTGGTTTTAAGACGGATTCGCACACCATGTCGACGCCACACACATCGAGCCCGATGGTCTGCGCGGCTTCAATCGCGCGCGCGGCGAGTTCGGGATGCACATCGTCGGTGACATCGGTGGCGGTGCCCCCGGTGCTTAAATTCGAATTATTGCGCAGGATCACGCGCGCGCCGCGCGGCGGAATCGAATCGATGTCGTAGCCTTGATCGGCCAGGCTCGCGCGCGCGATTTCATCCAGTTTGATCTTGGTCAACGAGGTGGCATGGCCGCTGCCGCGCCGCGGATCGCTATTCACTTCATCGATCAGTTCACGGACGTTGTGAACGCCATCGCCGTTGACATGCGGTGGTTCGCGCCGCGCGGCGGCGACCACCGCATTGCCGATCACCAGCACGCGATAGTCATGGCCAGGGATAAACCGTTCCACCAACACTTCGTCGCTGCCCTCGCGCGCCGAGGCGTACGCCGCGGTGATCTGTTCCGGGGTTTCAATATTGACGGTGACGCCCTTGCCCTGATTGCCAAAGCGCGGTTTGACCACCACGCGACCGCCGATTTCCTGCGCGGCAGCCACCGCATCCTCGGCGCTGATTACCGGGCGGCCACCCGGCACCGGAATTCCGGCGGTGGCGAGGATCGATTTGGTGAGTTCTTTGTCTTGGGCCAGGGTCTCGGCAATGACGCTGGTGCGATCCGTATCCGCCGCTTGAATGCGGCGTTGACGGGAGCCCCAGCCGAATTGCACGAGACTGCCTTCGGTTAACCGGCGGTATGGGATGCCGCGCGCGACGCCCGCGTTCACGATAGCCCCGGTGCTTGGCCCGAGACGCACGTCTTCATCAAGTTCGCGTAACTGCGTGAGTGCTGCGTGTAAATCAAACGGCGTGTCGTTAGCCGCCGCCGCGCAGAGGGTTTGCGCGAGTTCGAGCGCCAGCCGACCGACGACCTCTTCGCTGTATTCGACGACGATTTGAAACGTGCCCGGTTCCAGAGTGGGCGAACAGCGGCTGAACGTGACCGGACAGCCGGCGTAGGCTTGGAGGCGTAAGGTCGCGAGTTCGAGGACTTGAGCGAGACTAACCGGCGTGCCTTGGCCGGTCGGCTGCAACACGTCGATTTCCGGGAACCTTGCGCGGAGGCGATCTTCGAAGCCCGCGCTGTTGGCGATTGAAATTTCTGCTGCCCGGCACGTCACCACGGCTTCAAGCGCGGTATGGCGGCACCATAGATTAGGGCCGCGCAAGGCGCGAATACGATCAACTTCCAAGCGTCATGCTCCCCATCTCGGCCACGGCCGCTCGCAACGCTTAAACGTTAACGCGTCGCGGCGAGTTCGCCCGCATAAGTTTCTAATCCGGCGTGAATCAATTCCGCCGGCAGCTCCAAGGCCCACGCGGCGGCGGCGGCGGCGGTGATGGTTTGCACATCGCCGTTCCGATTAAAATTGCTGGCGGCGTCGGCACGTGTGAATTCCGGCAACACCATTTCTTCCGCGCCGCGCGCCAGCACCAGGCGTCCGGCGCGAACGAACACCGCACGGCCGCCGCGTGCGCGATGCTCGATGACGGCGGCGGTATACCCAAGCGCCGCGTACACAATGACTTCGCCGTCGCACAGCGGCAACATGCGCATCACCCAGGGATCGACACCATTCAAGACGGCGATCCCGGTCGGCAGCACCACGTCGACCTGCGTGCGCAGCACCGCATACACCTGATCCGGGTTATCGATTGCGAGCTGCGGGAAGGTCGCGTTCGGATCCATGTTGGTAACGACCCCGACAGCGCAGCGGTCGTACCCTAAGCCTTCACCGGCGATCGCCCCAGTGCCGTTTTCAACCACCGCGATTTCAACCCAGCGATTGGCCAGTAAACGTTGCGTCGCTTCCCAGACGGTTTTGGTGCGGCCTGGCAAGCGGCGCTGATCGACGTAGATCCCGTCCGGCGCCGCGCGCCCCACGCGCTTACCGCTCAATTGCAAGAGTCGACCGAGCAGCGCCGCCGTGGCGCTGGTGTCGCTGGCGCCGGTGATCCCGACCAGCGGGAGCCGCCCGGTAGTGCCGAGCGGGAACAAATGGCCGAGGATTGCGTCGCAGATCCGTGGCAAGGCTTCAGGCGAGGGCATCACGGCGCTGAGAAAGCTGGCGCCCGATGTCAGATCGATGATGCCGGCCGCCTGTTCGGTAACCGGGCGATCGATGTGTTCCGCTACACACGCCACCACCGCGATATTCAATCCCACTACTCGCGCCGCCAGGGCCGCGACCTGTACGAAGCTCGGGTGCACGCGATCGGTGACTTCGAGCGTCGCGGCGCTCGACGGCCGCGGGCGCGCCGGCGCAACACCCCGCGGCTCTTCAATCGCCCAAATCAGTTTGCCGCCCACCATCAGCAGGCGATATTCATGTGCTGCAAGAAACGGTTCGATAACGGTTTCGTCGTCGCCGAGGGCGTTAAAGACGCGCTCGATGACGCCGCGATCGCCTGGGTCGACGACAATTTGCGGCACCGCGGTGCCCGCTTTCATGACCACCGCATCGCCGTAGTCGGCGGCCGCCCTACACGCCGCGTCGACGCTGGCCGCGCGCGTGAATTTGACCAGCGGCAGACCGCAGCTGCCTAAAAGTTCGTGACAGAGTTCGCGATCGCGTGCGATGCCGTCGGCGATCGCGCTGGTGCGTTCGGTGTCGGTTAAGCGCAGACATTGTTGGTTGGCGCCATGACCGAGCTGGAGCAGCTCGCCGGCGCCCAGGCGGCGGCACGGAATGCCGCGCTGTTCGGCGGCAGCGATTAGGCCCAGCGTAATGGGGCTTAGGCCTAAAGCATCGCGCCGGGTTTTGAGATTTTCGATTGCCGCGGCGACCTCGAACGGTCGATCTTCAATCGCGGCCATCACGAGATCACGCGCACTCAGCAACGCAATCTCGGTCAGATGTTCATCAAATGCGCTGATCACGACTGTATACACCGCATGTTTAGAAGTTTCACGGGCTCGTCCAAAGCCACCCGGGATCCCCGCCAAGTTTTGCAACTCTAATGTGACATGCTCCAGAATGTGCCCAGACCAGGTACCTTCATCGAGCCGCCGCAAAAATCCACCGGGTTCGCCGTAGCTGCAACGATGCTCGCTCAAGGAAGGTAAATACGCGCTTAACCGTCCGACGAAGCCGTCCAAGGTGTTCGACGGATAATCTTCAAGCTCGCCGATATCGACCACGGCTTCGAGTACCGGACGGTAGGTCCAGCGGTTAGGACCGCGGAGCGGCGTGATTCGTATGATCTCGATATGCTTAGCCATTGCAGAGTTTCGGCTTGTTGGTCGCTCCGATCCTACCTGAGCTCAAGCGTCGCGTGCTGAGTCCGCGGAGCGGCGGCCGTTTCAGTATGATTCGTGTTCACCGCTCAAGTTGCTCCATGCTCCAGTTTTTAAATCCGTCCGGTGTCGAACTCAATTGAAAATGATGTCTGGTTTATCTCACGTGAACGCGAAAGAACCGCCAGCGCTTCCGCCGAACTCAGCGCCCACTGCCGTCGCGCCGGAACTAACGCAACAGCTCGCGCCGCATGAAGTGCTGATCGCTTCCCTTGCACTCGACCTCGATGACGATCTGCACTACGCACCGGGCCTGCTCGCGCTCACCGCCGCCCGGCTATTAGTCCAGCATCCAACCGATCACAGCTGGTCGGAATATGCCCTCGACAGCGATCTTACGCTCGAATATCGCGACCACGCCGGTGTCGCGACCCTTGAACTTCGCGACGCCAAGCACACGCTCTCGCGTTGGCACTTCACGCTCGAGCAGCATCGCGCGGCGCGGCGCCTAATCGAAGACTTCAACCGGATCCGTGACGGACGCGTCCGCGATCCGAGCCTTGAAACCACCTGTCCGACTTGCGGCGGACCGCTAGCCGCCGGCGACGAATGCCCGGCGTGCGCGCGCGCGGTGCACACGCCCCCTTCGACCTGGACGCTATTACGCCTATGGCGTTTTGCGCGGCCTTATTCACGACAGCTCATCAGCGGGTTTTTACTAACCTTGGCGGCGACCGCCGCGACCTTGGTCCCGCCGTACATGACGATGCCGTTGATGGACAAGGTGCTGATCCCGTTTGGCAACGGCGTTCCCATTCGCTTCGACTTGGTTGGCCTGTATGTGGGCGGTCTCCTCGGTGCCGCCGTGTTGGCGTGGGCTCTGGGTTGGGCTCGGACTTACATCCTGGCGCTAGTCAGCGAGCGCATCGGCGCTGATCTTAGAACCACGACTTTCGATCACATGCTGCGCCTGTCGCTGGAATATTACGGCGGTAAACGCACCGGCGATCTGATGGCGCGGCTCGGTTCCGAGACTGATCGGATCTGCGTGTTTTTATCGCTGCATTTGCTCGATTTCGCGACCGATGTGCTGGTGATCTTGATGACGGCGACGATTCTTTTCGTCGTTAACCCATGGCTTGCGCTGGTTACCTTGCTGCCGCTGCCGATCATCGCGTGGATGATTCATGTCGTGCGCGATCATCTGCGTCATGGCTTCGAGAAAGCGAATCGGATCTGGTCCGAAGTGACCAATGTGTTGGCGGATACCATTCCCGGCATCCGCGTGGTCAAGGCGTTTGCGCAGGAGCAGCGCGAATCCGTGCGCTTTCGCGACGCGAACCGCCGCAATCTCGCGGTCAACGATCGCGTGAATGCGGTGTGGTCGTTGTTTACGCCGACCGTGACGTTGCTGACCGAGGTGGGTCTGTTGGTGGTCTGGGGTTTCGGCATCTGGCAGGTGTCGCGGCATCAAATCACGGTCGGCGTGTTGACCGCGTTTCTGGCCTATATCAGCCGCTTCTATACGCGACTCGATTCGATGAGCCGCATCGTGTCGGTGACGCAGAAAGCGGCGGCCGGCGCCAAACGGATCTTCGAGGTGCTCGATCATGTGTCGAGCGTGCCGGAACCTGTCGATCCGGTGCGAATCGACGCGCTGAAGGGTGCTATCGAATTAAGCAACGTTGGCTTTCGCTACGGCAGTCGCGCGGTGCTCGAAGGGATCTCCCTCGACATCGCGCCGGGCGAAATGATAGGGCTCGTCGGCCACAGCGGTTCGGGCAAGAGCACGTTGGTGAACTTGACCTGCCGTTTCTACGATGTCGGCGAAGGCGCGATCAAGGTCGACGGCATCGACATCCGCGCGCTTGCGGTAGCCGATTACCGGCGCAACGTCGGCTTGGTGCTGCAAGAACCCTTTTTATTTTTTGGCACCATCGGCGACAACATCGCCTACGGCAAACCGGACGCGGGTCGCGCCGAGATCGTCGCCGCGGCACGCGCGGCGCATGCGCACGAATTCATTCTCCGGCTCCCGCATGGTTATGACTCGTTGGTCGGCGAACGCGGTCAAACGTTGTCGGGCGGCGAACGCCAGCGGATCTCGATTGCGCGCGCGCTTTTGATCGATCCGCGGATTTTGATTCTCGATGAAGCGACGTCGGCGGTCGATTCAGAAACCGAAAAAGAAATTCAGGGCGCGCTCGATAATCTGGTTCGCGGCCGCACCACCATCGCCATCGCACATCGCCTGAGCACCTTGCGCCAGGCCAATCGCCTGGTGGTGCTCGATCGCGGCCGGATCGTCGAAGTCGGTGGGCATGATGAATTGATGGCGTTGAAGGGTGACTATTTCCGGCTCTACCAAACGCAGCGGCGGCAAATCGAGATCGACGAAATCTCTTGGACGCCGGCCGGCTTGGAGCGCGAGGCATGATCGAAACCAAATCGAACGTCGATTTCAGTCTCAAACGCGATCTGTTCGGGCGTCTAGTGGCGATAGTAAAAGACGGTGTCGAAAAAGTTGGTGTGGTACCGGTGCGCGCCTTTCCGATCAGCGCGCCGACCGCCGGCTTCGCGTTGCTCGATGCCGAAGGACATGAATTGGCGTGGCTTTCGGATCTCGCGAGTCTGCCGCGCCCCGACCGCGAGATTTTCGAGCAGGCATTGAGCGCTCGCGAATTCACGCCTGAGATCCGGCGCCTACTCGAGGTCTCGAGTTTCGCCACGCCGAGCACGTGGACCGTCGAAACCGATCGCGGTCCAACCCGTTTCGTGTTGAAGGGTGTCGAGGATATTCGATCGTTAACGCCGCCGCGTCTGATGGTGACGGATTCGCACGGCGTGAATTACCTTATCCAATCGCTCAACCTGCTCGATCGCCACAGCCGCAAACTGCTCGATCGCTTTTTGTAGGATGGAGCAGGCCGTAGATCGTCGGGGCACGGTACCTTCCGCACCCCTCACCCCGGCCCTCTCCCGCGAGGGGAGAGGGAGAAGAGCGAGTAACCGTACCGCGTCCTCACGCGTTTAGAGCAGCAGAAACATTTTAAGAGCGCATTGATTTCCCCCTCTCCCCTTGCGGGAGAGGGCCGGGGTGAGGGGGCAGAGTGGCATTAAATTTTTAAAGCAGCCCGAGCTCACCCATCCAGCGATACATCTCATCGGAGAACCAGGCGCCGAGCAATTTCGTACCGGTCGGGGTAAAGGCGAGTTCCGTCTTGCAGTAAAGTGGAGCCGCGTTCGGTTGCACGGCGGCTTTTTGAAAAAGCAGAAAGGCATTCACGCACTTTAGTTTCTGCTCGACGCAGAAATTCTGGACCAGGTTGAGATCGGTCGCGGGCTGCAATTCATCGGTCACGCCGAATAGCTTGCGACCCTGCGTCCACTCATCGGCGGCGACCTGTGGCGGCAATGGCAGATGAACCAGCAGAAACGGAATTTTATTGCGCTCCGCGAGCGCGGCAAGACGCGCGATATAGCTAAACGTCGGCGCGAGCGCTGTTTGCATGCTGCTAGTGTCACCGCGCATTCCTGACAGGCGATCAGTCGCGGGATCGCCGGGTTTTATCGCGGCCGCCATGGCATGAAAGGCGAGCTTTTCGGCGAGCACGCGTGCGCCGGCGCTATACGGCGCCAACGCGGTTAACAGTCCCGGTTTAAAGCGGGGATAGTCTTCTCCATGCGGCAGCATGGGCGTCGTGCCAGCGCTCGAATCAACACCGGTCGCAATCCCGTTATCGAGCGTGGCGGTGGCGAGGAAGCGCCGATCCGCGTGCGGCATCAGGCCGGAATAAAAAAAGACCACGCCCTTCGGCTGCAAACTGTCGATCAAGGTCGGGGCCATCAGGTAATTCTGCACGGCGCCGTAGCCGGATTTACCCGCGATGACGAAGCGCACCGGCGGTTTCAAATTGGTGCGTTGATTAAGCGCATTTTGCGCGCGGACCACCGCTGTTTCGTCGATGTCGGTGCCCCAACCTTCGATAAACTCGTCGCCAAAAATCAGAAATTTATATTCAGAGCGCAGGTGTGTGCCCATCGGACGATCGCGCAGGCCGACTTCGTTGGTCTTGAACAGAAATGAAAAATCGTCGGTCGGGGAATCGAGCAAGATATCGACGTTGGGTTTGTAACGAATGCCGAGCTTGGGATCGAATTCGGCATATTTCGCAATTGCTTCCGCGAGATCGCGTTGGACCACGGGGCCGGGCTTCAATTTCAGCCCGAAGCGCGCGACGGCTTCGCCAACCAATAAGAGACCCACGACGATCGCCACCCATTTAAAGCAGCGCGTGAGCGCATCCATACTCCCCCCTTGCGATTTATTTTTCGACCAGCTCTACTCTAACGACAGAATATAATCCCACTCAGCCGCCGACACCGGCGTAATCGACAGACGATTGCCCCGGCGGAGCAGCGGCATCGCCGCCAGCGCGGCGTGATTCTGCAATTCCGCGAGACCGATGATCCGTTTTAGCTCGCGTTTAAATTTGACATCCACCGTGTACCAACGCGGCGCGGCGCGGCTGCTTTTCGGATCGTGGTGCGGATGGTTACGAATAAACGCCGTGGGATCGGGATAACCGGCACACAGAATCTGGATGATGCCGACCACCCCGGGTTCGGCACAACTCGAATGATAGAAAAAGGCGAGATCGCCGCGTTTGAAATCATCGCGCAACATATTGCGCGCTTGATAATTGCGGACGCCGTCCCACAGGGTGCTGCGATTGGGGCTCGCCTTGAGATGTTCGAGCCCGAAAGTCGAAGGCTCGGATTTCATCAACCAATGCCGCATAGGACTGCACTATCGTGGGGAAAGGAAAGGGAGAGGTGTCCTCCACAATACCGCTGTGGGTCGTAATCTTGAACCAAAGGCTCAAGATGGGGACTTCTCGGAGCGAATCAGGCTTCCCGCAATAACGCGGGCATGCACAACATCACTGCCAGATCGGTCCCAGTGGTTACCAAATTATCGGCTCAAGGATATCGAGCCACTGGCATGCACTGCAGAGAACACCAAACTTTGAAATCAGGCCGCGGGTGCGTTCAATTCGAACTTTTTGCCCCGCGCCAAGGCTGACTTAATCTTACTATGGATACGGTCGATGCCGTCGACGATATCCGACGCCACTGTATCGTTGCGTCGCCGAAAATCCAGATACTCGTGGGCAATATTCAGTGCCGCCATCACCGCGACGCGCTCGCTACCGATCACCTTGCCGCTGTCGCGTTGTTCGCGCAATTTCCGATTCAGGAATTCCACCGAGGCAAACAACGCCTCGCGTTCGTCTTCGGCGCAGCCGACGACATATTCCTTATCCATGATCGTGACCGTGATAGGTTTGACCGACATAGATTTCGTGCTAGCGCGCCTCCATCGCTTTCAAGCGCGCGATCATCGCCTCGACGCGACTCCGCGCCTGTTCGGTCTTGTCGATCAGCGTCGCCCGCTCCGCGGCGAGCACCGAGTGCTGACTGCGCAGGGCTTCATTTTCATTCGCCAACGTTTCAATCGTGCGAATAAGTTCGTCAACTCGCGCTTCGAGTGCGGTGAGGTCGAGACTTTCCTTGACGGTGCCGGGCATAAGGCTAGCGCGCAGCGATTAATCGTGTGTGGGTACGTGGATGCAATATAGAGCCGCCCCCTACACCGGTCAACCGCACCAGCTGCGAACCCGTGCACCGAATTGTCACCGCGAGCATGCTTCTGCCCCGCTGCGGCGCGTGGGATAATCCGCGCCCTCTACGTTTAGGCGGACGGGGTTCATGGCAGAGTTCACATCACGCTCCTTCTACGCGCTGGTCACCTCCGCGCTAACCCGACTCGAAAGCGACGTCGATGCCGCCGAGTGTCATGGCGTGTTGTGCGGGATGTTATGTAGCCCCGACGGCTTCGACACCGCGCAGTGGTTGCAACATCTCACCAACCTCGACGAACAATCGGCGCTCGAACCCGGACACGCGCTCGGTGAGTTGATACGCTTCACGGTGCATGGCATGGATTCCGACGACTATGGTTTCGCAATCCTTTTGCCGGACGATGAGGAATCGTTGCTTACGCGCACCGACGCCTTGGGCGGTTGGTGTCGCGGATTTCTAGCGGGCTTTGGCGTGACTCGCGGCGCCGTGTCGATGAGTGCGGAAAGCCGTGAATTTCTGGGCGATTTATACAAATTGAGCCAAGTGGACCCGCACACCGCGGTCGACGATTTCGGTGAACAGGCGTTCACCGAAATCGTGGAATACGCCCGCATGGGCGCAATTCTTCTACGCGAAGAGAATCGTGCAGTGACCACGGGTGTTTTTGATTACAGTAACTTGCACTAACAAGATTTCTACGATCGCATTAAAACGCAACGAAAATATCGATCACGCGATGTACACCACGTCTTACCTTTCCGTCATTCCGGCGCAAGCCGGAAACCACAAAAGCCTTCTTTTGACCGGGTCCCGGCCTGCGCCGGGACGACGACAGTGCACTGCTGAGTGCGGGTCACAAATTATCCTCGTCTTAATTTAGGAACTACCATGGATAAAAAAGAATTCATCCGCCGCCGCAAACGGTTGATGGATATCGTCGACAACGGCGGCATTGTCATCCAACCGACCGCGCCCGAACGTGTGCGTAATCGCGACGTTTTTTATCCCTTTCGCCCGGATAGCGATTTTTACTATTTAACCGGCTTTCCCGAACCCGAAGCGGTGTTGGTCCTAGTCCCCGATCGGCCGCAAGGCGAGTGTCTGCTGTTTTGTCGTGAAAAGGACGCGGAAGCCGAAACCTGGCATGGCCGCCGTGCCGGACTCGAGGGGGCCTGCGAACTTTACGGTGCCGACGATGCGTTTCCGATTTCGGATTTAGACGACATTCTGCCCGGCTTGCTCGAGAACAAAGATCGCATCTATTACACGATGGGGCGCTACCAGGATTTTGATCAACGCCTAGTCGGGTGGCTCAATCGGGTGTCGAGTAAGGGCCGGGCCGGCGTGCATGCGCCCGATCAATTTAATTCCTTGGGCCACTATCTGCACGAGATGCGGCTATACAAAAGCCGGGACGAGATCAAGACCATGCGTCGCGCGGCGCAAATCGCCGCGCACGCGCATCGGCGCGCGATGCAGGTGTGTCGCCCCGGCATGCACGAGTTTCAAATTGAGGCTGAGTTGTTGCATGGCTTCATGCAAGAAGGTGCGCGCGCGCCGGCTTATCCGTCGATTGTCGGTGGCGGCGCCAACAGTTGTATTCTGCACTACACTGAAAATAACGCGCTGCTCCGCGATGGCGATCTGCTGTTGATCGATGCCGGCGCCGAGTTCGACAGCTATGCGAGCGATATCACGCGGACCTTTCCGATCAACGGCCGTTTCAGCCCTGAGCAACGCGCGATCTACGAGATCGTGCTCGAAGCGCAACTCGCCGCCATCGACAAAGTTCGCCCCGGGAACTTGTGGAACGATCCGCACCAAGCGGCGCTGGAAGTGATCGCCAAAGGGTTGATCGATGTCGGGATCCTGAAAGGCCGGTGGCGGACCTTGCTGAAAGACGAGGCTTATCGCCCATACTACATGCATCGTACCGGGCATTGGCTCGGCATGGATGTGCACGATGTCGGTGACTACAAAATCGGCGATGAATGGCGGACCTTGGAGCCGGGCATGGTGACCACGGTCGAACCTGGGCTGTATTTGTCGCTGTCGATCAAAGGTTTGGCCAAACGCTGGTGGAATATCGGGATCCGGATCGAGGATGACGTGCTCGTCACCGCCGACGGCCACGAGATCTTGAGCGCCGGCGCGCCGAAAACCGTGGCTGAGATCGAGCACACCATGCAGCAAGCCTGTGCCGCGTGAGTTCGATTGCGTCGTGGCCGGCGCGGGGTTGGTTGGCGCGCCGCTCGCGCTCGGCCTGGCCAGACTCGGGCTCAAGATCGCTCTGGTCGAGCAACGCGTCGCCAGGCCGGCGCCAAGCGAACCATCGGCAGCCGGGAGTGATGCGCGCGGCTTAGCCCTCGCCCGCAGTTCTGCGCGCGTGTTAACCGACGTCGGCCTGTGGCCGGTGCTCGCGCCCCACGCCACCCCGATCACCACGGTTAAAGTCAGTCAGCGAGGGCATTTCGGCACGCTCCGCCTGTCGCATACCGATCTCGGCGTCGAGGCACTAGGTTATGTGTGGCGTGCGGATCACTTGCAGGCCGCCTTGGATGCCGCAGTCCTCTCGAGCACGGTGACGCGTTACTGGGGGGCGCGCGTGACGGGCTGCGACGTGACCGAGACCGCGGCCACCGTGCATCTTGCCACTACTGATTCGTCGCGGGCGTTGAGCGCGGCGCTGGTCGTCGCCGCCGACGGCGTTGAATCCGCGGTGCGCCGCGTGGCGGGCATCGCGGTGACCCGGCACGCCTATGCAGAAACCGCAATCGTCGCCAATGTCGATGTCGAGCGTCCGGCGCCGAACACCGCCTTCGAGCGCTTTACGACCAGCGGGCCACTCGCGCTGCTGCCGCTCGGCGGTCGGCGCTATGTCGCGGTGCGCACCGCGGATACCGCGACCGCGCAGGCGTTATTGGCCACCACGGAATCAATCTATCTTGCCGAGCTACAACAGCGGTTCGGTGACAGTCTCGGCGCGTTTTCGAAGCTCGGTCCGCGTCAAGCTCACCCGTTGGTCTTGCAACGCGCGACCAAGCTGCATGCGCCGCGCGTGTTACTGGTCGGCAACGCGGCCAACACCGTACACCCGAACGCGGCGCAGGGCTTGAATCTCGGACTGCGCGATTGCGCCGTGTTGTTGACTTCGATCGCGGATGCGCGGATGCGCGGCGTCGATCTCGGTGCGACCGAGTTGTTACAAACCTATGCCAAGGCGCGCGCCGCGGACCATCGTGCAACGGCATGCTTCACGGATACGATAGCGCGCGTGTTTGCGTTGCCGTCGTCGGTGGCCGGTGCGACGCGCGCCCTAGGCCTGATAGTCGTTGATCGCCTGCCGCTGCTAAAGCGCGGGTTGCTGCAACGCTTGGCGGGCAGCGGAGGGGCATATTGATGGCCACCGCCGAAGTTGTCGTGGTCGGCGGCGGCTTGGTCGGTGTGACCGCGGCCTTGCTCCTTGCCAAGGGTGGCATCCCGGTCACCGTCCTTGACCCAGTAACCCCCTTGCCGGCGCGTGATTCGCCGTACGATTTGCGCACCTTTGCGCTAACGCCGGCGTCACAACGGATCTTCGATCGCGTGCAGGTGTGGTCGGCGCTCGAGGCCGAGCGCATCGCGCATTTTTCGGCGATGGAAGTATGGGATGCCAGTCAGCCACAGAGGTTGCACTTTGCGGCGTCACCCGCGGCGGCCGACACGCTGGGCTATGTGGTCGAACAGGCGAATTTGTTTGTGGCCATGAATGCGCAGCTGCAACGATCGCCCCTCATCACCGGCATTGCCGGTCAGGTCAGCAGCGTCACCCCCACTCCCGCGGCCTGTGTGCTCGGTCTCGCCGATGGTCGCGAAGTGCGGGCCTCGGTGGTGCTCGGCTGCGATGGCGGCGCGTCGCCGCTGCGCGATCTGTGCGGGATTGCGTATAGCGAGCGCGACTATCGACAAACAGCGATCGTCGCCAATGTCATCACGGAGCTTCCGCATGGCGCCGTCGCGCGGCAACGCTTTCTGGACACGGGTCCGCTGGCGTTTCTGCCGCTGCCACCGGCCGCTCTCTCGGCCGTGGTGTGGACCGCCACCGACGACCATGCAACCTGGGCGCGCGACTGCACCGAGGCTGAGTTTTGCGCGGATCTAACGCGCGCCTTTGACGCGCGCTTGGGCGCCGTGTTGAGCAGCAGCCGGCGCGTGGTGTTTCCGCTCTGGCGCCGGCACGCCGCTCGGTATTGCCAGGATCGCGTGGCGCTGCTCGGTGACGCCGCGCATGTGATCCACCCGTTGGCGGGCCAGGGTCTGAATCTGGGCTTGCTCGACGCCGCGGCGCTCGCCGAAATTCTGATCGCTGCCGATCGTTCGGCGCGCGAACATCCACAAAGTTTATTGCGGCGTTACGCGCGCTGGCGTCGTGGCGAAAATCTCGCCATGCTGACGGTCACCGAGCAACTGAATCGTCTGTTTGGCACGCGGCAGCCCGTGATCAGCAAATTGCGCGGGGTAGGATTAGCGTTAACCGAGCGCTTGCCGGTGATTAAACATCTGCTCGCCGCTTACGCCATGGGTGAGCGTGGAGAAGTACCGGCAAGCGCGCGCCGACGATTGGAATAGATTGATGGTTGTATTCCATTACCCTAGCCCTCTCCCGCAAGGGGAGAGGGGACTGGACGGCCGACGGTAGAGGGCACTCTGAATCGAACGAAGCATCGCGATCCACTCCCTCTCCCCTCGCGGGAGAGGGCCGGGGTGAGGGGGAACGATCACCAAATCGATTCAGAGCGCCGTCCACAATTTTCGTAAGGTTAGGACCAAGAAACAAAATGTCTGCCTCCGTGTTATTTGAATCCTCGCTGCACAGTGTGCCGCTGCTTGCGCGCGGCAAGGTTCGGGATATTTACGCGGTGGGATCCGAGCATTTATTAATTGTGACCACCGATCGACTGTCGGCGTTCGATGTGGTGTTGCCCGATCCGATCCCGGGCAAGGGAGCGGTCCTGACCACGCTGTCAAATTTTTGGTTCGACTATTTCAAAGACTCGGCGCCCAATCATCTGAGCGCCATGCCATTGGTCGAAGCGGTGCCCGATGCCCGCGAACGCGAATCAATCGAAGGCCGCGCGGTCGTGGTCAAGCGGTTTAAACCACTGATGGTCGAAGCGGTGGTGCGGGGATATTTGATCGGCTCCGGCTGGAAGGACTATCAACGCACCGGCGCCGTCTGCGGCATCATGTTGCCGGCGGGATTGCGTCAAGCCGAGCAATTGCCGCAGCCGATTTTTACGCCGTCGACCAAAGCCGACGCCGGCCACCACGACGAAAACATCGATTTCGCGACCGCGTGCACGATTCTCGGCGGCAATTACGCGGCCAAGGTGCGCGAGCTGTCGCTGCATCTGTACCAGGCCGCGGCGCGTTACGCGTTGGCACGCGGAATTGTAATCGCCGACACCAAGTTCGAATTTGGCACCGACGAACGCGGCGGCGTGGTGTGGATTGATGAAGCGCTAACGCCCGATTCTTCGCGCTTCTGGCCCGCCGCCGACTATCGCGTCGGTCACAGTCCACCGAGCTACGACAAGCAATTCGTGCGCGACTATTTAGAAACCTTGGACTGGAATAAGCGCCCGCCCGGACCGCATTTGCCGCCGGAGATCATTCAGCAGACGGCGGCTAAATATCACGAGGCGCTAGTGTTGCTGACCGCTGCTCGCTGAAGGACTGGCATTTCCGTGGCACATGCCACGCGCGGCGGTGCCAACCCAACTCGCGGTGTCATAGGGGCGGAAGGCTTGTTGATCGCCGTCGTTGATATCGTCCTTGAATAGGTGCTCCCCCGCGTAGTCTTGGTAAATCGTGGCGCGACGAATCACCATCGTAAAATCCGCGCAACGAACTTTCACGTCCATGTCGACGCGCGCCATAAGCATCTTTGGCTCCTTTCGTGGAAGGCGCCCGGCATGGTACGCATGGGCCTCGAGCGCTTGGGGGCTGAAAACATTGTCAGCCTCGCCGACGACCGCGTGCGCCTAGTCACCAATTTGCTGACAGTGCTGGTCGCGGACAGTCGGACAAAATTAATCCTAGGTTAATGACTTCGTGAGCTGTTCCACAATAGCTCTCGACAAATCAACGGTTAGATTTTGTGGGAGCGGCTTTAGCCGCGAATGGGCCTTTCAACTGCCGTTTTTAGGTTCAATGAAGATTCGCCGCTAAAGCGGCTCCCACAAAACGCGAGGTCGCGCTCCGGTAGCAGGTGATTTATGCAGGTCTATCGCGGGGCAACCCAGGGCGCCCAGGCTCTTTGAAAATTAATATAGCGCTTATAGCTGTCGCCGATTGCAACTCTTATCCCTCGCTTAGGCGTCGCCTGCGACAAGATTTCGTGAAGGGCGCCGGACCAATTGGTCCACACGTAAACCGTTATCTGCATTGAGCATAAGTATCGAGAGTCCTAATATCGCGGTCTGGCAAGCCCAAATGGTACCGCAGGGCAACCGGTTGCCGCGCCCGCGACGCCGCCTGAAAGAAAGGTTCATGATGACGAACAATCCTAGCGTTTCAGGCGTGCCGGCAGCTAGCCGCGCGACGCCTGCGGCCCGGGCCTTGGCGCCAATTATCCGTTCAATCATTGGTGGGTGGTCGCCGCCTCGCATGAGGTGGGACGTGAGCGACTCCTGGGACGCCGCTATCTCGGTCTCGACATTCTGTTTTACCGGCAGCAGGACGGTACCGTGATCGGACTGGAAGATCGTTGCGTGCATCGCGGTCTGCCGTTGTCGATGGGTCGCCTGGAAGGTGACAAGATTGTCTGCGGTTATCACGGCTTTTGTTATTCGCCGCAGGGCGAATGCGGCCGCGTGCCGGCCCAGACGCAGATTCCACCGAAGGCGGCCGTGCGCTCGTTTCCGGTGATCGAGAAGCCGCCCTTCATCTGGCCGTGGACCGGCGATGCGGCACTTGCGGAGGTCGACACTGCACCGTATTACCCCTGGCTCAATGACGAGGCTTGGGTCCACGCGCTTGGCCACATTCACATCAACTGCAGTTACATGCATTGAAATAAAATGCGCTCGATCTCATCTATTTCGCCCATGCCCACGCCGGAATCGCCGCGTTCGCATCACTACTGGCGGGTGATGGCGCGCGATCACGGCCTCGGGCCCGTGGCCGTCGCGTGAATGACCAAGGTCATCACGCTCGGCTTCGACGAAGACAAGGTCATACTCGAGGCCATCCAGCAACGCATCGACGATTCACCGCATCCCGAGACTTGGCTTGAAGTGAGCGTCGCTGCCGACCTGCCGGGCTTGCAGGCGCGCCGCCAATTGCAGGCCTTGCTCGATCGCGCACCGCGTGGCGCTTAGCGATCGACGCGTTAAGGCCCGAAAAAAGCACGACAACAGGAGTCAGCAGAATGAAAATCGCCCGTTTCGAATATCAGGGAGCGATCGCCCTCGGTCTCGTCGACGTGGGATCCGGCACGCTAGGCGTGATCGAGGCAGCGTCAGGGTCGGGCGATCCGATGATCGCCGTCATCGAACGCCATCTGGCAGGCCAGGTTCCGCGGTTGACCGAGCGCCGCGTGTCGCTGGCGGCAGTGACGTTGCTGGCGCCCATCACCCGCCCCAGTAAGAACGTATTGTGCATTGGTAAAAACTACGCTGCCCACGCCGCCGAGTTCACGCAAAGCGGCTACGATTCGTCGGCCAAAAACGCCACCGATGTCATCCCCGATGCGCCGATCGTGTTTACCAAGGCGCCGGGTTCGCTCACTGGCGCGCGCGCACCGGTGCAGGTGCCGTGGGAGATCACCCAACAACTCGATTACGAAGCCGAGCTCGGGGTCATCATCGGTCGACCGGGCCGCGGTATCGCGCGCGCCGACGCCCTGCAGCATGTGTGGGCCTATACCTGTATCAACGATGTCACGGCGCGCGACTTGCAGGCCAAGCATAAGCAATGGCTGCTCGGCAAATCGATCGATACGTTTTGCCCGATCGGTCCCTGGCTGGTGACGGCGGACGAACTTGATCCTAAGAATCTCGAGCTCAAATGCTGGGTCAACGGCGAATTGCGCCAGCACGCAAATACCCGCGATCTGATTTTCGATATTCCGACCATCATCGCGACCATCTCCGCCAGCATGCGCTTGGAAGCCGGTGACATCATCGCGACCGGCACGCCGGCCGGAGTTGGCATTGGCTTTAAGCCGCCGAAGTTCCTAAAGTCTGGCGATACCGTGCGCGTGGCTATCGCGGGCATTGGCGAACTCGAAAATCAAATGGTCTAAAAAATGATTTACACCATCAATGGCAAAGCGCTGGCGGTTGACCAGAAAGGCGCCGGAGCGCCCGTGTTATTGGTCCACGGCCTCGGCGGCACGTCGAATTTCTGGGCGCCGGTGGTCGCGGCGCTCGCGGGCGTGCGCCAACTCATCGTGCCCGATCTGCCCAGCGCCGGCCGCTCGGCGCTCGATCCGCAGGTGTCGATCGCAAGTCTGGTCGCCGATTTGTTGGCCTTGCTCGACGCGCTCGGCCTCGACACCGTGCAGCTGATCGGCCACTCCATGGGCACCATCGTGTGTCAGCATTTGGCGGTGCGGGCCCCCACGCGCGTCAGCGATCTGGTATTGCTGGGGCCGTTAGCCGAACCCCCCGACGCGGCGCGGCCGGCCTTGCGTGAACGCGCCGCGACCGTGCGCAAAGCGGGCATGGCGCCGGTTGCCGAAGTCATTTGCGAGCGAGGTCTATCGGCGGCGACTAAAGCCCATAATCCGATTGCGGCCGGCTTCGTGCGCGAAATGCTACTCGGTCAAAATCCCGAAAGCTATGCGGTGAGCTGTCTCGCGCTCGCGGCGAGCACTCGTGCGGAATCAAAAAAAATCACCTGCGAAACACTGCTGATCTCCGGCACCGAAGACACCACGTCGTCGGTCGCGAGCGTCGAAGCACTGCGCGATGCGCTGCCCCACGCGGGCGCGGTGTTTATTCCGAACTGCGGACACTGGACTGCGGTTGAAATGCCGCTTGAAGTGAATGCGACGATCGGAAAGTTTTACGGTTTGTAGGCCGTTGCGTGAGCAAGCGTGATCGATTGAAGCCCAACGCGAGTGAGACCGCGCTCATCTTTGTTTGCGGAACCTGCGATCGCGACAAACCCGAGATGCGCACGAAGGCCGGGGCCGCGCTGGCTAACGCGATACTAGCGAAGCTGGCCGCCGGTTCATCGCCGATGCAGGTGCGCAAAGTGGCCTGCTTGAACGGTTGTCGTCGACCGTGCAACGCGGCGTTCCGCGGCCATGGACGTTGGACCTATCGTTTCAGTCAATGCGCACCGAGCGATGTCGACGACCTTGTTGCCTTCGGGACGCGCTATTGGCAGACCGCGCAAGGAGAAGTCTCCGACCAGGTGCTGCCGCCCACTTTACGCGCTAAATTATCGGTGCGTACTCCACCCAGTGTGCTGAGCCGCGATGAACCCGCATAGTTCGCGGACTGTTGTGAAACCCGTATTTGTGGGAGCGGCTTTAGCCGCGAATTGGGCTTGCCAATTAAGATTCGAAGCTCAAAGCGGCTCCCACAAAACCTTAGCGTCGATTTAACACATGAAAACCGTCCTCTTCACCAATGTAAAAATCTTCGAGGGCACCAAACCCAAACTCGAAGCCGGCGAAGTCCTGATCGAGGGCAATCGCATTCAGCACGTCGCGACCACCCGCCTGCCGCGCGCCAAGGATACCGCCGTCATCGACGGCCGCGGCGCGACGTTGATGCCGGGCTTGGTCAATCCGCATTGCCATTTCACCTACAACAACGCGGTTAGTCTTGCCGATATCAACGCCCTGCCGGTCGAAGAGAATTTGCTGGTCGCCATTCGCAATGCCAAAACGTATCTCGATTACGGCTTCACCGCCGTTATTGGCATGGCCTCGGCCAAGCCGCGACTTGAAGTGGTGGTGCGTAATGCGGTGAACAAGGGCGAGTTCCCCGGACCGCGCATTCGCGCCTGCACGCCGGAGTACACGGTGAGCGGTGGCGTAGGGGATGATTCGCGCCTCGACATTTACGTCCCCTCCATCGGCTTGGTCTGCGATGGGGCGGACGAGTTTCGCCGCTCGGTGCGCCAGCTAATTCGCGAAGGCGTCGATCTGGTCAAGTTCAATAACGCGGGCGACAGCTTCACGTTGGGCCGTGTCGGTGGCGACGTGAATCCGATGACTGACGACGAAGTGCGCGCGATCTGCGAGACCACGCTCAATTTAGGCAAACGGCTGGCCGCGCATGCGCACGCGGACAGCGGTGTGCGTCAATGCATCAAGTATGGCGTCGAGTTCATCAATCACGCGACCTTCGCCACCGACGCGACGATTGCACAGTTGGCAAAGCACGCCGATAAACATTGGGTCGTGCCGGCGATTGCGGCGCGCTACAACACCACCTATGAAGCCAAGGACTGGGGCATCACGGAAGCCGTGGCGACTGCCATCGGCAACAAGCGCGAACTGGAAGAGGGCAGCAAGAACATGCAGAAGATGCATCTGGCCGGCATCAAGGTCTTACCATTCGGCGATTATGGCTTTGCATGGCTGCCGATAGGCCAAGACTGCCGCGACCTCGAACATATGGTGAATCTATTCGGCATGAAACCCTGGGAGGCGCTGCGCGCGGCTACCGCGTATGGCGGCGAGGCGTGGGCCGGTACGAGCGGTGAATTGCTCGGCCGGATCAAACCCGGCTATTTGGCTGATTTAATAATGATCGACGGCGATCCGCTCAAAGACCTGACGCTGCTGCAAGACTTGTGCAAAATCACTGCGGTCATGAAAGACGGGGTTTTCCATCGCCGACCGTCCTAAATAAAAACGCATAAATAGCGACCAGGTCGCGACGCTGCGGCGGACCATCAAAATTGCTCTACCGGTCCCGGCGAACCAGGCCGTGTGAAAACTCGATAGGAGTAGTCGTCGTCGCATCCGACCCTGCGCCCGTCATTCCGGCGACCGCCGGAATCCAAAGAGCCTTCGAGCACCCTCACCATCGTCATTCCGGAGTTTCGCTGCGCGAATTCCGGAATGACCAGGTTAAGGCCCGGCACCTGCGGGGTGGTGGCTGTAGTGTGGGGTCCCCGCCTAGCCCTAGGCCAATTCCCGTTCGATCGTATCGGTGTATTCGCCCATCGCGGCCAGACCATTGCAACGCTCGCGATGGAGCAAAACCTGGCGCGCGCGCGCCAGGTTCTCTGCCTTGCCGCCCCAGGCGCGCAACGCATCGGCTTGTAAGGCCCGACCGTAGGAGAACGATAGTGGCCATGGCAGATCATAACCTGCGTTCATCGCATTTAGATTGCGCGTGGCTTCTAACCCGCTTTGACCACCGGACAGGAACACGATGCCGGGGATCGCGGCGGGCACCGCACGCTTCAAACAACTGACGGTTTTTTCCGCCACTTCGGCGGTTCCTGCCTGCGTCGCGCACAGCTTGCCCGATACCACCATATTGGTTTTCAAAATGGTGTGTTCGAGCGTGACTCTTTGGCGGACCAATTCGTTGAACAGCGTGCGCAACGTGACTTCGGTCACTTCATGGCAGCGATCGATGGTGTTGTCGGCATCCATCAAGACTTCGGGTTCGACCATCGGCACGATGCCAGCCTCCTGACACAGGCCGGCGTAGCGCGCGAGCGCATGGACATTCGCTTCAATGCAACCGCTGCTCGGCAGATTTGGACCAATGGTAATTACCGCGCGCCATTTAGCGAATTTAGCGCCGAGTTCGCGATATTTGACGAGCCGCTCGCGCAGCCCATCGAGACCTTCGGATACCTGCTCGCCAGGGTGGCGCGCCAGCTCCTTCGACCCGGCATCGACCTTGATCCCGGGCATGATCCCTTTACTGATGAGCACCTTGGAAAATGGCACACCGGCGCTAGTCGCTTGTTTGATAGTTTCATCGAACAGGATCATGCCGCTGATATAGTTTTGATCGCCGGGGTTAGTGACCAGGAGGTCGCGATAGGCCCGGCGGTTTTCCTCGGTGTTGTCGAGGCCGATCGAATCGAAACGTTTCTTGATCGTGCCCGTGCTTTCGTCGATCGCGAGTACGCCCTTGCCCTTCGCCACCATGGCCGCGGCGGTGGCGGCCAATACTTGTGCTGACATAATTAATCCTCGTTTATCACTTCATTCATGCGCGATTATAGGAACGCAAAATTTGGCCGGCTAGCGCTGGCGGCGCTTCGCTGCGCGCTCGTGCTTAGAAGATTCGCGGACAAATCCGCTCCCACAACACCACCCCTCTTGTGGGAGCCGCCTCAGCGGCGAATCTTCGGCCGTCTACGATGAGTGGCGGAGATCACCCCACATGCCCGATGAAATCGCCGACGGTCACGATCTTCATGCCATTGGTGCCGCCGGTGCGGCCATGAGAATCACCCTTGGTCAGGATGACTTTATCGCCGTCTTTCAGGCCCCCACGAGTTTGCAGCCGCTTCAGGACTTCGCGCGTGACCTCGGTGTAAGCGACTTTGGCGATGTCGAGAAAAATGGGATATACCCCGCGATACAGCGTCACGCGCCTGAGCGTCGCCAGGTGGCGCGACAGCGCGAAGATCGGGATGTCGGTATCGATGCGTGACATCCAGCGCGTGACGGCGCCGGTTTCAGTCAACGCCGCGATCGCCGCCACCTTGATTCGATTCGCGCAGTAGATCGCCGACATTGCGACCGCCTGATCGACGCGCTCGAAGGCGCGGTCGAGCATCGAGTCCGGTTCGTACTCGGTCCATTGCTTCTCCGCTTCCACGCAGGTGCGCGCCATGGCTTCGACCGCACGATCGGGATACGCGCCGACACTGGTTTCGGCCGACAACATCACGGCGTCGGTGCCGTCGAGCACGGCGTTCGCGACATCGAACACTTCGGCGCGCGTCGGAATGGGATTTTCAATCATCGAATCCATCATTTGCGTGGCCGTGATCACGAAGCGATGGTGGCGGCGCGCGCGTTTGATCAATTGCTTTTGTACCGGCGGCAGGCGCGAGTCCCCGATCTCGACGCCCAAATCCCCGCGCGCGACCATGATGCCGTCGGCCGCGTCGATGATTTCCTCGATATGAGTCAGCGCTTCGGCGCGTTCGATCTTGGCGATAATGCCCGCCGATCCGCCGGCTTTTTTGATCAAGCGCCGCGCGGCGTGGATATCGCCGGCATCGCGCGGAAACGACACGGCGATGTAATCCACGCCGAGACCGAGCGCATGAATCAAATCGTGACGATCTTTCTTGGTCAACGCGGTCGCCGATAGCCCACCGCCTTCGCGATTCAAGCCTTTATTATTCGACAGCGTGCCGCCGGTGACGACCTTGGTGTGGATCACGCCGCGTACCACTTTCTGCACGTTGAGCACGATGCGGCCATCATCGAGCAGTAGCGTGTCGTGCGCCTTTACATCGCCAGCGAGCGCCTTATAGGTGACGCCCACGCGTTGTTCGTCGCCCGAGTCCGCCTTCAGCGTGGTGTCGAGTGCAAACGACTGGCCCGCGGTTAGCTCCACCTTGCCCGCGCGGAAGCGCGCAATCCGAATCTTCGGACCCTGCAGATCCGCGATTACCGCAACCTCACGTTGCGCTATTTTCGATGCCCGGCGCGTCAGGTCGAGCCGCGCGGCATGCTCGGCGTGCGTGCCATGCGAGTAATTGAGGCGCACGGCATCGAGTCCGAGCGCGATCAAGCGCGTAAATAGTTGTGGGGGATCGGTCGCGGGGCCTAGCGTGGCGATGATTTTGGTTCGACGCATGGCTCCTCCTTGAGTAGCGCGCTGAGCGCGCCTAGGTCAACTTTACCCATCACATTACGTGGTAGCGCATCGATATAAATCACCGCTTTAGGGATTTTGTAGCGCGCCACGCGGCCGTCGAAGGCCTGCAAGATCGCCCCGCGCGACACGTTAGCGTCGCGCGGCACGACCACCGCCACCGGCACTGCACCCCAGCGCGGATCGGACTGCCCTACCACCGCGGCCTCTTTGACTTCGGGCAACGCGCTTAGAATTCGTTCGAGTTCGGCGGGATAAATATTTTCGCCGCCGGAGATAATGACGTTTTTGCCGCGATCCTTAAACCAAAAGCGACCTTGCGGATCGCGAACCGCAATATCGCCGCTGCGAAACCAGCCGTCGGCAAAAGCTGCGTGGTCGGGGTTATTCCAGTAGTCACGCGCGACATGCGCGCCGCGCACCCATACCTCGCCGGCCTCGCCATCGGTGCAATCGTCGCCACGCGCATTAACCAGGCGAACTTCAGTCAAGAGCCCCACGCGACCCAGCGCGCCGACACTCGCGTAAGCCTCCTCGATTTGTTGATAGATCGCGAGCGGTGCGGTTTCGGTCGCCCCGTAGACCTGGATCACGGGCACCCCGCGCGCGTGCCACGCGTCGATCAATTCGCGCGGCACATCGGTTGAGCCCGTGGTGACGGCGCGCAACGACGCGAGATCGCTCGCCGCCCACTCCGCGGACTCGATTAAAGCCCGCAAGGTCGCGGGCACCAACACGATCAGCGTCGGTTTCGCATCGGCGATCGCGCGTAATACGAGATTGGGTTCGAAGCGCCGCTGCAAGATCACCGTGGCACCGACGGCAAACGCCGGCGTGGTTTGGATATTCAAACCCCCGACATGAAACAGTGGCAAACATGTCAGCACCCGATCAGCCGCGGTCAGTGCGTGCATATGAATTGAGTTCAGCGCATTGGTGACCACCGCCTCGGCGGTCAGCACCGCGCCTTTGGGCCGCCCGGTAGTGCCCGAGGTGTAGACAATGAGCAGCGGTCGGGTCGGGTCGGTAACGGGTTCCCAACGATCCGCGCCCACGCAAGGAGTGAGCCCTGGAAAATCCGCGGCAGCGGTGCGGATCCCGACGCGCGGCGCTTCGGCAAGCACATGAGTCAACTTTCGCGCCAAAGACACAGCAGAATCTTCGACAAACAATACTGATGCGCCGCAGTCCTCCAAAATATCGGCTAGCTCGGGCGCCGCCAGGCGCCAATTGAGCGGCACGAACACGAGATTCGTACGTGCACAGGAAAAAAAAATCGCCAGGGCTTCCGGGGTGTTCACACCGAGATACGCAACCCGCGCGCCATCGGCCAATGCGAGGTGATGCAGTACGCCGCACAGATCCGCGACTAGCCGTGAGAGATCGCGATAATTAATTGCCTCGTCTTCAAAACGAATGGCCACCCGCATTGGGGTCCGCTCGGCGTGTCGCGCAATCCAAGTGCCCACATCGTCGGGCGCCACACTCACGCGTCGGATTCTCCCGGCTGATAAAGCGCATCGTGACCGATCCGTTCAATGCAGATATCGGCAGTCCACGGCAACATCAGCGCGCCGCAGCGGCTGTCGCGGTACAACCGTTCGAGCGGCAGGCTTTTCAACATCGATTGACCGCCGCAGGTGCGGATCGCGAGCTGCGCCAGTTCGTTCGCGTTTTCCATCACGGTGTATTGCGCGGCGTAGGCACGCAATAATTCCTCGCGTGACGGATCGAGGCGCGCTTCGCTGATCGTCTGAAACCACAGCGCCTTGGTTTGTTCGAGCATGAGGCGCATGCGCGCTACGTTGCTTTGTTTAACCGCCATGCCGCGCCGCTTATCGGGACTTCCCGGCCATTCGCCACGCAGATATTTCACCGTGAAATCGTAGGCCGCTTGGGCGAGGCCCATGTAGGTGGGGGTTAACGTCAGGAACATATGCGGCCACCGCGCGGCGGCTTGGTGATAGACACCGGGCGGCATGATCGCCTCTTCCGCGCCGACCATGACGTCCTTAAATACCGCCGTACGCGACACGGTGCCGCGCATGCCGAGCGGATCCCAATCGCCGATGATCGAAACGCCGGCGGCGTTGGCCGGTACCGCGAGATATAGCGAATTGCGGCGCTTAAGTTCGGTTTCCAATTCGACTTCGGTGCACAACACGCCGTAGTAATCGGCATGCCCGGACAGCGATGCGAAGATTTTTTTACCGTTGACCACCCAGCCGCCGTCGACTTTGGTCGCGGTGGTGGCAAACGGCACGGTACCCGCGGCGGCAGCCACCGCGCCGCCTTCGGAAAACGGTTGCGAGTAAATTTTCCCGTCTTCGATGATGCGGGCGTAATGGCGTCCACGCCTTTGATGATGCGCGGCGCGGACGTCGTCGGGCATGTCGAGCGCGTCCGCGAGCGTACCGGACCATAAACAGGAGCACACATGCATGTTGAACGTTAGCGCGGTCGCGCCGCAGTAGCGGCCGATCTCCGCTGCGGTCAGCGCGTACGCGCGATACGACGCACCCAATCCGCCGTAGGCCTTGGGCACGCACACGCCGAGCAGGCCGGTGCTGCGTAAATCAGCGTAGTTTTCAGTCGGGAAGCGCGCTTCGCGATCGATCGCCGCCGCCCGCGGCGCGAAATTTCGCGCGGCAAGCTCGCGCGCCTGGTTGGTCAGCGCAATTTCTTCGGCTGTGAGCTTAAAAGACTCAGATGCAAAAATCGGCGCATCACTCATACCAGTCGTCCTTGATCGACGACCACCATGTCGTCCAAAGTGATGGTGCAGCCGCAGAGCGGCAGATCGAAATGGCCCTCGGTGTAGCGTTTGGCGACTTCGTTGGCGCCGGTCGAATACAAAAAATTGCCCGCGAACGCGCGCAGCTCGGTGCCATTGGTATCCCGCTTATCGTACATCGCCAAGGCTTCGTAGCGCGCGCGTGGATTTAAGCCCCAACCGACATGACTAACGCCATAGGCCGCGCGATCGCCCCACGCCGCGAAGTAACGCCGCATCAATTCAGCGTCGGTGCCGGCACCGGCGATGTCGGTCACGTAATCGTCCTTGATGGTCAAGATAACTTGCGATTCCAGATAGCGTTTGAACGTCAGGTTGATATCGCCCACATCAAGCACCAGGCGACCGTTGACTGAATTGGGTCGCGGAAAATTGACCACAATCCCGCCCGGCCAATGCGCGAGCATGCCGGGTTTGTCACACCAGCCCCACACCCCGCCGACCCGCGCTTCGGTGAGATCGATATGGAGATCGGTGCCCGCGGCCGAGCGCACTCGCATCGTGGACGCCGCCTTGCAGGCTTTGATCGCGGTCTTCGCGACTTTCTCGTCGTCAGGCACTGGGACCAGCCGCTCCAACGCGTCGGGGTGCTCATTCGAGATCATCAGGATCCGCGCGCCGCTACTTAGAATTTCCGATAACTGCGGCGCATGGAGGAGTCCCTCGGTGGTGAGATCGACCACGAGGTCGGCGGATTTGAGCGCGGCGAGCGCCGTGGTGTGCCCAGTCAGCACTTGGCTCGCACCGGTCGAGCGCACCGGCACCGGCGCCGTTTGGCGCGGCGTGGGTACCGTGATTTGCGTCACGGCCACGCCGTGCCGCGCGAGCGCCAGCCGCGCGAGTTCAATATTGAGTGTTCGCGATTGGGTTTCGGCCAGCAATACGATCTGCTCGGTAGCTTGTACCTTGCACAATTCAAAGACGCGCTCGAAAGCTTCGATCCACTGCGGTTCCAGACGATCGGCCAGCATGGAGTTACTCCTAGGCGCGGACGTGGGCTCACGGCAACTGACGACTTGAGGCGTTGTCCTGGTGGGAGCGGCTTTAGCCGCGAATGGGCTTCAACCAAGATTCGAAGCCCGAAGCAGCTCCCACAATGTAGCTCCCACCAAGCGCCGCCAGTTCCGCGAGTTATGAAGGTTTATTACGAGACAACATCGGCGTCATCCCGCGCGGGTCTCGAGGATCGCAACCGCGGGCAAGGTTTTCCCTTCGAGATATTCGAGGAACGCGCCGCCTGCCGTTGAGATGTAAGACACTTTGTCGGCGATGCCGAATTTGGCAATCGCCGCGAGCGTGTCACCGCCGCCCGCGATCGAGAACGCGCTTGAGGCCGCGATGGCTTCGGCGAGTGCCTTGGTGCCGCCCGCGAATTGATCGAATTCAAACACGCCGAGCGGACCGTTCCACACAATGGTGCCGGCGGATTTCAATAATTCAGTGAAGTGACGGGCAGTCTCGGGACCGATGTCCATGATCAAATCGTCGACGGCGATCTGAGTGGCGCCTTTGGTGACGGCCGTGGTCTTCTCGTCGAAGGCCTTGCCACAGACAACATCACTCGGGATCGGCACTTCCGCGCCGCGCGCCAGAGCTGCCCTCATGATGCGCCGCGCGGTGTCCTGCATGTTGTTCTCGCACAGCGAATTGCCGATCGAAAGCCCTGCGGCTTTCATGAAAGTGTTCGCAATCCCACCGCCGACGATCAAGCGATCAACTTTGCCGAGCAGCGCTTCGAGGAGCTCAAGTTTGGTCGAGACCTTGGAGCCGCCGACCACCGCCACCAGCGGTCGCTTCGGCGCCTGCAACGCCTGCTGCAAGGCGTCGAGCTCGGCCTTCATGAGCGGGCCGGCGCAGGCCACCGGTGCAAACTTCGCCACGCCGTGCGTCGAGGCCTGCGCGCGATGCGCGGTGGCAAAGGCGTCGTTCACATAGATATCGCAGAGCGCCGCCATTTTCTTCGCCAGCGTGTCAGCGTCTTTTTCTTCACCGACCTGAAAGCGTACGTTCTCGACCAAGACACATTCGCCGGGCGCGCATGGAACGCCATTGATCCAATCGGCGACCAAGCGTACCGGCTGTCTCAGCATCTTCGACAATGCGGCGGCAACCGGCGCCATGGAGGCCGCCGGATCAAACACCCCTTCCTGCGGCCGGCCCAGATGCGACATGACCATCACGCGCGCGCCGGCGGCTAGCGCGATCTGCAAGGTCGGGAGTCCGGCGCGCAGCCGCGTATCATCGCTGATCTTGCCGTTCTTCAACGGCACATTGAAGTCTTCGCGGATCAGCACCCGCTTACCGGCCAGCGCCAGATCGACCATGCTCAACATCGCCGTTCAACCTTTGGCGAGCATGAACGCGATGGCGGTGTCGAGCATCCGATTCGAGAAACCCCATTCGTTGTCGTACCACGCCATGACCTTGACCAGCGTGCCGCCGATCACTTTGGTCTCCGAGGCTTCGAAGATCGACGAGTGCGCATCGTGGTTGAAATCGATCGACACCAGCGGCAATTCGTTCACCGCGAGGATCCCTTTCAATTCGCCTTGTGCCGCTACTTTCATGATCGCGGTGATTTCTTTTTTATCGGTCGCGCGTTTGGCCTTGAAGGTCAAATCTACCAGCGAGACGTTGAGGGTAGGCACCCGCACCGCCAAGCCATCGAGCTTACCGTCTAAATCGGGCAGCACCAGGCCGACGGCGGCAGCCGCGCCGGTCTTGGTTGGGATCATCGATTGGGTCGCCGAGCGCGCGCGGCGCAGATCCTTGTGAAAGACGTCGGTTAGGACTTGATCGTTGGTATACGAGTGGATGGTGGTCATTAGCCCGGACTCGAGACCGATTTTTTCGTGCAGCGGTTTGACCAGCGGAGCCAAGCAATTGGTCGTGCACGAGGCGTTAGAGATCACCGTGTCGCTGGCCTTCAGCGATTCATGGTTGACGCCAAACACAATGGTGGCATCGACTTGATCGCTCGCGGGCGCGGAAATGATCACTTTCTTCGCGCCGCCTTTGAGATGCAGCGCGGCCTTCTCACGCGTCGTGAAGAGCCCGGTGCATTCCATAACTACATCGACCTTCAGTTCGCCCCACGGCAATTTGGCCGGGTCGCGCTCGGCCAAGACTCTGATGCGATCCCCATTGACCACCATACTGTCGCCGTCGACGGTGACGGTGCCGGGAAACCGGCCATGCGCCGAATCATATTGGGTGAGATGCGCGTTGGTCGCGGCATCGCCTAAATCATTCAAGGCCACTATCTGGATTTCCTTGGTCCGCGCGGTTTCATACAAGGCGCGCAGCACATTGCGACCAATGCGGCCGTAGCCATTGATGCCAACCCGAATCGTCATGGACTTAGTTCTCCTAGTGTTATCCCATCATGAACTTTAATCGATCGACGCATTGCTTTTGTGGGAGCCGCTTTAGCTGTGAATGGGCCTTGGGATGAAGATTCGAAGCTCAAAGCGGCTCCCACCAAGCGCCGCCGTCATCAAAGCACGATTTCAACTCTAGAGATACGCGGCGATCCGCGAGGTCAGCTGATCGACGGTAAAGCCAAAATGTTTGAATAAATCGACCGCCGGCGCCGAGGCGCCGAAAGTGGTCATGCCTACTACCATCCCATCCAAACCCACGAAGCGGTACCAATAATCCGGCGTGCCCGCTTCAATGGCGATGCGTTTGCGGCACGCGTTCGGCAATACCGCGGCCTGATAGTCGGCCGGCTGTGTGAGAAAAAGATCGGCGCAGGGCATCGACACCACGCGAAGTCGCGCACCTTGCGCGTTCAATGCCTCAGCGACCGTCATCGCCAACCCGAGCTCGGAGCCGGTGGCAATGAGGATGGCCGCAGGCCCCCCAGCCGGTTCGAGCAGAATATAGCCGCCGCGGCGGATGGCGTTGACCTGTGTCACGTCGCGCGGTTGCGGTGGCAGCCCTTGTCGGGTCAGCAGAAGACAGGTGGGTCCGGTGGTGTGTTCCACCGCAGCGACCCACGCGGTGGCGGTTTCCGCCGCATCACCGGGACGCCACACCGTGCAGTTAGGAATGGCGCGGAGCGTGCCCGCATGTTCGATCGGTTGGTGCGTCGGCCCGTCTTCGCCCAACCCGATCGAATCGTGGGTGAGCACGTAGATGGCGCGCAGCCCCATCAACGACGCCATGCGGATGCCGTTTCGCGCGTAGTCGGAAAAAACCAGGAAGGTGCCGCCATAAGGAATGAATCCGCCGTGCAGCGCAAGGCCACTCAAGATCGCGGTCATCGCGAATTCACGCACGCCATAATTGACGTAATTTCCCGCCGGCTGCGCGCGGTTGTTGGTCGTGCAGCCTTTCCAATGGGTCAGGTTGGATTCGCTTAAGTCGGCCGAGCCGCCGATCAACTCGGGCAACACGGGACCGAGCTTTTCGAGTGCGAGCTGGGACGATTTGCGCGTCGCGTTGGCGGCGGCGACGGCTTGAAATTCGTTGATGCAGTCGGCGGCAGTGGTGATCCAAGTCGCCGGCAACTGGGCGGCGATGCGGCGTTCAAATTCGCTGGCTAACGCTGGATGTGCGCTACGGTATTGCGCGAACAAGGCTTGCCAGGCAGCTTCCTTCACCGCTCCCGCGGGGCGCGCGTCCCACGCCGCGTAGTAGTTATCCGGTATGACGAATGCGGCCGCGGTCCAGCCGAGCCGTTCGCGGGTTAGCGCGACCTCGGCGGCACCGAGCGGGGCGCCATGGGCGCCGGCCGTGCCTTGTTTATTCGGGGCGCCGAATCCGATCACGGTGCGGCAGCAGATAAGCGACGGACGCGTCTGTTCGGCGCGCGCTGTCGTCAAGGCGGCGTCAACGGCCAGCGCATCGTGGCCATCCACTTTTTCAAGGACCTGCCAGCCATAGGCTCGAAAGCGTGCTGGCGTGTCGTCGGTAAACCAACCGGCGACATCGCCGTCGATCGAAATATGATTGTCGTCATAGAGCACGATGAGCTTGCCGAGGCCAAGCGTGCCGGCCAGCGAACACGCTTCATGCGATAACCCTTCCATCAAACAGCCGTCGCCGGCGGCCGCGTAGGTGTAATGATCGACCAGCGCGAAACCTTCGCGATTGAATTGTGCGGCCAGGGTTCGTTCAGCCACGGCCATGCCGACGGCATTGGCGAGGCCCTGGCCCAGCGGGCCAGTGGTGGTCTCGACGCCAGACGTATGACCAACTTCGGGATGCCCGGCGGTCTTCGAATGCAGTTGGCGAAAGCGCTTGAGTTCGGCGAGCGGCAGCGCGTAGCCCGTCAAGTGCAGAAGCGAGTACAACAACATCGACCCATGACCGTTCGAGAGCACGAAACGATCGCGATTGGGCCAGTGTGGATTGCTGGGATTGTGGTTCAGACATCCGCGCCACAGCGCCTCCATGATATCGGCCATGCCGAGTGGTGCGCCGGGATGGCCGGAATTCGCTGCCTGCACGGCGTCCATGCTAAGGGCGCGAATGGCGTTAGCGAGTTCACGTCGCGAGGGAGTCGATGAGGCGGTCGGAGGTGTGGTCATGCGTTGGCGCTTGTGTTTTCGATGGATGGTCTGACCGCGCCCGGCTTTAAAGTCCAAGACACGCGCACGGTTAGCGCATTCTAGCAGCCTGTCGGACTTAGGGAATCGTCGCGAGGCGAGTGGGACAGCGCGGTGCTCGATAAATGCGCCACGCAGCAACGGCTCTCGATGCCCATCGAGATGCGCAGTTGCCGCGGGGCGATAACCGCAAAACTTTACGCGCTGGTCGGTGTAGCCGGCGTTCGCGATCCACCAGCGTGTGTCGATTCGCCAAGCGTACTGAATCGAGTCAAGCCTTCATGCCTTGCCGCCGCGGGACGAAATCCCGTCGTCGAAATTGACCACGGGGCTTAACGTGGAGAATCTTTTCACGCCGTTACCAATCGGTTATCAAATTCCGGGACGGCGCTGCGTCGGTCGCCGGCGCAGCAGAAATAGAGCGAACTCTTTAAGTCAGAACTTAAGTCAATTAATAATTACAAACCATTCAATACACGGTATATTTGAAGTATTAAGCGTGCGGAAACAATCCTGCAAAAAGACCCAACCATGCGCTTCTCGTCCGACTACGATGGAAATGTGGTCGGAAGCCTTGAGAATGGCACGTATTAAGCGACGAGTGGGTCTTACATGAGCGGGCATAGCATCAGTTTTGAATTCTTTCCGCCACGCACGCCGGAGGCGGCTGGCAAACTCGCCACCACCACCGAGCGCTTGGCGCGCTTGCAGCCTGAATTTTTTTCAGTGACCTTCGGCGCGGGCGGCAGCACCCGCGATTCGACGCTCGAAACCGTCCTCAACATCCGCCGGACCACTGGGATCGCGGCGGCGCCCCACCTGTCGTGCATCGGCACCCCGCTCGCGGAATTACGCGCCGTGATTCACCGGTATCGCGACGAGGGCATTCGCCGCATTGTGATCCTGCGTGGCGATATGCCCTCTGGCATGACCGGCTTCGGCGAATTGCGCTATGCCAACGAATTAGTGGAGTTCGTGCGGCGTGAGACGGGCGGCCTCTTTCACATTGAAGTCGCGGCTTACCCCGAATTTCATCCGCAAGCGGTAAGTGCGGCGGCCGACCTGCAAAATTTCAAGCGCAAGGTCGACGCTGGGGCGGACAGCGCGATCACGCAATACTTCTACAACCCGGATGCGTATTTTCGGTTTGTCGACAGCGCTCGTGCGCTAGGGATCGAGATCCCGATCGTGCCTGGCGTCATGCCAATCATTAATTACAGCCAGCTCACGCGCTTTTCCGAAATGTGTGGCGCCGAAATTCCACGCTGGATCGCCAAACGACTGCGCGATTTTGGCGACGATCGAAACGCCATCCGTAATTTCGGTGTCGAAGTTACCAGCGAGGTATGTACGCGACTCCTCGCAGGCGGAGCGCCGGGGCTGCATTTTTACACCATGAATCAATACGAGGCGGTGGAAGCCATCTTTCGTAACCTAGGGTTGGACGATGCAACGCGGCGTGCGACCAGTCAGCCCAGTGACGCGTGATTCGGCTCGTGCGGCAGTCCTATTGGTGGACGACGATCCGCTGATCGTCGAGACGCTCAAATTGGCCCTCGACGACGAATTCGCCATTCTGCCGGCCTCGTCACGCGCGCAAACGCGGCGCGTCCTCGAAGGCTTGGCGGTCCCACCGGCGCTGGCCTTGATCGACCTTGGTCTGCCGCCGTCGCCGCACGCGCCTGATGAAGGTTATGCCTTGATCGGCGAACTGCTCGCGCATCGCCCGACGATGAAAATCCTGGTGCTCTCCGGGCAGAGCGACCGCGCCAATATTCAGCATGCCTTGACCCTGGGCGCGGTCGACTTTTTACCGAAGCCCTGTGATCTCGCGCTGATGCGCGCGCGGCTCAACCATCAATTAATGTTGCTGGATGCCGAAGCCCGCGATCTGCCGGTGCGCGCGACTGAAGAGCTTTTGATCGGCGCGAGCGCCGGCCTGCAGACCCTACGCGCACTGATTAAACAATTTGCGAATTCGCCCTTCCCCGTGTTGATTGAAGGCGAGTCTGGAGCTGGCAAGGAACTGGTCGCGCTGTGTCTGCATCGCGAGAGCCGGCGCGCAGCGCTATCGCTGATGACATTGAATTGTGCGGCCTTCAGCCCTGAATTGCTCGAAGCGCAATTATTCGGCGCGGCCAAGGGTGCGTATACCGGCGCGGATCGGTCGCGGCCGGGATTGTTGGAGGCCGCTGGCAGCGGCACGTTGGTGTTGGACGAGGTGAGCGAGATGCCCGCCGGGCTACAGTCGAAGTTGCTGCGCGTCTTGGAGAACGGCGAATACTATCGATTGGGTGAAACTCAGCCGCGCCGCGCCGACGTGCGGGTTATCGCGGCGACCAATCGCGAGCTGCGGGACGCGGTGCGGCGTGGTGAGTTTCGCTCGGATCTGTTTCATCGGCTTAGCGTGTTGACCATAACCGTGCCGCCGCTTCGCGAGCGCGGCGCCGATTGGCGTTTGTTATTCGAGCACTTTTTGCGGCTGTATCGTGGCACATTGGAGCCGGTGGCCTTGACCGCGGCGGCGAGTAGCGCGCTCGCGGCGTACACATTTCCCGGCAATATCCGCGAATTGCGCAACATTGTCGTGCGTCTCGGTACTAAATACGGCGGTCAAACGGTGGATGTGATGGCGTTGAACGCGGAGCTCGAGCCACCGTACCAGCCTTCGACACCACACGATGCGACCGACACCGCGGCGGCGTTAGCCCGCTTGAATGCGCCGGGTTTCAGCCTGGATCAGGAAGTCACGCGTTTTGAACGGCGTTTGGTCGCCGCCGCGCTCGAGTTCGCGCACGGCAATTTAAGCCAGGCGGCGCGCCTTCTGGGCGTTAACCGCACCACGCTCTACAGCAAGCTCGCGCGGCTCGGGTTGAGCCCGCAAGAGGAGCCTTGAAGCATGTATTGTCACCACTTCGGATTCACCAAATCGCCGTTCAAGATTACGCCCGATCCAGAACTCTTCTTCGCTGGCGGCAAGCGCGGCGCGGTGCTCGATGCCTTGGTTTACGCGGTTAGTCGTGGCGAGGGCATCGTCAAGGTCGTCGGCGAAGTGGGTAGTGGCAAGACCATGCTGTGTCGCATGCTGGATCGCGAGTTGCCCGCGGCATGCGAACGGATTTACCTCGCCAATCCCAATCTCGGGCCGCACGAAATCTTGCACGCGATTGCCTTCGAGCTGGGCCTGAATCCACCGGTGACGGCCGCGAAACCGGCGCTAATGCATCTGGTGCACGATTATTTGCTGGCCAAACACGCGGCGAATCGGCGGGTGGTCATGTTCGTGGAAGAGGCGCAGGCCATGCCGAACGCCACGCTCGAAGAACTGCGCCTATTGAGCAATCTTGAAACCGCCGACGATAAATTATTGCAAATCGTGCTGTTCGGTCAGCCCGAATTCGATCACAAACTTGCCGCGCACGAGATCCGCCAGCTCAATGAACGTATTACTTATCGCTTTACGCTCGCGTCGCTCACGACAATCGAAGTGCGCGATTATCTGCATACGCGGTTGCACGCATGTGGCTATCGTGGCCCCGAACTTTTTTCACGCAGCGCCATTCGACGCTTGACCACGCATTCGCGAGGCTTATTGCGGCGGATTAACGTGCTTGCCGACAAGGCGTTGCTCGCTGCGTACTCGGATAATTCGCGTGTCGTGCAGGCGCGCCATATCACGCTCGCGGTTAACGACAGCGAATACCGCCGCCCGCGCTGGTTGGTGTGGCGCCGGCGGCTGGCGCTGATGTTAGGGTCAGCGTTGCTCGCCGGCGCTTGGTGGCAGGGCTTGTTGCAGCCACGTACACCGGCGGGGATTACGCACGCGGCGAGTCGCGGCGTTGAACCCTCGATGCCGACCGCGGGCTATACGGATTTAACCACGCTGTCGGCACTCCTCGGCGGGGTCGAGTCAGACGCCAACGTGGCGGCGCCCGCGAGCGACACCAACAGCGTGCGCGCGGCCTTGGCGCGCCTGGCCCGCGTGTCCGATCCGGTAACGGTGTTAACGCTCGCGGCCGAGCCTACGCTCGAAGTGCACTAGGCGTGGAATTCACCCTGTCGCGCTTCGTCCTGATCACGCTCGTGTTGGTGACCGGCGCGGGTTGTGCCCGACTGCATCCAACGCCACCACTCGCCGCCGAGGCCCATCTTGGGCCGGCCACCAATTCATCGGCAGCGGCCGAGATTCCAGCCGTCGTCGGCCAGGCGCCGTATGTGCCACCACCGGCGGCAACCGCGGACAGTGAGCGCTATACCGTGGTCGTCAACGAAGTGCCGGTCCGCGAATTATTGTTTGCGCTCGCGCGCGACGCGTCGCGCAACGTCGATATCGCGGGTGAGATAACCGGCACGGTCACCCTAAACGCGGTGGAGCAGACGCTGCCGCAGATTCTCGATCGGGTCGCGCGCGAGGCGAATCTTCGCTACCGCCTGGAAGGCGCGACTATTTTCATCGAACCCGACGCACCGTTTTTTCGTACCTATGAAGTCGGCTACGTCAATCTGGCGCGCGACACCGACACCACTGTCAGCGTGGCGACTCAGGTCGCGACTACCGGCGAAGGCGCCGCCAATCAGCAGGGTGGAGGGAATCGTGTCAATTCGAGCGGCGGCTCGAGTGGCGCCAACAGTTCCGCGACGCGCGTGAATTCGAAATCGACGAATCGATTCTGGGACACGCTGACGACCAACATTTCGAGTATTTTGGGTGAGCAAACCAGCGGTGGCGACGGTCCACGGCGCTCCGACAATCTGGTGGTTAACGCCGAATCCGGCGTGGTCTCGGTCAAAGCCACCGGCCGTCAGCATCAAATGATTCAGGAATTCATCGATCGCGTGCTCACCAATGCGCGGCGGCAGGTGATGATCGAAGCGACCATCGTCGAAGTGACGCTAAACGATCAATATCAAGCGGGTGTCGATTGGAAGATCGTGCTCAATAGCAACAAAGCCGGTTTTGGCTTCAATCAACAACTGTTGGGTGGCGTCACCAACGGCGTTATCGATAATGCCGTGTCGTCTTTTGTCTTTGGCTATCGCGATCCGAGCGCGAATGGCCGCCTGGTCGAAACCACGCTCAGGTTGCTGCATGAATTTGGCGATACCAAAGTGTTATCGAGCCCGCGTTTGATGGTGTTGAATAATCAAACGGCGCTGCTCAAGGTGGTCGAAGAACTGGTGTATTTCACGGCCAACGTGACCACCACGGATTCCACGTTGAACTCGCAAGGCCGCACCTTCGTGCAAACCCAGGTGCACTCCGTGCCGGTTGGACTAGTGATGGCGGTCACGCCGCAGATCTCGGCCAACCAAGAAGTAACGCTTACCGTGCGTCCGACCATCTCGCAAAAAATCGCCGACGCTACCGACCCCGGACCAGCCCTACTAGGTCGGACCGACGTCACCAACACCGTGCCGGTGATCCGCACGCGTGAAATGGAATCGGTGTTGAAATTGGTCAACGGCCAGGTCGGCGTGTTGGGCGGCCTGATGCAAGATCAGGTGCGAACGGGAAATCGCGAAGTGCCGGGATTGGCCCAGATCCCGATTATCGGCCGCACGTTTTTTCACACCGACGAAAACCATAACCAAAAGACTGAATTGGTGGTCTTCCTGCGCCCGGTGGTCGTTAACGAACCCAATGTCGAAACCGATCTGAAAAGCTACGGCCAATATCTCGGCGGTCATGCGCCAACGCCGCCGTGAACGCGTGCTCGCGAGTGAACTGTTGATGACGGTCCGCGCATCTCCTGGCCACACAGTCACGGTTAATTGGACCGTGATTGCGCGCGCCGCGTGGCGCGCGGCATGAGCCTGCTGATGGACGCCTTGCGTAAAGCCGAGGCTGACAAAAAGGCCGCGGAGCGTACTGGCATCGTTCCCGATCTCCCGCTCGAGCCGCTGACGATTGTCGCGCCGCCCGCCACCGAACTTCGACTCGAGCCACTAGGGAATATCACCGGCGATGACTTCGAAACCTCACGCGCGGCCGCCTATCGCGCGCCTTATAACGGCGACTCGACGCAACGCTTAACCACCAATAGCCGCTTTAGTCGCGGCGACGATGCGACGGTCGCCGGCGAGTTGTCGTTTGAGCGGCCGCTCGCGACGGTCTTGATCGATGATGACGCGCCGGCCGGTGAAGCGTCGTTGGCGCGACCGGAGATCGTCACTCCGCAAACAGTGTTTGCCGCGACTAGCGGCACCCGACACCGTCATCTACTGTCGGCGACGTTGGCGTTCACGGCCGTGGTGATCGGGGGCGTTCTAGCGCTCGGATATTTCTATTATCTGCAACTGCCGGTGGCGCACGTAAAGCCGTCGCCGCGGGTCGCGGCGCAAGTGGAAACGGCACCGCCGAGCGCGCCACTGATAACTTCTTCGGCGTCGATTACGTCAGCCCCCATCGCACCTGTTCAAGTCTTGCCGCCACCGCGGCTTCCGGCAGCGACACCCCCACCGACGATCCCGACACCACCCCCAGCGGCCGATGTGCCCGCCTTGATGCGCGCGGTGGCCGACCATGCGCCAAAGCCGCGCGTCCCACCCACCCCCCCGCGTGAATTGAGTCGTGACTCGGAATTCAAAAGCGGCGAAGTGCGTATTGCTCACCCCCTGGCGCACACCACCGGCAAGCGCGTGGCGCCGACACGCGTCGCGCAAGCCTATGCGGCGCTGGTGGCTGGGAACTTGGCGATTGCCAAGCGCGACTACCAAGCCGTCGCGGTGGCCGATCCCGCGCAACTTGACGCCTGGCTCGGGCTTGGCGCGATTGCGATACAAGAAAATCGTAGCGTTGATGCTCATCACTATTATTCGAAGGCGCTCGCCCTCGACGCCGAAAATCCAGTCGCGAACGCCGCGCTGTTTGCGCTCGAAGGGGGCGCCGGGATCACGGTCAGCGAGTCCAAGCTGAAATTGCTTTTGGACCGCGGCGTGGACGCACCGTATGTGCAATTCGCGCTGGGTAATCTGTATGCGCGCCGCGCGCGATGGCCGGACGCGCAACAAGCTTATTTCGCCGCGTTGCACGGCATGCCAAGTAATCCAGACTACGCGTTCAATCTGGCGGTAAGTCTCGAGCGACTCGGTCAAGGTGCGGCCGCGCTTCAGTACTATCGACAAGCGGAAAGTTTACGCGCCACGCACCCGGCGCATTACGCCGCCACGGTCGCCGCCGCGCGCATTCAGGCCTTGAGCGCGCGCGCGCGATGAGTGTGTCCAAGAAAAATCTGCGGATCGGCGAATTGCTCGTCCACAAGGGCGTGGTCAGTCCCGATCAAGTTCGGATTGCACTGATCGAGCAACGCAACAATCGCGATCACCTGGGGAAAATTCTCGTACGTCTCGGATTTGCGACCGAAGCCGTGATTCTCGACGTGCTCGGCGGTGCGCTCGGCCAACAAAAGGCCGATTTAAGCAAGGTGGTCGTCGACGGCGACGCGATACGCATGATCCCCAAGGATATGGCGCGGCGTTTCCATATTCTCCCGCTGACCTATGAAGCGAATCGCAATCGTCTGACCTTGGCGATGGCGGACACCTTCAATGTTGTCGCGCTCGATCAAATCACCGCGTTGATCGGCGGCGAGGTTGAAGTGGTGGCGCTGATGGCGGGCGAGGCGGAAATCGAAAAGGCAATCGATCAGTTCTATGGTTTCGAATTGTCGGTCGATGGGATTTTGCAAGAAATCGAAACCGGCGAAATCGATTACGAAAGCCTGGACGCCGACAGCCAGGAATACAGCCAGCCGGTGGTGCGCCTCGTCAATGCCCTGTTGGCGGACGCGGTCAAGCGCAGCGCGTCGGATATCCATTTCGAGCCCGAAGAGGGATTTCTGCGTTTTCGCTATCGAATTGACGGCGTGCTGCGGCAGATACGCAGTCTGCATAAGAATTATTGGTCGGCGCTCGCGGTGCGTTTGAAAGTGATGGCCGGCATGGATATCGCCGAAACCCGCGCCCCGCAGGATGGTCGCATCAACCTGTCCTTATCGGGTCGTCAAATCGACTTTCGCGTGTCGACCATTCCCACCGTGCATGGCGAGAACATTGTGCTGCGCGTGCTCGATCGCCAAAAAGGGCTGGTCCCGATCGACGAACTCGGTCTGGAAGCGGCGGTGCTGCATATGCTGCAGTTGATGGTCGCGCGACCGGAAGGCTTGCTCCTGGTCACGGGTCCGACCGGCAGCGGTAAAACGACGACGTTGTACAGCCTGCTCAGTCATCTCAATACCGAGTCGGTCAACATCATGACTCTCGAAGATCCCGTCGAATATCCGATGGGCATGATTCGTCAGACCTCGCTCAACGAGGCGGTGCGTCTCGATTTCGCGAGCGGGATCCGCTCGATGTTGCGCCAAGACCCGGACATCATCCTGGTCGGCGAAATACGTGATGAGGAAACCGCGGCGATGGCCTTTCGCGCGGCCATGACCGGTCACCAGGTGTTCTCGACCCTGCATGCGAACTCAGCGCTCGGCGCCATTCCGCGCCTCATCGACATGGGCGTGCGGCCCGACCTCATGGCGGGCAATGTGATCGGGATCCTCGCTCAGCGCCTGGTGCGGAAATTGAGAACGAACTGTGGCGAAGCTTATCGACCGGAAGCGATCGAGCGTGTGATCTTAGGTCTCGATGAGCGCGCGACCACGAACATCTTTCGCGTGGCCGAGGAATTTCGCCACACCGAGCACCAGGGCTACGAAGGTCGCACCGCGGTGATGGAATTACTCAAATTCGACCACGCGCTTGACGAATTAATCGCGCGGCGCGCCGGCCTGCGCGAATTGACCGAAGCCGCCCGCGCCAAGGGTTTCATTCCGCTGGCCGAGACCGCGATCAACCGCGTGTTGGACGGCACGACGACTCTGGACGAAGTCGCGCGCGTGGTTGATTTGACGGAACGCTTGGGCTAGGCGCGATGGCCGCGCGCGCTCCGTAGCTGCGAATGGAAGCCTACCGGTACAAGGCGATGGATGAGCGCGGGCGCATTCGGCGCGGCCGGATCGAGGCGGCGAACGCGGCCGATCTGGAAGCCCGCCTGAGTCGCAGTGGGCTTGACCTGCTGAATTTCACCGAACTCAAGTTGGCGCGGCATGGGCTAACCGGCGCCGGCATCAAGCCCGTTGATCTCATCACGTTTTGTTTTCATCTCGAACATCTGGTGCGCGCCGGCGTGCCCATTCTCGAAGGCCTGGGCGATTTACGCGACACGCTCGACAGCAAGCGCCTGCGCGAAGTGACCTCGGCCATGATCGAATCGATCGAGGGCGGCAAGAACCTTTCCGGCGCGATGGCGGAATTTCCGGCGGTGTTCGATGGCGTATTCGTCAATTTGATTCGCGCCGGCGAGCAGAGCGGTCGCCTATCCGAGGTCATGCAGAAGATCGTCGAGAATCTTAAATGGCAGGACGAACAGGCGTCCTACACCAAGAAACTGCTGCTCTATCCGGCCTTGGTCACGGTGGTGATCGCGGCGGTGCTGTTTTTCCTCATGCTCTACGTGGTGCCCCAGCTCGTGTCTTTTCTGCGCACGATGGGACAAGAGCTTCCATTGCAAACGCGCGCGTTAATCGCGACCTCTAAATTTCTGAAAAGTTACTGGTATGCGGTTATCGCCGTGCCACTCATCGCGTTCGGTGGCGGGTGGACGGCGCTGCGGACGAATCCCGATTTTGCGCGCCAGGTTGATGCGTTAAAGTTGCGCCTGCCGTTGGTCGGTCCAATCTTGAAGAAAATCATCGTGACCCGGGTGTGTGGCGTGTTTTCAATTATGTATACCTCCGGCATCACCGTGCTCGAATGCATCCGCACTGGCGAAGATGTCGCGGATAATCGCGCGGTTAAAATCGCGCTGCGCGATGCAGGACGCTTGATTGCCGATGGGGGTGGGATCAGCGCGAGCTTCGCCGCCACGGGGCTATTTCCTCCGCTCGTTATCCGGATGCTGCGCGTCGGCGAAAATACCGGTGCGCTCGAAGAAGCCTTGAACAACGTGACGTATTTCTTTACGCGCGATGTCCGCGATTCGGTGGCGAAATTCCAAACCTTGATCCTCCCGGCAGTGACTATTTTGCTTGGCTTGCTGGTCCTCTGGATTATGTCCTCCGTCCTCGGCCCGATTTATGATCTTCTCGGCAAGATTAAATTTTAATACCGCCGAGCGCCGGGTGCTGTTGCTGGCGTCCGATAAAGCCACATTGTTCTTGGGCGATGGGGCACGCCTCGCGCGCTCCTACGTCTTTGCCAACAGCGAGGCCGGCATTGCCGCCTTCGGCGCCTACTTGCAAACGGCGCCGGTGGTTCCACTGTATGTCATGGTCGATGTCGTCGAGGAAGAATATCGCCAGGATACGATTCCGTTTACGCGCGGCGCCGATCGCGCCGCGGTGCTGACGCGGCGTTACGCGCGACTATTTCGCGGCACGCCGTATTGTTTGGCGTTGCGCCAAGGCCGAGCGCGCGACGGTAGGCGCGATGAGCGCGTCCTGCTCACGGCCGTGATCAAACCCGAACTCATCGCGCCGTGGGTGGCCGAACTCAATGTGCACAAGGTGCCGCTGGTCGGTATTTATTCGTTACCGGGCTTAAGCGCCGCCTTGTTACCGCGCTTAAAAGTGCGTGCGGCAAATGTGTTGCTCATCAGCGTGCAACAGGCGAGTGGCTTAAGACAAACTTTTTTTCGCGACGGCCAGCTGAAAATTAGCCGCCTGGCGCAAATGCCGCGCTTAGGCTCGGTACCCTATGCCGCGCACCTGATGGCGGAACTCGCGAAGCTCCGGCGGTATCTCAATAGTCTCGGGTTGATGTCACGCGATAGTCCGCTGGCCGTGTACATCCTTAGTCACGGGGCGCTGTTAACCGAACTGGCGACGCAGTGCCGGGACACCGACGGCGAGCATTATTTTTTAGTCGACAATGCCGATCTCGGTGTGCAGTTGCGGTTGCCCGAAGTCGTCGCGTCGCCCTATGCCGATGCCGTATTCGCGCAACTACTGTTGGATGCGACGCCGCCGGAGTCGTATGCACAGCGCGCTGAAACAACTTACTACCGCCTCTACCGGGCAAAGCTTGGGTTGATGGCCGCAAGTGGGTTGTTGTTGTTGGGCAGCGCCGGATGGAGTGCGCTCCGCTTTTTCGATGCCGTGGGTTTGAAGCAACAGGCGCTCGAGGTGGCGCAGATGGCGGATTTTTATAACGAGCGCTATGCGTTGGCGCACCAGGGCCTGCCGCGTACCGCAGTTGAACCGCGCGATATCGAAACGGCGGTGACGATCGCAAGTGAACTAACGGCCCGCAAGGAATCGCCGTTTTCGCTCCTTAAACTGATAGGCGCGACCCTGCTCGAACGCCCCGCCGTGGTGATCGATAAACTGGAATGGGCGAGCGACGACAGTGAAGCCTTAACGGCGCGGCCGGCGGTATCGAGCCGCGCAGACGCGAGCGCGCAATTCACCAGCGCCGTCTTACGCGCGCATCTCGCACCGTTCGCCGGCGATTATCGCGCGGCGATTAGCGCGATCGATGCGTTGGCGGCGCAACTCCGTGCGGCTCCGAGCGTGCACGCCGCCGACGTCATGGAGTATCCGCTTGATCTGCGCTCTGGCTCCAGTATGACGGGCACCGCGAGCAGCGGTGGCCCAGCGAACGCGACCTTCGTTATTAAAATTACGGCGGAAACTACCCGTGGCCAAGCTAACAACTGATTGGCGCGTGCTGCGCGGCGCGGCGGGCCTGTGCGTGTTGTGCGCGTTGTTGGCGGCCGGCATGCTGATCGCGAGTAATATGTTCTGGCAGCAAATGAACAGCGATTACCGGACGCATTACGCGCGGTTTCGTGACGCGAGCCGCAAATATTTATCGGTGGATGGTGATGAACGCGTGATCGCGGAACGCTATCCGCGATTTGTGGAACTTTACGCGCGGGGTGTGATTGGCGACGAGCATCGCCTGAGCTGGATCGAGACCTTGCGTCGAGTCAGTCAGCGCATCGGATTGCCCAGCCTAGATTACAAGCTTGATGCGCAGCGCCTGTATACGCCGCCTAACCCGCTGGATAGCGGTCCGTTCGACATCCGCGTCAGTGAAATGCATTTAACGCTCGGCTTGCTGCATGAAGGCGATCTGGTTCGCTTTGTGTCCGATCTTGAGCACGATGCCGAAGGGCTTTTTCATCTAGAGCGCTGCGATTTTACGCGGGCCGAGACCCGGCCCGAAACCGCCGCCAGTGGCGCCGCGCGTCTGACGGCTGCCTGCGTGCTTAAGTGGTATACGTTGACCAGTCGCGGCGATCGGAAGATTACGTTATGACGCGCTCGACATGGTTCATGATCTGCTACTTAGGATCGATCGGCCTGACCCACGCCGACGACCTCGGCCGGTTGTTTTTCACGCCAAGCGAACGCGCCGCGCTCGATGCCGCCCGCGCGGCGGCGGCCGAGATCCCGCCATCGACCCCAGCTATCACGCCCGCTGAAATGGCGACAGTGCCGGAGCCGGGCACCACGGTGCCGATCCCGCCACCCGCGCCCGTCACGTTGAACGGCTTCGTTAAGCGTAGCCGCGGGCCATCCACGGTCTGGCTAAACGGCAGTACCGAAGACGCGCGCGCCGCGACAATGCCAGGAGACGCGCGCCGCGCCGCACGCTTGCATGGCAACGCGATCGAGTTCGCCGCCACGAGAGAGCAGGGCGCGCTCAGTCTAAAGCCCGGACAAACTTTCGCGCCTGACGAACAGATCGTCCGCGACGCCTTTGAGCGCGTGGCCCCGCCGAGCGCCCCGTAGCGCGCCGCGTTTGCCCGTGAACATTCTATGCGGCGTCAAATCACGCGGGCATCAACCGACGGTTCCCGGCCCTCGACGCCAACGCGGCGTGGCGGTTCTGCTGCTCTTGCTGCTGCTAGTGAGCGTCGGCGCGTACTTTTTGTTGCAATCGCTGAATCACGCCGCCGCGTCGCGCACGCGAGGCGAGGTCACGACCACACAAGCGCTGCAACGCGCACGGCTGGCCTTGATCGGTTACGCCGTGCGTTATCCGAATAATCCTGGGGTAACGGATTTAACGGCCGGACCTGGTCATTTGCCGTGTCCGGACATTCGACTTGATGTCGCCGATGTCGCCGGGCAAGCGGACCCACCGTGTGCGAGTTCAAGCGCGACCGAAACCGGCCGTTTTCCGTGGCGTACCTTAGATAGCGCGGAGACCGTCGACGGCTCGGGCGCCCCGCTGTGGTACGCGGTCTCTGATAATTTTCGGAACAGCCCAAAACAGCCTATCGATAGTAGGACGCTCGGCACGCTTAAGATCGACGACTGTAGCGCGACAGGCGAGGATTATGCCGCCATCATCATCGCACCCGGGCCGGCGCTCACTGGACAGAATCGCGCGCCCGCGAGTTACGCGGTAAGCGACTACCTGGAGGGTCAGAATGCGAGCAAGGGAGACAATTGTTTCAACGCCACGCACGATCCAACGCATAACGATCAGGTGCTCGGCCTATCACGGCGCGACTTATTGCGCGCCGTGGAGCAGCGCGTGCTGAACGATGTCGCACAGGCGCTCGCGCGTTATCGCCGCGATCCCGATGGCGATGACGTCAACGGCGTCGATCCCGACTGCGCGGCGGCGACTCCCGATTGCGATGACGGTTATCCGTGGCTAAGTCCCTTCGCCAACCCCGTCACCGGCAATTATGTTGGCGTGGTGGGCACCACGCGTGGGCTACTACCCCTGCGCCGGCCCAAGGTTAGTTTTAATGCATCGTTTACCGCGGATTGGGTATTAGTTGGTGGGATATTCAACGCCAGCGGCGCGCTCCCGCCGAGCGAAACCTGTTTACGCAATACGGCGGATCCAAGTTGCGCGAGTACGGCGTTTCCAACCGCGATTACCTTCACCGGCTCGGTCAGGGGTCAGCCCACCGGCGAGTGGTCAAGCGGTACCTGTATTACTGATAGTAGTGAACCAGTCCAGCAATTAACCTGCACCGCGATCCGGACCGCTCTCGATACGGCGAGTTCACGCCGCTTAGAACGCACCTATGAACTTACGCTGACCAAAATTCCTTATACGATTCTGCCGCCGACCACGGCCACTACGCGAATGCAGCAGTTCATCTTGAGCGGCGGCACCCTGCCCGCCAACGGGGTGCTTGCGCTCAAAGAAACCGACGCGATCATCGAAACCGATGGTTCACGCTCGCCGCTCGGCGCGGCCGATTTATCGCTGACCAGCGGTGCGCCGCTCGGCTCTTTCCAATTGCTGAACGTACCGTTCGATCTCGAGATCGCGGATGACGACACGCTGGATTCGGCGACCCGGCGCTCACCAGGTGAATTGCCGGCCTGGTTCACCGCTAACGGTTGGCAGCGTTTACTCCTCGTCGCCTACGCACAAGCTCATGCGCCGGGCGATCCGGCGAGCGATTGCAACAGTCCGCCAGGCACGTGTCTTACCGTGCAATGGACCCGCGTTCCACCACTTACTCCCGTGACGCTGGATAAAGTGGCGGGTGTGGTGGTGGGCGCCGGCGTCGCGCTCACCGGTCAGTCGCGACCGAGTGCCGCGCTCAGTGATTATTTTGAAGGCGCCAATGCGAGTGGTAGCTTAAGTTTCGAGAAGCGCGCGCCTAGCGCGACGTTTAACGATCGCTTGCTGCTGTTGAATCCCAAATGAAGGAACGATTGCATACCCGCGCGGCGGGTTTTACCTTGCTCGAAATCGCGATCGTGCTGTTTATCGTTGGGCTCCTGATCGCGGGTTTGCTGGGGCCGCTCGAGACCCAGCTCGAAGCCCGCGATCGCCGGCAAACGCTGGATACGCTCAATTTAATCACCGAGGCGTTACTGGGCTATGCCGTCATCAACGGCCGTCTGCCGTGTCCGGATACCGATGGCGACGGGTTGCCGAATCCAGCATTCATGCCGAGTAACCCAGCGACCGCAAATTGCGTGAGCAATGATGGTTTTGTGCCGGGCACTGAACTCGGGGTTCCGGCGGTCGACGCCTGGGGCAATCGCATTCGTTACGCCGTCAGCGCGCCCAATTACACCCTTCCCGAAACCGATGGCCTGTGTAACGGCGATACAGCGCCGAAACATTTTGATCTCTGCACCAAGGGCACCCTCACGGTGAAGACACGCGGCGACAACCCCGCGACCCCGGGGATTCAGGAAGGTAAACATCTTTTGGTTAGCGCGACCGATTTGCCGGCGGTGCTGGTCTCGCATGGCCGTAACGGACTCGGCGCGACGAGCGTTGGCGGCGTGCCATTACCCGCTCCAAGCGGCGCCGACGAAATCGAAAATCAGAATGGCGATCCGGTGTTCATCGCGCGCGGCTACTCGCGAGGTGCGGCCGGCTGCACCGACGACGAGAACGAAAGCACCCCTTTGTGTGAGTTCGATGACATCGTGGTGTGGTTGCCGCCGACCGTGCTCAATGCGCGAATGGTGAATGCGGGGCGTCTTCCCTAGCCGCTCGCGAGGTCACGGCAAAGCACACGCGGCCCTCGCGATTGTCGATTAGCGCCAACGTGAGCCCATCGCGACTGGCCTGTTGATAGGCTTGATAAAGCCCAATGCCCAAGCCAGTCCGCGAGGACACGGTTTGACGAAATAACAGCGGTACCAGCGCCGCCTCGATCGCCGCGCCCGAGTCCGTTACGCTGAGCGTGAAATCATTGGCGCGGCCTTCGAGATTCACTGTGATGCCAAGCGGATCAGCCGCCGGCTTTTGGCGCGCATTGTCCAACAAGTTTTCAACCACGCTGTCCAGGCATTCGCCAGGGACTCGTAACGCGGGATCCGCGATCGATTCCAGGAAGCGCAATCCACGGCCTTCGTGACGCGCCTGCAACGCATGCCACCACTCCCGCAATGCCACGGTTTCACCGGTGACTTCACTCGGCTGATTGAGCTTATCCAACGCCACTTGCAAGCGCTGCACCACCAACGGAAGTTGACGCTGCAGCTGCCGCAGATGCGCCTCATTGTGCTCAGCATCGAGGGGGGTAGCGCTTGCCATCAATTTCAGTGATTGCAACAGATTCTTGATATCGTGGGTCAGGCGCGCCCCCGTTTCGTGGATCGCTTGTAAGTGCGCGAGGTGAGTTTGGGCCCGCTCGCGCAGCTTAGCCGCATAAAAGTGGCTTAAGGTTTCGATCAGCAGTCGACAGTGCAGTAACAGCGCCGGACCGAGCGAATGATCGAGATAGAGCGTGACGTTTAAATGCTCGGTATCAATCTGTGTGCTGCGTCCCGTGGTCGTTCCGCAATGATCGGAGACCTCGTGTGCCAGCCAATTCGCGCCCCGAACCCACGGTGTGGTCGTGAGTTCGGACATCGCCGCGCGCAAAAAATGCGACGGCGAGTCCTCGCGCGCCGCGAGTTGCGCCAGGCTCGTGATCCAATCCTCGAACGGTGTTCCGATGTTTAACACCGACTGCTCCCACAGCGCGCCAAGACCGGTGCCGGTGGCCGGGGTGATAAGCCAACTGATGAAAACCAAAAAGGCGCCGACGGCGAGCAGTGCGACGAATAACGCGGCCGGATAATCAAGATTTCGTTGCAAGGTGATCACCACGCTGCCGACGGCGAGCAGCGCGGTGATCAACGCGATAATAATGCCGCGGAAAAATTCTATCGGATAGGTTTGGCGCGGTGGGCTCGCGGCGGGCAACAGCAACAAACTGAGGGGCAGTACAAACAATCCAAACTGGAAGGCGTTGACCACCGCGCTCTCAAGCGGTCCGATCTTAAACACCAACGGCACTACTTGAATCAGCAGTTCGGAGACTAAAAACGCCAGCGTTACCATGTACGAATAGCGCTCGCGCCGTGCCGTGCGCGAACGCCCGGCGACGATTCCGATCAACAAAATCAGCCAGGCAAAGATCAGCCAACCGTTCAGGAGGCCGATGAACGTCGCCGTAAAAATTAGGATCAGACTGACCGCCGGCCAGTCCAAGCGCTGATCGCGCTGCCAAATCGGCTGCCAGAGAAAGAACAGCCCGAGATGCGCGGTCATCAGCGCGCGCGCTACCTGGCTTTCGAGGTCGGCGTTTAGCGCCGTATGTAGCACCAGCAACATCAGCGCGAGCACCCAGTGGTCGCGCCGACGATCAAGCATGGCGGAAAGGTCAAACAATGTGCGCATAGGGAGTAATCAAAACAGCGTCCGGCGGGAATGCTAACATTGCATGATGCGCTCGCAGCAACTAACTGCGTTAATTCGCCTCGCGACTCTCGAGATCCGGCGCACGCGCCTGCCGTGGTTGGTGGTTGGCGCCGTCGGGTTAAGCCTGCTCGGCGCTGAATTTGCAGCCGGACTCGCGGTAACCGAGAGTGCCGAATATCGAATCGTGATTTATTCGGCGGCGGTGCGCGTGCTGCTGGTCATGCTGCTCGGCCTCGCCGTGATCGCCAATACCGTGCGTGAATCCGATGACCGTTTAGTTGAATTGCTGCTGTCACGACCCGTGCCGAGAAGCACCTGGTATCTCGCGAAATTTGTCACCTATGCGCTTGCCGCGATCCTCATTGCGATAGCGGCAGCGCTTCCGATCGTAATCCTTAACCGAAGTTGGGCGGCTTTGGCGTGGAGCGGATCGTTGGCCTGCGAGTTGTCGATAGTGGTGGCGGCGGCGCTTACGGCCGCCGTTGGTCTTGTGCATGTTCCCGCGGCGTTCAGTGCCCTGTGCGGTTTTTACTTTCTGGCGCGGGCGATTGCGGAAGTTGTATTGCTCAGCACGGTTTCGATCGTCGATTTGACGACACCGGCCAACCGCGTGATCGCCGCATTGGTGCAGGGCCTCAGTTATTTGGTGCCGGATTTGGGACGCTTCACCAGCAGTTCGTGGCTGATCTATGAGCCACCTAGTTGGCCTACGCTTGAATTGATAGTCGGCCAAACCGCGCTCTATTGCGGTCTTCTTGCAGCAGTCGGTTTGGTCGATTTTCACCGTCGTAACCTGTAGCGCTGTCGACGATGCCTGCAGTGCGCCCATTCAACGATGTGCCGCGAGGCCTCTGGTGGGCATTGATGGTGTGCGTGGCGCTGCAGATCGCATGGCATGCCGCGCTGCCAATGCCGCAGGGCAGGCTACACAGTCTGCCACCCCCGCCAACTACCGGCCTGGTGCGCGCGTTGTCCTTTGGCGACCCGGTGGCGGGCGCTAAGCTGGGCATGTTGTGGTTACAGGCTTTCGATACGCAAGCTGGCAGCCGCATCCCATTGCGAAGCCTTAATTATGCTGACGTCAGCGCTTGGTTGACGCTTTTTTTAGCGCTAGATCCACGTGCCCAATATCCCTTGCTAGCGGCGAGTCGTTTCTATGCCGAAGTGACGGATGACGCGCGTAGTCGCCAAATGCTCGAACTGGTCGCGACCGAATTCGCACGCGATCCCGCGCGCCGCTGGCCGTGGCTCGCGCACGCGGTGTATATCGCGCGCCATAAACTTAAAGATCGTGCGCTGGCCCTACGTTACGCCGAACAATTGGCCAGCGCCAAAGCATCAAACATCCCACATTGGGCGAAGCAGCTTAATATTTTCGTGCTCGAAGACATGGGCGAGGTTGAGGCCGCAAAGATACTGTTAGGTGGGTTGTTGGCGAGTGGCCAAATTAGCGATCCGCACGAGCGGCAATTTCTCACCCAGCGGTTAATCGAATTGGAGAAACCGTGACACCGCAAGTTCTCGCACGAATCTGCACTGAGAAGATTCGCGGATAAATCCGCTCCCACAACAATGTGACCCAGTACTAAGGTGCCCCGCTTGTGGGGCCGGTCCAGCGGCGAATCTTCAACGAGCAGCGTCGGGATCTCGACACTCTTGTCGAGATCCCGACAAGTTCGCGATTCGATTTCGCGCGAAAACCGCGTGCATGGGCCAAAATCACCTGGCGCGGATCCTGCACACTTACGTCTGCCTGCCAACGATGAGAGTTTTTCCATGTCATCCATCAAACGCCAACACGGCTTCACCCTCGTCGAAATCGCGATCGTATTGGTTATTATCGGCCTCTTGCTCGGGGGGATTTTAAAGGGCCAGGAGCTGATCACCAGCGCGCGTGTACGTAATATCGCGGACCAAAATTCCGGCGTGCAAGCGGCCTATTACGGTTTTGTCGATCGCTTTCGCCAAGTGCCGGGCGATTGGCCGGCGGCGAATGCCAAGCAAGCCATTCCCGACGTGAACCATGGTGGCAACGGCAACGGTCGTTTGGATCTATCGAACACCGTCTGGGATGAGCCGCTGGCGCTGTGGGAGCAGTTGTCCAAGGCGGGATTCATTCAAGGCAATTATTCTGGTATCCCCGGGGCGCCGTCCGCGGCTGACACGGACAAGGCGCCGCGCAATGCCTTTAATGGCTTTCTGATGCTCTATCGTTCCTCGGACTACATGGATCCGCCGACCAATGGTCAGCGTACCGAGCGCCTTAATCTGATTCTTGGGAAAGGCATTCCGGTCAACGTGATGCGCGAACTCGATCTCAAAATCGATGATGGGCTTCCACAATCCGGTGTCCTTCGCCAAGCCTTACCCAGCGGCGCGACTTTCGGCGATATTGGACAGTCAACTGCGACGTGCGTGGACTCCACGCAAAATCCACCGATTTGGGATATCAAAACCAACGAAGAATTGTGTAACGCGGTTTACCTTTATTGATAAGGCCGCGTTCGGCGGCGCGATGCCGGACGCAGACATGACCTATCCCGCCCTACAGTATGCGGGCGTTAGCAAAGCGTTTGGCCGGCAGGTGGCGCTGTCCAATATTGATCTCTCGATTGAGGCGGGCGTTGCGACGGCGCTAGTCGGTGTCAATGGTGCCGGCAAATCAACCCTGCTCCGCGCCACGCTCGATTTGATCGGAATCGATAGCGGTCACATTTCGATCTTCGGCGTTAGCCACCGCCAGCCCCGCGCGCGAATTCCGATCGCGTACTTGCCGGAACGCTTCGTGCCGCCGCACTACGTCACCGGCCGCGAGTTCTTGCACACGCTATTAAGCCTGCACGAGATCAGTTTCGATTCGGGATTAGCGTTGACGGAATGCACCGCGCTTGAACTCGACCTGCAGGCAATCGATCGGCCGGTCCGTGAATATTCCAAAGGAATGATCCAAAAATTGGGCTTGGTGGCCTGTGTCTTGGCGCGGCGTAAGCTGTTGTTGTTGGACGAGCCGATGAGCGGCCTCGACCCGCTCGCGCATCAGCTGTGCCGCCAGCGACTGGCCGCATTAAAGGACCAAGGCGTCAGTCTTTTCTTCAGCACCCACTCGCTAGTAGACGTAAGTATGCTGTGCGAGCGAATGGTGGTCGTGCACCGTGGCCAAGTCATTTTTAATGGCACGCTAAGCGAACTTCGGAAATTGACTAACGAGCATGATCTAAGCCGAGCATTTTTGCAGTTAATCAAGCATTAAAGTCATCGGGGGGAGCGCCGCTACCAGGCGTGTGACACTCCCATGATCGACATTCACCCTGAATTTGCCCGTGCTTTGATTGGCGTTATCCCCGGTGGCTTGGCGTTTATCGATCGCCAAGCGTACGTGCAATGGGTTAACGGCGAGTTCGCCGCGCTGCTCGGCACCGATAGCCGGCGCATCGTCGGACGACCGGCCGCAACGCTACCGTTTCCGTTAAGTGAGACCGGGCAGCAACTCGAACGAGTGTCCGCGCACGCTAATTTGATTCTGGTCGAACGGTGGTTGAAGACTGAACCGATGGTTGGGCGCCTATTGCAATTGATGGCCCGCCAACCCATTCAACGCGTGCTCGAGCCACTCGCCCGGAACGAGGCACCCTCACCGACCGCAGCCGGCGTACTTTCGCGCAGTGTTGGGCTGCAACGCTTGGTCACCGAAATTTCGCGCAGTCGCCGTTACGATAACCCGCTGTCGTGTCTGGTGGTGCGTGTGGAAGGTCGCGAGGCGCGCGTGATCCAGCTTCGGCTCAAGGCTTTGAGCGAATTCTTAAAAGACCAACTACGCTGGGTGGATGTATTGGTGCAATGGGAAATCGACCGCGTGCTGGTGGTGCTCCCCGAAACCGGCGCCGAGGCGGCGTTTCGACTGCAACGCAAGCTCGCCGCGCTCATCGGCACCGGGTCCGCGCCGACTCTGCCGGGGGCACATTTGCAATGGGGCGTCGCGACCTGGCGCCGCGGCGACGAAGCCACGCGGTTTGTGCGCCGTGCCGAAGCGGCAAGCTTGGCGCAGATCCGCGAAGTCTTCCTCAGACCGCCTCGATAAGTTCGTAGTCATGGGTGATCGTCGCGGTCTTGCCGAGCATGATCGATGCCGAACAGTACTTTTCAGCGGAAAGCGTGAGCGCACGTTCCACCACTGCGGGTTTTAAGCCGCGTCCCCAGATTTTGAAATGCACATGGATTTGGGTGAAAACCTTGGGATCATGAGCCGCGCGCTCGGCGCTGAGCTCCGCCTGACAATCGACCACGGGATGGCGACCTTTGGTCAAAATCGACACCACATCGAACGCCGTACAAGCACCCATCCCGATGAGCACCAACTCCATGGGACGGATCCCGATATTGCGTCCGCCGGCACTCGGCGGACCATCAATTACCACCGCATGCCCAGTCTCGCTTTCGCCGACAAACGACACGCCGTCCACCCATTTAATCGTTGCTCTCATGTTCTTCTCGCCGTTGCTACCAGGCGGCAGCTAGTTAAGGCCGGGTACTTTAATGCGCATAAGCTGTAAAGACGAATGAAATTCGGGCTTTACAATAGCTTTTTATAATCTAAACGAATAAAGTTAGGTAAGGTACGTAGGACGAGGTCAAAGATGGCTACGACTTTAGGGACCGGGATGGGGAAGATCACAATCGGCCCAATTAAGCCGCCCCACACTGATGACGCAATTCAACGCTTTCTCGAGCATTGCCACCGCAAGACTATCCCCGCCAAGAGCACGATTATCCGACAAGGGGATCCCTCGCACGACCTGTACTACGTGGTGAAAGGATCGGTGACGGTTCTACTGGAAGACGAAGAAGGCCGCGAACTGGTGCTCGCCTATTTGAACCCAGGCGATTTCTTCGGCGAAATTGGCTTGTTTAACGAACACGTCAATCGCAGTGCGCTGGTGCGCGCCAAGACCGTCTGCGAGATCGCGCAGATTGGCTACGAAAAACTGAAAAGCATTCCGGCGGTGTTTCCCGATCTACTGTTCGCGATTGCCTCCCAACTCGCAACTCGCCTGCGACGGATGAATCGTAAAGTAGGCGATCTTGCGTTCATGGACGTGTCTGGCCGGGTGGCCCGTTCGATTCTCGACCTGTGTAAAGAGCCGGATGCGATGACCCATCCCGACGGCATGCAAATCCGCATCACCCGTCAAGAACTCGGCCGGATCGTTGGCTGTTCGCGCGAAATGGTCGGTCGCGTGCTCAAGAATCTCGAAGAGCAGCACCTGCTGAGCGCTAGCGGTAAGACTATCGTCGTCTTTGGCGTTCGATAACCCCTACGGGGACAGATTCGAAATCGGTCCCCCGTTCCGAATTGAATTCCGGCCGCATTTCCCGGACAATCGCGCGCCTCGAAATACACAGACTGACGGATTTTAGGGCCCCGCAATGAGGGCACCGCGCGACGCGCGCAACGTCGCGATCCAACTGTCATCTGCGCCGACCACCCGCTCCACCCCACGGAACGTTGGCGGCAGTCACACGTTGATAAAGTTGGCTACGTAGCTCAGCTGGTTAGAGCGCGGCACTCATAATGCTGAGGTCGGTGGTTCAAGTCCACCCGTAGCCACCAATTTATCGTCCATAGCCTTCCACTGCCGTCCAAGACCATCCACGAAAAGGCCTGTTTGTGGCCGATTTTCCTCCATTTTCGTCTTCGGACGTTCCTTGACAGCCAAATCCGAACCGGGGCACGACTGGGGGCACTAGGAATCGTGAGTGGGGGCACCTGCCGTGCTAACCGATGTCGCCATCCGCAACGCCAAACCGGGCGACAAGCGCTACAAGGTGTTCGACGGCAAAGGGCTGTACCTCGAGGTCTATCCGGAAGGCGGGCGCTACTGGCGGTTGAAGTATCGAATCGCTGGTAAGGAGAAGCGGCTCGCGATCGGCGTGTATCCCGAAATCAAAATCGCGCGGGCACGTAAGGAGAAGCGGCTCGCGATCGGCGTGTATCCCGAAATCAAAATCGCGCGGGCACGTGAGGTCGCACTGCAGGCGCGCGAGCTGCTGCGCCAGGGCCTCGATCCACAGACCGAGAAGAAGATCGCGAAAGCCAAAAACCTCGAAGAGGGGCAACACACGTTCGAGTCGATGGCGAAGGAGTGGGTGTCGAAGCACGCCAGCGGCTGGACCGGGAACTACAGCGAGAAGATTGGGAGCGTCCTCAGCGCGAACCTCTATCCGCGCCTAGGGAGTATTCCGATTACCCGAATCACTGCCGCTATGCTGGTCGATGCCGTCCGCCCGATCGAAGCCCGCGGTGCGGTGGAACAAGCGGCGCGAGCGCTCCGCTGGGCCAAGGCGATTTGCCGTTATGCGGTGGCGACCGGTCGGCTGTCGAGCAGCCCGCTTTCGGATGTCCTTGCCTCGGACGTACTCGAACCGCGCAAGACCAAAAGCCATCCGCATCTCACGGCTGCGGCGCTCGGCGATTTTCTGCGCCAGTTACACGATTATCCCGGCCGGCCCGAAACCCGCATCGCGGTGCAGTTGTTGATGCTGACCTTCGTCCGAACCGGCAAATTGCGCGCAGCGCAATGGCAGGAGTTCGACCTTGATCGTCACGAGTGGCGCATTCCCGCAGTGCGCATGAAGATGCGCGGACCGCATGTGGTGCCGTTGTCCACCCGTGCCATGACGCTCCTGAACGAGCTCCACGAATTCAGCGGCTACTCGGGTTACTTGTTCCCGAATCATGGCAAATATCCGTACATGAGCGAGAACACGATCAACAAGGCGATCGCGAACCTTGACTACAAAGGGCGCGTGGTCGGCCATGGATTTCGCGCCACGGCGTCCACCATCCTGAACGAGTCCGGGCTCTTCAGCCCCGACATCATCGAGCGGCAATTGGCGCACAAGGAACAGAACGAGATCCGGGCCGCGTATCACCGTGCCGAATATTTGGCGGATCGCGCAAGGATGATGCAGCGGTGGGCGGATTTTCTCGACGCGAAACAGCGGGGCGGCGAAGTTATTCTACTGCGGCGCGGAGCATAAAAGGACCGGCTCGATCAACAGTCAGCACGATGGGCGTTCGATCGCAGAAGAAGAGCCTAATCATCGGCCGTCCAGAAACCGCGCCGACGGCGTGCGCGATTTCTACTTGCCGACGCACGTGACAACGAGCATCGTTGGCGCGTGGGCGGCACGCGCCGAAAGGCCCTCGTCACTGCGCGAAGCGGGTAGTGACGAGGGCGGCGAACTTAAGCGCCGCAACGATTTTCGGCACATTTTGGACGTGACTGTCCCAAACTAAGTAACGCAGTCTTCGCCCGAAACCATTGGAGACTGGAACGGACCAGGTCAGCGCGGCAAGACGGAACAGATCACTTTCAGCGGTATTGGCTCGAACACGCTGCAGGATGGGGCGTATTTTGAGCGGATCGACATCTCGTCCGTTGGCAAAGTGCTTGAGTAAATCGGCAGAATTCTCCTTTATGAATACCCGATTCTGTCCGAGGCGGTCAGACCTCTGAATCGAATGGAGCGACCGGATAACGTCCTTTCCCGACCCGGGCGTCTCCAGCAATCCATCGGCGCTTTTCGTGAATCCCAGATTCTTCAAGTGCCGCCGTAGTCGGCGTTTAAGCGACGCCTGCCTCGTCTCAATTTTTATGATATTAGTCATTCTTAGCGCGTTACCCGGGTTAGTATCAGTCATTTTCGCCGGGACTCAGCCGGTCGGAGACGTCTTACCGCGTTGCGGCGGGCAACCGGCGATCGCGTACAAAGGCGCGCACGCTCTCGCCTCGAACTCACACGAGTTCCAACCGTACCTGACGCCCGACTAACGCGGCCGCTCGTTGCAGGCTCGATAAAGTCACGTCGCTCTCAGGGTCAAGCAGGCGATCGACCTGTGTACGACTGGTATGCAGCAATTTCGCCATCCCCGCTTTGGAAACGCCGCGCGCCTTCATCGCCTCGGCCAACTGCCAGGGCACTACTTCCTTGATCGCTTGAGTTTGCAGTTTTTCAAGCACGCCTTCGTCTTTAAGAAATTCATCGAGCGTGCTGCCGATGTGCGGGTTCTTTTTCTTGCTCACGATGTGGTGATCTCCTTCATCCGTTTTGTCGCTAACGCCAGATCGTCCGGCGATGTCTTCTGCGTTTTCTTGATAAATCCGTGCAGCGCCACCATCTCCCCGTCGTGAACGCAGAACAACACGCGGGCGATTCGATTGCTTTCAAGGTTACTCCATACTTCCCACAGCCCTTGCCCCATTGGCTTACATAACGGCATGCCGGCCCGCCAGCGCCATTGCGCGCGCATCAGGTCGCGGCCCACTTCCCTGCGCTCTGTTGGGGACAGACTCTTAAGCCATTCCAATACTGGCTCGGACCCTGAGCTAGTGCGATAGAAACCAGCGGGATTTTTCGTGTGCGTCTTTCGCTTTCGAGCATCATGAACCTTTATAGGTACATGTACTAAAGGTTACGGAGGTCGAGTTTGCCGACTACGTCGATCAAATGCGCGTGTAGAGCGTCGCTTACCTACACGACTACGTTCTAGTACACGAGGACGACGGTGATTTCTTCCCGGATGCACCACAGAACGCGGCGCGTTTCTATTCGCAATACGTTCGCGAGGGTAAGGAAATTTACGGTAAATTGTCTGGCTAGTTCTAACTTTTAGTGCGGGCTGGAGACTACGGCACCGCGCGGCGCAAAAATCCATGAGTTTATTTATGCCTCGATAAAGTGAGATTGTCCAAGGGGCGAATGGGGCGCTTCTTCAAAATACCGCTACACCGATCCACTGCCAAACACGAGCCACAAAATGAACCCGTACGTCATCATTCCCCAAATTAGGCTTGCGATTGCACCCTGTATCGGATGGATGTTCGGGATACCCCTTCGTTCGACCGTCCGTGTCGTGTTGATAAGTATTACTACTCCGCCGAGCACGAATCAGAACACAGGGTCATCTCTCTAGAAAAGCGTATTCACTTTTATGTCTGCGAATTTTTACGCCCCGGGCGCTATACCGGCATCTTATTGACGCCATCAGAACGTCGAAGGCCGCGATGTCCAAATAAAAGCGGATTTTCGGGGCTCTGAGCCGCCTCAGCTAATCGCTAAGAATGATGCGTCTTGAGCAGTATTGAAGGATTCAATCTCCGGGGCGCGCTGCCGGACTAACTCGGCAATCTCGCCAGTGCTGCAGTTACCTCTGCGGATCCAAATCACCTTAGGCGGAGCGCCGTGCAAAAAGCTCCTCTGATGGAAATCGGTGTCTTTCGATACAATCACGTATCCCGATGCCTTGGCGTAGTCCCAGATTTCCTGATCGGAAGCTCTCTGGAATCTGAGCGAACGAACGTGGATCGAACCAGGATAGAGATCAACGAGAAGTTCGACGAGACGCGGCGACAGGTTATTGTCGAAAAGTAACCTCACGCCGCAGGCACTGACACCATTTTGCGTTCGCGGTCGGCAGCGAAAGCGAGACAAGCCCGAATGTCTTCAGATGTAAGGTCGGGGAAGTCGGCAAGGATCTGCATTTCGGTCATGCCGGAGGCTAGATACTCAAGCACGTCGTAAACCGTGATTCGTAAGCCGCGAATGCATGGTTTGCCGCTGCGTTTGCCCGGTTCGATCGTAATGCGAGATTGGTAGTCCATGGCTGCAGCTTAGGTCGCGCGCGCGCGATTCGCAATTCGAGCGTTCTCACATCTCGATGATCGGGCTCGTCCGATGTTGTGACAGAACTGTGTCACAGCGCATGTCGTCATACGTATGTTATTTGTCGTTTCCCGGCACATTCTAAGAGGCAAGCGCCGCAAGTGGCTGATTAGTTTAGCCGCTTAGTTTTCCGAGTCCGGCTCATAATGCTAAGGCCGGTGGTTCGAGCCCACCCGTACCAATTTAATCAGCCACTTACCTCAACTCTCCAATAAACGCATCGGCGGTTTATGGGGAATTTGTGGGGAATTCGGCAAAAAACCTCCACGGATCAGCACCAAACCATGGCCGTTGATCGATCGCGCACACACTCGTTCGACCGCTTCCAGTAACTCCGAGACCTCGACCGCTGAATAGTGCGTCGTGATATCGCCGTTCTTATGGCCGAGCAGCGCTTTGCGGGTTTCGAGCGGCACCCCCGTCGCGCGCAGGCGTCGTCCGAAGGTGTGCTTGAGATCGTCCACCCGGATATTGGCAAAGCCATTCGGGCAAGCGTATCCAAACGTCGCTTCGAACTTGGCGGCGGCTTTCTCGCGCGCATGCTTCCATCCGCTGTTGTAGATCTTCGTGATGCGTTTGCCCCGATGTGGGAAAACCCACACCGGATCAAGACCGCGCTGGCCGTCGACCACCGAGGTCGCGATGCTATTCAACACCACCAAGCGATCTTCCTTGTTTTTGGTATCGCTCTCGAGGATCACGAACATACTGGTGCCGAGGCTCGGTAAGAACTGTTCCTGTTGCCAGCGCAGCCCGCAGACCTCTTGTTCCCGTAAGCCCGTGTTCATTTTGAACAAGGCCAAGGTGGCGAGGTGTTTGGGCATTTGCTGAAACAGCAGATCCTGCTCGTCCCACGACAGTGGATAAGGCCGACGTTTATCGTTCCAATCCACGAAACCGATCAGCGGCGTGTCTCCAACCAGGACAGGCCGTTTTCGTCACGCCACAACCGGGCGGCGAGATTCAACACGAGTCGCACGGTGGCAAACGTCCGGTTCACGGTCCCGCTTTTCACGCCCTTCTTACGCCGCGCGGCGACGAAGGGTTTCAGCGTTTCCATGTGCACCTGATCCAAAGTCAGATCTCCGATAAACGGGACGACCAGACTTAAGTCCTGGGCATCCCGATGCAGACTCCGTTTGTGCTCTTCCAACAAAAATTTCGTCGCAGCGTCACGAAACGTGTGCCTTGGCCGCACGCCGTACACCATCGCGTTCCGGATCTGCTCGATCCGGTGGTTCAGATAGCGCTCGGCTTCCGCAATTTCGCATTCGCCACTGCTTTCTCGAAGTCGACGTCCGTGTACGACTTTGTCGATGTGCCACAAACCTCCCCGCATGAAGAGGCCGGGCGTTCTCTTGCGTCCCATAGCATTCCTCCTTGCTTCGCGGGACGCGCCCGTTGCGGGATTTATAGTGCTCCGGCGCGGCGTCCAGCTCAAGGCGATCGAAGGCGAGGCCCTGCGTGCCGATTGGGATCTCGGTCAAGTAGGGCCTCAGCGTTTGATAGAACAATGCCCGATTCATCCCGCAGTACCCGTGCGCATCGCGGGCCCGGATGAAGCGCGGTAAGAAGTTCATCGGCGCAGGTTCCTTTAGTCTTGGAATTACCGGCCCAGATACACGGCAGTCACCTGCTCGCGAGCATGACCGAGCTCCCCGCTGATGGTGAGCCGCGCTTCGCGATCGATGGCCTTGGCGTCGCCGGCTAGGCGCCGCGAAGTAGGTCCGCCGGCGGAAGGGCACATCCGACCCGTCAGTTCCCAGTACCGATGCTGCGCATACCGGTGCCGATGACCATGCACATGATGAATGCCGGCCTTGTCGCACTGATACTTGAAGCATTGGAGCTGATGGATGTAGGTGTCGCGCGCAATCAAAGATCCCTGCGCGGTCGTTTTCGCAAGCGCTTTGGCCTTGTCGACGAGTGCGCGTTGGGCTTCCGTGCGGATCGGGATCTCGCGCAATCGCCCGCCTTTGGTCCAGGACGCTTTGAGCACGAGGCGATCGCCACGATCTGCCCAGTCTGGTTGAAACTTGATGCTCTCCTCGCGCCGCAGCCCGAACGCCGCCTGCAGCCGTAGTAACATTTGCGTATACGGATCGGTGACCGCCGCGATCTCCCCCTCCGTCAATGTTCTGCTTGCCAATCTTGCAGGAGAGCCTACGCAGCGACCTTCCGCCACTTCCTACGTTGAATGGTCGAGTGAGCCTGAACGACCCGATGCTGTCCCACGGTATGAGGTTACGACAATCTACGTACTCACGGTGTAATGGTTTCCTTAATCCGTTTTATTGGCAAAGCCAAATCGTCCGATGACGTTCTCTGGACGATCTCTCATCCCGCGCGCGATCCCGTCGAGCGCGAAGTAGACCCCGGACGAGGTGTTGGCCCTCAACACCGCCTTTGAAGTTCGCTAGGCACGTTCAACCGATATGGCTTCGATGAGCTAGTGCCAACGTGGGTCTATACCTAAAACAACTACGTCCCGGAAGAGTGGAGGATTGGTGTCATTATCCTCGACCTCATTAAGACCGAGGATAAGCGGCTCGGCGATACCGAGCAGAAACGTTCGGCGGATGGCGACAGGATTACTTATACGTAGTGGGTTCGAACCCTTGTATATGTTGTGTGCGATTGGTCACCATTCAGCGGTCGTGACCGGGTTTGTTCCACGGCTCATTTAGAAGAACTATTTTTACGCCATGAATGATCTCGATTCCCAAGCGACGTTACAAGCGGAGAACGCTCGATTGATCGCGCTGTTGGAATCCCACGGAGTCGAATGGCGGCTGCTACGGGAGCCTGCGCCGTCCATTCAGGAATCAGAGTCGTCGCGCCTCTCTACTGACGAGAAAGTAGCGCTTTTCCGCCGGTTGTTTCGTGGTCGCATGGATATCTATCCAATCCGCTGGGAGAGCAAAACCACTGGCAAGGCGGGCTATGCGCCAGCTTGTGCCAACGAGTGGCGAGCAGGGATCTGCGAAAAGCCGCGTATCAAATGCAGTGACTGCGGCAGCCGTCTGCTGATTCCCCTGTCGGATGCCGTGATTTACAAGCACTTAGCGGGCGTTCAGACCATCGGCGTCTACCCGTTGCTCGAAGACGATACGTGCTATTTTCTCGCTGTCGATTTTGACGGACCGGAATGGCGGGAAGATGCGCGTGGCTTCGCGCAATCTTGCGCCGAACTCGGTGTACCGGTGGCACTGGAGATTTCGCGTTCCGGGCAAGGAGGCCACGCCTGGGTATTTTTTGCTGGAAAGGTATCGGCCCGTGATGCTCGTCGCTTGGGGACCAGCATCCTCAGTCATTGCTGTGCACGTACCCGACAATTGAAGCTGGAATCTTACGACCGTCTTTTCCCGAATCAGGACATCATGCCCAAGGGAGGCTTCGGAAATCTGATCGCCTTGCCATTGCAAAAGAAGCCGCGAGAGAACGGCTGCAGCGTGTTCGTGGATCCCGAGTTTCGTCCTTATTCCGATCAATGGGCGTTCCTCTCATCTATCCAATCCATAGCACCCCACGACGTCGAGCCCACAATCCTGCGCGCCACGGGTGGAAGTCATCCGCTTGACGTCACCTTCATCGACGACGAAGACTTGGCGACGCCGTGGAAACGTAGTCCGACACGCTCGACCGGCAAGTTGCCGGGAAAAATGCCCGAATCGCTCAAGATCACTCTGGCGAATCTCATTTACTTCGAGAAATCTGCGCTGCCGCAGCCGTTGGCTAATCGCTTAATCAGACTTGCCGCATTTCAGAATCCGGAGTTCTATAAGGCACAAGCGATGCGGATGTCAGTATGGGATAAGCCACGTGTAATCGGTTGTGCGGAAAACTATCCGCAGCACGTCGGCTTGCCGCGCGGCTGCCTCGACGCTGCGTTGGGACTCCTGGACGACAACAGTATCAGCTGCGATTTACGTGATGAACGCTACTCGGGGGAGGCCCTCATTGTTCCTTTTGGCGGCACACTGCGGCCAGACCAGGAAGCGGCGGTCGAGGCGATGCTGCAACATGATGTTGGCGTACTGTGCGCGCCGACGGCCTTTGGTAAAACCGTCGCTGCTGCGGCTCTAGTTGCTCGGCGTGGCGTAAACACATTGATACTGGTGCATCGAACCGAACTGCTCAAGCAATGGCAGGAACGTTTGAAGATCTTCCTTGGCGTCGACAAAAACGTGGTCGGCACTATCGGTGGAGGTAAAGCGAAACTAACCGGGAAAATAGACATTGCCGTTATGCAATCGCTATCGCGGCAGGGTGAAGTCAATCCACTGGTTGAAAGTTACGGCCAAGTCATCGTCGACGAGTGCCATCATGTCGGCGCGGTGTCATTCGACGCCATCCTCAAGCGAACCAAGGCGAAATTCGTACTTGGATTGACCGCTACACCAATCCGCCGAGACGGACAGCAGGCGATCATCTTCATGCAGTGCGGCCCGATTCGATTCACGGCGGAAAGGTCGGCCACTGCGCCCCAAGTTCTGGAGGTGGTGCCGCGTTCGATCGGCACAAGAATCGACCTCGCGCCAGGAGCTGGAATTCAGGCCGTTTTTCGACATCTGGCGACGGATCGCTCCCGAACGGAAATCGTCGCTGCTGAAATCACGAATGCTTACGCCCAAGGCCACAAGGTGTTGGTATTGACCGAACGCACCGAGCACCTTGATGCCATCCAGACAGCGCTGGACGGGATTATTCAGAAAATGTTTGTGCTGCACGGCCGAATGTCAAAGAAGGAGCGGGCCGACCAGATTGCGGCACTTGAGGCTCTACCGCCGGACGCGCCGCGTGTTTTGCTCGCCACCGGCAAGCTCGTGGGTGAAGGATTCGACCACGCGCCGCTCGATACCTTGATCCTGGCGATGCCGGTCTCGTGGAAGGGAACCTTGCAGCAGTACGCCGGCCGCCTGCATCGTCAGCAGGCTGGTAAGACAGCCGTCCGGATCTTCGACTTCGTCGATACCGGCCATCCCGCGCTGGAACGGATGTGGGACAAGCGGCAACGAGGCTATCGGGCGATGGGTTACCGGGTGATACCAACCGGTGAGTCCCGCTGATTCAGTGGTGGGGACTTCTTTCTATCCGTAGCATTCGCGCTTCGCGCTGAGCGGTCTCGATGACTAACTTTTGCGAGACGCAATCAAGCAGTGCTCCATAAAACCAGGCAAACAGTTCGACTGAAGCTGGGGTCCGGATGGCAAACCAATCCAAGTGCGCATCGAGCGGTTGCGGTAAATCAACCGGCTCCTTTCCTGCTGCCTACCTGCATTCAGGCACCAGCGCTGGCGCAAAGGCTGCCGCAACACTGTCCATTGTCCGCAACAGGGGTCGCCAAACGCGACGCGAATCACGACCATCTATTTGATTAAGTCGCGCACATGATTGACAAAATCGACGCCCTTCCGAAGATACCCGAAGCGCTCCGCCTTACCGCGCTCCAAAGAAAAATTGTTCCATTTATCGGTGCGGGAGTTTCACAGCTTGGAGGCTACCCAGGTTGGGATGAGTTCGCGACGGCTGCGCTTAACTTCTTTGTGCGACATGGAAAGTTAAGCCATGCACAATTTGATCAGATTCGCTTTTTGTCGTCGCGAGTCAAGCTATCCCTCGCATTGCAGTTGGAGAACCAATGTGGGCTTTCAATCGAATACAACGAATTGTTGAAGTCGTTATAAAGGGCGCGTGGTCGGCCATGGCTTTCGCGCCACGGCGTCCACCGTCCTGAATGAGTCCGGGCTCTTCAGTCCCGACATCATCGAGCGGCAACTGGCGCACAAAGAACAAAACGAGATCCGGGCCGCGTATCACCGCGCCGAATATCTCGCGGATCGCGCGATGGGGCGCGGCGCATGAACCACGTTCGCGCGTGTTTTGTTCGTCGACCAGTTGGCAAGCGGGACGCCGCGAACGATTTGCGCGGCGGTCCCATGGCAGCCCACGTGACAAGCGGGACCGTTGGCGCGCGAGCTGCTCGAACCGAAGGGTCCCTCGTCACTGCGCAACGCGGGTAGTAACGAGGGCGGAAAGCTGAAGCACCGCAACGATTCTCGGCAGATTTTGGACGTGATGGCCAAGTGACGCGTTCCGTTAGGCGGAAACCGAACTGAATTTATCCGTGGCCACGACGGTTTCGTGGCAACAATGCGGGCATCGATCTGAAAGCCTGTGCCGGCAAAAGCTGGTGATCGAACAAGGACGGAACGCCTGGCGAGCAATCGTCAGGAATGCTCCAAGGCGTCATCAAATAACCGCGTCCCGCGGAAATCGGAAGGAGGTGAGGTAAACCCACGCGAAGGAGTGGAAACGGTCTATCGGAAGGAACCCAGCAGGGAATCCCCGATGCACTGCCTAAGTAACCGGTAACTGGCCGGCGCTCTTCTTACTTAATCGGGTAGCCCGTATAAATCCGAGCGCAGTGGATTGTCGGCGAAGTGTTGTTTCCACAGGCGGGGCGTGAGTTCGGCCACCCGCGCGGCGGGATGTTGGCCGAC
>JACPPA010000057.1 GCA_016191285.1 Gammaproteobacteria bacterium
CCCGACGGGTTGTCTTCCCGTACTTCTCAACGCCGCTACCGCCTAAATTCAGCTGTTTCATCGCCACTCGCTCCAAACCGACAACACTTGCCGATCTGATCGACCCACTCGACAAAAGTTCCGACGTTCTTCAGAGTTGCCCTAAGACATGCAGAAAACCATCCTAATCACTGGCTGCGGTCAGAGGAGGATATGCACATGGCAACATTTGATTGGTCACACTGCCCCGCGGTGGAAAGCATTCCTGGCAAGCGCAGCGGCGCATGGGTATTTCGGGACACGCGCACACCGGTTTCCGTGGTTTTCGACAATTTAGAAGCGGGCGCTTCGATCGAAGAGATTATGGATTGGTTCCATTTGTCGCATGCGCAGGTTGTCGCCGTAATCGAATTCGCGGCGCGAAGTCTCGACGCGCCAATGATCGCGCCGCCAGCACCAGTGCCTGATGCTCATCTTATTTGACAACGGAACCCCCGCCCCGCTCCGTTATGCTCTAAAGGACCATATCGTGGTTGAAGCGATAGAGCGCGGATGGGATAGGCTCCTCAATGGTGACTTGATTGCCGCAGCTGAGGCCGCCGGCTTCGAAGTGCTACTAACGACCGATAAAAACATGCGTTACCAGCAAAACCTGACGGGCCGGAAAATCGCGTTTGTCGTTATTGGTAACCAGCAATGGCCGATTTTGCGTCGACACGTCGAAAAGGTCGCGGCGGCGGTGAATGCGGCGACGCCCGGTAGCTTTGTCGAAGTGGAAATCCCCTTCACATGACGTTGTGGCGGGATCCCTCGAAGAGTACGTTTCGGGACTCGTGGTGATTACGGCACGGCAGGTTTATTACCATGGTTGTCGCGCGGCTCTGACCCCTTGAAACCCATTAGTATTCCAGTGTCGGCGCAGGCATTCCGGCGGGACCTAAGACATGCAGAAAATCATCCTAATCACGGGCGGCAGTCGCGGCATTGGTGCGGCGACCGTGCGTCTCGCGGCGGGGGCTGGGTATGCCGTCGTTTTCAGTTATCTCAAGGCACGTGAGGTCGCGGAGGCACTCTGCGCCGAGATCAGGGACGCCGGTGGCGCCGCGTGTGCGATTCAAGCCGATGTCGCCCTGGAAGCGGACGTCGTTCGACTATTCGAAACCGCGGATCGTGAAGTCGGCAAGCTCACCGCCTTGGTCAACAACGCTGGCGTGGCCGAACGCCAGCGCCGTTGCGAGGAGATGAGTGCCGCGCGTCTCAGCCGTGTGTTCGCGACCAATGTCATCGGCAGCTTTTTGTGCGCGCGCGAAGCAGTGAAGCGCATGTCGACGCGTCATGGCGGTCAGGGCGGCGGCATCGTCAATGTGTCGTCGGCCGCGTCACGGCTTGGGTCACCCGGTGAGTTCGTCGACTACGCGGCATCGAAAGGCGCGATCGATACGTTTACCATCGGCCTCGCCAAGGAAGTCGCTGGCGAAGGGATCCGCGTCAACGCGGTGCGGCCCGGGGTTATCTACACGGACATTCATGCGAGTTATGGCGAGCCAGGACGGGTCGATCGCGTCAAGGATAGCGTCCCGATGCGCCGCGGTGGTGACGCCGAGGAGGTCGCGAAGGCGATTTTATGGTTGCTCTCTGACGACGCGTCGTATTCAACCGGCGCGTTCATCGACGTTTCCGGCGGAAGGTAAACATGAATGCGCCGACGCAACCGAATTGGGCGCATTTGGTTCGCGCCGATCACGTACACGGATCGCTCTATACCGATCCCACAATCTTTCACGCCGAGCTTGAGAAGATCTGGTATCGCACCTGGGTGTATGTCGGCCACGTGAGCGAAGTGCCGAAGGCGAACGATTTCGTCATGAAGTCGATCGGTCCACAAGCCGTGCTGATGACGCGCGACAAAGCGGGCGCGATTTACCTTTTGCAAAACCGTTGTAGCCATCGTGGCAATCAGGTTTGTCAGCAACAAAAAGGCAACACCGCGACGTTCACTTGCCCTTATCACGGCTGGGCTTTCGCCAACACCGGCGAGTTGCGCGGCTACCCATTCCCCGCCGGCTACGCTGGGGTAGACAGGCGCGAACTCGGCTTGGGGCGAGTTCCGCGACTCAGCGTTTATAGAGGTTTTGTGTTCGGTTCCTTTGCGCCTGACGGACCGACACTAGAAGAACACCTCGGCGGCGCGCGTGAGGCGATCGATCGCTTGGTGCGCACGTCACCAGCGGGCGAGATCGAGATCACCGCCGGCTTTCTCAAGCATCAAACACGCGCCAACTGGAAATTCCTCGTCGAAAACGAAACCGACGGCTATCACCCGCAATTCGTACACCGGTCGATCTTCAGCGTGGCGAAAAGCGGTATCGGCGATCTCTACAGCGATGCGTCGAGCGCCGTGGCGCGCGATCTCGGCGGCGGTCATTCAGAGAATGATCTACGTCCGGAATTCCGCCGCCTCGACGCGCCGCTTGGGTGGTTCGGCACCACGGCCGACCGGCTGCCAGACTACGTCGCCAAAATGAATACGGCTTACGGCGCCGAGGACGCGCGCAAGATCCTCGTCGATGGCACGCCACACACGATGATTTTCCCCAATCTCTTCATCGCCGAGATTCAACTATTCGTGCTCCAGCCGTTGGCCGTGGATGAAACCGTGCAACACGTCACGGCGCTGCAATTCAAGGGCGCGCCTGATCTGAACCGTCGCCTGCGCCAACAGACCATGGGCTCGGTCGGCCCGGCGGGCTTGCTGCTCGCCGACGACGCCGAGATGTACGAGCGCACCCAACGCGGGGTGCAAACGCGTGAGCCGCCTTTTCTATTTCTTGGTCGTGGGCGTCATCGTGAACGGCGCGATCCCGAGGGCTTTCTGATCGGCGATGCCACCGATGAAGTGCCGGCGCGTGGCATGTGGCGCCACTATCGGGCGTTGATGGAAGCCGAGTGATGGCATCGATGACGGTGAATAGCGAACTGCTGCGCGAGATTGAGCAGTTTCTGTATCGCGAGGCGCGCCTGGCTGATGATCACGACTACGATGCGTGGGAGGCGTTGTGGACCTCTGACGGCGTCTATTGGATCCCCGCGAACGGTGATGACGGCGATCCCGAACAGGTGATGTCGATCGTCTACGACAATCGTTCGCGAATCGCGCTCCGCATCAAGCAGCTAAACACGGGTAAACGCCACAGCCAGAATCCACGCTCCAGGCTGCGGCGCATGATCTCCAACGTCGAACTTCTTTCGAGTGCAGAAGACGAACTCCACGTGACAGCCAACGTGTGCGTGTTTGAATCCAATGCGCGCGGGGACATCACGTAGGCATCACGCAATGAGTATCGTCTGCGCCGGATCGGTGGCGAACTTCATATGGCTTACAAAAAGGTTGCGCTCGTCAATAATGACAAGGCCCTGTATTCGCTATCCTTTCTGATTTGATAGGGGTTGTTATTGTGGGAGCCGCTTTGAGCTTCGAATCTTCGAAGCACGAGCGCGCGCAAAGATTCGATGTCACTGCGAGCGCCCCATACACCCCGCTTCGGGACCGCAACCTATCCAAGACGAGCGAGACCTCTCGTCCCCTCGCCCCGCGCGGGAGCGGGTTAGGGTTAGGGAGAAAGATTGCTTCGTCGAGGATTGATTTGATGACTGCTATTTATCCCACATGACATAGGATTCTGCCGTGATGGCGTTAGTCAGCATGGCGATTAAAGGCGCCGCGCGTTGATGTAAGCTGACCTTCGGTTCGTTCTCGTCATCGTCATCGACTGCGGTCCCTGCTGCACGCGGAGGCGCAGTCTCTAGCGCTTGTCGCAAGCGGGCGAGTGCCGCGGGGACGTCCTCGGCCGCGAGCGCTCCGGGAATGCCGCCGCCATGACCCATGAGTTTGATCAATTGCGTGGCCACGTCACCGAACATCGTAAAAGCAGCCGAATTCTTGCTTTGGAAGCTTACCAACATGGGACGATTCTCCGTTTCCAAATAGCCGTGGCGCGGCCGATATCTGGGTGATCGGGCGCACCGATCGGTCGCCATTCCGATATTATCCGCCCGCGTTCTTAACCGCACTATTGATCTGGCCTTTGTGTGGCGTGGGGCAAACGCTAGCCGCCGAGCTCGAACCACAGGGTTAGCGGTGCGCTCAGCGCGATCGAATCACGGTACACTCACCAAAAATGCTTGGGAAAAAGGCGATTGAATGAATACTGAGAAAATCTCCCGTCTGGTGCGCGAACTCCTGATCGAATTAAATGAAGATCCCGAGCGCGAAGGTCTGCAAAAAACTCCGCAGCGAGTCGCGAAGGCGCTTGAGTTTTTGACTTCGGGCTATCGCACCGATCCGGTCAAATTGATCAACGGCGCGGTGTTCGAGCAGAAGACCAACAGCATGGTCATCGTCAAGAACATCGAGGTCTACAGCCTGTGCGAACACCACATGTTGCCGTTCTTCGGACGCTGCCATATCGGTTATTTGCCCAGTGGACGCGTGTTTGGCGTGAGCAAGCTCGCGCGATTGGTCGATATGTACTCCCGCCGCTTGCAGCTGCAGGAGCGCCTGACCGAGCAGATCTCGCAGGCGCTGATGGACTCGATCGACGCCACGGGAGTTGGCGTGCTGATTGAGGCCCAGCATCTGTGCATGATGATGCGCGGCGTCGCGAAGCAGAACTCGGTGATGATCACGTCCTCGGTGGTCGGCACGTTCCGTGATTCGGCCACCACCCGCGAGGAATTCCATGCGTTGATCGGAACGCGCTAGTCTTGTCCCGTTGTCCTTCTTTCGCCGTCGTTGTAAGCCCGGCGAAGCAATCTTTCCCCCTCTCTCCTTGCGGGAGGGCCGGGGTGAGGGGGTGTGGAATGGAAATTCAACTGGCATTGCGCTGGCAAATAGGCAGCAACCCGGTCGAAGAATTACCGGCGGACCTCGTTCGACTGCTGGACGGCGTTGAACGCGGCGGCAATCTGCAATTTGCCGCCCGTGAGACCAGGATCTCTTACCGCCATGCGTGGGGTCTGGTCAAACATTGGGAACAGCGCTTCGGATGCGGTCTCGTGACGCTGGAACGCGGTCGTGGTTCGAACCTAACCCCGGCGGGCGAATTACTGCGCGCGGCATGGCATAAGACGCAAGACCGTACCGCGGTCATGTTGGCGGAAGCTGCCGCGCAAGCGGCACGGCAATTGGAAGCGATGGCGCACGAACCTGGGGTTGCGTCGCTTGTTCTCGCGGCGAGTCATGGTTTTGGCCTGACCACGCTGGTTACGTTGCTGCGCGCGTCGAAGGTCATGCCAGAGCTGCAAATCGTCGGCAGCGAAGAAGCGCTTAAGCGCTATGCGGCAGCGCAGGCCCAGGTCGCCGGTTTTCATTTGCCGCAGGGGCCGCACGGTAAGAAACTGTGGGCGCGCTTTCAACGCTATCTCGACGCACGGCGCGACATGCTGCTGTTAGTCGAAACGCGCGAGCTTGGATTCATGGCCAAGCGTGGGACGCCGCGCCTGGCCGTTGAAGACATCGCCGCGAAGCAACTGCGATTTCTAAATCGCCAAGCGGGGTCCGGGAGCCGTCTGGTGTTCGATTTGTTGCTGGCGGATGCCGGAATTAAACCGGCGCGGATCGCCGGCTATCACAACGAAGAGTACACGCACAATGCAGTGGCGGCGGTAATCGCAGGCGGTGCGGCCGATGTTGGTTTTGGGGCTCGCACGGCCGCCGAGCAATTTGGTCTGACGTTTTGGCCCGAGGTCACAGAGAAATATTTACTGGCGGTGGCGCGCGAGGCGCTGCCGCGCAAACCATTTTCGGCGTTGCCGCGTTTATTGGCGGGGGCGGCGTATAAGCGACTCTTGGCCGGCATCCCCGGCAGCGACAGCCGGGCCGCGGGTAAGGCGATCGAACTCAAACAGGTCGCGGCACTTATCAACGCCAACTTGCCACGCACTCAGTAAATTGACGATCCTCATGAGGTCCCGAATTCCCGCTGCCGCCGCCGCGAGATAATGTGATTCATGATTTCCGCGGTGCCATCGCCAATTTCGAGCCCCATAACATCGCGCAGGCGTTGCTGATGCTTGGTCGCGAGGTCGTAACCCGCGTGTCCGTGCAGCAATAGGCATTTGTGGATGGCCTCGAAGGCGCTGAGCGGCGCCAGGCGTTTGCCCATCGCCGCTTCCACCGTGTGCGGCAAACCGGCATCGCGCAGCCGCAACGTGTGATAACAAAGCTGACGTGCGGCTTCAACATTGGTCTCATGTTCGGCGAGCGCGAAACTCACGCCTTGGAAAGAACTCAACGGCGCGCCGAAGGCTTCGCGCTGATGGACGTAGTCCCAGGTCTCATCGAGCGAGGCTTGAGCGGCCGCGAGACATTGCAGGCCAATCAGCGCGCGCGAGTAGTCAAAGCCCTGCATGACTTGCCCAAAGCCCTCACCTTCCGCACCAAGCCGGCGTGTCACCGGCACGCGAACACTATCAAAAAATAGTGAGCCACGTCCTGACGCGCGTCCACCGACGCTAGAGAGGCGCGTGGTACTGATACCGGGGGCGTTGGCATCCACCAGGAACGCACTGACACCACGCGCGCCAGACTGCGGTTCGCCGGTCCGCGCGAACACCACAAAGCCGTCCGCTTGATCGACTAAGGTAATCGAAGTTTTCTCGCCGTCGAGTACGTAATCATTACCATCCCGGCGCGCGCGCAACACCAAGTGTGCCGCGTCCGAGCCGCCGCGCGGTTCCGTGAGCGCAAGTCCCACCACGGCTTCACCGCGACACATCCGCGGCAACCATTCAGCCGCGAGCGCCGGGGTCGCGTGATCGACCAAAATGGCGCCACACAGCGACGCGATGATCTGCACATAGCCGATATTGATGTCGGCATACGCCACCGCTTCGACCAGCAGGCCTGCCGTTTCTCCCGAAAGGCCGAGACCACCGTAGGCCACTGGCAATTCGGAGCCTAAGAGACCCAGGTCGCCGAGTTCACGCACCAACGCGCGTTCGAATGATCCCTCAACCTCGCGAGTCTGGTATCCCTGCGCCAAGCGTTCGCGCGCAAAGTGTTGCGCGGCTTCATACACACTGCGCTGCTCGTCGCTTAAGACTCGATTCATGGCTAACTCCTGAGAAAAGAATCAGGCGGCGGACATGCCGCCGTCGATGGGAAAGGTGGTGCCGGTGCAGTAACTGCTCTCGTCGCTCGCCAAGAACAACACTAACTGGGCAACCTCTTCCGGCGTGCCGTAGCGGCGCAGTGGCACGCCGGCCGCGATTCGTGCCTTGGCCTTGTCTGGTGCGCCGGGCGCGTAGCCTGCTTCAATGGCCGCGATCATGCGGGTGGCGATGGGCGACGGATTGATGGTATTCACGCGAATATTGAGCGGTGCGCATTCGAGCGCCGCCGAACGCATGATGCCAACCACGGCATGTTTAGCTGCGATGTACGGCGCCATTTTCGGCATGCCTTTGAGGCCGCCGAGTGACGAGGTGATGATAATGCTGCCGCCGCCGGTTTTCGTCATCGCTGGGATCACGGCCTGCATGCCGAGCCACACCCCGCGCACGTTAACCGCCATCACACGGTCGAACATGGCGAGGGGATAGTCGACGATTGAATGTACGCTGCCTTCAATTCCGGCGTTGTTGAAAAACACATCGATCCGGCCATGGCGATCAAGCGCGGCTTTCACGTACGCGTTGACCTGTGGTGGGTCACTAACGTCGGCCACCACCGCACTCGCGTGGCTTTCGCCCAGTTCAGCGACCGCCGCGGCCAGTGCGTCCTGCTGGACATCGACGAGCAACACCTTGGCGCCCTCGGCTTTGAATAGACGTGCGGTGGCGAGCCCTATCCCTGCTGCACCACCGGTGATGATGGCAATCTTACCGGTCAGTCTGGCCATAGGCTTCGCTCCGAATTTCTATATTGAAGTGGGTGGATTGTAATCAATCCTTTCCACCCACCGCTAAGGAGAGCGCGAGTCGGCTTGGCAATCCCTCGCACCGAGCCGCACCCAATCTTACGACGGGTGCACTGTCCGGCGCCCCGCCGAATAATCGACTGGCGGTTCCGACGATTCCTTCACGCCACTTGCCCGCCGGAGGAGCGCGAGTGGCTGGAACAGAAATACCCAGGCTGGAACGCGACGTGGGGCAAGGTGTGGGATGAGGCTACGAACAACTTGCTCGCCGGTCGGGAGGAGCTGACGCTCGCCAATACGCTGCCGTTGATCTGCAACCTGTGTCAGCTGCCGATCGTGCAGACGCCGGGCGAGTCGTGGAAACCCGAGGATCACATGTTAGTGTACGCGGGGCGGCGCTATTACTTTCAGTCGCATGTCGACAAGTGGGTGTTCCAGCAGAATCCGCGGCGTTACGGTGAGCACAAGTCGCTGGTCGATCGCGCGGCGGCCGGCGAAGTGCAGCCGCCGACGTTCGAGGGTGCGCTCAACTACATGGGGCTCGCTCGGCCCTCACGAGCGCGATTACGACGCCAACAATTACGCGTGGCTCGAGAGTTTTCGACGCAAGCTGCGCGCGGCCTAAGCCAGCGCGACCTACGAAGGGTGAATAGATCGCTGGTCGCGAAACCCGCACTCGACGAGTGTGTGGCCCGCCAATTCGGCCGTGCCGCACGCGCCCACCAAGACACCCTGACCGCGATCTTGACCGACGCGCACTTGAAAGACGTGGAACGCGCACGGCGCTGGACCACGGCGTTCGTCCACTACGGGTTGTCGCAAGCTGAGAACGTGGCAGTGGTCGCAGAGTGGGTCGCACGCTGGCAACCGTTGGCCGATCGCGCCATCGACGCCTGGTGTGCCGGACACGGCGGCCGCCGCGCGCGAGGATCGGTTGTTGCAGTGCCGCGTGCACAACGCGTTGTGAGGTAATTCACGGGCGATTATGCTCGCCGGATCCCGATAGATCGCGCCGCCGTGCAATCACCGCTCATTGCCACCAAGTTTGTCCCCCCCGGGCGTGCCGGCGCGCTGGTCGAGCGTCCATAGCTGTATGCGCGATTAGCCGCTAGCGCTGAGCGACGGTTGGTGTTGGTCAGTGCGCCCGCCGGTTCCGGCAAGACCAGTGCGCTCGCACACCTCTACCACGAGCTCGGTAATAGCGACGCCGATGTTGCGTGGTTATCACTCGATGCCGATGACAACGAGCTCGCGCGTTTTCTCGCCTATGTAGTGGAGAGGCGTTGCGGCGTCGGCATGCACTGTTCGATCAGGCCACGTTGGCCCTGCTCGGTTCCGGTCCCAATCTGCCGCCCGCGATCCCGCGCAATGCTTTTCTGAACGAGATGGGGGTCTTCACGCAGCCTTGTCACTTGTTTTTCGACGATTGGCATGTGATCGGCGACGCCGAAGTCGAATCCACCGTGGAGCGTCTGTTACTCGCGCCGTTGCCGAATGTGCACCTGTGGCGCGCAACCCGCAGCCCCGGACGCTTGCCGCTTGCGCGCCTCCGGGCGCTGGGCGATTTGGATGAGTTGGGGTCCGCTGAACTTGCATTCAGCGCCGCCGAGGCGGCGCGCTTATTCGATCTCGCCGCCGACGTCACCCTCGCACACCGCAACGTCGGCGACTTTTTGGCCGATGAAGTGTTTCGCCGCCAGGAACCCGAGTTGCAGACGTTCCTGCTGCAGACTTCCATCCTCCGTCAGTTCAGTACCGCGCTGTGTACCGCGGTCACTGGCCGCCCTGACGCACGACGGTTCCTCGATCTGATCGAAGCGCGCAACCTTTTTCTGTTTTCACTCGACAGCGAACGCGGCTGGTACCGCTACCACCATTTATTTTCGGATTTTCTGCGCAAGCGCTTGCATGAGCAGGACACGATTGCCGCCGTTGAGTGTCATCGCCGTGCGTGCGACTGGCTGAGCGGCAATGGATTTCGCGTGGACGCCATCGAGCACGCCTTCGCCGCGGCCGATCATGAGCGCGCCGGCGCCTTGTTGGATGCGGCCAGCGCCGAGTTGTCGTGGCAGTTCGATGTGGCCCGCGCCGCGCTAGCTGACGCGCGGTGCGCTTTGGGGTCTCGTACTACGAGTCTTGCCGCCGACGACCCTGAATCGTTTTTCTGCGCGACGATTTGGGTACCGCGCTTGATCTCAGCCAGCAATGGTTAGAACAACGGCGCAGTGTAGATGCCATGATGGAGGCTTCGGCCGGCTCGATGTTGATGGCCGCGAGCCGCGAACACTTCAGCGTCACCGGAGTCAGCGCGAACGCCGCACAATTGCATCAACGCTTCGTCGACGGTGGCGCTATTTACGGCACCGTGTTCCACGACTCGATCGCGGGCTGCACGCTGTACATGCGCGGCGATCTCGAGGCCGCGGCGGCCGAGTATCTTCGCGCGCGACGCACTGCGATCCAGCTACATGGCGAAGGTTCGGTACTCGCCGCCATGCCCTCGTCGATGCTCGCCGAGCTGTGGTACGAGCACGATCGAATCGACGACGCACGTGCGCTGATCGCGCGCTACGCGCCGCTACATGGCGAACTTGGTTTCGTCGATAACCTCATCGCTGTGCACCTGACTGCCGCGCGCCTCGCGGTGCTCGATGGTGACGTCGCGCGTGCCGAACGTGAGCTGGAAGACGCCGAGCAAGCGGCGTTCTGCTACGGTTTCGAGCGCATGCTCGCCTGCATCCTCGACGAACGCGTTCGACTGGCGCTAGCGGCTGGCGATAGTGTGCGAGCCCGCCGGCTGCTCGATGCGCCGCGCTGGCGACCCTGGCTGGAGCATCCAAAGCCGCACGCGCATTCCAATACCATCCAAATGATTGTCGTGTGTGCGGCGCTGCGGCTCGTACTCGCGGAGGGCATTGGGCAGGATGATGCGCGATTGCTGCGGGCTTGGTTTCGGCATGCCGCCGATCGTCATTGTGAGCGTGCGGCGGTACGTCTTGGCATGTTGCTGGTTCGCACTCTTGCCCAACGCGAAGGCGAGCTGGCCGCGCGGCGCGCATTGCGCGAGGTGATCGCGCTCGCTGCCCGCGGTGGTTTCGTGCGCAGCGTGGTCGACGAAGGCCATACCTTGCATGCCCTGCTCGCCGGTCTCGCGACACAAGCTGCTGAGACTAGCGCGGACGAGGCCAGCTATCTTCGGCGTCTGCTGGCCGCCTTCGGCCGTGAATCGGAACCGGCGGATACCACTGGCACGTCCGATGGCGCTGACGTGGGTCGGCGCGAACGCGAATTACTCGCGCTGGCGGAGAACGGTCTCGACAATCGCGACATCGCAGCGCGATTGGGACTCGCCGAGAGTACGGTCAAATGGTATTGGCAGCGCATCTTCACCAAGCTCGGCGTGCATCGTCGCACCCAGGCGTTGCACAAGGCGCGCCGGCTCGGCCTGCTCGAAGGGTGAGCGGAAGCAACGCTGTGAATCGGGGAGCGAAATAATTTCTAATCCACAGCGCGGTGCGTAGTTTCGCGATTAGTGTTAACGCGCGATAGGTCGAGCTCCGAAACTGAACTCCGTTATCCCTGAGTCTCGATCCAAGTCGCGACCGCCGCGCAGAATGTGGTGAAATCGCCGGTACGTACACTCGCAAGTTCATATAGACGGTCGAAATCGACGACGCCATATTGATGCGCGAGTAGATTCCGTAGTCCCGTTGCGGCCCGCATCCGGACGGCGAGATCGGACCCCAGAACGCCGTGATCGGCGAGCACGGTGAATGATTCCGCGTACGTTTTCGGCACGCCCCAACCCGCGTCGGCCAACACGTGCGATGCAAGCGCCACACACTCTTGAATCGCGACAAACAGATTTAGCGCGACGACTTCGCGCGCGGTACGATCGGCGCGAAATGCATCCAGCGTTCGGGGCAATATCGCGTGCATCCGCTCGACCGCGTCGCGGATCATGGCAATTTTCGCCGCCAGGACCGCGCTATCGACCACGCGCTGCCGCCGTGATAACGCCCCGCGCGCATAACGCTTCGAACGGCGCAAAGTCTAGATATTCGAGGATCGCGCGAACTTTGCGCGCGACGAAGGCGCGATGGTTGTGTTCCACAAGTAGTTGCCCTTCAGCGAATATCCGGTAAGCAACGGCAGGCGGCGCTTCATCCGCCAAGACTAAGTCGATCGCATGCCCAGTGTCGCGCTCCAGATCGGCCGCCAGTTCGCCCAGCTCCTGAACCGACATCCGCGCGTCGGGCTCAAACCCGAGCGCGATGTCCAAGTCACTTGCTTCGCTAGCGCTCCCCCGCGCTCGCGAACCGAACAGCAGCGCGTAGGCGATGCGGGGATCGGCGCGGAGTCTGGCAGTTAGTGCATCCATACTAAAAATGTAGCACAGCCCGCTACCGCGGGGCTGCTTTCCCCTGTCGATTTTCGAATTAGCGCGAGCCGCTTGATCGATTGCCCCAGCGTCGAGGCGATAAGCTTAAGGCGGACAGACCGCCTGATCGCGGCCTGTCATGAATAGGTTGACCGTTTCCAAGCGCATTTCCGATAAGTAACATCCACCAGATGCGCATCGCACTTTGCAGCCGCGGTTTCACACGGCTCTTCCAAATTCTGACCGAGTACCTACCTGATGATGAACTCATCGAGTGTGTCGACAGTGAAGTGATCGCCATCGCCAAGGAGGTGGATGTGTTCATTCCGGTGGTGGCGCGGATCCCCGCGGCGGCGTTTGCGGCGCCTCGCCTCAAACTCGTACAGCAATATGGGGTTGGCCTCGACAGTATCGATATTCCGGCGGCGACGCGCGCCGGGGTGTTGATTGCGAACGTGCCGAGCGTCGGGACCGGCAACGCCGAGTCAGTGGCCGAACTCGCCATCGCGCACATGCTGATGCTGTCACGACAGATGCCGACCGCATGGCGCCGGTTTCGTGAGAAGCGCCTTAGTTCGCCACTCGGTAATTGTTTGTGGCGGAGCACCGTGCTTATTCTCGGCTACGGCGGGATCGGCGAGGAAATCGCGCGCCGCCTGATGGGGTTTGGCGTGCACCTTATCGCGGTGTCGCGTCACGGGCCGAGCAGGGCGCGCGATCATGATCCGGCGGTGCACGTCGATTTGCATGTTGGCGCCGAGGCGCTCGGCGAGGTGCTCGGCGAAGCGGATTATGTGGTCGTCGCGGCGCCGGCGTCGCCGGAAAATATTGGGCTCGTTAGCGCTGCAATGTTCGCGCGGATGAAACCGGGCGCGTACATCGTCAACATCGCGCGAGGTCCGGTGATCGATTACGACGCACTGCTCGCCGCGCTGCGGGAAGGCCGAGTCGCCGGCGCCGGGCTGGACGTGTTCTGGCAGGAACCCTTCGATCCAGACGATCCGCTGCTTAACGAAAACGTGATCGCTACACCTCATGTGGGCGGCGCGACGGAACGCAGCCTGACGGGAATTGGTAAAGCGGTGGCGGCGAACATCGACCGCATACGTCGCGGTGAATTACCGCTGTGTTGCATCAACCCGGAAGCGGGGCGGAGCAGGCTTCGCGGTTAGTCAGTGTGCCCGTGCAACGGCCTTCGAGTAATCATCGCCTTGATTTCGTAGGAGCCGCCTTAGCGGCGAATCTTCATCGCGAGATCTATTCGCGGATAAAGCCGGTTCCACAACAGCAATGCGCCGATTAATCGCTGGGGTTGACGTCGCGTAGCCGCGCATTGTGGGAGCCGCTTTAGCGGCGAACAGGACATTCGAAGGAAGATTCGCCGCTAAAGCGGCTCCCACGGTGCGCGATGTTAAGAGCACCATGCACGGTCATTAAAAGCGCCGATTGCCACAACCTCGAGCATCCAGTCAAATAAACGCCCTAAGCAAAATAAGTAAGGAGTCTTCTCATGCAATTCGGAATTGGCGTCAGCACGCACATCAACAATTGGGACATCATCCGTTACGCCGAGGAACTCGGTTACGACCGCGCGTGGATCGGCGACTCGCAGATGATCTGGTCGGATTGCTACGCGACGATGGCGCTCGCCGCGCATCACACGCAGCGCATTCAAATCGGCACGGGTGTTTCCATCACCGGCACGCGTATCGCACCGGTGACCGCGCATTCCATTGCGAGTATCAACGCCATCGCGCCGGGACGCACGTTTCTCGGCCTTGGCACTGGCCACACGGCGATGCGGGTCATGGGCCAGGATCCGATGCGGGTCGGCGAATTCCGCGAATACCTGCGCGTGGTGCGGGCGTTGCTCGACGGCGAGGCGGTTGACTATACCTACCACGGCAACACACGTGAGATTCAATTCCTGCATCGCGACCGGCACTTTATCGATCTCGATCACCGCATTCCTATCTACGTCGCCGCCAACGGTCCCAAAGCCTTGGAAGCGACTGGCGCCTTCGGCGATGGCTGGATCACCGTTGGCGGCGAACCCGAAGTCGTCGCGCCCAAATTAGCCCACATCAAAACTGGCGCCGCCACGGCGGGCCGCACGCTGCCGGCGAACTTCCACACGGCCTTCATCAGCTCGAGCTGTGTGCTGCGGCCCGGCGATAAGTTGACAGACGCTCGTATCATCAACGAAACCGGCAGCTGGGTGGCGTGCGAACTGCATTTCTTCTACGAGGTGTGGAAGGATCTGGGTTGCAAGGACGAAGTGGTGCCGCCGCATTTCCAAGGCATCTGGGCTGACTATCTAAAGCACGTCGAAAAAATGACCTTCCCCGAGCGTTCGCGTTTCCGGCAAATTCACGACGGTCACCTCGTTTACCTGCAACCGGACGAGCGCCGGTTCATCACCCCGGATGCGATCAAATCCAGCGCGCTGGTCGGGGAGCCCGACGAGCTCATCGAACATATTCGCCGTCTCGAAAAAGGCGGCATCAAAGAACTCGATCTATGGCCGCCGATGGATTGCGAGCGCAAAGTGCTGCGCGATTTTGCGGAGTACGTGATGCCGGCGTTTCGGTGAGCCGTTCGCGACGCGCTCCTCTTAAGAACGTTGAGGAATCAATGCATGGCCGTCATTTTTATTGCGAGCGAAAGCGCGATGTCTTCACTGAAGGATGAACGATTGGGAGTGGTGCTGTCGACGGTCACCGAGGCGGAAGTCGGCGAATTAATCGAACTCGGTCAGCTCGCGGAAGCACAGGGCTTCGATGCGGTGCTGGTGAACGAGGGGCGCGGCGACGCGTTGGCGGCGAGCCAAGCGATTGCGGCCGCGACTGCGCGCGTTACGGTCGGCACCAACATCGCAAACATTTACTTCCGCCACCCCTTCCTGTGTGCCGCCACCGCGCGGACGATTGCGTCACTCTCCGCTGGACGCTTGCTGCTCGGTCTTGGCATGAGTCATCGTGCCATGCTCGCCTCGCTCGGCATCGACATGGGCGAGGCACGGCCAACGCTCCGGCGCTATGTGGAGTTCGTCAAAAATGCGCTCGCCGGCAAGGCCACGCAGGGATTTCTTAATCCGCCGCCATCGACGCATCAGGTTCCGGTTTATGTCGCCGGCAATACCATTGAGAGCGCGGCGGTGGCGGGCGCGGTTGGCGATGGCCTCATGCCGTTTCTATCGCCGCTCGGCTATCTACCGACTTTGATCGAAGCGGCGCATATGGCGGCCGTCGATGCCGGACGCAATACTGCCGATTTTGGTTGCTGTCTAAGTATTCCGACCTTCGTCGCGGAGGACGAAGACGCCGCGCGCTCGGCGGCACGCTACAACCTGGCCTTCTTTGCGCAGCTGCCAAACTATCGCCGGCAATGGCGGCGCGCCGGTTACGGCACGGCCATGGACGCGGTGCAGGAAACGTGGAAATCGGGGCAACGCCGCGAAGCCGCACGCCAGATCCCGGATGAACTGGTTGAAGAAGTCTGTGTGTTTGGCGCCGCCGCGCGCTGTCGCGTACAACTCGCGGCGTTTCGCGCGGCAGGCGTTGACCTGCCGGTTATTGCCGTCAGCCCGGTCAACGAAGATCGGGTGACCGCGACGCGCAAGGCGCTCGTCGCGCTTGCGCCCACGCGCTGAAATTCAGCGCTTCTGTGGATGCCGGAACCGCCACCGGCCGCACTATCGCTCGACGATCGGCAGCACCAGGTGCGAAGGGTGGCTGCCATCGTGCCATACGCGATTGGTGGCGACGATGAAATCTTTTTCGGATTCGGTCGCGATCACACCTCCGGTATTGGTATTGCGATCGAAACGCGGAAAGTTGCTGCTAGAGATTTCAAGCCGGATGCGATGTCCGGCGCGGAATAAATTAGCAGTCGCAACGAGATCGATGTGCAGCTCGTAGACAGTGCCCGGTTGAAGCGGCTGTGGGCTCGACAACGAATTCCGATAGCGGGCGCGCAGGATGCCGTCGGTCAGAATGATGGCGCGGCCATCCGCGTGAACGTCGACCAGCTTGCCGGTGAAATCCGTGTCTAACGCCGACGAGCTCGCATACAAAACCAACGTCACGGGGCCAGTGACTTCAACATCCCGCGTCAGCACCTCGCTGGTGTAGCACAGCACATCGGCGCGGGCTTCGAGCGCGCGCTGATCGCGCGGGCCGGCGTTGGCGGCGATAAACAATCCAGGTAGAAACGTCGCGCCGCCGCAGGTCGGTACCGGATCGCGTGGGTCGTATAAGTAAGTATCGGCGGGCTCGGCGGAAGGTATCGTGGGGCTGAGCCTACCATCGCCGCTAACACTGTTCCCACGTCCGCCGCTGTGCAGATACCAACGCGCGTAACGCGTGTCGGGCAACGGCCAATCTGTTTCTTCGCGCCATTCATCGCGACCCATGATGAAGAGCTTGACCGGCTTGGCGCTTGCGACGCCGTTATCGAGGCCCTTCAACCAATGATCGAACCACCTAATCTGCGCGGCCGTGACATCGGCCACCGCATCATGCGCGAGCAGACCGAAATTATGCTCGGGGTAAACGCCGCCGTTGTAACCATGCACCCACGGTCCGATGAAGAGGTGCTGGTGAGAACGCGCAGCGGGACTGCCGCCACGCGCTTTCATGCCGAGGTAATTGGCGAGCGTCCCGCCCAAGAACAGATCGTACCAGCCGCCGAAATTGAGCGCCGGCGCAGTGATCTGTTCGTAGTGTTCGCACGGCGCCACGGCGCGCCAATAGTCGTCATAGGTCGGGTGCGCGAGCCAGTCGAGATAATAGGGCGTGAGATCGTTGAGTTGTGGTACGTCGATCAACGGAAGGTGGGCGTAGTGCTTGGCGACAGCATCGGCTGCGGCGACTGCGCCAACAAAATCCGCGCCACTCGCGCGCCCTTGACCGAGCCGACGTACCACTTCTCCGAGCCCGAAGGTCCCGCTCGCCCATTGCAGCATAAAGCCGAGCTGAAACGCGCCGCCTTGGTAGGTCCAGCCGTTGTAATACTGATCCGTGGTGATGAACGGCGCCATGGCGCGCAAGGCCGGCGGTTGCTTGGCCGCGGCCAGCCATTGTGTCGCGCCGAAATAAGACGCGCCCATGGTGCCAACCACGCCGCTGCACCAGGGTTGTTTGGCCGCCCAGGCAATGGCATCGACACCGTCTTCGGCCTCCTGGAAATAAGGATTGAATTCGCCGCCGGACGCATAAGTCCCGCGGCAATCCTGCACGACCGCTACATACCCGGCCTGCGCCACGCGGAAGATGTCACCAGACAAGGTCAACAACACCGGGTTTTCCTTGTTGTACGGCAATCGCATCATCACTGCGGGCAGGGGCGTGTCCGTGACGGGTCGATAAAGATCGGTGGCGAGTTCGATGCCGTCGCGCATGGCGACGCGGATATTTTTTTCGATGGTGATGTTCATGAGTGCAATCAGACTGGTGGAGAAGGCGTTATTCTTGCGCTGAATCGACGCTAAGGCGAGCGTGGAGCCGTCGACTGCACCCGGTACAGCGATCCAACGTGGACGTTCAAGCTCTCGCCGAAGCTAATGCAGCTCTGCTATGGTTCAGATCTGAATCGCGCCGAGAGAGGAAACCCATGCGTCCCGCCAAGCCACGAGTGACACCACTCGCGCCGAGCGAGTGGTCGGCTGATCAAAAAAATCTACTCGAGCCGTTCGTCAAGAACGGACCGGTGTGGAATGTGTTCAAGACCTTGGTGCGGCACACCAGCCTCTTCAAGCGCTGGCTGCCCTTCGCCAACCATGTGCTGTTCAAGCAAACGCTGACCCCGCGCGATCGCGAGATGTTGATCTTGCGTATCGGTTGGTTGTGTCGCGCGCCCTATGAGTGGACTCAGCACGTGCAAATCGGACTCCGTTCCGGCATCAGCGAAGCCGAGATCGAACGGATCGCGGACGGTCCAGACGCGCCGGGTTGGAATGAACACGATGCAGCGCTGGTGCGCGCGGCCGATGAATTGCGTAAGGAGTGCTGTCTCTCGGACAGCACTTGGAACACGCTCGGCAAACGCTATTCAACCGAGCAACTGATCGATGTGGTCTTCACGGTGGGTCAGTACAATCTCGTGTCGATGGCGCTCAATACTTTCGGCGTGGAACTCGACGACGAACTGCCACGCTTTCATCGCATCCCCAATTAAACCAAGAGGACAACACCATAATGCGCATCATCCAAACTCCGAAAGACGTGAAGCACCACATCGGCGAAGAATTTGGGGTTTCCGAGTGGGTCACCGTCGATCAGACCATGATCGACAAGTTCGCCGAGGCCACCGGCGATCATCAGTGGATTCATGTCGATGTCGCGCGCGCCAAGCAGGAGATGCCGAATGGCAAGACCATCGCCCACGGTTTTCTGACCTTGTCGCTGGCGCCGCGACTGAGCGCCACGATTTGGAAGATCGAGCATCGCAGCAGAGGTCTCAATTACGGCCTAAACAAAGTGCGATTCACCGCGCCGGTGCCGGCGGGTTCGCGCGTGCGCTTGCGTCAAAAGCTACTTGCGGTGGACGACGTGAAGGACGGCGGCATCCGCATGACCTTCGAGAACTTGATTGAGATCGAGGATCAGACTCAGCCGGCATTAATTGCCGAGGCGTTGAGCATTGCTTATCCGTGAGTGACTCGTCCGGATATTCCCCTGGCAATTTCTCGGCGCGCCCCGCTCGGTACGAATGCCGGAATAGCGGACCCGAATAGCCGCACGCGCACTCGAGAATAGGCAATGAAGAATCCGCATCCATGCGCTTCCAGTCTGTTCGCCGACCAAGTTATCCGAATGTATGACGACCCGGTAACGGGCTGCCTGATCATCAGGTTTTGCCGATGCGGAATAGACGTCGCGTGCGGATGGCACTTAACTTAAGGAACCTCTGAATAAGTCCATCCTGGACTTATTCAGAGTACGGGAAGCAAAAAGTATGATTTTTGCTTCCCTTCATTTTCGATGGTTTGCAACCATCGAAAATGGCGGCGCTTCCCTGTGCCGCGGGAAGCTCTGCCTTTTGCAGAGCTTCCTTAAGCCTTTGTTGACTCGTCACCCCGTGCGACGACACGGGGTCCAGTGAAAAATGAATTCTTTATTCGACTGGATTCCTCCGGCCAAAGCCGGGATTTCGCTGGAACGACGGAGGGATTGATTTTCGTGTCTTTCGCGATGAATCCGCTTAAGTAAGCGCCATTCGCGTCCGTCCGTTCCTACACCTACACCCAATCCGCGCACAACAGCTCCGCCTTGGTCATCACCGCCGGATTCACGTTGCGCCTCAGGCGTGCTGTGCCCGCGTGGCAAGCCTCGACCACCGCTGCAAATGGCACAGCGTCAATCACCAGTAGATCTATATCGCTGGACGCTCGCTCGGGTTCGTCGAGGGACCGAACAACAAGATTCAGAGTGATTCAGCGCCGGGTTTATGGACTGCGAGATGAAGAATACTTGCGACTCAAAATCCTCACCTGCATGTTGCCGCCACTCTGAAATCATTGGAATCTACCCACTCGATTACGCGAAGAGCCAACAAACCAGAGCACGCAGCGCTGTTAGCGCAGGCCTCGCCGTGAGCCAGCTAGTCTGGCTCAGCAGAAAATCGGCGGACGCTACTGAAATGGCTCAATTCAGCGACGGCGGCAACAACCGACGAATCTTGCGACCCGCCTGACGGAATTGCTCGGGTGCCGCCTAATCTTTACCCGCAGACAAGACGCTTTTGGCCGCAACCGCGAGCAGAAAAACCACTAAAAAGACGCTGGGGACGCCCGGCAAAAAAGCCATCAAGCCGACTAGATCAGGCTGACCCAAGGCACTGGGTCCTAAGCTAAGTCCGCGATTGCTTGAGGCATTGCCCAGCCAATAAAACACCGTGAAGGACCACGCGATGTAAATGAAGCCATAGGCGACGAAACGCTGCATGAAATCGCTTAAGCGCAAGATCGGCAAGGCCAGCGCAACGACTATGACCAACACTCCATTCAGTGCCCCTCCCGTGTGTGCTCTCACCCATCCAGCCACCGTGCCGTACATGGGTATTTCGATAATCTTCCCCGGCCATATCTCGATTCCCCCCAGTAACGAGAACATCAACATAAAGCCGGACAACATCGCCATCAGCACGACGAGCAGTCCGTTGCCAATCATGATCCGTTGTAGTCTTTCCATCTTCATACCCTCCCCCAAATTATTAAGCGAATAAATCACCGCAGCGCATGCCGAGACAACACACTTGGAAACGGCACCGGCATATCCGGACTTTTCGTATCGACCAACGGCAGTAATTCGCTCGCAGGAAGGGTGGCATGCCCCGCAATCCAGTCCTGCATCCATTTAGGATCGTTTTCGCATCGCGGGTTATGCCACGGCAGTAGCGCCCGTAGCAGGTAGGGGCCGACATTGAAAATCATTGACGAAATTTCCCGCACGAGCGCGGCGAGATTGCGCGGCTTCCGCAATGCCTGGTCTTTCTTCAACGCCGTGAGCATTCCAATGAGTCCATATCCCACCAAGTGGAAAGAACCGTGGAAGACTCCGAAAGCGCGCGGCAGATATTGCCCTGAGTAGGCCATATAGACATCAAAAGCGACTGTCTTGTGCTCGGTCTCTTCGACCATGTGCATCAACCAGAAGGACGCAACATGCGGCGACGCATCGCGAAAGAGCGCAATGCGCTTGTTGATGAGCCAATGCGTAAAGCCATTGGTCATGCTTTCAAATCCTGCGTTATAGGCGAGCTGCGTACGCAGACTCATTTTCGACAATCGATCGAAGGACGCCGCCAGCCGCTGCTCGACGCCAGCCAGTTCCGGGTATCCATTAGCCTTCAATAAATCGTTCAGGCGGCGGTGGCACTGGTAGTGGCGTGCCTCTTGTCCGTTAAACCCACGCATGTCCGCTAATAATTGCGGTTCGTTAATGAACGTCATCGCCTTCTGCGTACTCTTGATCAGATAGGGCTCAAGATAAGGCATCGTCAACGACAGTCCGTTAAACAAATGAGAGCGAACCGGGTTAGCGGGGACCCAGATCGGATCGAGATCGTCCGGAAAGTCGAACGCGAACGCTCGAATAATGATCTCATCGACTTGCTTTGGTTCGTATCTATACGTGTGTGTTTTCATGGCTACCTACCTCAGCACGTCCGAGGCTGTCTCGCGTGTGTATTGTGTTGCTGCGGGTCCAGGCCAGACCAAATTACCCGGGTCTACCGAAATAAAGACGATCATCGAGGGCCATTATCTATGCGATTTCGTCGATGGCGAGGCTGCAACTAGGCGCGATCTGCCGCGCCCTCGCTTAAATCACCGACGTATAGGTGGCATGTTGCACAGGCACAGTTTTCACCGCAATCGCCAGCTATGCCCAGAATATTATTGCGCACCGCGACCGTCATTAGCGTCTCGCCCGGCGACGCGTCAACGGTGTGCTCAGTACCATTAAATTCGATGTAGATGATCTTGGCCACATGAACGGTCTCGTTTTTTGTCTGACTAAGCGTCAGGAGGAAATTTCGATGTCAGTATCGCTTTACCCTAACCGGTAAATGAGAATATCCGATCGTAATATTAGAGTAGACCCGCACGGGATCTCCGAGTTGAATACTGCCGCTGCAGCTGAAGTCGAACGAGTTCATGAGTTTATCGCCGAACAGCATGCTGAGTTATTGCGTAATTTCGATCCCAAAATCGATGCCTTTGATTGACAAAGGCGTTGAAGAAATCGAGCGTCGTCAACAGGACCGATCGCGGTGAACTGCGGCCACCTACCCCGGAATTTCACGGGACCCTCGCGCGACAGTCGCGTCGAGGGCGGCTGAGGGCGTTTTCTGACACTCGATATTGAGGACTGTCACCAGCAGGCGCGAGTGACCCCGCGCCAGGTGTTAGACCAGCCTCGCGTCCGTGCGTGAGAATGGGCTACCGTTGGCCTAATTCCCTCAGGCCCGGTAATGCCATTGGCGGCGGCGCGGGCTCGTTGACAGTTTGAGCGCCGCGCCGGCTGCGCTGGGCAGGCGTCACTTGTTCACGCCGCCTATGGTTCGGCGCAAAGACGCCGTGGTAACGCGTAAGAGCCTGCCCCGGACTTGATCCGGGATTGACTCTCGGCGTCGGCACCAGGGCTGCGAGTCGAGCAATGAAGTCGAATGGCTCGAACACCCCGTCCGTCGTGCCATCCCGGTAAGGGGTCTTGAGGCGGTACCGAACGTGGCCTTGAGTCGTTAACGACAACCGCTCAGTCGAGACTGCCGGGCGTGATATAGCGGCACAGGCGCTCTAGTTTCTCGCGTTCATGTGCCTCGCTCGTCATCCCGGTGTGTAACGAGAACCCGGCTGCTTTCGCGACCGAATTGTTGTCCTCTACTGCGGCGACTGCCGGCAGCGTCTGCAAGGCAAACGCTTTGCGACCCTGGCGCGGGCCGAGCGCAATCCGGTAAGTAACGGAATGACCCAAGAGATCATCGAAGCCCGCGCCGTCAGGCGAGTCCGCAGTCAAAAAGCTATTCTTCAAGACCCGTACCAGCAGGCATTGGTCTTCGAGTGCGCGGCCAACCCGCTCACTGATGGCGCGAATCAATTTAAGTTTTTCCGAGCGAGGGTCGGATGACAGTAGATAAGTCTCCGGCACCCACCGCAAACAATCGAATAATCGAATCTCCGGCACCAGTTACTCCTGTGCCGCGTGAAGCGCACCGTCTCGTCATTCCGGAAGTCGCGCAGCGACTTCCGGAATCTATCGCCTTGCGGTAGTCGTGTATCAGGGGCGGTCACAACTGTTTGTGTGCCGCACTCGTCGCAGAACTTCGCGGCAGGCGAAGTTAGCTCCACAGGCAGCGCCGACGCGATTTTTTTAGCGAACCGCGCGGACACTGCGGGGTCCGCTTTGTCGGCTACAAACTGGAACGATCGGAGACCGTTCGTGACCGAAGTCTCCTAGTCGCAAATTACCGGCGCCACAAAGCGTATCGCAGTCCGACGCTTCCGCGTCTTCCTTGAAAAGTAGACTTGTGAGATCAAATTCCTTACTCTAATGTAAGGAATACTCAATCGGAGCCTGCTTATGACAACAGCCACCCTCACGAGCAAGGGGCAGATCACAATCCCTGTCGAAGTGCGTCAAGCCCTAGGTGTGGATACCGGTGACCGAGTGGAATTTGTTGAGGTAGCGCCTGGGCGCTACGAATTCATCGCAGCCACGCGGTCAGTCACTGCATTGAAAGGCATGTTCGGCAAACCCCGCAAAACGATATCGATTGAGGAGATGAATACAGCCATCGCCAGGCGTGGCGTGGCCGCCAAATGATGGGGCTCGATACTAACGTTGTGGTGCGCTACATCATGCAGGACGACGTCAAGCAGGCTCTGAAGGCTACGCAGCTTATCGAATCGCTTTCTGCGGAGGAACCTGGCTTCGTGCCGCTGATAGTGATCGTGGAACTCGGGTGGGTACTGTCATCGGCGTACGCACTCAATAGAGACCAACTTTTCGAAGCATTCGAGGGGTTGCTTCGAACCAAAGAATTGATCGTTGAGCGCGCGGAAATCGTGTGGAAGGCGTTGCGCGTTTTTCAAACCGCAAACGCGGATTTCGCAGACTCCCTGATTACGTGCTCTGCGGCAGCCGCCGGATGCGCGAGGATAATGACCTTCGATCGCGTCGCCGTAAAAAGCGGCGGTATGTCGCTGCTAGCTTGATTCAGAACATAGCGCCGCCACTGTTAGGTGGACCTTGCTCCAACGATTCCTAGTCAAGACGCGACGGGTCTCTCCAGTTGCTGCCCAGATCCTGGTTTGCAGCATTCAAGCAACGACATTCCATCGCCGATAATTAGCTAGGGAAATTTCAGCGTCACTGACCCCTTGATCGCCTTGATCGTTGGAACTGACTGCGTTGGACGACGGCGTCTACTGCTCGATCTGCAGAATCAGTTGAACAAACGCCTCCACCGCTCGTCGGGGTCGGCGGGGACTCGTTTTCCTTAAACGAAACGCTCGGCGACGAGGTATCGATCGTGGATTTCAGCACCTTGCGTGCTTACGACGAATATGCCAAAACAGTCTTATCGGTCTGGGGAGATCGGATGGGGGAAGGCTGTAGGCCAGTTCAGACCGCCGGGTGAAACTTATCGTAGAAAAGATGATCGGCGCGAATTCCTTTTGCTTCTAAAAGTGTCCCAACCGCGTCACACATCGCAGGTGCGCCACACAGATAGGCGTCGAAGGGTCTTGCGTCGCCGAGAGCGCGCTGTAAGGCGTGCGTCACCCGGCCGCGTTGTCCATTCCAGTCGGCGCTGCCTCGCGTGAGACTTGGTACGTAGCTCAGGCGCGAGCCCATGAGCTCCTGCAGTTCAGCCAACTCGTGCTGGCAGGGTAAGTCCTCGTTAGTTCGCGCGCCATAGTGGAAAATAAAGGGACGCTGATCATTGCGTTCGGCCGCGGCCGCGAGGATTGATAGGATCGGAGAGAGTCCCGATCCGGTCGCGCACAGTAGCACCGGCTCTGCACCCGCCCGCAGATAGCTCGTGCCGAAAGGCCCGCGTACCGCAAAGCGCTCGCCGATCGCGAGCACCGGTAGCTGGCTCGAGAAAGCACCTTCAGGGACCCGTTTGATGATGAACTCTAGGGCGAAGGGCCTCGAAGGTGATGAGGCGATCGAGTATGACCGCCGCAACGCTGCCCACGGTGGCGTCAATTCGACGAATTGACCTGGATAGAACGGCAGTGGTTCCGATAAGGTCAGCACCAGTCGCCAGAGTGCCGAAGTGAGCTGCGCGATGCTCTCAACTTCGGCCACGACGTCGCGCGGCAATAGCATCGGTGCAGCGCGCGCATCAGAACCCCCCTGTCCCTCAATAACGAGATCGCTCGCCGGCCGTGCGCAGCACAATAGTGCGTAACCTTCCTCACGCTGGGCTTCGCTTAGCGAGTAAATTGACGCCCCACCGTGATCGACGTCGCCTTCTTGCAGAAAGTATTTGCAGCTCGAACAGTTGCCGTGACGGCAGCCGTAATTGAGAGCGACGCCTTGGCGCAAAGCGGCATCGAGCACGGATTCGTTCGCCGAGACCTCGAAGCTCGTGCCGTCTGGGTCGATGCGTGCCCGATAAGTGCTTATAGCTTGACTCACGCGGACGTTACAGGCTCAAAGTCGAGCATCTGCGAGGTCACCCGAAATGTTCTCGGATCGGTCATCACGCGGCCGACGAAACTCGACATCACCACCAGCCAGTCCCCGAGCGAGATGAATTCACCCAACTCCTGACCGACCCGGTCGAGATCGATCACGATCTCGTCGTCGCGCGTCGCGATCATCCAATACGGACCTAGATCTTCGATCCCGATCCGCGGGTGATCGGCGCGCAACACATCCAGGGTCGCGTCGGCCTCCGCGCTTTTGATCAAGACCACGGCCACGCGGTTACTTTCTGCTACTGACATGGTCGTCTCCTGGTGAGGTCAGTCCGCACGAGGCGACTAACTTGGTTTGGGCGGCCGCCGCCGCTTCGACCAGTGATTCGATCGCAAACAGGGGCTGTGGAATTTGTCGCGCAATCGGTGCGAACGCGGCCGCTGCCGCCAGTGCTTGGGGCCGCCAGCGCGCTAACCACGTCTGCAACACGCTCCGGTTCTCGGTCGCCGCCGGGCAATCCGCCGCGGTCACCATGCGCACGAACTCCGCAGTCCACGCAAGATTGCGCCGACGGTCGCGTTCGGCACTCGTGACGATGAAGGGCGTAATTGAATCGCCATTCAATGCCGATGGCTTCCGCACCAAGTCACCCAGCGCGACTTCGCTCACGAGCGGTGCAACCACGAGATTGACCGCGACCGCAAGCTCGGCCCAGTCGGTGCACACGATCAAGCGTTCAACCAATTGGCGCGCCGGTTGGTAGGCAGGATCAGAGAGCCAGCGCGCCTTCGCGTCACCCTCGCGGAAGCTCGGCACCGACTCTTCGATGGCAAGCAAATGACTCACGATGGCCTGTCCATGACGCATGTGATCGAAAGCCTGGAAACACAATGCGTTGCCGAGCGTATCGGACAGCGCCTCGCGCTGCGCTGTGGCAAACGCCCGAAACAGACCGTATTCGAAGAAGGACCATACGCGATAATGGCCAGCAAGGATTCGATCGCGCCAAGTGGGCTCGATGGCCGTAAAACTACCGTCAGCTGCCGCATCCTCGGCTAACCGCTCGATGGCGCGCTCCTGCTCGGCTTGCATACGTATATACGTACGTTGCCAGTGTTGCGCCGGATCGCGAAACGCAAACCAGTTCGGGTGAGCGAGCGCGGTTGATTCGGGCCGCCACGGCGCGCGCCCATCGGGCGCTAGTAGAAAGTGCCCACCCTTGTCGAAGCCGCCGGTCTCCCATTGCTGATGGACAGTCACCGCTTCGTACTCGGTGAGGCGACGTTTGCGCGGTTTGATGAAGATGAAGTCGCGTCGTTCGTTGCTTGCGAGGTTGATCTGGGCGTTCATGCGAGGCCCTCCGCCGGAAGATCGCGCAGCGGATCGCGGATCTCGATCTTGAGTGCGCGGATATCGTCCAAGGTCCAGCGACGATGGTCATCGAGGTGCGGTTGCGCGATAAGCGTCTTGCCATCGGCGCGCAGAAACCCGTTCTGTTCAATGAAATCGGCGAGATCCATGCCGTCGAACTCTTCGAACAACGTTGGCGAACCGAGATAGCGGTGCGGCTCCTCGCGGAAGATGTGCTCGCACGCTGCTGAGCAGAAGGCGTGCTTGCGACCATCTATCAGACGCACGCGCGCGGTCGAAATATCAGGTCGCGGAAACACGCCAGGCATATGGCATACGCGGCACAGCGTCGGTAGGTGTTCGAACATCTGCATCGGTACCATACCGGAAGCTGGATCGCTCATTCGGCGATAGTCTTCCCAGAATTTGCCGTAATGACCGTACCAACCGGGATACTTCTTTTCGAACCAGTCGAAATCGCGTTCGGTCAACGGATCGTGCCGCCAGAATTGGAGTGGCCAAGCGGCAAATACCGCCATTGCCGCGCTGTGTCCGACCCACGGCAGACGTTCGCGCGCATCTTCGAACCAGCGCGGCACCTGCAAGCCGAAGGGTTCGAGCTTGCGGATGTAGGCACCGGCCCAATCCTCTTCCACCCACTCCCGCCACTTTTCGAGATACGAGCTCGTGCGCTCCTCTTGGAAGTAGTCGTAGACTGCCGCCAGCAGCGGATCAAGAAAATTGTGTTGGCGCCAAAAGGCGCGATCGAAGTCGCGCTGCAGGTGGGGCAGATTGTCGGGCTCGGAGCAGATGGCGGCGAGCGTCGAATAACCGTTCGCCATGTGCCGCGCTTCATCCGACTGAATGCTGAGAAACACCGTCGGCGTCGCCTGGTCGCCGTTAGCCGCGGCGATTTCGGTCATCGCAACGAACAGCGGATTAGTGAACGCGGTCTCGGTCACGACCTGCAGATTCAACGCTCCTTCAACCGGATCGGCGTTGAAGAAACCCTGCAACGCGGCGCGACCGGTGCGACACTGGATATTTTTCGAGCGCAACGCGAAGCCCTGGGCGAAACCTTCAGGGTCCGGCGCGTGCCGCGCGAGATAACGGGTGAGATGCGCGATCTGATTGTTGTGCCGGACCTCGTCGATCATTTGCGCCATATAGCCCTGGCGAAGCTCGGCATTTTCGACGGCATCGATGAGCTGGCCGGTCGATTTGATCGCGGCGTATTCGCCGAAACCGGTGACAGGTAACACCAGCTTGAGAATTTCGGTCCAGCGCTGTGACGCCTTGCCTGGCAACCCGGCTCTCGCCATCACGTCAGACATCGCACCATATTGGCGGTCGTCCTTCTCCTGCTCCATCGAGCAGTAGTCGCGAATCAAGTGCCGGAATGGATCCTTAGTCCGGGCAGGGATTTTATATTTGGTCGGATAGCGGTTGGGCTTGTCGACGTAAGAGAGCTTCCAGTCGAAGTTCTTGACGCGGTCATGAGTCTCGATGATGTTCTGCACAGGATTCCCCGCAACTTGATGAGTGGTAGGTGCGACCCGCGGTGTTGGGATGCTCCCACTCGCCGCTAATTTCGCCTGCGGTGCACGATAGGGGGTAACGAATTGACAAAAAACAGCTCCGGGTGACATTGTTGTTGTCGTTTGGTGACGATGTGAGCGATGCGCCCATCCGAAATCGACCGCCTGCTGATGCCAAACACTTACGTCAAACAACTGGCGCAGGAGTTCGGCGATCACGCGCGTCTCACTGCCGGCACAGGTATCGCATCCACCGAGATCGAGCACTACGCGAAACCCGTCACCGTCGCGCAGCATCTGCAGGTCGTGCGCAACGCGTTAGCCATCGCTGAGCGCCCAGAGTGGTATCTGCAATGGGGCCAACGCATGGGAGAACATTTTCACGGCGCCGTCAGCGCGGCCTGGCTCAGCGCGCCGACTTTAGGCGCGGGCCTCGATGCATTCCTGAAATACATTCCAAGCCGAGTACCTTACCTGCATTGGCAAGGGCATCGCGATGACGAGACGTTCTGCGCCGAGGTCACGGAGTTGGTTGACCTCGGACCCGTACGCGCCATGCTGATCGAGGTTCCGATGATCGTGATGCACGAGTACACGCGAACGATCCGCCCGGGTTCCATAGCCGGGGCGCGGATCGAGCTTGCCTACCGGCCGACGCCGCACTGCTACCTCTACTCCAACTGGTTCCAGTGCCCGGTGGCGTTCGAATCGTCGCGCAATGCGCTGGTGATCCCGCACCAGTGGCGTGCGATCGATAACGTCGGCTTCGATGAAGGAGTGTGGCAGGCAGCGCTGGCTCGCTGCGAGATTCTATGCGCGACGACGGAGGAACGAGATGCCCTCACGAGGGTTCGACAGCTGCTGTTCGATGGCTTCGAGCGGCGGCTCAACGACGGCTCACCGCCGAGCCTGGAGACGGTCGCGGAGCGCTTGCATTGCTCGGCGCGTACCTTGATTCGCCGACTGCGGAGTATGGATACCACTTATCAGCAGGTCATCGACGAAGTGCAGCAGCAGCGCGCACGCGAACTACTCAGCAATGAGCGGCTACGCATCCACGAAGTCGCTGCGGCCCTGGGCTATCAAGACGCCGCGGGGTTCGTTCGTTCTTTCAAGCGCTGGTATGGTATGACGCCCGGTGATTATCGCAAGCAGATCGTGGATCCACCGCTCTGAGTGGCGCTTCTTCAGCGTGGATTGTGAAAGGTAAGGATAACGGCCTCATATAGCGCATTCGACTAACTTCAACCACCGCTGATGCTTCGGGAGTAGCCGGTAACCGCCCGACGTACTTGACCATCCGCTAGGCGAACGTTAATGAACACAAGACTAGGCCTCCCGATCAAAGGTGCCCGCGTCATTAGCGAGCGCAGCGCGGTAATGACGCGGGCGAAAACCTGAAGCACGGCGCGACGTTGCGGAGAGATTTCGGAAGGACGCGCGAATGACGCCGTCCGTAAATATCAACGGCGTAGAAATTGAAGATCGATTTCTACGCAGCACGACTAATAGGCCGACGGCAGATGAGCGCTTAGACGCTAGGTCAAGAGCCGGTCTAGTTCGGCATAGCAAAACACGTGACGCAACGTAGAGGCATTGCGTTGATAACGCGATGAAGCGAGTCATAGTCGCGCTTTCAGCTCTGCAGATTAAGCGCTTCGTAAACTGAAGATCGCGTCGATGCGCGGGCAAATGATGAGCCAATGTGAGTCGAGATGAGTCAACAATATCCGAAGTGATACAACATGCATTTCGCTGAAATTAGAAAGAAATAACGCTGAAAATATTTCCGCTTTTCAGCGTGCAATTTTAATTTCTTGCGCTATCATTTCCATCGTTGATTTTATGCGTGGCCACGACGCTTACTCGTGGCAAATAGGCATCATCGCGATCTAGGAATGATGCGTCAGTCGTAAGGCTGTGGTCGCTGTTCGGATGAATGCTTGTCGTTCGTCCATTACCTCTCACACGTGTCAGACGGCCTGTGCTCAGGGTTCGTGCTGTTTGTTCGCGTGTTCTTCCACTCAACGGGATTTCTCCCGTTATTCCAAATGCGGTGCGTGAGCGCCGTACGCTGTTGAGTTTCTCGGGGTCAGAGTTGTTGATGCGTACCTATCACGGTCATTCGATGACGATGATGAACAACTCGGCGTGGCAGGCAGCGCGGGTGCGCGTGGGGATGACACAGGTGCGGGTTCACGATCTCAAGCACACATTCGGTCGGCGGCTACGCGCGGCCGGTGTGAGTTTCGAAGATCGACAAGACTTGCTTAGACATAAGTCTGGACGCATTACGACACACTATTCAGCAGCGTAATTAGAGAATCTGATTGAAGCTGCAAACAAGGTGTGTGCGATGCAGTCCCGCAAAAGTCCCGCACTGGTGTTGTTGAAACAAAAAGCGGCTACCAGTGGCTTGGTAACCGCTTGATAGTTAAAAGCTAGTTGGCGCGCCCAGAGAGACGGATTCGCGTGCGCTTGTTGCGCACGCTCACCCCTTCGGGGCGCGCTGCGCGCGTCCAAACTCGCTTTGCGAGTTTGTCGAACTGGGGAGTTCTTGTTTGCGCTGGGTACTTCAAATTAAGAAAACCGGGATTAACCCGGTCTTCTTAATTTGGCGCGCCCAGAGAGACTCGAACTCCCGACCACCTGGTTCGAAGCCAGGTACTCTATCCAACTGAGCTATGGGCGCGTGCGGAGTATTCTGACGGTCGTGACGGTTGGTAAGCAACCGATCAACGAAAAGCTACCAACTGTGGATACGGAGTTGCTGCCACTGGCGCGCTGGGCGCGCGGTTCACGCGCATCGCTTCGCACGTGGGGTCTTATGGTGCGCCAATAAATGCACAACAAACGTCAATCAAGTCGCGCTCGCACCGGAGTATCGGGATTTCCCCTGACAACGTGGGCGCCGAAGGCTAGCAGCGGCCGTCGCAAGTTGCGACAATGCGCGCGCCCTGCGGCCGCCCGATACGCGGCCGCAGGGCGGGGTTTCAGCAAAGTCTCGGCTTTTGTAATCGCTTCCTCTGCGCTACGCCATTGGGAATGACCCACCCGCGGGTTCTTAGTCGTGTCCGAGGCATCTCGCGTTGAATCCGGAAGCGCCGTCCTTGTCGATAGGAGTACAGGTGTGCGAATAGGCGTCCCGCAAGAAATCCATGCTGGAGAGCGGCGTGTGGCCACTACTCCTGAGGTGGCGGCCAAGCTGCAAAAGCTTGGGTTTACCGTCGCAATTCAATCCGGCGCCGGTGTCGGCGCGGATTTCAGCGACGAAGCGTATCGCGGGGTCGGCGTCGAAATTATCGATGACGCGCGCACGCTGTGGACCGCCGACATCATTTTAAAAGTGCGCGGGCCTGAAGCGCATCCAGCACTGGGCTGCCACGAACTCGATTTAATGCGCGAGGGCGCGCTGCTCATTTCGTTTATTTGGCCCGCGCAGAACGCCGATCTGATGGAACGACTCGCCGCGCGTCACGCCACCGCGATCGCCATGGATAGCGTGCCGCGAATTTCACGCGCACAGAAGCTCGATGCCTTGAGTTCCATGGCCAACATCGCCGGGTACCGGGCGGTGATCGAAGCGGCGCAAAATTTTGGACGCTTTTTTACCGGGCAGGTGACGGCCGCGGGGAAGGTCCCGCCGGCCAAGGTCCTGGTCATCGGTGCTGGCGTGGCGGGGCTCGCCGCCATCGGCGCCGCGAATGGCCTGGGCGCCATCGTGCGCGCGATGGATACACGACCGGAAGTCAAAGAGCAGGTCAAGAGCCTCGGCGCCGAGTACGTCGAAGTGAATTACCAAGAAGAAGGTGGCGGTGTCGGTGGCTATGCAAAGACCATGAGCGAGGGCTATCAAAAAGCCCAGCGCGAAACCACCGCCAAGCAATGCATGGAAGTCGACGTGGTGATCACGACCGCGCTCATTCCCGGCAAGCCGGCGCCCAAGCTCATCACGGCGGGCATGGTCGAGGCGATGCAGGAAGGCAGCGTGATTGTTGATCTCGCCGCCGAGCAAGGCGGCAATTGCGAACTCACGGTTCCTGGCCAAGTGGTTAAACGACACGGCGTGTCGATCGTAGGATTTGTCGATCTGCCGAGCCGCATGGCGCGGCAGTCGAGTCAACTCTACGCCACCAACCTGTTACGCGTTCTGGAAGAGTTGTCCCCGAAAAAAGACGGCGTTGCCACCGTCAACATGGACGACGAAATGATCCGTGGCGCGACCGTGGTGAACGCGGGGATGATCACGTGGCCACCACCGCCACTCAAAGTCTCGGTCGCATCAACGCCGGTCAATGGCGCCGCGCCGCTTGTGCCGCCGCCGCCCAAGAAACCTTGGTTGCCGGCGCGCGCACGCACGGCGCTGTGGTGCGTGCTCGCGGGCTTTGCTTTGTATGGTCTAGGCAGCGCTGCGCCGCCGGCGTTCATGTCGCACTTCATGGTCTTCGTACTCGCGTGTTTTGTCGGGTACATGGTGATTTGGAATGTCACGCCCGCCTTGCACACGCCGTTGATGAGCGTGACCAATGCCATCAGCAGCATTATCGCCATTGGCGCCTTGATTCAGATCTCCGCACCCGGCATGTTGCTGACGCTGCTTACCGGTTTCGCGCTAATTCTCACCAGCATCAACATGGCGGGCGGCTTTGCGGTCACGCAGCGCATGCTGCGTATGTTCCGGCGGTCGGAGTAACCATGAGCGAAGGTCTAGTCACCGTCTCCTATATCGCCGCGACTATTCTTTTTATTTTGAGTCTCGGCGGGTTGAGTAATCCCGAAACGGCGCGGCGCGGAAATTTTTACGGTATGGCGGCCATGGCGCTTGCCATTCTCGCGACCGTTCTCGGACCCCAGGTCGAGACGTTATGGCCGGTCGTGACGGCGATGGCGATCGGCGGCAGCATCGGGCTTTACGCGGCGTTCAAAGTGCAGATGACCGAAATGCCCGAGCTCGTCGCGCTCATGCACAGCTTGGTGGGGTTAGCCGCGGTCCTTATTGGATTTGCGACTTACGCCGATAACTCAGTGCACCTCGCGGGCATCGAAAAGACTATCCATGAAATCGAAATCTATGTGGGAATATTGATCGGCGCGATCACGTTTTCGGGTTCGGTGATCGCATTCGGCAAATTATCGGGGCGCATCGGCGGTAAGCCATGGCTACTGCCGGGTCGGCATCTCCTCAATCTCGTCGGTCTCATCGCAGTCATCGTCGTCGGCAAGTTATTTCTCAACGTTGATTCGGGGGTCAGCGGCGCGTTTTTCTTGTTGATCATGACTGGGGTCGCGCTCGCGTTCGGCATCCACATGGTAATGGCCATCGGCGGCGCGGATATGCCAGTGGTGGTGTCAATGTTGAACAGCTATTCGGGGTGGGCGGCGTCCGCCACCGGCTTCATGCTCGGCAATGATTTGCTGATCGTTATTGGCGCGTTAGTCGGATCCTCCGGCGCCATTCTCTCCTACATCATGTGCCGCGCGATGAATCGACATTTTTTCGCGGTCATCGCCGGTGGTTTCGGTACCGCGGGTGGTACGACGGTAAGCAGTGCCGGTCCGCAAGGCGAGGTGCAAGCGATTACGGCCGAAGAAACGGCGGAGCTTCTGCGCGGGGCTTCCAAAGTCATTTTGGTTCCTGGCTACGGCATGGCTGTCGCTCAAGCGCAGCACACGGTGTTCGAAATCACCAAACTGTTGAGAGAACGTAATATCGACGTGCATTTCGCGATTCATCCCGTCGCGGGCCGCATGCCCGGCCACATGAATGTGCTGCTGGCGGAGGCCAAGGTGCCGTACGACATCGTGGCTGAGATGGATGAAATTAATCACGATTTTCCGCAGACCGACGTGGCGATGGTCATTGGCGCCAACGACATCGTCAATCCCGCCGCACAGGATGATCCGGGCAGTCCGATTGCGGGCATGCCGGTGTTGGAAGTGTGGAAGGCGCGGATCTCCATCGTCATGAAGCGCTCGATGGCGTCCGGCTATGCCGGCGTCGACAATCCGCTCTTCTACAAAGAAAACAATCGCATGTTGTTCGGCGATGCCAAGCAGATGTTGGAAGCCGTGCTTACGGCGTTACGCGCAAATTAAAACGGAAGCTGGGGCTACTTTAGCAGCGAAATGATCGTGGCTAGGATTCGCCGCCAGAGCGGCTCCCACAAAAAGGGTCGCCTTTACTTTACTTGACTGTAATCCACACACGATTAATTAGTGCACACTCGCGGCTTCGGCGCCAAGCCCGGTCTGCGATCGCACGAATTGCGCGGCAAACGCCGCGCGTTCCGCGCTGGCCTGCGGACTTCGATCGAGTAGCGAGCCAACCAGGCTACCGCTGAACGACGCGGCGAGCGCAAAGAGCGTGGGATATTTGTAAGGGAAGATCGGCGCCGCGTGGTGCAACACTTCCACCCACACCGTTGGCCCGAGAATAATGCCGCCGACCGCCGTGGTGAGGCCCATGATCCCGCCCAACAACGCACCCCACGTGGTTAGATCGCGCCAGTACATCGATAAAAACAACAATGGAAAATTCACGCTTGCGCCGATCGCGAACGCGAGCTGCACCATGTACGCGACATTCTGGTGTTCGAACACCAGGCCAAGGCTTACGGCAATGACGCCGAGCACTAGCGCCGTTATTTTTGAAATCCGCACCACCTCCTGTTCAGTCGCATGCGGATTAAACACATTGGCATAGAGATCATGCGAAATCGCCGACGCGCCGGATAACGTCAACCCCGAGACCACGGCCAAGATCGTCGCGAAGCACACGGCGGACATGAAACCCAGAAAGGCATCACCGCCGATGGCGTGGGCGAGATGAATCGCCGCCATATTGGTGCCGCCGATCATGACATTGGTCTTTGGATCGAAGTAGCCACCGTCGTGAGTCACCAAGGCCACCGCGCCGAAGCCGAGAACGAAAATAAGCAGGTAGAAGTAGCCGATAAAACCGGTGGCGAATAACACCGAACGGCGCGCGGCGGGCGCGTCCGCCACGGTGAAAAAGCGCATCAGAATGTGCGGCAATCCGGCGGTGCCGAGGAGGAGCGTGGTGCCGAGTGAAATTGCCGACACCGGATCGCGAACCAGATGGCCGGGTTCCAGGAGTTCGATGCCGCGCGGATGATTCGCTACCGCGCCGCGCAGGATCGCATCGAATGAATAATTGAAATGGCGATAAACTAAAAAGGCCAGCAAGCTACCGCCGGCAAGCAGCAAGCTGGCTTTGATGATCTGTACCCAGGTGGTCGCGATCATGCCGCCAAAGCTGACGTAGAACACCATTAGCCCGCCGATGACGCACACCGCATAGTCGTAATCGAGATGGAACAGCACTTCGACCAATTTGCCGGCGCCGACCATCTGGCCGATCAAATACAACACCACCGCGCAAAGGGAACCCGTGGCGGCCAGGCTGCGAATCGGTTTGGCTTGCAGACGCAACGACACCGCATCGGCAAAGGTGTATTTGCCGAGATTCTTCAACCGCTCGGCGAGCAAGAAGAGCACTAGCGGCCATCCGGCGACGCCGCCTACCGCGTAGATCAGACCATCAAAGCCATGCTCGAACATCAAGGCCGAAATACCGAGAAAGGTCGCGGCGGACATGAAGTCGCCAGCGATCGCGAGTCCGTTCTGGAAGCCCGTGATCCGTCCGCCGGCGGCATAGAAGTCATGCGTGGTACGCGTGCGGCGCGCTGCCCAGAAGGTGATAGCCAACGTGATCCCAACAAAGCCGAGAAACATCGCGACCGCCAGTTTATTAACCGCGCCGTCAGCGGCATGGGCCGCGGTCGGCAGGAGCAGTCCCGCGGCGAGCAAGCTAGCGCGTGGTCGCACGTTGTTTTAGGCGCGCGAGGAGCACTTGATTACGCACGTCGAACTCACGATTGGCGCGCCACACGTACCAGGCGGTCAAGACAACGCTGAAGAGGATGACGGCCACCCCTGCGGCAATGCCCGTGGTGACCATGGTGTGCGCATTGAGTGGCCGAGAAAACCAAGTCGGCGCGAACGCGATCACGGAGAGGAAGCTATAAAACGCCACGAACACGCACGCCAGAAGACCCCACGAAAAACGGCTTCGCGCGCGTTGCAGCGCATGGAATTCTGGATCGGCATCGATTAGGCGATAAAGATCATGCATACGGCGCGGCGCTATCGGCACTTAAGCTAGTGTTGCGCCGGACCTTCCGCGCCGATCCCAGTCTGCGAGCGCACGAATTGATCATCAAAAGGAATTGGCGAACACCACGCTGGCGAGCACCCACGTGAACACGCGGCGTTTACGTTCCAACGCATGAAAACCTGGATCAGGGTAGATCTTCTTATAAACGTCCTGCATGGCTAGCCCCACAGTTTTTTCGACGCGAGCTTGGCGCCAGCGGCTAACGCTTCGAATTTTTTCCACACCACGGACGCCGCCACCATTTCCCAGCCAGCGAAGGTGCCGAACCCACAATCGGCGCCGGCGATGACGCGTTCGCGATCGCCCACCACGCTGACCGCCTCGAGCAGCCGATTGCAGATCACCTGGGGGTGCTCGATGTAGTTGACGGTCGAATCGATAACGCCAGGGATCAAAATCTTGTCTTTTTTGAGCGGATGCTTCTTTAGCGCGGCGTATTCATGCTGATGGCGCGGATTCGCGAACTCAACCGAGAACGCGCCAACATTCGCTTCCATGATGATGGGGAAAATATCCTCGAGCGGCACGTCGCAATCGTGCGGGCCGTCGTAATTGCCCCAGCACACATGCAACCTGATCCGATCCGCCGGGATGTTTTCGCAGGCCTCGTTGATCGCCGCGATATGCACGGTGATCGCATCTTGGAATTGTTTCAGCGTCCCGTGCTGGAACATGCCGTGCCATTCCATCGCCAGATCAGGACAGTCGAGCTGCAGGATGTAGCCGCGACTATGAATCAGCTCATATTCTTTTTGGAGTTCGCGCGCGACCGCGCGGACATAACTTTCATGCGAATCGTAGTACCCGCCATTACGCATGGTGGTGCAGACGATCCCCGGCGAGGCGGCGGTCATAAAGGTCTCGGTGAATTCTCCCGGATGCGCCGTCAGTGCTTGGTCGAAGAGGTCGCATTCGCGACGCGCTGGCGTTAAATCTTTGTAGCGCACCGCCTCGGACGCCGCCGGTGCGTCAAAAACTTTCGACATCACCATGCCGCGATTGGCCCACACTTGGCCGAAATCCGGGTAGTCCGCGAAATCCTTGAAGGGGTCGCGTTCGCTAACGCCATTGAACCCTTCCAGGCGTTGTCCGACATACGTCTGGAAGCCGACTCGGGGTTGTTCGCCATCGTTGATGATGTCGAGGCCGCTTTCGACCTGTTTGGCGACCACGTGTTGCACACCGGCGCGCGCCAGGCGCTCGAGTTCGGCCCGGTCGATGGGGCGTTTGGCTTCGTCGGCGATCAATAGATCAGACAGCGCGCGGGCGCGCGGTAAGCTGCCGACGTGGGTAGTAAGGATGCGGTGTTCGCTGCGTTTCATGGCAAGTGTCCTCCTCTGGTCATGCGCCTGGCATGCTCCCACGCGCCAGGCGCGCCAGGTTGTGCACTCAAGCTGTTGAAATGGGTACTTCGCATTCGGTGCGAGAGGTCCACGTGGTCAGTGCTGGGCTTAATTTTTTTGGAGAGCTGCGGCCCATTCGATCTGACGGTGATGCCCCGGCTAGTGTACACCGTACGCGCTTCCAAGCAGCCGCGATCGCACCTGCGGGCGAGCACTTGGTTGTCTGCTGGACGAAACAGACTGTGGGAGCCGCTTTAGCGGCGAAAGGGGTCTCTACTCTCGATCGGGATTCACCGCTAAAGCGGCTCCCACCAAGATTGAGGTCTAGCGTAATCGACCGACGGTGGGTTCCGGCTGAGGCAGCGTAAAGAGTACGCTGGTGCCGCCGGCGGCGCTCGATTCGATCCAGATCCGGCCCGCGTGGGTGTCGACGATCTTCTTGCAAATCGCGAGGCCCATACCGGTGCCGGGCTGTGCGCGATCACGTGTGAGCCGTTGAAAGATCATGAATACGCGTTCGTGATATTCAGGTGCGATACCGCGGCCGTTGTCTTCAACCGCGAATTGCCAGTCGCCACCGGCAGGTGTCGCGCTCAAGCGGATGCGCGGGGCGCGCTCGGCGGCGCGATAGTTAAGCGCGTTGCGAATCAGGTTGTAGACCAATTGTTTGAGCTGGCGGCGGCGACCGACCACCGTCGGCAGCGGTTCAATCCGCAGTTCTCCGCCGCAATCGACTAGCGCCGCCTGCAGCGTGGTTTCGACTTCGTGCGCGACATCGGCCATGGCCACGGTGGCGATCGATGATAAATCGTTACAGACCCGCGAGTACTCGAGCAAATCGTTGATCAAGGCCTTCATTTGCCGCGATCCGCTGAGCGCGTAGTGCAGATATTGTTGGCCCGTGGAATCGACAACGTCGCCATAACGACGCGCGAAAAGTTCCATAAAACTCGTCATCAAGCGCAGCGGCTCTTGCAGATCATGGGCCGCGATATAGGCGAATTGTTCGAGATCCTGATTGGCGCGGCGTAACTCGGTTGCTATCTGCGCCAGTGCCGCTTCGCGCGCCGCGCAATCGGCTTCCGTTACCACGCGCTCAGCGGAGCCGCTCTCGATCTGCCGGACTGCACTGTCGTAGGGAAGCATGAACACGTAATCGGCACGCCGGGCGCGGAACTTGAATAGGCTTCCAAATAGCGCGCATTGTCATTACTACACCCTGCAGAGCGCAACAATTAGCGGAATCCATCCGACAATCTAGACCACCTCAATCCGGTAACCGATCTTCGGGAAATGCACGACCACTTCACCAACGCGCGGATCATGGCGTAACACCGACACGCTGCGCACGGTGGTGCCCACCAATTCGCCGACCACGTTTACTTCGGCGTAATCACTCGGCGAAACGCACACGTGAGTGCCCACTTTGATTCCGAGGGGATCGTATTGATCGACCCCAGTGGCTGGATTGGGCGAGGCGGCTCTGGCGATATCGAGCGCAGCGTCGGGAGCCATTTCTTTACGGGTTCCCTGGCCGATGGCGACAAGCCGGGCTAACCATTGTGCAATGCGCGGAAAACGATCATAGGCGCGCTGCGCTTCCTTGGGCGCAAAGCGATACAGAAACCACGGATCCCACATTGCATGCAAATCCGCGAGACCGGGCTTTTCTCCAGTCAAGAATGATCGGCCATCGGCCAATTGCAGATTGATGAAATCGGTATGCGCATCCAGTTGTGCGCGCAGACCGGGTAGTTTTGGTGCGAGCGAATCCGTGTCAAATTGCGTCTTCCACATTTTTTTGCGGTCCTCGAAAAAATGCGACGGCAAATCCACCGCACCCGCAAACGGATCTTCGCTGCCCATGTAGAGCGCGACAGAGGTGACCACATACGGCCCATGCGCCCAACTGCCGAGCGCATAACCCAACCCCGGGTTACCGTCCGGGAAGACTGATGGCTGGGGATGTGCGTGCTCCAGGACCGCCGTAATGAGTTGGGTGTCGCAATAGATGTCGGCGCCGATCTGTAAGACTGGCGTACGGCGGTACCCGCCGGTCAACGGGACGAGGTGTGGCTTCGGTAGTGCTGCCGGTTGGATGACTGAACGCCAAGTCAGGTTTTTGATGCCAAAAATCAGACGGATCTTTTCCGCGAACGGGGCCTCATCGTAGTGGTGCAAAATGAGCTCGGCCATGGGAACCTCCGCAGCGTGATTTGATGTTGTAGGTTCACTCGACTGTAGACGCAAAATGTTCAAAATGGCAGGGTTGCTTCAACCTGCTAACGGCAGCATTACGGAGAACCGCGTCGAGTACAATGGCTTCAAAGACGGCGCGATATTAGTGTCGCCCGGCTTCTACAAACTGCGAGCAGTCTGCCCATGACCACTCCCCTTAAAGCTGCCGATCTCAACGTGGTGCTGCCAGTGCTGGCGGTGGATCGTGGCTATGATCCGGTTTACGCCAAAGCGGTCGAGATCGCGCCACTTATTCGCCGGGTGCTCGCGCGCAATCCCAATCACTTCACGTTCCACGGCACCGGCACCTATATCGTCGGCCGCGGCAACGTCGCCGTCATCGACCCCGGACCGTTGATCGATGAACATCTCGACGCCTTAAAGACCGCGCTTGCCGGCGAAACCGTCACGCACATCCTCGTCACGCACACGCATAACGATCACTCGCCAGCCGCCGCACCCCTCAAGGCGGCGACCGGCGCTAAGACCTATGGCTATGGCGCGCACGGCGCCGGAAAACGCGAGACGGGTGTGGCGATTGAAGAGGGTGGAGATATGGATTTCCATCCGGATGTGACGGTAGGTCATGGCGCGGTAATCGTCGGCGACGGCTGGACCATCGATTGCGTGTACACGCCAGGGCATACGTCTAATCATATGTGTTTCGCATTGCGCGAAGTACGGGCGCTCTTCGTCGGCGATCATGTGATGGGCTGGTCGACGACGGTAATTGTGCCACCGGATGGTGACATGGCGCAGTATTTTGCGAGCTTGGAGATCCTAAAGAACCGTACCGATCATCTTTACTATCCGACCCACGGCAATCCAATCCACACGCCGCAGGCTTTCGTCAGCACGCTCATCGAACATCGGCATGCGCGTGAACGTCAGATTGCAGCGTGCCTCACACGGGGCCTCTCGCGGATCCCAGATATGGTCGCGGTGATCTATTCTGAAATCGATCAACGCCTGCACGCCGCCGCCGCGATGTCGGTACTCGCGCATCTCCAGCATATGGTTGCGACCGGCCGCGCTGTCTGCGCCGGCGGGTCGAGCGCTGACACTCACTATCGCCTCGTGACCTAACGATAATTCACACCATGCTCGACTTCCTACGAACCGCGGCGTTATTTGCGATCACGGCGGTCGCTGAAATCCTCGGCTGCTATCTGCCGTGGCGCGTCCTGCGCGCCGACGGCGCGCCGTGGTTGCTGCTTCCCGGGGCTTTATCGCTGGCCGCGTTCGCGTGGTTGTTGTCACTGCATCCAAGTGCGGCTGGCCGGACTTATGCCGCTTACGGTGGCGTGTACATTGGCGTCGCGCTGCTGTGGTTGTGGCGGATCGATCGTATCCGGCCGACGGCGTGGGATGTGGCCGGCGCGCTGATCGCGTTGAGTGGGATGGCGGTAATTGTGTTGCAACCGAACTTAAGCAAGTAACGTCGCGAAAGAGGATTCAACTGTTAACATGAACACGAATGCAATCAATCGGGAGGCTCGCATGAGGCAATTAATGTGGACCACGCTGCTAATCGGCATGGCAGCGACGACCTCGGTCGCGGCTGCCCAAATGGAAACGCGGTGCAGAATTGACGGCGCGTTTATCAAGGTCTACGGCGATAATGAAAGTGAGCAACGCAAAAACTGCGAACGACAGGGCGGCGTGCTGGCGGAATATATGCCGCACGAAAGCCAACGCCAAGAATTTGGCGAGCGCGAACGACGTGCGGGTTCGCACCCGGGCATGAGTCAGATGCCGGGCGGTGGAGCGATGGGGCGTTATTGAAGCGTAGTGGAGAGCGCGTATGAACCGACCCGACAGCGATATTCGCTATCCCACGGGATTGGCTGACCTCAACGATCTCGATCTATTTTCCGACGGCCAGCCGCACGACGTTTTTCGACGACTGCGTGAAGAGGCCCCCGTGTTCTGGAATCCAGAAAAAGAGGGGCCGGGCTACTGGGTGATCACCCGATACGACGATATCGTTCAGATTTCCAAGAAGCCGAAAATTTTTTCGAACGCCTTGGGCGGGCACTACATCTCGTATGACTCGATGGGCATCACGGATCCCGAAGCCCAGAATGCTTTTCTTCACATGCTGCTCGCGATGGATCCGCCCGAGCACAACGTGCATCGGCGGCTGATCGCGCCGGCCTTTAATCCGAATATCGTACGCAAGTTCGAGGACGGAGTGCGGAATAAAGTCCGAGAACTGCTTGATCGAATCGCGTCGCGCGGTGAATGCGATTTTGTAACCGAGGTGGCGACGCCGCTGCCACTGTGGACGTTATCGGAATTACTCGGCGTGCCCGAGGCAGATCGCCAAGACATCATCAAGTGGTCGAACGAAGCGTTGGCGCTGCTCGATCCGGATTACTTTGCGTCGCCCGCTGCGGGACAACACGTGTTCGTGAAGATGTTCGATTATGGCAAACGCATCATGGCCTTGCGCCGCGAACACCCGGCCGACGATTTAACCAGCATCATGGCCAATACCCGCATCGATGGCGAAGGTCTACCGCAGGCCACGCTGGACGGCTTCTTCGTGTTGATGATCTTGGCCGGCAATGAGACCACGCGAAACACCATCGCCGGCGGCATGCGCGCGCTGACCGAATTTCCCGAGCAGCGCCGCAAGCTGTGCGCGGATCCGTCGCTTATTCCGAATGCGGTCGAAGAGATGCTGCGTTACGTCAGCGCCATCATCTACATGCGGCGCACCGCGACCGAAGACACCGAAATTCGCGGGCAGAAAATCGCGAAGAACGATAAGGTGGTGATGTGGTACGGCGGCGCTAACTTCGATTCTGAGGTCTTCGAAAAACCTTATGAGTTCGATGTCACGCGCAGTAATGCGCGCGAACATCTCGCCTTTGGCATCGGGCAGCATTTTTGCATTGGCTCGCAAGTGGCGCGCATGCAGGTTCGCATCATGTACGAGGAAATTCTGGCGCGCTTTCCCGACATCCGCGCGGTTGGCAATTATCGCTATTTACGCTCAAATCACTTGAATGGTTTGAAGTCGATGCCGGTGGTATTTACGCCGGAGTGAATATTTGGGACAGACGATAATTTCGCCGGCCGGCAATCGCCGGCCGCTGATTTGCCGCTGAGGCGGCAATCCCCGGCAAAGCATCGCACCTTATCGCGTGCATTACCCCTTCTCCCCTCGCGGGCTGTCTCTTGTGCACATTTTTGCAGCAGCGACAGCGGCCGCGTGCCAACTGCCGTCATGCCGGCGAATGCCGGAATCCAGTACGGTTTCGCGGCGCCTTCGCGCGTGAAAAAAGCGCTCTACGATTAGCGTGGAGGCTGGACCTTATTGAGCGCACGAACTCGCGTTGGGAAGACCGGTATTCGAGGTTGCTTTAAGGTCCTCTGGATTCCGGCGTGCGCCGGAATGACGATGGTGGGGTTGCTGCTCTAAGGCCTCTGGATTCCGGCATGCGCCGGCATGACGGTGGTGGGGGCTCTGAGGCCCTTTGGATACCGGCATTCGCCGGCATGACGGTGGTGGGGGCTCTGAGGTCCTTTGGATTCCGGCATTCGCCGGCATGACGGTGGTGGGGGGACTCTGAGGTCCTTTGGATTCCGGCGTTCTGGGCCGTGTAACAACTCCAAGTGAATTCGAGCAGGAAACAACAACCCGGCACCCGTCATTCCGGCGCACGCCGGAATCCAGTAAAAAAAAGCGGATCCGCGCTGCGCGGACGCCTATTCTGACTGGATCCCAGAGTTTCGCTGTGCGAATTCCGGAGTGACGGCGGTTCGAGCTTTTACACAGCCTCGCAAGCCGGCATGACGAGTGGGCCGCGACAAGGTGCTTCGATGAATAAAGGTGCATAAGAAGAGTCAGCCTTGCGGGTAGGAAATGGTCTCGCTTCGCAACGTCTGGCACGCGACTTGCGAGGCCAGGTCATCGCAGGGAGATCATCCGCGTCATGGAAATCAATCGGACCGCCTTACCGGTCACGGGACCCGCGCCAGCAAATGGCGGCGTCATGCACACCCTTAGGTCGATGTTGTTTGGCGACGGTCCGTCGTTTAGCGATGTCCTAGATCTAGTAAATCCGTTGCAACACATCCCGATTATCGGCTCCCTCTATCGCAAATTGACGGGCGACGTAATCGCGCCGGCGATCCGCGTCGCTGGCGGCGCGTTGTTCGGCGGCCCACTCGGCGCCGCGTTATCGTTGGGCAGCATGCTCGTGGAGCCGGCAAGTGCTAAGGAGGGCGCGCCGAGGACGGCAGATCCCGTTGTTGCATTGGCGGAGGCTTCGAGCGGCCAGCCCTATCGCGGCGGGTGGATTGTGAATGCCGCGATGACCGGCCAGATGTTACCGTTCGCGCCGTCTTCGATCCCGGCCACTGCCGAGGCCACGAAGAGCCCGGCAAAAATCGCCGAGACCAATCATCCAGAAGTCAGACGCGGCGGCTGGATAGTGGCGCAGGCCTACGCACTCAATGCTGCGGAGCAAGCGGCGAATGACAAAGTCGCCGGGCAAATCGATGATGCGGTTTGACGCCTATTAGATTCCAAGTTCGTCCTTCGATGACGATCCGTTCAATCCGTTTGCGCTAACCCGCCTCGGCTGCGCCGATCACTCCGACCAGCGCGCACCGATTTGATATGCTCCGCCAATAACTAACGCGGAGGTACGCCGGTGCATTCGATTCTCGGTGGAATTCGGGTGGTGGAAGCGGCGACCTTTGTCGCTGGGCCCGCGGCAGGGACGATCATGGCGGATTTCGGCGCCGATGTGATCCACATCGAGCCACCAGGAATTGGCGACGCCTACCGCTATTTGTACAAGCTGCGACCGCTGCCGGAATGCGCGGAGAACTACCCGTGGCTCCTCGATTCGCGCAACAAAAAATCGATCACCCTGAACTTGAAGCGGCCCGCCGGGCGCGCGGCGCTTTATCGACTGCTGGAGACGGCAGACGTCTTTATCACTAACTATCAACCTTCCGTGCTCAGCGATCTTGGCGTCCGTTTCGAGGATATCGACGGCTTGAGCGCGCGATTGATCTACGCGCATGTCACGGGTTATGGCGACGCGGGCGCCGAAGTCGAGCGGCCCGGTTACGACGCGACGGCATGGTGGGCGCGCTCTGGCATGATGGACCTCATTCGTCCGCACGGCGGCGAACTCGCGTTGTCGGCGCCCGGCATGGGCGATCATCCGACCGCAGTCGCTCTGTTCGGTGCGATCATGCTCGCGCTGTATCGTCGCGAGCGCACCGGCCAGGGCGGAAAGGTGTCGACCTCGCTGATGGCGAACGGCGTGTGGGCCAATGGCATCCTTGCCCAGGCAGCACTGTGCGGGGCGACGTTCTTCGAACGCGGCACCCACGCTGAATCGCCGAATCCGTTGATCGCGGTTTATCAGACTCTGGACGAACGCCATTTTTCACTGGTGATGGTGAAAGAGGCGCACGAATGGGATCTCTTCTGTACTGCGATCGCGCGCCCGGAATTGGGCGCCGATCCGCGTTTCGAGTCGTCGGCCAAACGGCGCGAACACGCGTCGGCGCTGGTCGCGATCCTCGATCAAGTGTTCGCCACTAAGACGCTCGCCGAGTGGAGTGCCATCCTGGACCAGCATCGCGTGACCTTCGGGGTCGTGCAGAAGAGTGAGGCCTTGCCGAGCGATGCGCAGATGCTTGCGAACGGTGTGTTTCCGGAGATCGTCGATTTGCCGGGCCGGCGGACGGTCGATTCGCCGATTAACGTCGACGGTACCACGAAGATCCCGCCGCAGGCGGCGCCGGCGCTCGGCGCACATACGCGCGAAGTGCTGCAGAACCTCGGCTATTCAGACGCCGAGATCACGGCGATGGCCGCGGATTAACGGTGCTGACACCGGCGTTGCCCGTCAGCGAGACTACGTCTGAGCGAAACTTTGAAGGGACGATGAGCATGGAACCAAACGCGATCGCCACGATTGAAGAATGCGCGAAGCGCTCTCACGACGGCAGCATTGATTTTGGCTCAGTGGTCATGAAATTAATGTCGGTTGGTGTCGAGTCCTATCATGCGGACTACCGGCGCGGCGAAACAACCTATTATTTGCCGAACGGCGACTCTCACGTCGTGGCGTTTCCGACCAGTCACGCCACGATCGCGGAGAATTTCGTTGCCTCAGAGATTCAAGCCGCGGTTCGTGGCGCACAAACCGGGACGGTTAAGTACCCCGAGTTTAAAACGCGCACGATGGCGGCGGGTTGCGTTGGCTACTGCGTGTGGATTGTGGGCGGCACTGTCCAGTATTTCGGTCGTCGAGGCCAAGTCCATACCGAGCACTTTCCCGGCCAGAACTAGGCAGGCGCCGCCATTAGCGCGAAATTAACGCCGTCGCCAAATTAAATCGGCTCCAGCAATACCACCGGAATTTCACGCTGCGTCTTGTCCTGATACTGGGTGTACGGAGGATACATCGCCGCCATCTGTTTCCAGATATTGGCGCGCTCAACACCGCTCGTCACGCGCGCCTTCGCCTTAACGACTTTGTCGGCCACTTGCACAGTGACGACATTCTGCGCGAGCAAATTGTGATACCAGCCGGGATGTTTCGGCGCGCCACCCTTGGAGGCGACGATCGCGTACGCGCCTTTCACTTCGCCGTAGAGCAAGGGCATGACACTGGACGTGCCGGACTTCGCGCCAACGGTGGTCAGTAACAAGGTCGGCAAGGGTCCCGGTCCGCCAGCGAACGACGAATCCCATAAATGACCGGCGGCAGGATTCTTAAGATATTGGTCGCGGTGCTGGGCAATCCAACCCTTGGTGCTCGCTTCGATAATAGGGTCGCTCATGGGGTTTTCTCCGTGGCTAAAAGGTTGTCCATCGTACACAGGCTGCGCGCGGATTTCACGGCTTTAGCGAATAAGTATTCGCGCGCGCGCGTTAGAACGGCGCCGCAAAATCGGTTTAACCTATTAGAGGAGCGCGTGTCGCGCATCGATGAGTTGGGCCGCCAAGGGAATTCCGAAATGAGCGTGGAAATCGAACGAGGATACGCGCCGGGTGCGATTGGCCGCATCACCGAACTACATGGGACCTTCTACCAGCAACACACCGGCTTCGGTCTTTATTTTGAAAGCAAGGTGGCTTGTGAGCTATCGGAGTTTCTCCGCCGTTACGACAGCAACCGGGACGGAATCTGGCTAGCGCGCACGCACGGCAGTATCGAAGGGTCGCTCGTCATCGACAGTGTCGACGCCGCGACGGCAGGCGCGCACCTGCGCTGGTTTATCGCTTCCGATACCCTGCGCGGTACCGGCGTTGGCAATCGACTGATGCGTGCGGCACTCGATTTTTGCCGTTTGCGAAATTACATAAAAATTTATTTGTGGACCTTTGAAGGATTGAACGCTGCGCGTCATCTATACGAGAAATATGGTTTCCGCTTAGTACAACAGCAGCGCGGTAATCAGTGGGGGGCGGAGGTCAATGAACAACGTTTCGAGTGTCGGCTGGCGCAGTAGCACAACCGTGACTTTAAATCGTGTGCCCAAGGTATACGCGATAGATACAATCGCAACTTGTGTGTATTCGTCGTACGGAATGCCGAGCAGGTCCGCGATGTCTCGCCCATGAACCCAAGTCGTCGTTGCGAGGAGTACAACGACGACTTGCCATGTTTTCATCCACGATCTGGAACGTCGGGGCATCGCGCCGCTCAAGGGGCTCAGTATTTCCGCTTCTCTATGTAGCGGCTAATCGCGTTCAAACGATTGTCGACCGACCCTGAGTCCGGCTACCTTAGACGCTCAATCCAATGCACGGAGCCGCGGTCATGTTTAAAGTCATTGGCATTATCAAGCGCCCGGTCGGCATGGAATTCGAAGCGTTTAAAACCTGGTGGCTTACGGAACACGCGCCCAAGGTCAAACAGTGGCCGGGGCTGGTCAAATACGCGATCAATCTTTGCACCACACCCGATCAACCCTTCGACGGCGTCGCGGAAGTGTGGTTCGAAACGCGCGCGGCCATGGGCGCGGTGTTCAGCACGCCGCAAGGCCAATATGCCCGCGAAGGCGCGACGGCAACGGCTTCGAGCTTGGTTATCCTACAAACCGAGGAGCACGTAATGGTGGCGTGAAACTACGATGAACAAAGCGGCGAATTCGTCGTTGATTTCAACTTACGGCATCAACACTTCGGCACACAAGGAACCGGCCAATGCCAAAACCGAGTGAATTTTTCATCGGCATCCTCGACTTCTTCGCAATCTTGCTGCCCGGCGCAATCCTCACCGCGATTTTCGCGCTCCGGATGAATCATTTTTTGTTCGGGCCTACGAGCGGCGATTGAAGAGTACGACCCAAGCGTATATCCACGCTTTAACGCTGTATCGCCTGGGTGATTTAGCTAATGATGCCAGAGCATCGATTACTTAACCCGAAATTAAATCTGTCCCCAAAAAATTGAAAAAGCCGACCGCGCGTACTGTTCCCGCCCTACTTGCCGAATTGGTAGCTCGCGCACCAGACGCGCCGTTTCTCGTTGGCGACGATGTACGTCTGAGTTACGGTGAATTCGCCGACTCGGTGGTGTTGACTGCACGCGCGCTGAGCGCGCAAGGGATGACAGGTGCCGATGACAGGTGCCGGAGTTTCGCTTATTCGTTTATTCAGGCAACATTTTGCGCGAAGTGTCGTTCCAATAAACCGTGCAAGGTCGAGGGGCTGCGCCCGAACAACCGCGCGACTTCTGACAATTGCGCGCTGCGTTCGTCTAGCAGGCGAGCCGCTATCTGGGCTCGGATACGACATAGCTTGCGGCTTCGTGATTGGCTCCGGAGCAACGAAAGACTAACACCCAACTCGACCGCATAGTGCTCTGCCATCGCCGATAGTGTTTCAGAGGGCGGGCCAGACGCGTTCTCACCCAATGAAAACGAGCCCTGCGAATCGGTGCCCAGAAGTCGTGGGTCGGATGAATTCTCGCCCCGTAGCAGAGTCAACTCGCTGTCCGGGCCATCGACGCTGAGAAATTTTCGATATGCCCTGCGCGCGTCTCCCAATCGACTTCCGAACAACGCGAGTATTGATTCCGTCGTCAACCAAGAAACCGCCGTGAGCCCCACATAAGCGCGATGGCTACTCCATGGATAGTCCGTTGGTTCGGCTACCAGACCGGCACGTACTGGGTTGCGATGAATGTATCGCACAAGGCTCACGAGATACGCAGTGTCGTTTATCAATATCGCCTTGTAGCGGCGTTCGAACAAATGCCCAGTCGTCAGGAGGTTTCGTTGCACGCGACGCGCGTATTGGCTGGCGATGGATTGCATGAAGTGGCCTAACGGCCGCGTACCAACTTGAACTGCGAGGTGAATGTGGTTGCTCATCCAACAATACGCATGAATATGCGTGTCGTTGGCGCGGATCGCTCGCGCGATTGTCGTCTCGATCAGATCGCGATCAGAGTCGCAGTAAAAGATTTGCTGACGATGATTCCCACGCAAAATCACGTGATAAATTCCGCCCGCAAGATGAATTCTCGGTCGTCTCGGCATCCTTGCAATCCCAAAGCAGGCCATCCTTGGCCCGGTTGTCACGGATTATCGCAGAACCGATTGCATCTGCCAGCTTTAGCGTCTTCCACCGATAATCGAATAAGCGAAACTCCGGCACCGTCCGGCACCGGCACCGTGCGGCCGTCACCGTGCGGCAATAAACGAATATACGAAACTCCGGCACCGCTTTTTACGAGATGTTCTCGCTGTCGCTACCGCGCGCGCTCCCGCTGTTTTCCTCCTCACGCGGTATCCGTTATCGCAGCTCCCGGAAAAAGGCGCGAACATCGTCAACCAATAGCTGCGGCTTTTCCATCGCCGCGAAATGCCCACCGGCCGGCATCGGGGTCCAGCGCTGAATATTGTAGGCTCGTTCGGCCCATTCACGCGGAGGCGTGGCAATCTCTTTGGGAAACAGTGCTATCGCAGTCGGCACGGTAACCTTGTCATTTTTTCCCATACGCCACGGATGCTGTCGCTCCTCAAAGTACAGTCGGGTGGAGGAATTAATCGTCTGGGTCGCCCAGTAAATCATAATGTTGGTCAGGAGCTGATCTTTGGTGTACGAGTTTTCGACATTGCCATTGCAATCACTCCACGTCCGGAATTTTTCGACGATCCAGGCACACAGACCAACCGGCGAATCGTTCAGTGCATAGCCTAGCGTCTGCGGCTTGGTGCCTTGAATGCCTTGATAGCCAGTTTCTTCGTTACGCCATTTATCCATCGACTGCAGAAAAGTTTGTTCCGTCGGAGAAAGATTCTGGCGATTGGCCGGATGTGGAGCGACACCGACCATATTGAGATGAATACCGGCAACGTGATCGGCATCGGCAAATCCTAACCGGGAGGTGACCATCGCCCCCCAATCCCCCCCTTGAGCGCCGTACCGTGTATAGCCAAGGACATCGTTCATCAGCACGGCGAACCACTCGGCAATGCGCGTGATGTTGACTTGCCGATCGTGTGTCGGGTCAGAAAATCCATACCCCGGGAGCGAGGGTGCGATGACATCGAACGCATCAGCCGGATCACCGCCATGCGCCGCTGGATCGGTAAGCGGTCCAATGATCTCCACGAACTCGGCGATCGACCCGGGCCAGCCGTGCGTGATAATCAACGGAAACGGTTTTGGTCCTTTGCCGCGTTCGTGAATGTAGTGGAGTCGCTGACCATCGATAATGACGCGAAAATGCGTCCAGCGATTGAGCTGCCGCTCGTGCACCCGCCAGTCGTAGCGCGTGCGCCAGTAGTCGACCAACTCTTTCATGTAGGCCAAGTTCGTGCCGTAATCCCACGCAGAGTTCGGGACTTCCCCCGGCCATCGCACGCGCTCAAGCCGTTCACGCAGATCGGTCAGTACGGCGTCTGACACATCGATACTGAATGGTTCTGGGGTCGTATATCGTGACATGATTCTTGGTCTCCAGAAACGTTGATATCCCGGCGACTTCAGCAGCGTTGTCGGGTGGGAAAGCGCAGTGCACCCGCCGAATGGGATCAACACGATCCGGCCCCAGTACTATGCATCGCCAGGGCAATCGTGCGATCTAATCGAAGGACGTGGCACGCCTGCGTTTTAAGGTTATCGATTCGCGTTGTACAACCCGATCAAGTCCTGCATGCTAATCGTGGCGACCACATTCATGTCGTCGTCAAGCAATTCGTATAAAACGCCGTCGCTGCCGCGAATGCTGAAGGCGATAATCACATCCTGATCTCCCCCGCCTTCGCGATGAGGTTCGTTGCTCGGCGGGCTGGAAGTCAGGCTTCCTACCGGCCGGATCTCTTTAATCACGCCATTGGGGTGATAAAGCCGGTGTTCGCCTTGAATAACGAAGGTGTTGTTGTGCGCCAAGTGGCGGTGAAGAACGATTTGCTCGTTGGCGGAGAACTTGAATAGCACATCCGCGATATTGTTTTTCTCATCAACATCGAGAATGGAAAAGCGCAGATGCTCCAGGTCGCCGAGCTTCTGCCAGCTGATGTTGCGATCGTCAAAATTGAAAGCGCTCATAGACATTACCTTCTGGTTGAATTGAATAAAGTTGCGTACAGTGATAGTGGCCAATAGAACCTCATCACTCAGCAATCCCAGCCTGCGTGGTTGCTACCTCCCACACGAGCGGTAATCCATCCACCACGCCAACGAGGCCGCCACGAAACCGGATTTCCGCGCCAGGTGCGATCGCGAATTCGGGAATGCGCTTCAACCATTCCTCGATGGTGATCCGTATCTCGGTGCGCGCGAGATGCGCACCCGGACACAGGTGAGGTCCGTTACCGAACGTCGCGTGTTCGAAGGAGCTTCGGCGAAAATTAACCGTCAGCGCGTCGGCATTCAGCTGCTCATCCGTGCCGACCAAGGGAGTTGGAATGGCGACCATATCGCCCTGCCGCAATTGAACGCCGTCATACTCGATGTCGTTCCTCACTTCGCGCGCCAAGCTAACCACCGGGAAGCGGCGGAGCAGCTCTTGGACCGCGTTTGGAACGAGAGCGGGCTCGGCGATCAATTCGCGGCGATGTTCGGGGTTCCGCGCGAGGAACAGCAGCACGAATCCGAGGAAATTAACCACGGTGTCGAGTCCACCCAGCAGCATTTGCATGCACAGGCTTAGCATTTCTGATTTGCTGAGTTCGCGGCCGTTGACCTTGCCGTTGATGATGCGACTTAAGACGTCTTCGTCATCACCGCCAAAACGCGCGTCGATGTGCGGCTCGAGATAATCGTAGAGGTGTTGTTTGGCGTCGTGATAACTCATGCTGCCGTCGGGATGGACGATCTGATCCGTCCAAACTTTTATTTTGGCGACGTCGGTTTGCGGCAAATTCACCATCTCCATGAAAATCTGCACGGGCAGGATCTCGGCATACTCTTTCGTAAAATCGCATTGTCCCGTAGCGCGCACGTGTTCGACCAGTGCGCCCGCCAGCCGGCGAATCGTGCGCTCCATGCCGTTGACGGTTTTCGGCGCCAGGCTGGTGTTGAGCAGCAGGCGATAGGGGCGATGCGCCGGCGGATCCAACACCACGGGTAGCATCTGGTGCTGTTCGCCGACCGCTTTCGGAACCAGCATCACGCGACATGAAAAGCGTTCGTAGTCGGCGAAGACCTCCGCAATCATCCGGCCGCTGGTCGCCAGCCAATGTCCGCCGTTATGCGGCGTCCAGACCAGATCCGGCACGTCGGGCGCGTGCAGTTTCTGCCAGGCTTCATGAAACCCGTGCGCCACCCCTGGGGGGTTGTACAAATCGAAATCGATCACGCGCGCGGCCGGCACATTCGATGGGCGTTCGATTTTCGAATCAGGAGCCACGACAGATTTCTCCGCTCAGGTTGAACGCGATGCGATTACCGCCGGCCGTGCTTTGTGGGCGCCGGGCGCCGCTTTGAGCTTCGAATTCTGCGGAATTTCCCCATTCGCGGCTAAAGCCGCTCCCACAGCAGCAACACGTCGATAGATGAAGGTTCATTACGGGACATCGCACTAGCATTTCTTGGCTTCAAATTTTCGCCTTGAGCTTATAAACGCGCGTCGCCGTGCCACGAAACAAGCTGTCTTTTTCGGCTTCCGAATAACCTGCCGCCAATTTCTTAAACGCGTTCCACAGTACGGGATACGAAATCGCGCATTTGTCGACGGGGAAATTACTCTCGAACATGCAGCGCTCGGGTCCGAATTTTTCGATCGCATGGTGATAGTAACGTTTTTGCTTCGCGACCAGTTCATCGGAGCTCGGGGGCCGCTTGGCGGTTTCAAAACCGAACCCGTTCCAGGGCATGGCAAGCCCGCCAAGTTTAATGTTCACATTCGGGCAGGTCGCGAGTTCGGCCAGATCACGCGACCATTGCGTGAAAACCGCTTCCTGTTTGCCCGCATACGGACCAATGCCGACCGGCGTGCCTAGATGATCAAGCACGATCACGGCAGCGGGAAACGCGCGCGCCAAGGCCGTTAAATGCGGCGTCTGCGTGTGATAGTGATATGCGTCAAACGCCAGCCCCATGTCCGTCAGCACCTTGAATCCGGCACGGAAATCGCGATCGCCATACAGGTTCCCATCGGTCAACCCCGGCATGCTCATCAGCGCATCGCTGGCGTCCCACGCCGCGATATCTCGAATTCCGCGAAATAGCGAACTCGCGGCCAAATGCGCTTCCAGCACCTCGCGCACCCGTGCGCCTAGGCGTAAATCGGCGGTGCCCATGATCGCGCCGATTTGTGCGGCTTGGGGTGTTTTGCGGGCACGCGCGGCAAAACCGTCAACCCATTCGGTTTCGCCTACTACTTTAAGTTCCTCGGGTCCGCTATCGCGGTAGCCTTCCCAGCATTGCAGATACACCGTCTGCTCAACATGATGCGTCGCGGTATCCGCCCACAGCGTGTCGAGATCGTACTTCGGGAATTCCGGATTCACGGCGAAGAAGTGATGGTGCGGATCGACAATGCGGCGGGTGGGTTCGAGAATTTCTTCGGTGACTTGAGCCAGCCAGTCTTCACGTACTTGGATTGTCATGGTGCGGTCCTCGAGGTTGATGGGTGTTAATAGTGAGTCGCGGGATCAATCCGCCGCCCTAATCCAATAGGTCAACAAATCCTGGCAGCGCACGCACGCGGTCCAACCACGCACGGACCGCGGTGTACGGTTCCAAACTGATGTCGCCGTCGCCACTTTGGGAAATTGCCGGGAAGGCTGCGATGTCGGCGACGGTGGGATGGTCCAATGCAATCCAGGCGCGGTTGGTTAGTCGGTCGTTGTACAGCTTCAGCGCATGCGCGCTTTGCTCGCGCACGGTATGGAAGTTGACGCAGAGCGACGGCAGCAATTTGGCCAGTCGTGCGTCATAAGGCCCCAAACGCACTTCGTAAGCCGCCGTGTAGAGCCAGGCGTTGACCACTGCTTCTTGATCCGGGTCGCGTGGCATCCAAGCGTCGTTGCCGTATTTGCGCGCGAGCCAGACCAATATGGCCTGCGAATCGCGGAGAATGAGCGATCCCTCCTTCAGCGCCGGCACTTGGCCGAAGGGATTGACCGCCAAAAATTCGAGGGTTTTGTGCTCGCCGTTTAGCAGATCAACCGGCTGACGTTGATAGGCGACACCGAGCAGACCCAGCAGCAGTCTGACCTTGTAACAATTAAGCGAAAGCGGAAAGTTGTAGAGAATAATCATCAACGTCTCCCTTGGGCGGTAATGGCTGGACACGAAATGAAGGCCTGATTGCCGCGCGATTGTAGGGCGATCACCCGGTCCGTTCCATCGCCGAGTCATGTCCCGGTTGACGCTGAGGCGCTGGCGTCGGATGCTACTTACCCCGACCCTGCGTAGGGAATTCAAGGTATGCGCTACAGCCATTCCGTTGGCGCCAGCACTTACCGCTTCGCGGATCTCAAAGCGGTGCTGGCTAAGGCGTCACCCGCGCGCTCCGGCGATTTTCTGGCCGGCGTGGCGGCCGGGAGCGCTGTCGAACGCATGGCGGCGCGTCTCTGCCTCGCCGACCTGCCGTTGTCCGTATTCTTGAACGAGACGTTGATCCCATACGAAACCGACGCCGTTACCCGACTGATCATCGATCGGCACGACCTTCAAGCCTTCACCGAAATCGCGCATTTCACGGTGGGCGATTTTCGCAATTGGTTGTTGCTGGAGGCGACTGACGAAGCGGCGCTGGCGCGAATCGCTCTCGCGGTAACCCCCGAGATGGCGGCCGCCGTGTCCAAGCTCATGCGTAATCAAGATCTCATTCTGGTCGCGCGTAAGTGTCGCGTGATCACGCGTTTTCGAAACACCCTCGGGCTACCCGGTCGGTTGGCGGTGCGCTTACAGCCGAATCATCCGACCGATGATGTCAAAGGCATTGCGGCGGTGATCCTCGATGGCCTTTTGTATGGTAGTGGCGACGCGGTGATCGGGATCAATCCCGCCAGCGATAGCTTGCCGGTCTTGATGGGGTTGTGGCGCATGGTCGATGACGTCATCCAGCGCTTTAACGTGCCGACCCAGTCCTGCGTGCTCACGCATGTCACTAACCAAATTCAAGCCATCGAACGTGGCGCGCCGATCGATCTCGTGTTCCAGTCGATTGCGGGCACCGAAGCCGCCAATGCGAGTTTCGGCGTCACGTTGAAACTACTGGCCGAAGCGCGCGACGCCGCGCTGTCGCTCGGGCGTGGCACGGTGGGCGATAACGTCATGTACTTCGAAACCGGGCAGGGCAGCGCGTTGTCGGCGAACGCGAATTTTGGGATCGATCAGCAAACCTGCGAAGCACGCGCCTACGCGGTCGCGCGCGAATTCAAACCGCTGTTGGTGAATACCGTGGTCGGCTTCATTGGTCCCGAATATTTGTACGACGGAAAGCAGATCATTCGCGCCGGGCTTGAGGATCATTTTTGCGGCAAGTTGATGGGCGTGCCGCTGGGTTGCGATGTCTGTTACACCAATCACGCCGAAGCCGATCAAGACGACATGGACAATCTATTAACGCTGTTGGGGGCAGCGGGTGTTACTTACATCATGGGCATCCCGGGGGCGGACGATATCATGCTCAATTATCAGAGCACGTCGTTTCATGATGCGCTGTATCTGCGGACCGTGCTCGGGCTTAGGCACGCCCCCGAGTTCGAAGCTTGGCTTGAACACAGGCAAGTGACCGCGGGCGGCAAATTGCGCGCGTTACCGACGCAGCATGGTCTACTGCGTGCACTCAGCGATATGACACAGAACGCATGACCCCCAAGCCGCCGGTGCCGGTCGCAATCGAAGCCAATCCGTGGGCTGAACTCAAGCAATTCACCTCGGCGCGGATCGCGCTCGGCCGGGTGGGGAGCAGCCTGCCAACGGACGAGGTATTGCGCTTCGGACTTGCACACGCGGCGGCGCGCGATGCCGTGCATGCTCCGCTCGATTATGCGGCGCTCGGTCGCGAGTTGTCGGCCGCTGGCTTTGACTCGTACCGGGTGCACAGCCGCGCCGCGGATCGCCCAACTTATTTGCTGCGGCCCGATCTCGGGCGTGATCTGCGCGACGACAGCCGGGCGTTGCTGAGCTCGAATGCGGATAGGGAACTCGACACCGTGTTCGTGATCGCGGACGGACTTTCCGCATTCGCTATTACGCGACATGCGCTGCCGCTGCTCGTTGCGGTCCACGCACTGCTGCCTCCCACGTACGTAATGCCGCCTGTAGTGATCGTCAGTCAGGGTCGCGTCGCGATTGGAGACGCCATCGGTGAATCCCTGCGCGCGCGCAGTGTGGTGGTGTTAATTGGAGAACGGCCGGGACTGAGTTCGCCCGATAGTCTCGGCGTTTATCTCACTTACGCCCCCAAAATCGGACGTACTGACGCCGAACGCAATTGCGTTTCGAATATTCGACCCGAAGGTCTGGCGTATCCGGACGCGGCGCGTAAATTGAGCTGGCTGCTACAGACAGCGCTGCAGCTACGATTAAGCGGCATCGGACTCAAGGATCAAAGTGACCTGCTGGAATACCAGCCACACGAATGACTTTTTCCGCTCTCCCCGCGCGGGAGCGGAGCTAACCCGGGTGGATGGATGTAGCGCGACAATAAATCGTTTAAAAATCTCTAGGGGAATATCGATGAATTCAACACAGCACGGCGGCGCGGAGTTGCATGATGACGATGTAAAAATTTTGCATGGCATGGGTTACGCCCAGGAATTACATCGCGGCATGGGCGCTTTTTCGAACTTTGCGATTTCCTTTTCGATCATTTGCATTCTGTCGGGGGGGATTAATTCATTGGCCCAAGCCACCTCTGGCGCGGGGGGCGCCGCGATTGGCATCGGGTGGCCAATCGGCTGTTTTTTCTCCTTCGTATTCGCATTGGCCATGGCGCAAATCTCATCCGCCTATCCGACCGCAGGCGGTCTGTATCACTGGGGATCAATCCTCGGCAATCGTTTCACCGGGTGGGTGACGGCGTGGTTTAACTTACTTGGCTTGGTGACCGTGCTCGGCGCAATTAATGTCGGTACTTATTATTTCTTCTTTGGCGCCTTCGGTCCGGCGCTCGGCATGGCGGACACGATCCCGGTGCGGATAACCGCCCTGGCGGTGTTGACCGGCATTCAGGCGTTAATCAATCACTATGGCATTGGCTTAACCGCCAAGCTGACGGATTTTTCCGGCTATCTCATTTTCGCGACTGCGCTCGGACTCACGGTGGTGTGTCTCGCTTCCGCGCCGAGTTTTGAATTTAGTCGACTGTTCACCTTCGCCAATTATTCGGGTGAAGCCGGTGGCAATGTGTGGCCCGCGGTGTCCTCGAGCTGGGTGTTTGCGCTGGGTCTACTATTGCCGATTTATACCATCACGGGCTATGACGCCTCGGCGCACACCTCCGAAGAAACCAAAAACGCCGCGCAATCGGTGCCGCGCGGCATGGTCAGTTCGGTCATTTGGTCCACGGTGTTTGGCTACCTCATGCTGTGCGCCTTCGTACTCATGCTGCCGAACATGGACGACGCCGCGAAACAAGGTTGGAATGTGTTCTTCTGGGGCATGGATGCACAGGTGAATCCGACGGTGAAAGTTGTAACCTATGTGGCGATTTTTGTGTCGCAGTTTTTGTGCGGCTTAGCCACGGTCACTTCAGTATCGCGAATGATTTTTGCTTTTTCACGCGACGGTGGACTGCCCATGTCGAAGGCCCTGGCCAAAGTCTCGCCCGCTTATCGCACACCGGTTAACGCGATCTGGACGGGTTCGATCTTGGCCGTGCTGTTCGTATGGGGCTCGTCGCTGGTGTCGATCGGGGAGACTCCGGTGTATTCCATCGTTGTTTCCTGCACTGTTATTTTCATCTTCTTCTCGTTCGTCATTCCCATCACACTCGGGTTGTTTACTTACGGCACCGCAAAATGGCCAAAGATGGGACCGTGGAATATGGGGCGCGGACTGTTCTCGTTGTTCGCGCTGCTGTCCATCATCTCGATGGTGATCATTTTTATCATTGGCGTGCAGCCGCCTAATCAACTGGCATCGAATGTCACGCTGGGATTTTTGATTTTGACTGCGGTGGTCTGGTTCGGATTGGAAAATCGCCGCTTCAAAGGACCCCCGATTGGGGATGTGATCGCCAAGCGGCAAGCGGAAATTGCCGCGGCGGAAGCAGCGCTGAGTAAATAAATACGCATAGTTATAGTGGGCGGCGTCAGCCGATCGTGGCGCCGCCTCGCTAGACGCCGAAGTGGCGGCATACCGTCGAGCGCTTGAAATCGCATTTCCAAAAGTGGAATGACAGCGTGGCGTAAAATCGAAATGGGTGGGTTGATAAACCGAGCCTAGGGATTAGGATACTCAGTAATGAACGATTCCTTACTCGCATTAACTTCGTCGCCAATCGTCGAAGCGGTGCTTGATATCGACTGCGATATGCCACCCGCGACGAATCTTGCTGCGTTGGAACCGACGGCTACGCGCGTGTTCGGCGATCAATATCCCACAGCCAAAACGCAAATCGCGCAAGAGACGCAAATAGAATCACGAGGCCAGGAATTTCCAAGGGTTACCACAACGCATGGCCTTGCAGCGCTGCAGTTTTTCAGTGACGACGACAAACAACTGGTCCAATTGCGCTTACAAGGCTATTCGTTCAATAGGCTTACGCCGTATTCGAGTTTAGATGATTATCTGCCTGAGATTGAGCGCACGTGGCGGCTGTTCTTGACGTTGGCTGCACCGATTAAAGTTAGCCGCATACGGCTGCGCTACATCAACCGGCTGCTACTACCGTTAACGGAGGGTAAAGTTGGGCTGGACGAATTTTTACGTCTAGGTCCGCGGTTACCCGATGACGCGACGCTAGTGTTTTCCAGCTTCTTCAATCAGCATGTCCTGAGCGAACCGGTGACCGGCAATGTCGTCAAAGTTATCATGGCGTCCCAGCTCCCTGAGAACCACGCTTTGCCCCTGATTTTGGATATCGAGGCCGAACGGCCATGCGCGATTGAACCGAATGATTGGACGAAAATAGCACAGCGGATAGATTCATTGCGGGCACTGAAGAACCTTGTTTTTAGAAAATCCTTAACCGAACCATGCTTAAACCGATATCGACAGTAGGCGCACAGGTTGGCTTAGCGCTGCTCTATTCGCTGGCGCGACCAGGTACGGCAATCTCGAACGAGGCTGCTCTGGTGCAAACGGCGGCGAATCGCGCGATGGATTCGGTCGAGCGGTCGCGCGCGTTATTCGGCAACAAGGCAACGGCCATTTCGCAGGTATGGGCGCTTGCGCAAGAATGCAGCGTGGAAGATTGGGATGGTAATGGTTCGCTGCCGATTAAACCCGTTTCAGTGCATAGAGCAATCGCACTCATTCGCGCGCTTCCGGCTGATATGCCCTTGCCTGAGTTCGCGCCAGACCCCGATGGCGCGATTTCACTTGATTGGATTCGATCGCGAAGCCGCCTGTTCTCTTTGAGCGTCGGCGATAGCGACCGGCTCGCCTATGCCTGGCTCGACGGATCAGATAGCGGGCATGGTGTCGCGCGCTTTGATGGAGAGGCGCTACCGCTCCGAGTACTGCAAGGTATCGCCTCGATAATGGAATTCAATGACGCTGCCATCGGGATTGTCTGACTCCGTCGCGGACAGCGAGCCGCTAGCTCGCTTTCTAACCTCGAGCAGCCAATTCAACGTCAGCGGCGTGAAGCCTTCGGTCTTTTTGCCCAACCCGAAAAATAATCAAACGTCGGTTTTCCGCCACGGCGCAGAGCCGCGTGAAGCACTATGGCGCATTGCGCGTGAATACGCCGTCGGCGATCGACCACTACATGGCGCAGCGGTGTGCTTGGCGGGAGATGTTCGCGCCGTGCTCCTCGAGGTAAACCCAAAAGAACCGCCGCCCGGTCACGCAAATATCGAAAACTGGTCTGTAAATAAAAACGACCCTGAGCTGACGAAGGCGACTCAGAAGGAGCTGGCGACGAAGATTGCCCAACGCGCGACTCTGGTGCAATTTTAGCGCCGTGCAGCTCAGTTTCGATCAGCCGATAGTGGCGCCGCCATCGACGATGAAATTCTGTCCGGTGGTGAAGCTGCTCGCACGCGAGGCAAGATAGACCGCGATGCCGGCGACTTCCTCCGGCTCGCCGATTCGGCGCAGGGGATCGTGCTCGGTGCGGCGTGCGAGTGTCTCGGGGTTCTCCCATAGCGCGCGTGCAAAGTCGGTGCGAATGAGGCCGGGCGAAATGGCATTAACGCGAATGTTGTGCGGTCCGTTCTCGACGGCGAGGTTGCGCACCAGCTGCAGATCGGCGGCTTTGGAGATGCAGTACGCGCCGAGCGTGCGGTGACCGCGCAGACCGCCGATGGAGGACACGATGATGATGGTACCGTCGCGCCGTTCGATCATCTCCGGCAGCACCAGCTGACACAGCCAGTGATTGGCGAGGATGTTGATGTCGAGAATTTTCTCGAACGCGGAATCCGGCAGATCGCGCATGGGGCCGTACGCAGGATTGACTGCGGCATTGCAGATCAAAATGTCGATACGCCCGAGCTGTGCTTGAGTTTCGCGAACCAGGCGCGCTAATTCCTCCCGCTGTCCGATATGCGCGGGAATGGCGATCGCGCGACCGGCCTGACCGGCGAGTTCCGCGTTGATGGTGGCGGCGACATCGGCACACACGTCGCCCTTGCGACTTGAGATTACAACCGTCGCGCCGTGGCGCGCCATTTCTTCGGCGATGGCGCGGCCGATGCCTTTGCTCGAACCGGTGATCAACGCCGTTTTGCCAGTGAGATCGAATAAGGTACTAGCCATCGCCGGATCAATTCCGCGTTGTGTTTACGCTATAAGCTCGCCGCATTGAAGGTATCGCATTGCTTCATGTCGCCGCTCTCGATACCGCGCTTGAACCAGCGCACGCGCTGTTCAGAGGTGCCGTGCGTAAACGATTCCGGCACGGCGTAGCCTTGGGCTTGCTTCTGCAAACGATCATCGCCGATGGCGGTGGCGGCGGCGAGCGCCTGCTCGATTTCGCCGGGTTCGAGAATGTGTTTCATCGCGTCCGCGCGCTGGCCCCAAACCCCGGCATAACAATCGGCTTGGAGTTCCATGCGTACCGACAGCGCATTGGCTTCGGCGCGGCCACCGCGCGCCTGGGCGGCGTGCACCTTGTCGGCGGTGCCGAGCAGATTTTGGACGTGATGGCCGACTTCATGCGCGATGACATACGCTTCCGCGAATTCGCCTGGAGCGTGGAAGCGTTCTTGGAGTTCACGATAAAACGCCAAATCGATATAAACCTTTTGATCGCCCGGACAGTAGAACGGGCCCATCGCGGTTTGCCCGGTGCCACACGCAGTCGGTGTCTCGCCGGTGAACAACACAAGTTTGGGTTCGGCATAGGTGGCGCCACTGGCTTGGAAAATCGCGCGCCACGTGTCCTCGGTATCGGCCAATATTTTTGATACGAAGTGCGCCTGGGTATCGTTGGCCGGTGGGGCACGCGCGGGGGCTTCGGCAGAGGTGCCGCCATCAACGCCGGACAGGATGTTGAGCACCGTACTCGGGCTTACGCCCAGAAAATAACTCGCGGCTAGCGCGATAACGATCGAGCCGATGCCCACATGGCGCGCGCCAATACCGCCACCCCCGCTGTAGCCCTCACCCCGGCGATCTTCGACGTTCTGGCTCTCGCGTTGGTCTTCTAAGCGCATCGGCGTGTCCCCGGCTGGTTGTGTTGAGCGGGATCGTACGCGAAAAGGCTTAGCCGGGGGCTAACCCACTCGAGACCGCAGAGCGCGCGATCTCGCCGGTGCCCGACATCACGTGCAATTGCCCCTGGTCGAGGATGCCGGCCGCCCGCCGCCTGCTGCTCGGCATGACGCTTCGGAATCCGATGTTTTAGAATTCTTCCGTTGCTATCGTGGGAGCGGCTTTAGCGGCGAATCTTCATTGAACTCCATTCGCGGCTAAAGCCGCTCCCACAATGTGGCATTCCACAATGCGGCTTCTACAAACCGCCGCCAGCAGTACGCGAATTATGTAGGTTCGATGCGGGACACCACACGGCCAATTGATTCAAAATAACGCCCAGGCGGTGTTAAGGAAGCTCTGCCTTTTGCAGAGCTTCCTTAAATGGTTGGACGTTAAACTCGAAGCGAGGCATTTATGAATCCAGGACGCTACCCCATTTCCGCCACGACAACGGCTCGCGCCACACCGGGATGGAGCTTAAACACGGCGTTGGCGCCCAGTGCCTTGTTCGGCGCCAACGGCATGAAATTCGGACCCGATGGCCAACTCTATGTGGCGCAGGCCTTCGGCAGTCAAATCAGCGCACTAAATCCCGAGACGGGGGCGGCGCGCACCATCGTGCCCGTCGGCAGCGCGGTGGTGGCGCCCGATGATCTTGCGTTTGATACGCATGGCGTGCTGTACATCACCGAAGTCATGAGCGAGCGGGTCAGCGCACGCCTGCCGGACGGCACGTTGCGCGTGATCGCGGACAACGTGCCGGTTGCCAATGGCATCACGACGCACGGCGATCGTATTTTCATGGATGAGTTTCGCGTGGGCGGTCGCGTGCTGGAGCTTTTTGCAGATGGCCGCACGCCGCGCGTGATCGCCGAGAATCTCAGGTTACCCAACGCGCTCGCGATGGGCCCTGATGGCCATCTGTATTTCCCGCAGGTGGCGAACGGCGAGATCTGGCGGGTGGCGGCGGAGGGCGGTCTGCCCGAGCGCGTGACCGCAGGTCTCGCGTTGCCGACTGCCGCGAAGTTCAGTCCACGCGGCGAGCTTTACACCGTTGAGGCGGCCTCGGGCGATATCACCCGGATCGATCTCCAAACTCGCACTAAGACCACGATCGCCAAAGTGCGGCCTGGCATCGACAACTTCGCGTTTACCGCCGATGGTCGACTCTTCGTTTCGCACTTCATCGACGGTGGGGTGGCCGAAATCGAGGCCGACGGTCGCGAACGGATTCTGGTTGCCGCTGGCTTGCTCGGGCCGTTCGGTCTTGCCACCGGTGCCGATGGTACGTTGTATATCGCCGACGGCATGAGTCTCGCCGTGCATAAAGCCGATGGCAGCTTGGCAGCGCGTCCGGCCTTGCTGGTGAATCATGATTTTCCAGGCTTCGCGCGCGGCGTTGCCGTGGATGCCGCTGGGGCGTGCTATCTGACGACCAGCGCGGGCACGGTGGCGCGTTATCTTGCCGGGCAGGAAACGAAGGCCCTTGCGACATCGCTTAACCTTGCCACTGGAATTGCACTTGCGGCTGATGGTAGCGTCATTGTGTGTGAGACCGGTGCCGGCCGCGTGTTGAAAATTTCGATGGAGGGTAAAACCACCACCCTGGCGCGCGGCCTCGCGAGTCCGGTTGGCGTGGTGGCGTTGCCCGATGGCTCGTGTTTCGTCTCGGAATCGGCGGCCGGGCGAGTTGTTCATGTGCAAGGTGGCAATGTCACGCCCGTTCTCGCCGGACTGCGCGAACCACACGGTCTCGCGCAGCTCGGCGATACGCTCTTCGTGCTCGATCGCGCCGCGAAAACTTTGACTCAATTCACGCGGTCAACCGGCCAGACTGAACTCGTGGCGGAATATTTACCGGTGGGTGCGGCGCCCGGCATCGTGCCCAAAACGCTGCCGGGTATTGCGGATGTGATGCCGGGTCCGTTGTTGCCGTTTTCTGATCTCGCGGCCACCGCCGATGGACGAATTCTGATCGGCGCGGATGGCGCCGGTGCGGTGTTGGCCGTGACGCGGAAATGAAGATCCCCAACCCCTAAAGAGTGGTCTGGAGTCTGCTCATGCGAACGTTGATTCAACACCGTCGTGGCCGTACCACGCGGCAGTCGCATCGCGATCTCGATGACATGCTGGTGACGAATTAACCCAGGATGGTTTCGATGGACGTTCCGCCGTTCTCTACCGCGCCAATGATCCCACCAAGTGTCGCGCGACCGGCCGCTTCCGGACGACGATGGTGCAAAGTTCGGCACTTATGACCAACGATTTCAACGATCCCGCCGGCCTACCGCAGCGCTTGTTTTATAACGCGGATTGCGCGATCTGGTGTTCGCGCCGCAACGCCTCGATGCCGTATTACCGCCGCAATGTGGATGGTGACGAGTGCTGGCTTGTGCATCGGGGGCGCGGTACGGTGGAAACGGAATTCGGACCGCTCGCCTTCGAATCCGGTGACTATGTGGTGATCCCGAAATCGATCACCCATCGCTGGGTGATGGCGAGTACTGAATCGGTGCTATTCGGCTGCGAGACGATCGGCGAGCTAAGCGCGCTGCGCCGACGAATGGGAACAACACCCGCGGCTCGAATGGGAAATGATCATGATTGAAACGCGGCGGCCCTTGCGCGTTGATCCGGCGGCCATGCAAGCATCGGCACCTTGATGATTGCGATCGAACTCTCACCATTCCATTACCCTAGCCCTCTCCCGCGAGTGGAGAGGGGATGACAAGAGTCATCGCATTGCTCCCTCTCCCCTCGCGGGAGAGGGCCGGGGTGAGGGGGGGTGAAAAGCAATGATCGCGTCTTCCTTCGCCGCGTGTGAGACCGCTAAAAGAGACAATTGAAAAATAGGAGATCTCAATGGCCCGCGCGCGAGTGAAATTTGAACAATCGCCGTTCCTGATTACATTTCCGGCAGCCTCGAGCTTCAAGGAAACCTACGGCGGCGGACACGATCTCGTCTTACTCGAAGGCATACACATGCGCCGGCCCGATACCTCCCAGGACACGGTCTGTCTTTTCATGCATCCGACGGCCACGTTGCACACCTTGCCTATGCCACGCGAGTTCGCGCGCCGCGGCCTCGCGGTACTCTGCTGCGGAAGTCGCTATCCGCACAACGACGCCACGCTCATCATGGAAAAAGTGGTGCTCGACCTGGGTCAAATCGTGCGCTATGCGCGCGAGCAATTGGGCTACAAGCAAGTGATTCTCGCGGGGTGGAGCGGCGGCGCGTCGTTGTTTGTTTACTATCAGTCGCAGGCCGAGCGGGCGACGGTAACAGCCACGCCGGGTGGCGAGGCGGTCGATCTGTCGGGATTGCCGCGCGCCGATGGGCTCATGCAACTCGCCGCGCACGTGTCGCGCGCCAGCATCATGACCGAGTCCATTGATCCCGCGATCCGCGATGAGCACGATCCGGCGAATCGCGATCCGGCGTTTGATCTCTATGCGAAGGCCAGTAGCCCGCGCCCGCCGTACGCCGCCGAGTTCGTCAGTCGCTACCGCGCGGCCCAACTCGCTCGCAATCGCAAGATCACCGCGTGGGTGCGCGAGACGCTCGCCGATCTAACTAAACGCGGCGGCCCCGATCTGGAACGCTGTTTCGTGACCTACGGCACTATGGCCGATCCGCGCTGGTTGGACGCGACCTTGGAGCCCAACGAGCGCGCACCAGGGCGATGTTACTTGGGCGATCCCGCGACCGTGAATAATGGACCGGTGGGACTCGCGCGCTTTTCGACTCTGCGCAGCTGGCTATCGCAGTGGAGCATCGATGACTCGCACGCCAACACCGATCGACAAGGACCGCAGGTCACAATCCCGGCGCTGGTGGTCGCGAACGCGGCCGACGACGCGTGTCCGCCCAGTCACACCGACCGCATCTATAACAGCCTCGGCGGTGACAAGGAGCGCTACTTAATCCGTGGCGCCAATCATTACTATCTCGGTCAGCGCGAACAGCTCGCGGAAGCCACGCAGATTTGTATCGACTGGATGCTGCGGCGGAAATTACTCGATGCCTTGCCCGAGGCCTGAGTCCAGTCGCTTATACTTAGGCCGCGGTCGCACCCCTGATTTATCACTCAAGGTAAGAGAAGTCGTATGCGTGAATATCTGAAATTCTTTATCGACGGACACTGGGTCGCGCCGGTGACACCGCACCCCTTGGATGTCATCAACCCGGCCGATGGCAAGGTCAATGGCCGGATCAATGCGGGTTCGGCCGCCGATATCGATGCGGCAGTCGCCGCGGCCCGCGCCGCTTTCCCGAACTGGTCGACGACCTCGCGTGAAGTCCGGCTTGCCGCGCTCGAGCGCATCGCCACCGAATTCGAACGCCGTCTCGACGACATGGGGATCGCGATCAGAGAAGAAATGGGCGCGCCCCAGTGGCTCGCGCGCGACACGCAAGCCGCACTCGGCCCCCGGCATTTTCGCTCGGCCGCCGCTATCCTTCGCGATTACGCCTTCGAAGAAGACAAGGGGACGGCGCGAATTCTTAAAGAACCGATTGGCGTATGTGGGTTCATCACGCCGTGGAATTGGCCGGTGCATCAGATGTGCGCGAAAACGGCGCCCGCGCTCGCGGTGGGTTGCACCGTCATTCTGAAGCCGTCGGAAATTGCGCCGTTTTCCGGGCAGATCCTGGCGGAAATCATCGATGCCGCGGGTTTGCCACCGGGCGTGTTCAATCTCGTACAAGGCGAAGGCCCTGAAGTGGGCGCCGCGCTGGCGAAACATCCTGGGATCGACATGGTCTCGATCACGGGCTCGACACGGGCCGGGATTGAAGTGGCGCGGAACGCCGCCACCACCGTCAAACGGGTGCATCAAGAACTCGGCGGGAAGAGCCCCAACATTGTGCTCGATGACGCGGACTTCACCGCGGCGGTCACCGGTGGCGTGAATGCCGTCATGATGAACTCGGGCCAATCGTGTCGGGCGCCAACTCGGATGTTGGTGCCGAACAAACACCTCGACGAAGTCTGCGCGATCGCGAAGGGTGTTGCCGAATCGTGGACGCCGGGCGATCCCGCGGCCAGCAGTCGCATGGGTCCGGTGATCTCCGAAGCGGCCTGGAACAAGGTGCAGAATTTAATTCGCAAGGGCGTCGAGGCCGGTGCGACGCTCGTCACCGGCGGCGCGGGGAAGCCGGACGGATTGGGCGCTGGCTTTTACGTCAAACCCACCGTATTCCGCGACGTGCGCAACGACATGGCTATCGCGCGCGAAGAAATCTTCGGTCCCGTGCTATGTATCCTCGGCTATGATTCTGAAGACGAAGCGATCGCCATCGCCAATGACACCGAGTACGGGCTCGGCGGCTACGTACAGAGTCGCGATCTTAATCACGCGCGACGGATCGCGGCGCGCATTCGCGCCGGGTACATCAGTCTCAACAACGCGGCGCTCGACATCAGCGTACCGTTCGGCGGCTACAAGCAGTCCGGCAATGGGCGCGAATTCGGCGAACACGCCTTCGGTGAATTTCTGGAGTTGAAGTCGGTGCTGGGTTACTCGCCCGCGCCGGCTTGAGCGCACACGTCGACACCCACCGCGACTCCGCGTGCGTCGCGACGGTTCGAATCAGGTGCGGCGGAATGCTCCTTTATCCATGAAACTTTCGGCTCCACGTTTCCTCCTCGCGCCAATGGAGGGACTTCTCGACTGTCGTCTGCGTGCGATTATCGCGCGCGCGGGCCGCTACGATTGGTGCGTCACCGAATTCATCCGCGTCACCGATACGCTACTACCGAAGCGGTGCTTCACGCGCGTGGCGCCCGAGTTGGGTCACGGCTCGCGCACCCCTGATGGGACTCCGGTGCGCGTGCAACTCCTGGGTTCCGATCCCGTTTGTCTGAGTGACAATGCGGCGCGGCTTGTCGACTTGGCGCCAGCCGGTATTGATCTAAATTTCGGTTGCCCGGCGCCCCTCGTTAATCGGCATGGTGGCGGCGCGGTGTTGTTGGACGAACCGGCGTTACTCAACCGCATCGTCGCGCAAGTTTCACGTGCGATCGGTGGACGCGTGCCGTTCACCGCCAAGATGCGCTTGGGCGTGCACGATAATTCACGCGCACTGGAAGCGGCCCAAGCCCTCACGGAAGGCGGCGCGGAAATGCTGGTGGTGCATGCGCGGACCAAGGACGAAGCGTATCGACCGCCCGCGCACTGGGAATGGGTCGCACGCATCGCCGAAGCCGTGCACGCGCCGGTGGTCGCGAACGGAGAGATTTGGACCGTTGACGATTATCTGCGCTGCCGTGCCGCGAGCGGTCAGCAGGATGTCATGCTCGGACGCGGCGCCGTGGCCGATCCTTTTCTGGTTGAACGTATTCGCGATCGGTTGGTGGAGCGCACACCGCGGTCCATCGCCGCCGATTGGCCGCGCGTACTACCGCTACTATTCGATTACTGGGAATCGGTTTGTCGTGATCTCGCACCACGACACGCTTCTGGCCGAATCAAACAATGGTTGAATCTACTACGGCGAAATTATCCGCAGGCCGAAACGCTGTTCCAGCAATTGCGCTCTCTGCGTGACGTGGCGGAAATTGATTTGGCGCTACACATGTTCGGACGCGAACTAATGCGCGATGACGAAATCGCGATGATGGGACGTAATGCGATTTTTCCGAAAGCGTCGCGGGAATTCTGCTTGGAGATCTCCGTTTGACTAGCCTAAACAACATCGAATCACTCGGCTTCTCGCTTCCGACTCCCGCCTACCTGGCAGGTGCGATCTTGTTCGGCATCATTGGCTTCGCCGCCTACCGTTATGGCAAGAAGGCTTCCCGTTCCAATGTAAAATGGATTGGGGTTGGATTGATGGTCTACCCGTACGTAATATCGGAAACCTGGTTGATGTACACGGTTGGTATAAGTTTTTGCGCGGCGTTGTATTGGTTTCGGGCTGCTTGACGGTTCGGAAAGTCCATACTAAATAGCGAAGCGGAAATACCGCCCACCTAGAGCGGCGCGAGTCTCCGGTGTTCAAGTCGTGGATCAGGACGCGGCCATTCGTCATTGCGAGCGAAAGCGTTGCAATCTTCCCCCTCTCCCCTTGCGGGAGAGGGCCGGGGTGAGGGGAAAGCATCAGCGCGGCATTCCATCCACCCCTCACCCTAACCCTCTCCCGCAAGGGGAGAGGGAATAAATTCGCAGCTTGGTTTCCGAGACTGCCCATACGCTTCTTCCCGCTCACCACCTCGCTCTGCACCCTGGTCGCTATTTATGCGCTTCTATTTAGCTCGAATTCTTGGTGGCGACAGGTTGCATGCTGACGGCGACTGCGAGTTTCTGCGTGGCCGATCCGAGTACCACACCGCGGAGCGGCGTCACGTCAGAAAATTCGCGGCCCCAACCGAGCGTAACGAATTCGAGATCGGCGACTTTACCGTTGGTGGGATCGAAGGCGATCCAGCCGCTTCCTGGACAATGCCCTTCCACCCAGGCGTGGGATGCGTCGGCGCCGGCGAGCCGGCTCTTGCCGGACGGCACGCGATTCAGAATGTAACCGCTGACGTAGCGGGCTGCGAGTCCGAGTGAGCGCAGGCAGGCGATCATTAAGTGCGCGAAATCCTGGCAGACCCCGCGGCGGTGCGCGAGCACTTCACGCACTTCGGTCGTGACCGTCGTGGCCTTGGGATCGTAGACGAAATCGACGTGAATGCGGCGTGTCAGATCGAGCATTGCGGCGGGCAGCGCGCGGCCTGCGGGAAAACTCACGCGCGCATACTCGGCGGCTTCTGGCAGCGACGGCACCATCGGTGAGGCGAGCTGGAATTGGGCGATGTCGAATCTGTCGTCGGGGCCCCATTCGCCGGTGGCGGCGACCGCTCTTTCCCATGCCGGACCCGCACCAATTTCGGGAACGTGGCTGTGGACTTCGACGATGGATTCCGCGTGCACGGTCAGTTCGTCATGCGGCGTGTCAATGGCAAAGCGCAACACGCCGTTCCCGAAATAATCGCTGCCCTCCGATTGTTCGCTAGCCGCGGGATCGATGTTGACATGATGCGCGTGCACCGTTTGCCATTGGGTGGTGCGCGGCCTTAAGTGTGCGAGCTGGCGCGAACTCGCCACTGTATCCGAGTAGGTATAGCGGGTCTCGTGGACAACGCGATAGGTGACTGGATCCGTCATACTCACTTCACAACCCAAGCGTGGCTCGCGCGGCGGTGTGAGCGTGATTGAAGAAGCGCTGCGTAAACCGATCGTTAAGCACAAATGCCGCGCTACGCAGTTCGTCGATCGTATCGCGCAGCCGCATATTTTCCGGGTGCAGGTCGCGCGCGGGGTCGAGGCTTTCGAGGGTGTGTAGCGCGGGGCCGAACAATTCGCTGCCGCACGCGCCGTAAACCGTCTCGAGTTTCTCGAGCGCGGAATGGATGCCCGCGGTCTGAAACATCACGGAACGCGGGTTCGCGCCGTCGAGCACCAGCAGATCAAGCACCGGCAGCCATTCCGGCCGCGCGAGATAACGTGAACGGTAGGTGACGATGGAATCGGCGAGCGAGAGCAACCAGCTGAGACCAGAATCGATACGGTGCTCGAAGGCAGTCTGTAGCGTGAGACACTGAAACGCGAGACGTTCCACCCGCCGGCCTATTGAAAGAAAGCGCCAGCCGTCGTCGCGCGTCATGCCGTCGAGCGCGAACCCGGACAACGTCATCATGCTGGTGATGGTGCGATTGATCCAGCCCAGCGTTTCCGCTAGCGACGCAGTCCGGTTTAACACCGGGTCCTTGATCAGCCCGTTGATCGTGCGCCAATTGTCGAGCGACATGCGATCGCGCAAATTGAACGCAACGCGTTCGAGTGCACGCAGGTTCGCGGGCAGCCCGAACGGGTGGTCTTCACTCACCGCCGCGCGAATCAGTATGGAATCCGGATCGTCATCATCCTTTAAGAGGCCGAACGCGGTGGCAAGCGCGAGCACTGGCGTGAGCGAATTCTCCTCGTCGTCGGTTTCTTGGAGTTTTTGGTTGAGGGCGAGCCGCAGTAGACGCGCCGCATCGTCGCAGCGCTCTTCGTAGCGGCCGAACCAGAACAGATTTTCGACCACGCGCGAGGGGATCCCGGCGCGCGCACGCACGAGGTCTTGTGCTGTAACGGTGCTTTTGAGCAGCGTGAAAGACGTGTCGACGGGGCCCGCCGACATTACCCACGTATCCTTGGATCCGCCGCCGCGCTGCATCGAGACCACGCGCACGTTGGCGCTGCTCGCGACACGCGTCAAACCGCCAGGCATGACGACATAACCGTCGGGCGAAGCGACCGCGAATACGCGTAGTCCGATACCACGCGCCGCGATGCGGTTGGAATGCGCCTTGTCCAGCACCGGCGCCTGCGAGACGCGGACGAGTTCTTGGGCCACGAAGCGCTCGGGGTTGGCCGCGAGCGTCTTGCGCAAAGCAACCAGCCCCGCCTTGTCCAGATCCTGGCCGAACACCGGCTCCATCGGGAAAGTCGGATCGGCCGGTTTGAAGACAAGATTCCGGACCTGATCGAGCGCATCGGCGAGTGCCGCCGGTTCACCGCACCACCAGGTGGCAATTGATGGCAGACGCAACGGCTGACCCGTCAGGTGCTCCGCCAGACGCGGCAGAAAACCGAGCAGCGCCCCGGATTCGATAATGCCGGAACCGAGCGCATTGGCGACGAGCACGGTGCCGCGCCGCGCGCAGTCGGTTAGTCCCGCCACGCCCAGCGCCGAGTCGCTGCGTAGTTCTAATGGGTCGCAGTAGTTGTCGTCCTGCCGGCGCAGGATGGCGTGCACGCGTTTTAAACCGCCGATGGTCTTGAGCCAGATGCAGCCGTCGCGTACGGTCAAGTCCCCACCCTCGACGAGCGGGAAGCCAAGATAACGCGCCAGTAGCGCGTGCTCGAAATAGGTTTCGTTGTAAGGGCCTGGGGTGAGGAGCACCGTCAAGGTCGGGCCGTCGCCCTTCGGCGCAAAATGCATCAGCGAATCGCGCATGGTCGCAAAAAAGCGCGCGACATGTTGCACGCCCAGTTCGCGATATAACGCGGGGAATGCGCGCGATACGATGAGCCGGTTTTCGAGCGCGTAGCCGGCGCCTGACGGGGCTTGCGTGCGGTCGGCCATCACCCACCAACGGCCGTCGGGCGAACGCGCAAGATCGGCGGCATACACGTGTAGATGTACGCCGCCGGGGATATTCATGCGGCAGGCGGGTCGTAGAAATCCGCTCTGCGCGAAGATCAGCGAGGGCGGTAGGAGGCCCTGCTTCAACAGCGACTGGCTGCCGTAAATATCGATTAGCACCTGGTTGAACAGCTGCGCGCGCTGGATGATGCCGGCCTCGATTTCGCGCCATTCATCCGGTGCGATGATGAGAGGAAGCACATCGAGGTGCCAGGGGCGATCGAGCCCCTGAGGATCGGCGTAGACGTTATAGGTGACGCCGCTATCGCGGATTTGGCGCTCGGCCGCCGCCAGTCTCTCGCGTACGTCGGTCGCGGGGGTCGCGGTCAATTCCGACATCACCTGCGCCCAGTGCGGCCGTAGCTTCGCGGGAGCTTCGAACAATTCGTCGAAACGACCTTGTGCAGCGGGATAGGTTGCCAGCAGATCTTTCAAAATCGAACTCGGTGCGGTATCGGCGGCGCCGTGCGGCTCGTGGCGCCGGCTGCTCCCGGCCATTATGCCTAACACCGGCGCAAGTCCAAAGTAAACGGAAAGTCCGGATTGCGCGGTTCATCGATGAGGTTCATCTTGCCTGGGGTGTGACCAAGACGAAAAAAGCGTGCGAGTCGGCGCGCTTCGGCTTCGTAAGCATTGACCGGAAACGTGTCATAACTGCGGCCGCCGGGATGCGCCACATGATACTGACAGCCACCCAGCGAACGGCTCATCCAGGTGTCGATGAGGTCGAATGTGAGCGGCGCGTGAATGCCAACCGTTGGATGCAGGCTGGATTCGGGGGACCAGGCGCGATAGCGCACGCCCGCCACGAACTCGCCGATGTTGCCGGTCGGCTGCAGCGGCAGCGGGCGGCCGTTGCAAGTCACGAGGTGGCGCTCGCCGATGAGTCCATTGACCTTGACCTGCAGGCGCTCCACCGATGAATCGACGTAACGCACCGCGCCGCCGGCCGCGCCCTCTTCGCCGAGGACGTGCCACGGTTCGAGTGCCGCGCGCAGTTCGATCTGCACATTGTTGGCGGCGAAATCACCGAGTTTCGGAAAGCGGAACTCAAGATGCGGGGCGAACCACGCGGATTGCAATGAGTAGCCGAAGTCGTTGGTGTCCTCGATCACGTCGCACAGATCGCTCCACACGTAATGCGGCAACATAAACCGATCGTGCAGTGCCGTCCCCCAGCGCGTGAGTTTGCGCGGCCGATAGGGATGCTGCCAGAAGCGTGCGACCAGCGCGCGCATCAGCAGTTGCTGCGCGAGGCTCATGTGCGCGTGCGGCGGCATCTCGAATGCACGCATTTCCAGCAGCCCGAGCCGACCCGTCGCACTGTCGGGGGAATAGAGCTTGTCGATGCAGAATTCGGCGCGGTGGGTGTTGCCGGTAACGTCGATCAGCAGGTTGCGCAGCATGCGATCGACCTGCCAGGGCTGCGCGCCAAGGCGTCCGTCCGCCTGTAAGCGCTGCATTTCGCCGAACGCGATTTCGAGTTCGTACACCGAATCGTTGCGCGCTTCGTCCACGCGCGGCGCCTGGCTTGTGGGCCCGATGAACAGTCCCGAAAACAAATACGACAGCGCGGGATGGTTGTGCCAGTAGGCGATCATGCTCGCCAGCAGATCGGGGCGACGTAAAAAAGGTGAATCGGCCGGCGTTGCCCCGCCCAGTACGAAATGATTACCGCCGCCGGTGCCCGTGTGGCGGCCATCCAGCATGAATTTTTCGGTCGACAGACGCGTGTGGTGCGCGGCGTCGTAGAGAAAAGTCGTCTGTTCGACCAGCTGATCCCAGTTGCGTGCAGGCTGGATGTTCACCTCGATCACCCCGGGATCCGGCGTGACGCGCAACTGCACCAGCCGCGGGTCACGCGGCGGCTCGTAACCTTCGAGTATCACCGGCAATTGCATGGATTGCGCGACCGCTTCGATCGCGGCGACGAGTTCCAAATAATCTTCGAGCTTGGAGGTTGGCGGTAGAAATACATGCAGGCGGCCGGCGCGCGGTTCCGCACACAGCGCGGTGCGCGTGATCCAGCTGGCCGACTCTAAGGCGGCAGGACGCTGGTCGGGGGTGCGTGCGTGCACGGACTGCCGAGCATCGTTGTTGGCGTTCTGTGGGTCGAAGATCCATTGGCTAAAGGTCGCATGACTCGGCAACGCACGAAACGACTGGTTGAGGTCGGGATGATGCAGCCACGGGTAGTCGCCCGGTGCCACCCAGGGTTGCGAATCGAGCGGCAGCCGATAGCCGAGCGGCGAGTCGCCGGGTAGCAGATAGCAGCGTTCGGCGCGTAGGAACCAGGGGCCGCTTCGCCAGCACGTCGTGTCGTCTGCTTTTTTTACGGGCAACACATAACCGACCACGGTGTCGAGGCCTTGGGAAAATAATTTGCACAAGCGCTCGCGTTCCAACGGATCGTCGAGGCGCGCATCGAACGGATCCAGATTGGACGGCAGGCGGCGTTCGCGCCAGAGGTAATGCCACACGTCTTCGTACGCGGGAAAGATGTGCGTCGTTGCGAGACCAAGACGGCTGGCCACCGCGTCAAGCAGCGCGTGCGCCTGCGCTCCGGTGACTCCATAGTCAATGTGTTCCTGCGCGAACAGGGTGGGATCAGACCACAATGGCTCGCCGTCGGCTCGCCAGAACGCGTTAAGCGACCAGCGCGGCAGGGGTTCGCCCGGATACCATTTCCCCTGACCGTAATGCAGCAGTCCCTGCGGTGCGTAGTGCGCTTTGAGCCGCGCTAGTAGCTTGGCGGCGAGGGTCTTCTTGCGCGGCCCTATGGCTTCGGTGTTCCACTCGGCAGTGTCGCGGTCGTCCACCGCGACGAAAGTCGGCTCGCCGCCTTGCGTAAGCCTGACGTCGCGCGCGGCCAGATCGGCATCGATGCGGCGGCCCAACGTTTCGATGTCGAGCCATTGTGCCTCGGTATACGGTTTGGTCACGCGCGGCGCCTCCCACACACGCTCGACTTTCATGTGATGTTCGAAGCTGACTTCGCAGTCGTCGACCGCGCCCGTGATCGGGGCAGCGGACGACGGCTCTGGTGAACACGCGAGTGGAATATGTCCCTCGCCCGCCAGCAGTCCGGAGGTTGGATCGAGCCCGATCCAACCGGCGCCCGGCAGATAGACTTCGCACCACGCGTGCAGATCGGTGAAATCGGCGGTGGGTCCGGACGGCCCGTCGAGTGCTTTGACATCGGGCGTGAGCTGGATCAGATACCCGGACACGAAACGTGCCGCGAGACCAAGATGTCGCAGCAATTGCACCAGCAGCCAGCCGGTGTCGCGACACGATCCCGACTGGTTCGTCAGCGTGATCTCCGGCGTTTGCACGCCGGGTTCCAGGCGAATCAAATAGGTGACGTCGCGCTGCAGGCGTTGGTTGAGCGCGACGAGGAAATTAGTGGTCTGAGCCGGCGCGCGCGGCACGTCGGCGAGATACGCGGCAAACTTCGGCGTGCTCGGCAGTTTAACCAGGTAGGGCGCGAGTTCGCGTGCCTGTTCCGGGGAGTAAGCGAAGGGATATTGCTCGGCCTCGGGTTCGAGAAAGAAATCGAACGGATTATGCACCGCCATTTCCGCGACCAAGTCAATTTCGATGCGCAATTCGCGGGTCTGATCTGGAAACACCAGGCGCGCGAGATAGTTCGACTGTGGGTCCTGCTGCCAGTTGATAAAATATTGGTGCGGATCCACGCGCATCGAATAGCTGAGGATCCGCGTGCGGCTGTGCGGCGCGGGACGCAATCGCACGACTTGCGGGCCGAGGTCGACCGGGCGGTCATAACGGTAATGCGTGACGTGATTTAGCGCGACGTGAATCGACACAGACGAAGTTCCTCGGGTTGAGCCGCGCGCGGCGGCAAGACGCCGATCACGCAGTCGCCGCGGCCTGCGGCGCGTCGGGTTGTTCATACAACTGAAAATATTCGGCGGCGATTTCGGCGTGGATCGCGGCGAGATCGGACTGCACCGCATCGAGGTATTCGTGCCGCAACGCGGGGGCGAGGATTTCGATCGGCATCGCATCCAGCCGACGCTGTGCGATGCGCAGTAACTTGAGCGGCGCCATGTTGTGCGGAAGCGCTGCCAGGCACGCCTCGATTTCATCGAGGCAGTGCTGCACGGTGCGGGGAAAATGCGGATCTTTAAGCAGGTAATTGACGACGTCCGCTGTACGCACATGGACGGACACGTGACGCCGATAACTCTGGTATGCGTTCAAGGACTTGAGCACACCCATCCACAGCAGGCCGATAGTCGGATCTTCGGGGACCTGCTGGCGCGGGACCAGTACCGCGGCGTGGATATCGACAATGCGCGTGGTCATGTCGGCACGCTCGATGTAGCGCCCGAGCTTGATGAATTGGTAGGCAACGTCGTGGCTCATGCAATCTCCCAGCAGCCCGATCACAGCCTGCAGGCGTTCGATGATTTCTTCGAGAATGCCGTAGCGGCGCGTGCGTTCGCCCGCCTGTGCCGCGCGGCTGTTGACGAACAGATACAGGCTGTTGATTCGTTCCCAGGCCAGGCTCGGCACCGCTTCGCGCAAAGTGCGGCAGTTCTCGCGCGCGACGCAAATACACGAGACGATGGAGCTTGGATTGCGCTCGTCGGTTACCAGGAAGCGCATGATGTTGGCCTCGTCCTGCTCCGAATACTCGTCCTCAAACAGCCGATCCAAGCCGGCGACCTTGAGCAATACATCCCAGCCGAAAGATGCGCCGCGCGGCAGATCGAGTAACACCTGCGTCGTCGCGTTGATTAGGCGCGCGGTATTCTCGGCCCGTTCGAGATAGCGCGTCATCCAATACAGACTTTCAGCAACCCGCGAGAGCACCAACATCATTGAGCCTCCACTATCCAGGTATCCTTACTACCGCCCCCCTGCGAGGAATTGACCACCAGCGAGCCCTCGCGCATCGCGACGCGCGTCAGGCCGCCGGTCGTCACATAAAGTGAGTCCGATTGGAGCACGAACGGGCGCAGATCCAGATGCCGCGGCCCCACGCCATCGCCCGCGAGCGTCGGCGCCGTGGAAAGCATCAGCATAGGCTGCGCCATGTAATTGCGCGGGTCGGCCTGAATGCGTTGTCGGTATTCCGCACGTTCAGCGGCGCTGGCGCGCGGGCCGATCAGCATCCCGTAGCCGCCCGATTCATTGGCCGGCTTGACCACCAACCGGTCGAGATTGGCGAGCACGAAGCTCCGATCATCGGCATCGATACAGAGGTAGCTCGGCACGTTCGGAATAATGGGATCCTCGCCCAAATAGTAGCGAATGATTTTCGGTACAAACGTGTAGACAACCTTGTCGTCCGCGACTCCCGCACCGGGCGCGTTCGCGATGCCGACATTGCCGCGCCGCCATGCGCGGAGTAAACCACGCACGCCAAGCGCCGAGTCAGCACGGAACGTTTCCGGATCGAGAAAATCGTCGTCGACGCGCCGGTAGATCACATCGATGCGGCGCAGGCCGTCGATGGTCTTCATGTAAACGCAGTCGTCGGCGGCGACCATCAGATCCGGCCCTTCGACGAGGACCGCACCCATTTGCTGCGCGAGATAGCTGTGTTCGAAATAGGCGGAGTTGTAGATGCCGGGTGTTAGTACCGCGATCACGGGTCGCTCACCCGGGCGGGGCGAAAGCGCCGCGAGCGTGTCGAACAAGCGCGTCGTGTAGTCGTCCACCGGCAGGATGTCGCAGAGTTTGAACAGTTCGGGAAACACCCGCTTCATCAGCATCCGGTTTTCAAGCATGTAAGAAACGCCCGACGGCACACGGAGGTTGTCCTCGAGCACGTAGACGGTCCCGTCGCGATCACGCACCAAGTCGGTTCCACAAATATGGGCCCACACGCCAAAACGGGGCATGTGGCCGACGCACTGGGGACGAAAGTTTTTGGATCCCGCGATGATCTCCGCCGGAAACACGCCGTCCTTGATGATCGATTGGGCGTTATAGAGGTCGCTAATAAACAAATTCAGCGCGGTGAGTCGTTGTTTCAGTCCGGCTTCGATGTGGCGCCACTCTTCCTTCGGCATGATCCGTGGGATGATGTCCAAGGGCCATGCCCGATCGATGTTGGAGCCGTCGCTGTAGACCGTGAAAGTAATGCCCATGGTGATAATGGCGGCATCCACCGCCGCGCGGCGGCGATTCAGTTCTGCACCATCAAGGCTGGAGAGGTGTTCGACTAACGTCCTGGCCCATGGCCGCGGCACGCCCTCTACATCGATGAGTTCATCGTAGTAGTCGCCCGAACGATAGGTGCTGAAATCGAGGTTCATGGCAATGATAAGGTGCTAATAGTGCGCTGACTCCTGCAAGATCCGTGACCGGACCAACCGCCGGACGCGGGCGCGGCCTGTGAACATTCGCCCGCTTCGGCTTCGACACCGCGGCACTGGCGTCGAGGAATTAATCTGAGTGTAGTCGAGATCAGCCGCCGGAGTGGCTAGACCCAATCGCCGTCGACTGATGAAATCCCTATGATTGAACCATGATTGAATCCTTGCTCCTAACCGCGGCGCGCCTCTTAACTTTCGAGCGGCAGCGGCCGTTGACCAATGCGAGCAGCTTTTTTTTCGAACGCGACGAACGGTTGTTCCTGGTGACCAGCCGGCATGTGATGATCGATGAGCCGACCAAGCACTTCCCGGATCGGATCGAGATCGAATTGCACATCGATCCGGACAACTTGGCCCATTCCACTGGGTTCTCGATTCCCCTGTACCGCGACGGCAAGAGCGTCTGGCGCCAGGGTCAGGATAACGCCGGAGAAATTGACGTGGCCGTGATCGAATTGGAACGCGCCGCGCTGCCTGCGACGACGGTGTACCGCGCGTTTACGCCTAAGCATTTGCACACGTCACTCGATCACGTTGAGGTCGGCAGTTCACTTTTGGTGGTAGGCTTTCCGCTCGGCTTCCACGACACCTTGCACCATATGCCGGTGGTACGTCACGCGGTCGTCGCGTCTTCGTTCGGCTTGCGCTTTCGGGGCGAAGGTTACTTCCTTACCGATGCGCGGACTCACCGCGGCACGAGTGGCGCGCCGGTCGTCATGCGGGTATCCGGACCGGATTTGGGGCTGGGCTACCTACCTTGGATGCTGCTCGGCGTGCACTCCGCACGCCTCGATGCGGGCTCCCGCGACCACGATCTCGACGAGGCACTCGGGTTGAACTGCGCTTGGTATGCCGACATTCTGCTCACCCTCACTGGACGCTAACTCGACCTCAATAAATTCACTGCACTGCACTATGTACGCGCCTGACTGGCGTTCCCGTGCCCCAGCAAATGCTCGACACACCCGGTTCCATGTCACAGCATCACGCTAAACCGTTGAAAGATTGGGTCGAGAGCTTTGGGGTCACTCTGGCATTGTTTATGCTTAATTTTTTGAGTAATTCGCTTGCCGTAGGAGAACCGCCATGGGTGGCTCGCCGATCCGGGGACACGCGCGGGAGGGCATGTGCAGTGCGGACGCCGGTCGCGACCGGGTCGGGGTTAAGCGGCGCAAGACGGCCATCGTATATAGCGTCATTTTGCTATGGGCCGTCGCTGTTTCCATCGCCACACGCGCTGACGACGCATCGATACTCGAGAGCTATCCTGGACGCCTGGTTTCAGTCGGCGCGCATCGCTTGCATCTTTATTGTGTCGGGAACGGCGGGCCAACCGTGGTCTTCGAATCCGGGCTCGGCGGTTTCTCGCTCGAATGGGACGAGGTGCAAAAACGTCTGGCCTCAGGGTTCAGGGTTTGCGCCTATGACCGCGCCGGCTATGGTTGGAGCGAGCTTGGACCCTTGCCGCGCACTGCGCGCCAGAGCGCCATCGAACTCCACACGCTGTTACATGCCGCTGGCGAATCCGCCCCCTATCTGTTGGTCGCGCATTCTTATGGCGGATTCGTGGCGAGTTGGTATGCGCGCCGCTACCGTGACGAGGTGGCGGGTTTGGTGTTGCTCGATGCCTCGTCGCCGGAACAATTTGAACGCCTGCCTGCGCTCGCACTCCCGGGCGTTAGACACGACATGGTCGCCATGCCGCGACTATCCATCCATTATCCGGCGGCGCAAGCAACGGCTGCGCTGCAGCTGATGATGTTGCCGAAGGCGCGTCTCACTCATGCTTCCGAACTCGACAACTTTGCCGCCGCTGGCCGTGCGCTGCAACGGGTGCCGACAACGCCCCTCGACGTGCCAGTCATCGTGGTCAGCCGCACGCGCCGTGTCTTCGGTACCAATGCCGGCGGTGCGGTGAGCGAGAAGATCTGGTATGTGATGCAACAGCATTTGACTGCGCTCTCCATCCGCTCCGACCACTGGCTTGCCACCGGCGCCGGCCATCAGATTCATCTCGACCGACCGGACCTTGTCGCGCTGGCCGTGAGCGCTGTAAGGATGACGCCGTCAAATGCGCCACCGAAGCTTCTCACATCATTGTTGTCGTCGTCAGCGCCTCAAAAGTTCCATCCTGATTATCGATGATGCCGGATGGCCAGGCTGTTTCCCCATTTCGCTAAGGAATCTCTGCAAAAGACAGAGATTCCTTAAGGCACAGGGAGGTGCTTACTCTGACAAAATCGCCCCGCGCGATTTTGAACGCACCTCGTGCGGCCCGCTAGGGCGAGCCTCAGGATGAGGCGAGTAACAGTCCAGGAGGGACTTATTCAGCGGTTCCCTAAATAACGAACTGGAAATACCGACCACCCGAAGTGCGCCAGAGTTTACTTGTCGTCATTCCGGCGTAACAGGCCGGGTAAACACTCGATGGCGTTGTCGCGCTGGTGTTGGGGGTAGCGAGCGCGGCGCGGTTCTCACGCCGTCATCCCGGCATTCGCCGGAATGACGGTGGGCGTGCTCTGAGGCCCTTTGGATTCCGGCGTGCACCGGCATGACGGGTGCAGGGTCGGACGCTACGACGACAACTCTATTTAGTTGCACCGGATGTCGTCGCTAGTCGCTTTTGAATCGTTGGTTGCGACGAATGCGGTCGGAGAAATCGGTAAAAGCATTTGCATCGTGAGCTTGGGCACCGATGTCGGCAGTGGCTTCGAGGTTTCTAAACGGAACGTGGGTATCGACCAAGCCATGGCGGTACAGATACTCGGGCGCGTGACCTGAGATAAGCAAGCGCCAATTGAGCGGAATCGGACGGTCGGCTGCGCGCAAAATTCGTATAACCTCCGTCGTACAGTTACGAAACAGGGTATTGTAAAAGCGCGGCCGCGCCGCAAGAGCATTCAACTCGTCAACATAATAGGTGAGAAGGTTTCGGCGCATTTGCGGAGTGGAAGCGAGGCGATAACGCTTGACGATTTCATGTCGAACGTTTGTGCGCACCCTTATTACGTCACGTTCGTCGGCTGCGATGGTGATCAGCTCATAGGATTTCATGAATCCGGCAAGCATCGACCATTTCTCGTTTGTCTCACGCCGGGTCTCGATTGAAAACGCCAGCGGTGGCACGTCTTCGAACACGAAGCTCACGATGAAATGCGCGATGTTCGGATTGCCCCAGGTACACGCGAATAGGTCGACTGCCGATAGAGCGCGGAGATTGTAGACACGAGTCTCCCAGCGTGCCGTGAATTCGTGCCGACCCTGCCACGCGAAGTTGCGTACGTTGCAAACTGTCAGCCGTTCGTCCACGAACTCGCCCGTTGCCTGCCGCATGTCTTCCGGTATCCAGTGCCTGTCGGCCAACGCGGGAATTGCTAGCCACCATCTCGTCCACCACGCGACGGCGACGAGGAAGACGCTCCCGGTCAACCAGGGATACCAACCGACCAGCCCGGCGCAGACCGCCGAGAACAAGACCCATGTCGCGGCCCATGCGGCGGCGCCGCGCTCCTTGCTGAAATAGAAATAAGCCGCGATGGCGTGGGCCGAGCCAATGGAAATAATCAGTATCCGTGCAATGACTAACGATAGAAGTTCGTGCAAGTACGTAGTCTTCGAAAGTTAAATTGGCTCTTCCGGTTTGAGTGTGGGTAAAAATGAGTAGATGCTCAAGTTGTAAAGCCTATTTTCATAGGGTTCGCTGCATATTTGAGGTAAGGATAAATCTGGCATGATTTGCCAATGCCTAAAACACCTAAGCGCC
>JACPPA010000025.1 GCA_016191285.1 Gammaproteobacteria bacterium
AATATCTTGATCTTTTCAGTGAGGTCGATATCGCGCTCGATCCGTTTCCGTGTAACGGCGGGACCACGACCTGTGACGCGTTGTGGATGGGGCTGCCGGTGGTGGCCTTGGTGGGTGACACGTTCCTTTCGCGCGCGAGCTACAGCATCCTAAGTACGGTTAATCTCACCGGCTATGCGGCAGCCGATGTCACCGCCTATCAGGATATCTGTGTCAAGGCGAGTCGTGAGTTGGAAACTCTTGCTCGTGTGCGTGCGCAATTGCGGAGGCAACTGACGACGTCGCCGCTGCTTGCGGCCCCGGCGTTTACGCGTGATTTAGAAGCGGCGTATCGCGCCCTCTGGCAACGTTGGTGCGCCTGCCACTAGCGGCGGATCGGATCGCAAGGACCCTCCAGTGCGGGGCTGTGCGCGGGCAACTATGCTCGTCATCGGCCCGAGACACGCGTGTACACGCTAGTTGAAACTCACCCGGTTGCCGATGTCGCGCAACGAGTGCGCCATTCAGAACGTTATCGCCACCGCATGCGCTTTCTTCTTTGCCGCATCACGTGCCGCACTATCCATGTCCGGTCCGAGTAAAGTTTTCTCGACCAGGATCGTCGCAACGTCAGTAACCCCGATCGCCCGCAACCAAAGTTCCAGGTACTGTCGTTGCAGATCCCAGATTTCCGGTGCAAGGCCGGCTGCGTTGTACTCCACGCCGCGCGCGTAAATGATCGCCGCTTTGCGATGGGTCAGGAGTCCATTGAGACCGTTCTCGTCAAAAGTAAACAGCAGATCCTTCTGGGTGACACAGTCGATGAAATGCTTGAGCTTGTACGGAATCGTGTAGTTCCACATCGGCACGCTAATGACTAATTTGTCAGCGCGCTGAATCCGCGCGGCAAGCGCGCGGATCGTGCGCCATGCCTGTTCTTGCGTTGGGCTCAGCGGTACGCCAGCGATCCCTGCGTACTTCGCATCCAAGGTCTCGCCGTCAAATTCTGGTAGCGGGGTGTGCCAGACATCCAACGTATCGATCGTGTCACTTGAGTGCGCGGCGCGATAGGTCTCGAGGAAGGCTTGCGCGACCTCGATGGATGCCGATCGTTGCTTGCGCGGGGACGATTCTATGTAAAGCAGGTGGGCCATGCGGTGTACTCCTTGGTGGTCAAGACTCTTCCACGAGATCGCCGGCACAGAAATGCGCCAGGTGTTTTTCGGCTAGTTTGCCGTGATAGTCGCCAAACTCTGCGATGGCATCTTTACCGGCGTGCATGCGGGCCACGAAAGGCCCACCCGGGTGGCGATCTTTCCATTCGGTGAAGTCGTAGACCTTGCCGCGGATAATGATCCAGCATTCTTCGAAGGTATTGTGTCGCGCCACCTCTGCCCGTGTGACCTTGCGATCACCGGTGCGTGACACCGGCGGGACCCATAAATTCATCGCCACTTTTTTCCGCGCTTCGAGCGCAGCCGTTCGCGAGCGAAAATCCCGGGGGCGGAGCTTCTTCGGCGGCAGTTTTTCGCCGATGTTTCGCGCATCGAAGGCATAGATCCAGGAATCGTCGTTGCCAGAGGTTCTACGAACGTCGGATAGTGGGCCTACCCTGTTGTGGTACCGATCGCAATACCGCGAAGCGGATGTAATAACCGCAAGCCGCGCGACAAAGGAAATTCCCACTAGCCGTCCCGCTTTCCGCGATAAGCTGCGAGCGTCCGTTCTTTGAGTTGTGCACGGTCGACGATGGGTGCGGGGTAAGTGTCACCGATTTGCACACCCTGCATCGTTTGCTCAAGTGCCGTCATTCGCCATGGCGTGTGGATATGCTCCGTCGGGAGCTTAGCTAGTTCCGGCACGTAGCGTCGAATAAAGGTCCCTTCCGGATCGAACTTCTGGCCCTGTGTCACGGGATTGAAGATCCGGAAGTACGGTGCGGCATCCGTGCCGACGCCGGCGGTCCACTGCCAGCCACCGTTGTTCGCGGCGGGATCCCCATCAATGAGGCGCTGCATGAACCAGGCCTCGCCCTCGCGCCAATCAATCAGTAAATCTTTGACCAGGAACGAGGCCGCAATCATGCGCCCACGATTGTGCATCCAACCGATGGTCAGTAGTTGACGCATGCACGCATCAACGATTGGGAAACCCGTTTTTCCATACCGCCAAGCCTCGAGATGCGCTGGATCATCGCGCCACGCGATTTCGCGTAGCCGCGGATTAAACGCTTGGCGTAACACCTGCGGGAAGTGATACATCACCTGCACGTAAAATTCGCGCCACACGAGTTCCTTCAGCCAGGTTTCCGCGCTCTGTCGCGCCACCTCGTCGGTCGCGGCGCCGAGTGCACGTAACGCGGTCACCACCGCGTTACGTGGCGAGAGTAGTCCGAAACGTAGATAGGGTGACAAAGTAGACGTCCCTTCCCTCGCGAGCACATCCCGGGCGACGCCGTAGTCGTAAATCGAGTCCGTTACGAACGCCGCCAGCCGCCGATGCGCTTCGGTTTCACTCGCTTCAAAACGATTCATCGTGGCGGCGGGTGGCAAGGGCTCGGAACTCAAGGCGTTCGGTACCGATGCCAGGCGGCGCGGTGGGTCGAGAATTGTAAGGCGACACTTGGTTCACGATCACGGATCACTTGGTTCACGATCAACTATTCTCACGTAATCGCGCCGCAGCAACGTCAGTTTTTGAGACCTTTTTAGGCATCTAAATCGGCCCTCAATGCTTCATCAATGTCGTTGCTAGACGGAGAGCCATTGCTCCGGATGTCCGACCCCTACTGGGGTGTTGTAACGCAGCTTCCAAAGGGCCGCTATTCCGGCCAAATCCTGCGCCGCTGGCACGGGCTCAGGATGACGGGAATCGCGCAGATATCGTGCTAGAACCATGCGAGCGCACCGCCTTGCTGCACCCAGTTCGCGCCGTTGTACTGAAACTCCGTGGAAGCCACAGTAGCGGCCCCACCGGCAGCCGGATCAGCGGCTTTTTTAAACACTGCATTCCAGGTAATCCCGAACCCGCCTGTGGCATTCTGCAGGAAGGTAAATGATAGCTTGGCCCCGAGCGTCGGATTGGTTGGCGCCCCGATTGTTATGGCCGCCGTCAGCGCTCCAATATTGACCCGCTCGCCTAATGACGCGTCCGGTGTAACCGTAGCCGCATAGGCCAAATTCTGCACGATGGGATCAGAGATCAACGGCTGGTAATTTGTGCCATCGAAATAGATGGCCTGGCGCATCTTCTGCCCGATGATTACACCGGTTCCGCTTGATGCTTTTGCGGTTAATGTGAAAGCGCCAGTGCACCCGTTGGCGATGTAAAAAATCCCCACCTGAGCTGGCAAGATTAAATTCCGATTACCGGTTAGCGCACCACTCGTTTCGATGCCCTGACAGCGTGCTTGCGCCGCAGAGAGCGTGACATCGGCGGTCGTCACTGAAATCGGGGTGGGGCGGCCTGCGAACTGATAGAGCTGTGCACGACGATCGGTGATCGACGTGATGATCGTCGCATTCGTGCCGACTTCATAGAGCGCGATACGGCCAGCGGTAAAGCCAGTGGTATTCGCTGACACGGTGCCTGCGCGCGTCACTTCAATGAAATTCGTCGCGCTTGCCGTCAGTGCGAGCGTGCCATCAGCAACCGCCGTAAACACGCCATCAACAATGATCTGGCCGCCGAAAAAGCCCCAGGTTAGGCCGCTGGTCGTCGACACATTTTGTGCGAAAGTGCCGGCAATCGAGACGACCTGGAAATTGTTGTTCGTCGTGACCTCTTTTTGAGTTTGCCCGCTTGAGAGTTGATTCAAGATAGTCATCAGGTCAGCCTCGCTGATTTGTGCATGGCGGCGATTGCCGCGGCAGAGAGTGCGTGGTCGAAAACCGCCGCAGGCCCGATACGTCCCACGAACACGGAACTTGGGGTACCGTCTCCAAAAGCCGCAACGGATAATGAGGCAGTCGAATTGACTAAATTATTCAAGAGTGAATTCCCCCAATCGAGAGCGGAGAGCAGCGCACCGTCGACATAAATTTCGAGAGCGGTTTTGCGCCGCACGCCAACCAGTTGGTGCCAGATACCATCGTTAAATCCGCTACCGGTGGTAAAGCCTAAGAGCCCGCTGGTGGTGCTCACAGTAATATTTAATTGTCCGGCGCCAGCGGCGGGCGTCCCGAAGTAATATTGCTGTTGGCCAGATTGCCACTTGCCCAAGATCATGATCGGGTTAGCGGTGGTGTACGACCACTTTGCCCACACCAACAGCGACACATCATGGATCGCATCGAGGGCCGCATTATCCCCGACCGTTGCATAGCCGCCGGTGAAATTACACACGCGATGCGTCGTATCGCTCAAGATTGGACTGTCTGCATCGTTAACGGCTTTAGTGCCGGTGAAGGCCCCGTCCAGATTATTCAACGATAGATCGTCGGCAACGGTCGTCGAGGTCCAGGAGTAGTTAAACCAAATCGGATTGTGCGCGAGGATAATTTCTCGGAGCGGCCCGAATTGCGGCGCCGCCGCTGCGCCAATGGCCGCGGCGCCCCGTCCGACGAGCGCGGATTTTTGCGCGACCCGATAATTGATCGCGCTCTGCCAGCCTTGAAAATCCGCCACTTGTTGTGCAGCCGTATAGGTCGCGGTCGGTACGGTTACGGCTATCGTACGCACCGTGGCGCCCGCGCCGTCGAGAATGTCCACGTCATACGCTTCTGTTGCTTCTTCCAGCGCAATATCGATCAAATCACCCCACCACCAGCCGATCCGGCCACGGCGTACCCAATTAATTACCCAATCGTTGGTCGCGCGCACGGGCGATGCGCCGAGAATGATCGGGCTCCACGGTTGTTGTCGGCGACCAGTATTCGTCACCGATACATTGTCCGCCTCGCTGAGCGCATCGCCGAAGGTTACGGCCCGCAGCAAGCGCGGCACGTTAGTTTCAGTTTGCCCGCGATTGATCGAAAATATTTCGGTGCTATTGAGCATGACGAATCGTTCGCCGGCCATCGAATGCACGAGCGCGTATTCGCTGCCGAGTCTGCCGCGCAAGAATCGCGACAGCGTATAGATGCCGGCGGAGACCAGGGTGGCGCTGCCGAATTGCAATATCTCGTCGCCGATGATGCATAGATTGCCACCCGCCAGTAGGGCAGCGTCGGAAATACTTGAAAGCGTCGTGTTTAGCGTAGTTAGCGTTACCGTCACGCTGTTCAACAAATCGATCTGATGCGGCAGCGACGAAGTGCCGAGGGTCGTGGTGGTATAGCCGATCGTCGCGTCATTAATGATGGTCGCGATATTGTCGAAGGCCGTCCCGTTGTCCGCGCTAAGTCCGACTTCGCAACCGCGCCAACCAGAGTAGTAGCCACCCGCCCCCAAATAGAATCCCGGGACGTTATCCGCGTCGCGCAGTGCGGGGATATCGAGAACGACGAGCTTAGTAGGACCCGGCACAGTGAGCGTCTGCGGGATATTTTGATTCGCGTCATTGCCGACGGCGGACGACGCATAGAGCGCCTGGAAATCGGCGACTGCCTCAATGTCCAGGCGACCGGAGTCGTGATAATTAGTAGCGACGATACGGGCCAAATCGCCGTTAGGTAGCGTGATGATATCGGTCGGTTCTAAATGTAGGTGCCGGCGGGTTGCCGCCAGTTGGTAGCGGGTGCGCTCCGCCCAGACATTCCGCATCAAGACATCGGCCACTTGCGCGGCTTTGATGCTGCTCATCGAGATCGCGAGATCTACACTGACTTGCTGTTTGCTTCGTGAAGTTAAGCGGCGCGTGCGCTGACTGCCGGGTTGATAATCGTTGCCAGTATCCAAGTATTGCAAATTGACCTCGATCGGGAGTTCGGTCTCTTGTTGGCGAGTGGTCTTGAACAGCGCGCTACTGTTATCGCCATCCGCGCCGAGATCGTCAGCGGTGAACTGTGTCACGCTCGCGCCCCCGCGCTTGACAAATTTCAAGACCCCAGAGGATTCGACGGCGTCAAAAAAGTAACCTTGCCGCAACGGCTCGATGGCATCGCGCCGCGGCATTTGACGCGGGATTTTGTAGCCATCGATCACATCGGTAAGCGCGCTGGTATTCAGTTGGCCCGCCCCGAGTCCGGCGCCTTGGCAGATCGCATTGACGACTGTGCCGACTGTGGTGACGGTCGGCGTCACGGGCGGGATCATTGAAATGACGCCCTTGCCCGACGCCAAAGCGAGCCCACCGCCGAGCGACACGAGCTCGTAAACATTCACGCCCTGATAAGCCGCAACATAGCCTATGTCGGTGGCAACACCGCCGCTCAGCGCATAGAGATGGGGTGAATGCACGGCGTCGCTTACACCCATGTGCGAGTAACCAAGCAGCTTCCCGTCGTGCACGACGACAGTGTGTAAATCGCCAGTGGGGATTGAATAAGACGTGACAAAATTGAAATCTAGATCGAACACCAGCACGTTATTGCCGATGGTTTTTGACGGATCAGCGGTCACGTAAATCAATCCGTCATCACCTAGACTGAGAATCCCGGCGCTTCCGCTGTAGCCGAACGAGCCGTTAAGCAGTCCGGCGGCCACCAAGTCTAAAAATTTATCGGGGTGCGTCTGCGGAATAAAATTAGCGTCGACTGGATAACGCAGGATGCCAGGTTTTTGATCGCCGAGTCCGGTGCCATTCGTGACGAAAATATAACCGCCGGCGTACAAGAAAATGCCAGCCACCCCGGGCTCGTTGTTCATAAGTGTGGCGAACGGTTTCGGCGTGATTGGTTGTGTCCCGATCACTTTACCGTCCAGCGCCCAATAGACGGGCTGAATTCCGCCGCCGGAAACATATATAGCACTGAGGCGCGGGAAGCCCGTGACCCGATTGCCCGTCCACCCAGCGACGTGATCCGCTAGATTTGTTTCGCGGTGGACCCGCACGCCGTTGAGATCGTAGAGTTCGCGTATTTCGCGATCTGGCGAAACTGCGCCGTAAGCAACTTCAATCGCGCCATTCAAATTTCTGCCGAAAACCCCGTAAGGTATCGAGGCGGCGAAAGTATTGACCAAATAGGGGGCAGTGCCCGTCCCGAGTGTGACCACCTCGAACGTAAAATTCGGCGTGTGATTGAAGAAATCGGCGAGCTGGAAATCGGTGAACACGACGTAAGCCGTACCGCGATACGCGGGCGTATTCGCAGCCCCCACGGCGGCCTGAATGGTGGGATCGGCGGTTTGCGTTTCACTGCCCGGATAGAAGCGGATGTTGCCGAGCTTTTTCCCGCTGTAGTAGAGCGTCTCGGCGCTATCGCCGGCGGCGTTCGAGTAGATCAACTTGCCGTCCGCCCAAATCCGACGGATGCCTTGGATCGGACCTTTGCAGATCGCGATGGCGAGCGAGGCGCTATAGGTGTAGGTGACCTGACTCGAACTACCGCCGAACCCTTTACCGCCCACTTTTTTCTTGGTGCGAATTTCGCGATAGGGCTTATCGCGCGGCCAGATCACGGTACCCGCAGTGCGCACCGTGCCGAACACTGTCGGGAGATCGGCGCCCTCTTCCGCCGACTGCACCTTGCCCTCCGCCAGCCGCGGCCCTTCGGTGGTAGTGCCTTTCGCGAACAGCGCATTCCCAATAAACGAGCCGATCAACCATCCCGTCGAGGCCCCCAGCGCGGTGAATGAACCGATCCCAGCGCCCAGCGCTGAGATCGCTAAAACCGCCATCGATAGGCCCCCATGATGCCGGTACGGAACGGCCCCTCAAGCGCGGTCTCGACCACTTTCCGCGCCGGCGCATAGGCATGGATGATCCCGATATCGGTCAGGATCGCGAGGTGCGTTGCGAAGCCGACTCGATGCCGCGGGAATTGCATCAGGAGCACATCAGCGAGCGTTGCCTCCTGCGGCCGCACGAACTGCATCTGTGCGTTTAAATATTCCCGGATGACTTTCGGATCGGGCTCGTGATCGTAATTCGGCAGGTCGAGCGGGGTCGCGCCCAAATCGCGCGCGGTGCACACCAGCAACCCAGCACAATCCACCCCGACCCCGCGCACTCTTCCTTGATGATGAAATGGCGTCCCGAGATAGCCGCGCGCGGCTGCGATGATTGCCGCCGGTGTCGGCGCTGCGCGAGCGGGGTTAGCGGGCATCGGGGTAGGCGTACGCCTGATCGCTACTCATCATGTCCGGGAAGCCGCGAAAGTTCACAACATTGTTATATACATCGCGGCAGGTACTAAACAGATGATCGCAGCCCGCGAGTGCGGAGTATGAATCGCCGACCGCGATCGCGAACGGCATGGGGAGATACAAGTTAAGCACCGCGCCGGCGATCGTTTTAACCTCCATCTTGCCGCCGTTATTGGCGCCCGACGTGAACGTTAATAATCCGCCAGCGCGGGATGGCGGCACGCTGACCGTGATTTGTTCTTTGCTCGCGACGGCCGTCACGGTGCCGGTGACCGTAAAGGTCGCCGGATTAAGCCCACACTCCGCATCGCAAAAATCCGCTGAGCACCGCTTGGTGAGTTTGCGTCCGATCGATTGCTGCAATAATTGCGTCAGCCCGCGCAGCTCCGCGGTGAACTGCGCGCCGTTGACACTGACTTCGCCTAGATAGCCGTCGCGCAGATCCAGAAACCCGAGCGCGAGATCCGCATAATTCACCACGCCGATTTGCACCTGCGCATAGTCATATTTGAAGGACAGGAGATCCGCTTCGGTGATCGCCTCTGAACTAAAGAGCACGTTTAAATCGAGATTGTCGACCGCTAAATCGCTGGTCGAACGGATGGCGGTCGCGGTGTAGGAGCCAACATTCGCTTTGTAGGTGATCCCGTTAAGCATGAGATCATCGCTGAAGGACGTGAACGCCAGAATCAGCCCGTCGAGTCGCGTGATTTTCCACATCCACGCGTGCGTGGTGGTGGTGCCTTGGTTATGCGCCAGCAGCCCGCCGCTAATCGTCTTCATTGCAGATCTTCAATCAGCGGTAACGAAAACAGAAAATGCAGCGACTCGGCGCCGTCCATCGCCCGGAACTGCGTTTTGATTTCATCGGCGTCGAAGCGCACCGGAACATCAAATTCGCCGGCCCATACCAAGGGCTCAGTTGGCTGCGGATATTTAAGTCCGGTACCGCCCGAGGTGTAGGCGAGGCCGGTGGTGACGATGGACAGCGTATACACATTCGCCGCGATGGCCGCGATCGAATGCGCCAGGCCATTCAACGTCGCGGCCACCGTCCCACCAAGGCCGGACAAAAATAATTTGCCGCCAACGGCAAGCCCGGCGAGCGCGCTGGCAAGCGTCACCACCGTGGTGCCGCCAACCGTGACGCCAGTCACGGCGGCCGAGGCATCGGCCACGAACGTCACAATGCCAGTCGTCGTATCGAGCGCATAGTTACCCGCGGCCCCGCCAGCCGTCACCAAACTACCGTTGCGAAACACCTGCGCGGTGCCCGCGACTGGCTTCTGAATCTTGCGATCCGTGATCTGGCCGCCGAGGGTATACCGTTTATAGAGTTGGTAGGCGGCAAGACCGGAACCACTCCCGGCGCCGAGCAATCCTTTGGCGACGGTGACTTGGTAGTCGGCCCAATCTTTGTGGCGAAACGAATGTGCGCGGCCGCGCATGGCGTGGAAAAACTCATTGAGGTAATCGAGTTCGGATCGACGGATCAGGCGCTCGCCTAAATCGCCACGCCAGCGGCTCTGCGGCCAATTGGCGTTGCGCACTTCCTTACCGCTTTTGACGGGCACGACTTCGGTGCTAAACGAGCCGCCGCCGGTCGTGTCATAAATAATGTCGGCGCCAAACAGGCGCACGTCGACGAAGCTCATGCGTTACGTACCCCGCGCCCTACCGCACGCCGCAGCTCGGCTTCCAACTGCCCGCGCGAGGCGCGGAAACTCTCGATGTCTTTGGTCTGAATATTGACGGTGACATTCGTCATCCCGCCGCCATTCAGGGCATGGCGCGGATCGTCGCGCGTCAGCACTTCCTCGCCGAGCTTAAGTACTGCGGGAGTATCGCCGGGGCCAAGCCCGAGCACGCCACCCGAATGGAAGCGCGGCGCGCCGGCGAAGGCCAGCGCCGGAATGCGGAGCGGCGTTCCGCCGGCGCCGACGATCCCGCCGTCGTGAAATTTGAAGACCGATTGCAGGAAATCGAACGCAGTACTGGCGAAGCCGCCGACCTTGCCGGATTTATCGAAATCCCCGAATAGTTTTTTACCGAGTTGGGCCGCAACGATATCGGCGGCCATGCGTGTCAAGGTCTGCTGCAAGCTATCCACCATGCCGGCTAACCCATCCGTAAACGGGTCAAAAAGAAAATCTGAAAGGGTGGACTGAATATTGCGCGCCGCTTGAACCCCAAACTCGCCGAAGGCATTCCCAGCGCTATCGAGATCGTCTTTGACCTGTTGGATCCGCTCGCGAATAGTGGCCGCAACTTGGATAAACTCTGCCTGTGTGATCCCGCCTTTTTTACCGACCAGATCACGCGCCCTATCAAGTTCCTGGTTCAAGGTTCGAAAGGGGTCGATTTGTTGGCGGATGCTTTCGGCGTCTTGTTGCCGAGCCTCGTCCAGGCGCTGCCATGCTTGGGTTTCTTCTTCGATCCCATTAAAGAGCATCTTCTCGGCTTCGAGCTGCCGTTCCTTGGACAGCTTTCGAGCCTCGTCCGCTTCGATTAATTTGAATGCAGCGTTGATCTGCGCCTTAGCCGCAGTGATCGCTTTATTGTCGGCGGCGGTCACCTTAATTTGCGCAAGTTCATAGAGCGCCAATTCACGGGCCGTGAATCCGAGCGTCTCCGCTTGCTCGCGACTCTTCGCAATTAAGGCTTGCACCGCCTCTAAGCGCTTAGCTTCGTCGGTCTTTCCTTTTCTTTTTGGTTGAGTCTCTAGATCGATTTCGGGCAGCCGATCTGGTATCGAAGGACGCCCTGCGCGGGTCTGCGGTAACTTTTGACGAATACGCGTAATTTCGGCTTCTTGGACGGCAATCGCGGCCGCCGCATGCGCCGGATCGATTTTGCCGGCTGCCGATTGCTCGCGCAGCGATTGGATCCCGGCTCGCAACCGGACAATTGCCTCACGCAAGTTATCCACTTCGGATGCCTTCTCGGGGGACACCTGGATGAGATCGTCGGCCGCGATTGCCCCGACCGCCGCACCTGCTGCCCGTCCGCCGAGGCTCGCCAACAACTTCGCCAGTGGATTAGGCGCAAATTTTGCCGCGAAATCCCCCACCGAACCGCCCACCGAAAACCCGGCCACCAGGCCGAGCAATCGATCAATATCCTTGGCATGGCTCGCGGCCAGCTTGATCAAGTTTCCGAGCGACTCACCGATACCGCGGACATTTGCCAGGATCTTAGGGTCCCGCAGATCGGTCGCGAGCGACCGCAATGCCGTTGTGACACCCTCCAGAAATCCGCTATTCGCGATCGCCAGCTTGAGATCAAGGATCGAGTTCTGAAAATCCAGCAGCGCGCCTTGTGAGGACTTCACTGCCGCAGGGACGCCGGCGCCAAATTCTTTCTTGAGCTGTGCAGCGAAACGCAAGACAAAGGCATCTGACGATAATGAACCCGTCGCCAGCAGCTTGCCGAGTTCTGCCGTGGTGACGCCGACCGCGCGGGCGGCAATTTGGAATGCGCCGGGTAAACGCTCTCCCAATTGGCCGCGAAGTTCCTCAGCGCTGACCGTTCCCTTGCTGATGATCTGCTGCAACGCGAGGAACGAACCGCTCAACTGCTCAGAATTGAGCCCCAAAACTACACCCGCTTCCGCTAGCGCGGTGAAAACCTTGCGCGCGCCTTCGCCCGAGATCGTGGTTCCGTTCGCGGCAGCACTGAGCTGAACAAACTGTCTCGTGGCGACATCCAGAGGCAGATTGAGACGCTCCGCTTCGGCGCGCACGAACGCCAGCTCACGTGTCGCAACATCCGAGCTGCCGGTGACCGCGCGCATCGAATTTCCCAACTGCTGAAACTCGGCGGCGACATTGAAGACACTGCGCCCTAGAGTAATGGCGCCACTCAACCCAGCTTGAGCCGCAAAAAACCCTATAAACTGACGGCGCGCTTGTTGCAGTTGATTCGAAATCGATTCGACCCCACGACGCGCCACTGAAAAGCCGCGGTTAATGTCCTCGCCGGCCTTCCCAGCTTTACTCCCGACTCCAACGAAGGCGCCGGCGAGCCTCGTCAGCGCCGGCAATATAGAATTAACGCCCAAGGCGCCGCGCGTGAAACTGGACCCAATCGCCGCGCCGCTTTTAGCAGCATCGCCGCCAAGGCTTTTGAACTCATTCGCGACCTTGGCGAGTTCAGTCAACGCCTGCGCAGCTCTAGCGCTGATCGTAATACTGGTTTTCAACTCAGCCATCGACTAGGCTCCTATCATGGGCTCAATTAACGGCTTACGACTCACCACCGCATCGCTTTGCGGAAAGTTAGCGCTAGTGTTTTTTCTCGCCGCATTCGCCGGCTCGCAACACACGCATCAGTTCACCTATGCGTTTGTCGGCTTTGCGCTCGCATGGGTCTTCGTGCGTCCCTATGGATGGCTTGCTGCCTGCATAGGGATCGCCAACTCTTAGTCGTCCTGTTCGAGACTCTTCAAGAGCTTTTCGACCGCGCGCTTGTCTCCATTGGTCGCCACGCGCGAGGTCAGCAATTGCTCTCGCAAGGCCATCCGCGCCAGCCGCATCGCGGCGTTACTGAACAACGTTACCTGCCTTAGTGTGTAGCCCTTGATGTCCGGCCAGCGGTGCCCGTGCTCGATTAACCATTGGACGGCGCTGGCCCAGCCGTCAGGCGCACCGCGCGCGCTGTCAGCTTTGCGCTGAACGCCGGCAGCGCGACGATGAAAAAATCGGCGTTGACCTCTATGATCGCCTCGACGAGCTTTAACGCCTCCCGCGCCGGCAGCGTCTCGACCCACGCGCGCTCGACGCCGCAGCAGATCACGATGAGCTGGATCACATCATCGACACGCTCGGTTAATATCTCGGTATTCATCCGCCCTCCGCCATCGAGCGCCGATAACAATGGCGCAGCAGCCGCCATGAAGGCGGGTAGTTGACAGAGTATTAACTCGGGCACTTTCACTTGAATACCAGCGACGTGAACGGTGACCGGCGCCGGGAATAACACCGCTAAATCATCCATCCGTTACACCCCGCGCAACAGATCTTCGCGGAAGAACTTCGAACCGCTCGTCTGTAGGGCATCGGACAGCACCGAGCCCTTGAGTTCGAGCTGCGCGATGTTTTCGTCGCCGATGATGGACATCACCGCCGCCGGATCCGGCACGAACCGGAACACGGTATAGGCCACCGGATTATTGCCGTCGGCCGTATTAATGCCCTCGATGAGCAGGGTGCGCTCTTGCGCGGACTGCGTGAACGCGTCTACTCGATATTGCGTCGCGAAGGTGTAATCGCAATTTAGCGCGGTCCCATCAAAGGCGGACAAGGGAGTGCCGAGCGTGATGGTTTTGCCCGTGGTGTTGAGATCCAGGGTCACGACGGTAGCCGAGGCCGTGACGATTTTAAGTGCCTTGCCATTGATAAGCGCCGCATCCGCGCCAGCGAAGCCAGTGAACACCACGTAATCGCCCACCGCCGCGGTGTTGGCGACGGTGACACTGGTGGTGGCGCCCACCGTAATCGCGGTGGGCACGGTACCGCCGGTGGTCAAGGCGGCGACCGCCACGATCGCCCCATCGTTCATCTGGATCGTGCCGGTATCGGGGTTCAGTTTGTAATCATAAGGCGTGGCGTCGTTGACGTAGGCCGTCAACACCGTCGCGCCACGCTTCAGCGCCACGGCGGAGACCTTCATCCGCAGCAGCTTGAGGACCTTGCCGTTATAGAGCGTCACGGCTTCCGCAGTGAGGCTGGCGCCGGCTACTTTGGCGTTGTCGCCGCGAAACGCGAGGGCGAGATTGTCGGACGAGAGGTTCTCTAATGTGAGCGAAAGTCCCACTTTAAGATCGGTCGTCAAGCGCAAATCGGTCGCGCGACTGCCCGATTGCGACTCCTTGTGTTCCAAGGTGCTCGCGTCGCTGGTGAGTTCGGCTTTCGAGCAATTGCCGAGCGGCAGAAATCCTCTCGGCTTGCCGGCCGCATCGCGCGCCGCGACGTGCACCAAGCCCTGCCCGCTGTAATAAAAACTCGGTCGGTCAAACGTCGACATAAATCACCTCTTAGGCGGTAATTAAAGGCAGCTCAAACGCCACCGGGAAATGGATTGCGCCTTGTTCGAACAAGGGCCGCGGCGCGGTGGTGCGCCGCAGGGGCCGAAAACTCGCCGAGAGGGTCCAGCCCGCGAGCGCGGCGATCAGCAGCGAGAGCAACGGTCCCGCCTCGGCGCGGGCCGCGGCGCCATCGGCGCCATCGCGGACATTGCGCACGATGAGCCACACCACCCAGCGCTGCAGCACCACTTGTGCCGCGCCATTACCGGCACGGGCGCCGTCGCCACCGGGGATGGTGTCACCGTCGTAGACCACGCAGGCGCAGGGCGCGAATTGCACCGCGCGATCGCGAATGCTCGCGAGCTCGGCCATGCCGAACACTTTGCGCACGCCGGGCACTTGGCTCTCGATCCGCGCGATCAGTCCTGGCTCGGCTTCCAGATAATTCGCGAGCATCAGTAATCTTTCAGTGTGCCGGCCGAGAACACGCGCTCGCCGACGCTGAAATCCGGCGCGCTCGCCGGCGCGACCGTCACGCCTACCGCATCGAGGCCAATGCCAATAATGCCCTTGGCGATCCCTTCGAGGGTGCGGATAGCCTCCTTGTAGCGACTCTCCACCGTGTCCGGGGCGGTTTTGTTATACAGGTGATAGCGGGCGATGGCGCAGGCCAGGCGTTTAATCACGGGCGGCGTGCTGGCGAGCGGCAGCGTATAGCGCCCGGCCAGATACCCATTGATGTCGGCATCGGCGTCGGCCAGCGCGCGCGTCAGTTTCAGATCGTCGACGTCGCCCTGCTGGAGCTCGTCGGTGAGTTGCAAGATTTCGTCCTCACCGAAGCGCTCGATCAAGTCTTCCTTGGTCGCGTAGGTCATGGCGCGCGTTCCAAGTTCTGCACGTAGTATTCATACTGATCGTTCAGCTCGTCATTCGCCCCATAGCTCGCCTTCAGCGTCACGCGCCGCCGCTCGCGGGCGTTGGTCGCGTTCACTATGCTGTTATCGGTGGCGTTCAAGGTGATCTCGATGCTGGTGCCCGGCGCGACGACCGTGTCGGCCCGCAGCACTTGGGCGTTGGTCATGCAATACACGTTGTAGAGCACGGTCGCGGGTGCGGCCGGCAATCCCCCCTTGTCTTTAAAGTCGACAGTGAGATAGCTGGTGGTGCGTTCCTTGACGACCTCGACCATCGGCGCATTACGACAAGGTGATCGCGAGATCGAGCGTCCACGTTTGGCCTGATGCCTTGGTGCCCTGGACACTGGCTTTGCGATTCAGGTTTTTGAGCGGCGTGCCGCCATTGTCGACCGTGAACTCGTTCCACGCGTAATTCGCATCCGCGCTCGCGAACACCGCGCGCCAAGTCACTGTCTGCGCGGCGCGTTGCGGATAACTCGCCGCCATTGCCTTGTACGTTTTGTTGGTGGCCGCCTGCAGATCGGTTTGCGTCGCCGCCTCGGTGGCGCTGGAATCGCCCACCCCGAGACGCGCATTCGCGTTATCGAACTTGGTCGGAGTACCGGCGTTGATGACGAGGTCCCAGAGTTCGGCGATCCCTTCATTCAGCAGCAGATTGCCGTCGATGACGGAGTCGCTAAAACTTTCACCGCGCCGAAACGCTGCGTCGTCGGCATAGCGGCGGATCGTCCAACGGGTGTGATAAATGAGCCGATCGGCTAATTGCATGGGGGCCTCACGCGGCGAGTTTGAAAGTCATGGTGCGTTTCGCCATGCGGAACGCGATCCGGCGCATGCGCACGGTGAAGGTCATCTTGAGCAGGCGCACTTGCGCATCGAAGCGGGCGGCGACATCGATGCCGAGGCCGCTGTCGGCGAGCGCCAGCAGCGCCGCCACTGATTGCAGCATGTCGACGCCGGTGGCGGTCTCGCTGAGGGCGACGGCGGCACTTACCGTGATGGTGTCCGCGCCGAGCAGACTGTCCGTGATCGACACTAGAACTTGCTGCAGCACGTTGAGGGCCTCGGCACCGGTCGCGGTGTCGAGGAGTGTGAGCAGTGCAGAAATACCGGGCACCGCGTCGGCGCCGGTGCCGGCCTCGGTGAGTGCGAGAGTCGCGCTGATAGTCGCGATGGCGTCCGTGCCGGTGGCGGCATCGCTCACCGCCAAGCTGGCCAACAGCGAAGCAATCACCTCCGTCGCCGTGCCGCTGTCCGTCACCGACAAAAGAATATCGGTGAGGATGCTGATCGCATCGGCGCCGGCAGCCGTGTCGGTTAATGTGAGCGCGGCGCTAATGGCCGCGACGAGATCGGCGGCGTTGGCGGTATCGGCGAGCGGCACCGCGGCCGCGGCGCCTGGCGCGGCGTCGACGCCGGCGCCGCTGTCGCTGAGGCCGAGGGTGACTGCGATGGCGGGCGTCGCGTCGGCCGCGCTGCCGGTATCGTTGACGATGATGAAGGTGCCGCTACTCGGAAACGAATAAATTCGCGGCGTATACTGAGAAAACATCAACCACGGGTTATTGACCAGTTGATCGCATTGCGCGGGTGACCAGCAATAGTTCGCGATGGCCGCTAGATAGAGTGCGCCGGTCCAACCGTTTAAGTAGTCGTCCCGGCAGATCCGCATTCTCCCAGGCACTGCACTCCAAGGCCCGGCAAAAGCTGTTGTCGTAATTTGATTCCCGATCCGCTTAGTCGCCGTCGCCCCGTCCCATGTGTCGACGTGCGCTAGGATCGGTGTAGGAACGGTAGTAGTCGTTAGCCCCACATAAGTCCCGTTGAAAATAGAATATTCGGCGGCTGCATTTTCGTGCAGGACCCGCAAGACCTCCGTGCCCCCGTTGGACTGCACGCCCGCCGGATAGGCGCGCGTGGTGGCGAGTGAGCACAACGAAAACAGAGAGAGCGGCGTAGTAGTGGTATAGCCGGACAATCCGATATCCGCTTGGGCCGCCACGCCATACCCGCCAGGACCGAGCACGGCACCAACCTGTCCTGACCATGATGCGCTTTTCGCCTCCCATAGACCCCCGCCGGGGGTGACGTAAACGAATCTATCGAACCAATTCGCATAGCGTGGATTGAGCGTGAGGGGCCCCGTGGGTTGCGTGGTACGCGCGCGGGGATACCGTACGGAAACACTCATTATTTAGGCCCGAACGTAAAGGGCATTATTTTCAAGGCCCAATTAGAACTAATCGCTTGGCCAGTCTGGTTTTCTAAATAGAACTCGAACTCCTGTGAGGTTTTAAGCAGCGGCAAGGTGCATTCGGTCGACTCGAAATAATAATCGGTGGCGGTTGCGGCAGCGTAGACGTTGAAGACCCCGATCTGATCGAGCCGATTAGCGGAGGGGACAACGGCGTCGAACGTCGAGTCAATATTTATTGCGCGCGCGTGCAGGATCACGGACTTATTGGCGACGCCGGTAGCCGTTGCCCATTGGCACTTGAGAATAAATCTTGCCAGCGGGGCATCATCCGCATTGGTCCACGCGGCGATATCGGAGGCGGCTGAGAAGGCGGCTGAGCTGATGGACGCCGGTGTGCCAGTGGTGATCGCAGTGAGCGCGCCAAACTTGATAATGGTGTCATTGGTGCCGATGGCCATTATTGCTTCCCTTTAATGGCTTCGATGTGCCCCAGCTCCACCACGCCGAGGCCGGCCTGCGCTGCTGGCGTCACCATTTCGACGCCGCGCGCCATGAGCGAGGTGACGGCGGCGGCGGAAAGGATCCCGACCGTGACGAGCGTCTGCATCATCACGCTGTTATCCGGATCAGAAGTATCGAAGGTCGACACGTCGGAAGCCGCAAACATGGCCAGGGCGGCCTTGCCAATATTCTGCACATCCTCATTAGGATGTGCGGCGGCTTTTTCCATCGCGGTGAACCCGCGATTAGCGCCCGCCCATTGCATTAGGCTGGCCTTGGCGATTTTCCCCTGCACCTTGATCGTCGGCGCATTGAGCGCGAGCACGAGTTCGCCGTTCGACAATTTGTCGTACGGCGGCGGCGTGAGGAGAGCCTTGAGCTTGGCGAGATCCACGCTAATTCACTGGTGGGTTAGGACGCGAGATTGGGATCGATGGGCGGCAGCGGCAGATCCAAGACTTTGAGATCGCGCAGCACGTCCACCTGTCGCTCGCTCAGTTCAATGGTGTCGCCCGGCTGATAGTCGACGCCGTCAAGCCGCAGCGGCTCGCGCACCTGGTAGGCGGTGGCGGCCGGCGCGGCCGCGTCTTTGGCTTTGGTCATTGCGCTCTCCCGAATCGTTTAATCAGTGCCGAAATTAGGCGATGGCCGCCGAGATCAGATAACCGGCATCGGCGCCGACCATCACCGGCGAGACCTCATCGGTGATCGGATAGATCCAGGATTTCGCGCCGCGGTCTTCATAGGGCTGCTCGGCGATCGGGTAATCGCGCAGCCGATAGGTGTAGCCGTAACTCGGCACGCCCATGTCGTTGATGCCGCTCATGTCGGTATAAGCGACGACGACGAACTTGCCCCATACGTCCTGCAAGGTCTCGGTCGCATCCAAATAAATGGCGTCGCCCGAGAGCACCCGCTGTACCCCGAAGAGTCCCGCGAGCAGTTCCAAGGTCGCGACATCGCGTCCCGTATATTTGATGCGGTCGATGATCTGGGGATTCGTGCGCAGCTTGGCGAATACCGCCGCGCCCAGGATGACGGTGTTCGGCCGCCGGCCGACTTGCTTGCGGATCGCTTCCTTCGCGGTCTCGACATCGTCGACCGGCTTCGACGCCGGATCGGACCACTGCGAGGCGCCGGCCAAGGTCACTTTGTTGGTGGCGGCATAGCTCGCGGCCGTGGTCGCGAGGGTCGCCTGGGCGATCTCGAGCCGATTGGCGATGATGTTCTGGGTCTTCATCACCGCCAGACGTGCCATGTCGATGCCGGGCACCGTGGCGGCTTCTTGCATGTGCTCGAACGGCACCTGCCCTTCGAGTGAGTGTTGATCCAGCGCGAACGGATTGCCGTCGTAGCCAAATTGCACGCGCTTGGTGTCGGTGCCAGGCGCGCGGGCGGTGTTGTAGGTCCGAAAATCTTCCTTGCGGAAGGTCACCACGCGGCCGCCGCGCTGGGAGACGGGCACCAGCGGGAAGAGCGACAGGCCCACCAGGTCGCCGTTGGTATAGCCGCGCGCGACCTCGGTTAATACCGGATCGATGACACGGGCTTGAGCTGAGGTTAACTGTGGCATAAACGCTCCTTAAACCGCGTTCGGGATCAAAAAGACTTCGATGAATTGGCCGGCGCCGCTGGCCGCTTCGAGCGCGATGCCAACGCGTGCGCCCGCGGTCACCCACGGGATCGCGCGACCGGTGGCATCGACCTTGACGGTCTGGCCGAGGGTGATGGCGGCGCCGGTTTCCAGCACCGCGGTCCCCATCACATCCACGGTGAGCTTGTCACCGCTGACGCCGGCGAAGCGCGACACGCCCAAGGCGTTCGCATCAGCGCCGGCTTGGGCGCCCGTCGGGGTGATGAAGCGATCGGCGACAATGACGCCGGTCGCGACCACGGTCAGGGTTAAGGTGGGGGTATGGTTGCGTGACATAACACTTCCTCGCGATTAACCGCGCCGCTTAGCGGACGGCTTTAATGGCGTCGGCATAGCCGACCGCCGGGTGTGCGTGTTGGTAAGCCAGCGCGGCGCGATGGAGCGCGAGGCGGCCTTGGTCGACCGACCAGCCGGGCGGGGCTGCGAATTCGACGGTCGCGCCGGCCTCGGCCAGGCGCGTCAATTCTTTGAACTCCACTTGCTTCGGCAAGCGCGCGAGCCAAGCACGGAACCACGCCTCGCGCGGCTTCTTGACCGTGGCGCTGCCTTCGGTGAACTCAATTTCCGGCGCGTCGACCATAAATTCGACTAGCGCGGCTTTATCGAGCGGCAGCAGCTTGCCGTCGGTCACGAGCTGTTCAGCGAACTCGACCGCGTCGGTGCGCCGCGCTTTTTCTTCGCGCGCCTGAATGGCCGCTTCGCGCTCACTGAATTCAGTTTCTTTGGCGGCGATGGCCGCTTCCCGCGCGGCGAGCGCGGCTTTCTCTTCGGCGGTCATGGCAGACTCCTGATCAGGGGTTGGGGTGGCGGTCGAGCCGCGCTCGCTGTACATCGGTGCGGGGAGATCCGCGGTCATCGTCTCGTCGCGCGCGGCGGCGTCTAGTTCTTGGATCACGTAATCGGGCACGACGCGATCGGCGTCTTCGGTGCTGAACTTGGTCAGCAACCATTCGCGCAAGCTGCGGAACACGCGGGCGACGTTCCAGGCGTCGCTATTGCTGAATTCGATTTCGACGACGCCAGTCTCATCGTCGGCGAAGCTCGCATCACGCAAGCCTTTCACGGCGGGTGCTTGCGCGCCCAGAAAGCCGACGTGGCGTAGGTAGTAGACGCCGGGCACGGGATTACGCGGATGTTGTGGCGGATAAAACGCGGCCGAGACTTTCTTGAAACGCCCGGCGCGCACGAGCTCCGCGAATTGCGGCTCGACTTGGTCGGGCTCGGCGTTGAGGGTGTCGGTGAAGGTCAACTCCTTCACCCAGCCATAGGCCGGCGCATCCAACTTAGGATGGCCGACGACAATCGGCGCCTGGGAGAGTGCGGGATCGTAGGCCGCCGCCGTGCGTGAGAGATCGGCGGCCGAGAACGTGAGGGCGTCACCGGCCGCGGTGACATGGGTTCCCGCCTTGAAGATTTGGATGCGTGCGCCTGGCATGGGGCGCACTGTAGGGAAGGGGGGATCAGGGGCGGAAGCTGAAGGGCTTCAGCTTCCGCTATTGGGGACGCACGACCGCAGCTAAATCTTACGCCGCAATTCGCGGCAGTGTAAGGATTTTACCTTCGAGGCTCGCCCGCGCGCGCGTATGTTTTGGCCGCGCTGCATTTGACTGTCGTGGCGCGGCGAGAGTAAGTTGCGACCCGACGCTAGTAACGTCTCACCAAGCGGCAACCGCGGCCGTCATTCTTGCGGTTTTTTTGCGTCCGGTTTCCATGCCGAGCGTCGACGGGAATGCAATACGCGAAAGCGAAATACCGTCGGGTCTTTCTTTGTGGGACTTACTAGCGTCTCGGCGCCCCTCTTCACTGAGGGGCAGGACTAGTAATCCTCCAAGGAGACCATCATGTCTGACCAACTTTCCTCCGTCCGAGATCATCTCGACAAAGCACTCTACGCAGTCTCCGCAATCGAAGCGGTCGCGCAATTGCTGTCCCCCAACGACGATCCGCAGAACATCCTGCAACACGTCGATGGCCACGAGCTATCGATCCTGCTCGATGTGCTGACCGAATGCGTGAACGCGCACTTAAGCGCGGCTTATCGAGATGTGCCATGACTCCGCAAATGCCAGGAGAATCACGATGACCCAAGTATTGGAGACCCCAGATCAGACCGAGCCAATCGAATCAGTGCAAGAGCGCAAACTCCGATTCCTCAGCGCCGCAAATGCCAAGCGACGAGAGCTAAAAGAGACCGGAGAACTGGAAATCCTTGACCCACTAGAGAAGGCATATCGCGATCCGACGAGCCTGAAACTCGCTATTCACGCGATGTGCTTCGAATGCTTAGGGCGAGATCACGACCTGAACGTGAAGAACGAGATTGGTTCGTGCGCTGCCTATGCGTGCCCCTTATGGGATCTTCGACCATATCAGCACCTGGCTCCGGATGGCCACGGTGCAGAAAAACGCAAGAGCGCCCTGGAAGCGGTCTTAGACGACGATGCGACCTTGGCAGCGGCGGCACGGAAACCACTGAGCCGCGCGAAGGCAATGCGCGCCAAGTGTTTCGAGTGCATGGGGGGCAATCGCAAATCGATTGCCGAATGCGGCAGCGGTTTTGTCGCCGCGAAGCCGCCAATCCCTACGGGACATCTGAAGGGCAAAATGGAGTACCGGGAGTGCCCGTTGTGGCCAGTCCGGCCAGGGCGATGAGACCAGCACTGCCGGGTGGGTCTGTTCATGCATATTTAGGCGGTTTAAATTTTCAAAACAGCCGACTTCTACCCCTACCCATAGGGTAGGTGGCGGGTCGCCCCTGAATGGGGTTCTCGTCTACGTTTCAGGCCGCCTCCGGGCGGCCTTTTTTTCACCCCTCGACCGCCGCGTCCAAATGGTCATGGATCACGTCCAAAACCGTCCGCTCGTCCTCCGCCGACAATCCGAGGTAGGGCCGGGCCGGGAGGTTCTGCTCCGGACGGCCGAACTGGTGAGTGGCGCCATACGGGAGATTGGTACCCCAACTCACCTCATCGGTCCCGGTTTGGTGCCGGATGCTGTCGAGTAAGGTCCGGTCGCGGACCAGGATGGCGTTGGGGTTACGACTTTCGCGCTTGCGCTTCGAGCGGAGATATTTATCGGTCAGCGGCGTCCAAGCGGCGCCATCCGGATCGGTCTGGGTGGGGAAGCGCAGCTTGGTCGCCTCCACCATGTCGAGGCCGATTTTGTTCAACGCGACAGGCAGCCGCGGCCCCATTGCGCGGGCCAGGCGTTCGAGCGCGCTATTGATCCGCGCATTATCAATCGTGATGGTGATGGGAACGAAACTGCCGGCCATACGCTATACTCTCCGCGTGAGTTACCCCTGGTCGGGACGTCCCCCTATGACCGGGCCTTGGTGACTGCCCGCCCCGGAACGTGGGGAGTGAGGGCCCTACTCCCGTCCCTTCAGCAAAATCCCTTGACGCTGCCGATTCACATAACTGGCATCTGTGGTCGGCAAAATCGTCCACGCCTCCAACATGCCGCCCGCCGCATTCGCGACGAACAGTAAAGTGCGGCCACGCCCGATATCGATCCCTTTCACGATGCGGCTGCGCAAGCGCACCTGGCCGGAGCGCTTGTGCTGTTCGAATGAGAGCCAGACCTCGAACGGATCGGTTAATAACTCATCGATCAAGGTCACGTATTCGGCACGCGCGAGGTCGACGTGCTGCGCTAAGGTTTCGGCATCCACGAGCACCGGCAGGCCGGCCACGGTATACACTTTTTCCTCGCCGCCGAGCACCGTGCGCAGCGCGCTGGCCATTGCTGGGCGTGCGGTGGTGCGCTCACCAAGTTGCGCGCGCGGCGCATCGAGTGGAATGGTGGCGGGCCGATTCGCTTCTTGCCACGTGCCCGGCGTGAGCCGCACCCATTCATCGGCCAGGCCGCGCGCGGCATCCATCGCCGCCTCGCTGAGCGGACGACCCCACGCGGCTTCGCCCACATTGTAAGCCCAGCCGGGATCGATCCCTTCCGGCACGCGTACCGTGCGCGGGCTGGGGCCGCGAATGCCCACTGTCTTCGTTACATAACGGGTAGGCGGCGCAGTGCCCACCGTCAATCCTTTGCGGGCGAGCGTTTTCTCTGACTCGGAAACAATGCGGCAGCGGCAGCCCCAACCATTCGGCGGATAATGTACGGACCACCACGGCGAATCATGCGGCAGCACCAAGCCGTTCCACGCCAGATGCTCGGGGCGCGGATGCGCGACGAAGTCGCTATGCACATAGCGCCAGTACGGATAGGCCGCTAGAAAATCCGGATCGGTCATTTGCTTGTAGCGGCCCGCTTGATAGCTGGTGCGAATATTCGTCTCGTAGATCACGCGCGTGCGCCAGCCGCGGCCGCCGTTGTAACTCCAGCCGTGCTTAGCGACCAGTACATCAAAATCCTTGCGGAAGGTCTCGATGGTCACGCCGTCGGCGATCACCTTATCTATCGCCGTGCGAAGATCTTCGAGCAGCTCGCTTTTCATCGCGCCGGCGACGACGAAGGCGCGAGCGTGCATGCCCTCCCAGAGGTCGGTCCAGGCGCGCGTCGGCAGATTGAGCTTATCGCGAAAGAACGCGATCTGCTCGAGGAACGGCAGCGAGCCGTAACTGGCGTTAGGCATGCGCGATCACCGATGGCCGGTCCCGCAGCCCGTTGGTAGATTGAGAGTCGCTAACACCACTCAATCTCAACGGGAGGGAACCGATGGAATACAGTTCAGAGATCCAAGGGCACTTAGGGCTAGTCACGGTGACAGCATTAGCAAAAGTGCTTATCGACAAGAAAGTGCTGACACCTGGTGAACTCATCTTCGAAATGCATGGGCTCGCGTTCCTTATGGACCTGAGCAACCGTCCGAACGGCGCGGCGGCACTGCGCGATCTGGCGGAGACGCTGGGACAGCTGGTGGAAGGCCAAAGCGAACAAGAAAACTGAGCCAGAAGCGACGGCTCGATTCTTTTTGTTGAAGATCGCGCCGTCGCTTGATGTATCCGGCTAAGCGAACCGGGTTAAGGCGGGCGCGGCGCTTCATCGTTTCTGATCAACCTCGAAGCGACCCGCCAAATGCGCGGCGGCGAGCCCTTCGCGAAATAACCCCGCGAGTTCGGTCGCGTCCATATCGGGGTAGAGGGTGTCGAGGCCATCGCGGATCTCTTGGAGCGAGCTCGCGGACTGGACCAAGCGCTTCAAGGGCTCCATCAGTTTGTTGAGCGCGGCGTCACTCCGCGCTTCCAGGTTGTCCGCGAATTCATCCGCCGCATCGCGCGGCGCGCCCTCGGCGAACTGCGGCGGCGAACGATCGTTCGGTAGCGGCACCGCCGGCACCGGCGCGACGTCGGCCTGCTCAATCCAATCCCCTGCATAGGTCTCTACAACGTGCTGCAAAGTGGGTTTAAAGCCCATTGAAGCAACCTTAACTTCGCGCTCCGCGCGCTGATTTAAGTCCTCGGGCTCTTCGAGCATGCGCCAGACCTGCGGCAGCGCGGCCGTGGGGTAGTTCCACTGCATTAGCCAGCGCACGACCGTCTGATTGAACGAAGCGCAGACCAGATCCGCATCCGCTTTCACCAAGTCCTGACGCACCTCCATATGCACACTGCCGAGCGCACGATTGCCGCCGGCCTGGCCGACTTCGGTGGTCAAGGTTTGGCCGAGGACGACTTTCGAGATCGCCGCATCCATGCGCATCAAGAGGGTGTTGTAGTCGACCGTGCCGGAGCGCGCGGCTTCAATCAGCTCGATCTGCATGCCTTCCGGCACGATGATCCCGGCGTCCGTCTGAATCGCGGCGAGCGCTTGTAACAGGCGCGCGCGCTCGGTCGGCCCGGCATTCGGATCGTAGGTGCCCTTCGCCGTCGGCATGCCGAACTTGTCCAGAAAGATGAGCCAGAACTTGAGTCCGTTGCGCTTGAAAAACACCGGCCAGTACAGCCAGTGCGCGAGGCCGAGACCATAGGGCTCGTCGTCATTATCCGCCCCGGCGCAGAAGTGCCAGAACTTGGCGGGCGGCAGGGCTTCGCCTTGCGGCTGGCTCGCCGTGAGCAAGCGCAGCTCGCCCGCGGGATTAAACCCGAAGCGCCGTTGCTTGCGGACCTTGATCGCGTCGATCGCAATCGTCGCGCCGTCGCGCACCCACAGCACTTCGGCGACCGCGTAGCCATAGAACACGCCAAACAGCATCTTGTCCGTGACGCTGTCCCAGCGAATGGCCGTGAGCTGCTCACGCACAAAGTCGGCGGCCTGTTTATCGATGCGCTTCTCTCCCCCGGGCAGCACTTCCCATTCGCGCGAGGTGCAGGCCAAGCGCCGTTGCTGGAACGTCGCTTGCACTTGATCGTCGCTCAACACCTGCTCATAGAGCTGATAGGTGCCGCCGCGGACGCGCAGCACCGAGTCTTGGGGCGGCAATAACGCCAGCGCATCGATAAAGCCGCGCGTGATGTCGCGGCCATTCGCGATCGTCGCAATTTCGCGGATGTCGGGTTTCGCAGGGGTGTCAGTCATCTTGATTGGCCTAGAAGAAATCGGGTTTCGCGACGCCCCGCGTCAAGGCCATGAAGCCTTTTTGCAAGTCGGTCTGTGCGATTGAGACCCAGCGCTTGTCGGTGTCGGGATGATCGAATGCTTCCTGCACCAGATAGCCTACTCTCAGCGCGAGTTCTTTAATCCGATTGATGCGCACGATCTCGCCATCGGTCAACGTTCGGTAGCCTTTGATGGGTGTATTCATTGGAATCCCGCGAAATTATTGCCGCCGGCGACCGTGCCGAAACCAACCTCGGTCCGCCGTGGCGTGACGGCGAAGTGATCGACCAGGCTGGTGGATTCGCGCCGGCCGGTGGATTCGAATTCGATCGGCGCGAATTTGATGGTGCGTAACGCGAACACCGCGAGCGCCGCCGCGACCGCACTGTCGCCGTGGCGATCATAGCCATCCGCGCCGCGATAACGCGCGTTATCGGGGACTTTGGCGATGCCGCGTTCTTTCTTGATCGAGCGCAAGTCGGCCATCACATCCGCATCGCGCGGGATCTCGATCGTGCGATCCTCGAACGCGGCTTTAAACGGCGGCATATGCTCGCGATACCACTCTTGCGACAGCATCACTTGCGCGATGCGTGGCGCGCCGAACGCTTGCATCGTCGCCTCGGCTAGATATTGGCCATTGCCGCGTGCGTCGAGCGCGCCGCCGCTGAAGCGCGGCAGCCGGCGGATCACGTAGTGCAGGATTTCGCGCTGCTGGTCGAAGGGGATATTGCGGAGCTCAATCACAAACGGCGTGACGTAGCGCAGCCCTGGCATCTCGGAGAGCACCCAGATCACCGACACGTCACCCGAGCGCGCAAAGTCGCTCCCGAAGTAATGCCTGAGCGCAGTCGGTAATGATTCCAACACTGGCGCCAAGGTCGTGCAGAAGTCGCCGGCGTCGGCCTCGCGAATATGGCGCGGCTGCTCGGCAAATCGCGCTGGCTGCTGCCAGCGCACGACTGGGATTAGGTCGTTCATACAGGTTTCGATGAGCGCGCGCGATAGGAACGTGCCTTCGCCGCTCGACGGGACGACATCCAGCTCTTCCGCCGCCGCGTCGCCGTAGAACGCATAGACCTCTTCAATCCAGGCGCTTTGCTCTGCTGCCGACCACGGTTTGTTCAAGCGCAGACAGACGCGCCGATAGAGTCCCTCGGCGACCGCTTCGCGAAATTCGAGGCGGTGCAGGCTATACGGACGCTTGCCCGCGCGGCAGTCGGTGACGAGTTCGTTGAATGGATTGGTCTCGCCATCGTGCGTGCTGATGATGCGGACCTTGCCACCCCAGATCAGCAGCGCCATTGCCGCTTTGAGCAGCTCCGGCAAATCATTGTGGAACGCGGCTTCGTCAATCACGACGACGCCTTGCTTGCCGCGCAGATTCGAGGGGCGCGAACTTAAGGCGGTGATCCGGAAGCCTGAATCGAAGCGAATGATGAAGGTGCGGATCTGTTTGTCTTCATCCTGCAGCACGTCTTCCTCAATCTCGCTTGCCGCGCGTTGATAGGCGCGTGCCCACATGCCGCAGGCGTCGATGAATTCCTTGGCCATGTCGAGGCTATAGCCGATGTACCACACATTTTGCCCGCCGGCCTGGCGGTTCGACGCGGCGATCATCGTATCGTCCGAGGCTTCGGCCCAGGTCAGTCCGGTGCGACGTGATTTTTCGCAGACCTTCACGTTGGCATTGTCGGCAATCCAGCGCTGCTGATAAGGAAGCAAAACCGCCGGAGTGTCGGCGGTCGTGGTCGAGGGAAGCTTGGTCGGTACGCCGGTCATAAGCGAACCAAGCGTGATAACCAGGTCATGAATCGTTGAAACTTCGATTTTCGGCAATAGCGAGCCCTGAATTCGGCCACGTTACGGACATTGATATTCAAGACAATATGGCGGCCGTTCACTTGTCGCCCTCGTGCAGCCGTCGCCATTCGAGTTCGGTAATGCACAACATTGCGTGGCGGTGCTTTTTGATTTGGATGCATTTCGGCGAGTCGACCGGCTCGCTCACCGACATCTTGGCCACTTCCCACAACTGCTCATCGAATTTTGGCGGCGGCATATCTTGTGGCCACTCGATCTCCTCGGCGGCGCTTCGATGCGTGACTAAACACAGCGCGGCACTCAAGAACCACAGCAGCGGCGAAGGCATAGGATCTAAGGTCATGCGTCGGTCACTTCGCCATTGCGGACGAAGCCATGCCATAGACAGCCGCCAGTCAATTGAATGGACGACGAACCCGCAATCAAAGATAGATCGTCGATACCCGTGCCCGTCAGCGACCATCGTCCAGGTCCGGGCTGCAGATGTTCCGGCACTTGGGGCGACCAACAGATGATCCCGTGTGTTCCCATCGCGCCGCCGTTAGCCGTAAAACATCTCGGGCATAGGAACCTGACGCCGTCGGCGTCTGCTATCTCATCAACGTGATTCCAGCTATAGCGATCGTCGCCGCGCGGCTGAAGCTTAATAAAATACGGGGACAGTTCGGTCAATTTCATGCCGCGACCCCCAGGATCTCGCGCCGGATATCGGCCGCCGTTTCGGCCGAGAGCCCGGTACGCTTGGCGACCTGAGTCGCCGCATCGGCGGCCTTTTGCGTCACCTCTTTACGGATCCGCAAATCGCGCTCTAAGTTCGTTCGTTCGGCTTTTGAAGCGTGGTCGAGCGCTTTCGCAAGCAACATCATTTCCATCGGATTGACGGGATCTTCGGCCTCGCGGTTATTGATGTCGGAGAGCACCTTGAACGCGAGCGTCGACAGCAACTGAATATTCAACTGCGCGACATCGCCGCCCGGTTGTTCTTCGATACGCTTGGCCCACACCGAGGCGATTTCCTGCGCCCGGCGATAGGTCTCCATTTGCTCGCGAGCTGTGCGCGCGTAACGCGTGACGGCGCTCGCGCTCACCTGCGCGCCCATACCGTTCACGATTTCAACGATCTGCTCGGCCGATGCGCGCCCTTCGCGGATCGCGCGATCCACCGCCTCGCGGATTTCGGGCGCAAGTTGCGAGATGGAAGACTTACGACCCACTTATTGGCCCGGCCGGGGTCGCTTCACCCCGGGGATCAGCGCGCGCCCGGCCTGCACGTCGAGGCCGCGCTCCGTCAAGGTAATGAGCATAACGCCCGCCACTTGCTCCGCGCTCGCTACCCCTTGTTCGGCGAGCCAGGCGAGATCGCTACGCACCACGTCCTGAGAGACCTCATAACCGAACCCACGCAAGGCATCGCTCAAAATATATTCGTTGGCGCGATAACCGCCGGAGAGGGCGAGCAATTGCAGGATCTGCAATCGACGATCCGCTGCGATCAGCGTGGAGTATTTCATAAGCGGATGGCGTTCCCGTTCATTAGATATTCTTGCAGTAGGCCGACTTGGTGGCGGTTGGCTTGGAGCTCCGATTTCAATTCGCCCATTTCCCGATTGAGATCGCTCAGGCGATCGTAGAGTTGGCTCAAGTCGGAGGTTTTGAGCCGCTCTCTCACTTCATGCTCGCAATTGACGATGCGCTGATTAGCTTGATGGAGATCGCCGGCCAACTGCTCGATTTGCCGATCACTCGCTTCCTGCACCGTATTGATCGCGGCTTCGGTCGCCTTACCGCGATTCGTCCACCACGTATAAATCCCGACCAATGCCGTCGCGGTCACGGTCACGTATTGGAGACCGAGATCGAGCACTAGATAATTAGGTTCCATACTGTTCGTGGCTGAGTTGGCAGGTTATGCAGCGCATGGCCGGCGGGTGGGCCCGCAAGCGCGCGCCAGGAATATCCCCGCCACAATCGCGACACGCGCGTGCTGTAACGGGCGGAGCGGCTGGCTGAGGCGCCAGCATGGCGAGTAACGCGGCGAGTTCCTGCTCAATGATGACTTGCGCACGATCCGCATCATCCATCTAGCGCGCCACACCGGCCTTCTTCTCGTCGGTCCGCAGTTTCGCGAGGCCGAGCATGCCGGCGAGCACGGTCATCAGATCGCCAATATCGAGGCGCGGAACTTCCACGGGCTTACCGTAGAGCGTGGCGGCCCAGGTCAATAGCGGACCGAGCATGAACTGGAACGCTAAGGCCGAGCCGCAGATCCAGCCGATGTACGGCCGCCACCCACTGGTGAAGACATTCGGATTCGCGGCCTCGACTTTGTTCACCTCCACTTGGCCGAGCGTGATCTGCAGCGCGCGATCAAGCGCCTTCAATTCGCCATCGCGTTCCATCTCGAAAATCTTTAGCTGCGCCGCCGCCTTAGCCTCCGGATTCGGCAAGAAGCGATCGAGCAGCTTCCACAGCGTGTCGGCCGCGGCGCCCCACGGCGAGAACTTGGCGAGATCGCTTAGCTCAGGCATGGGGTAGCGCCGCGCACAGGTGATCCGGCAGCGGTTGCATGCCCCCGCTGAGCCAGGTCGACACGTCGAATCCCGGACAAGTCTTATTCACCACCGGCAAATCGCGATGCCCGACGAGGCGGATCTTCAACCGTTCGGCAATCTCGCAGGCGACGGCCGGTTCGATTGGGTTATTACCCACGGCGGCATCACGGCGGTTAGCGGCGATCAGGCGCACCATCGCGCAGACGTGCCGCCGTAACATCGCCCATTGATCTGCGGTAAAGCGATCAGTGCCGACTTGGCAGATCCCAATCGAGCGTTGATTGAAGCCGATCGCATGTGCGCCGGCTTCGGCGAGCGAGCGCCCATTCCACAGCGCCCCGTTAGTGCCGATCACGAAGTGATAGCCGATGTGTTTCAAGGTCGGCTCATGGAGTGGTGCGACGGTCATGTCGCGCGCGAAGCCGCGATCGCGGTGCCACGCGTCGATGTCAGCCGCCGTATTCCAGCGCCCGTTCGGCGACGCCGAACAATGGATGACGAGGTAATCAACAATATTGAGTACGCGCGCGGGCATGACGCACAGTAGCCGGGCGGCGATCAGGTAAGGAAGCTATAGCCTTATAGTCGTTCCCCGTGGAACGCTAGAACAGGGATTGTTGAGTTTGTCCGACGTGCGGGCGCACCGCGACGATTTGATAAATGCGAGTCTCGGTGATCCCATAGGCACGGGCAAGGGTGCGCGCCGTTTCGCCCTCGTCATAGCGCGCGCGGACCGCTTGATCGCGCGCCGAGCGCAATGCCGCGGCGCATTTCGGAATCATCAAGTGATCGAGCGCATAGCGGCCGACGAGGGTTTTCGCGGCAGTGACACCAATGACTTTAGCGAGCGGATGCTGCGGCTGATATTGCTCGGGGATCCAAACGCGCGTGCCGCCATAGGCGTCAACGAGTGCCAGCGCCGCGTTCAAGCCAATGCATTCCGTCAGCTCGCGTACGCTGCCCGGCAATTGATCGAGATCGAGCGCGGTCTCAAGCGCCACTGGAAGGCCCTTTGAGACCCGATTGAATCTTGTTCAATATCTCGCGAGCGAGCACGGGCGTGGTGCTGACCGGCAGCGATGACGCACTAGCCGCGGTCGTTTCGCGATGACTGCCGCGTTGCCGTTGTTTTTCGACTTTCGTTTCAGCAGCGGCTTCTTCTTTGTCCGCGAGGCCGGCGACAATTTCGATCAGGTAGTTATGATTCTTTAATGGCAACGTGAGTCGGTCGCGCGCATCAAGCATTGAATTCAAGGCATCACGCCAGGCGAACGGCGGCGGCGACAAAATGCGGCCACGGCGCTCAACTTTACCGGCTTCGATAAATCCGGACAGCTCACGCAAGAGTCGTGCGGCCTTATTTAGCGATAGAGTTTTTTCGGACGGGCGAAACAAGCCGAGATAACGAATTACGAGCGGCGCGAGTTCCGCGGGCACACGCAGCGCTTCACCGATGGCCTGACGCGCTTCCACATCGACCAGGAACGCGAGCAGCTCCCCTTGGAAGCCGCAATCGGGACAGGCCCCCTTCATTCGGTCGTCGCTTTCGCGCGACGCTTCGCGTCATAGGCGAGCGCGGCGACCAGTTTCCGGAGCTGCTCCGGGTTGCACCAGGTGTAACGCGCCGAGCCGAACATGCGCTTGGCTATTCCGTCGGCATAGGCGTCGGGGCGATCAGCCGCCCGGAGCATCGCGCGGATTTTGTAGATGAGCGGGGCGCGATCTTCATTGGGCTTCGGGCGCGCGCGATCGACAAAACCACGTGATTTGAGATGATCGAGCAACGCCTGGCGGCCATGTGTATCCAAATCCTTGGACGACTCGACGCGGCCGATGGTCCACAGCATGGCGCGATAGGTCGGCTCATCAAGGCCGAGTTGCTTTTTCGCGATGTGGATTTTCGCGAGCTCGGCGTGGCGGCGGTCGGGGATCCGTTCCATCAGCGACGATATTGGTCGGCATGGGGACAGGTGGCGAAATGACTCACGTGCTTGGTGTCATCGAATTGATAGTCATCGTGCGCGACGGTGGCCGCATCGACCGGCATCAGCTTCATTTTCTTGGTGCGCAGGAACACCACGTCGGCGCCACAGGCGCGGCATTGCGTGATGTGCTCGTGCTCGCGTTGGCTCATCCAATCAACTTTCATCGGCGTAAATCTTCGGCGCGGCTTGCTCCCGCGGGGTGCCTTTGCTGCCGTTCAGCGAGAGCGAAGTACCGCCGCTCACTTTCTCCTGAGCAGCCTCGTGGAATCGATTCATGAGTAACGGGCTTACGCCCTGGATGGTGACGTTAATTAGCATGGGATTCTCCGCGCACTGCCTCAAGGGCGGTGCTTAAGTGGGCGTGGATCAAGTCGTAGAGGTGCTCGGTATGCATGCTGAACACGGCGAACAGCGCGGCGAGATCGCCGCTGCGGAGCAGTTCAAACTGCTTGGCTTCGTCGGCGAGCGAGCCGTCACCGGCGAGCATGTCGTGTAGCCCTTCGAACGCTTGGGCCAGGGTGTAGAGATCGGAGAGATGAGTTTCGATATCGCGCACAGCATCGAGCGCGGGAGATTGATTTGGCATATTTGCCTCCAATGTGGTCGGTGTTCCGAACCGCTTCCCGCTGTCAAACGGGAGGCGGAACCGCACGGATTGACAGACCGGCACATTGGAACCGGCGCACCCGAAGGTGCTCCGTACGGCCCGCCATTGTCTGGAGGCCGCGCGCAAAAAAACCGCGCGATGGCGGTTTGCGCCAATGTGATCCGAGCTGTCAAACCCGATCGCAGGACTTACTGCGACGTGAATATCCTGCTCCCGATCCCATTGGCGCGTCAAGCTGCTCATGACATCAATTTCCCAATCACGATTGTGGATTTTCGCGAGCTCGGCGTGGCGGCGGTCAGGGATCCGTTCCATCAACGCCGATATCGGTCGGCATTGGGACAGGTGGCGAGACGAACGTACATCACGACCTCCACGTCCAGCACGTGCATAGTTTTCTCGCATTTAGGGCATCCCCTCGACTCGCCGTCTTTGAGGTCGTACCAATTGTCAAACTGCAGTATAGATTCGCAGTATGGACACACGGCCGTCGGCATTGCGTTGGCGGTTGTAATCTTCATCGGACCGTCCGCGAGCGGCCAATCGCCCCTTGGTGGGTTGGCTTCTCGTCGAGTCGCAATAGCACTAGGCGGATCAGATCCCAATCGCGTTGCATGGCACCTCCTCCAGTTCAAGCTCCTCGACTTCCATTGGCGGCACCGCCGCTTCGATGTCTTCGCCGCGGACGCGGAGCTTGCGCGCTTCCTCGGAGCACAGGAACGCCATCGCGCCCGTGCAGCACGCTTCAACGATGGCGGGCGAATAGTGCTCGGCAATGAGTTTGTCGCGGTAGCTCAATAACGCGGCGCGCAACATCTGTTGATTAAAACACCACATAAATCCTCCTATCCGACTTCCGCCAGTTCGGTTAACTCGGGGCCAATGAGCGCATCCACCAGCTTTTCGATATCGCCGATGGTGCTCTTGATCACGACCTGGTCACCCGCCTTGATTTGCTCTATGCCAAGCCGCTTGAGTTCGGCTGCGGAGAGCTTCTCAAGGCCCTCTTTAATCGGCTTTTTGGTGGTTTTAATGAGCACCCCGATTTCATCGACATAATATTTTTCGATGCGCTCACAGACCTTGGCATCGTCATCCCAGATCAGCGCGCCTTTGCCCTTCTGCAACCCGACCTTGATGCCGTGGAATTGTTGGGTGCGCGGTTTCTCGAAGAGTGCCGGAGCGAACGCAATGGCGGCGGTTAATTCGGCTTTCGCATCCGCCACTTCCTGCACTCGATCGCGCAGGTTTTTGAGCCGTCGACGTTTGACCAGTCGAAGTTCATCCTCAAGGTCTTGCATTGCAGAATTCAGCACGTTTAAGCGATCCGCATAGACGCGGGTCAAGGCTTCGATCCAGGCAAATTTAGGTAGCTCTGGCATAGGAGTTCCTTATGTTTGCAATCTCAACTGGCCGAGCAAATCGGCCAGCGGGACTTTGCGGAGCTTCGATTCAAGCATCAGGCTGTGCAGCGCGCGACTCCGCAGGAACGCGCAACAGCCCTCTAATTCCTCGGCCGTCGCGGCGATGAAATACCCATTCGCCGGGTGGGCGCAGACCGCATAACCTTCCTCGCGCAATTGCGACACGAGCTGCCGCACCTTACGTTCCGGCGCATCGACCACATGGGCGAGCGCTTCGGCACTCACGCCGTGCGCCGCGCCGATATGGCGCTGCAGCTCAGCGAGTAGGCGGTGTTTCATCCGAGCCGGTCGTGAAGATCGCGCAGGTGATAAAACCAAGCAGAAAGCCGAACCACATCGCGCCGGCAAGGACCCACAGGTTCATGACCATTCGCCCGCGGGTTTGAAACAGTGATTCGACTGCGGCCACCGGCGGTGATGCAGGGTTTCAATGGCGGCGCCGTTGGCGCGTCGCGTCGCAATAGTTTCGAGTTCGCGCTCGACGCGGAACGCGCCCGCCTCGCGGAGGCGCGCTTGAACGGCGCGCTGCGCCGGCAACAGGGGCTTGAAGCCCCCAACAAACAAACGCGACATCAGCGCGCTTTGTGCGGTGAGAATGACGCGCTCCATTAGTGCAGCTCCGGATTAAGCTGTTGCCATTCGACGGCCACGCCTTCGAACTGCCAGCGATAGGTATAGAGCGAGCCGCGCTCGGTACGCTCGATGCGATACCACGCCGCGTCGCCGCGACCGTGGATGGCGTCACACAATGCGCAATGCTCAACCTGCACGAACAATTGCCGCGGATTGGACCAGAACGCACGCACCGTAAATCCGCGCTCAGCGAGCGCTATCACCACGCCCGCGATGAGGCGCGCATGGTCCGGCATCACCAGTGCCTGCATGGGGCCATTCACTCGTGTCATGACGTTCTCCCGATTTCGCTATGCGGACAGCCCGAGCGGCACGCGCGCCACAGGGCCACGCGCTGCGCATTGGTGGCCGCGAATTTGCGTTGTTGATGATCGAGGCATTCATGCCGCGGTAAGGTGCCGAGTACCGGACAGATCACGGTCTGCGCCATCAGCGCGCCCTCGACCCGTTTTTGGACGCTGGATAAGCGTCCTGGATATTTGCCGCCGAGCACTTGGCAGATCACCGTCGCCGACATGCCGATGCGTTCGGCGACCGCCGTCTGCGAGGTGCGCGCACATTCCGCGCGGAGCGCGTCCAGCCAGGCGCTCACTTGTCACCTCCCGCACTCCACATGACTTGTTTTAAGTTCGGATCCCAGACTTGCTTGACCTTCTGGATCTGCGGCGCCTTCGGCCCGGTGTTTTTGACGAAGCGATAAAGCGCCGGATGATAGGGCCGCCCGCGTTGTTCCACGGTGAGATAGCCGGCGCGCGCCAGCGCGTGCACATACGATTTGCAATCGTCCATATCGACGAGGCAAAGTTCGGTGCTCGCGGACAACGCAAGATCAGGATGGGTGAACGCCTTGATCGCGCGCATCGTTTGCCACATTTGCTGGCGCGCGCGGCCTTGCGTAACGGGCTCACCGGTTTTCGTTACGCGCGGCGCTTCAATACCTGTATCGAGCATGAGGCGCCATAGCTGCATGGGCCGTCCATCCTCGTTGACGTCATAGGTGGTTTGGAGATAGCCCGCCGCCGTGAGCCCGTTGAGATAAGTCTTGATGGTGCTCATGTTGGCGCGACAGTGATGCTCTAGATCCAGCAGCGTGAATTGGCGGCAGGCACGGATCGCCGCCCAGATCGCATCGCGCCCCTGGGGGCGCGCGCTGGCTGCGAGGACATCGACCGGTTTACGCGCCATCAGTGCACCGTCCGCGGTGGCTCGCCATCGAAAAAGCCGCGGTCACCCCAGGTCGCGAGATCAATCTTGTTGATGCCGCGCGTAGCGCAGAACTCCCGCACCATGTCGAGATTCACCACGATGCGGCGCGCGACCGCTTTCGATACCTTGGTGATCGCCGCGAGCAAATCCTCCGCAACATCCACATTGCGGCAGTAGTGCAGCGCGAGCGACTTCGCATCCTGGGCGGTCGCCGGCAGTGCGTGATACCAGCCGTGGACGCGATTATGAAAGCGCTCGGTCTTTTTGAGCTTGAACGGAAACCGCTCTTCACCCACCAACAGGATGGCGCAGCCGCAAGCGTCATGAATGTCCCGCAACACCTGCATCGCTTTGTTGTCGACGATGTGATCGACCTCGTCGATGATCAGCGGCCGCTTGGAGAGCGCGAGCTCCTCGACGATTTGCGAGAGCATGTCCGCGAGCGTGCGCTCCGGCTGCAAGCCGGCCTCGCTCAAGATCGCGAGCATCAACGATTTTGCGGTGAAGAAGCTGCGGCACTCCACGTACACGCCACGAAACTTGTTCGCACAGTACGCGGCCGCTTGGGTCTTGCCGTAGCCGCTCGGTCCATACAGACAGACGAGCCCGGGCAACGCCGGCGTGCGGTTGATCGCACGCTCCAGGCCCTTGCTCGCCATCGTCACATTGGTCAGCGGCAGGTACATCCCGCCGTTGACCGCCTCGTTGTTTTTCGTCACGATAAGACTCCTTTAGAGATACTTTTAGCCGGCCTTGAGCCGGCTTTTTTCTTGGTTTACCCACGCCGGCAGATAGTCCGCCGGCGAGAGATCGGGAAACTCGTCAAAGAATTCTTTGCCCACTTTGTAGTCGATAGAGCGCGGAAAGAATTCATGGAATGCGCGATCGTGTTCGTTCATCACTCGCGAGCCGCTGCGTTGCTCTTCGTCTAACCAAAGCCAATAGGCGTACATCGGCAATGGCTGATCCTCGACGGCGCGCACATCATGGATGGGCTCGGGCTCGCGATAGAACTCGATGAGCATCGCTTCGTGCTCAGCGCGCTGCTCGTCGCTTTGCTCGGGGTCGAGCATTGGTCGTGCAGGACTTTCGCCAGCGCGCGAGGCCGCGGCGCGTCCGGCCTCGCGCAACGCGGGCGTGGTGTAAGGGGTCGATGGTTTGGGCAGATCGACCACGTTCTCGGCTTGCGCTTTGCGGTGCTCGATGATCGTGGTGACAGGATCGCCGCGCACCTCCTTTACGTACGCGCGCAATTCATTGGCCTGCTTCTGCATCTTGTTCTTCTGCCGATGCCGCACGGCGGCCGCGAACTCGCGGCGCGAGATGCCGAGCGTTTCGTCGTGATACGCCCATCCGATCCACTCGTAGGTCGCGCCGTTGGTATAGACGGCCAGGCGACCGAGATCGTGCTCGTCGCGACGCACGAAGACCTGCAAACCGACATACAGCGCGAGTGCGCCATCACGATCCCAGTAATGGCGGCCATCGACCCGTAGCCCCTTCTTGGTGATGGTGCGCACGCCGACGCTGTCGCATAGCAATTCATCCAGCGCACGCTCATCTGCGATGCGGGCAATGGGTTCACGCCAGTTCCGCGCCATCTCGCGCGGCGAGCAATTATCGAGACCGGCATGCGCATCTTGCGCGTAGACGTGCTCGGCCCACTGGTCCAACACCTGCTGTAAATCCTGCGCGGACAGCGCCACTTCGATGTTTTCGCCGCGCTTCATCACGCGCTTGGCAAAGCTCTCGCGCGCATCGATCACCTTGCGGTCGGCGACGTTGTGACCGATAAACCCCGGCAATAAATCGAGCAGCCCATGACTCATGGTCCGAAACGCGCGCTCGATGGTGCCCTTCTCCTCGGAGGCGAACGGAATGCAGACCTCATGAATGACCTGCAAATCGCGCAGCAGACTGTCGAACTCCTGGCTCACGTAGTCGGATCCGTTGTCTGTGCGGATCGCTTCCGGCATGCCCCAGTCGAGCACACAGCGCCGCACCAGTTGCTTGACTGCCGCTGCGGTCGAGGTTTTCGAGACAAAGAACTTGAGCCGGCGCGAGTACAGATCAATACAGCCGATTACACTATGCCGGCCGTCCTTGAGCATCCAATCGCCCGGGGTGGAATCCATCTCCCACATCTGGTTGAGCCGCGTGATCGACTCGAACACCGAGCCGGCAGCTGCCATGAAAATATTCTTCCATTGGTCGGGGTTCGTGACGTAAGTCCAAAGCTGCGGATTCTCTTGCTTGAAGCGTCGCAGGAACCGACCGATCCCGCCGGCGCTCACGACATTCAACTCGGGGTGTGCTGCGGCGAGCCATAGCTTCATTTTTTTCGGCGTGATGTGTGGCCGCTTCTGCAGCGCGCCGAGCAGCTTTCGATACAGCTCGCGATTGCGCTCGATCTTGCTGTCGTTACGGCGATTGCCGTAACGATCGGTTAACGCCCAAATGCCGCCCGTTTGGTACAGCCCGCGCCAGGTACGTAGCGTCCCCTCGCAGAGTTTGATCCGCCCGTGGTCGGTCGGCAGATAAACGCGCACGGAATCAGGGATATCGCAGCTATGCGTATTCACGACATTGGCAAAGCCGAACAACGAATTTTCTACCGAGCCGCCGTGCCGCTTGCGCCAGTCATACGTACCGAGCACCACCCATTCACGGGCCAACGCGCGGTGGCGCTTCGGCGAGGTTGCCGGCAATTTCGAAAATTGCTTACGGCCATCGGCCAGCTTGGCGGCGCGCCGGCCCTCGACGGCGCGATCCGCTTCGCTCAGTTGCGCGAGCTGTTCGAGCGCACGCGCGTCGTGGTCGGCTTTCACGCGCGCGATATCGGTGGCGTAACGTATTGCTTCAGATTCGGCGCGATCTAGATTACGAATGGCGTGGCGTAAAGCAGCGGGGAGGGACACAATAGAAAAAAATTGAGCATCAACTCCACGCCGCAGAACAGTGGTCGAAGTTCTCCACGGTGCCCCGCCGCGATATCCTTTTTTTGCGTAGCGTTGCACGCTGCGCTCGCTACATTGCATCGCTCGCGCGATAGTCTTCACGTCGACGAGCTGCTCGGCGTCACTCACGCGCGTCACTCCTTTGCCACATTGCGCGGCGATTTAGATACGCGCTGCAAATCATCTTTGCCCAAATGCTCCATCAGCACGGGAAAGATCGCCTTCTCCGCGTAATCGCGATGGTCCGCGGTATGGATCCCGTGGAAGCAGATGTCTCGAATGCGGTCGTGATAGATAGCGAGGAGTTCGACTGTGGCTGGCGCTTCGTCTGCTCTCAACATGAACGCCAGAGTTTCGTTCAAGCTCAGCACGCGAGACAGCGCGTCAAACCGCGCGCCCCATCCATCGTGCTTATTGATGGCCCAATCAGTCCACTCGATTGCACCTGCCACCATCTCTCCGGGTCGCCCGAATGGATCGCATGCATAGAGCGTTGCGTCCGCAACTGCCTTTTCCGGAGGCAAGACCGCTCCGGGGATTTCGATTTTCGCCGCAGCAGCCTGTAGGAAAAGATACGTGGTCCCGAGCGTCGATTTCGACCCTTCGCCGCGCGCGAACTTTTCTGCGGCCTGCAATGCCTGGTCCAACGCGCCGCAATGCGGCCGATAGCGCCGGTAGATAGGCGCACCGAGCCGGGCGATGGCGATCGCCAGCAGCCGCGCGGCGTTAATATTCGGCCAATTGATTTGCCGCAAAACGTTCTGAGCCTCGAACAAGCCCAGAATTTCGACGACGCTGGTCACTGCGATCGGCGTGGTAAGCCCTAATTGCTTGGGACCGCCAAAGGGTCGTGCGACACGGTCGCGGTCGCGCCGCCCACAAATTGCCTCGATTTCATTCAGCGTCACGGTGACGGGCGTCATTGCTGCCTCGCGATTTCCGCTTCCGCGAATTTTTTATTGAGACTCTTGCGCAGGGGTGCCCGGACGGTCTGATAGAGCTGATCAATCAGCGCCGACTGCCGGGTATGTAGGCGCAGGATTTCGCCCACTAACTTGAGCACCTCCGGATCGCCTTGCAGCACCTCTACCACGGCACGGTCGAGCGGGAGCCCCACGACACGCTTGAGTGGGGCTCCATGCTTCAGGTTGCGGCGATAGCGCGTGATGCAGGACATTGACAGCCAATGACCCAACTTCAGTAACACCGCCTGGCATTCCTCGGCAGTGGCGAAGTCCTCTTCCGTGAGCCGGTCGAGCTCCATCCTCACTGCGGCAGGCAGTCGATTCACGAGACTTTGACGCCCCATTACCAAGCCCTCATTTGCGTTGATCCAAGTACCGTTTCAAGGCAGCTTTCTGCTGCTTTAGTTCGGTTCCCATCTGCTCTAATCGCCCGAGCTCGGCGAGCAGCGCTTGCGCGCCAGGAAATACCTTGCATCCACGCGATTTAGCGAGCAGTTGCGTCAGACAAAAGCTCCCCGTCACGGCCTCGAACGCTGCCGCATAGCGGAAAGGGAAGTTATGATCGGAGCGGCTCTCGGCCGTGTAGGCGTCGAGCATCGATTTACTGATCTCGCGGCCGGTCAGTCGGCTCATTTCGGCAGCCACGGCATGCCGGTCAAGATCGCAATGCTTCAGCGCATCCGAGAGCGCTTCGCGCAGCGGCACATCGAGATCGAGATTGCCCGGCAGGGCGGGCATCGGCACCGGAACCTCGAAGAGATCTAGCGTCAATGCATCGCGGGTTCGGGGTGCCATTGTCTATGCGCTCCGCTTAACATTTCCGTTGTCGGAAACCGTGAGCGCGCTATGCTTCGAGACACGGCTCCGCACGTGGGACGAACTAAGGTCGCGGCGCCGGATCGGCTGGTGATTGTGGTCGTAGCGCGAGGGCCAGATGAGCCACGGCTTGAGGCTCAATTTGTCGGCGATAATTTGTTCGCAATTGGGATAGGGTCCGTATAGGGCTTTCTTAACGACATCTGGGGCATAGCCATGCGCAGAAGACAGCTTTCGCAGCGTCCAACCGACCAAGCGCAGCTCATAAACCACGCGAGACGAAACCCAATCGGAGTGACCGGTTTTTTTTATGCTTGGAGAGCGACCCATAGGACTGGGCTATAGACACTCAAAAATGTGCTGTCAATCGACTGACAGAGTGTCGCCAATCGGTTTATCTAACTCAACTTAGAATTCTCAATAAAATACTTATAATACAAATGCTTATATTAGCGACAAGTAAACCGCTATGTCGGCAATCGTAACCAAAATGATTGACGACACTCGATTGATATCACTCGGACAGGCTCTAAAGAAAGCGAGGGGCGAGCGCTCTCAAGCGGTGATCGCCCGAGAGCTCGGAATACACAAGAACACACTCTCTCTATATGAGAGAGGAAAGCGCACTCCCGACATCGAGTTTCTAGAGGGATTTGCGCGCGTCACCGGCTCAGATGTTCAAGCATTAATCGGGTTACAGCCCGCTAGCGCCGCAGCACTGACTTCCATGAAAGAAAATCGCGCCGCCGAGCCACTCAGCTCACTAGCGCTCGCGAGAATTCCCGCCGGCGTTAACCCAGCAATTGCCGGGAAAATAGTGGTTTTAATGACGAATGCGCTGTTCGAAGCGTTCGAACGCAGTAATGGAATGCGTGGCTTTATTGAAGGCCGTAGCGCGCCGGTAATGGCGGTTTTTGAGGCCATTAAAGCCGCATCAAACCCACTTGAAGTGGACTATCGGCCGTTGCTGGACGCGGTTCGGAAAAGCTCAATCGCCTTTAGCGCACACGCCAGCTATTTCCTCATCGACATCTATAACAAGGTGCAGCACCTGCAGGATGAGGCGGCACTTGATGCCGCGATTAAGGCCGGCATGAAGCCGATGTTAGAGGTGCTCTACCCATCAGATATCCCGGCCTGAGGCTCCCTGCGATTGGCGACAAACCGCCGAAGTCTCCCAAAATCCATGTGATCCGACGATTCCACGTTATTGCGGGCGAACTTCGGCCTTTATTGTTCTATCCCAGCTGTATCTCATTGAAAAACAAAGTAATGAAATTCGTCAGCCATTCTTAACCAACTCCCGCCAGTATTCGCCACAAGATATTGAATCATCTGTCTCATCACAAGAATCTCCTCGTTTCGCGGCATTGGCCAGGCGCGCCAGGCGCGGTAGAACGGGGTGAATACGGTATACGGGCCGCCCTGCTTACGTTGAATCCATGCCGGGTGGTGCACCGTTACGCCGTCGGTCAATGTCAGCGGAAGCACGGTTTGCACAGCGGCATCACGCCGACGGGCGTAGGGGCTGAAATCCTCGACGGCATAGATCGCCGTCGCACCACTCTCTGCAACTAAACTGCCGAGCACGATGACCGGCTCTCCGCTGCGCACGATCAGACGCGAACCCATACTTCGCAGCGCACGATCGAGAGACCGAAGACCTGCCAACAGAAACTCACGCCGACGGATCGCGGCGCGATGCCAGCGCGCGTTTAGGATTGCGGGATCCAAGATAAATAAGGGAATTACCGCGCCATGCGCGAGCGCGGCGTGCAACGCTGGATTGTCGTGCAGACGCAAGTCACGTCGTATCCACCAGATTGCGCTATTCACCCATTGCCATCGCTTTTATTCCGCCGCCGAATGCCGCGCCCGTCATTGGAACTTATCGATACTCAAGGAGTAATTGCGGATTACTCTGCGCTGTATTCAAAGGCCGGCAGCACAAACCCTTGTCCGCCGTTTTCAAAGATCAGTCGTACCGCGCGGCCGAGTTGAAGCCCCGCCGGATCACCGCGCAGCGGCGCGTTAACGCGTACGCCTTCGGCAAGGTCGACGAGGAGCAGTGCATAAGGCACTTCGATTTTGAAGCCGGGATGGAAGGGATGGTGGGCCACGGTCCAGGATTGAATGGTGCCGGCGCCGTTCGCCTCGATCCAGGTCACGGCGATTGAATAGCAGGTAGCACAGACGGCCCGCGGATAGTGCCGAATCTGTCCGCAGCCAGCGCAGGCTTGCAGTAATAATTTGTGCTGACGTAAGCCCTCCCAATACGGCGCTGATTCCGGGGTGACGTCGGGAACGGGTTTGGCGGGCAATTCGGCGTGAGTATTCATCGCTTCAATCGCGGGCCAGGATGGCCAGACTGCCATCGCCCATGTCGCCATAGCCCGTGACCAGTCCAACCCGTGCGTCCTTCACCTGTGCGCGGCCGGCGGTGCCGCGCAATTGCTTCACCAATTCCACAATATGATTCATGCCGACCATATGTGCCTGCGATAGCAGCCCGCCATGGGTGTTGATTGGTAGCTTGCCCTCGAGACGAGTCGCGCCGCTCGCGATGAAGGGGCCACCTTCTCCCTTGGCGCAGAAGCCGAGATCTTCCAGTTGGCACAGCACGATGTAGGTAAAGCAATCGTAGATTTCGGCGACGTCAATGTCGGCATGGGAAATGCCTGCCATGGCGAACGCGCGCGGCGCCGCCTTGGCGATTCCGAGGCGCGTCAGATCAGCGCGTTGGCTGATCGCGCTGGGCGAGTCGGGATGGCCTTCGGCCACGGCCAGAATTGCAATCGGCGGTTGCCGCAAATCGCGTGCGCAGTCGGCGCGACTGACCACCACCGCCGCGCCGCCATCGCTTTCCAAGCTGCAATCAAACAAACGTAACGGATCGGCAATCATGCGCGAGGCCTGATGCTCCTCCACCGTGAGTGGTTTAGTCATCATCGCGTTGCCATTCAAGATCGCGTGGCGCCGCGTATTGACGGCGATCTCCGCGAACTGCAGCGAGGTGGTGCCGTAGAGCTCCATGTGGCGCCGGGCCATGGGCGCGTAGAGTTGTGCCGGCGCGAACGCGCCTACCGGCAATTCAAATTCAGCGACGGTGCGAAACTGTGGCGCTTCGCGCATGCGCGAAGCAATCCGTCCGCCCGAGGCGCCATTGCGCGCGATCGGGATTAGGACATGGCGACAGATTCCGGTTGCAAGTGCTGCCGCGGCGCATTGCAGCGCGGCGACGGGGCTGGCGCCGCCGAGCGGTGTGGTCGCGGAAAAGCGCAGATCGGGGATCCCAAAATTGGTGACAAAGTCTTCCGCCACCACCCCGGTGCCGATGTACGGAATAATGCCGTCGATGTCTTTAGGATCGAGCCCTGCGTCGCGAATCGCGGTTAGCGCGCATTCGAGATGCAACGCTAATACGCTATTGCCGGAGTGCTTGGAATAGGCGGTTTCACCCACGCCGCTAATGACAGATTGTCGGTGCAACATATTTTTGGCGTGATGCTGGTGGTGACTCTGGCGCGACTGACGTTAGCGAATCTTACTTGGACGTCCGTTCGGCGATTCTAATCCACTCTTGTTCCTTGAGCTGATAATGTTTCGGTGCGCGCTTGCAGCGCGTGAGCGTCTCATCGAAGACCTGCTTGGCCTGTGCCTCGCGCCCGAGTTTTTGCAGCAGCAGGCCGTAGCGGACCCGGGCTTCTTCGCCAGCGTATGTATTGCGCAGGATTTCGTATTCAACGCACGCCGCATCGGTCTCATTCAACGCCTCGAGGATGCGGGCGTACAACAGATGCCCATCCATGGATTTATATCTCGGGTTGACCCGCATTAACTCCTCTAAGGTCGCTCGAGCCTCTGCCGCCGAGCCCTTGCCAAAGTACGCGTGAGCCAATTGTTCCATGGTGCCGGGGTCGTTCTCGTGCAAGCCGCCGAGGCATTTTTGGTACAGCGCGATGGCTTCGTCATGGCGCCCGAGTGCGAGGTATTGGTCGGCCAGGGCGAGACGGTTTGCCACCGTGTCGGCGGCGGCCAATAAGTCAGTGCAGCGACGCAATTCGCGTTCGGGATCGACGGTTTCAACCAGGCGCCCCTTGGCCTTGCGCAGCGTGCGGCTACCGGTGATTTCGGGCAGTAATTGAGTGACGAAATAGAGCAAGCAGCCAATACCCGGAACGAATACGATAATCCATAACCAGATTGAATCCTTGCCCGTCCGTACTGCGTGAATGGCGAATCCAATCTGGAACAGCAGCAGCAGGCCGGCGAATACGGGGTTGAAACCCATGATGAAATCCTTGACCACGCAAAGAGTGTGAGGACGTAATCGTGACCGCAGAACGGCGACTTGTCACCTGCTCGAGGCGCGTCAGATCCGATCGAAGTACGGAATGTGCCACTGCGCATACGGTGCGGATTGCGCCCGTGCCGATAGCATCTGCCAATACGTCTGCTGCTGCGGTACCCAACTCACCGCGGCATTGGCGGACAGCCAGGCGTAAAACGTGGAATTGGCGCGCTCATTAATCATGATCCGCGCCGCCTCGTGCGCGAGGGTTGGCCACAATCTAGAGAATTCAGGCGCCGAGCCGACTACTTCGTACACATAAATCGTGTCCGCGTCGCGCCCGTAGAGTGCATAGGCCGCGCCGTATTCGACCAGTTCACAGCAGGTGGCCGGTAATGGCACGGCTTGCATCGCTAACGCATCGCGCATGACCTTATCCGTCGGGCGCATGCGAAGTGACAGCGGGGAGGTCTGCACGGCGAGTGCCGGTGCTGGGCGCATCGGCGATGAAAGGATGACGGTGCCCAGCACGCCAACATCGTGTCGCACCCAGCCCAAACGCGCGTAGAGCCCGAGTCCGCTCCATAAAACGGAAAAATCGATCGCTTCGGCGGCGAGTTCGGCGAGCGTGGCGGTGAGCAACTTCGACGCTAATCCACGACCGCGCGCGGCGGGTGCCGTATAAACCATGCCGATCATCGCCCCGCGCCATTCACCGCCGGGCGTAACCCAGGTGAAGGGACGAATGACCAAACAGGCGAGGATTTCGTCGTCCTCGCGCAGGCAACGAATAGGAGTCGGATGCGCGGCATTTAGCGCATGCGGAAAGCGCGATGCGAGCGATGCGGTGCGACCTCGCGTGGTGACGAAGGTTTCATCCAATGCCGCGAGCAGTGCGGGGTATTCGTCAGCGCGGCAGCTGTCGATGGAGAGGGTCATTTACCACCCAGCGCGAAGGCAGTCGACTATTCGCTCCCGGGCAGTGTCGTCGACCCACCAGCCGCATGGGAGACACAGATTATCGGCATCGAAGCGTGCGACGTCGCGCAGCTCCAATGCCGGCGATTTAAAACAGGTGTAGCGGTCGTTACGCAAATGTAGCCGTTGCGCACCCACGCCGTGCGCATGCAGCTTATCGATGAGCGCCGTACGCCGTTCGGCGCGCAGCGCATACACCCAGTACGCCGATTGGGTGGAAATTGCGCGTTGTAGCAGCTGAATCCCCGCGATGCCCCTGAGGGCGTGGTCGAAGTATTGGCCATTCTCCCGATGCCGATTTACCACCGCCTGGCTGGCTTTAAGCTGCCGTAGCGCCAGCGCAGCGGTAAGGTTGGTCATCGCAAAATTGTAACCGGCAGCGGGGATATCGCTGGCTGGATTCAAATCACCATTCGCGAGTCGAAAAGTCGGTTGATGAATACCGTAGCGTTTGCGTAAGCAGCCCGCCTCGTAATGCGCCGCGCTACGACAAAACAACGCGCCGCCTTCCGCCGTCGCTAGTTGATTCGCCGTGTAAAACGACAGGACGGTGAAGTCGGATACCGTATTGCCCACGCGTGCACCGTGATATTCGGCGCCGAACGCAGCCGATGCGTCGTCGATCAACGCGAGGCCATGACGGTGCGCGAGTGCGCTCAATTCGTCGAGCGGGCCGACATCGCCGGCCCAGTGATAAAGCACGATCGCCTTGGCCTTCGGCGTAATGCGGCGCGCCACATCGGCCGGCGACAGCATGCCGGTGTTGGCGTCGATGTCGCACCACACGGGGCGCGCGAATTGATTCGCGACCGGCATGCTCGTCGCCAGGCACACCAGTGGCGACATCAGCACTTCGTCACCCGGTCCAACTCCGGCTAAATTCAACGCGAGCGTTAATGCGCCGGAACGATCGCTAGTCGCGAGGCATTGTTTATTGCCGATGGTCTCGCCTAATGCGCGCTCGAACTCCGCGACCTTCGGTCCCGCCGCCAATTGTCCGCTTGTCAGGACCTCGCCAAGCGCGGCGCCGGCATCGGCCGCGACGTGCGGCCGGAATAGCGGAATCTCAAGTCCGTCACCAGCCACGCGCAATGACTTCCGTGATATACGCACGCGCTTCATCATCCACCCACCAGCCGCACGGGATGTGCAGCATCTTGGCGTAGAAATTATCGAGGCCCGGTAAGTCACGCTGGCTCGAACGAAACACGCTGTGCTGATCGTTACGCCGATGCGCCAGCGAATTCGCGATGCCGTGCGCGCTCAGATGTCGCGCAAGACCGTCGCGATCGTCGGCCAATACCGTGTAGAACCAGTACGACGGCGCGGCCGCTGCGTCCCAGAGACACGGTGAGAGCCCGGCTTCCGCGCCGAAGGCGCGATCGAAATATCGACCATTGTCGATATGGCGCGCGAGCAGCGGCGGCAGATACTCCAATTGGATCGCGCCAATCGTCGCGGTCACGTTATTCATGTGGTACTTATAACCGACTTCATGCACGTCGACCGCAGTGCGCGGCGCTGCGCGGTCGATGCCGAACCAGCGCACGCGGCGGCCGCGCGCCAACACCGCCGGGTCGCGGCAGGCGAGCATGCCGCCGTCGACGGTGGTCATGTGCTTGATCGCTTGAAACGAGAACATGACGAAATCCGAATGTGTGCCGATCGCTTGTCCCGCATAGCGCGCGCCCAAGGCATGCGCGGCGTCTTCGATCACGGGCAGGCCGTAGCGTGCGGCCAGCGCGTTGATCGCGCCGAGCGGCGCCGGGATGCCGCCGTAATGCACGACTAAAATCGCCCGCGTGCGCGGCGACACGCAGGCGGCGATGGAGCCGGCATTGAGGTTCCCATTGCCCGGATCGACATCGGCCCACACCGGGTGTGCGCCAGCATGCAGAATCGCCAAGTTGGTGGGTTCGGCGGTCATGGCCGTGGTAATCACTTCATCCCCGGCGCCGACACCAGCCAGGATCAGCGCCGTGTGCAAGGCCGCCGTGCCCGAATTAAACGCCAGACAATGGGGATTGCCGATGGTGGCGCCGAAGCGCTGTTCGAAGTCAACGACGGCATCGCCTTCGCCGATTTGTCCGCTATAGAGCACGGATTCAAGCCGCGGCAGTAAGACTTCGCGCGGCGCCATGGCGACCTTGAACAGCGGAATTTCGCGCACCGGATCAGAATTTCGCGAACTCACCGTCACTCATCTCGAGCGTTTCGAACTCGCGGTCGGCGAGCGCGATCAAGCGCTTCACTTCCGCGACCCCCGTGAGGTGATCGCAGGACGCAAACTCTTGCGTAATTTCGGCATGTCGTTCGCGGCTCCACCACGGATTGATCGTGTAATACTCCCCGCCATCGCGCACTCTCATCAATTCTTCCTCGGACACCAGAATTTCATGCAGCTTTTCGCCGGGCAGAATCCCAATGACTTTGTAGTCACAGGGCCTGCCGGCTTCTTCGGCCATGACACAGGCGATGTCGGTAACTTTCGCGGCCGCTGCTTTACGCACGAATATCTCACCGCCCGCGGTATGTTCGGCGGCATATAACACCAAATCGATCGCTTCGTTTAACGTCAGGAGAAAGCGCGTCATGCGCTCATCGGTAATCGTCATGGTTTGTCCCAACGCAAGTTGGCGCCGAAAGAACGGCACCACCGAACCGCGTGAGCGGAGCACATTGCCATAGCGCACGCAACACAGGCGAGTCCCTTTGTTCAGGCGCGATAGATTACCTTTTAACACGATGCGCTCTTGAAGCGCTTTGGTCATGCCCATGACATTGACCGGCTTCACGGCCTTGTCGGTGCTGATCATGACAAAGCGCTCTACCCGGTGTCGCAACGCGGCGTCGACTAAATTTTCGGCGCCCAGCACATTGGTCTTAATCGCCTCGTGCGGATGATGTTCGCAGGTCGGCACTTGCTTCAACGCCGCCGCGTGAAACACCACATTTATTCCTTCCATGGCTTCGTCGAGGACCGGCGGATTGCGCACATCTCCAATCACGAAGCTAAGGTCGGTTCGCCCTTGATAGAACACGCGCATGTCGTACTGCTTTTTTTCGTCGCGAGACAGTACGCGGACCTCTTTGACGCCGGCATTCAACAGCCGCCGGACCACAAAGTTGCCGAACGACCCCGTTCCTCCGGTCACTAACACTGACTTTGCGCGGTAATCCATGAATTCCCTCACGGGGTATTGACGTTTTAGGCGTATCCGTGGCGATGGCTGCAAGCTTCACGCCAAGGCCATCGACGCGAGCGCCGGGCAGGGGTATCGCCTTCACGATCATCCCTCCAATTTTTACCAACAGTTCTGCCGGTGTCGGTCGATAACCCGGGCAGTGCCTATCGCACCCCGTCCGCGGGGTTTTTCTTAAGCTAAGCCTAAGGTGACTTAATGAATTCGATGCCGCGTAGCTCACAGAACAATGTTGCTCAATACCGCAAAGTTGGCGTCGTTTCCGGCGTCGAAACGGCCAGTCCCCATAAACTCATCCAAATGCTACTCGACGGCGCACTCGCCAAAATCCATGCCGCACGCGGCCTCATGCAGCGCAACGAAATCGCGGCCAAAGGGGAACAAATCGGCTGGGCGCTGTCGATCGTCGAGGGGCTAAAGGGGTCCATCGATCTGCAACAGGGCGGTGAACTGGCGGTCAATTTGAACGCCTTGTATGACTATATTCTGCGGCGCCTGTTAATCGCGAATCTGGATAACAGCCTAAGCGCGCTCGACGAAGTGAGCGCGCTTTTGAGCGAAATTCGCGCGGGATGGAACGGGATCGCGCCGGCCGCCGCGACGAGTTGACCCGAACTGAGACGCGACCGATGAAGAATCAACTATTGCCGGCCGCCGCGCGGAGCCCGCTCGAGGCGATTGCGTCTCTTACCTTGCGCATGTTGCGCGCCAGTGACGAAGCGGATTGGTCGCTGGTAAGCACTTTAAATTCAGCCCGTGATGTGCTTTTAATAAATCTCCCAAGCGATTGTTTCTCAGATAATAATAAGCTTGTACGAGAAATATTAGAGAATGCGTTGGCGGCAACCCGCGAGCTCGCGGGACGGGCTCAACAAGCTCGCGATGCGGATGCCGAGACGCTGCAAACGATTCGGCGTCAGCATCGTGGCGCCGCGCACTATCTAACACACGCTGGAGCGGACTAAGCACGACCGGCGATTCGAAGGCTTTCAGCGAGCCGCACCCCTGCAGGCGAAAATTCGCCAGAATCATGGCGCAGCTAGGCTGAGAGAGCCGCTCGCAGGCTAGCAGAACCCGTCACGAGGCCTCAATTCTGCTGTCACCATCGGGACAAAATTCATTCATTCCTTGTGAAATGACCAAAACTTATTAGACTGCGCCTAGATTTAGCGCCAAATTCTTGGCGATGGAGTAGGGGTAGGATGGCTGAAGTTCCGATCCTGGTAATCGAAAACGATCCCGAGACGGCGCGTCATATCGCCGACACGCTGGCCTACTTGGAACTAACAAGCAGTGTGTTCGGCGCTGGTGCGGCGTGGAAGGACGCGTTCGATCCGCTGCATCCCCCGTATCTCATTTTGCTCGGCGACTGTGGCGGTATCGACGCGCGCCGGGTGGCGTTCCGGGAATTAAAGAATGTCGACGGCTATACGCCGCTCATCGTGGTTGATCGCGGTGACGGCGATCCCGGACTTGGGTCCGAGATCGAAAGCGGCGTTCTCGCACATCTGCGATTGCCGATGCGCCATGCTCACTTCGAAAAAATTCTGCAGAAAGTCGAAGCCTATCGCGAAACTCGCTATCAAGTAGGATCACCGCGCAACCCTGAGCTATTCCGTAATTTGGTCGGCAGCAGCAAGGGTATCCAACGCGTACGCACCATGATCGAAATGGTGGCGAAAAGCGATGCCAACGTGTTGGTGACTGGGGAATCCGGCACCGGTAAAGAAGTCGTCGCCCGCCATATCCATCATCACTCGGTACGCCGCAGCAAGCCCTTTGTGCCCATCAACTGTGGCGCCATTCCGGCCGATTTGCTCGAAAGTGAATTATTCGGCCACGAAAAGGGCGCGTTTACCGGCGCCATCGCGAGTCGCCAAGGGCGCTTCGAAATGGCCGACGGCGGAACCTTATTTCTCGATGAAATTGGCGATATGAGCTTGTCGATGCAGGTCAAATTACTGCGTGTCTTGCAGGAGCGGACCTTCGAGCGCGTCGGCAGTAATAAAAGTGTGGCGGTCAACGTGCGGATCATTGCCGCGACCCATGTGCATCTCGAGCACGCGATCGAAGACGGGCGCTTCCGCGAAGATCTCTATTACCGCCTCAATGTGTTTCCGATCGAGACGCCGCCGCTGCGGGATCGGGCCGAAGATTTGCCGCTGCTGGTCAACGATTTGGTCGAACGCCTCGGTCACGAGGGTCGCGGTACCATTCGGTTGACGCCCGCGTGTATCGAATCGCTGGCGACTTATTCGTGGCCGGGCAATGTGCGCGAATTAGCGAACCTGATCGAACGCCTGTCGATTCTGTATCCCAATGGCGCGGTGGATGTCCATGACCTGCCGGACAAATATCGCAACGCAGAAATTGTCAGCCGGCCGCGCGAAATCGACGCCACCGCTGTCAGCTACGCCGAAGCCGCCGGGGTGCGTCTGCCACGCGCCGGTCTCGATCTCAAGGAACACCTGACGCAGATCGAATCCAACTTGATCATTCAGGCCTTGGAGGAAGAGAGTTGGGTGGTGGCGCACGCCGCGAAACGGCTGCAAATGGGGCGAACCACCCTGGTCGAAAAGATGCGCAAGCTCGGATTGAATCGCCAGGACGAAGCGTCGGACTCTTGACACCAGGGGGCTCGGCGCTGGCGTCCCGCCGCCGATAAGGGCCCGCCGTTGGAGACCGATCGCGCAAAATCAGTCCTTGTCTAAATTCTATCTTTACAACACTAACGCATTGACCAACGGGAATTAGCTTGGTCTTCATAATAAATTAGAACACATCATAGACGCGCTTAGCGGCGCCACGAGACGGTGACGAATTCCGTGGCATAGTCCTTGCTGCACCAGCAACGTGACTAATCAAACGCTAGCGCAATACCCTCCAGCCGGGCTGGCACCACTCGCGCCCGAGCGCCTGGCGCCCGTGCAATTGCAGAGTGCGTTCGAGGAATTTACCGAAGCCTCGGAGCAGTTGGGTAGGTTCTACGCCAGTCTCGAGCATCGCGTGTCAGCGCTGACCCACGAACTGGCGAGTTCGCGCGAGGCTTTGGAACGCGAGCTGCACGAGAAGCAGCGTCTCGCCCAACGCCTGGCCGCGTTACTCGAGGCGTTACCGGGCGGCGTCATTGTCTTGGATGCGCAAGGTCGCGTCAGTCAACACAATCCCGCAGCGAGTGAATTGCTAGGCGCGGTGCAGGCCGGTGAAGCCTGGTCGGTAATCGTCGCGCGGTCCTTCGCGCCGCGCTGGGACGACGGCCACGATGTGTCGCTGGCCGACGGCCGGCGGGTCAATGTCGCAACGGCGGCCTTAGCCGGCGAGCCCGGTCAAATTCTACTCATCAAGGAAGTGACCGAAACACGCATCCTCCAAGAACAATTAAGTCACCACCGACGATTGTCGGCCACGTCAGAACTCGCCGCGACGCTCGCCCATCAAGTGCGCACGCCATTGGCGACGGCGCTCTTGCATATTGGCAATGCCAGCCGGACTGGCCTCGGTCCGGAACAACGGGCGCGCGCCCACACCAAGGCCCTCGCCGCGATGCGCGGGCTCGAACAATTGGTCGAAGACATGCTGACCTTTGCGCGCGGACGCGTGATCGAAGCGGCGCCGGTTCTAATTACGGGTCTGCTCGACGAACTCACCGCCGCGGTGCTGGCGCAGCCGAACGCCGGCGAATTTGAGTTCCGTTGCAGGCGCGACGTTGGCGCGGGCCGCGTGCTCGGCAATCAAAGCGCGCTGGTAAGCATCATGTTAAATCTCATCAGCAATGCGCGCGTGGCCATGCACGAGCAAGGGCAACTCACGCTCGATGCGGCGCTTGGCGAAACCTGTCTCGTTTGCACGTTCACCGATACCGGACCCGGCATTCCCGCCGCCGCCCAGGCGCGGCTCTTCGAGCCGTTTTTCACCACGCGCCAGCAGGGCACCGGACTCGGCTTGGCCGTGGCGCTGGCGGTCGCGCGCGCGCACGGGGGTGATCTAACGCTCGATTCGAGCTACGTCGCCGGGGCCCGGTTCGTACTCAGTCTGCCGCTGCACATCGCTAACTCGCCTGCGTGCGAGCAATCACAGCAATAGTCAAGGGGACGTTATATGCGCGAAATCGTTATGCAGCGCAGTCAATCGATGATCGCGGTGGTCGAGGACGACGCGGATCTGCGCGATGCGCTGGTCGATACCGCCACGCTCGCAGGTTTTGGTGCGCGCGGCTTTCCGGACGGCGAGGCCTGCCTGCGCGCGCTCCATGCCACCCCGTTTGACTTGGTGATCAGCGATGTGCAAATGGCCGGCATGGATGGCTTGGAGCTGTTGCGTGAGATTCGACGCCGCAGCCGCGATCTCCCCGTGTTGATGATGACCGCGCATGGCTCGGTGCAAACGGCGATCGAGGCCATGAAGCAAGGTGCCACCGATTATTTGTTGAAGCCCTTTGAAGCGGAAGTGCTGGTGGCCAGTCTAGGTCAATGGATACAGAGCGGAGAGGTGGCGACTACTGACGAGATGATTACCGACGATCCCGTGACCCGGCGGGTGGTTGAACTCGCGAAGCGCGTCGCGCAGTCCGATACATCGGTGACGATTACCGGCGAATCCGGCGTCGGCAAGGAAGTATTCTACCGGCTGATCCATCGCCATTCGCGCCGCGCAAAACACGCGCCGCTCGCGATAAATTGCGCGGCGATTCCGGACAACATGCTCGAAGCCGTGCTGTTCGGCCATGAAAAAGGGGCGTTCACCGGCGCATATAAATCCTGCCCAGGGAAATTCGAACAGGCGCAAGGCAGCACCTTGTTACTCGATGAAGTTTCGGAAATGAGTTTGCCGCTGCAAGCCAAGCTACTCCGCGTATTGCAAGAACGCCAAGTCGAACGGGTGGGTGGTCAAGAAATCATTCATTTGGATGTGCGAGTAATCGCCACGTCCAATCGCGATCTGACCGCCGAAGTGCGGGCGGGGCGATTCCGCGAAGATCTTTACTATCGTCTGAATGTGTTTCCATTACATATCCCGCCTCTGCGTGAGCGCCGCGCGGATATCATTCCGCTCGCTCGCTTCCTGTTGGCGCGCGCCGCGCAACAGACCGACACCACGATTCCCATTATCAGCAATGCCGCGCGTGAGGCGCTGGTGACGCACGCCTGGCCGGGCAATGTTCGTGAACTGGATAACGTGATGCAGCGTGCGCTCATCGTCCATGGCGGCTCGACCATCGAGCCGGAGGATCTGTTGTTCGGTGCGACGACCACGGTGCAGTCGACTGGTCATTTCGTGCCGAATAACCGAGATTTTGATGCGGACTCCTTGGGTGACGATTTGCGCGACCACGAGCGACGCCTGATTTTAGACGCTTTGGAGGAAGGGCGGGGGAGCCGTAAGTACGCAGCCGAAAAACTTGGGTTAAGTCCGCGCACGCTGCGTTACAAAATTGCGCGAATGCGCGATCAAGGCCTGGCGATTCCCGGGCATTAATGTTCGGAATGGTTTAAGAAAAATGGAGAGATTTACATGAACACGATTGATCCAAGTGGTTTGTTGCTCCAAATGCGCGCGCTGGCCGCGCGTGCTCATGGGATCCAGGAATTAACACCCGCGGCAGGCGTGAATTTTCAAGGTCTACTGAAGACCGCCGTGTCGGAAGTGAATTCGCAACAGCAAGCGGCACGCGTGTTGTCGGAGCGCTTCGAACGCGGCGACACCAAGGTCGATTTGTCGGAAGTCATGATCGCGGCGCAGAAGGCCAATGTGTCGTTTCAAGCGATCACGCAGGTGCGCAATAAATTGGTTGCGGCGTACCAAGAAGTGATGAATATGCCGATTTAACCAAGACTCTGCATACGGTCGGCCCGGACTGCATTCAGAGACCACGCCGCGGCGTAACAATAACTAGGAGTACGGAATCATGGCGGAAGCCACGATCTTTGTTGAACAAAACTCACCGATGGCGATCCTGCGCCAGGCGGCGGTGCTCCTGCTCATCGCGGCGAGCGTGGCGCTCGGCGCGTACGTCGTGATGTGGGCGCGCACGCCGCATTACGCGATGCTTTATTCAGATCTTTCCGATCGTGATCTATCGCAAATTGCAGACGCGTTGAAGGGCGCGCAAATTCTGTTCGACATTCAAGCCGGGACGGGCGCCGTCATGGTCGAGTCTTCGAAGCTCGACGAAGCGCGCATGAAGCTGGCGGCGGCCGGCTTGCCCAAAGGCGGCGCGCGCGGTTTTGAAATGATGGACGACAAGGATTCTTTCGGCACCAGTCAATTTCTCGAGAAGGCGCGCTATCAACATGCCGTCGAGGGTGAGCTTTCACGTTCGATCGCACGCATCGATAATGTGCGTGGCGCGCGTGTTCATCTCGCGGTGCCGGCGGAATCGGTTTTTGCGCGGCAACGACGCGATCCCAGCGCGTCGGTAATTTTGGATCTCTATGCGGGACATTTGTTGACTCCGGCGCAGGTTGGCGCGATCACGCAGTTAGTGTCGGCAAGCGTGCCTAACTTACCGGCCGCGCGCGTGACCGTGGTCGACAGTCGCGGCAATCTGCTCACCGAAACGCCGGGCGATAATGCCATGGCGGTCACTGCCCAGCGCTTCGATTATTCGCGGCGCTTAGAGCAGTCATTGGGCGAGCGAATCGAAGCTATTTTATCGCCCTTCGTCGGACTCGACGGCGTGCGCGCGCAAGTGACTGCTGATCTCGATTTCACCGCGACCGAACAGACTCGCGAGAGTTTTAATCCCGATCTACCCGCGATTCGCAGCGAAAAACTGCTCGAAGAACAACATGCCGGCGACGGGCCGGGTGGCGTACCCGGCGCGTTGTCGAATTCACCCGCCGGCGCGGCGAGTGCTCCAGAGCAAACCGCGGCCGCCCCCACGACCAATGCCGCGACTACCCCAAGCGCCGCGAATCCCGCGCAAGTGGCCGAGAAAACGAGCTCACCCACCAGCAAGCGCTCGCAGACCACACGCAATTACGAACTCGATCGCACCATCAGTCATACCAAGCCATCGCTCGGAGCCATCCGGCGCCTATCGGTCGCGGTGGTGGTGCGCAATCCGGCCCCGGTGACTGACGCGACCAAGGGAAAGAAGGACAAGAAAGCGAAGGGCGAAAAGCCGGCTGCGCTCGCGCCCGAACAAATCGAACGCATGACGCAGTTGGTCAAGGAAGCGATTGGTTTTGACGCGACGCGTGGCGACACGGTGAGTGTCACCAGTGCCGATTTCATCACTCCACCCATTCCGGAAGCGCTACCCGAACTACCCGTGTGGAAACAACCGTGGGTGTGGGACGTTGGCAAACAAGTGCTCGGCGGCATGTTCGTCCTATTCTTGGTGTTTGGCGTGCTGAAGCCCATGATCAAATCGATGCTGGCCCGGCCCACCGCGGCCGGTGCGCTCGGGCGCGACGGCGGCAACGCGCTCGCGCTGCCCGGCGCCGATGGCGCGACCGCGGCGGGCGGGATGCGGGCCTTGCCCAGCGCCGCAGCCGCTGCCGCGCTCACCGCATCGGGGGGCGTAAACGAAAACCTCGACCAAGTTAAGCAAATCGTCACGCAGGATCCGCGCGTCGCGGCCCAAGTGGTTAAAGCCTGGGTGGGAGATTGACGGTGGCTGAAGAGGCAAAGCAATTAACCGGGCCGGATAAAGCAGCGATTTTTTTGATGACATTGGGCGAAACCACCGCTGCCCAAATCATCAAGCATCTGGGGCCACGCGAAGTGCAGAAAATCGGAGTCGCCATGGCCTCGATGCAGAATGTTTCGCGCGAGATGGTCAAGATTTCGGTCGATCAATTTATTGTCGAAATTCAAAAACAGACCGCGCTTGGCATTGGCAACGATGACTATATCCGCAAGGTCTTGAACGATGCGTTAGGTGAAGACAAGGCCAAGGGCATGATCAACCGCATCCTGATGGGCGGTAATACCAAGGGCTTGGAATCACTGAAATGGATGGATCCACGCAGCGTGGTTGAATTGGTGCGCTTCGAACATCCGCAAATCATCGCGATTGTATTGTCGTATCTCGACAGTGACCACGCGGCGCAGGTGCTGTCACTGTTACCCGAGAACACACGCGCCGATCTAACGATGCGGGTAGCCGCGATGGAGGGTGTGCAACCGGCGGCGATGAACGAATTGAATGAGATGCTGGAGGCGCAGATGCGCGGCGGATCAGGGGGGCCTACCGCGGGTCTCGGTGGCATTAAGTGCGCCGCCGATATTTTGAATTTTGTGGATCGCGGTATCGAAGCGAAGATTTCGGAGACCATCGGCGAATCCGACGCCGAGCTCGCGGGAAAAATTCAGGATTTGATGTTTACGTTCGACAATTTGGCGGATGTCGACGATCGCGGCATCCAAACCTTATTGCGCGAAGTCTCGTCGGAGAATCTGGTGCTCGCGCTCAAAGGCGCGGACGATCCGATCAAGAGCAAAATCTTCAAGAATATGTCGCAACGCGCGGGTGATATGTTGCGCGACGATTTGGAGAATCGCGGGCCGGTCAAATTGTCCGAAGTCGAAGGCGCGCAGAAAGAAATTATCGGCATCGCACGACGGCTGGCCGAAGAAGGACAAATCAGTCTGGGCGGTGCTGGCGGCGAGGAGATGGTGTGATGGCGGCGACGCTCGATGCCAGCGAAGTCGTCGGCGATGTGCTGCGCCATCGACTGCCCGCGTTCCAGGGCCCTATTGTCGGTGCTTCCGCGACGACGAAGATCGCGGCGCACGGCGCCGACAGTCCATCACAGCAGCGCAAGCGCGCTTACGCCGAAGGTTTTGAACAGGGACGCGCGCGCGCTTACCTGGACACTAGAGCGGAACTGGAACGGCAGGCGCATTGTCTGCAAAAACTGTGTGAACAACTCGCCGCGCCGCTCGCCGCGGTCGATGAGTCGGTGGTTGAATCGGTGGCGGAACTCGCGGTCCTGATCGCGCGCCATCTGGTGCGGCGCGAGCTGCGCCATGATCCGGGTGAAGTGGTCGGTGTCGTGCGCGAAACGATGCGTCAACTGCCGCTCGCCACCCGCCGGGCGCGGATTCATTTGCATCCTGACGACGCCGAGCTGGTGCAGCAGGCATTGAGCATCGGCCCAGACACTGCCTGGCAACTCGAACCGGATCCGTTGATCAATCGGGGTGGGTGCGTGGTCGAGACCGAATCATCGCGTATCGATGCCACGGTCGAAGCCCGCCTCGCGGCGATCGCCTCCAAGATGTTTGGCGGCGAACGGGGTAGTGATCGTGCCCGCTGAACTGGTTGCCGCCGAACGCTGGAAATCCGAGCTCGGCGTGTTCGCCGCGCGCCTGGCCGAGCCACCGCCGTTAATCGTCGAAGGTAAGTTAACGCGCATGGTGGGTCTTACCCTCGAAGCGGTCGGCTGCGAAGCCGCCATCGGCGACCGCTGCAGCGTGCTCAATCGCCATGGCGAGCACATCGACACCGAAGTGGTCGGCTTCGCTGGCGATCGGGTGTTTTTGATGCCCACCGGAAGTACTCGCGGACTCGCGCCAAACGCGCGCGTCATCCCGCAGGGTGGTGCGGGCGACGTGCGGGTGGGCGAGGCCTTGCTCGGCCGCGTGATCGATGGCGCGGGCGCACCGCTCGATAAGCAAGGACCGTTGCGGCTGACGCAGCGCCAGCCGCTGCAAGGCGTGCCCTTTAATCCGCTGGATAGAATGCCGATCCGCGAACCCCTGGACGTCGGCGTGCGCTCGATCAATGCCCTGCTCACCGTCGGTCGCGGTCAACGCATCGGACTCTTCGCGCCGAGCGGCGTCGGCAAAAGTGTGTTGCTCGGCATGATGACGCGATTTACCAACGCCGACGTGATTGTGGTGGGTTTGGTCGGCGAGCGCGGACGCGAAGTGAAGGAATTTATCGACGATATTCTAGGCACGGCGGGCCTCGCGCGTGCGGTGGTGGTGGCGACGCCTGCGGATAATCCGCCGCTGATGCGGATGCATGGCGCGGCGATCGCGACCAGCATCGCCGAATATTTCCGCGACCAAGGCCAACATGTTTTGCTGTTGATGGATTCGTTGACGCGCTATGCCCAGGCCTATCGCGAGATCGCGCTGACCATCGGCGAGCCGCCGGCCACCCGCGGTTATCCACCGTCGGTGTTCGCGCGCCTGCCGCAATTGGTCGAACGGGCGGGCACCGGGGTTCAAGGCTGCGGTTCGATCACCGCGTTTTACACGGTGTTGACCGAAGTCGACGACGCGAATGATCCGGTGGCCGAAAACGCGCGGGCCATTCTGGACGGCCATATCGTACTATCGCGCGCGTTGGCCGAACGCGGTCAGTATCCCGCGATTGATGTCGACGCATCGATCAGTCGCACGATGGAACAAGTCACGGGCCACGACCACTACAGCGCCGCCAAACAGTTTCGTCATTTCCACTCGCTGTACGAACAAAATCAGGATTTATTCAATATCGGCGCGTATCAAACCGGCGCTAATCCTGAACTCGATCGCGCGGTCGAACTCCGGCACAAACTCCTCGCGTTCTTAAGGCAGGATGCTAAAGAAGCGGTGAGTCTAGACGCGGCGATCGCAACCCTTGACCTGGTCTTGCGGGCATGAAACGTTCGCTGCGCCTTGATCGACTCGCGCGCCTGGCGCGCACCACGGAACAGGTCGCGGCGCAGGCACAGGCGCGTGCGCAACAGGACCTCGCCCATCTCGAAGCGCAACAACGCGAGCTGCGTAGTTATCAAGCCGAGTATCTGAAACGCTTTGCCGGCGGCGACGCGGCCGGCTTGCGCGGGTACGAAGCGCAAAAGCTCCGCGTATTCGTTCAACGTGTCGAGGAAGCCATCCTCGCCATGGAGCAACGGATCGCGATGGCCAGCAAGCGCTGCGAGCTCGAACGTGCAAAGTGGTTGGCGCAGCGGCGGCGCGTCGAGGCGCAGTCGACGTTGGTGGTGCGCGCACGCGCCGAGGAATCCGTGGTTACCGAACTGCGCCTGGAGCGCGAGATCGATGACCGTAGGCGGTTGAACACTACGGGGCCCCAGTATGCCGGCCGGTGACGAACTTGCGTAATAGCTAAGGGGCCGCGGGCGCAACGTCGCGCACGGTGGGAGCCGCTTTAGCGGCAAATGGGTCTCGATGAAGATTCGCCGCTAAGGAACCTCTGAATAAGTCCATCCTGGACTTATTCAGAGTACGGGAAGCAAAAAGTATGATTTTTGCTTCCCTTCATTTTCAATGGTTTGCAACCATCGAAAATGGCGGCACCTCCCTGTGCCGCGGCTCCCTGTGCCGCGGGAAGCTCTGCCTTTTGCAGAGCTTCCCTAAAGCGGCTCCCACAAATACCGCACTGGCTTCGCTGCGCTTGCAATGACGGCGCGTTATCGCACCAGAGAGCGACAAATTCCGTCAACGTCCCGTTCCAATTGCCGACCAGCCGCCCTTTTTCAATTGTTCATCGAAATAGTCGATGGTTTTTGCCAGACCTTGACGCAATTTCACTGTCGGCTCCCAATGCAGTGCTTGACGCGCGCGCGCGATATCCGGACAGCGTTGTTTGGGATCGTCGCTCGGCAGTGGTTTACGCACTAACGAGGAGCGGGAGCCGGTTAATTCAATGATCAAGGCCGCGAGTTCAGCGATGGTGAATTCGTCGGGATTGCCGAGATTGATCGGGCCGCTGACGTCGTCCGGCGAGTCCATCAGCGCGATTAACCCCGCGATTAAGTCATCGACGTAACAAAAAGAACGGGTCTGGCTTCCCGCGCCATAGATCGTGATGGGATCATTGCGCAGCGCCTGCATGATGAAATTCGACACCACACGACCGTCATTGGGGTGCATCCGCGGTCCGTAGGTGTTGAAGATCCGCGCGACTTTGATTTTCAGGTGATGCTGCCGGTGATAGTCGAAGAACAAGGTTTCCGCGCAACGTTTGCCTTCGTCGTAACAGGACCGAAGCCCAATCGGATTGGTGTTTCCCCAATAGGTCTCTTCTTGCGGATGCACGGTGGGATCGCCGTACACTTCGCTGGTCGAGGCCTGCAAAATTTTAGCCCGCACGCGTTTCGCGAGGCCGAGCATATTGATGGCGCCGTGCACGCTGGTCTTGATGGTTTGCACCGGATTAAATTGATAGTGGATGGGCGATGCCGGACACGCAAGATTAAAGATCTCATCGGTTTCGACGTAGAGTGGGAAGGTCACGTCATGCCGCATCAGCTCGAAGAATGGCTGACCTATCAGGTGCGCGATATTGTCCTTGGAACCCGTGTAGTAATTATCGACGCAGAGCAGGTCGTGACCGGCACGCGCTAAGGCATCGCATAAATGGGAGCCTAAAAATCCCGCGCCGCCGGTGACCAGAATTCGGCGGCGCAGCGGAGGGGACGTGCGAGTGGATTCCATCGTGACCTTTCTTTAAGCGGTTGGTGATTGCGTTTGCAGCGGCACGCGCATGGCATGGCACTTGCTGATATCGCTCAACAAGTGTAATCGATGAGTGTGCGTGATGAGTGAAGCTAGCGCAGTAGGATCCGCCCTCGCCCCCGCCGCAATGGGTAAAGATTTGGGTAAGGGCTTGAACGATATGACGCAAAGTGCCGATGCGCCGGCGGCCAGCGCAATGTTCGGGGCGTTGATGCAAACCCTGGTGATCGCGCCTGCTCCGGCGGCGCTAAGCGCGGCGGCAACCCTTCCGGCAAATATGGCGGCAAATATGGCGGCAAATACCGTCTCGACCTTGCCAGGGTTGCTCGGTGCTCAGTCAGGATTGAAGGCCGAATCTCCAGGGCTGCCCGCGGCCGCTAACAGCACGCCGGCGGGCCTCGATCCGAATTGGTTGCGCGCCTGGGGAAATCGCGCCGAGGTCGGTGCGCCGGCCACTACCACGGACCCGCGCTCCGCCGTCTCGGGTTTAGAAACCGGAATCGTTAATGTGGCCGTGTCGCTTAGCAGCGGAGGCGCAGTGCGGTCTTTTTCACCTGCTAACGATCAATCAGCGTCCGGCGGCAACGCGCAAAACACGTTGATGCACCAGTCAACGATCACCACCGACCCAACCGCCGCGCCAAGCGTCGCACCGCTGCCGTTGGCCACTGTGGCTTCCGCCGCGCCACTCGCACTAGATACCAAATTGCCGGTGCTTAGCCCCCGTTTCGCAGAGGGCTTCGCGCAACAGGTCACCGTCCTCGCCGAACAAGGGATCCATCACGCGCTTCTCAGCCTGAATCCACCGGAACTCGGGCCGATCGAAGTGCGGATCAGCATGCATGAGAACGGCGCCAGCATTCATCTGGCGTCGCAACACGGGATGGTGCGCGAGGCGATGACCGATGCGCTGCCGCGGTTGCGTGAACTACTTGATCAAGCGGGTGTGCGCGTGGGCGATACGGGCGTCGGCGCGCAACTCCCCCAACGCGAAGCGCCCCCCGGCGGAACCGCTGCCCTGCGCCTGCTGGCGGAACGTGACGCCGGTCATTGGTTATCGACCGAGCAAACCGTCAACGACAGCGGTCCTCGCCTAATCAATCTGCGTCTGGTCGACGCCTACGTTTGAGTTCGCGATCGGTCATCGGCTTCCGTCAAGGACCTGGCAGACCGCCGGGGATTTTTCGATCGCGATCGTCAAGGGCTTGGCAAGCTGCCGATTCTCGCGCTTTAACCCGTTGATTTAGACCTCGAATAATCACTGGCACACGGATTGCTATCCGTGTTTACAGCGATCCAGGAGGTCTTTATGCCCGACGCACCGAAAACCGAAGTCGCCGCCCCCGGCGGCAAGAAAAAACTCATCATCGTCGTCGTCGCCGCCGTGCTGGCGATCGGCGCGGCGGTCGGCGTGACTCTTGCGTTGACCCATCATAGGGGCAAGGAGGCGGTCGCCAAACATCATAAAGCCGACGCCAAAGCGAAAGACGCCGACGAGACTAAAGACGCTGACGAAGAAGCAGCCACCGATGACGAGGCGGCGGCTGACACAGAAGACGGTGCAGCCGACGAAGAAGCCGCGGCGGACGAAGAAAAGGGCGGCGAAGAAGGGAAAGAAGGCAAAGCCGGCAATTATTTACAGCTCGATCCAGCCTTCGTCGTGAATTTTCAGGATGAGAAGAAACGCACGAAATTCCTTAAAGCCGAAATCAGCGTGGCGGCAAACTCCAAAGCGCAGGCCGCGATCACGCAACACATGCCGGCCGTCCGCAATAGCCTGGTCATGTTGTTAAGCCGCCAAGTCTACGAAGAATTGGTGACCAGCGAAGGCAAGGAAAAGCTGCGTACCGACGCGCTCGCGGCGGTCAGGGAAGTGATTGTCAAACAGACCAATAAAAAGACCGGCAAAGCGGTCAAGGATCTGTATTTCTCAAGTCTGGTCATGCAGTAAACATGACGTCGCGGCAAGCATCCCGGTAGTCACTCATGGCTAACACCGATCTCTTATCACAAGCTGAAATCGACGCCCTCTTGTCTGGCGTCGATAGCGGCGATGTCGACACCACCGCGGCGGACGAAGCGCCGGTCGATGGCACTCGCGAATATGACTTTGGGAGCCAAGATCGCATCGTGCGCGGTCGCATGCCGACGCTCGAGATGATCAACGAACGTTTCGCACGCAATTTACGGATTAAATTATTTGCGTTGTTGCGCCGTTCTCCAGTGATTTTGGTCGAAGGCGTGCAGATGTTGAAGTTCGGCGAATATGTGCACACCTTGCTAATGCCATCGAACCTCAACGTAATCAAAATCAAGCCACTGCGTGGCTCGGCGTTACTGGTCTGCAATCCAAAGTTGGTGTACTCGCTCGTCGAATGTTTCTTCGGCGGCGATGGGCGTTTCCACACGAAGATCGAAGGGCGCGACTTTACCGCGACTGAAATGCGCATCGTGCGCAAACTGGTCGATATGGCTTTCGAATCGCTGAGCGAGGCATGGGAACCCGTCATGCCGTTGCAATTCGAGTATGTCAATTCCGAAGTGAACCCGCATTTCGCGAACATCGTGACGCCGAGCGAAGTCGTGGTGGTCTCGACCTTCCATATCGATCTTGAAGGCGGCTCAGGCTATCTACATGTCACGATGCCGTATTCGATGGTCGAGCCGATTCGTGAATTACTCGACGCTGGCGTTCAGAGCGACGCCGCGGAAAAGGATGCGCGGTTTGGGCAGGTGCTGCAGGAAGAAGTGAAATCCGCCGAAGTCGAAATTCATAGTCGTTTGGCGACGACGGAAATTACCGTGCAAGACCTCTTGAATTTTCAGCCAGGCGATATCCTGCGCATAGAGCTACCGGAAACGGTGACCGCACAGATCGACGATGTGCCCGTGTTCCGGGCGAAATACGGCGTGTCACGCGGCAACTTTGCGTTGCAGGTTGTCAGTATGTTGCGGCACTCAGAACTAACAGCAAGAAGCATGGAACGGGGAGCGACGACATGAACGATCTGGACGAGGGCCTCGCCACGGCCGACGCAGCGGGCGGCGCGGAAAACGATTGGGCAGCAGCCCTCGCCGAGCAAGCCAGCGGCGATGATCCCGGAAATCCAGCGGCAATAGCATCAGCCTATGCCCCGGCTTCGCTCGAACCCTTGTCGCCCACGGGCCAGAATCAAAAATCCGCCGGTCTTGACAGCATTTTGGATATTCCGATCACGCTGTCGGTCGAGATTGGCAAGGCCAAGCTCAGCATTCGAAATCTATTGCAGTTGAATCAGGGCTCGGTCGTCGAACTGGAACGGATGGCGGGTGAACCGCTCGACGTGATGATCAACGGCACCCTCGTCGCCCATGGTGAAGTGGTGGTCGTGAACGAGAAATACGGCGTCCGTTTGACGGATGTCGTCAGTGCGCAGGAACGCGTTAGAAAACTCAAGTAACGCCGCCGAGGAGCAGCCCATGCAGATCTCCCACGGCGGCCAGCCACTAGTGCGCGCGAGTTCAGCGCTGAGTGCGTTGTACGCGGCGAACGTCGCTGCCGTGGACGCTGTCCCCACCATCGGTCTCGCGCGTTTCGCGCAAACCGGTCTTTCGCTCGCCGGCGTGGTCGCGTTGATTTTCGGGCTCGCTTATCTCGCGCGCCGCTTTCAACGTACACCCACCGGCGGCGGTCTGCTGAAGATCATCGACGGTCTGACCCTCGGCGCCCGCGAACGAATTCTGTTAATCGAAGCCGACGGCGAACGCGTGGTTGTCGCGGTCGTCGCCGGTCGCATTGAGACCTTGCATGTGCTTGGACGCCGACCCGAATCACCGACCTCGTTCGCCGCCAATCTCGAGGCGCTGACGGCGCGTACGAAGGTGCAATCGTGAGCCGTATAGGTCTGCTCTTGATTCTCGCCGTCTGCAGTTTTGGCGCCTACGCCCAAGGGGGCTTCGAGGCGTTGGCGGTAACCACCAACCCGAACGGAACTCAGACCTATACGCTGACCTTGCAAGTACTGTTGTTGATGACGGCATTGACGGTATTACCGTCCCTGCTGCTCGCGATGACGTCGTTTACCCGAATCATCATCGTGCTGGCGATTCTGCGCCAGGCCATTGGCACCGCCCAAACGCCCTCAAGTCAGATCTTGGTTGCACTGGCGTTGTTCATGACGGCATTCATCATGACACCGGTCTTTAATCGTGTTTATCACGATGCCGTGCATCCGTATTTAGAAGACAGACTCGATTTCGACACCGCTCTGGTTAAGGGGCAGGCGCCATTGCGCGAATTCATGCTCGCGCAAACCCGCGAATCCGATCTCAAGCTGTTTGCGGATCTTGCCCGTCACGGCGACATGCAAGAGCCCTCGGCCACGCCGTTTACATTGCTGGTGCCGGCGTTCGTGACTAGCGAGCTCAAGACCGGCTTTCAGATCGGCTTCCTCATTTTTATTCCGTTTCTGGTCATCGATCTGGTGGTCGCCAGCGTGTTGATGTCCATGGGCATGATGATGTTGTCACCGCTCATCATTTCATTGCCGTTCAAGATCATGCTCTTTGTCCTGGTCGACGGGTGGGCGCTGGTGGTCGGTTCTCTGGCGGCGAGTTTTTATGCGTGAGCAGGAGGCAAATTTAAATGAGTCCAGAACTCGTGATGGGCTTGGGGCAGCATGCGCTCGAAGTCACTTTAATTCTGATGGGCGTGCTATTACTCCCCGCCTTGGCGGTGGGGTTGCTGGTCAGCGTGTTTCAGGCGGCGACCCAGATCAACGAGGCAACGCTGAGCTTTGTGCCGAAATTAATTGTCACCGCGTTGACCTTGATCATCGCCGGTCCGTATCTGTTGCAGGTCTTAGTCGACTACACGTTGCAAATCTTCCAGACCATTCCCGCGCTCGCGCAGTAAGCGCGGATTCGACGCGACACATTGGCGGGATCGCGTAATGCTCACCTTTAGCGACAGCCAGGCGATGAGCGTGTTGCAGTCCGGCCTGTGGCCGTTTCTACGGATCTCGAGTTTCGCGCTGACTGCGCCAATTCTCGGCACCCGTGCGGTGCCGCGCCGGATCCGCCTGATGTTTGCGCTGCTGTTGACGATGGTCATGGCGCCGTTGGTGGTGCTCGATCCCCAGGTGGCGGCGACTGAAGTATTAAGCGGCGCGGGTATCGCGGTGGCCCTGCAACAGGTCCTCATTGGAAGTGCACTCGGCCTCATTCTACGCACGGTGTTCGTGGTGCTCGAATTCGCCGGCCAAGTGATCGCGCAGCAAATGGGGCTCGGATTCGCGGCGATGGTGGATCCCCAATCCGGCATGCAGGTCCCGGTAATCAGTCAATTTTACGTGGTGCTCGCCACGCTGTTCTTTTTCGCCACCGATACGCATCTCCATTTAATTCAACTACTCGTGGATAGTTTCACCATCGTGCCTGTCGGCACGACCATTCCGCGTGAAGCTTACGCTGGGGTCATGAATTGGAGCGGCGATCTGATTGGCTTGGCGGTCGTGATCTCGATGCCAATCCTCGTCGCCTTGCTAATCGTCAATATTTCATTCGCGGTGATGGCGCGCGCCGCGCCGCAACTCAATATTTTTGCGGTTGGTTTCCCGGTCACGATTCTATTCGGCGTGGTGATGATGACCTTGATGCAAGGCGCACTGCACAGTGAATTGAACCAGACTTTTGATTCCGCGTTTACCGCGGCCTATCAGTTTCTCGGTGCGCGTTAGCCATGGCTGACGCGCTGAGTGGACAAGAACGGACCGAACAGGCTAGTGCCAAGCGCCTCGCCGAGGCTCGTGGAAAAGGCCAGATCCCGCGCTCGCGCGAACTCACCACCATGCTGTTGCTGCTGACCACGGCGGCCACGCTGTGGTCTACCTATGGCACGCTGTCCACCGGCTTGCGTCAGATCATGGTGGCCGGGCTGACGCTGACGCGCGCGCGAATCATGGATGAGCATGCGATGACGACCGAACTGACGGCCGCCGGAAGCGCTGCGTTACAAGCCGCGGGACCCTTGTTCGTCGTAACGGTGCTCGCGGTTGCGCTCGGCTCGCTCGCCCTCGGCGGCATCGCGTTTGCCCCGGCGGCGATCGGTTTTCAGTGGTCACGACTCGATCCCATCCAAGGTCTGGCCCGGTTGCTGTCGTTGCATAGTCTGGTCGAGGTCGGCAAGGCGCTGTTGAAATTTGTGTTGTTACTCGGCTGCGGCCTTGGGGCGTTGGCGCTTGAGTTCGACAAAGTCCGGGCCTTAGCTAACGCGAATTTGGAATCGAGCCTCGCGCAGGGCTTATGGTTGTCGTTTTTGGCTTTTGTGCTGGTCAGCGCGGGCACGGTGCTGATCGCGTTTATCGATGTGCCGTTTCAATGGTGGGATCATCGGCGAAAACTGATGATGACGCGCCAAGACCTGCGCGACGAATCCAAGGAAAGCGATGGCAATCCCGAGGTCAAGCAACGCGTCCGCGCGCTGCAATACGAGCTCGCGAGCCGGCGCATGATGGAGGAAGTACCCAAGGCCGACGTCATCATCACCAACCCGACGCACTTCGCGGTCGCGTTGCGCTTCGATGCGACCAAGATGGCGGCGCCGAAGGTCGTGGCCAAGGGCTCCGATCACATCGCGTTCCGCATTCGCGAGCTGGCGCGGCAGAGTGGGGTGCCGGTGTTGGAAGCGCCGCCCCTGGCGCGCGCGATATTTCATTCGACCAAACTCAATCGCGAGATCCCCGCGGGTTTGTACGTCGCGGTCGCGCAGGTCCTGGCCTACGTTTTCCAATTACGCCAGCGTTCGCCGGGGGCGCCGACGCCGGTCGAGCCGCGTGAATTCACGATCCCCACTGAATTACAACATTGACCAATCAGATCATGGCCACACTCGTCCGTCCGAATATCGCGCGCGAAGTTTTCATGAGCGCGACCGGCACCGGGATCGGGATCCCGATCTTGGTCATGCTGCTGTTGTCGATGATGATCCTGCCGCTACCGCCGTTGATCCTCGACGCCTTGTTCACGTTCAATATCTCTTTGTCGTTAATCGTTCTGCTGGCGAGCATTTATAGCCGGCGACCGCTCGATTTTGCCGCGTTCCCCACCGTTTTGTTGGTCGCGACCTTGCTTCGGCTCGCGCTCAACATCGCATCCACGCGCGTTATTCTGCTCCACGGACACGCGGGGCACGACGCCGCGGGTCAGGTGATTCAAGCCTTCGGTGAATTCGTGGTCGGTGGCAATTACGCGGTTGGCTTGGTGGTGTTCGCGATTCTGGTCATCATCAATTTCGTGGTCGTGACCAAAGGCGCCGGCCGTATCTCGGAAGTCAGCGCGCGTTTCACGTTGGACGCCATGCCGGGCAAACAAATGGCCATCGATGCCGATCTCAATGCCGGCGTGATAACGCAAGAAGACGCCAAGAAGCGCCGTGCGGAAGTCGCGCAAGAAGCCGATTTCTACGGTGCGATGGACGGTGCGAGCAAATTCGTGCGTGGCGATGCGGTCGCTGGCATTCTGATTCTTTTTATCAACGTGTTGGGCGGCTTCGTGATCGGAATCGTGCAACACGGCATGGCGCCGGCGGCCGCCGCGCAGGTGTTTACGCTGTTGACCATCGGCGATGGACTGGTCGCGCAATTGCCGGGCCTGCTCCTGTCAACCGCGTCGGCGATGATGGTCACGCGGGTGTCGGCCGAAGTCGATGTCGGTGAGCAAGTCACCAGTCAATTGTTTGCGAATCCCAAGACGCTTGCGATCACGGCGATAGTGCTCGGCATCATGGGGCTCATTCCGGGTATGCCGAACTTTGCGTTCTTGAGCATGTCGGCGGTGGCCGCGTATGGCGGACGCTGGCTCGAACAGCGCACGAAAGCACGCGCGGCAGTGGCGGAAGTCGCGCCGTCGCCCCCGCCGCCGCCGGCAGAAACCAAGGAATTGTCCTGGGATGAATTACAGCCCATCGATGCCATCGGTCTTGAAGTCGGCTATCGGTTGATCCCGCTGGTCGATCGCAATCAAAACGGCCAATTGTTGAACCGCCTGCGTGGCGTGCGTAAAAAACTGTCGCAAGAGCTCGGCTTTCTGATCCCCGCAGTACATATCCGCGACAACCTGGATCTCGAACCCACCACGTATCGAATTTCACTGCACGGCGCGACGGTGGGTCAAGCGCAACTCCAGCCGGGCCGCGAACTCGCGATCAATCCCGGGCAGGTCTATGGTCCACTGCGCGGCACCGTCGTGACCGATCCGGTATTCAATCTCGAAGCGGTGTGGATCGGCGAAGACCAACGCGAACAGGCGCAGGCCTTAGGCTACACAGTGGTCGATGCGAGCACCGTGGTGGCGACACACTTAAGTCAAATCGTGCAAGACCACGCGCATGAGCTACTGGGACACGACGAAGTGCAAAAGCTTTTGGAAAGCCTGGCGAAGACCAGCCCGAAACTCGTCGAGGATTTAGTGCCCAAGGTGGTTGGCGTGGGCACCGTGGTGCGCGTGATGCAAAACCTCTTACGTGAGCAAATTCCGGTGCGCGATGTGCGGACCATCCTCGAAGTCTTGGCGGAGCGTGGGCCGAAGAGTCAAGACCCCGTCGCATTGACCGGTTGGGTGCGCGAGGCACTGTCCCGGCTCATCATTCAACAGATCAACGGTTTGGGCGACGAACTCACCGTGGTGACGCTCGATTATTCACTGGAACAGTTATTGCAGCGTCTAGTCGAAGGTGGCAACGAAGCCGGTGCGGCGATCGAACCGGGCTTGGCAAGCCGCCTCGCGCAGTCGCTGCGTGAGACACACCAGCGGCAAGAATTAGCCGGTCAACCGTCGATTTTGCTGGTGCCGGCGGTGCTCCGCGAATTTCTGGCGCGCTTCGTCAAGCAGAACATCAAGGGAATGCACGTGCTGAGTTACAACGAAGTGCCCGATTCGAAACAGATCTGCATCGTCGCCAGTGTCGGTGACGCCCCAAGTCAGGCCAGGTAGGCATGAAGAATAAATTCGAGGTCGAAAGCCCATGAAAGTCCGTCGTTATTTTGCCGCCAACACGCGCAGCGCGCTCGAGATGGTGCGCCACGAAGAAGGCTCCGATGTGCTGATCCTGTCGAACCGAAAAGTCGACGGCGGTGTGGAGTTGATTACGGGCTCGGGCGAAGTAGACACGGCGTTGGTGAATCGTTTCGCCGCCACGACTAAGACGGCTCCGCGGACCACCGAGCCTAAAGCCGCGCCGCGGGTTGAAGCTGCCGCGCCTAGTGCGCTCGATGAGCCGCCAGGCAATCCCGAAGGTTTATGGACCAACCCGCAGACCATCGCGCAGATGCAACGCGAACTGACCGGCATCAAGGATCTTTTGGAGCAGCAGCTGTCCGGCTTTGCGTGGCATGATTTCCGCGCGCGCCATCCGACCCGCTCGCGCGTGCTGCGCGGGCTGACGCAATTAGGCGTGGCGCCGCAGCTCGGCGGCAAGTTAGTCGCCGAAATCGGTGACAGCGCTGACTACGATGCCGCGTGGCATGCCGTGATGTGCGTGATCGAAGCACGCCTCCGGGTGCTGGACGATCCGATTTTGCGGCGTGGCGGTCACGTGGCGTTATGCGGACCCACCGGCGTCGGCAAAACCACGCTCGCGAGTAAATTCGCCGCGCGCTACGCCCTGCTCCATGGCGCCGAGGAGGTGGTGTTAATTTCCACCGACGACCAACGGCTCGGCGCACATCATCAGTTACGCACTTTTGGCCGCCTGCTCGGCATTCAAGTCGAGGCCGTGGCGAATTTCGAAGTCCTGCCGGAACGCTTGGCCGAAGTCTCGAATAAGGCGCTCGTGATCATCGATTTGCCAGGGTTCGCGCCGCACACCCCCGAGTTCCGCGAAAGTCTGATCGCGCTATACGGCTTGCCGGATCCCGTGCAATGTTATTTGGTTGCCGCCGCCACCACCGATTACCTCTCGCTATCGCGCCTGGTCGCACCGCTTGCGGATCTCAATCTCGTCGGCTGCTGTTTAACCAAGCTCGATGAAGCGGCGGTGCTCGGGCCAGCGTTGTCGTTATTACTCGAAAGCGCCTTACCGCTGGCGTATATCACCGCCGGCCAACAAGTCCCCGATGACCTTGAGGGGGTCTCGAAACGCGCGTTTCTGCAACGCGTGCTGACCGGCGCCGAGCGGCGCACGGCACCGGTGCCGTCGGCCATTCTCGAACAAGCGTTTGCGCGCTAAGGAGCACGTGTGATCGCACTCGCTACGAACGCTGCACCACCGGCCACCCGCGTCCTTGCCGTCACTAGCGGCAAAGGCGGCGTCGGGAAGTCGACGGTCTCGATCAATCTCGCGTTGGCCCTGGCGGCGACTGGAGCGCGCGTCACCCTGCTCGACGCCGACCTCGGCCTGGCCAACGTCGATATCATGCTAGGACTCTCGCCCACCCGTACCTTACAACACGTGATTAATGGCGAATGCGCGTTGCAAGAAGTCATTGTTCACGGCCCCGCGGGGATTCGAATCATTCCGGCCGCCTCCGGCGTCCAGCAAATGGCGGAGTTGTCGAACGCCGAACGCAGCAGCCTGATCCACGCGTTTAACGAACTCGAAGGCGATAGCGATTGGCTGGTGATCGATACCGCCGCCGGGATCGCCGCCAATACGCTGCAGTTCTGCGCCGCGGCGCAAGAAATCGTCGTGGTGGTGTGTAACGACCCCGCCTCGATTACCGACGCCTACGCGACGATCAAGGTCCTGCATCAGCAAAATCGCCGGCACCGTTTTCGCATCTTGGCCAATAGGGTTCGCGACCACCAAGAGGCCGTCACATTGTTTAACTGTTTACTGACTGCGACCGATCGATTCCTGAACGTCGCGTTGGATCTATGCGGCGATATTCCCTACGACCGGCAGTTTGCGACCGCGGCGCGGCGCCGCAAGCCGATCATCACGAGTTATCCGGAAGGCGGACCGGCGCGCGCGTTTAAGAAACTCGCGCATACCGCCGATACATGGCCTAGAGCGCAAGGAGCCACCGGGCAACTTGAGTTCTTCGTCGAGAAGCTGATCAGAGCCGAGTTACTGGGGAGGCATGCTCGAGCATGAATGAAGTAGTCAAATATAAACGTGCCGCTAAGTCCGGATTGCATGACGCCAATCAAGACGAGCTGGTACGCAAACATGCACCGCTGGTTAAACGAATCGCCTATCACTTGATGAGCCGATTGCCGCCCACGGTCCAAATCGATGATCTGGTGCAGTCCGGAATGATTGGACTGTTGGAAGCCGCGCGTAATTACGATGCGGCGCAAGGCGCGAGCTTCGAGACCTACGCCGGGATCCGCATCCGCGGCTCGATGCTCGATGAAATTCGCAAGGGCGATTGGGCGCCGCGCTCGTTGCATCGGCGAATTCGTGAAATTTCGCGCGTGGTGTCCGAGATCGAGGCCGAACAAGGGCGCGATGCGCGCGACGGCGAAGTTGCCGAACGCTTAGGCATGGATCTGAATCAATACTACGGCACCTTGCAGGACGCAAGCAGTCACAAGGTTTTCAGCTTCGAGGCCCTCGCGACCAAGGACGAAATTTTATCGGAAGGCCTCACGGAACGGATTCCGGAACCGCTCGAAAACGTCGAAAAAGAATTATTCAAGGAAGCTCTGGCGCAGGCCATCGCCAGCCTGCCCGAGCGCGAGCGGCTCGTGATGTCGCTGTATTACAAGGAAGAGCTGAATTTGCGCGAAACCGGTGAAGTCATGGGCGTGAGCGAATCACGGGTTTGCCAGATCCATTCACAAGCCCTGATCAGACTGAAGTCGCGCATGAGTGAGTGGAACGGCTAACACGTGTTTACACAGTAGTAGTCGGAGGACGTGATGGATAAAAACATGAAGATCCTGGTCGTCGACGATTTCTCGACGATGCGCCGGATCATCAAGAATTTGTTGCGCGATTTGGGCTTTCCGAATACGCATGAAGCAGACGATGGCCTTACCGCCCTACAGATGCTGAAGGCGGGCTCATTCGATTTTCTGATCACCGGCTGGAACATGCCGGGAATGCAAGGCATCGATCTTTTGAAAGCCGTGCGCGCCGATCCGCTGTTGGCCAAGCTCCCAGTGTTATTGGTGACCGCCGAGGCGCGTCGCGATCAAATCGTGGTGGCGGCCGAAGCCGGCGTTAACGGTTATATCGTCAAGCCGTTCACGGCGCAGACACTAAAAGAAAAGCTCGACAAGATTTTCGAACGGCTCGCTGCGACTGCATGAGTGCCATAGTCCGATCGAAGTCTCGATGGCGCGGGAATGTCAGAATCCCACGAATAAATCATGCAACCCGATGACGAAATTCTGCAAGACTTCGCAATCGAAGAGTTGGAAATTCTCGAGAATCTCGACACCCAGATAAGCGCGCTTGAAGCTATCCCGGACAATCGCTCCCTGAGTCTCCGGATTCCGACCGTCGGCGATTTCGCGTTGGGAAACTAAATCGTGGATTTTCTCAGCATAGCGGGCCTGCTGGTCGCCATCGCCGCGGTTATCCTCGGGCAATATTTTGAAGGCGGTCACCTAAGCATGCTGATCAACGGACCGGCGTTCTTGATCGTCGGTGGCGGCACGTTGGGCGCGACCATGGTGCAGTCGCCGCTGACGACCTTTCTGCGCGCCACGCGCATGTCCAGCTGGGTGTTTCGTCCGCCGCGCTGGGATGCGGATGCGATGCTAAATGATCTGTTGCAATGGTGCCGCCTGGCGCGCCGCGACGGTCTGCTGGGGCTTGAAAACGTGGTCGAGACCGTACGCTACGATTTTGCGCGCAAGGCGCTGCAACTGTTGATCGACGGTAATGATCCAGTCGTCATTCGCGAGACCTTGCAGATTGATAGCGCGGCGCGAGAAGGCCGCGATTTGCAAGCGGCGCGAGTCCTTGAAGGTATGGGTGGTTATGCGCCGACGCTCGGCATTCTCGGCGCCGTGATGGGACTCATCCATGTCATGAATAATCTCACCGAACCCGCGTTGCTGGGGCAGGGGATCGGGGTCGCGTTTATCGCCACTGTGTATGGCGTCGGTCTCGCGAATCTGGTGTTCATTCCGGCCGCGAACAAATTAAAAGCGTTGGTGCGTGAAGAAACGCGTCTGCAAGATCTCATCACCATTGGCGTGGTCGCGATCGCGGATGGTGAAAATCCGCGCATCGTCGAATCACGTCTACAAGGGCTTGCGTGGTGAGCATGCGTAATCCGTATGCGAAGTTTCGACGGGGTGTGGACGATGAACCGGACCGCGATCGCTGGATCGTGTCGTATGCCGATTTCATTACCTTGCTGATGGCGTTTTTTGTCGTGATGTATTCGGTCTCGACCGTTAACTCCGGTAAGTTCCGCGTGTTGTCGAATTCGATGGTGACCGTGTTCAACGAAGAATCGTCGCGCGCCGCGCCGATCGACTTCGGCGGCGGCGAGCGTCCGCAAGACAAGATCCGCATCGCGCCACAAGCGGTGGCGGCGCTGGAACAAGCCGTAGAAACCTGGGGCGCGGCGACACCCAACGGCAACTCGGTTAATCCCGTGCCAACCGAGGGCACGCCGGTGGAACGCTTGGAAACCGCGCTTGGTCCCTTAATCAAATCGAATGACATCAAGCTTCGCGACAATCGCGATTGGTTGGAAATCGAGCTTGCGAGCGAGCTATTGTTCGCCAGCGGTAGCGCCGAGCTGCAGGCCGCCGGTTTGCCAGCGATCCGGCAAATCGCGGCCGTCGTTGCGGATCTTCATAAGCCCGTGCGTGTTGAAGGTCATACCGATAACGTGCCGCTTAGTGGCGGCCGCTTTGCTTCGAATTGGCATTTATCCGCGGCGCGCGCGGCGACCGTCGCCGCGCAACTCGCGCTCGCAAAATTGGCGCCAGAACAGCTTTCGGCGGTGGGGTTTGGCGAGTTTCGGCCGGTCGCCGATAATGCTACGGACGACGGGCGTAAATTGAATCGACGAGTGGTGATCGCGGTGGCCAAGACCATCGCCGCGGCGGAAGGTCTGCCCAGCTCTACGGCGCCACCTTCAGCCCGAACGTTGCAGCATATTACCGAGCTGCCGCCGCCGGCGGAGATCGGTCAATAAACCGGACAATTGCCGCTCACGGGTGGCGTTGGCAAGACCCCCTACCATACCGTGAGCCTGGGCGACGCTGGAACTGGCACGGACGATGCAGCACTAACAAGAACCACGGGGTTCGCGACGTCTTATTGGCGTTCGCGAAAACCTTCGATAGTGAGTGAGGTAGCGTAATGAACGTAGCGCTAAAACTGAAAGACCATCGATTGTTCCGGTGGGTCACGTTGCGGTTAGCGGATGAGTTCTATGGCATCGCGCCCGGCGGATCGTTATTTCAGGCTGGTGTCTAAACGTGAGCGAGGGATTGCGAGAAGTACCGACGATCGCGCCTCTACGGGGGACGCGCCAGGTGCGTCCACTGCGGGACCGTGACGAGGCGCGACGCGCGCCGTCACGGCCGAAGGACTTGCCGCTCTCTGACCACGTGCCGGACTCCACCGACCAAATCGATATCTTCGTGTGATGCCCGCCACGCTGTTTATTGCCGCTTGTGTGGTGGTGTTAGCCGCCTTGGTCGCGCGTCAAGCGCGCGGTATGCAGCGTTTGCGTTACGAACTCGCGCAGGAAACCGCGGCGCGCTTAAAGACCGAAGAGGATTTTCAGGCGTTGCTGGTGTGCTCGCGCGAACTCGGCGAGCGCCTGCGCGAACAATTCACGCGCCAGCAAACCTTGGCTGATCAAGTTCAGCACCTGAATCGCGGACTAGCGCAGTCCGGCGGCGCGGTCGATGTGCAACGCCTGCTCAACCAAGGACTTGCGCTCGACCAAGTCACCAGCTTGTGCGAACTCTCCCGCGGCGAAGCCGCCCTACTCGAACGCTGGACCAAGCAGCTCAAAGTTGCCTAAATAGCCCGCTGGTATGTCAGGCGCCCCTGGCTCCCGGATCTGCGCGGCTGACGCCGCTTTGTCCGGGATGACGGACCTCACAATTTAGGTCGGGTGCCTCTTCTTGAGCCCATGGCCATGCGGGCTATTTAGTTCGCGGCCTACTCGGGGATTATGCCGCCCCATACACTGGTGATGGCCGACGATGGACCGCGCTGTTCATTGCGTATATTCATGGCTGTGGTTTACCCTTGCGCCCCCGGCGTGGCGCGCCGAGTTATCCCGCTCGCCGACGTTAAGCGAGCGATAGCGCAAAAGAATACAGGAGAGGTGTCCGAGTGGTTTAAGGAGCACGCCTGGAAAGTGTGTATAGGTTAATCCCTATCGCGGGTTCGAATCCCGCTCTCTCCGCCACTTCGTCATTCATTGTCGTCCAAATAGATTCAAATAAATCCATAAATTCAGCTGTATAAGTTAAATAGGGCTGACAAGATAGTCCAAGGCATCGTGGTAACTTCCACGTGCATCCAGGCATCAACCGTGGTAAAAATCGTGGTAACTAATTTCCCTCTTCGGGAGTTACCACGATGGCCACCAACCTGCTCTCCGCCGCCGCTTGTAGGAACGCCACCAGCACTGCGGCCGCGATCCGCAAGCTCCACGATGGCGATGGACTGTATCTGTGGGTGTACCGCGACGGCCGAAAATATTGGCGAATGCGCTACTGGCAGTCCGGCAAGGAACGATTGCTTTCGATCGGTGTATATCCCAACGTCACGTTGAGCGACGCGCGAATCAAACGCGACGAGCTGCGCAAACAACTGACGGCCGATCTCGATCCCTCCGCCGAGCGCAAGGCCGTCAATCTGCGCAAAAAACTCGCCGCCGAAAACTCCTTCGAGGCCGTGGCGCGGGAGTGGTTTCATAAACAACTCCACATCTGGGTGCCGCACCATGCGGACGACGTGCGTCGTCGTCTTGAGTCCAATATTTTTCCCGCGCTTGGCAAACGCCCAATAGATCAGATCGAAGCGCCAGAGCTGTTGCAGGCGATGTGTAAGATCGAAGCGCGTGGCGCGTACGATTTGGCTCACCGAGTATTGCAAGTGTGCGGGCAAGTGTTCCGCTATGGGATCGCGACCGGGCGTTGTACGCGCAACCTATCCACCGATCTGCGCGGCGCGCTGACACCGCATGTAAAGCAACACCAAGCCGCTGTTCGCGTTGAGGAGCTGCCGGACCTGATGCGAGCGATTGCTAAGTACGACGACATCGGCGATCAGCAAACCCGTCTCGCGCTCCAACTCTTGGCGCAAACCTTCGTGCGCACGAACGAGCTGATTGGCGCGCAGTGGGTGGAGATTGATTTGGAAAACGCGCTGTGGATTATTCCCGCCGCGCGCATGAAGATGAGAACCGAGCACGTGGTCCCGCTGAGCCGCCAGGCGCTCGCGATCCTGACTGACCTAAAGGCACTATCGCGCGGCAGTCGGTACGTCTTCCCCGGCCGGAACCGGGACAAACCGATCAGCAACAACACGCTGCTATTTGCGTTGTACCGCTTGGGTTATAAGGGCCGGATGACTGGCCATGGCTTCCGTGCGGTAGCTTCCACCATCCTTAATGAAACGGGCTTTAACCCGGATGTCATCGAGCGTCAGCTTGCGCACTGTGAACGTGACGAAGTCAGGGGCGCATACAACCGCGCGGAATACCTATCAGAGCGCAAGAGGATGATGCAGCAGTGGGCAGATTATCTTGATTCGATTGCGGCCGGCGCGAAGGTTATCCCGTTGCATGGCGGCGCTGCGTAGCGGGTTACCGTGCTGGGTGTTTCACCCATTCAATCAGGGTGGGGTATGGGAACGCGTTCTCGACTCGCGATCCAAGAGTCGATTTCGGATCCGAGGAAACCGATCGCCCGTGGACCCAAGCGGACGGGTCGAAATTCACCCTGCTTGATCCGCAGATAGATCGCGCTCCGTCGCAGTCCCGTGCGCGCGATAACGGCAGGCAGCCGCAGGATTTCATCGGTCATTAAGGCATCTCCTAGGAGTGAGTGGATATCCACGAATATTAGCGAGCGCTCGCGGATCAAGCGTGGATAAACCACGATCCCGATCGGCGTCATTTCTCTTAGTTGAGCCAAGTTCGCGTGGCGCAACGCCCAATGTCGTTCGAAGCGAGGGCCCCGTTATCTCGCTATGGTTCGGAAACGGCGTATTAAAGAACGGACACCCGCACGCTGACGGCGCGTCGTTTTCCATTGCAAGGAAACGCAATGGCGCTGAGGATCGTTATCCTCGCGCGTTAACTGCGATGAGGACTGGACAATCGTTGGACAATTTGCATTTCAGCTGTTCTCTGCGCGGTTTCCGTTTTAAGGATCGAGTTATGGATCGTAGTTTAGGGATCGAACGAGCCGCGACCGGCAGTTTATTGGGTCGGTGGATCCGCTGAAGCCCTGGCGAACAATTGGCGTAGTTGACGTCGCTGCCCACAATCAATCGGTAATCGACACTTTTTCAAAAAGATGTTTTGAATTGTGGAAACATTATTAACCGTTAAGAATTTGTCCACAGGCGGGTTCGAAATCGCGTAGCCTTCGTGCTTGATTTTCGCGTGACGATCCGAGTCGACCGTGAGCGCGGTCGAGGCAAAAGCGTAGTCGATGTGGTTCACGGTTTCGGATCCGAACCATCGCTCAAGAGCAGATAATTAGACTGCTGATCCCGATGATGCCCCGTCGAACCACCGACGACGATCAATCGTTACTCGGCACTTTCTCGAAACGACGTTTTAATTTGTGAATGAATTATTAAGCCTTAATAATTCAGGGTCATCCGGACTTAGTGTGGGTAAAACTTGATCATTTATCGCTCAAAGCTTAGGCAGCATGCAGGTAAGGATCTTCAATCGAAGGTACTCTTCGTCACGCAGTCCGTAAGCGCGACGCTGCAACACTCGGATTTTGT
>JACPPA010000011.1 GCA_016191285.1 Gammaproteobacteria bacterium
ATAGATTCTTTGTCTGTAAGTTCTCCTAATTCTTACGAGATATTATGCGCTGGCTTGCGCATGGAGTACCGGAAAGGTTTGTTCTTTCAATAAAACAGCAGCACTGAGCAGGGCCCATCCTTTGTTGTTCAACCGCCAACGACGCGTGCGCGGCACCTTGGCTATCAAGCCGTAAATGTGAAAGCGTTTCAGGAGCCGGGATACTTTGGCGGACTGCTTGGCCATACAGCATCCACAAGACTGCATGAAGGGACTGCCGGCGAGCCGCGCGCGAATATCGCGATTGCGAAAGCCATGAATGGTGTTGGCGCCCGCGAGCAGGGCCTTGAAGGAGCGTTGATCCGCCATACTGAGCGGGTTGAATGCTTTAACGGCGTGCCCGGTAGGGGTTCGCTTAGGCTCGGTGATCGCGTTCATGTGCTTGAGGGCTGTGCTCGGATCATCGACCACCGCCAAGGCCTCCAAGTAACGCTTGTTCGCGGCGAGCGAGACCTCGCGGTAACGGAACAGGTTGGCGACGCCTTTGCGCATGGGGACCCATTGCGTGACGTGTCTTTTCCCACGCCTGACCCGTTTGCGGATCGTGAATGCGTCGGGCTGGTTGATGACCGTCTCCACCCGCAGCACTGAACCGGCCTTATCGTACATCTTGATCCAGTTCATCTTGGCACGATGTTTCACGCGGATGCCGGGCAAACGCTGCTTGCAGCGATCGGTCATGTCACTGACTACCTCGCCGCGAAACTGCCCGACTAGCTTCTTCCCAAGAAAGCTCATCACTTCCCTGGCGCCAAAGTACTGCATACTGTGGCTGACTAATTTTGGATAGAGATCTTTGAGATCGGATGCGCTTCGGCACATCACATCAGTCGCGTATTCGCATTGTGCAGTGACCCAATAATATTGCATCCGCCCGAGCACCGATCCCAGCAGCGGATTGACCTGTCGTGCGTAGCGATCCAACACCCTTGGCCAGTTGACTGAGGTCAGCCGATCAGCGAAGCGCTGAGCTCTCGCGAGATCTTCAAGCCACAGGAACACATTGTCACATTGGGTGAACTTGATACCGCTCGCCGCCAGCTTGTTGGCCACCCAGTGGTGACCATTGACAAACACCTGCATGCGCAGCGGGAACCAGGTCTGCACCATGACATGGATCAGACCAAAGTCGCGATCCATGAAGTAGTAATAGAGATGTAGGCATTTGCGGTTGGCGCAGTTGACGAAGGGGTGGCCCTGTTGGAAGCGGAAGGAAAAGGTCTTGCAGGGTTCCACTTGGGCAAACACGCACACCAGGCCCTCTCGAATACCGTCGGCCTCGGCCATCTCGCGCGCGCGTTGTTCCTTCCTCGAACCGGTAGCCGCCAGATAGATGTAAGGTCGTCCTGCCTGCTCTGCGATGGCCTGCGCGTGAGCTTTCAACGTCGCGGCATGTTCGAGCAAGAAGCTTTTCAGGTCGTGGAACTTGATGCCTTCCTGGTTCAAAAACTGCGCCATCGCAGCGCCCGACATAATGGGTAGATAACCGCGAAACAGCATGCGGTCGAAGCAGGAAAATACGCCCGTGATTTTCGACTCGTGTTTATCCAAAAAGGTTTTCATCGCCGCTACCTCGCCGATGCGAACTCATTAGTAGAGTTCATAGCACAGCAGGTCAAGGTTGGCGATTTTGGTTGTGGCCGCAGGCCACGCTAGGCGATCGCGCCACGAGGGATTGGCGAACGCCGCTCAGCAGGGACTGCTATTCGACATTTGAGCGGCAGCTATCTGTAGATGTCAGTGCCCGGTTTTGGCCGGCTGCCCCACGCCGTTGCACGATAATCTTAGATTCGCGCAGTGACCGCAATCGAGCAAGGTTAGAGAACCTCATCTACCCCAAGCCTCCATTTGCTTGTGGCAGCAATCGGGCGCCGAATACATCGGCTCGCGCGATCAAATTCCGATGCTGTTGCCTTGCACCAGTTCGTAGTGGAGGACGGTGGGAAACGGGTCGTAGAAATGATGCAGCAGTTTCTTCCAATCCTGGTATTGAGAGGACTTCCGGAACCCCTCTTCATGCGCCGCAACATTGTCCCAGCGGACCAGCAGAAGAAAATGGCCGTCGCGCTCCAGGCAACGCTGAAGCTCGTGGGATAGATAGCCGGGCATCGATGAGAGGATTGCCTGCGCTTGAAGAAACGCCGCTTCAAACGCGACAGATTCTCCAGTTCGGATATGCAAGAGCGCTGCTTCGAGGATCATTGTAGAACTCATCTCAAAAATCATTTTGAAGCGCCCATGCGTTGTTGCGTGGCTTCCTGCGGTGCTCATTTACTGCGGGTAAACTGTGCTCCTCGGAAGCCACGCGCCTAGCCTGGACACCCCAAAATGATTTTTGAGATGAGTTCTAGTTTCGTGGGCCGGGTGAGGTGAATCCGGGATCATACCCGCTGAGTCAGAGCAGCGGATGAGCGCGTTCGACTCAATCTAGACCTGCGAGACTCGATTTAAATTTTCCGGAAGGCTGACTCTCAACGTCGCGGTTCAGTCGCGCGGCAGAGCCGGGTCTGTCGTAACCACCTGTTGTACATCAGTGCCCTTTCGTAGTCTTCAAGGTCTCCGGGCTGAGCCCAGGCCACGGGCCAGCCGTGCCCGCGCACGACCGGCCCGCTCCTATATCCGCTTCGCCGTCATGCCGCCCGCCGGCGTTCCGGTTGCGCGGGCGACACTTGCGTCCCTGCTCAGGACTTGCGGCGCCGCGCCTTCGGCTTGGCTTGGCCGAAATAACTGCGCGGATTGTTGACCATCAGCGTATCGATGATTTCCTCCGACACCCCCGCCTTGCGCATGGCCGGCAGGATGTTGCGCGAGATATGGGCCATGTTCCAGTTCGGCGACGCGGCGATCATGCCGTCCAACGCACCGGTGTCGCGGCCGCGCCAGCATTCAACTGAATCGTGCGACATCATGATGCGGTCATACCCGACGCTGAGCAGTCCGAGCAGCGACGCCAAGCGCATCTTGTCCGAAGCGATCGCCTCGATGCCGAAGCGATCGAAGCCGAGCCACGCACCGCGCTCGAGAATGTCGAAGTAATAGCGCATATCGCCGACGCCGCAGGCATGGCCGATCAGCACCTTGTTGAAATCGACCTTCTCCTCGTCGAAGACGTCGAGCGTTTCGCGGCCGAAGGGTTCGAATTCGTCGTTGTGGCACAGGATCGGCGCGCCGGTCGCGTTGCTGGCGCGCGCCGCCGCACGCAGGCACTTGATCTCGGTGTCCTTGATGCCCCCTCCCGGCGGCGTCACCCCGTGGATGCCGCCCGACGCCGTCTTGATGATGCCGGCCTTGATCCCGGTCTGACCAATCCCCTTCTCGATCTCCCGCACGTAGACCTCGGCGATGCCGTCGACGTCCATCAATCGGAAGTGCATGGGGATGCCCAGGGCGTCGTTGTAGAGGCCGGTCGCGATGACGATCTGGACGCCAGACTTTTCCGACATCTCGGCCGCGAAAATCGGATCGCGGCCCAGTTCCATCGGGCAGGGATCGACGATACTGCGGATCCCCAGTTCGCGGATTTCCTTCAGTTTCTTGGAGACCTTCGCGCCGCCTTTCTTACGGTCGAAGTCTTCGTGGTCGAGCTCCCAGCCCGGCCAGCCGACACCCAAGTGCTCATGAATAAGTGTGGAGCCCAGATCTTCCACTTGGATCGGGCCCAGAACGGAATTAATCGCCATATCGTCTCCCCTGTTCGTGATTGTCATCGCATGAATTTCACCCGTGGCGCACGGCCAATGCGTCCGCCGCGCGCACTACCAGGCACGCCAGGGGATGGTGCCTCAGTCAATCACAGGGTTCCAGTAGGACGCGTCATCCGGCGCGCATTCCGCCAACATCCGAACCATCAGATCGGGATCGATTGAGGAGCGGCCGATGTGGCTGTAGAACTTTGTTAGGTACTGCCGCAGCCCGCCGAGATCGAGACACCGGTCAATCCCACGCAGCAGATGAGATTGCGACACGTGATCTTCTCGATCGCATAGGTCGTCCAGCTACCGCCACCACCGTAGCGCGCGCTCTTGCGCTCGGTCCAAGTTTCAGCGCCGGTCTCCTTGCCCCGGGGGATCATGTAGAACCGCCACACCTCGCATCCACTCTCCTGCTCCTAGGCCAGGATTCGCCCACGAATACCCCAGTCGCCGCCAGCCGTGCCGACGATCAGAAGTCGCTGCCAGATCGCGGGCACTGAACTGAAAAATTCTCCTTGAAACGGATCGCCGATCGGTTGCTGCCAAATCGTCTTGCCGCTGGCTGCGTCGATTGCGAACAGACGGCCATCGGGCTTGCCGCGGAACAGCCTGCCGTTCGCCACGGCAACGCCGCGATTGATCTGAAAGACATCTTGCTGCTCGGACTGGTACACGTGACGCCAACGTAGCGTGCAGTTCGTTGCGTCGACCGCGAGCGTGTGGTGCGCGTTGGTGAAAAAGAGGGTGCCCCCAAGCTGCACGAGTCCAGCCTGGAAAGTTCCTGAATCGTCAACCTTCAAGCGACAGACTTCAGTGAGCGTCGCGACGTTACCCACATTGATCTGATCCAATGGGGAGTAACGCTGACCATTAGCGGTGCCGTTGTAGCTCAACCAGTCTGCATCCGGAAGTGGCGTGGCGTTGATCGTCCCGCTGGCAAATAACGTTGTCGTTATCGTCAATACAATCAATTTTCGACGTGTTCGAATCGCGGCAAAATTCATCATCAGGTAAATGACACGGCGCTGAGACCACGGATGGTGGCGGCGTCGGCCCCAAGTTCGACGGCGAGAAACTTCGGCAACAGAAAGTAGGTTGAGAACGACAGGCCGATGATCGATGTCGTTACCAGCAGCAGCGCGAACTGCGGGGTTAGCAGGGGCTGAGGGTCACTATTCAACGAATTCCGCATCCAAAAATAACGGGGCAGCTCGCTAAATCCGTCCCCGAATGACCGCATACCGCGGCGGGTTCAGGTTCGTGGCTCGCGCGTTCACGCTAGCGTGAGGCGTGGCTCCGTGAACGCGAAGTAACGAGCGGCGAGCCGGAGTCGTGCGATGAGTTCAAGGCACTCGATACAATCCGCACAGCTTGTTGCCAGCAGGATCACGCAGGTAGGCGAGATAAAGCTTGCCGACGCCACTTTCGCGCACGCCCGGCGGGTCCTCGCAGGTGGTGCCGCCACTGGCCACGCCAGCGGCGTGCCAGGCATTAACCTGCGCCCGCGAGTCACAGGCAAAACCGATGGTGCCGCCGTTGGCAGCGGTCGCCGGCTGACCGTTGATGGGCTTGGTTACCAGAAATAGCCCGCCGTTGTGCATGTAGATCAGGCGTCCCTTGTCGTCGGTAATTGGAGCCTTCGCGCCCAACGCGCCGAGCACCGCGTCGTAGAAAGTTTTCGAGCGTGCGATGTCGTTACTGCCGATCATGATGTGCGAAAACATATTTTTCTCCTCGTCTGTTGAAACCAGCCGCATATCCTGACGCCTGCGGCGAAGAAAGTCAGTCCCCGGTGAGTTGTCCGTGTGGGAGCTGGTTGTGGGAGCGGCTTTAGCCGCGAATCTTGACTGAGTAAGGATTCATTCGCCGCTAAAGCGGCTCCCACAATAACTGTGCATCCTTATGATGCAGGTTCATTGCGGGACACCTACTAGACTGCCCCGAAGCGCACCGGTCAGCGCAATTGACTGTCCTTGCTGCCCCGGCGGTTGAAGGTGCTCTGGAAACGCGTCTCGGCGTCGTGTGCTTCCTGGCAGGCCACGCAACGACGGACACCGGGCACGGCATGCCGACGGGCTTCGGGGATCGCATCACCACAATCCTCACAGTCCACGCGCCCAGCGCCACCGGCGAGCGCCTGCCGCGCATGCTCAACCGCATCGGCGATGCTTTGATCGATCTGGTCCTGTACCGCGCCGTCGCGCGACCAACCACCTGCCATCAGCTGCCCTCCTGGAGCGACGTGCCGTTGAAACGATTATGCGGCCGCACGGCAAACTGATCCAATAATCCCAAAATCGAAAGTTCAATCTCGAACAAGCGATCGCTAAATGCCCGCTTTAAGACCGCGAGACGCGACTTTCCCAACAACTTTGGGTCGTTATATTTTCTATACCCCTCACAGCAACACGTTGGCCAGATCTCGACCGACTGTTAGTACCGGGCCAATCCGAGATTGAGCCCGTTCGATGCCTACCAGTGCTGCTCGTTACCTGATCGCCGTGATCGCGTTCGACCGCGTGATCCCATTTCACTTATCCGTGCCCTGCCTCGTATTCGGCGAAGTAATCGCGAATGGAAACCCCTTCGATGTGGTGGTGTGCGCCGGCGCACTGGGAGTATGCCGACCGCATGGCCGCGCAGTTTCCGCAGGTGCGCTTCGATAGAAACGTACTCTACGTCGAAGACTCCCGATCGGGGCTTACGATCGCAACGCCTTGGCCAACAGCAGCACGCATTACGGCAGTGTTACGCAGCAGGCAGGCCTTACCTGGTTGCCGAATCCCCGCTGGGATCTTTCGCTCAATCCAAACGTTTCATTCAATTTCCGCAACGGCGCGACAGACTACCGCTCCGGAACGTTATTCGGGCTCACCGGCGGAATTAGCTACCGACCCCTGGTGTCCGATCTGCGCTGGCAGATCGGTGTAAACGGCTAATCTCCTCGTCTCAAGGACTAATCGAAGGGGTACCCATCATGCAAAGCATCCATAAAACCAAGAGAGCTACGTTCAAAAGCGATTGCACTCCGGAGGTAGTGCGCATCCAGTCATTCGCACGAAAAGATATCCTTCTCGCTACAGCTTTACGATCCAGTTGCCCAAACTTATGTCACGCCATCCGATATGAAAAGCCGATAGCACACTGAAATAGAAGCAAGGCCAAGCGGCGTTTCTGTTCGCCACCGCACGGCCTTAGAGCGGTCCGCGCCCCAGCATTGCCCCGCCACGCTCATGCCCCTAAACTCAGCGGCATATTCACCGCCTTCCAATCTCGCTCCCGGAGAGAAAGCGCCATGGCCAACACCGCAACCGCTACCCGTCACGTTACCGAGCAATTCGATGCCGTCGTGATCGGGGCTGGCTTCGGTGGCATGTATGCGCTGCATACGCTACGCGAACAAGGCCTCAACGTGCGCGCCTACGACGAAGCCTCGGGGGTAGGCGGCACTTGGTATTGGAACCGTTACCCGGGCGCGCGCGTCGACTATCCCGGCGGGCCGTTCTACTGCTACACCTTCTCCGAAGATCTCATCAAGGAATTCGACTGGCCGGAGAAACAGCCCGACCAGCCGACGGTGCTGCGCTATCTCAACTTCGTGGCCGATCGCTTGGATCTCCGCGGCGACATCGAACTCGAAACTCGCATCACTGGCGCCGTATTCGACGAAGCTGCGCAGCGCTGGGAGATCGAGACCAGCAAAGGCACCCACGTGCGCGCCCAGTTCCTGGTCTGCGCAGTCGGCGCGCTATCCGCCACGCACATTCCCCCAATTCCGGGTGTCGATTCCTTTAAGGGCGAGCGCTACCACACCGGCCGCTGGCCGAATGACAAAAAGGTGGTGTTCAAGGGCAAGCGCGTCGGCATCATTGGGACGGGCTCGTCGGGCATCCAGTCGACGCCGGTGGTGGCGCGCGATGCCGCGCATCTCACCGTTTTTCAGCGTACACCGCAGTACACGGTGCCTGCCGGCAATTGCCCGACCGATCAGGCGCTGGTTGCCGAGGCGCGCGCCGACTGGTCGAAGTTCCGCCACATCATGTTGACGACACCGATCGGCGCACCGGACGTGCCCACCACCGTCCGCGCCTGCGAACACACACCCGAGCAGCGGCGCGACACCTACGAAGCCGCGTGGCGGAAAGGCGGGCTCGGCCCGATCCTGGTCACGACTTATTGCGACATCCTCACCGACAAGCAATCGAACGACTGGTTGGCGGAATTCGTGCGCGACAAGATTCGCTCAGCGGTGCAGAACCCTGAGATCGCGCGGAAACTCCTGCCGAGCTATCTCATCGCGACCAAGCGCCAGGTCATGGACGAGGGCTACTACGAGACGTTTAACCGCGACAACGTAAACCTGGTCGATTTGCGCGAGGATCCGATCATCGAGATCACCGCCGACGGCGTGCGCACCCAGAGTGGCCATCACTGGCTCGACATGCTGATCTTCGCCACGGGCTTCGACGCCATCACCGGCGCACTGCAGAAGATCAACCCGCGCGGCCGCAGCGGCGTACCGCTCACCGAGCGCTGGGCGGCACGCTTCAATTCCTATCTGGGTGTGACGATTCCCAACATGCCTAACCTCTTCATGATCCATGGCCCAGAATCGCCGTGTGTGCTGTTCAATATGCCGCTCGGCGCTGAACTGCAGGGCGATTGGATCCGCGAGTGCATCCTGCACTTGCGCAAGCATGGCATCGGCAGCATCGAGCCGGCGCCGGGCGTGGACCTCGCGTGGGCTAAGGAAGTGGAGGAGGTCGCCAACCTGTCGCTCTTCCCGCGGACGGAGTCCTGGTACACGGGTAGCAACATCGCCGGCAAGCATCGCCAGTTCGCGGTGCACCTGGGCGGGCCCGCCTACTTCGCGCGCCTGCGCGAAGTCGCTGAACGCGGTTACGAGGGTTTCATCACCGAACCCGAGCGGAGCGTGGCGGCGGCCTGAGCCGCGTTACGCGGCGTAGGCCCGGCATATTCCCCGATCATCGCACCCGAACAACAGAGGAATCGCACATGGATCTCGAAGAGATGAATCGCAAAGTCATCGAAGAATTTCGTGCCAATGCCGGTAAGGTCGGTGGACAATTCGACGGTGCCCCGATGCTGTTGCTGACCACTGTCGGCGCGAAGACTGGCGCTACGCGCGTCAATCCGCTGGTCTATCTAATGGATGGCGCGCGCTATGTGATCATCGCGTCCTTCGCCGGCGCACCACACAATCCACCGTGGTTCCACAACCTGGTGAAGAATCCGAAAGTCCGAGTTGAGGTCGGCAGTGAGCAGTTCGGGGTGCGCGCGGAAGTGTTGACGGAACCGGCGCGCACTGAGTTCTATCAGAAGATGGCTGGGCGCATGCCGGTGTTCAATGACTACGCCAAGAAAACCACGCGCACCATTCCGGTAATCGCCTTACATCGTCTGTAAGCGATCGGTTCCGGTGCGCCGCCGTCTGCAGCAATGGTTGGGTAGGGGATACAAAAGAGGGACTCGAACTCGCGGCGTCGCTTCACGAACCAACGTGAGCGCTATTTGCATTGTGTTGTAAACGCCGGTTACGAGCGGTGGCCACCACGGCCTTCAAGGCGAGTTTGAATTCGCTGTCCGGGGATTGCCAATGAGCGCAGTAGGTGGTCCCGCCTATTCCCGTGCTCGCGGTTTTCGAACCACTTATCGGCGGCGTTTCGGAATGATGGGCAATAATAAGTAGGCGCGATGTTTCGGGCCGGAATACAGAGTGGTGGTTCCACCAAATACCGCCGGTGGGCGATCGCGCGGATCGTCGTGCAGGAAGGGTCCCGAACCACGCGACGGGACATAGGCTTCGACGGCAGGTCCAGGTCGGTCGAAGTCCTGGCCCGCGATATTCAGCGCGAGCTGGAATCCTCGTGGCAACACGATGCACTGCGGCCAGATCTCAATCTGAACTTCGTAGATCACCCCAGGGGTTAATGGCTGCTTGTCGTCATGCGTGTGATACGGTCGCCAAGGCAAAGAGCGCGCCGGATCCAATTTGCGATGCGAGGCGCGCAGCCACCCCTGAGCGAGCGGGGTCTTTGGATCGACCGTGCCCTGGAAGCACACCTCGCGGTTGTCGGGCGCGAATGCCTGCACGGTGAGAAACAGATCGGCATCGACCGTCGAGGATGACAGGTACAGCGTCGCGGCCATCGGCCCAGTCAATTCGGTCTCCACAGTCAGCGCTGGCGAATTCCAGGTTACCCCGCGGCTCAGCGCTTTAAAGGACGCCGAACGCGCCGTCTTTGGAGGCGCCCAAGTCAGCCCGCCAGAACCGCCGGCATCAAGATAGAGTTTGGTCCAACGCGTACGAGCGAGCGGCCATTCGGCTTCCTTGCGCAATTCGACCTCAGTGGTAAAAGGCCGACGTACATTCAGCCACACCCTCGGTTCGCGATTCCAGCCGTTGCGCTCGCCTTTTAGAAAATAGTCAAAGAAGCGCTTTTGCAGCGCTATGCCGTACTCAAGATAGAACCACTCCTCGTGACGACCGGGGTGGCCTTCGAGCCATTTCTGTTTCGATGCTGCCTGGGTGAAAGCTTCGAAGTTGCCGCGCGGATGCAGACCAAAACCGGCCCAACTTGCGGCACTTAGGAACGGCACTTTTACTTTCGACCAATCCGGCGAGCGCGCGCGATACCACGCATCGTCCATCTCGCGGACACGAAAATTCTCGAGGGTATCCGCGCGGTTTTGTTTCAGTTGCTCCGCAGTTAGCTTGGCCGGTCCAGTGGCGCGAGTTTTCTGCCAGTGATCTCGTGGGCCGTTGGGGTTACCGTGCTGCACGGCGCTGACCTGCCGTGGATACCAAATTTCCATAAACTTGTTGGAGAGGATCCCACCATGACGCGCCCAGTCCCGATAGTGATCCGCCGCACCCTCCCACGGAATCATCGCCCTCAAATGGCGCGGCTGCAGCGCGGCCACCTGCCACTGGTTGATCGCGTAGTACGACACGCCGTTCAAACCGACTTTGCCATTCGACCAGCGTTGCGTGCCGGCCCATTCGATGACGGCGGCGTAATCTTGAGTCTCGCGCGGCGAGAAGATATCGAGGTAACCAGGCGAGCGGCCGGCGCCACGTGAATCAAACCGGACGCAAGCGTAGCCCCAAGGCACCCAGATTTCCGGGTCGACGGTTTCCCAGGTTAGCCAACGATGCTTCGAACCCGACAGAATATTGGGATGCATCGCGACCAGCGAATCCCATAGCGGCTTGAAATGTTCCTGGTACTTGACGCCTTTGCCATATGGCCCACCTGCCATTATCACTGGCACTTTGCGCGTCGTGTCCGGCCGAAACACGTCGGCGCGCAGAACGACTCCATCGTCTATCGTAATCGGCAAATCACGTTCGATAATCATTCTCGCGTTCTCTCCTCAGTGGACGTACGCCGCGCCTACTATTTTTCAAACTGAACGGAAGCGGCCGCATTCGACGCTTTGTGGGTTCGCAATTGCGCGGGCTAGCCGGCACTGGCCCAGGCTGTGTGAAAACGTGGATTCGAATGTCGCACGCGGTCGCTCAGCGATACTGAGTTTCGCGCAGCAACTGGCGTCGAACAAGGCCAATGACCACTATCGGCCGAGAGTGTGTGAAAACGCAAAAATTCGGCGCCGCTCCGAAAAAATTCCTCACGCGATATTTATTAGTGGCTCAATCTAAGGAAGCTCTGCAAAAGTCTGTTTATCGGGAGGGAACTTTAAATCGGAGCAGACGATCGGATCGATTACCTGCAATGACGAGTTCGGAGACGAAGATGAAGCAACTGACCTTGGGCACGGGCTTCGAGAAGTACGGGAAGACGACGCGCCGAGAACAGTTTCTGTTGGAGATGGATAAGGTCGTGCCGTGGCGCAAGCTGTGTGCGCTGATTGAGCCGGTGTATTCGAACGGGTCGGAGGGACGCCCGCCGAAAGAGTTGGAGTTGGAGTTGATGCTGCGGGTGTATTTTCTACAGCGGTGGTTCAATCTGTCCGATCCCGGGGTTGAGGAAGCGTTGTATGACTCACCAGCGATGCAGCGGTTTGTCGGCATTGATCTCGGGCACTCGCCGGTGCCGGACGAATCGACGGTGCTACGCTTCCGTCATCTGCTGGAAACACATGAGTTAGGCGCGCGTGTGTTCGAGCGGGTGCAGGACTATTTGGAAGCCCATGGCATCAAAGTCGGTACCGGGACGATCGTTGACGCGACAATTATCAATGCGCCACCCTCGACCAAGAACCAAGACCGTAGTCGCGAGCCCGAGATGCATCGGACGAAGAAGGGTAACCAATGGGATTTCGGGATGAAGGCGCACCTTGGCGTCGACAGTCGGAGCAAGATTATTCATACGGTGGTGGCGGGCGGCGAACGTGCACGATTCAGTCTGCTTACCCGACTTGCTGCATGGCGCGGAGACGCGAGTCTGGGGTGACTCGGCCTATCAGGGTCAGGGCGATGTCCTACACGAACACGCGCCTGCGGCCCAAGATTTCACGAATCGACGCTACCGTCGTAAAGGCGTGGTCAACGAAGTTGAACGGGCAAAGAACCAAACCAAGTCGAGCGTACGTGCTAAAGTTGAGCATCCGTTTCTGCTCATCAAGCGCCTCTTCGGCTTCGCCAAGACGCGCTATCGAGGGCTCGCGAAAAATGCGCATCGATTATTGGTGACGTGCGCGTTGTCCAATCTCTATCTAGTGCGGCGCCGGCTACTACGATTGGTCGAGGCATAGTCCTGTCTGAAATCTGGAACATCAGGCAGCGGCGGCGCAAACCTCGCACAGAATCGCTGCATTTCGGCATCCTCATGCCGTGATTCCACTGAATCAGCCAACATCACGCTCGCATCGTTAGCTTTTCAGACCTTCCCTAATTTGTTACTTGACATGCAGGTTATTACCTGCCTATTCTTCAATCATGCAGGTATAAACCTGCATTTAAATAACCCTGATAACTGTGAGTTTCTACAACCAACTGAGGTAAGCAACCATGAAAAATCGAATTGACGAAACAATCGCGTCAATCATTTGCGGCTTGGCAGAGCTCGCCATGTGGGGGTCGTTCGTCGGCTACCTCGCGACCAAGCATTTGCCGCCGATCGTTTGAAGTTGAGCACAGCACGGAGCAAGCGCGTTCCTTCGCCGGCTGCGATGAAGGAGATCGATAAGGTGTTTAAGGCACTGGCTGATCCGAGTCGTCGCGAGTTGATTGACCGACTGCACGCCAAGAACGGGCAGACGCTCAGTGAGCTCTGCGCGGGATTGGACATGGCGCGGCAGTCGGTCACGCAACACTTAGGGTTGCTTGAAGAAGCGAACCTCATCTCCGTTCAGTGGCAGGGGCGGGACAAGCTGCATTACTTCAACCCCGTGCCCATCCACGAGATTTACGAACGCTGGATTCGCAAATTCGAGCGACAGCGCCTCGACGCTTTGCATGACTTCAAAACCAAACTCGAAGGGAAATTACGATGAGTAATGGCAAATTCGTGTACGTCACCTACATCGCGACGACGACGCACAAGGTGTGGGATGCGCTGATTAAAGGCGAGTTAACGCGACAGTATTGGAATCACGAGAACGTGACGGACTGGACACCAGGGGCGAAGTGGGCGTTAGTTGCGGACGATGACAAGCGCACTGTGAGACACGTCGGCAAGGTGCTGGAATGTGTGCCGCACAAGCGTCTCGCGATGACTTGGGGGGATCCCGCCGACGCGGCTGACGAATCTACGCATTCGCGCGTCGCCATTGATATCGAGACGGTGGGCAAAATGGTTCGTTTAACCGTCACACACGAAAATCTCTCAGTAGACATGCAGCGTCGAATTACCAAGGGCTGGCCGCGTGTGCTCGCGAGCTTGAAATCGTTCTTGGAAACGGGAATCCCATTAGATACCTGGGCATAAATTCGCTCGCTTGCGAGCATTAACCACTAGGAGAGAATCATGGACAGCAACAAAGCGAACGACACGCATCAGCACAAAGAATCACACGGAGTGAAGGCGCCACCGATCGTGTCGCCGGAGCTCTGGGAAGCTGCGCTCGAGCAGATGCTCGTGAAAGAAAAAGCGTTTGTGCGCGCACGCGACGCGCTGGCCGCCGAACGCCGGCGGATGCCGTGGATGGCCGTCGAGAAGCCATACGAATTCGAGGGTCCGCACGGAAAGGTGAGTCTGCGCGATCTATTCGAAGGGCGCCGGCAGTTGATCATTTATCGCGCGTTCTTCGAGCCTGGCGTGTTCGGCTGGCCCGAGCATGCGTGCCGCGGCTGCTCTTTAGGCGCCGATCAAGTCACCCACCTGGCCCACCTCAACGCGCGTGATACCACGCTCGCGTACGCCTCGCGCGCACCGCAGAGAGATATCGAGCGCTTAAAGGCACGCATGGGATGGAAGATGCCGTGGTACACCATCACCGACAGTTTTGACGCGGACTTCGGCGTGGACGAGTGGCACGGCCACAATGTATTCATTCACGACGGTGGCAAGGTGTTCCGGACCTATCTCATCAACACCCGCGGCGACGAGGCGATGGGGACGACGTGGAGCTACCTCGATATTACGCCCCTAGGCCGTCAGGAAACTTGGGAGGACTCACCAACGGATTACCCCCAGACCCCCCCATACAAATGGTGGAACTGGCACGACAACTACGACACTGAGGCCACGCCTAACCCGAAGTGGGTCGCGGTGTTGTCCGCCGCCGGAGAAGCCAACTAGCGAAAGTGCGGTACATAGACAAAAGCATTACTGAGGCTGCGTATTTGGCGCGTCTCACGGCTGTGCCAAAATTCGCGAGTAGCAATAGAAGATTTGCTAAAAACGAGCAGTGTGCAGAAAAGTTTGATGGCTTCAGGGGATTTTTTGCTGAGTGTACTACGTCGCCAGCAAGCCGCCTTCGAGCGGTTTGCTGGCGTCTCGAAACCTAACCTTTTCGGGACGATTCAGGCGGCCGCTTTACGGCAACGAGATCGAGTAGCTGAAATTCCGTACTTGGCCGATCAGAGCCCCCGCGATAGTCACAACAATAAAACCTCCGTGTGTCACAAACGACTCTTTAGGATTGACCATCCGCGATTTACTTTGGTGTGGCTATGGTCTGTTCGAGAGTTTCTCGAATGAAGCTTGTATAAGGGATCCCGCGCGCCTTTGCCCCGGCCTTCACTGCCGCCAGCAACGGTTTCGGTACGCGCATGTTGATCTGTTCGTCCTTCTTCTCGAATTCAAACCGCGTTGGTTTAAATTGCGAAAAATCTAGGTTAGATAAATCTTGGGCAAGAAACGCCTCAGCTTGCTTATCGGTTTTGAGGCGCGGTACTTTCTTTTTCATAGGCTTTGATCTCCTTAACGTGCATATACCGCGCGGTTACCGGGCGAATGAGGCGGCGTTTGTATTTCATTCGTAACGTGAAGACCTCGAAAAAGCGGACACACAACATAGGATATTTAACGGCGAAGTCGTAATCATGACCGATCCGCGGCTAAAGCCGCTCCCACCAAAACCAAGCGCCGATTTATGAAACTTCTTGGCGGGACGTCGCGCTAAGTGCTTACCTCAACCCCGCGCCAGAACGCGACATAGCCCTCGATATTCTTCGCTGCATCCTTGGTCGCCGGATAAAACCAGCACGCGTCGCGATTGACCTTGCCGTCGACCACCACATCGTAATAACTCGCGGTCCCTTTCCAGCCGCACTCGCGGTCCCTTTCCAGCCGCACACCGTGTGCGTGTCGCTGGCTTGCACATAGGTGCGATTTAAAGTCTCGGGTGGAAAATAAATATTGCCTTCGACCGTTTCAAATACCGCTGACTCGGCGAGCCTAGTGTGCGGTGCCGGCTCACGCTCGCCACAATAGACACCTTAACTGCCGAGAGACGGTCATCGACCCCATCCGGACTCTGGTCGCGGGAATTCGAGTTCCCAGATAGCGGGTGTTTAATCAGCACATCGCTCCACTGAGCGGCGGCTTTCTCGTCTCCCACAGTTCGAACACAAGCTGCTACTTCCGGTCTTGGCCGACAGTGATCGTTTACGCGACGGACTAAACCCGTTCCAATCGCCTCACCTTAATCGTACCGGAGCGGCGCTGCACCTGGGCCAGGTCATAGGCAACCTGCATTCGCAACCACACTTCAGCGCTGCCGCCGAACGCTTTCGACAACCGCACGGCCATTTCTGCGGAGATATTGGCGTCACCGTTGACGAGGTTATTCAACGCCTGCCGGCTGACGCCAAGCGCCTTTGCGCCCGCCGTCACCGTCAACCCTAACGGCTCGAGGCAATCGTGGCGTACAGAGTGACCAGGATGCGGCGGATTCTTCATGGTCATGGTGACAGCCTCCTAGTGATAATCCAGATAATCAACATCAAAAACGTCGCCAGCGCCATCGCAGCGAAAAATTACGCGCCAATTCGCGGCTATGGTCACGCTCCAAAAGCCTTTCAGATCGCCGCGCAACGGGTGCAATCGATAACCGGGTAAGTCCATGTCCTGCGGCTGCATGATTTGATTAAGTCGCGCCAGCACCCGCGTAATCTTGTCGACCTGTGCGACGGGTAAACGCCGTCGGTCGTCATCTTCAAACAGGCGTCGCAAGCCACGGTGCCGAAAACTTTGAATCACAATAATGAATTTAGAGTGACAAGCATTCGTTGTCAAAATTAAAATCTTGGAACTGGTCTCCGAGACCAGTAAGTCCTTGGTTTTTATGGACCGCTGCGCTCAGACAATGTCTGCTAAACGAACTCGTAGTATTTGCAAATGACCGACTAGGCGCTTACTTCAACCCCGCGCCAGAACGCGACATAGCCCTCGATATTCTTCGCTGCATCCTTGGTCGCCGGATAAAACCAGCACGCGTCGCGATTGACCTTGCCGTCGACCACCACATCGTAATAACTCGCGGTCCCTTTCCAGCCGCACCCGCGTAACCATACCAAAATAGTCCCACCGTGAACTCACTCGGCGACGCACCGATCAGGGTCATGAAACGCGGGTCGCGCGTGACCTTTCCGGTTCCCCATTTCATACCGATGCCGCGCGCCCATAGCGTCAACATCAAATTCTGGATGGCGCAGCAACAAGCCGCGTAATCTTCGCGCTCCCGATTCGCGTCCTCGCTGGTTGCACAGGTCACGGCCAACCAGCCGGGCATCGCGCGCCAGCGTTGCAATTTGCTGGCCGCTGCCTGGTCTCCACTTTTCTGACGTACCAGTTCGGCGTTCAATTCGGCGATCCGCGCCCCACAGTCGGGGCTGATTAGGTAAAACCGCCAGGGTTCGGTATGGTGATGATTGGGTGCCCATCGTGCCTGCTCGATCGCTTCGCGCACAGTTTCGGGCGCTGGCACTTCCGGCGTAAATTCATGGATGGTGCGTCGACTCCGGATTACGCTGTCGACGGCTGCGATCTCGGCTCGAGTAAGTTTCAGGATCATCAGATCTGCTCGGTTTATTGCTACCTGGACGAACCATTGGCATTGCGCACCGGCGGCACGCCAGAGAGAATTATGCACGGTCTTCCGAGTTCATCATGAAGTATTTTTTACTGATCGCGCTGCTGCTGTCTGACGCACTTAAGGCTGACGAGCTGGCCCAATTGCGCGCGCGTTTCGAACCCGTCTATAACGCAGCCGTGGCTGGGGCGGTGGTGTCGGCGACTGCGCGCAAGTCCTTCGGCAATTATCCGCTTGCCCCCTACCTCGCGTATTACGCGCTGCGCGGGCGCCTGAGTAGTTTGCCGGTCAGCGAAGTTCGCACCTTTCTGGAAGCAAACGCGGACAGTCTGCTTGAGAAACGCCTGCGTACGGAGTGGTTGCGCGAACTGGCGCGCCAGGGTCGATTCGATCTATTCGCCGCCGACTACACCGCGCAAGACGATGTCGAACTGCAATGCCATGCCCTAGCCGGTCAGATACGAGCCGGCGATACCGCGGCGACGGTCACCCAAGGCTTCAAGTTGTGGTTGACCGGAAAATCGCTACCCGATGCGTGTAATCCTGTATTTATCGCGTTGCGCGCGACCGGCGAGTTAACCGACGCGCTGGTGTGGCAACGGATCCTGTTGACCGCGCGCGGCGGTAATCCAGATCTCGCCTTAGGCATCGCTCGGCGCTATGCGTCAGCGAAGGATCAAGCGTTTGCCCAGCTCCTCGCCAATGTCCACGCGCGACCCGCCACCGTGCTAACGACCACGGCCTTACGTTACGATTCACCGCGCGTTCGCACTATCGTCGCGCATGGTATCGCGCGGTTGGCGCGCAGGAGCGTGAAGCAGGGTGTCGCCGCGTGGGCCGCGGCGCGGCAGCATTACAAATTCTCCACGGACGAAGTCGGCAAAGTTCAATACGACCTGGCGCTCGCCAGTGTCGCGACGGACGATCCGAGCGTCCTTACGCGACTCGATGCAGTTCCAGCAGCCGTGCACGACGATCTAATCGAGCGCTATCGCTTACGGGAAGGATTGAAAGCCGGCGCCTGGTCCAAGCTCGCGCAGTGGACGGCTGATGCGCCGCGCGGCGCCACCACGAACACGCTCCGCTGGCGCTATTGGCAGGCGCGCGCCTTGGAAAAGCTGGGCAAATCGGCAGAGGCGACCGCGGCCTTTCGCGCACTGGCGACGGAACGCGATTACTACGGCTTCCTCGCCAGCGATAAGCTGAGCCAACCTTATGCCATGACCCACCGACCGCTTAGCCCAGAGGCAAGCGAACTGGCACACATCGCGGCGTTACCCGGCATTAAGCGGGCCTATGAATTCTATCGTCTAGGATTGCGCGGCCCGGCCATCGCCGAGTGGCAGTACTCGCTCGCCAACCTGGAAAAGCCGGCGCTCGAAACCGCGGCTAAACTCGCTTACGACTGGGGTTGGGTCGATCGCACCATAGCACTGCTCGGGCAGATCCAATCCTATGACGATCTGCATCTGCGCTTTCCAATGCTGCACAAGGCGCTGGTGCTGCGCTTCGCCAAGCAACGCGAGCTGGCGCCCGCCCTTATCTATAGCATCATTCGCGGCGAAAGCGCGTTCGTCGTCGACGCACGTTCGCCGGCCGGCGCGTTGGGGTTGATGCAGTTAATGCCGGCGACGGGTAGCGTGACCGCGGAGCGCCTCGGAACCCCACTGCGCTCCGCCAGTGAACTGACCACCGTCGAACGCAACATTGCGATCGGCACCGAGTATTTGCGCGAGGTATTACATCAGTTCAACGGCAATTTCACGCTCGCCGCCGCTGCCTACAATGCCGGCCCCAGTCGGGTGCGTCAGTGGTTACCTAAATCGGGTTGTGTCACCGCCGATGTGTGGATCGACACGATCCCGTTTGCCGAGACCGAAGCCTACGTCCGTCGCGCACTGTTCTACGCCGCCATCTATGCCTGGCGACTCGGCCACGCGCCGCCACTATCGACGCAGCTGGCCGCGATTTCCCAATTCGGCGCGAGCGCGCAATGCCAGCACACCTGAAACTAGCCATTGAAATAATGCGTGGCCGCCACGCCGCGGGCCAGCGCCACGCGCGGCACTAGCGGCGTGAAGATTTATCAAGTTGGCGGGGCAGTTCGCGATGGCCTGCTGGGGCTGCCAATTGTCGATCGCGATTGGGTCGTGGTCGGCGCCACACCAGCCGAATTGCTGGCGTTGGGTTATCGCCAGGTGGGGCGTGATTTCCCTGTTTTTCTCCATCCAACCACTCACGAGGAATATGCGCTCGCGCGCACCGAGCGCAAACGCGGCAGCGGCCATCACGGTTTTGAATTCGACACCGCCGCGGTCGTTACGCTCGAAGAAGACCTGGCGCGGCGCGATGTCACGATCAACGCCATCGCCGCCGATGCGCACGGCATGCTCATCGATCCGTTTGACGGGCAAGCTGATCTGGCGCGACGGGTATTACGGCATGTGACGGCGGCATTTGTCGAAGATCCCCTCCGCGTTTTGCGCGTCGCGCGTTTCGCCGCACGCTTTAATTTTTCGGTCGCCGCGGAAACCGTCGCCCTGATGGCCAGCATGGCGACGAACGGCGAACTCGCGACATTAACTCCCGAGCGGGTATGGAATGAGTTGGAGAAGGCCTTGAGTGCGCCCTATCCACAGCGCTTCATCGAAGTGTTGCGCGAGTGTGGCGCGTTGCGCGTTTTATTTCCCGATATCGATCGTTTATTCGGCACGCCAGAAGGTCTCACGCATCACCCCGAAGGCGACACGGGAGCGCATCTACTACTCGCTCTGCACGAAGCCGCACGCCGTGCGGCGTCGCCGGCGGTGCGCTTCGCGGTATTACTCCACGATCTGGGCAAGGGGCAAACACCCCTCGACGTATTGCCCCGTCACCCGGGACACGAAGCGCGCAGCGCGGTGCTGGCAGACGCGTTTTGTCAGCGCTGGCGAGCGCCGAATGCGGTGCGTGAACTCGCGATCCTGGTTGCGCGCTATCACGTCAAGATTCATCGCGCGTTGGAGTTACGCGCATCGACCCTGGTCAGACTCATGGATGATCTCGATGCGTTTCGTCGGCCAGCTCGCGTAAGCGAAATATTGTTGGCGTGTGAGATCGATGCCGCAGGCCGTGCATTCCCGACGCCGCGGCCCTATCCTGCTGCGGCACATGTCGCGGCGGCATTAGACGCTGCGCAGAATATAGACATCGCATCCATCGTCACCGGTCACGCCAACGGCGAAGCGATCAAGGCGGCGATTCACGCGGCGCGAGTCGCGGCGGTGCGCAAGTTAACGCAAGCTTGATAATAAATTGTGGTAGCCGCTTTAAACTTCGAATCTTTATTGAGGCCCGTTCGCGGATAAATCCGCTCCCACGAATATCCGCTCAATTATTGCGGGCAACTGCCGGCGGACGAAGTCTTCGGGTTGATCGAAATATTCTGTGGGAGCCGCTTTAGCGGCGAATTTCTCTTGAAATGTCCTGTTCGCCGCTAAAGCGGCTCCCACGAACTTCCATATGACAAAAAACGCTAGCGACAGACGTAACGAATAGCGGCGAATGGTGTCGGCTGCTCGGGATTGCCGAGCACAATCATCCCGCTGCCGCTCAGCGGATAAGTTTCGCGTCGAACAATTTGCGAACTGCCCTGATCCTCGATCACGCAGGTGCCATTGGTGCTTTTGTCGGTAATCGTGCAGCGGCCGCGACTGAACTGCGCGGTGAAATGCTGGCGCGAGATCAAGTCTTGTTGCACCACTAGATCGTTTTGCGATCCGCGACCGACCGAGATCACCGGGCGCTCGGCGCTCAGCGACAGGGTATCGCCTTCCAATGAAAAAATAACTGTCGTGTAACGCTGCGGAGCAGTGGTCGCGGACTCGGCGACGGCCGCCGTGATCGCTTCCACGTCCCAGATGATTTCGTAGAGGGCCACGTGTTCGAAGGACACGAAATTCCAGGTTTCATCGTCCACATAGCGTGACACCGCGCGAAAGATCCGCGGCAATGAGTCGATCACCGACAAGGTGGCCAGCGTTTGATCCGGTTTGGCGTTACTCGCGGCCCAATGCGCGATTTTCGCGGTTTCGCTCATCAAGTCGTCTTTGTGACCTTGCACACAACCAAAATGCAGGCCAATCCTGAGGCGCATGCGGCGGCCGGTGTTCGGGACCTGGAACTCGTCGCCGATTCGCGCGTGCATGTCGCAGGCGGCGGCAGCGGCATCCGCGGGTTGAGAGAAAAAGCACATTAGCTCGTCGCCGAGTTCGGCGGCGATGCGGCCATTTTTTGCGGCGACTAACTCGGTCAAGCGCGCGAGTACCGTCGCGATCAGGCGCTGGGCCGTGACGTCGCCAAGTTTCTCGTAGAGTGCGGTGCTGCCGACGACATCGACGAACATAATCACCTGATGCGTCGCGATCGCCGTGGCGGCTGCGGATTCGTGTCTCGCCATCGAAGATTCCTACACTGTGCTCAAGGCGCGTTCACTGTTGACGATGGATATCGGCTGGTCCTGTGTGGTGCTTGATGGATCGGCTAGATCTTAATGACCGTCGGCACCCCATAGCTCGCGTAATCGCTGATCGCGTCCGCAGTTAAAGCGATAGAACTTATACCGCACGGGATTCTTTTTGTAGTAATCCTGATGATAATTTTCGGCGGGATAGAATTTCGTCGCCGGTACGATTTCAGTCGCGATCCCGCCCTTCAACTGGGGTTGCTGAAGCAGTGCGGCCTTGGAGATTTCCGCCGCCTGCCGCTGGGCCGCGTCGTGGTAGAAGATCGCCGTTCGATATTGATGCCCGCTATCGCAAAATTGCCGGTCGGAGGTCGTCGGATCGATATTTCGCCAATACACGTCCAAGAGTTTTTCGTAGCTGACTTGCGTCGGGTCGTAGCGTACTTGCACGGCTTCGGCGTGCCCCGTGTCGCCGTTCGAGACTTCTTGGTAGGTCGGATTCTCTTTGGTTCCACCGGTGTAGCCCACGGTGGTCGACAACACGCCCACCACCGCGTCGAACGGCGGCTCCATGCACCAGAAACAGCCACCGGCGAAGGTCGCGACCGCCTGCCCTGCGGTCGGCGCCGGCAACGCAGCGGGTTCGATTGCCGACTCACTGGCGGCCTCAGCGACGGCGCAGAACATCAACCCGGCGGCGAGAAGACTCAGATGACGCATGACTACCCCTGCATTAAGGATGGACGAATCGAATCGAACTCGATCGCAAATCAGTGCAACCCGCACGCCTAGCCGCTGCCATTCGGACCCGTCGCACACCAACAAGTTGCATGGGGAAACACGCTGTCCGCAACCTTTCGCGGACCTCATCGCCGTCAGTCCCTCAAGACGCCCAATGGGTTCGCCGCTAACGAAACACCATGTCTGCCCCGCTCCGGGGACCAAGCCGCGCTGGCCGGATAACTGTGAGCTCGATGAAGTACGCGCCAGAAGTGTTCCCGCGATGGCTTATCACCGGCTGCCTAATAGTATCGGCCCCCCACGCACGTATCCCCTCGGCTACGCCGACGCGGGTCTGATCCAGACCCTGCGCATCTACGGCGCCGATCTCGACGTGTCCGCCGGCGGCGGGGGCACCATTACGTTCACGACCACCGGCGTCGCGCCGAACCGAATATTCGTCGTGACCTGGAACAGTGTCTCGGCATGGAAGGCTGGCGGCGCCTCCAACTTCGGCGCGGGGACTGCCTACAATTTACAGATCCAGCTGCACGAAGGCGGCGATTTCTACTACATGTACGGCGTCTCCGATGACGTCTCGGAGCCGGCGAATCAAGCGATGGGACCAGCGCAAATCGGCTGGGAAATCGCCACCAGTGATTTTGTCGTCGTGCAAAGCGGTCTGCCGGCCAATAACACCGGCATTCGCTTTTTTATTCCGGGTGCGCTCGCCGAATATCGCTTTGACTTGGGCAGTTTAAATGGCACCGCCGGTGAACTCCTCGATTCCAGCGGCAATGCCTTGAACGGCACGCGAATCAATAGCCCTAGCAACGCCAACCAGGCGCAAATCAATTCCGGCGGCAAGGTTTGTCAGGCGGTATCGATCCCGGCGAACAGCACCCTCACGCAAATCGATGCGATCGACATCACACTACCGCCGACCCTGATCGGCAGCGCGGGGACGATCACGTTCTGGTACAAAAGCACCTCGGCGTGGGGCACGACTAACGCCGTTCTATTTGATGCAACATTAGTCAGCGGGCGCCACTTCTATCTGGCCCGCGATAGCAACGCGCGTTTGCGTTTTGTGGTGACCGACAATGCCGCCGTTCCGCGCACCATCACCCTGGTGCAAGCTGGATCGCCGGCGGTAGCGGCCGACACATGGAAACATCGCGCGGTCACCTGGGAACTCAGTGCCGGCAATGCGATCCTCGCGATTTATAGCGATGGGGTGCGTGTCGCGGCCGTCACCGATACGTCGAACGGCAGTCTCAACAGTAGCCTTGGGTCGCTCTATATCGGTGACAATCGGAGTCTCAATTCTGAATTAGGAAACGCGACCGGCCCGGCACTGGAACGCTCAACAACGGCACGGCCAATGACGGCGCCGCGACCTATACCTTCGCGGCCGCGGATCTCGGCAGCGTGCAGCTTGGCTTGAAGGACACCATCGCCGAGGTGGTGAATATCGACGTCAGCGATGGCGTGGCGACGGAGCGTGGGGGCACGGCCACTGCGGCCGAGGATCGGGATTTAACTTTCGCGACCGCCGGCTTTGCATTTCTCGCCGACGGCACACCGGACACGCTCGCCATGCAGATCGCAGGCAAGCCCAATAACGTCGCGCCTGGTGCGCAAAACTTCGAACTCCAGGCTGTACGCACCAGTGATAAAACCGGCGCCTGCGTTGCGGCACTCGCTGCTACGCAAACCGTTGACGTCGCTTACGAGTGCGTGAGTCCCGCGACCTGTAGCGCGAGCGCGTTTAACGTGAGCGGTTCTAACATTGCCGGCAATCCGAACGGCGCGGTAACGAGTTATGCGCCGGTGACGCTGGCCTTCAACGCAAGCACCGGCAAAGCGCCATTCACCGCCCTATATTCCGATGCCGGTAGCGTGCGACTTCACGCCCGTTATGCCATTCCGCTCGGCGCCGGCGTCTCTGGTAATTTCATGACCGGCTCCAGCAACGCGTTCATCGATCGGCCATTTGCGCTCGCCGTGACCGTGCCGGGCAATCCCACGGCGAGCGGACCAAGTGGCGGTCGCTTCATCGCGGCGGGCGCGACATTTGGCGCCACCGTCCGCGCTGTCACGTGGGCAGCCGCTGACGATACGAATAACGATGGCGTGGCCGACGGTCACGCCGCGGCGGATTTCAATCCGGCCAACAACACGACGTTGACCGACAACGCCACAACCCCCAATTACCAACCCGCCACGCCGCTTACGCTCAGTGCGCGCTTGAATCAACCCGTAGGCGGGACCGATCCAGGGCTCACGGGCACCACCACGGCGAGCATCGCGGGTGGCGTCGCGAGTCCGAGCGGCTTACGTTTTGATGAAGTTGGCATCGTCGAGTTAAGCGCCGCGCAGAGCGGTAACTATCTGGGGATTGGTGCGGCCGAAACGGCCAAAATTCGCGGTAACTCGGGTTATGTCGGGCGCTTTGCACCCGCACGTTTAACGATCACCGCCAACGTGCCCACCTTTGCCGATGCCTGTCCGGCTGGCGTTTTCACTTATTTCGATCAACCCTTCTTCTTCGCGCAAGCCCCGCAACTGATAGTAACGGGCGTAACCGCCGGCGGTGCACTGAACTAAAAATTACACCGCCACTGGATTCTGGAAACTCTCAAGCGCGCTCGCTGGACGCACCTATGTCGACACCACTGGTGCGACGGTGACGTTGAGTACGCAAATGGCTGGTTCCGTGACCGTTACTGGTACACCTGGGCTGACCGGCACCGCGATGTTAGCACTCGCCAGCGGCGCCACGGGCGACCGATTTTCGTACGCGCGCCGACGACTCATTGCGCCGCTGGTGAGTAAAGTTGATGCGCGTTTTGCGGGCCGCCGACCTAACCGATACCGACGGCGTGTGCTATGACCCGGATAACAACAATATCTGCGATCCGCTGACTGCCGCCGCCATCACGGGGACGACGCTGCGCTTCGGTCGATTGGCTACGCAAAACGCCTTCGGATCGGAACTGATTCCGCTGGCGGTGCCCGCGCGCGCCGAGTATTACAACGGCCTGGGCTTTGTGCCGAATACCGACGACACCTGTACCGTCATTGACACGAGTGCAGTCGATCTCGGGATTGGAAATTTCGGCAATCCGCCCGCCCAAGGCGTGCCGACGATTGCGCTCGGCGCCGGGACTACTAAGGTAACGATTACCTTCACGCCGCTGGTTGCCGGTGCGCTCGGCTTCCGCTTTAGCGCGCCGGGCGCGGGGAATACCGGCGACATCGACTATTCAATCAACCTTTCGGCGGCAACCGGCGCCCGCGCGGAATGGCTGCGCTACGATTGGAACGGTGACGGCGTTTTCGATAATGATCCGAGCGGCCGCGTGAGCTTCGGCATCTTCGCTGGCCGGAATGCGATCATCTATCAACGCGAGCCCTGGAACTGAACCGCGCGCCTTAGGCAGCGGTGCAGCGTGCGGTATGATGCATCGAAATAAGTAGCGACCAGGTCCGGGAGAGGCCGGCAATCACGATTACACTGCCGGCGAACGCTGGAACCCAGTCAAATAATGGTTTTCCCGGATTCCGGCTTGCCAGGCCGTGTAAAGACTCCAAGTGGATTGGAGCAGGGAACAAGAACCCGGCACCCGTCATTCCGGCGCAGGCCGGAATCCAGTAAAAAAAGCGTCCGCGCTGCGCGAACGCCTATTCTGACTGGAAAGCCGGAGTTTCGCTGTGCGAATTCCGGAGTGACGGCGGTTCGAGCTTTTACACGGCCTCGAACGCCGGAATGACGACAGGAAAAGGACGGGGCGCACATAGTGATCAGTATTTTCGTTTCGCTATTTAGAGCGCACCAACGGCCAGCGTCTTGGTAAGGGGAGCACCATGCTGAATCTATTTCGCGTTCGCGGCTTTACGGTTTTTACCGCGGTGGTGTTTCTGAACGCGTTTATCGATCTTGGCCACAAGATCATTGTCCAAAACACTATCTTCAAAATTTACGACGGCAGCTTCCAAGTCACGCTGACGGCGCTGATCAATGCCTTAATTCTGCTGCCTTTCATATTACTGTTCACCCCCGCCGGCTTTGTCTCGGATAAATTTTCCAAGCCGCGCGTCATGCGCTGGTCAGCCTGGGCCGCGCTCGCGCTGACGCTGACGATCACGCTGTGCTATACCTTGGGTTGGTTTTGGTTCGCATTCTTGATGACGCTGTTACTCGGCGCGCAAGCCGCGATTTTTTCCCCGGCCAAATACGGTTACATCAAAGAATTGGTCGGCGCGGCGGAACTGACGACTGCCAATGGCGCGGTGCAAGCGGTGTCGACGGTCGCGATGTTGGCCGGCATCTTCGCGTTCTCCGTGCTCTTTGAAGCGCATCTTGCCGGGCTTGAAGTGTCCTCGGCGGCGGAAGTTTTGCCCCTCATCGCACCCGCCGGCTGGTGGTTGGTGGCCGCGGCCCTATTCGAACTGCTCCTGGCCTACCTCCTGCCGATGAGCGCGCCAGCGGCGGCTGATCTTCAATTCAATTGGGAGGCCTATCGACGCTTGGAAACGCTGCGGACCAATCTCACGGAGGTGCACGCGAATTCGATCGTCTATTTGTCGATTGTTGGGCTCGCGATCTTCTGGGCGATCGCGCAGGTCGTCGTCGCCGCGTATCCGGCGCTGGCCAAGGAAACCCTCGGACTAATGAGCACGGTGGTGGTGCAAGGATTATTGGCCTGCACCGGCTTTGGCATCATCGCGGGGTCGATTGTTGCCGGTCGCGCGTCGCGTCAGCATATTGAAACCGGTCTGGTGCCGATCGGCGCGTTCGGCGTCGCCGCCACCGTCGCGTTAGTGCCCCTACTGCATAGCGTAACCTTGCAAGGCGTGAACTTCATCGCGCTCGGTTTTCTCGGCGGACTTTTCATCGTGCCGCTGAATGCGTTGATCCAGTATCACGCCGAGGAGCGCGTGCGCGGCACCGTGCTCGCGGCCAGCAATTTCATCCAAAACGTCTTGATGCTCGGGTTCTTGGTATTAACCGTAGTGGCTTCGATCATCGGTCTACCAGCGAAAAATCTGTTCTACCTACTGGTGCTGGTCGCGCTCGGCGGCGCGCTCTACACCGTCTATCAATTGCCGCAGGCGCTGGTCCGGATCATCGCCAACATGGTGATCTCGCAGCGCTATCGGATCCGCGTACTGGGTTTCGATACCGTCCCGCGGACTGGCGGCGTGTTGTTGCTCGGCAATCACATCTCGTGGATCGACTGGGCCGTGCTGCAGATCGCGTGCCCGCGCCCGATCCGATTCGTCATGGAACGCGGCCTCTACGAGCGCTGGTATCTGAAATGGTTTCTCGATTCCTTCGGCGTCATCCCGATCGGCGGCGCCGGCAGTCGCACTGCGTTAGACGAAGTGCGTACGTGTTTGGATGCAGGGCAGGTGGTCGGGCTATTCCCGGAGGGGGCGATCAGTCGGACGGGGCATCTGGGTGAATTCAAACGCGGCTATGAACAAGCGGCGACCGATACCGAAGGCGTGATCGTGCCGTTTTACTTGCGGGGGTTATGGGGTAGCACGTTTTCGCGCTCGAGCGCGCGGCTTCGCGTGCTACGCGGCGGCGGCATGCGGCACGACATCGTCGTTGCGTTCGGCCGCCCGCTACCGCTCAACACGCCGGCGGAGCAACTCAAACGCCGGGTGTTCGAACTGTCGATTGAATCGTGGGAACGCTACACCCAAACCTTGGATACCATTCCTGAAGCATGGCTCGCCACCGCCAAACGCGTGAAGGGCGACATGGCGGTGGCTGACACGTTGAGTCGCGGCTTATCGGGTTATCGCGTGATCACGGGGGTGCTGATCATCGCCGGCTTTGTGAAGCGCTACGCCCAGGGTCAGAACGTGGGCCTCCTGCTGCCGACCAGTAATGGCGGCGCATTGGCGAACATGGCGGTGCTGTTGCGCGGCAAGACGGTGGTCAATTTGAACTACACCGCGAGTACGGAGGCGCTACGCGCCGCGATCAACAAAGCAGAAATTAAAACAGTCTTCACCTCTACACGTTTTCTCGAGCGCTTGAAACAACGCGGTATCGAACCCGACACCTGGCTTAATTCAGTCCAGGTCTATCACTTGGAAGCGCTGGGCAGAGGCGTGACGCAATTTCAAAAGATGGCGACGCTGCTGCAAGCCGTGCTACTGCCGCGCCGGTTATTGCGGATGCTCTACTGCGTGCGCGTGCCGCTCGAGAGTCCCGCCGCGATATTATTTTCGAGCGGCAGCGAAGGCGAGCCAAAGGGCGTGGTGCTCTCCCATCGCAACATCATGGGCAACATCAAACAAATCTCCGATGTGCTGAACACCGAAGAAAATGACGTGTTGATGGCGACCCTGCCGCAGTTTCACGCCTTCGGTCTAACCGCAACCACGTTGATGCCGTTGGTTGAAGGTATTCCGATGGTGTGTCATCCGGATCCGACTGATGCCGTCAACATCGGCAAGGCGGTCGCCGAATATCGCGCGACCATCCTGATGGGCACGTCGACCTTCCTCCGCCTCTATACCAAGAATCCACGCGTGCATCACTTGATGTTCGAGTCGCTAAGGATTGTGGTTTCGGGCGCGGAAAAGCTCGCCGCCGATGTGCGCGAGGCGTTCAAAATAAAATTCACGAAGGAAATCTACGAAGGCTACGGCGCGACCGAGACCACGCCGGTAGCCGGCACCAATATTCCAGATCGCCTCGACACCACGTATTGGAAGGTGCAATTCGGCAACAAGCCCGGGACGGTGGGCATGCCACTGCCCGGTTCGAGCTTTCGAATTGTCGATCCCAACACCTTGGACGAGTTGCCGACCGGCGAGGATGGTTTGATTCTAATCGGCGGCACGCAGGTCATGCTCGGCTACTTGGGCGATCCCGAACGCACCGCCAAGGTCATCGTCGAGAAAGACGGCCTGCGCTGGTACAAGACCGGCGACAAGGGTCATTTAGATGAGGACGGTTTTCTCACCATCGTCGATCGCTATTCACGTTTCGCCAAACTCGGCGGCGAAATGGTGAGCCTGACCGCGGTGGAAGAACAAATTCGCCGCGTGGTGGGCGATCCGGAACTCGATATCAGTGCGGTCAACCTGCCGGAGGCAAAAAAGGGCGAACAGATCTTGTTGCTCGTCGCGGGCACCGAGCTCGATCTCGATACCTTGCGCAAGACCTTACTCGGAGCACAGTGCAATCCACTCACCATCCCGAGTGAATACCGGCGGGTTACCGAAATTCCTAAACTCGGCAGCGGCAAAACGGATTTCACGGCGGCGCGAAAGCTGGCCGAATCGGTTTTGTAGCAAGGAGCAAGCGTGCATGCGTTGTGAAGTCGTCGCGATTGGCACTGAGCTGCTGCTCGGTCAGATCACCGATACCAATTCCTCGTGGATCGGCGAGCAGCTGGCGCTGGCCGGCATCGATTCGTATTTTCAGGTCAAGGTAGGTGACAACCTCGCGCGCATCGTCGACTGCATCAAGCAGGCCTTGCAGCGGAACGATGCGGTCATTACCTGCGGCGGTCTCGGCCCTACGCAGGATGACATTACGCGCGAGGCCATTGCCGAAGTCATGGGCGTGCCGATGGTGCGCGACGAGCAAATCGGTGAACGTATTCGTCAGATGTTCGAATCCCGCGGCCGCACGATGCCCGCGAACAACCTGCGCCAGGCCGACGTGCCGCGTGGCGCCACGACGATCCGCGAAATGCCCGGCACCGCGCCGGGTCTGGTCTGCCCCGTGGGCGACAAAGTGATCTACGCCGTGCCGGGCGTACCGAGTGAAATGCGCGAGATGATGCGCGGGACCATCCTGCCCGATCTCCAGCGCCGCGCGGGCGTGACCGCCGTGATCAAGAGTCGCGTGCTTCGCACCTGGGGCCATTCCGAATCCGGCTTGGCCGAAATGCTGGCGGCGCATATGGAAGCGCTCGATGTTTCCGGCCGCGCCACGCTCGCGTTTCAAGCCAGTGGGATCGAAGGCATCAAGGTTCGCATCACCGCCAAAGCGGACAGCGAACACCTCGCCAATGAGATCATCGCGCATGAGGAGGGCGTGGTGCGCGCGATCCTCGGGAATTATGTGTTTGGGATTGACGAGCAAACCATGGAGTTGGTGATTCTGACGGCGCTGCAACGCGCCGGCATGACACTCGCGGTCGCTGAAACCGCGACCGGTGGCTTGATAAGCCAGCGCTTAAGTGCCGTGCGCGAAAGTTCGCAAGCATTTCGGGGCGGCGTGATGATTGCGAGCAGCGAAGCACAGCAGCGGCTGCTGGGTGTGCCGCCCGCGCCCCACGCAAATCCGGAAACTACGGCAGCGCTGGCGGCGGCGGTGCGCGCGGCGCTAGGCGCTGATATCGGTCTCGCGACCACGGCCGTGGATGATTCCATACGCGGCCCTGGTCTTCGCCCAGGGACAGTCTTTATCGGTCTGGCCAACGCTACTGCCGCGACCGCTGAACGAATTCAATTACCGGGCGATCGCGAACGGATTCGCGAATTTTCAGTGATCAGCGCGTTGAATCTGCTCCGCCATCGCTTGCTGAAAATTTAGTCGGCGGATTTATCAGTGTCCCATGATTGAATTCATCGCCTTGGAGCGCGGATCAGGACCATGGCTTTGCTGCTGCTGAACGTATTGCGTGTATTCACCGCCTTGACGCTCGCAAACAGCGCGCTGCTCCGCTTCGTCCTTACCGTAGACCTTGATATACGCGCCATCCAAACGACAGCGCATTTCCGGATCTGCCTGCGCTCCGGCCGTAACTGTTAATAGCGCGAGTAGCACCGAGTGACTAATTAATTGTCGCATTCTCTGTCCTTTCATCGACGAATTCGTCGGCGATAGCGAATTGATCGGTCGCGGATTGTAGCAACGACAACATGAGCGGTCGGAATCCGAGAGCCCGACGGCCGATTTAGGTAAGCTCCGCACACCGCGTTTTTCGATCAGGCTGACATTTCTTGTTTTCTTATCGTCCATCGTATTCGCAAGCGCATGAACGCCAGATTAAAACGCGCGCCAAGCCGCGAGTACTTAACAATGATTGTGTCGACCGGGTTGGCTGTGCCCCAATTCCAATTCTCCCATCTTCTACCGGCTTTGCCCGGCGCACTAGGTGTCCACTTTGTTTCATAAATCCTGTCACTGGGTGCCGCCTAGTTCTGTTTGATTTAGAGGGATATTTTTGTGGGTGTCCCCAATTCGTTCGGCCGGCGCGGTCTCGTACGCAGACGCTGCTTCAGGGCTAACTCGAATTGTAATGACCTTGGTTGCCATGTGCTTTCCCTTCGCGTCCATTACCATTTTGCCACCCTACACGCCGCCGGCTGAATGGCGAAAGTCTAATGCGATTCTTGAGCGCCGCCTGCCGCAACTCACGCGATATTCCATTATCTACCGGTACACCGCCTGCGGTATCTTGCGGCACGTTACTTTGTGGCGCATCGATTAAAGGGGCAGCTAGGGAGCTTGGTCGCGAAGTTGTTGCTCGAACTGTTCAGCGTCGTGAGCAGACCAGTGTAAGGGTTGTAGCCCCGCTGGGTGTTGATCCCATCGCCTAAGGCGAACGCCGCCAGGTGCCCTTCCGCATCTTGGGCGGAGGCTTGCCAATAGGTCGTCACGGGGTTGACGTTGGCCGCCACACTTTGCACCGATTTCAAATAGCCGCTGGTGGTGTAGGTGTAGCTGAGCGTGAGGCCCGCCGGGTAATGCGGACTCACCGGAAACTGCACACTCGCCAGCTGACTGGAGTTCACCACATACGTAGTGGTAAAGGGATAGGCCACGCCATCAACGGTGCGGGTCTCCACACGCGGCCGGCCTTGCGCGTCATAGGTCCAGGTGTGCTCGGTCACGCCCGTGCGCGTCACCGCCGCCGGTTTGCCTTTGCCGTTGGCTTGGGTGTCAAACGCGAAGGTGGTCACTTCTTGCGAGGGCAGGCCGACCTTGTCGGTGCGCTGGGTTACGCGACCGAGCAGGTCGTAGACGAAAATATTTTCATGGCTATCCTCAATTCGTCATCGACGACGGCGCCGTGATCTTCGGTAATCAAATCAAATCGGAGGATGGTCATCTCCGCGAAACACGATAGAGGGTCGCTTAACCAGCGGCTGGAGGAACGAACGATGACAACGGTACAAATCACGCTGCCGGATGACTTGGCGCAAAAAACCACCCAAGCGGGGTTGTTGTCGTCCTCAGCAGTCGAAGCCATGTTGCGCGAGCAGTTGCAGCGGCGTGCCGGTGAAACGCTGCAAGCGCTGTGGCAGCACATGTCCCAAGAGGAACTCACCCCTGAACTCGAGCAGGAGATCGTCGATGAGGTGCGCAAAGTGCGCGCCGAGCGGCGCACACGCGCCGGCAGTTGATATCCGACGCGCCGCGGCTTACGCCGCGTTTAGTTCTCGACACCAATGTCGTAGTCGCGGGCCTGCTCTGGAATGGACCTCCGCGGCAATTGCTAGATCTAACTATTGGCGGAGCGGTTGCGCTGTATAGCACCGGGTTCCTGCTCGATGAATTGGCCCACACGCTTGCGTATTCAAAATTTGCAGCGCGTATCCAGAACTTTGGTGCGACGCGCGAAGCGTTGGTTGCTGAATACACCGCACTCATCACGCGGGTTAGTCCTGTCACGATGCCACGTATTTCACGCGATCCAGACGACGATCACGTTATCGCTTGTGCGCTCGCCGCGCACGCCGCGATGATAGTCTCCGGCAGATAAGGATCTGCGCGTGTTGCGCGAATATCACGGCATCCGCATCGTTTCCGCACGCGAGGCATTGAACCTCATCGCTCTCCGCCAAAGCTGATCCGTCACGCCGTACTACCGACCACCGGCGTGTCCTGCTTCTGTGCTGCAGGTAAGTTTCGTGCGCCTAGCAGCGGTCGATTCAGCCGTTGAAAGCCGGTTATTTCTATTTGATTTCGGCGGATATTTTTGTAGGTGTCCGCAATTCGTGCGCCCGTCTGAATGCTCCAGATTCGAGCCATAAATCAGGCGCCTGGAGTAACGCGAGCGCCGCTTCACGCGCGGCCTCACTCATTACCGGCGCGACGGACACCGGCGTCAAGGCGGCTTGCAAGCGCTGATCTTGCCACTGCTCGAGCTTCAGCAGCAGCTTGCCTAAGTCCCGCTGCACGACACTTTCTTCAACGGCGAACTCGCCGGCCGTCGCGCGCGCGAACGCCTGGCGATGTTTGGCGCTGTAGAGATCTACGGTGTCCACGTAAAGACACTCACCACGACTTGATCCTGCCCGCGATCAGTGGACATTTGCGTAAGCGAGTTGTTGTGCCTCAAACGCTGCTGGACTGAGATAGCCGTTAGCGCTATGTCGGCGGGTTCGATTGTAATCAACCTCAATGTATTCGAATACCGTTTGTCGCATGGCTTCTCGCGTCGGGAAGTGTTCGCCATGAATGGCTTCAACTTTCAGCGTATGAAAAAAACTCTCAGCACATGCGTTGTCGTAGCAATTACCCGTGCCGCTCATACTGCACAGTAATCCGTGTTGGTCGAGCAATGCTTGGTAAGCGGCCGAGCAGTATTGACTGCCGCGGTCGGTGTGCACGATCACCCCGCGTGGTCGATGCGTGCGCCACAACGCCATGTGTAAGGCGTCACAGACCACCTGTGCAGTCATCCGTGCTGACATCGCCCACCCCACGACACGTCGCGAGTAGAGGTCAAGCACGATTGCTAGATAAAGCCAGCCTTCGTCAGTCCATAGGTAGGTGATGTCACCGACCCATTTTTGGCACGGCGCTGTCACCGTGAAGTCCTGCTGGAGTAAATTAGCCGCGACGGGCTGTGTGTGGTTCGAATTCGTGGTGGCTTTGAATTTCTTCGCCGCCTTGGCGCGCAATCCTTGTCGGCGCTGACTATTGGCCACCGTCTTGCGGTCGAATTGCTCGCCAACCAACGCCAAGTCCAAGGTCAACCTCGGCGAGCCCGCGCGGCCTTTCCCCTTCACGAAGGCCGCCTTGACCACCGGATCGAGATGCACGCGACGTTGCGCGCGTACCGACGATTTGCCGCGACGATTGCGCCAGGCATAAAAACCACTGCGCGACACCGACAGCACGCGACTCATCACCGTCACTCTGAATAGCTCGTCATGGGCAGCCATGAATACGTACTTCACTTCAGGCTCTTCGCGAAGTACGTGGCCGCTTTTTTTAATATCGCAAGCTCCTCGGCTTGCTCCGCCAACAGGCGCTTTAGCCGGACAATTTCATTGACTTGAGATTGCTCCGCTTCGCCTTCCGAACATCGTTGCGCGAACTTCTGCCGCCAATCATAAAGTTGCGATTCATGCAGCCCAATATCCCGTGCTGCCCGAGCAACCCCAACCTTCGCGGCCAACCCTAATGCTTCATCTTTGTACGATTGAGAATATTGTTGCCGCGGTTTCTTCTTTACCGGTATTTGCTTTGTCATGGTCCACCTCTTTTGCGTAGGATAATCGCTTATCAAGGTGTCCACCGAACATGGGCAAGATCACAGGTTCTTCTTTGGACTCACGACCAACGAGGGTTCATGATCATCATGGAACGGGCACAGCCCTAATAAATCTGCACCGTGACGAGTGAGCACCACGCCATGCGACTCGACCAATCGGGTCAGCGACACCTCACTTTTCAGTCGCTCGACTTCGCGCTCGGGGATGCGGGCCATCAATCGGTCTCCTGCTTAAAACATGTCAAGGGGTAATCACTAAAACGTATGACTTTATTTACGTTCAATGTATAATAAAATAAATGTATAGACATTCAAGTAGTCTTTCTTAAACATGCAAAACTCACCCCTACACTCGCCGACATCCATTCACGCACGAGACCGCAGCGAACATGCCGAAGAAACTCAACGCTGAAGCCGCCACCGGCTTCGGGCCACGACTCGCCACCCTGCGTAAGGCCGCTGGGATCACCCAAACCGCGCTGGCCGCCGAGATCCAGATCTCACAACGCATGATGGCCTACTACGAAGGACCGACCGCGCATCCGCCGGCGAACTTGTTACCCGCGATGGCGACCGCGCTCGGCGTGAGTGTCGATACCTTGCTTGGGATCGAAGCGTCCAAACGTCGCGCCAAAGCGAGCGATACGCGGCTCGAGCGGCGCTTGCGTCAGATTGAGCAGTTGAACGCCACCGATAAGCGCCAGGTGATCCAGCTCATCGATGCTTTCATCGAGCGCGGGCACCTGAAGCGCAAACAACGCCAGGCTGATGCCGTGAGCGGTTAAAGGAGAGCACCGTGTTACATGCCATCCGACAGAAGATCACCGTCCAAGCCGGCGGCCGTATTGAACTGTGTGCGCCAGAGCTCGCTGAAGGTACTCGAGCCGACGTGATCGTGATTGAAGAGCCCGCGCCAGAAGTTTTACGCTCGCTCAGCGAGCTACTCGGCCAGGGGCGCGGCGCTTATGCCACCCCGGAAGCGGCCGATGCTTTCCTGCGTGGCGAGCGTGACGCGTGGGAGTGACCACGCTCCCGACCGGCAGCCGGCTTTATCTGGATGCGAACGTCTGGATTTACGCACTGGAAGGGTATGCTGCGTTTGCCGCGCCGCTTGCTGCGTTGTTTGCGCGGATTGATGCCGGCGAACTCAATGCCATCACCAGCGAGTTCACTTTGGCCGAAGTGCTGGTCAAACCGTTTGCTGATCTCAACGTCGCACTCCAGCAGCGCTATATCGAGACCCTAAAAGACCGACCCTCGCTCCGCATCGTGCCGGTGACACGCGAGATTCTGATCAGTGCGGCTCGCCTGCGCGCGCAGCATCCAACGCTTAAAATGCCCGACGCCTTGCATGCCGCCACCGCGCTCGAAAGCGGCGCCGGCGTTCTCGTCAGCAACGATACGCGCTTCGTCGCCGTGCCGGGACTACAACTGATGAAGCTCAGCGACTAAAGATAAAAGCTCTTGCGAGGTCAAATCCTAAATGAGGGAGGCCCCAAATTCGCGATGCTTGATGCTCGTCACGGTACGCTCGGCCGTAACGGAAAATTAGTGGGCTGCGTCCGTGGATCCGCCACCGGAAGTTGTTGCTCAGTCCTAACTGCGTACAGAAAATCATCCGCCTCCATTTGCAGTCGCATTTGCGTTTCGTGCTCGTTCTCGACGTACTCAGGCGGTAGTGCATATATCTCTTTAAGCGAGTATCGAAAACTCTTCGACCCACCGACTAGATCTAAGGTCGGAACTTTTTTATTAGTCCCCTGAAGAACACTCCAGCTCAGGCGATTTAATTCATTGTCTCCGAGTCGTAGTAAGTATCCCGCACGCCACTGTGATTCCCCATCGGCAAAGCGGACAACCCAATCCGTTGAAGAATTGTTATAGAGGCTGATCGCCATATCCTTGGGGCAGCCGTACAGCGTAAGAATCAAAGGAAGCACCAGAACAAGCGAAATCCATTTCAGGAGGTTCCTTATGGCCACGGCTGCGGACTCGCTGAATGAGCACCTGTCTCCAAAACATTGGCCGGACCATGCCAATCTCCGCGATTGAAAATTAGCGCTCCTGTTCCAAGTAGCGCATGCGCCGGCAAATACAACGGCCCGAGTACTTGCGCTTGAAAGGTGTGCTGCATTTCCTCGACCCCAAGTGTGTGGTCAAAAAATCGCGGCGAGTCAGGCTGAAATTGCTGGCCAGTTCCGTAGATAATCGAATTGCCGAACGTCATCGCCGAGCCCATGAGCGGACTATTGATGAACTGTATCGCGTTGTTGCCGAAGGTGATGTCTGGATTGGTTCCGAATAGGGTGCCTACCCCGTAGCCGAGCCCACCGTAAACTGAGCCGATGACGGTGTTGGGTAAGGCCCAGATTTTCCCTGCAAGATCAGCTAGACCACGCAAGTGGGTTTCCGCCGTTAGCCGCCGATTGCAGCCCGCCACCATACAGATAACTGAACGCGCCGGTGACGGCGCCATTCTCGAAGCTCCCGCCGCTCAGGCTGGACACCGTCCCACCGATGATCGCATTCGCCGCCACTCCGCCGGCAAAACCCAATGACCCATCGATCTTGCCCCCCAAATTCGCCTGCGTGAATGCCGCGCCGACTCCGGCGGACAAGAACCCACTCTCAAAACTCCCGCCTTGCGCCACGCTAGACAGCCCACCCACGGTGCCAGGGCGACGGCTTTCAATGCCTTTTCGCCAAAGTCCGCGCCCGCTACATCCCAGCCATGCAGCGAGTTGAAGCCCACGGCAGTAACACCGCTGATCAACCCATTCTGCAAATCTCCCCCGCTACTAATGAGTCCCGAACTAAAGCCCGAGGCAAAGGTTACCTCGGCCGTCTGGGCCGCGGTAAGCAGGGTCGTTGAGATATACCACTGCCCGGCCGCGGCCACCGCAATCGCCGCAAAGGTCTGAATGTTATCCACCACGAAGTTAAGCACGGTGGCGAAGGCGTCGATAGCGCCGCCAATTAGATCGTCGACAAAAAAGTTGACCACGTCATCAAAGAATCCAAACCCCGTCGGGTCGGTGAACGACAACGGATTGTTGTTGACATAACAATACCGGTTGTACGCCGGCGGGTTACCCGGGGTTTGGATATTAGGATCGGCCGAGGTGAAGCGCCCGAGCACGGGGTCATACACCCGGCCGTTCATGTGCACCAGGCCGACGGTGTCGAGTTCTTCATGCCCGGTGTAACCGCGGATGGTGGTGTTCGAGGTGAGCGCGCCGGTCGCATCGGTCCAACCGGTCGCATTGCGCCGCTTACCCCACGTATCGAACGAGAAGCGCTCGACCACCGCTTTGGTCTCATCGGTGATGGCCACCATTGAACCTAAATGGTCGGTATGCAGGTAGCGCGTCTGTTGGGAGACCGGCGTCTCGGTGCTGCCGTTACTCTGGCCAATAGATTTGTAGAGGGCGATCAGCTCGCCGTGGGCCGTGACGTAGTGGGTGTGCGTCCAGGTCGCGAGACCGCCGACTGGCGGCAGCTTCTCGACCTCATACCGCAGCGGGCCTTGGACATAGAGCAAGGTCCGTCCGGTGCCTTCCACTTGCTTAAGCCGGTCGCGGTCGGCGCCATAGGTGAAGTCCACCGTGTTGCCATTCGCATCGAGATGCGTCGGCTGGTTGAACGCGCTGTAGGTCAGGTTGCCCAACACCGTGGTGCCTTGCTTCTGTTGCAAGCGATTGCCGTTGGCATCGCAACTGTAGGTCCAGCCGTTGACCGCCGTCACCGCATGCGGACCCCCCGTGGTGCCGCCGTAAGCAAAGGTGCCGGTTAAGCCGGCCTTGGTCACGAAGTTACTGAGCGCGTCGTAGCTGTACGTCTTCGCCGCTTGGCCCACTACTTGCGAGCTGGTGACGCGTGGGTGTTGATCCCATTGCCTAAGGCGAATGCCGCCAAATGCCCTTCGGCATCTTGGGCCGTCGCTTGCCAATACGTCGTCACAGGGTTGCCGTTGGCCGCCACACTTTGCACTGACTTCAAATGTTGAAAGTTACGCTCGCCCAACACCTCCGCCACGCATCTTCCAACGCTACGATTAACGGTCCAAAGCGGTCGACGGCGACTGCTCAATCTTCGATAATTGGCACGATATTCGGAATCGTACGCTGAATCACAACCATTCGGGAGACGCATGATGGCGAACGAGATTCTCACTTACTGCGACGGCCGCATCACCATCAATCCGGCGGTTTGCAACGGCAAGCCAACCCTCCGCAACATGCGAATAACGGCGCAAACCGTGCTCGAATACCTCAGCGCTGGCGAAACCGAAGCGGAGATCCTGCGCCAATATCCCGGGCTTGAAGCGGCGGACATTCGCGCTTGCTTACAGTTTGCGACGCGTCTCATGGAGCAGCACTACACCCTTGAATCCGTCGCTTGAGATGGCGCGTTACTTGATTGATGCCAATCTCCCGTATCGATTTAAATTGTGGCAAAGCCCGGATTATGTACACGTTTTCGCTCTCAACGACCGCTGGAGTGACGATGAGATTTGGTACTACGCACGCGACAATCAATTAACCCTCGTCAGTAAAGACGCCGATTTCTCGGACCGAATCGTCACTGCAGCACCGCCGCCTCGCGTTATTCATTTACGGATTGGCAACCTGCTGATTCGCGATCTGCATGAATTCCTGGCTCGAACGTGGAGCCGCGTCTGCCTGCTTAGCGAAACCCACAAACTTGTTCGCGTTTACTTCGATCGCATCGAATGCGTGGCCTAGGAACGACTCGATCGTTTTAGCCGTGTTAATAGTGACCTGCCCCAAACGACTACCGATCGATCCAGTCGTTGAGAGCCGGGTATTTCTATTTGAATTCGCGGGATATTTTTGTGGGCGTCCCCTATTCGACGACGATATTGGCATCGTGGATCTGCTTACCACCCGTCGGAACTACCGCAAGTAAACGAAGCAGGTGCGCTGTGACGGCCGCAGTTTCATCCGCGACATTGAACTGGGTTTCGAAATACCGCACGTGCTCGACAATAGTTGCTGGTAAGGCAGGCCGTTCAAACACCTGGGGTCGGGTTCGTACCGCGATAAATTCTCTAAGGACTTGGCGGCTGATCCAGAGCGGGCGTCCGCTTTGATAGGCTGACCCAAGCGCGCGCATCGCCGCCGCATGGAACGGCGCCTCGGCGATATTGGCGTAGATCAAAACATTGGTGTCAACGAAGAGCGACTCAGCGTCCGTCATGGTCGTAAATATCTTCGCGGCGTAGCCCAAGATCCATTGGCCAAGCGCCAGCGCGCTCTACCGGAAATTCGAGCGACGCGCGGTGAACCGTTGCCGCCGCTCTGGCGACGGCGGTGCGCTGACGCAGAAAATCGATAAAGTCTTCTACCTCAATCTGGCGTTCCGGCGGCAGCTCCTGGAGTTTGTTGATAAGTGCTTGGGCATTGTCGGCGTGCATGCCCTCGCCCTCAATTGGTGGCTAAGCGATTGTGCGCTCATTTCGCGCTTGTTAAGCCTATAGCCACCTATTCCGTAAGAAAAGCCAATACTTTTCGCGAGCTGCCGCGACCGGGTTCTGGGCCCGTGCGCCTAGTTGCCGCTGGCTACCGAAGGTAGCGCCGACGAATCGAACTCGGCTGCTCCAGAAGGCGCCGGGGCGCAGCGTCGAAATTAAGAGACGTTAAAAAATTTAACCTTGAAATCAATTCAAAACAGGTGGATGTCCTCGATTCGTTGTTGCGAGTTCTTCTGGCCCAAGGCGTTCGTCACCGTGGTCGTGAAGTGGTTGTAGCTAGTTCAAGTACTCTGATAATCATTAGCCGTCTCCCAAGATTGGTGGTAGATGCGAAGTTGAAAGATTTCGTGAACCACCAAGCAAAGGAGACGAGCGATGACACTGTATTGTGGAATTGATTTGCATAGCAATAACGTGATGGTGTCGG
>JACPPA010000012.1 GCA_016191285.1 Gammaproteobacteria bacterium
CGCTTTAGCGGCGAATCTTTGCAGGCGCTTGGGTTCAAAAGATTCGCGGATAAATCCGCTCCCACAAGAGTTGGATATCAAACCTAAGGGGCAGCTGCAGATCGTCCCGTGGGAGACGCTTTAGCGGCGAATCTTTGCAGGCGCTTGGGTTCAAAAGATTCGCGGATAAATCCGCTCCCACAAGAGTTGGATGTCAAACCTAAGGGGCAGCTGCGGATCGTCCTGTGGGAGCCGCTTTAGCGGCGAATCTTTGCAGGCGCTTGGGTTCAAAAGATTCGCGGATAAATCCGCTCCCACAGCAATTATTTCGTCGCCTCAAGCTTCGCGAGCGCCGCCTTAGCTTCTTTCACACCGCGATAATCGGGCGTTCCTTCGAGCGCTTGCTTCAAATTATCCTTGGCCAGCACATCGTTGCCGAGCGTCACATAAGCCATGCCTAAGTGATAATGCATGATGGCGGCGTCCGGTGCCGCTTGCACGGCTTTCTCTAATATTTCCGCTGCTTTTTGGGTGTCCCCGGTTTTATACGCGACCCAGCCGGCGGTATCGAGATACGCCGCTTGATTCGAAGCACCGAGACTCGCGGTCAACTCTTTCGCGCGCTTGCGGCTGGCCTCATCGTCTTTGTATTCAATCAACAGCATCGCGAGATTATTTATCGCGAGCTCCGATTTGGGGTTCTCTTTTAACACGCGATCGTATTGTGCGATGGCATCATCGAGTTTGCCCGCCTTCTCAAGATAAGTCGCGAGCCCTGTGACCAACAGCGCTGAACCTTTAGTCGCCTCAATCCCCTTCTCCATCGTCGCAATCGCGTCGCTTTCTTTACCATTCGCGACCTGCGCCGATGCCAGATTGCGATACAGAATTGCCCATTTATCGTTGATGCCAAGCGCCGTTTCAAAAGTCTTCTGTGCGTCCGTATAACGCTTCGACGCCAACTGCAATTCACCGATTAAGTTATACGCGACGAAGTTCTTCGGATTACGCTCAACGACTTCCGCCAAGCGCTTTTCGGCGACATCCTGCTTACCCATGGCAAGATGACTCTTGATCAACTGCGACAACGGCTGCACCGCGTCTGGTGCGACCGCTAACGCGGATTCAAACTGCTCAAGGCTATCTGCGAGTTTGTTCTCACCTTGATACGCCAGCCCATCGAAATAAAACCCGGTGGCGTTGTTCGGCAAGGCAATCTTCAGGCGATCCGCCACCGCATGGGCCTTGGCCCAGTCTTTTTGATACACGCGAATTTTGAATATGGCTTCATACGCCTGTTCGTTGGTCGGCTGAATTTTTAAGACTTCTTCCAACTGACCGATGGCGCTGTCCAGATCTTTTTGTACCGAATAAACATTAGCCAAGTCGCCGCGCAGTGCGATATCGGAAGGATTCGCGTCAGCAGCCTTCTTAAGGGTGTCGATGGCGAGTTGCGGCTCCTTATTCACGAGATGCGCCTTGGCGAGTAACCGGCTCACTTCGGACGCGGTCGGATCATCCTTCATCGCCGCGCGATAGTCCGCAATCGCTGCCGTGGCATCGCCAGCGTCGAGCGCCAACGTGCCACGTAAAATCAAACCATCGCGATCGCGTGGATTATCCTTAAGCACTTCTTCGACGAGCTTCTTCGCCCCAGGCTTATCGCCCTGGCGCGCGGTGACAACCGCCATTCGCGTCTTCGCCGATAGCGCCTCCGGGCTCGTCTTGTCTTTTTCACGATCGATGATCGTTTGATAAACCTCTTTGGCTTTGTCCGGCTTATTCGCCGCTTCATACAGCTTGCCGAGCGCCGCGCGCAATTCATGATTATCCGCTTCAGCGTCGACCATCCCGACCAAGGTTGAGATCGCCTTGTCGCCATCGCGGTTCTTGGCTAGGAACTCGACGTAGTTCAGTTTGGCGGCGGTGGCTTCCTTGGGATCGTCCCTGATTTCTGCGATTGCACTTTTCAGTACGGCCTCGGTTTTATCGAGATCTTTTTGCGCGAGATAAAACTGCGCCAGGCGTAAGCGGTGGCCCAGAACCTTGGGCTCTTCTTTGACGATTTCCGCGAACAAGTCGCCGGCTTCCTTCGGCTTATTAAGCTGGCTGTACACCCGCGCGAGGATGGATTGAATGGTGGTGTTCTTAGGATCTGCCTCGATTGCCGTCTTCAACGCCGTGATACTTTCGTCCGGCTTACCCGCTTGCAAATATAGCGAGGCTAATAAGGCCGACGCATTGAGGTGGCCAGGTTTCGCTACCAACGCGGCCTTGGCATCGACCATCGCGCCATCCAGATCCTTATTCATGGCCTTAAGGCCAGCGGACAGGGTTAGTCCATCGGGATCTTTGGGATTAAGCGCCAGCAGCTTGTCGGAGATTTTTTTGGCTTCGTCGAAATTGTGACCAAGGAGATAAATTTGCCCCATCTTCGACAAGGCTTGCTGGTGCTTGGGATCCGCTTCGATCACGGCGAGGTAATTCCCTGCCGCGCCACGCCAGTCTTGTACCTTTTCTAGTGTCTGCGCGAGCGCGAAGCGCGCCGGAACGTCCTTCGGATCAATCTGCAGCACGTTTTTGAATTCGAGTCGGGCTTTTTCGTAATTGCCTGCGTCGTACAAGGCCTGGCCCTTTTGCATGTAGGCCGATTTTCGATCCGCCGCCCCACCGCAAGCGGTGAGTGCGGCGAGAAGAACGAGCAGAGTGGCGAATGAAACGCGCTTTAACATAGGTATCCGTGCCCTTGGCATTTAAGAATTCACGCGAATTCTACCCAACCTCGGATTAAAAAACCGTAACAAAATAGGCATCTTGGGGCCGTCACCGAAATTTGAGTTGAACTTTGAGAGCGCGAGGGAGCGATTGAATTAGGGTTTGATCTGCCAAGATTCGCGGATAAATCCGCTCCCACGAGAGGGACAGCCACAGATCGTCCTGTGGGAGCCGCTTTAGCGGCGAATCTCAACCTACCTACCAATCCAGACTGCATCCCATAACGGATAATCACCGACTCGCCGCACCAAGCCTGCGCGTATTGGATTCGCGACGATATATCGAGCGAAGGGCAATAGCTGATGCTCATGCCGAATCGCCTGGTCGTAGAATCCAGCTTGCCACAGCGGCCCGAGATGCCCGTACATCTTTCGCAGCCTAAACGTCGTCCGCGACTTTATCCGACCGACAACACGCTGAAGCTCTCCGTCCTCGAGAACCACTAGCCAATGAAAATGATTAGGCATCACCACCCAGGCGAGGGATTGCACGAGATGCGCATCTTCCGCCCAGCGCATTTCAGAAACCAGCACTCGTCCGCAAAAAAAGTCCGCGAAAAGCGGTCGACGAGCATGGGTTCTAGCGGTGACAAAATAGGCTCGTCCGCGTTCGGAACAGCGCCCCTTACGGAGAGCGCAACTGTGGAATCGCGGCATATACAAACCCTCCTTGGCTTGTGTCGAGCGCAGGCTAGATTTTAGCGCCCATTCGCGGATAAATCCGCTCCCACAACAATAAATGCATCGCCGGCTGAGCCACTTGTGAGAGCTGTCTTTGTGGGAGCCGCTTTAGCGGCGAATCTTTGCAGGCGCTTAGGCTCAAAAGATTCGCGGATAAATCCGCTCCCACGAGAGGGACAGCCACAGATCGTCCTGTGGGAGCCGCTTTAGCGGCGAATCTTATCGAGATCGAACTTGAGGCTCGGTCTCCGCCGCAAAATTTGCCTTAAACCATTCGTACGTTTCACGCACCCCCGCTTCAAGGTCAATGCGCGCGCGCCAGCCCAACGTATTAATTTTCGCTGTATCAACCAGTTTCCGTGGTGTGCCATCGGGCTTCGACCGATCGAACTCTAGCCCACCCTTGAACCCCACTACCCGCTTTATGAGCTCAGCCAGGGCTAGGATCGATAAGTCCTCCCCTACCCCAATATTCACGATTTCCGCGGCATCGTAGTGTTGCATCAGGAACAAACACGCTTCAGCACAATCGTCCACATGCAGAAACTCGCGCAGCGGCGTGCCGCTGCCCCACACAGTCACCGTCGCCGCGCGTGCGATTTTTGCGTCATGAAACTTGCGGATCAGCGCCGGCATGACATGCGACGACGACAAATCGAAATTATCAAACGGGCCATAAAGATTGGTCGGCATGGCGCTAATGAAGTGCCGCCCATGTTGCCGGCGATAGGCCTGACACAACTTAATGCCCGCAATCTTCGCCACCGCGTACCATTCATTGGTGGGTTCGAGCGGGCCGCTGAGTAGATATTCTTCCTTCAATGGTTGCGGTGCGAGCTTGGGGTAAATGCAGGTACTGCCAAGAAAGAGCAGCTTTTCTACATTGCACGCGTGTGCCGCATGAATGAGGTTGGCTTCGATCATCAGGTTATCGTAAAGAAAGTCCGCTGGCAGGCTGTCGTTGGCGAGAATGCCACCGACCTTGGCGGCTGCGACGTAGACTTGGGCGGGCAAATGCTCGCGTAGGTAGGCGTGGACTGCGCGTGAATCCAGTAAGTCCAATTCATTGCGAGTTGGTGCAAGAATGTTCGAACACCCTTCGCGCTTGAGCGCTCGAATGATGGCCGAGCCGACCATGCCGCGAGCGCCGGCGACGAAGATTTTTGTATTGCGATTCATTGAATTGTTTTATGCCCCTTTTGGATCAGTCAAGATTCGCGAATAAATTCGCTCCCACAAGGCAAAGGTGATCTGTGGCTTAATCTTGTGGGAGCCGCTTCAGCGGCGAATCTTTCAAAGCTCGTCTCATCATCTAACTCGCCAAGATTCGCGGATAAATCCGCTCCCACAGGAGCTTTTCATGTACTCATAAAAATATAGATCCTATCCGCGACCCTCAAAGCTCACTTATTCATAATAATCAAACACCCGATACCCTTCGCGCTTACAGAACTCATCTTTCTCAGCGTCGCGCCGATCCTCAGCGACCATTTCTTTGACCATTTGCTCGAGTGAGGTGGTTGCTTCCCACCCGAGTTTGGCTTTCGCTTTACTGGGATCGCCGAGCAAGGTTTCCACTTCAGTCGGGCGGAAATAGCGCGGATCTACTTCCACGCGCACTGTACCTGTCGCGGTGTCGATGCCCTGCTCCGCCACGCCTTGGCCCTTCCATGCCAGACTAACCCCAATCTCCTTGAACGCCGCGTTCACGAAGTTGCGTACGGATACCTGACGACCCGTGGCCACCACATAATCGTCCGCTTCCGCTTGCTGCAACATTAGGTACATGGCCTGCACATAATCCCGCGCATGACCCCAATCGCGGAGCGCATCCAAATTTCCGAGATAGATCTTCTCTTGCAAACCAAGGCTGATCCGCGCGGTCGCCCGCGTAATCTTGCGCGTGACGAAAGTCTCGCCGCGGATCGGCGATTCATGATTGAAAAGAATGCCGTTGCAGCAGAACATGCCATAGGCTTCGCGATAATTCACGCAGATCCAATAGCCATACACTTTCGCCGCGCCATACGGACTGCGCGGATAAAACGGCGTGGTTTCCGTCTGTGGAATTTCCTGCACCTTGCCGTACATTTCACTGGTCGAGGCTTGATAGAAGCGAGTTTTCTTCTCTAGCCCCAAAATGCGAATCGCTTCCAACAGCCGCAGCGTCCCAATCGCATCCGCGTTCGCGGTGTATTCCGGCGTTTCAAACGACACCGCTACGTGACTTTGCGCGGCCAAGTTATAGATCTCGTCGGGCTTAACCTGCTGCACAATGCGGATGAGATTCGTGGAATCCGTAAGATCCCCATAATGCAAAACTAGCTGGCGATTTTTCTCGTGCGGATCTTGATACAGATGATCAATGCGTCCGGTATTGAAACTCGACGAGCGGCGTTTGATGCCGTGAACCTCGTAGCCTTTTTTCAGCAGAAATTCGCTTAGGTAGGCGCCGTCCTGGCCGGTTACGCCGGTGATTAGTGCTTTCTTAGTCATGATCTATTTCTCTCAAGCCTGCGCGAATTTTACGCGAGATTCTATGTCATGAGACGTCAATTGAGTCTCCGAAAGCTATTCGCGGATAAATCCGCTCCCACAGGGATAAAGCGGGCTGTGGCTTATTTTGTGGGAGCCGCTTCAGCGGCGAATCTTTCAAGGCTCGTCCCATCATCTAATTCGCCAAGATTCGCGGATAAATCCGCTCCCACAGGGAAAGGTAAGCTGTGGCTTATCTTGTGGGAGCCGCTTCAGCGGCGAATCCGCTCCCGCAATCATTGCATCTTAAAGCCATAGCGCCTTCACAGTGAACACAGCCAGGACTGTGACAACCACTCCGCGGATCAGCCATTCCTTGTCGAGGGTTTGCGAGATCAAAAGTTCGGTCGCGTAATAGAGCACGACTGCTTTCGCCGCCACCTCGCCGATATCGCCGGTCACGAGCGCCGTGCCCACCATGTTGGGCACGATAAGCACGGCGAAGATTACGAGAAAGTCCATTGGGGTGGCGCGAAACTGGCGTGTGCGCGAAAAGCGATAGGAGATTGCCAACGCGAGGATCAGGACGCCGAAAAAAGCATTTTCCAGCGTGAAAAATGCGGAGTTCACACGCAGCGCGGTCACGTAATAATAAACAGCGGCCGTCAACGTGGTGCCAATCAGAAGCCTTTCGAGCAAGCCGATCTTGCCTCGGCCACGGGTGAGGAACACGCCCACAATAGATAGGCACATCAGGGCGAATACCGTAATCGCGGCGTCATACGGAATAGCAGGCGCCGAGAGAATCGCGAATGCCGCATAACTTGGCACGGCAACCGCGATAAACGTCGTCGGGTAGGTCTCCAAAACGCCGCTGCGTTTAAGTCTACCGATCAAGTCCGATAGCGGGGTTAGTTGATCCGTCGGATAGCGGGCATGCGCACGCCATCCGGTTCGCGCTGCGAGTTGGAACATCGCGATGGTGGCAAACGAAAATCCGCCAAAGAGCGCCAGGTTGGTGAGATCCGACTGATACCGGCAATACACTCCGCTCGTCACCAACAATGCCTGCGCGGCATAGATCATCACCACCGCTTCATAGTGGTCGTAACCCAGTGACAGTAATTTGTGATGCAGATGATTGCGGTCCGGCTTGAAGGGCGAACCGCCTTCGTACAATCGCTGCCCCATAACAATGAAAGTATCCAAAATCGGTAGCCCAAGCAGGAGCAAGGCCATGGCGGGGCTCAGCGCGGGGTTACTTTTTTGGGTTAACAGGATCACCAGCACGCCGGCGGCAAAGCCGAGTAATTGGCTACCAGCGTCCCCCATGAACACTTGCGCGGGGAAGGTATTAAAGCGCAGAAATCCAACGATGGAACCCATGATGGCCGTAGATAGTATAAGCAAGGTGCCGTCACCCGACAGATACGCCAATACGCTAATCGCGGCAATGCTCATGAATGTAGTGCCGCCAGCGAGACCATCCAACCCATCCGCGAGATTTATCGCGTTCGTTATTCCGAGTAGCGCAAAAATAGTTAGCGCAACCGAAGCCCCATAAGGAATAGATTCAAGGCTGTGGAATGGCACAAATTTAATGGCGATGCCGCCGTAAAACACCACAATGCAAATCGCAACCAGCTGCCCTAGGAATTTGTAACGATAGCTTAAGGTGTGCCGATCATCCCACACTCCGAAGACGAGAATGACGCCAAAGGCGAGCAAAAAAGCGAGTACCTCGGTTGACCGCTGGACCCAAATGACGATGGGGGTAATGGCGCCCGCCGCCATCGCGATGCCCCCCACCCGAGCAATGGGCGCCGTATGCACCTTGCGCTCGTTCGGCATATCGACAAACGAAAAACGCGCGGCAGATTTCATCAACGGTGGGATCAAGACCATCGTAATGAACATCGCGACGATGAAAACAAAAGTGGCAAGCATTCGGTGCTAGTTCGGGATGTAGCGGGAGAGGATCGGGCTTAGCTGTTGGGCGAATCGGGTGAGTGCAGCATCCAGTTTTATTTCGTCCCCGCCTTGCGGCATGGCGATGGTCAAGCGGATAAGCGAACCATCCGTACGATTGCGCGTGATCGCGTCCCAGAAAATGAATGCTTTAACCAAGTATTCATTCGTAATCGTGCGGCCGCGCTGCTGAAACCAATAATAGACCACTTGCTTCTGATCACCGTAGCTAATGAGCGCGCGATTCACGCGCAAGGGGCGCCCATTGAAGATGACTCCCTCTAAGTTTCGTTGCGTTAATGACTGAATTTCCCAGCCGCCGCCCGGCAGGCACGAGCGCGGCGAATGGACCGACTGCCCCTTCCGCTGCGATTCATAGTAGGCGCTATAAAAATTGATGTGCGCGCCCGCCGCATCGTGATAGTTGATAAGCGCATAGTCGGTGAATTTGAGCGCATCGATATAGATTTGATCGAGCACATCCCGCTGACCTTCCCAATCGCCGAGTTTGCTTGGGAATTCCGCGAAAGCCGTGCGGTCCGGCACCAATTCCCGGCGATCCGGAAGCATGGCGGTCACCAACGCGACCAGCGCTAGAATGACACCCGAGATTACGAAGGGTAGCGGCACCGCGCGCGGTAGCACCGCGCTACCCGTGGGGATTGTTACCGGGGCCTCCATCCCAAAGACTTCGCGTAACGGCCGACGATCGCCAGTGAGCCGCATCAGCAACCACATCTCGGCAAAGAGCACCGCGAAGCAGGCCATAAAAACAGCCCAGCCTTCAAAGTCGTGCAGAAATCCTTCGGCCATCGACTGGCCCCAGTAGTTCACCATGATCCCGATCACGCCGATGCGAAAGCTATTCATCAATACCGTAATTGGGATCGTCGAAAGAAAAATCACGGCGCGCTTCCACAGCGCCGCGTGGTAGAAGTAGGCCACGATGAACCCGATGGTCATCAGCGGAAACAGATAGCGCAGCCCGTTGCACGCCTCGACCACCTGCAGCTTGTAACTCCCCAGGTCGATAACATTTCCTTCTAAATAAACGCTAATGTGAAAGAGCCGGATCACCACCACCCCAAGCGCCGACGACAAGAGCTGCAGCTTGGCGGACAAATTGTTATAGAGAAACGCGGGTAACGGGATCATGAAGGCCAGAATGAGCAAGGGAATGGCGATAACCCGAAACGCGCGCCAACCGATAAGACTTAGCACCACGCCATAGAGCACGATCAAAAACGCGTATTGCACCACCGTGTAGATGGTTGCCAAGTCTCCCGCCATGAAGAGTAGAAGACCAAACACCACCACGCCCACCCCAAGCCAACTGAGTTCGGAGGGGATCCGTGCGAGCTCTCCGGCGCGCTGCCAAATGAGGTAGAGAGAGATGATGGGGATGAGGATGCCGTGGCTGTATTCGGGGGCGCCGATCCACATGCTGTACATTCTGCTTAGACCGGGCCAGAACAGCACGGCTAAGATGAGGGCGACGATAGCAACCAGGGACCACATGGCGCGGTCGATCCGCCACGCCACCACCGGAACAGTCGATGATCCGCTCACCGCTGGACTTGGATTAGCGTTCACGACCAGTCATTCGTTCTAGCGCGTTCTTCGCGCACGCCAACGCCTCAATTTTGCTTAACACAGGAATCAAGAGTTCCCCAGAAATCTTTGACGAAGGACCGAGAGAAGAAATGCCGGCGCGGAAATAAAATTCCGACGAGCCAGCCGAATGGGTTCTCGAATTAATCGAGGGAGCCATTCGAGACCGAGGTCACGTAACCACTTCGGTGCTCGACCTTTGCGGCCGGAATAGAAATCGAACACCGCGCCGATTGCGCCTATTACGCGAACTTTCAACTGCCGCCGATTTTCCAGAATCCATTTCTCCTGCTTCGGTGCGGTCATTCCGACCCAGAGCACGGTTGCTCCCGATTCATTAATCCGGCGAAGCATCTCTGCATTGTCCTCAGGCGTGAAGCTCGATATGAATGGCGGAGAGTAGCTTCCAGCCACCGATATGTTCGGAAATTCCCCGGCTATTCGTTGGTTAATCGCTGCGAGCACCGGTTCCTCCGACCCCAGGAAGAAATACCTGGCTCCACAATCAGCGTTAAGGCGCGCGGACAATCGCAGAAAGAATTCCATGCCGGCAACCCGTTCGCGAAGCGTGACGCCCAGCATCCGCGCCGCCAATAGTATCCCAGCACCATCAGGAAGTAGCAGATCGGCACTGCTTAGCGCTTCACGAAATTTGCTATCCGATGCGGCAACCATCAAAGAATGAGGATTCGCACACGCGACGAAAAATGGAAGCGCTTGGGTTCCAGACAACGCGCCCTTGGCCGCCACGACATCGCCCTCCAGCCCAGCGGCGCTGATTCGGTATCCCAGTATGTCTATCGTTTCCATCGGTCGGGGCTGCTAATGTCGAGATTGATAGGTTTCGATAGTCTGACGATGAATGCGCGCCAAGTGTTCGTGGTTAATCTCTTCAGTGTATTTGTTCTCGAATTCCCGACGTCCCGCTCGGCCTAGCGCCGCACACTGATCCCCGCTCATCATGTCATTCAACACTGCCGCCAAATCGTCTATGTCGCCAGGTTTGAATAAGCGGCCGGTATGACCTTCGCGGACAACTTCGGCAAGTCCGCCAATTCGCGAGGCCAACACCGCCGTGCCACAGGCGTATGCTTCGAGCACCACCATCGGGAAGCCTTCGTAGCAGATCGAAGGTATGACTTGCACCGTGGCGGCTTTGACGAGTGCTAATACTTCATGTCGCTCACGGCGCCCCAGGAATTCAACGTCGAGGTGGTGTTCCTCGGTGTAGCGCGCCAACTCCCCCCTTAAGACGCCGTCACCCACCACTTGTAAGCGGCAACCCTTAACTTGCTGCCAAGCTTTAAGCATAGTCCATACGCCCTTTTCCGCCGTGAGCCGTCCCACATAAATGGCGTGTCGCCCGCGCGGGTAGCTCCCCACCTCCGGTGGGTCTGGTAGAAAGTTCGGTTTCACCTGGATGCGGTCCAGTGGGAAGCCGCCAGCCACCATTTTTTGCGCGGAGAATTCAGTTAAAGCGATATAGGTATCAACATTGTTTCTATATGACCCAAGCATTCGGTTGATGCTTAGCATGGAAACGACAGCGGCAGTAGCCGCTGCCGAGCCGCGATAACATCGATAACGGAGCGCGGATATCAACGAGCCGCGCAAACAGAGTTCACAAGGGGCCTCGTCTCTAAGTAACAAGCCGTTCGGACAAACTAATCGGTAATTATGCAGGGTTTGAATGACAGGGATATTGCGGTGCCTGCACGCGGCATAGCCACTCGGTGAAATTTGCGGAAAGGTGTTGTGAAAGTGCGCTAGCTGAGGGCGCTCTTTATCGATGAGATTAACCAGATCATGATAGACCGCGTTAGCCCACACACCGTCGCGCGCCAGCCTTAGTCGCTTGGGAAGCGAAGATTCATCAATCTCATCATTGAATTTCGAGTATAGGACAACGTCAACATGGCGTTGCAGTAAACGCAGTTCGTTTTGAAACACAATGTCCTCGCCGCTCGGCGAGGACGTGCGATAGAAATTGTGGATTAGAAGCAGCTTCATCGACTCGCAATTTACTTATGGTTCGCACTGCTTTGTACTCGCATGGCGCGGCTTCCAAGCCCGGCCGCCTCGGTTAGATGGGCTTCAACTCCGGTGCAGCATTGTCTAACGTGGCATTAAAAACGGCCACCATTGAATTCGCCACGGTAACCGGGTCAATCTGCAACGCGGCTTTTCGAGCGGCCGCGCGCATGCTGTGCAGGTCAGAGTCGGACACCGCATAGGCTCGATCGAGCGCGTTCGGTAACGAGTTTGGTAATTCGGGATCGTACAGCCACCCATTAACGCCGTCGCGGATTAGCTCCTCTGCCGCCTGGCTGTGAATGCTGCCGAGCACCGGCAGACTAGACGCCAATGCTTCGTTAACCACCATCCCCCAGGTATCGGCGAGCGTAGGAAACACGAAAATATCAGCCTTGGCATAAACAGTGGAAAGGTTCCGGTAGGACACCCAGTCTCTGAATTCAATTCGAAAATTATTAGCCGGTTTGAACTGCAGAATTCGCTCTCGCAGAGGGCCATCCCCGACGATATGGAGTTCGCCGGAGCGGGTGGGATTGTGCCGGAACCAGTGGTCCATTGACTCAATCATCTGGATAAGGCCCTTACCTTCAACTAGCCGCCCGACGTACAAAAATTTCTTCGGATCTGCCTGCCCGGGCGAACGGCGAACTTCGGGGAAGGTAATGGTATCGGTCGCATACGGGATGGTGAAAATCTTATTAACGCGGTAACCGTAGGATTGGATATAGCGCGCGCCGCTTGCTCCGTTAACTAATACTGCATCTGCAAACGCCAGAATAATTTTCCGGAGGTACCGTCGGACGAACCCCCGATTCCGCTCGGTCCGCTCGGAAAGATCCGCATGCACAATGAGCTTTACCGAGCGCCGGACTATTTTGTACAAGACGGTTTGTAGGGCCCGGGCGCCCATCTCGCTAACGACAATCAGCCGCGGATTAGTGCACCACAAACGTGGAATAGTATCGAGCGGGATATGCAGCACGGGATCGTCAACGCATACGCTCGGTTGCTGCGCCGGTCGCCCCATAACGATGGACCGCTGGTATTTAATTCGCAAGTCGTGCGTCGGCAACGCGGATTCAACCGCAGGTTGCGATAACCAGATTTCGAAATTCGTCGCGGAAGCGCCCAACGCGTTAAACGTTGACACCCGATAGCTAGGCATTCGGTTGGTTAGAAACACGATCAATTTATCCACTAGCTCAACGTCCGGCGACGCGAAGCGCTGTTGTGCCTTTTAGGCATTGAGCACTTGGGAAGGGTTCCGCGATATTGAGAGTTAGGGTTCAATGGAGTAACTCAGCGGTAGGATGACTCCGGAATTGTCGGCACCATATATGACAACATTGTGTCAAGTGAGAAACGAAACCGTTGTTTGCGTGTCGTTGACTAATAGCTGAGGGCCATTATTGATTTGGCTGCCGCTCCTGACGATAAACTGCACCCGAGTATCACCACGCACCGCGATTATTCCGGCTTCATAACCCGTGTGCATCACCTGTAGAGTCAAGCTTTCGAGGAGGATGTCAGCCCAACGTTGTGCTCGCCTTGGTTTCCGCGTCGGTAATGGGCAATACAGCATGCTGGCCGCTATTGCCACCAGCAAGTTCTAATGCTTGCTTGTCGGATATTTCGTTACGACTCGAATTCCCATATCGCTAATATTCATCGCTTAATCAACACGAATGAAACCGCAGAAGGACGAATTTTTTGCCAAATATGGCGCGCCTGATAGACACCTGAATAAATTGGGAGCGCGCATAGAATTCTGTCGATTCGCACAATGGCTGCGGAGGTCCAAACCGAACGCCCTCCAAACAAAGGTGATAGCCTGGACATCAAGGAGAACATGCATTTAGTTTCCTTCACGATTTTAAATCTTGACGCTCGCACTATATTTCGAAAAATCATGAGAGGAATCCCGCGTTCGTTCTTTGTTAGACCTCGACGCGGCTTTCGCCAGTCGCCCATCGAATGCGTCGGTTCACGCAGTAACGCATACCCACCTGGCTTTAGCACGCGGTACATTTCGTTGACCACGGTGGTGACATTCGGTATGTGATGCAACACGCTAAAGCAGACAACAATATCGAAACTGCTCGCTGGAAACGGTATTAGTCCAGATTGATCAGGCTTCAAGTAGGTTACTAGTTTGCCATCAATCGTCGTGGATGCGAATCCGTCCGAAGGTTCCAGAACGGTAACGCGTAGACTACGTTCAAGGATTGGCTTTAGTTCGGCGCCATGAGCGCTACCAATTCCGAGTGCGTGATCGAATCGCCGGTTTGGTAACCATTTATAGCAGTGTTGATCGGCAAGTTGCTCATATTCATAGCTTGCGTGGTCGGTTGCCATCGCATTGGGTTCGTTCTTGTAGAGATTAAAGTAGCCTTCGCGTTCATCGTCGAACCATCTAGCGATTTGAACGCTGGAGAAATCATCACCGTAAAGAATATCGCCGCGCAGTGCGCGCTCGATTTCTCGACCATCAACTATTTCTCCCAAAGAATCGTCGGAATACATACCCGATGGCACCGCCCGCATCATTTTTAAATTTTCGCCTAGCTTCGTGTTAGCGGTACTCTATCGCACGTGGTCAACTGCGAACACAAAAATTATTTAGAATGTAAGGTTATTCAATTTAGCGATCCCGACGACTTCGTTGGAATCGACCTAATTGGTACAAACCTCCACAGCACCGATTTCCGGTGCTCGGCCGCAATACGAATATCCTACGTCCATACCACGATCAATTGCAGGACTATCAGAGGACAGTTTATATTTCAAACCGTCGGCTAAATTCATGACCCCCGCCTCGCCGATAATCGCGGCCGCGTTTTTGTAAATAGTTTTTAGTTTTCCCCAGTCTTCGGTCGGAAATCGAACGTTTGAGAATAAGTTGTTCGATAAAATCATATTGTAAATTGGGAGACCATTAGCGATCGGGACGATCCCATATTCAGTATCCAAAACTATATTGTTCACAAATCGGATCCCAAAAATCGCTAGTTTTGAGGTGAAGACTCCTAGCCCTTTGCTCAGGTCATACAGCGTGTTGTTATCAATGGTGACTTGGTTACCCGAATTGACACGAACTCCCTCGCCGTCCAGTCGCCCTCCGATAATATTGTGGTGAATAGCAATCCTTGCATTTCCTCGCCCTGGCACGGATTCCCATAAGCCAATGCCGAATTTTGCGCCGCGGATGTCGTTTTTCGTGACCTCAACGTCCGAGATTCCAGCGAGTTCAAGAGCTTCTTTATTGTTCAATTGTGGATCGATCGTTATCTTGTTTCCGGAAATTTTGACTGACCGTATTCCGCCAGAAGATTCCCCCCGAACAATGGATATCCAACTATTAGTCACGTTATTAGATACCTCGCAGTCGGCGCCAACGTTCCAAAGTTCGATCGATATATCAGCGCCCCACGATTTATCGCGGGCGGGAACATTAATGATGTTATCGGAGACTTTTACTCCCTCGAACCACCCCCCTGCCCATTGCTTAATGCCCCCTCCTTGATCTTCGTTAATGATATTGCCGCTCACCAACCCTCCGCGTAAATGTCCAATCTGAACACATGCGCCAGACCAACCGACATAGTCTTTGCCGCAGTTCGTAAACGAATTATCGCTAATTTCTGTCCCAGTTATGTAATGCTTCGGCGGTACCTTTTCGTCCGAACCATTTCCCGTAATTTGTAGTGCCGCAGCTTCTATTCCCGTAAACACCATGTGCTTGATCGTTACTGAACTTCGATTACGAAACATGATTCCGTGTTCCAATCGCCGATCGCTCCCGTCAAGTGTCAAGTCGCTTATTCGCTGCGCAACACCCGGATCTGTTATGGATTCTCCCGAGATGAGCCATCCGCGAATTGCGGAGGAAATTATTGTCGATGCATGGCCTCTTCCCACTACGCTAACACCCGCCGCCAACTTGCAGGGGCGATTCATTTTATAGGTGCCTTTCCCCAACTGAATTGTGTCGCCTATCGTTCTTACTCTTGAGCATGCGTAATCCAACGACGCCCATGGATTTGTGGCGGTACCCTGCGCATTATTGTTGTTACCATCAGGGGCAAGGAAATACGTCTGCGGAAGGACACTGGTAGAAACTAGCATTGCCGCTAGCAGTGAAGCCAAACGCTTGATGATCCACAGGGCTCGACACGATTTGTTCATGGAACTACAGGATACCGTTGTCGATCGTTGCAGTCCCGATGGCGGCATTTTAGCAATCAGTCCAACCGGACTTTTACACATTGGCACGAGTGGACAATACATCAATCTCGTATCTCGCGCTAAGCCGAGATCGCAGATGACGAGTGTCCTAAGATATTTCGGGTCTTCGTGAAGTCGTGTGGGTAGATTCGGAGCCATGATCATGCGACGAGGCTTGTTAGCCAAGGGTTTTCGATGGATTCGAGGGATGCGAATTTCTGGCATCCTTCCCCGCTGGCAAACAAACGCACACGCAAGCGCCGACTGTGGGATGCATATGCCTTTGAAGGGTTCCGCCCAGAGGCCACTGTCCGTGGTGTCTTCGGTGATCCCAAAGCACGTGTCATCACGTTGGTTCGGCGCTCAAAAAAACACGCTGTGGTGTCTGTGGCACGCCGCACGCCAGTTGGTACGACCACAAGACGCGGCAGGTCCGCGACCTGTCGTGTGGCGATACGCGGGTCTATGTGGAACTCGACATCCGGCGCGGCGCGTGTCGGCACTGTGGCAAGGTGAAGCGCGAGCGGCTGGAGTTTCTGGCCGACAATCCGTGCTATACCAAACGCTTCGCCTGGTACGTGGGTCGGCGTTGTGCCACGGCGTCGGTCAAGGCGGTTGCCGAGGAGTTGCAGCTTGATTGGCATACGGTCAAAACGCTTGAGAAGCAGTATATGCAGGCCCAGCTTGAGCGGGCGGGGACGCCAGCCCCCCAGGTCATTGGGATCGACGAGATCTCGGTTCGAAAAGGGCACACCTACCGTATCGTGGTCAGTGATCTTATTCGTGGTCGTCCGCTTTGGTTTGGGGGTGATGATCGATCGGAGGCCAGCATGGATCAGTTTTATGCGTGGTTGGGGCCGCGTAAATCGACTGGGCTCCGATTGGCGGTGATGGACCTGTGGAAGCCGTTCCGCAACAGCACGCGACGACAGGCGCCGCAGGCGGCGATTTTGTTCGACAAGTTCCATGTCATGCGACATCTGGGCGACGCACTCGACACAGTCCGCAAGCATGAATACGGGCGACTGAGTGGAGAGAAGCGCCGCTTTATCAAAGGTCAGAAGTACCACCTGCTGTCGCGGCACGAGAACCTTTCGCTCGAAGGCCAGCAGTCGTTGAAATTGCTGTTGACCGCCAACAAGCGCTTGAACACGGCTTACCTGCTGAAAGAATCCTTCGGGCAACTGTGGAGCTACGAGCGCGCGGGTTGGGCTCGACGATTCTTCGATAACTGGCGCAATGCGTTGAAATGGCAACGCCTGAAACCTTACGAGAAGTTCGCCGAGATGATTGAACGACATTGGAATGGCATCGCGGCTTACTGTGTTCCCGAGAATAAAGTCTCGCTCGGCTTCGTCGAGGGATTGAACAACAAGATCAGAGTGATTCAGCGTCGGGCTTATGGCTTGCGAGATGAAGAATACTTGCGACTCAAGGTCCTCACCTGCATGCTGCCCTTTGCTGTGAAACCACTAGAATCTACCCATTCGATTACGCGAAGAGCCGATATTTCTATATCTAGGTCTAACCGGCGCTTCCCGGCTGGTGAGTGACAAGCCCAAAGTCGCCAATATCCAAAATGCCACGCTATGAAAGACGGACGCCGAATAAATAATATTTTCTCCGAAGTTGGCGATCGAGAAAAATAATACGCCATAAAATGCTGCTGGGAATTCTCTTTTTGAATCATTACGCCAAAACCTCCAGAGCGAAATTCCAATCACGTTCAAATAAAACAAGGTGCCGATAATTCCGCTATCCAAAATCGATTGCATGTAACCACTGTGAAGAGACGTTCGCGCAACTAATCGTGCGTCTCGCGCACTCGATAGTCCCAACCCGGGTTTTATATTTTGAAGACCCTCGGACCCCACCGTAAAACCGTATCCCAGCCAAGGTCTATATTCCAATGCCTTTAAGCCGCGTGCCCATAAATCAACTCGACCGGAAAGCGTACTCAGGGTATTTAAACGGAATATTTTAGATGCCGCCTCTTTATCTACTGAATAGTTAAACGCCGCGGCGCCTAGACCCACTACTAGGGCCGCGATCAATGCCGCGCTTACGATGTAGCCCTTCTTCGGATAGTAATGCCAGGACGTAATGACCCCTGACACAAAAGACGCAACCCAAAACGTACGAGAAAGGGTGAGGAACATACATATCAAGGTGGGTACGGAGATCAGAATTTTAAGAATTCGAGATTTAATTCCGAAAAATGCTAATCCGAGCGTCAGGCCACTTGCCGCGCCCATCATTCCTGATTTTGAAAATAAGCCGCGAAATCTGAGTTCACTCCCATAAGCATCACCGGAAAATAATTGCTCATATGCAAGCCCTGGCGCCAGCTTGGCGGCTACCAAGCTTCCGATCATTACTCCCATATAAACCGCGATTATGGAAATTGTCAGCCATTGATGCGCATCCACGCGACGAGCGGGTGGCAGGTTAAAATAAGCTATGCCGAAAAATACTATCGCCAGCAAAGACCCAATCTGCAATAGCACAAACGATTGATCAGAAGAGTCAATTGAGGTTGCAATCAAACTAATTAGATAACCGATCGCGGGCCAATATTTCGCGATAAAATTTCGCGGTACATCAGTGAGTATCCCAACAATCCCAATTAGCAATCCCAGAAACTGCGCAAATCCTCTCATGACATACGGGTCACCGAGTTGAAAAGTATCCTTTCCAACCAGCAGTACAACTATAAGGGACAAGGCGAAACGCACAATATTCTCCGATTGTTATAAGTCTCTAAGAGAACTTCAACCTTTAGCAGGGATATTTATTCTTTGAGAATTTGTACATTTTGTGAGTCTAATAAAATCCGCGCTGTGATTCGTTCTTGGGCGCAAGGACGCTCGGTTCGGAGCACGCTATATCCTGATGATTTCCGATGCAGCGTAAGATTCCGTCGACGAATCGTTCGGCCATCGCACCGACCGTAAACGTGATTGCTGACCGTTTACAGCCTTGTCGCAAGATATTCAATTCGGTCTCTGAGCAAAGCAAGCATCCGACCGTCGCGGCGAACGCGGCTGTATCGTAATCACTTAGTGCGCCATTGACTCCAGGCTCAAGGTACGAAATTTCGGGACCGTGATTAGTGTTATTGGTAGTGACGATTGGCGTTTCTAAAATAAAGCTATCGACTATTGCCAATCCTACAGCGCTTGGCATGAGCATCACTTTGCTTAACAAAAGGTAACGAGCGAGATCGGCGCCGTAACGCGGACCCACGAAATGTATCCAGGGATATTGTTGTGCCGCGCTTTTAACGAAAAATTCGTCCGGCCCCTCGCCAACAATCACCAGCGCAAAATCCGGGACGGCTTCTTTGACTAGGCGACAACTATCTAATAAAAACTGAATATCCTTATCTCGATATAGTCGACCGCAATAAATGCCGATATTGGCGCCCGTGATGCCGAGCTCAGCTTTCGTTAGCGCGATGTCTTCGGAAGTAATAGTCCGGCGGGCAGATTCCAGGTCCTTGCTATCGATCGCGTTATTCACGACCGTTACGCGGTTCGCGGGCACGCCTTCAGCCTGCAGCGTTAACGCCGTGCTAGCGCTATACGCGAACCACCAATCCGCAGAACGTGCAAGCCACCCTTTCACTAGGCGTTCTAACCACGTTACCTGTCGCTGAAAATTACGACCATGACCCCAAAACGCAAGCTTTGTCTTTTTTCTCCGCAGAACGAGCGGGTAGTTAATCAACAACCGGGCGGCGTGCTCGACGATGACCAAGTCCGCGGCCATGCAGTCTCTCCAACACGGTTGCCAAACAGCACCTCCTTTTAGCAGATAGCGGTTATTAATCTGCTTAGCCCACGGCGCTGCAATCTTCACGGTTTTGGGTGTGGTGCCAGGCTGCTCTTGCCCGTATAGAACGATGAGTTGTATGGAATGCTGCAATAAGGCTGTACAAAGCGCGTCGAAGACGGGCACTCGATAATGCGGAAGCACTCTCTGTAATATTACAACGGTTTTCATGGACGGGAGCCTTTGATATTCCCTGGCTTACAGCGATTTCAAACTCACTTTAATTCGATCCGGCGCGAGGGCTTTCCCCGAGAATATCTGGTAGAGATAGACGCTAGTCCAGCACGCTTGGGTTAGCAACAGTCCAATCGCGGCCCCCAGTACGCCGTAGTTCGTTATCAAGGGGTAGGCCGCAAGGCACGTAATTACCGCTGATACAGTTTTCGAAATAAACCCCACTTTCGTCATCTCCGCCGTACGGAACGCAACCCCGAATACGCCATTTGCCACTGCAAGCACCATAGCCAAACTCAGGGGCAATAATAGAGAAGCGAATTCCAGATACGCCCGCCCGAAGAATAACGCAAACAGCTGCTGCGACCCAACGACTAATGCGACAGCGATCACACTACATAAACCGCACGCAGCGATCCCCACTTGAATTAGCAGCGCGCGCCACCGTGCGTAGCTTTCGATTAGTAAACGGTGTCGCGCCAAGGGTGTCGCCCACACCGTGACCGAGGTGAGCAATATGTTTAATAGGTTGACGATGCTCTGCGCTGCGTTCAGCCCTCCCGCGGACCGCGTGTCCACCCACGCCGCCACCAGGTAAACATAAATTTGTGACGACGCGACAAAAACCACGCTTTCCAAAAATATCCAATGCCCATACGTCCAGTTCAGATGCCACTGCCGCTGTAGAGCGAGAGGCTTTGGAAGTTTGAAGCGGATGCCGGCGAGAGGCTGGTAGAGTCCTCCAATCAGCGCGCCAATTGCCATCACACTCAACGCGTTGCCGAGCGAGTAGCGCTTAAGCCCGACCAGGATTCCAAAGAGTGCAAAGCGGATGATGAAATACAACACATCGATTGTGAGTACGCTTGTCCAGCGTCGTCGTGCACTATTCGTTGCGCGGCCGAGCTCGTGAAGTTGAGAAGCCATGATAAAAAATGCAAACGAGACGGCGAGATCGCCACCCGGATGTCCCATCAACGGGCACACCAGAAACCCAATCATCCCTGCAAACAGCGCGGCGACTGCGCGAAAAATTAATTGACAGGACAGATACCGGCTGAGTTCATGCTCGCTTAGGCTCGCCGCAAACACGCGAATTGGTTCGGATACTACGGTATTCGCCAGACCTATGATGATTAAATAGGTGGTGAATAGCAGCGTGTAAATGCCAAAGACTTCAAGGCTTAAATACCTTGCCATCAGAATCGTCGTTAGAAAATTTCCCAGCGAGGAAATTGATTGATCGACGCCGGTCAATACCGCCCCGGAGCGATGAAGTGATTTGATGGGGCGACCAAAGATCACATTGTGCTCCCGTTATATTCCACGGCATGTCCATCCCATGACTCTGGCCGTTGCCGCAGTGGGCGCGAAATGATCGAGAGCATCTGAAATGCCGCAGGAAAGACTGCGGTGTCACTATGATTAAATTGTTCAACTGGGTAAAAGCGGTTGTCGATCATCACGCGACCGATTGACGAAGTGAGACTGTCCTCCCATAGAGTGATCATCATACAACTCTCAACACGTAGTAATTCGCCGCTGAAGCGGCTCCCACAAGAGAGAGCTCTGAAAGTGATGCTGCAGATCGACACAGCCGCTATTGTGGGAGCGGATTCATCCGCGAATCTTCTACCCCATACGTCGATGCAATCCACCAAAGATTCGCCGCTAAAGCGGCTCCCACATGAGATCCCACAAAAGATGCCTTAACGAGGCCTTCTACTGTGGGAGCGGATTTATCCGCGAATCTTCTAAGTACCGGCGCGTGCAAAAAGTTCAACGTCATTGCGAGCGTAGCGTGGCAATCCAAGTCTTGATCGATCTCGCTAAATTGAGAGCGATTTCGTCTGTAAGGCGCAAGGTGCGGCACTCGTGTCGATCTTCCACCAATTTGATACACAACGAGCCGGTCGCAGAGTCATAGCTGATTTTCATGCCCCGTTTAACTCAACGTGAACTCGCACCTTCTCCACAATCGCTGCCGCTCAAAGCTGACCGACACGATCATACGCTGGCTACTCCCCAATTTTTGCAAAGCTGCAGGGCTGAAGGTTCGCCACCGTTTTCTCAAGTCTGGGTATCAATGATAACAAGTGCTGTAGCTCGTTAGAGTGTGCGGCAAGAACAATTACTGCTATCGGTAGCTTCGCGAGGTTTTGTTGATACTCGAGATTCTTGTCCGCAGTGAGAAACGCGTCAAACTTCTGTGAGGCAAGTTGCAGCAGCTTGCCGTTCTTTACTCCGCCCCAACCCATCTCGACAACAGTTGTGACCGAGTGCGCCAGCAGTAACCGTCGGAGACGACTCGGCAAGGGTTCGTCAAGCAGAAGCCGCATCGGCAAATAAACTCGTTCGTGCAACCTCTAGTACTGCGACCGCTGTGTCGCGCTTTACGGACGGAAAGTCCTCTAGAAAATCAGCTAACGAAGAACTTCCTTCAAGGTAATCAAACAAATTCTGTACGGGGACACGGGTTCCGGTGAAGCACAGGGCTCCACTCATGATTTCCGGATCACGGGTTACTAATGTCGTATTCATGATGGCCTCCGTCTCGAACCGTATACCTAAAGGGATGAAATATCGAGGGTGCTAGTTCGCCGTTGTTGTTATTGCGAGGGTGGCGAAGCATTTCAAAAGTCAATGGACGCATTCAATTAAGAACCTCCGCTACCCGCGTACTTCAAACTTCATCGGTCGTGCTCGGGACATTATGATTTGTCTTACGCGGCTTTGGACGCAATGTTTTCCAGGATCACCGTCGGCAGTTCTCCGTGGCCGAGTATTTCTTTTGCGTCAAGCACTTCTATTCCTACGAGCATTTGATTATGGCCAATGTTAAGGGCAATCTCGTCCGAGAGGCGCAAGGTGCGGCACTCGTGTTGACCTTCTACCAATTTGATATACAGCGAGTCGGTCTCAGAGTCATAGCTGATTTTCATACGTACAACCTCGTTAAAAATAAAACGTGTAGACCGTTATCACGACGAACGCCTCTAGTCGCCCTCAACGCTTTCGCGGCTTCCGCGATAATGCGCACCGGGTCACGTCCCGCGAGCGCGTTCGTGCCTTCTTCAATCGTAATCGGGCGCTCCGTGTTCTCGCGTAATGTGAGGCAAGGCACGCCGAGCGCGGTGGTTTCCTCTTGCAGCCCGCCGCTATCCGTCAGCACCAGCGCCGCGTCTTTCCAGAGATTCAAAAACTCCATGTAAGGCAGCGGCGCGGTTGATCTCTTCTGGCATGCTCATGTCCCCGCTGCGCAAGCCCGCTTCCACATGCGCCACTTTAATATTGAGTTTCTTGGCGACGATGGAGCAGGCGAGTGTGGAGTTCACGTCCCCAACGTTTTCATGTTTTTTTAGCTCTCGGACGAGGGGAGTAATCTTCATGAAGTTTGGCCGGGCGCCGGCCACCTAGATAAGTTTTTTACGGGGGTGCGTCTCATGCCGTCATGCTACTGCATTGAGGTGACAGATTCCGACTGCTTTCGGGCCGACTGTGGCTGGGGATTTTGTGAGGTGAGAGGAGCGTCACGGGAGTTGCTCGATCGGTTCTCCTGATTGACGGGTCTGATTGATGAAGATTCGCCGCTAAAGCGGCTCCCACAAGAGATCCCACACAAGAGATCGCTTAACGAGACCTTCTACTGTGGGAGCGGATTCATCCGCGAATCTTCCACCCCATACGTCGACGCAATCCAAGTCTTGATCGATCTCGCTAAATTGAGAGCAATCTCGTCCGAGAGGCGCAAGGTGCGGCACTCGTGTCGATCTTCCACCAATTTGAATCACAGCGAGTCCATCTCGGAGTCATGGCTCATTTTCATGCCTACTACCTCCGGTTGCTACGATAAATCGCGTAACTGATCCCGGGTCAACTTTACGTCACGCAGAATACTTGCCATTAAGCCGGTGCCGATGGTTTCGTCAGAGTTAACCGGAACTTCAAGGACTACCAATGACTCGACTGAGTCACGTTTTGGTCGCGGTAAGCACACGACAACTCAGCGCGACGAAACTGAATGCGCGGCGATTACTCCATCGTCGAAACGCGGGTAACCCGAGTCTCGATCAGTCTCAGCCCCAAAATATGCGCTCGGCGCCGGCTCGTGAGAATCTTGTGCTAGTCCCATTTCGGGACTAGCATTTCCCGATGCGGGTAATCGCGCTGAGTACGCTCAAACGCTTTATTGAGAGTAAATCTGGCTACCGCGATGCGCGCGATCCTGCTTTGGCGTGGTATCAACAGGCGCTTAAGGCGAACTGGGCGTCGCCGGCTGAAGTGAAGCGTGAAATCGGCACCGCCGGCATTCTGAAAGACGGGCGAGCGGTGTTCAACATTGCCGGAAACAAATATCGAATCGTGGTCTGGATTAACTATCCCTATCGCGTCGTCTACGTTCGGTTCATTGGCACGCACAAGCAGTACGATCTGATCGACGCACAGATCATTTAAACGAAGCGGGATCTTACGATGGATATCAAACCAATCAGGACTAAGCGCGATTATGCGGCGGCATTAAAAATGATCGAGCAGCTAATGACTGCCAAGCGCAACACCCCCGAAGGCGATCGATTAGATGTCCTGGTAACCTTGATCGAAGCCTATGAAGCCAAGCACTTCCCACTCGACCTTCCGGATCCGGTCGCGGCAATTAAACTAGTGATGGAGCAACGGAATCTCACGGTCAAAGATCTCGTTCCCTACATCGGCCAGCCTAACCGGGTCTACGAGGTGCTTAATCGCAAACGCCCGCTGACGATGGCAATGGCTTGGAAACTGCACAAGGGTTTAGGGATCCCAGCAGGCTCCTTGATTAAGCAGGCTGCTTAGCGTCCATTGTCGATACACCCGATGGCCAAGCACCAGGATTGTTTCGACTTGCGCAGATTGCGAATGAACTTGAGCGCATCCTCGGCCGTTCCGTCGATGTGATTTCACGGCGCGGCCTCGACCATACGAAGTTACTTAGTCGTCGCGTTGTGGCCGACCTTGTCTGTCTTCTGAGCGTCGGCCGTCGCCGGTGGAGATGGTCCTTCATGTTGGCACCGGATGTAAATGCGGGACGATCTGCGTGAACTGAAGGCGCTTAACTATCCGAAATCAACCGCAGCCCAAGTGCCCGCGCAGCGTTGTTGAGGGTTACGTCGAAGGCGGCGAATACGAGTTCCTGCTGACCGACAACGACAGCGAACGCTTCGGCGGCGGCGAGATGCACGCTGTCGTATCCTCGGAGATTGAAAGCCAGCGCTAAGTCGCCCGCGCGATGGATCATCACCGCATCGAGGGTCACCACATCGAGTTCTGCCCAATCTCGATCGAAAGCGTGCCGATACTTATTCACTTCGCCAACGGCCAACCGTCCCACCCGCACCGCTTTCGCAAACGCCGCGCAGGTTTCCGCATAAGCGATTAGATGCGTTGCACTCGCGTGAGCGTTCGTGACTGCTTTACGAATTTCTTGGGCGCCAGGTTCAGCGACATAGAGTTTGATCAAGGCGGAAGTGTCGAGATACAGGATCACTCACGCCCCTCGCGCACGAGGTCCGAGAGCAAGGGATCGCCCGCTCGCCACTTCAGTGGTTTGTGCGCTCCCTTTACCTTGCCACCTGAAGACGGACGGAGCCACGGCATGCGCCGAAGTCGCTGCAAGGTTTGGGTTTGTGGGTCGAGCGCAGGATCATCAATCACACTGAGCCGCGCCACGGGCTTGCCGCGTTCCGTGATAATCACCTCATTGCCAGTCTGAACGTATTTGAGGATCTTCGACAAACCATTCTTCATTTCGCGAATGGAAACTTTCAAGTTGCTGCTCCAATGTGGCCACCTTAAGTCGATTGTAGCCACCGGCGGATCAGACGTCCATGTGAAAATAAGGAAGGGTGCGCGACCCGACGGGTCAAGCGTCGCCAAGCTCGAATCTTCGGCGCCGAAGATTCTTTTCCACGGCGCCTTGCAGGCCACGAGCCAGTTCCTCATGCTCATGAAGTGCTTTGTTGGCGACTGTCCTAGTACTTGTAGTTTTTTGATCCCTTCCACGGAATCATGGCGTCATGAGTTGCTGAATTCCGCGCCTTGCTTTCTGCAACCCTGACCCCGAAGTCGCCGAAGTCGCTGACCCCGAAGTCGCTAAAGCGGCTCCCATAAGAGAGAGGCCCAATTCGCAGCCAAACAAAGCGGCTCCATAAGTAAGATGCGTTAAACAGGGTCTTTATTGTGGGAGCGGATTTATCCGCGGCTCTTCTAAGTACCGGCGCGTGCAAAAATTTCAACTCATTATTCCGAGCGCAGCGAAGCAATCCTAGTCTTGATCGCGTGGTCCCGGCTGGTTGGGGCGGCAACTTCAACAAGTTCGATAGACGATGAAGGTGGCGGCGCCACTATGCCGTCTTCGCGGAGGCCCGCAATGTGAAAGGCAATTGCCTCTTCGATCAACTGCAACACTTCCTCGCGAGTGTCGGCAGCGGCTACACAACCAGGGAGATCTGGCACCTACGCGCCATAATTGGTCGGACCTTTTTCAATTACAACTGCGTATTTCATCAAGGTCTCCCATTTTGAGCCCAGCCATCCGCGTTCAGCATTTTCGCTCTCCGGTTTCTACAATAAATCGCGCAACTGATCCCAGGTCAACTTTACGTCACGCAGAATACTTGCCATTAAGCCGGTGCCGATGGTTTCGCCAGAGTGAACCGGAACGACTGTGGAGCGACCGTCGACATGACGCAAGAAGTGATGACTACCTCTCGGACGAACTACTGAAAATCCAGCACTGCGTGGTCACGCATCAACCGTTACACGCTGTACGCCAACGAAGTCTAGGTTCTCCGGCAGTGTGCCTTGCACTTCAAGGCACAGTTCAATGGCTTCACGAATGCGCGACATAAGCTTGTCTAGCGAGCGCGCCTGCGTATGGCAGCCGGGTATAGCCGGGACCGTGGCGACAAAGAAGCCGTCTGAGTCCTTTTCCACAACAACATCAAATTGGCGAGCCATTTGAGCCTCCAGAATCAATCGCTACCTAGCACTTTATCCTATCAACACTTGAATTATTCGCGCCGACGCTTTGCCATCCCACAACCGCGGACCTTTGCGGGTGCCGCGTTTAGTCGCCCTCAATGCTTTCGCGGCTTCCGCGATAATGCGCGCCGGGTCACGCCCCACCAGCACATTCGTTCCTTCTTCAATCGTAATCGGGCGCTCCGTGTTCTCGCGTAACGTGAGGCAAGGCACGCCGAGCGCGGTGGTTTCCTCTTGCAGCCCGCCGCTATCCGTCAGCACCAGCGCTGCGTCTTTCCAGAGATTCAAAAATTCCATGTAGGGCAGCGGCGCGGTGCAAACGATGGTGTCTGGAAACACGATGCCGAACTTCTCGATCGTGTGCGCCGTGCGTGGATGAATGGCAAAGATCAACGGCAAATCGCGCGCAATGTCGATGAGCGCGCCGGCAATGCCGCGCAGCGCCGTTTCGTCATCCACGTTGGAGGGGCGATGCAGGGTTACCACGCCATAGCGGCCGAGCTGCTGCTTCAGCGCATTGGTTGCGAAGACGCTGGCATCCATCTGCTTCAACTGTTCAACTTGGAAGAACAGGTTGTCGATCATCACATGACCCACGAAGTGGATCTTCTCAGGTCTATGCCCTTCCCTTTTCAGGTTTTTTTCGCCGCTCGGCTCTGTGACAAAAAAGTAATCGGAGATCGCGTCCGTTACCATGCGGTTGATCTCTTCCGGCATGCTCATGTCCCCGCTGCGCAAGCCCGCTTCCACATGCGCCACTTGAATATTGAGTTTCTTGGCGACGATGGAGCAGGCGAGTGTGGAGTTCACGTCCCCCACCACCAGCACGAGATCGGGGTGGTGTTCTAGGCAGTATTTTTCAAACCCAATCATCACCCGCGCGGTTTGTTCGGCATGCGAGCCGCCGCCAGCGCCCATGTGGAAGTTTGGTTCGGGGATCCCCAACTCCTGAAAAAATACCTCGCTCATGCCGTGGTCGTAATGCTGCCCGGTGTGCACCAGCGCCCAGTCGAAAACGTCCTGATGTTTTTTAAGCTCCCGGATGATGGGAGCAATCTTCATGAAGTTTGGCCGGGCGCCGGCCACCAGGGTAAGTTTTTTACGGGCGCGTCTCATGCCGTCATGCTACTGCATTGAGGTGACAGATTCCGACTGCTTTCGGGCCGACTGTGGCTGGGGATTTTGTGAAGTGAGAGGAGCGTCGCGGGAGTTGCACGATCGGTTACTCGTGATCGACGGGTCCGATTGATGAAGATTCGCCGCTAAAGCGGCTCCCACAAGAGAGATGTAATTCGCCGCTACAGTAGCTCCCACAAGAGAGAGGTCCAATTCGCAGACAAACAAAGCGGCTCTCATAAGTAAGATGCGTTAAACAGGGTTTTTATTGTGGGAGCGGATTTATCCGCGAATCTTCCACCTCATACGTCGATGCAATCCAGCAAAGATTCGCCGCTGAAGCGGCTCCCACAAGAGAGATGCCGTAACGAGGCGTTCTACTGTGGGAGCGGATTTATCCGCGAATCTTACACAATGGCGCCTACGCTGCCGCGTGGACCTCGTAGGGTCGGATTAGGACTTCCGCCGGGAGGTTCAAACCCTCCGCCAAGCGGCGAATCATTTCAAGGGTCAACGGACGCACTCGATTAAGCACCTCCGCTACCCGCGCACGCGAGCCGAGGTAGGTTTCCATATCCTTCCGAGTGAGTTCGCGTGCCTCCATGATATGGCGCAGAAAATCGATGGGATCGGGATCGGGGATCGGATAATGTCTTGCTTCGTACGCTTGAATGAGTAGTGTCAATACCTCGAGACGATCGGCCTCCTTCGAACCCTTGGGAGCGTCCCAAAGTGCCTCGACGGCTTCTAGGGCGGCGGCATAATCGCGCTTCGTTTTGATGGGTCGCACCTCGATCCTCATTCGATTAAACCTCTGCAGCATTGATGCGATCGTATTCACCATGCGTACCGATAAATCGTACAAACATCAGACCCCGGCCGTAGTGTACCGCGCCAATTAATCGGTAATCGTTGCCTTTGATGTTGAATACCACTCTGTTTTTACCAATGAAACTCGCGCTCCTATACGCGCCTTTGATGTCTGAAGGCGTTCGCCAATCGACCCGGCTTACCTGTGCATACCAAGCCCGTAACGGGATCTCCGCTTGAGGGTGCTTACTCCAGAAGTCTCGCAAGGTCTTAAGTGCGATCACCCGCATTGTTTTAGTTTATCGTGCTCCCGCTGTGGGAGCAAAGCCTTTTGGCTGGTCACGCCCGATGAAGATTCGAAGCTCAAAGCGGCTCCCACAAGAGATCCCACAAGACAGATGCCTTAACGAGGCCTTCTACGGTGGGAGCGGCTTTAGTCGCGAATCTTCGACCCCATACGTCGATGCAATCCAGCGAAGATTCGCCGCTAAAGCGGCTCCCACAAGAGAGGATCCCTTAACGAGGCCTTCTACTGTGGGAGCGGCTTTAGCCGCGAATCTTCACACTGGATACGCCGATAAAGCGGTTCCCATAGGAGCGTTCTAGTAATACGCCGAGATTTTTTCGTCTGAACCGTTGAGCACCGTGCCGAGGATAGTGGTCTCTTTCAAGATATCCATGGCGTTCTCGAGTTCGCTCCGATTGGTTTTGCCGTCGCGCAGCACCAAGAGAAACGCGTCGACAAAGGGCGCGAAAGACAGCGCATCGTCAGCCGACAGGACCGGGGGTAAATCAAACAATACCATCCGCGACGGATATCGCGATTTAAGCTCGTGCACCAAATTGCCCATCGCCGGTGAAGCGAGTATTTCGGACGAATTTTCAACCGGCAGGCGGCCGGGCAATAATACCAACCGCTCGATGCCTGGGTTTACTAGAACGTCGCCTAACGGCGACTGGTGCATTAGGTAGTCACCAATACCTTTTTCGGGCTTGATCTTGAAATACTCGTGGATGGACGGATTTCGCAGATCCATGTCCACTAGCAAAACGGTATGGTGTAGCTCGCGCGCGAGGCTGATCGCAAGATTGATCGCCGTCAGGCTCTTGCCATCCCCAGGCGCGGGACTGGTAATCGCCAACGTATTCCAATTGCGCGCGGTCATCCGTTGCAGTACCTGAGTCCGCAGCATCTTGTACGCGCTAAGGCCTATTCGATCGCGATCGTCGATAAGGACACGGTTGACCTGTAGAACCGCCGCATCCAGTGTCGCAACCTTGGTCTGTGAGTACTGGATCGCGGGTTCCGTGAACGCTGGCGGCGAGTTCGCGACCGGCGGCGTTTCGGTTCGCCCTATGGACGAACTCTCGGTTTCGCGCTCAATCCGAGCTTTCTCTAAGGCTTGTTTAATTCTTTCCATATGCGCATTCCATCCTTACCGTAACGGCCTGGCGACAGCTCGTCTCGCCTGCGGTGGGGCGCGGCACATTACCAGCAAATACATCGGTTGATTGTTCAGGGGTCGTCGCTTTCATGTGACTCATGCCGCGAGGACACGTATGAATTGAAAATACAGCACATCGAGCGGCCGATAAAACACATGAATTACACAGGCAATCGCAATCAGAACCGCCACGACGATGCTTGCAACAAGCAATTTGTTTAGTCGCTTTTTATTGCGTGAACCTGGGGTCTCAATGGTTGGGATGACCGCGAGGGGCGGGACACCGAGCAATCGCGTGACGCCCATTCGGCCATAAATCCGCCCGTCTAAACTTTCTGCAAGCGCGCCGGTTCCCACTCCGCCCGCAATCGAGAGCAAGCCCCCAAGCAGCCCAATTGCCAATCGATTCGGCTTTGATGGTTCTTCGGGGATCACGGGCGGTTCGATCAATGTGAACTTCTCGCCTTGTTGTTTATTTTCCAGATTGGTCGCGAGTTCCGCTTCCTGCCTTTTTGCCACCACTTCTTGATACTTGCGCTGGGCTGTTTCGTAGTCACGGGTCAACATTCGATATTCACGCTCGACCTGCGGCGCCCGCGTGATTCGGGCTTCTATATTTGACAGCTTGGCCTTCAGACCTGCGCGCTGTTCCTGCAACGCGCGGATATCTCCATTTGTTGCTTCGAGTCTGGCTTGGAGTTGAATGAATGCGGGATTGTCGGGCGGGGCGTTCGACTTAACCGGTGGAGCCATCTTGCTCGCGCTCGCCAATTCAGCTTGTAGCGAATCAATTTCGCGATTTAAGCGTTTTATATCGGGGTGGTCGGATGAGTACTTGCGATTCGCCTCGGCCAATCCCGTTTGTGCCTTGCTCAGTTTAAGCGCGAGCTCCGCGCTTTTATTGGTCGACCCCGTTTGCGCGCGCAGAGACTCAATTGCTTTGCGCTTCGCGATAACATCGGGATGTTCCGCGCCGTAGCGCGACGCCACCGTCACAAATTCGCTTTCGAGTACCTTCAACCTGTCGGCAGGTCCTAGAATCCGTTCGCCAGTCTCGGAATACAGCGAAGTGCTTGGCTTTTGTTGCGCAAGCTCCGACTCCAGATACACACGCTGCTGTTCCAGGGAGCGTATTTGCGAATCAATTTGAGTTACGTCGGTTTCTGTTCGGTTCATCAGCTCCATATTAAGGTTGGCGAGTTCCGGCAATTGCTCAACATTTTTCTCTTTAAATGCAGCCAGCTTCGTTTCTAAATCCGCAACTTGATTTCTGAGCTTCTCCGACTCCGACGATAGAAAATTTAAGGTTTCTTCCGAGGTTTTTGTTCGCTGTTTTAAGTTTTCATTTAAAAACAGACTGACAACTTCATTGGCGACGCGTTGTGCGACATCAGGCGCCTTATTTTCGTAGGCAAGCTCAATCGCAATCGTGGCCTGTACCGAGTGACCCAGTTTTGGATCGCCGACTTCAGCACTGATGGGCTTAACCGTGATGTCTTTGCGCATTTGCTCAAGGACTTCTTCAAGCGGATTACGCTTCCGGCTTTCAGCGTATAGATGGTACTTATCGATAATTGAGCTCAAATTATTGTTAGTCAGCACCCGTTGCGCGATTACCTGGATACGTTGATCCGCATAACTGGTTACCAGCGAGCGTACTAAATCTTCCGGTATCTCTTGCGCCTCGATTAGCACGACCGCGCGCGATTTGTAGCGAGACGGTAGCCCTAATGCCAAGGCGAGCGTGACTGTCGCCAGGCCAAACACGATCATTAAGCTTAGTGGTAACCGGCGCTTGATGACCGCGCCGTAGTTTGTATTGAGAGAATTAGCTTCTTCCATAGTTAATATCCGTTCCAGAGAGTCTTGGGCAGCGCGTAATATTCAAGCGTCAATAAGATTACGTTTGCAGTCGCGGAATTCGTCACCGTGCCATTACTATTCGTCGCGTAGCCGTAGCGATAACTACCGTTTATCCTCCAGCTTCTAGAGATTTGATAGCGAGCCGTACCGCTTATCTCAGAGTAATCCTCGGTAAAAGTGCCCACATTGCGTCCACCGATTATTCCGCCGTCTAGCGTCCGCATTTGGCGCAATCCGCCAAGACTAATTGCGAGACGTTCACTTAGCCGTTTTTCAATTCCCAGCTCGATTTCGTCGTTGATTCGTTGCGAACCGCGCCCTGTGGGGCTGACCTGACGGGAATAATGGAGGTTTGCGGTCACTGTTTCGAAAATCTTTTTTATCGAGGCCGTCGCGATGGGCCCGTTAGATTCGACTGCTTGTGGATTCCGAAGCGTGATTATTTGGGGAATTGGGTTTAACACTAATGCGAAATGCTGATCGATAAATTTAATGGTGCTGGCATTCCAACCCACTGAACCCGTCGTTTCGAGAGTCGGATCCCAGCGCCACGTTACCCCCGCCTGACCGCCATAAGTCCTTGATTTGCTCTCGATCGCCGGAGTCTTAAAATCGCTAGCAAAAACATTCGCAAATACCTGCCCCTTTTCCGATATCAAATAACTCGCGCCGATCGTCGCTTGCAGGTACCGGTAATCGACATATCCGGTATTGGCGGCATTCAAATAAGACACGTCGTTAAACAGGAGGCTTCCCTGAGCGACGAGGCGATCGGTCAAATCCCATGCTATCGAGGGCTGCACCGAGATGGCGTCGCGATCGATGACTGTCTTCTGAATATCGGTGTCGGTAACTTTATCGCTTAAGGTCGAATCTCGGGAGTAGTTAAAATTTAAACCCGTCTTGAAGCGCTCTTGAATCCAATCATTGTTAAAAGCGATCGAGTATTCGTTGGCATCGAGATTGTTGCCGACGGCGAATCGCCGAAGATTCAGTCGTGGGATTAACTCGGTTGTGAGATCATTACTTTGTCGCGCTAAATTCATACCGCCGCCTATATCGAATCCGAATGCGGTCTCGGGGTTTTTCGACGATCCGCGAATGTTGTCATGAATCGATGTTGCGAGTTTTGCATTAGGCGTCACCGTGTAATCGGCGGCATGTACTTGCATCACCAGCGCAACCGGAACGCAGACGCAACACAACCAATGGACGCGCACAACTATTAGTCCGAACCTGGCATGAAGGTGAAATAACCCGACCTCATTAGACTGAGGCTAAGGACCGGCGGTCAGTCACGACTAATGGTTGCACTTTAGCGTTACTGGCGCGTTTCTTCGATCAAGGAACAACGACTACGTCACCGGGCTGTAGCACTATATTTTCTTCCAGCCGCTCCCCGTCCTGGACCGCATCGTAATTAAACTTGAGCGCCGACTGAGCTGTACCGCTGCGGCGCAAAATGATGATGTCTTTAAGTTTCGCAAATTGCGCGGTGCCACCCGCGAACGATAAGGCCTGCATTACATCGAGAGTCCCGACGATAGGCACCGGACCGGGCTTCGTGACCTTGCCCACCACATACGCAGTATTACCGCGAATTTCTTTGACCAGCACCGTGACGACTGCATCGGGAATAAAAGTGTCGATGTGTTTCTTAAGTTCTTTTCGTACGTCTTCCACCGTATGTCCGGACGCTTGGATATCCCCCGCCAATGGAAAGCTAAATTTCCCGTCTGGCCTTACCAGGGCATCCATCGTCAGATCTTCTTCCTTCCACACCGTGACGATGAGCAAATCGCCGGGGTTGATTAAGTAGTCCTTGCCCTCTTCCGCTCGCGCGGCGTGGGGGATGAGTGCGCTTGCCGCGAAAATCAAACTGGCGGCTATTGTGGTGGCGAGTTTCATCCTATTAACCTCGATAAAGAAACGAAATGAATGCAGTCCTGAAAGAAAGCTAGCGTGTGGCGCCTTGCTTAGCGCGTCGCGGTAGCACTTTAACCTAGACCGTGTTGCGCTGCATATGCAGCGGCTCGCGTCGCGCGGGTGAGAAGCTCGGGAGCATTGTCGATAGTATCGTTCAATATTTGGGCGCGGATTGCTGGGTCGGGATAATCATGCGTCAACCGATTGCGCAGTGCCCGAAGCTCGCGCCACCGATGGCTCGATTCGATGACGCCCAAACGTTCGAGTTGATTGAGTTTGTCGATATAGGTTGCCGATTCTTCTAGCGGCTCTTCGCTTGCGGCCAAAAGGACGGGAAACAACTTCATGCCAAGCGTGTCTTGCAAGCGCGCAAAACGATACAGAAACTGATCAACCATCATGACTTCCTCATCCGTGAGTGTCTCCATCCTAGCTGCTGTGATCTCCCCGAGCGTCCGCACGCGTTCCCGGGCGCGGAGCAACACCGCGCCATGTCGTGCGCACGTGGTCAATAGCTGAGCGAGCCGGAGTGCCTCTCCGCTCACAACTCTATCCCCGTCTCGCGCGCTACTCGATGGATTGGCAGCGCCAACTCGCTAGTTCGCGGTCGAACCACAATGTCTATTTTCTGCTCGCCCAGCCGTTCATCGAGTTCCAATTTAAGGCTGATCTCGCGTTTCAGGAGGTCCGCGGGGTAGTGCAGATCGGTTTCCACATAAAGATCGATATCGCCGCCCCGCTTTGCGTCGTCAACCCGGGAACCGAATAGCCATACCTTAGCGTCGTGACCAAAATGAGCGCGGGCGGCGTCGCGAATAGTGGCGATTTCTTCGGGGGTTAAACGCATTTAAATGTTAGTTGCCAGGACAGCGCTGCTAGTACTGTCGTTGCGGGCGAAGCGACAAGCCACGCGATCCGGATTGGTAAAGCCTCATTTGTGGGAGCGGATTTATCCGCGAATCTTATATGCCTAAGTGGCCGCAAAGATTCGCCGCTAAAGCGGCTCCCACAGCATGCGATCTGGGTCGGTAAATCCCCATTTGTGGGAGCGGATTTATCCGCGAATCTTATCTGCATCCGTGTTTTCAACCTTACGCTCGCTTGTACTTATCCTCGAATCGCACGATATCGTCTTCACCGAGGTACGCACCCGATTGCACTTCGATGATCTCAAGTGGAATAGTCCCAGGATTTTCCAAGCGATGGGTCTCGCCCAACGGGATAAATGTCGATTGGTTTTCGCTGAGGAGAAAGGTGTCGTTGCCGCGGGTGACCTTGGCCGTGCCTTTCACGACTATCCAGTGCTCGGCGCGATGATGATGCATTTGCAGCGACAGCGAGGCGCCGGGTTTCACCATGATGCGCTTCACCTGGAAGCGATCGCCGGTATCGACGCCTTCATACGTGCCCCACGGGCGGAATACACGGCGATGTAGTAAACGTTCGTCGCGCCCTTGCGCCGCGAGCCAGTCGACAATCGCCTTGACGTCCTGCGCGCGCGATTTAGGCGCGACCATCACGGCGTCCGGGGTCTCTACGATCACCATTTCCTGGCAGCCGAGCGTGGCGACCAAGCGACTCTCGGCATAAATAAGGTTATCTTTGCTATCGATCGCGCAAACGTCACCACGCGTCGCGTTGCCGTGGCCGTCTTTGGTGGCAACGTCCCAAATGCTGGACCACGACCCGACATCCGACCAACCCGCATCGAGCGACACCACCGCCGTGCGCTCGGGCGCGCTCTGCGCGATGCGCTCCATCACGGCGTAGTCGATCGAGTCTGACGGACACGCCGCGAACGCCTCGTGGTTGAGTCGCATGAATTCGCCGTCGCGGCTGCCTTTAGCCACGGCTTCGCGGCAGGCCGTGAGCATTTCCGGTTTGAATTCGTCGATCGCCGCCAGCCACACGCTGGCTTTGAGCAAAAAGATACCGGCGTTCCAGCGGAAGGTGCCCTTGGCGACGTATTGCCGTGCGGTGGTTAAATCTGGCTTTTCTTTAAAGGCGCCGATGGCATAAACCTCAGGCTCGCCGGCGGCGCTTGGAATACGCGTACCCAGATGAATGTAGCCATAGCCAGTTTCCGGACTGTTCGGCACCACGCCAAAGATCACCAGTCGACCGGCATCCGCATGCACACGGCCAGCGGCGATCGCAGCTTGGAATTTCGTGGTGTCTTGGATTAATTGATCGGCTGGCATCATCAATAGCAGCGGATCGTCGCCACCTTCGGTCTGGAGCAGCGCGGCGCAGGTTAGCGCGGGGGCGGTGTTACGACCGATGGGTTCGAGCACGATGCGTCCAAAGGGCAGTCCGATCTGGCGGGCTTGTTCACCCACCAGAAAGCGATGTTCCTCGTTGCAGACCACGATGGGCGTGGCTACGGAGGCTAATAGTTTACCGTCGCTGGTAAGGCGCTTCAGGGTTCCCTGCAGAAGCGTGGCGCCGGCTTCAATGACGAGAAATTGCTTGGGATAGTGGCCTCGCGATAGCGGCCATAACCGGGTGCCGCCACCGCCGGCGAGGATGACTGGGATAATTGAACTCATAAACCTCAAATTCCGTTATTTCGAAATTGTGGGAGCGGATTTATCCGCGAATCTTTCAAACTCAGGCGCCTGTTTAAAGATTCGAAGCTCAAAGCGGCTCCCACACGACTAGCTCCCACACGAGTGACTCTCACCGGATGCGCTTTGCGCTTTATTCATGCTGCCCAGCACATTAGCTCCTTCTTATAACATGCGTTTTAAGCGTTGTGTGTGAAACGGCCCGTAGAACGATGAGCCGAATTTTAATTCCTAAATACGCGCCGCTAGCGCGATTAAAGCGCTTCGTAAGCGCATTCGTTTTTGAATTCGCCGTCGAAAATTCACTCGCCGCTCCGTCGTCGGAAGGCCAGGGACAATAAAAAAATCACAAGCATTTTACATAGTTGTGACCGATTTATGAATTGTCACCGTAATATTTCGCGGCTATATTGCGGAGCGAGAATATTCGCCGCTAAAGCGGCTCCCACAAGTGATGTCTCACGGCAATGAGTAGTCTGTTGTGGGAGCGGATTTATCCGCGAATCCGGTAAGTCGCGAGCTTGACCCGTTATAAGGAATTGGCGAAATACACGCCATGCGCATCGCCTATACCCAATGGATGAGTAGTTACGGCGTTCCGGCATTGGCCTTGCTAGTGCTGATCTATACGCTCGCGCATCACCTAACGGCCTCGAATTCGCTCACCGACGCGGCGAGTGCCACCACCTCGCCGCTGACCACCACGACCGCGCCATCAAGTTCGGTGTCCGCTGATCTCAAGGCCATTCCCGCCTGGCATCTCTTCGGCACACCCGACGCGCCGACTGACGCCCTGAACCCAGACGCAGCCCGCAAGGACGCAGGTGAGATGACTGACCCTTCGTCCCTGCCACCGGCGACCGTCGATCTGCGTTTAAGCGGCATCGCCTATTCGACAGTCCATGACCGTGCCTATGCGATCATCGGCACCCCCGACGGGGTGCAAAAAGATTACCGCATCGGGGACACGATAACCGGCGACGTGACGATCAAAGCCATTCTGCGGCGGGCGGTGATCATCACGCACAGCGGTCAAGACGAATCCCTGGCGCTACCCGAAGAAGGCGGGCCCGGTGGCGCCAATCCGCGCCTTACGGCACAGCGTCCCCCGTTTTTCCCGACGTTAAATGCACCGCCGCCATTTGTCCCGCAGAATCCGGCCCGCCAACCGCCACCGATCCCGCCTAACCCAGAATAAAGACTATGACCATCCGCATTGCTTCATTAGGTGTCCTTCGTCGATTGGTTGGACGCGGCTCCAGGATTGCTTGGAGTCTCATCCTGCTTGGCGCCTTGCAGCTAACACCGCGTGCACAGGCGGCTGAGCATCCAGGGCTCGACATCAAGCCAGTCGCAGGGAACAGCAAGGCCGTTACCCTCAACTTGAACAACGCCGATATCCAAGCCTTTATTAGCGCGGTGGCCGATCTCACCGGCAAGAATTTCGTGATCGATCCGCGCGTGAAAGGCCAAGTGACCGTGGTGTCCTCGGCGCCCACCGAGCCCGAGGCGCTCTACGAAGTCTTTCTTTCCGTGCTTAAAGTAAACGGCTTTGCCGCGGTGCCGAGCGGCAATGTGATCAAAATCGTGCCCGATCTGAATGCCCGCCAAGAAGGATCGGGCGACGTAGTTACCGGCGCCGCGCGCCGTTCCGAGCAAATTGTCACCGCGGTGATCCCGACGGTGTATGTGAACGCCGCCGAGCTCGTGCCGGTATTGCGCCCGCTGCTGCCGCAAGAGGCGCATTTAGCAGCGACGGCGCGCGCCGATGCCTTGGTGGTGGCGGATACCGGGGCGAACGTCAATCGCATCATGCGCATCGTGCGCGATCTGGATCGCGATAACGCTAACGACATCGAAGTGGTGCCGCTCAAGAATGCGGAAGCAATCCCCTTGGTTGCGACTTTGCAGCAACTCTTAGCCGCGTCAGCCGCCGGCCAACCCGGTCAGCAACCGCCGATTGCCGCTGACGAACGTTCGAATTCCGTACTCATTGGGGGACCGCCAGGTCTCAAACTCCGCTTACGCAATCTGATTCACGAACTCGATAAGCCGGGCTCGAAAATCGCCGAGACCATCGAAGTGATCTATCTGCGCTTCGCCTCCGCCAAAGATCTGGTGCCGGTGCTGCAAGCCATCGGCGATCGCGCTCAGCATCCCTCCTCGGGCGGCAAAGGCAGGGGTGCAGCCGCCCCAGTGTTAATTCCGAATGCCGGCGGCAGCGGCGAAATATTTCAAGTACAGGCCGATGAGGCGACGAATTCGGTCATCATCCAAGCACCGCCCGAATTGCTCGTGGAACTGAAACAGGTAATTACCAAACTTGATATTCGACGTGCTCAGGTCCTGGTCGAAGGCATCGTCGCGGAAGTCTCGAATAACAAAGCCGATGAGCTGGGCGTGCAATGGCGTACCAATGCGCCTTCCAACGGTGCGTTTGCTGGCACTTTGTTGCCCGGGGTCGCGGCCGGGCCGATCACCAATCCGTTCGATACCAAATCGGTCCCTGGTTTCCTCCAAGGCCTGTCCCTCGGCTACTTCACCGGCGGTGATTTGCGCACCTTGCTGCGCGCCTTGAGTAGCGATCAGTTCACCAACGTGCTGTCGACGCCGACCCTAATGACGCTCGATAACGCCAAGGCCGAAATTGTGGTGGGTCAAAACGTGCCGTTCGTCACGGGGCAGTACACCAATCCCACCTCGGGACCCAACACGCCGTTTCAAACGATCGAGCGTAAGGACGTCGGCGTGTTGTTGAAGGTGACACCGCAAATCAATGCCGGCGACACGCTTAAGCTCAAACTCGAGCAAGAAGTCTCAAGCGTGAACGCCGCGACCAGCGGCACGAATCTGGTGACGAACAAACGTCAGATCAAGACCACGGTGTTGGTGGATGACAAGCAGATCATCGTGCTGGGTGGACTCATCAGCAATGAGCTACACCAGAATAAATCGAAGATCCCGCTGCTTGGTGACATCCCCGTGTTGGGACATCTCTTCAGTAATACCAACAGTGATTACACCAAGACGAATTTGATGGTTTTCCTGCGACCCACCATCATCCGCGATCAGGCCACCAATCGCGCGCTCACCGGTGCGCGCTACGACGATATTCATAAGAAGCAGCAACAACAAGAAGGCGAGACGCAATTTTTTCTGCGTGACAAAGGACCCGCGTTACCGAACGACGGTCTGGTGGAATGAAGCTGCCGTTCGCGTTCGCGCGTCGCCATGGCGTGCTCGTCGAATCGGTTAATCCGGACGGCGCCGCGGTGCTTGCTCTAGCAACGACGACGGCCGATGCGCTGCTCGAAGTGCGCCGGGTCATCGGTGCGCCGCTCCGTTTGAAGGAAATTTCCGAACACGAATTCAATACTCGGCTGCAAGCTATTTACGAAGCGGGGCAGGCCGAATCCGAACAAATGATTGCGGATCTCGGCAGTGAAATGAACTTGGCCGATCTCGCGCAGGAATTAAAAGAGCCGGCGGATCTGTTGGAGAGCGCGGACGATGCCCCGATCATTCGTTTGATCAATGTGCTCTTTGCCGAAGCCATTCGCCAGAATGCGTCGGATATCCACATCGAACCGTTTGAAGACCGGCTGTTGATTCGTCTGCGCACCGACGGCGTGTTGCGCGAGATCATGGAGCCGCCAGCCGCGATCGCGCCACTCGTGGCCTCGCGCATCAAAGTCATGGCCAAACTCGACATCGCCGAGAAACGGCTACCGCAGGACGGGCGGATCTCGCTACGGGTCGCGAATCGCCCGGTGGATGTGCGGGTTTCGACCATGCCGTCGGGTCACGGCGAACGTGTGGTGCTGCGCTTGCTCGACAAGCAGGCCGGTCGCCTGCAGCTTGAACACATCGGTATGGACATCGAGACCACCGCCACCCTCGATTCGATCATCCATAAGCCACACGGCATTTTTTTGGTGACGGGCCCTACTGGTTCCGGCAAGACCACGACCTTATACGCGTCGCTGTCGCGTCTGAACGAGGGCAGTCGCAATATCATGACGGTGGAAGATCCCATCGAATATTTCATCGATGGGATCGCGCAAGCCCAGGTTAATCCGAAGGTCGATATGAGCTTCGCCCGCGGCTTGCGCGCGATCCTGCGCCAGGATCCGGATGTGGTGATGGTTGGCGAAATCCGCGATTTGGAAACCGCGCAGATCGCGATTCAAGCGAGCCTAACCGGGCACTTGGTGTTCTCGACCTTGCACACCAACACGGCCATCGGCGCGATTACGCGGCTGCGCGATATGGGCGCCGAACCGTTTTTACTCGCCTCAAGCTTGATTGGCGTATTGGCGCAGCGTTTGGTTCGCGTGCTGTGCCCGCAATGTAAGCAAGCCGCGGCCTTGGATGCGGCCACGGCGCAACGCCTGGGCGACACCGCGATGGCGGGCAGTGCGGTGTTTGCCGCGCGCGGCTGCGCTGCCTGCACGCAGACCGGCTATCGCGGTCGCACGGCGATCTATGAACTCGTCACCTTCGATAACGCCATGCGTCAGCTAATTCACGATGGATCGAGCGAGGCCGCGCTCGAGTCGCACGCCCGTGCGCGCGCCGCGAGCATCATGGATCATGGCCTGCGCAAGGTGCTGGACGGCGTCACCACACCCGAGGAACTGCTGCGCGTCATGCAGTCGTTATGAGCAATGCCTACAACCAACCTTGATTCGTCGCTAAAGCGACTCCCACAACATATTTTAATGTCATACGGCAATTCGGAATCTTGGGTGGGAGCTGCTTTAGCAGCGAATCTCCCACAACATATTTTAATGTCATACGGCAATTCAGAATCTTGGGTGGGAGCTGCTTTAGCAGCGAATCCCGGCGCAGAAATCTTGGACGTCTAAGCGCTGTTATGGCTGCCTACGAATACACCGCACTCTCCGCTGACGGCGACACGTGTCGTGGATTGATCGAAGCCGATTCCGAACGGCAAGCACGCAAGCTACTCCGCGACCAGCGTCTAACACCATTGGCCGTTGCGGCCGGTCGTCAGAAATCGAGTAACAAGACAGGTTTATCACTGGGCTTAGCGCGGCTGTCCTCCGACGAACTGGCGCTGTTCATTCGTCTGCTTGGCACCTTACTCGGATCCGGGCTGCCGCTCGACGACGCGTTATCGGCGTTGGGACGCCAAGCCGACACGCGGGCGGTAAAGCGCATCGCATTGGGGATCAGGGCGCGGATCTTGGAAGGACAGTCGCTCGCCAACGGCATGGCCGAATTTCCGCAGGTTTTCTCCACCGCCTTTCAAGCCACCGTCGGCGCCGGCGAGCGCACGCGACATTTACCGCTGGTCCTAAAGCGCTTGGCTGATTACGTCGAGAACCGCGATCGCATGCAGAAGCGTTTGCAGCTCGCGATGGTCTACCCCGGCGTTTTGACCGCTACCGCGATTCTCGTTGTCGCGGGCCTATTGACCTATGTGGTGCCCGAGGTTGTGAAGGTGTTCGACAACATGGATCGCCAGTTGCCGTTGCTAACGCGCGCGCTCATTGCCGGTTCGGGATTCGCGCATCGCTATGGTCTCTACATCGCCGCGGCGACGATTATTGGCGTTATCGGCTTGCGGTTATTTTTGCGTCGGCCGGCGCCGCGTCATGCGTTTCATTCGCTATTACTCAAACTGCCGATCGTTGGCCGTCTCATCGTCGCGAGCGAAGCATCGCGCTTCGCCAGAATGCTCGCCATCATGCTTGGCAGTTCCGTCGACATGTTGGACGCGCTGGCGATCGCCAGCAAAGCGGCGGTATTTCTGCCGCTGCAGCGCCACTACACCAAGGTTATCGAGGAAGTTCGCGAAGGTGGCGCGCTCAGCACCGCCATCGGACGTTCGCCGCTCATTCCCGCGTTATTGCCGCACCTGATCGCAAACGGTGAATCGTCCGGCAATCTTATTGAAATGTTGGACACCGCCGCGGAATCGTTCGAGTTTAAGGTTCAGAGCACGCTCACACTGCTGTTGAGTCTGTTAGAACCGCTATTGATTTTGGTGATGGGCAGCATCGTGCTCGCCATCGTCATTGCCATTTTGCTGCCGATCTTCGAAATGAATCAGCTGGTGTAGAGGACATTGTTCGTGGGCAGATCGACAGCCCTATTCAATCCCCTCTCCCCTCGCGAGCGAGGGTTAGGGTGAGAGGGCGGGAAATGCAGCTGAGTCGACCTTTTTCCCCTCACCCCGACCCTCTCCCGCAAGGGGAGGGTGTATGTCGCTTCGGTTATGCTTCTTCGATCATCACAGTCCTGTCCCCTCTCCCCTTGCGGGAGAGGGTTAGGGTGAGGGGAAGAATTGATCAACCACCAACGCTCAACGTGACATTGGCATTGACGTAGCCAGGCTGCTTCGTGCGATCGACGACCAGGCGCGTCGCTTCAATGCCGTGGACCGTTTTAAGCGCGATCAACCACGCGGCAAGCGCATCGAAACTAACCGCGTCGAAGGCTACGCTCGCTTCGACATCGCCACTTGGCGTAACGCGTTTAATGCGATCTTGAATCGAACTTTGCGCTGCCGATTCATTGACGACCGAGAGCAGCGTTTGGTTTGCGGCGAGTGCGCGTGAAGTTAGGCCAGCGTCCTTAATCCGCTTCGCTTCCACGGCGAGAGCGCGAAGCTCGACTAAACCAGCCGCCTCCGCACGGAGCTGCCCCGCAAGTCGTACACGGGCATCTTGCAGCGGTTGCAGGACCGTCACATAGAGTACCGCGGCGAGCGTCGCCCCAGCCCCGATGCTTAAAAAGGACTGTTCGCGCTGACTCCGCGTTTTCCACCACGTCATCATAAGTTGCCACCCACGCCAGGCTGCACGCGCAAATTACCGATCACGCCCGCGGCGATTGACTCCACGGACACCACTTCCACGTGCAACGACGATTTCAAGGCGCGGTTATAGCTTTCGAGCGCGGTCATAGTCGGCGCGCGCACGCGCAGCAGCAAAGTTCCATCCGCATAATTCAAGCCGTCCAGCACGGGACCTTGTCCGGCCTGCGCGTTCAAGACCGTGCCGATTCGATACAACGATTCGAGCACTGATTGCGGCATGCGCGAATTCTTGCGCAGTTCGGCGACCACCTGCGCGGCTTGCACGCGTGGATTGACCAGGCGCGTGATCGTTGGAAAAGCTTCGTGCATCACGGCTGCTTGTGCGCTGCGCATATCCGCAAGTTCGGTTTCAAGCTGATGGTTATGGCGCAGGCCGAAACCAAGATGCACCACCAGGGCGAGCACGAGTATCGCGCCCGCCAAGAATAATCCGCGATGCGAGTGGGCTTGTCGCATACGGTAGTGGTTTGGCAGCAAGTCGAGCGCGCCCTCCATGACGCACGCCGGCGCCATCAACCCCAACATGCCCTGCGGCAGGCTATGCCGTTTGAGCCGCACGCCCGTTAGCGTTTCCGGCACGGCGCTATCGCCATACAGATCGAGCTGCGTTGGCGCTTGTTCGCGCATTAACTTATTCGCAAGGTGATTAAATACTTCGGGTTCGCTGCTGAAGCCGCTATACAGGCCGGTACGCACGATGACGCGATCGATGTCACCGGCAAGGCTCCATGCCCCTGGCTGCAAGGGCAAAGCCAAAAATTCAGGCATTGTCGCCGTCAAGTTGGCGCCTACCTCGCGCAGTGGCGCAAGCAAGCGCTCCGACGTTTGGTTACTGATCACGGCCACCGCGCGACTGCCCGTTGCGGAGGCGGGACCACACACAATGTGGACTTGATCGAGCTCCTCCGCCAATTCATCTTCCACCGCATAGGGTGCGGCCTGCGCGGCTAACCGTTGCGAACGCGCCGGAATACTCGCTTGCATCACGCGCGTGAGTCGGCCGTCAACGACCAGGTGCAGCGGTTCTCCCGCCGCCGCGCGACTTAACGCATTGGCGTCCCCGCGCAGCGCCGGAACCACGGCGCCGCGATCGACCCACAGCCACTCGTATTGGGTCGAGTCGAGCGCTCGGGCGACTAATTGTCTGCTCAATTGGGTCTGCTCAATTGGGTCTGCTCAATTGGGTCTGCTCAATTGGGTCTGCTCATTGGTGCTTACTCGTCGAGCTCAGCGCGCTGGCGCGCCACGGTGGTGACCGTGGCGCCGTTGCGCATCAATACGCTACGCATACGATAATCAAGGCGCTCATTGCTCGCCGTGCTGGTGAGCTCGAAATAATGCGTGTCGACTGCAATGAGATCCGGTGGAACCTCTCTGAATTGCAGTAGCGGATGCTTTAGGAAACTTTCGACCGACAAGAAGGGTTGAGTTTCACGCGCCCGGATGAGTTGCTCGGCAACGCTGGCGTCGATGCCGGGCGCCAAGCTCATCAGCACTTCCTTGGACGCTGTATTCACGTTGATTTTGGTTGATTGCGGCAAGGTCACGATGAAGGGCGCGAGCTTTTTATACATCTCCATGGTCACGCCCTTGACTAGTAATAACTCGCGCGGGCTGACAAACGGGCGATTCGCGGTGCGATACGCGGGCGCTTGGTTCGTATAGTAATCATCCTCCGCGCCATTCGGAAATCGGGTCTCGGTATCCGGATCGATCCAATCCAGGATCGCTTGAATGGGCTCGGGATCGAGTTCGAGCGCTTTGAACAACAGCCGGAATTGTTGCTCGGCCAATTGTGCTGGCGTCAGCACGGAGGCGTTGGTCGTTGGTGAGGCATCCGTCGCCGCCGTTTTGCTCAACGCTAGCGGCGATGCGTTGCCGGTATCTACAGGCCGGCACGGCGTGCCGCTTGCGCACGGTGCCGGTGGCAGTGCTGTTGCTACTGGTGCGGCCGTCGTTGCTGAATCCGATTCAGGTGACCCGCTATCTTGATCGGATGAGGCAGGCCCATTTGCCTTCGAAGCGGCGGTGGGCGGTACGCCCGCCTCACCACCCACGCGAGGGTCGGGCGACAGATTGGTCAAATTGAAGCGCCCCTGCAGATCACTCAGGCCGGCGGCAAAACTAAGATCCGCGCGCGCCGCTGAAAATTTGGTGTGCGCCCAGGCTTCAGTCCCGGCATCGTATTGCGCACGCTTGGCATCCGCGATTAGCGTCTGGCCGGCGGCGCCCTCAATCTCCCTGATGCCGAGATCCGCGCGATCCGCCAGCAGCAAATTAGCGGTGCGCCGCGTATTGAATTGCTGGCTCGCGGCGAGTGCCACTGCGCCGGCGGTCACCAGCGCCGCGATCAGCATGGCCGTGATTAAGGCGATTCCCATTTGCCGCCGCGCTGTCATCGGTTTAACCAGCCCCAGGCAACAAGCACAAGCGGTCGATCATCCGCCCATTGGCAAACACTAGTTGGGCGCTCACCGCGCGCGGCAGGTTTGCACCTTGCGCCGCGCCGCGGACTCGCGGCCAGGCGTCATGCCATTCCCCTTCGTCGAAAAAGCGAAATCTAATAGCGGTGATGTCGTCTAACACCACGCGATCGCTAAACGCCGAATCCGGCACGCGATCGAGTACCGCCCACGTGCGACGAATCAGGCGCCCGTCTTGCAGGCGATACTCCACACGCTTCAAATCCGGCATCGCGTCGCCGAGCGGCGCCCAGGCGGTATGGCGGGTCAGCGCGATTACCGGTTGTACACCCGTCGCGCCGGTTAGCGCCGGCTCCGGACCGCCCAAAGCATCGCGAATGGGCCGCGGCGCGATATTTTCGAGATCTTGCTGGAGCATGGTTACGCCGGTGACAACACGCGCGAAAGCTTCGCTATGTTCGGTAACCCTTGCACGCGCCACAATAAAATTGCGCAAGCCCTGATACGCAAACACGGCCAGGACACTGAACACGGCAATCGCCACCAAGAGCTCGATTAAGGTGAACCCAACGCCGCGCTTCGCAGCGGACGAATTGCTCATGACCCGGGCGCTCCGGTGAACGGGACTTCTAAACGATAGATGATGTTCTCCGGTGCATTGGGCTTCGCCACCTGAACGCTAAGCGCTGCCGCCACTCCCTCGCCGCCCACTGGTCTAGTGGTCACGACAAATTGCGCACCGTACTCCGTGACCTGATGCGAGGTCGACTCCGCGTGCTGCGCGGGAGGCGCCAACCGTGCTTCGGCCAACGCGTTCATGGCCACCCAATGGGCGAGGACCGTGTCGTCGATCTGGGCCGCGCCGCGTGCCGCGCCGCGCGCACTACCAACGGCGGCATACAACGCGGTCGCGACGATTGCCAAGGCGACCAGCACTTCAAGTAAGGTGAAACCGGCGCTGCGAGTCATGGTAGGGCCACGACGCCATAACTATCGCCCATCGGCATAAGTTGGTAGCGCGCCGCGGAGAACAAATCCTTGAGTTCGATGGGCTGTAGTTCAGTGCTGCCATCCGGCAGGAATACCGCGGGCAAACGGCGTGTGTCGAACGAACGGGTCGCGATCTTGTCAGCATTTTGCGTCACAGTCTCGGTACCCGCGGGCAAGGTTTTGGACTGAAACATGGGGTCATGCGCACGTGGTGACCACGCGCCTTTACGTAACTCCAATAAATAATAATGCTCACGCTCCACGAATAGCCCGATGGGACGACTGGCCAACACCGCTTCTTGCGCGCCGAGCGCAGCCAAGGTACGTAGGTTCCGTGCCGCATCGTGCAATCGTTCACGCCGCCCTCCATCGCCTAACGATAGCGCGGCGAGGCTGGCCAAGATGCCGATGAGAACAACCACCACCAGAATTTCAATCAACGTAAATCCGCGCGCGCGGCGCGCCCTCCCGCCGGTTCGATGGGCTATTCGGTCGACCAATTGCCGAGATCCCGATTGACGCCTTCGCCGCCCAACGTGCCATCCGCGCCCAACGAATAGAGATCATAGTCACCGTGTTGACCAGGGGCCAAATATTGATATGGCGCGCCCCACGGATCTTTAGGCAGCTTGGCGAGGTAACCACCGGTGCGCCAATTGGCGCCGGGTGGCAAGGCGGCCGGTTTGTTCACCAGCGCTTCGAGCCCCATCTGCGTGGTGGGGTACGCAAAATTGTCGAGCTTATACAGATCGAGCGCCGCGCCAACGGCGCGCAAATCCTGCTCAGCTTTGACCACGCGCGCCTGGTCGGGACGATTCATGATCCGCGGCACCACAATCGCCGCCAAGATCCCCAGAATGACGACGACGACCATCACTTCGATGAGGGTAAATCCTCGTTGTACAAACCGCATACCGAACCTCGGGACCTTAGGTGCGTTGGATAGTAGCATTCGGTGTCGGCGATTTTGAGGAGGATTGGTGAGATCGCATCTGGAGTGCAACCCAGACCCACATATTCATAAAAGTAACAGGGATTTTTGTGGGAGCGGATTTATCCGCGAAGGGATTCGACAAAAAGATTCGCCGCTAAAGCGGCTCTCACGAGATCGGTTCCTGCAGCGGAGCTCGACCTGTCCTGTGGGAGCGGATTTATCCGCGAAGGGATTCGACAAAAAGATTCGCCGCTAAAGCGGCTCCCACGAGATCGGTTCCTGCAGCGGAGCTCGACCTGTCCTGTGGGAGCGGATTTATCCGCGAAGGGATTCGACAGAAAAATTCGCCGCTAAAGCGGCTCCCACGGGATCGGTTCCTTCAGCGGAGTTCCTTCAGCGGAGCTCGGCCTGTCCTGTGGGAGCGGATTTATCCGCGAAGGGATTCGACAAAAAGATTCGCCGCTAAAGCGGCTCCCACGGGATCGGTTCCTTCAGCGCAGGCTTCGACGCGGCTGCCGCTCCGCCCGGGATGACGGATCTCGCCATTCAGGTCGGGGGCCTCTTCTTCAGCCCATTAGCAATGCGGGCTATCTAGCTCACAGACGTCGTATTCGCTGCTTCCAGCATCAGCGCGTCAATCGCTTGTGCGGCGCTCGGAAGATCGCTGTACGTGAGGCGATAGGGAGCCACTTGATTCGTTAGCGCCGCTGCCATCTCGAAGCCTTCGCGGCCGCGTAACACGTAGTTAAACGCGTTTTGGGTGATTTCCACAAAACATTCAGAGCGTGCCGCCGGCTCGATGGTTAGCGCGGCGCCCGCTTTGTAGAGCGGAAAGATCATCAGTTTTGGTGCTGCCGTTTCGTGCATCGCGCGGATGTGCGAGTCAGCAGGCCGCAAATGTGCAACCGTCCCTTTGTGCGTCCCGGGGATCGACGGGGCGAGATGTGCATCCGGGATCAGTTCTTTGATCACGGCAATCGATCGATTCTTCAGTGGGATAAGGCGCGGGAATGGGTGGATCAGCAAACTACGGTCGCGGATCAAGGTGAATTCATCGGACAGCAACCGCCAGCCGTGGTGCATAAGATAGGCGCATAACGTGCTTTTCCCCGCGCCGGGATGTGCGGGGAGGATCAGAGCACCCTGCGCATTGGCGAGCACGCCGGCATGCAGCATCAGAAAATAATGCGAGCGGTTCGCGACCGCCCAATTCATGGTCCACTCGATATGCGCGAGCGTCGCCTCGCGCGGAAAGGTTGTGAATACGCGGCCATCGTCCGTGCGGATCGTGCGTGTTGAAAACCAATGCCGGCTTAGGCTTGGATTGCGGCCGACCCTGATCTTCGCATCCGCGAATTCGGCGGCGGCCGCGACGGGATAATTGGGATAGTGGGCGTGGAGGCGTTCGGCCAGATCGGCCGAACGGCCTTCGAAATGGATCGTGAATGGACCGATCCGTAGACGCAACCCACGTCCTAACCTGGTGTGCAGTTCGGCAATTGAGTGGTCACGCAGGCTGGGTTCCGGGACGCGATCCATCAAGCCACGGATTCGATTAGACCCAGCTGATCGAGCAGCTGGATAACGCTAACGACACCCGATCTGAAATCAGAATCTTCTTCCAATGCGCTGGTTAAGAGTAGCCGACGATAGATTGTCTGAGTGTCCAGCCGCTCGCGTGCAAGCAGCGTCAAGATCTCAACACACGTATCGTTTAGGAAATGGGTCTGACCCGACGCAGGGTGGAAAATGAAATGCGCGGACTCCCAGCTGCAGGCTGACAATGGGGCAGTGTCGTCGAGCCGCCATTTCCGGCTAACCAGCCGCTCTGATTCCCGCGTTGACTCGATTTCCGAGCCCGTCCTATGGGAGACGTGCAGAGCTGTAGATAGACGTCAAACAGGCGCCCGTCCAGCTCGTGATCACCGAATCCAAGGGAGGTGCCCCGCCGACAGGGGTACCCACGGCAAGGATATTGCCGGTGCGTTTACTGACATGAGCGATCGCAAACTTAAACCGGGATGGCGTGTACTTGTTGGGTACAAGACCGAGCACTAGTGCGTCTAACTCGCCGTGGTTGCCACTATCGACGACGCCGGGTGCATTGACGACCAGGCTGCCGTTTAAGTTCCGCCAGATATTCGCACCACTGAAGGTGTCTTTGAAATACCCTTTAGTTGGATCGGTGTCGATTCCCCAGCTTTTATTTCCATCTTTTGCGGTGCTGAGCTTCAACGCTTTGCAGATTTCGACCCGCACCCGAAACAGATTATCCGTGACGTGATAATTAGCTTCGTCGAGCAGGACATTCGCATAGGTCTGCGGCATATTCTCCATGCCACCACAGCCGAGACTAGTCGCCGCCAACGCGGTGCCGTTGTGCAAGGTTACAATGGCCGGCAAAGTGAGCGAGGCGCCCTTGAGAAATTTTCGCCGGCTAGCCAATCCGCCTAAGACCGCGGGTGCATCCGCCGCCGTATGTTCTGGTGCTTGATCCATCATTGGCTCCTGGAGCGCGTTACTAGCAACCGTGCAAGATTTACGCCAGTTACTATTCGCGCTGCCTTAACTATAGGGAAAACCGGCGCTTAACATGCCCGGCCAAGCGCGAATAGCCACCCGCGGCGGCTATTATGTAAAGCCTCCCTTACAAATCCAAGGCGCCGAGTGGAGCTTTTTGTAAAGAATATTGACATGCCCCTCCCGCCGGCTCTCCCTTTCGACGCTAGTCACGCCCTAGCGATGGCCGCCTTCGACGGCGCGAGTTGGGAGCAGACTCTAGCGCTAGGCCGCTTACATGGCATCGCCGGTCGTTGGCATCGGCTGCTCGACCACGCACAGCTTATTGACCAAGTGCCCGCGCCGGTTCGCAAGCATTTGTGGTCTGAACACTTAATGGCGGCCGATCGCGAGCGAATGGCACGGTGGGAAGCCAATCGCATCAATCATGCTTTTCGAGACGTCAGTTTCCCGATTGTGCTCCTCAAGGGAGCCGCCTACATCCTGTGCGGCCTGCCGCCGGGCGATGCCCGCATTGTGGCCGACGTCGACATCCTTGTCCCTCACTCGTGTTTAGCTGATGCCGAGCAGACACTCAATCGCCATGGCTGGCGGAAGAGCCCGAAATCCGACTATGACGAACATTACTATCGCGAGTGGATGCACGAAATTCCGCCAATGCAGCACGGTGCGCGTGGCGCAGTGCTCGATGTCCATCACAATATCCTGCCGCGTACCTCACGCCTATGCCCTAACGCCGCCGATTTGATCGATAACACCGTGGATGTTCCGGCCAGTCGCTTAAAAGTATTCGCGCCAGCAGACATGGTGCTGCATAGCGTTGTGCATGGGTTCCACAGCGGCGAATTCGGGAATTGTTTTCGAGATCTGCTGGACGTGCATGAACTCGTGAGTCACTTCGCGAACCACTCACCCACGTTTTGGGCGCAATTGCTCACGCGTGTTCACCACTTTCGGTTCGAGCGCCCAACGTTCTACGCGCTTCGGTATTGCGTGCGGCATTTGGGGACGACTGTGCCGTCGACCTTGATGCAGGAATTAGCACCGTATGGACCGCCACTACCGCTGTTGAGCGTAATGGACTGGGCGATCGCCCGTGTATTCCTGCCCACGTTGCCGCCCACCCTAGTGCAGCGTGCTGCCTTGCAGGCACTCTATATTCGCTCGCACTGGATCAAAATGCCACCCGTCTTGCTCACTCGCCACCTGTGGACGAAGTACCGCATGCGTCGCGGCGCAGCCTCGGATACGGCGCAATAACGGGTCTTGTGAAGACTGCCATGGCCGCGCGGGCCAGCGTTGTGGCTGCTCATTCCGTGGGAGCGGATTTATCCGCGAAGGGGGCATTGCAATCCTATATATGCGCCGCTAAAGCGGCTCCCTAGAACGCGATGTTGCGTCGTCGGTAGCTAGCGGATTATGCAGATCGGCTTGCCGATGGAACCATCAGTGCCCAACGCAGCACTAAGCTAAGGAGCTGCGGACCTGTCGCGCATTGCCTTCACCACGCGGGACGTGGAATCATCGCGGCTTGAACTTGGCTCCCTTTCATCCTCAACAAAAAGAAGCTTGCATGTCGACGCAGACCGCGATTTCAGCATTGCGCGCCTTTATTGGCGAACGCATCATCGGCCAACAACGCCTCATCGACCGCCTCTTAATCGCGCTCTTAGCCGACGGCCATTTACTGGTCGAAGGGGCGCCCGGTCTCGCCAAGACCCGTGCGATTAAGGTCTTGGGTGAAGGCGTCGAAGGTAACTTTCACCGCATTCAATTCACGCCCGACCTGCTGCCGGCGGATTTAACCGGGACTGAAATCTATCGGCCGCAGGACGGCTCGTTCAAGTTTCAACCGGGCCCGTTGTTTCACAATTTGGTTCTCGCGGATGAAGTTAATCGCGCGCCGGCCAAGGTACAGTCAGCTCTACTCGAAGCCATGGCTGAGCGCCAAATTACCATTGGCCGTGAAACCTATCCCTTACCCGAATTGTTCTTGGTGATGGCGACGCAAAATCCGCTGGAACAGGAAGGCACCTACCCGCTCCCCGAAGCGCAGCTCGATCGCTTCTTGATGCACGTCGTCATCACCTACCCGTCGCCCGACGACGAACAGCGCATTTTAAACCTCGCGCGACAAGAGGCCCTGTCCTCGATCCAAGCGCTCCCCAAGGCGCGGCCCGTGCTCGATCAAACGCAAATATTCCAAGCGCGCCGCGATGTGTTGAGCGTGTACATGAGTGACGCGCTCGAGCGGTATCTGCTCGAACTCGTGTGCGCCAGCCGCGCGCCGGCGGCCTACGGCCAAGACCTGGGCAGTTGGCTCGCCTACGGCGCGAGTCCGCGCGCGACCATCGCCATCGACCGCTGCGCCCGCGCGCAGGCCTGGCTCGCCGGTCGCGACTTTGTGACACCAGACGATATTCAAGCCATCGCGCCGGACGTGTTGCGGCATCGCGTGATCTTGAATTACGAAGCAGCGGCCGATGGCGTGACGGCGGACAAATTCGTCACCACGCTCATCGCGCGGGTCGCCGTGCCTTAAGCGCGCTCCAACGTCGTCATGGGCTTTCGCGACAAATTCGCCGCCACCGCGCCGGCGGACACTCCCGCCGGACTGGAGCGGATCGTCCCGCAACTAGGCGACTTGCTGGCGCAGAACCAGCGCGCGAGCGCACTCCCGAGTTGGACGCGCGCGATTCGCGCCCGTCAGCGCGGCGACTATCGGGCGCCGTTAAAAGGCCGCGGGATGGAATACGCCGAGTCGCGACCGTATCAAGCGGGCGACGATATTCGCGCGATCGATTGGCGTTTAACCGCGCGCAGCGGCAAGCCGCACACCAAATTATTCCGCGAAGAACGAGAACGCCCCGTCTATGTCTGCGTCGACGCACGCGCCGGCATGTCGTTTGCGACGCGCGGCGTCTTTAAACGCGTGCTCGCCGCGCGGGTGGCGGCCTTGCTCGCCTGGCACGCGGTGCAAGGCGGCGATCGAATTGGCGGCGTGGTGTTTTCCGATACGACGCACACCGAACTCGAACCCGAGCGCGGAAACTTGGCCGCGGTGCGCCTATTCAAAGCCTTGATTGCGGTCGAACCAGGCAGTGCCGCGCCTAACGGTCATCGGCCAGCGGCCGCTGCACTCCGACGTTTACGGCGCTTGGTGAAACCCGGCAGTTTGGTGTTTGTCGTTAGTGATGGCCGCGATTTTAACGCCGAGTGCCTGACTGATTTGGCCGCCATGGCGCGCCACAACGACGTTGGGGTGATCGTGGTCTACGACGAATTTGAACGCACCCTACCGTTGGTCAATCACGCGTTGAAACTAACGAATGGCCATGCCGAATTAGCATTGCCGGCCACCGACGCCGCGACGCAGACCGCGTACGCGGCGCGGTTCACCGCGCGCCAGACGGGGCTTGCCAAAGCCTGCCGCGATCACCATATTTTATTCACCAGCGTGGCGACCGCCGCCGACCCGTTGCCCGTCTTGCAACGTTTCTTTGGCGCGCGGTAATGCTCGATCCCAAGACCTTGCCCTTGCGCGATATTCATCTGCCGCCGGCGATCTCTCCGTGGTGGCCGCTCGCGCCTGGCTGGTGGCTGCTGGCAGTAGTTGGGGTGGTGCTGGGGCTCGTGGCAATGGCCGTTTGGTGGTGGTGGCGCCGTACTGCGTTACGCCGTGCGGCGCGTCGTGCATTGTCGCGCATCGGCGCGGAATTTGGCGCGCATCAGAACCGTCATCGCCTAGCCGCCGAGCTCTCGCTGTTGTGTCGTCAAATCGCGTTGGCGCGTGACACCGGGCAGTCCTCCAACACCACGGCTGCGTGGTTAGAAGCGCTCGATCGCACCTCCCCCCAGCAATTTTTCAGCGCAGGCCCCGGCAGGATCTTGGCGAGCGCGCCGTACGACCCTGCGGCTAACTTCGATGCGCAAGCGTTACTTGAGGGGTTGACTCGCTGGTTAGCGCGCTTGCCGCTTGCGCCGCGCCGCCCGACTGCCGATGTTTGAATTCGCGTGGCCGTGGATGTTGTTAGTCCTGCCGCTCCCGTGGTTGGCGCGGCGATTACTACGACCGGTGACCACGGCGAGCCACGGTGCGCTGCGCGTACCGAGTCTCGACGATTTTCGCGAATTACCGACGCAGTCGTTACTGATCCCAGCCGCCCACCGCGGCGTCTGGCTAGCCCTCCTCGCCTGGCTGTGTTTGGTCGTCGCCGCGGCTAATCCACGCTGGCTAGGCGAGCCACTAGGCGTGCCGAGCACCGGCCGCGATCTCATGTTGGCGGTGGATCTGTCGGAGAGCATGGAGACCCAGGATTTTATTTTCAACGATCAAACGATCGATCGCCTCACCGCGACCAAGATCGTCGCGCGTGATTTTATTCAACGCCGAGTGGGCGATCGTATCGGTCTACTGGTCTTTGGCGAACAGGCCTACCTGCACGTACCGCTGACGCGCGATCGGCGCACGGTGATGCAACTGCTGGACGAAACTGCGATCGGTATGGCCGGCCGCAGCACCGCCATCGGTGATGCGATGGGGCTGGCCGTCAAACGCTTGCGCGAACAAGACACGCCGGAAAAGGTTCTCATTCTGATGACCGATGGTGCGAATACCGCGGGTCAAGTGGAACCCTTGCGCGCCGCGGAACTCGCGGCGGCCGCCGGGCTCAAGGTCTATACCATCGGCATCGGCGCCGACGAAATGCTGGTGCGCCAACTGTTCGGCACCATCAAAGTCAATCCTTCGACCGATCTCGACGAGAAGACCATGCGCGGAATCGCGGACGCCACCGGTGGGCGTTATTTCCGTGCCCGCGACGTGAAATCGCTCGAGGCGATTTATGCCGAACTCGACAAATTGGAACCGGTGGTGCGTGGCGAAGAACATTACCGGCCAACGAAAGCCCTGTTCCCATGGCCGCTCGCGGCCGGCGTGTTGTGCGCGGCGCTGATTATTTGGCGCCAATTACGGCGCGTGGCATGACCGGCGCGCTGACTGATTTCCATTTTCTACGCCCGCTGTGGCTCGGTGGGTTGGCGCCCTTTCTTTATTTGCTCTGGCGCCTGTGGCGACACGATCCGGGCCGTGGCCTTTGGCGACAGATCTGCGATACCGCGCTGATTCCGTTTGTGGTCACGGGCGCGGGTAATGGTCAGCCACGGCGTTTGGCGCCGCTCATCGCCGGTGGCGTCTGCGCCCTCGTCGCGTTGGCCGGACCGACGTTTGAACGACTGCCGCAACCCGTGTTTCGCGATCAGGCAGGTCTCGTCATTTTGCTCGACTTGTCCCTGTCGATGAACGCGCGTGACATTGTGCCGAGCCGACTTGAGCGCGCGCGCTTCAAAATCAAAGATCTCCTCGCCGGTCGTTTGGGCGGTCAAACCGCGCTGGTGGTATTCGCCGCGCAGCCCTTCACGGTGACGCCCTTAACGGATGATGTCGCGACCATTCAAGCGCAGCTCTCGATCTTGAGCTCGAACCTGATGCCGCGCCAAGGCAGCGATATCCCGCGTGCGGTGCAGAAAGGGGTCGAACTCCTGACCCAAGCCGGATTCACGCGCGGGGACTTGTTATTGATCACCGATGGCGTTGACCTAACCCAGATCGAGCCCGCCACGAGCAAGCTTAAAGGCGGCCAAATCCGGCTGTCGGTGCTCGGGGTCGGAACCGCCGCCGGGGCGCCGATTCCGGATGCCAACGGCGGTTTCATTAGCGATGCACACGGCGGGATCGTGTTATCGAAGTTAGAACAAACCCCTTTAATACAACTCGCGGCGCGCGGACACGGCTATTATCAAACCATGACGACGAATAGTGACGACATCGCCGCCTTGAACCACGCCTTTGCCGCCACGCGGACAGCGCATGAGGCGAGCGCCACGCAAATCGTAGCCGAACAATGGCGCGAGTTGGGTCCGTGGCTGATGGTACCCGTTTTACTCTGTGCCACGTTCGCGTTTCGGCGCGGCTTGATCATCGGCATCGCCTGGCTTGCGGTCAGCGCGCCTGGCGTCGCGCGTGCTGATTGGTGGGCGACCCCGGACCAGGCGGGCAGCCGCGCCTTCGCCAAGCAAGACTACGCCACGGCGGCGCAACGCTTTGCGACGCCGACCTGGCGCGCGGCGGCCGAATATCGCGCCGGTAACTACGCCGCCGCACTAGCCACCCTCGAACATGCCAAGAGCGACAATCTCGCCTACAACAAAGGGAATACCCTAGCCCGCCTCGGCCGCTACACCCACGCGATCGACGCTTACGATGAAGCGTTGAAGTTGAATCCAAATGACGAGGACGCGAAATACAACCGCGAATTGCTGCAGAAAATCGTGAATCAACAACACCCCGACGCCGAACCTGAACGCGAAAAGGATCGTCAACAACAGCCGCCGCAGAACGATCGCGCCGAGCAAAACCAAGGCAATGAAGGCGACGACGGACAACGCCAAGCCAAGGGCGCGGGACGCGATACGCAGTTAGCGCCGCCCTCGACTGAGAAGGACAAGGCCAAGGCGCAAGGACAAAAAGATCAGCAGAAGGCATCGTCCGCGTCGCGCCAAAGCTCCACCCAGGACGAATCCGCGGCCGCCGCGGATCAACAACGGCAACACGCGCAGCGTGGCAAGGCTGCGCAGGATGCACAGGCGGAAGCCGAAACCAAATTGGCGACCGAACAGTGGTTGCGGCAAATTCCCGATGATCCGGGTGGCTTACTGCGACGCAAGTTCGAATATCAGTATGGCCGGACTTACCGGGACGAAGCGGAAAGCGATAAACCGTGGTAACGAAGTGCTTGAGTGTCGTGTTAGCGCTGCTGTTCTTGAGTTTCGACTGTGCGGCGGCCGACGTTGACGTGCAAGTCGAACCCGATCCGCCGGCCGCTGGCGAATCGTTTCGGATCGCTTTCGTCGCGCAGGGTGAAATCGACGGCGAGCCGGACTTCGCAACGCTCGAAACCGTGGTCGACATCCTCAGTCGTAATCGCCAGACCTCCATTCAATGGATTAATGGCAAGCACACACGCACCACCAGCTGGGTGCTCGAAGTTATGCCGAAGCAGGCCGGCAAGCTGGTGATTCCAGCCCTCACTTTCGGCGCGAGCGAATCCGCGCCGCGTACGGTGGCTATTGCCGGCACTGCTGGCGTCCCGACCGATGACGGCTTGCTGCTCGAAGTCGAGGCCACCCCGCAAAATCCTTACGTGCAACAGCAGGTCACTTACATCATTCGCCTATGGCGTCGATTCGAACTCAGCAATGGCACGCTGTCGGAACCGCGCCTCGGCACCGATGCGCTGGTGCGGCCGCTCGGCGAGGATAAGCATTTCGACGCCGAGAAAAACGGCAAGCGCTACGAAGTGATCGAGCGGCGTTTTGCCTTGTTTCCGCAAAAAAGTGGCGCGACCGAAATCAAGCCGGTGACGGTAACCGCCCAGGTGTTGGCACGCGGCTTATCGCTGTTCGATATGTTTGGCCAATCGGTCAAAACCAAGCGCTTATCCTCGGCCGCAATCCCGCTGACGGTGCGCCCAGTGCCGGCATCCTTTCCAGCGGGAGCCGCGTGGCTACCGGCGCGGCGTGTGCGCTTAAACGAAACCTGGGAACCGGCGACGCTCGCGGCCGCGGTTGGAGAACCCATGACGCGGACGCTGACGCTATGGGCTGAAGGTCTGACGCCGGGCCAGTTGCCGACGCTCAAATTCACCCCGCCGGCGGGGCTTAAACTCTATCCGGATCAACCCAAACTGACTGAAGAACAACATGACGGCCTGGTGACGGCGGTGCACCAGGAAAAAATTGCGTTGATTGCCGAGCAACCGGGCGAGGTGTCCGTGCCGGCAGTTGAAGTGCCATGGTGGAATCTTGACACTGGTCAAGTCGAAATCGCGAAGGTTCCTGCCGCGGTGTTAAGCGCGCGTGCGGCGCCAGCAACCTCCAGCGCCGCGAGCGCGCCGACGCAATCCACAGTGAGTCCCGAACCGGCGCCGAAAATACTGCCGCTCGTGACCTCGATCAACCCGACCGACGGCGTGAGTCATCGCTGGCAATGGGTAGCCATTGGCGCGCTGTGCGGCTGGCTGTTAACTGGTATCTGGGCGCTGCGGGTGTGGCGTCGTGGCAAGGCCACGCCATCCGCGCGCGCCGACGTCGCGATCGCGCGCGCCGAATCACTCGGCGCCACTACCGCTCGGGTTACCAAAGCGTGTCATGCGAATGATCCGCGCGCCGCGCGAGAAGCGTTGCTGACATGGGCAGCGCAGTGTTGGCCAGAAACGCCAACTACCGGGCTCGGCGCGCTGGCAGATGCTGTCCCCGAAATCAGCGCGCAGATTCAGGTTTTGAATGCGGCGCTCTACGGTACTGCTCAGGCCCCATGGGTGGGCGCTCCTCTTGCTGAAGGCTTTGCCCGCGCGCTTAAACGCGCGGCCGTTCGCGTCCCCGGCCCCGCGCCGGCGCTGCCGATCCTCTTTAAAGTAACGCAGGCCGCGACCGCTACTAATGCGAACGCGCTTTTCGACTAAGTCACGCAACGCCGGGACCTCCTAGAATGTTTTTTGAGATGAGTTCTAAATCGACGCGTTTCTATCGTGGAAGGCGCCTTGAGCTTCGAATTCTGCGGAATTTCGCCATTCGCGGCTAAAGCCGCTTCCACAACAGCAGCGCGTCCTGGTTGACTCGCGTTACCGCGAGCCTTGATTCAACGGGATCGCGGTGCCTACACTGCATCAGCGCGACAGACTATCCGCGCGTTGGACCGATTAGCGCACCGAAGCGCCCAGGAGGTTGTATTGGCGTCGGCCGCGGCATCTGTGTTGGCAGTTGACGATAACGCGACAATCCGCCGCGCAATTGCGATGCGTTTGACCTCCAAAGGCTTTAACGTCGTCACGGCGCAAGACGGACCTGAAGCGTTGGCGGCGGTTGCCAACCAAACCTTCGATCTCGTACTCCTCGATCTGAAAATGCCAGGAATGGGGGGTGACGAAGTCCTTAAGAAGCTTCGACATCGCTACTCCGGGACGCAGCTGCCCATCATCATGCTGGCCGCGAGCGACGACAAAAACGATATCGCGAAAGCGCTCGAACTCGGGGCCAACGATTATATCGTTAAGCCCGGCGATCTCCCGGCATTGCTCGCCCGCATTAAGACCCAGTTGGCGCTTAAACACAGCGCCGAGCACCTTCTTAAGCAAAGCCCCGCGCCCGCTATCGCCCCGGCGGTCGGCGAACTAAGTTTACCCGGCAGCGACGCGGTGTCGGCGCGTTTATTCGATGGCACTTGGTCGAATATCGCGCATTCGCCGGACGAACAACGCTATCACGTGTTGTACGACAACACGCCAATGACGTGTTTTACCGTGAATCAGGATCTCGAAATCCTGTCGGCCAATCGCTTCGGACTGCAATTTCTCGGCTACGCCGCGCGTGAAATGAAATCGCGCCCGATCGTCGAGCTTTACATCGAAGCTGATCGCGCACTCGCCGAAGAATACCTGCACGGGGTATTTGAACAACCGGATCGTCTGCACCGCTGGGAGCTCAGGCGCCACAAAAAAAACGGCGATGTGCTGTGGATGCGCGAGACCGCGCGGGTGATCGGGCGAGGTATCGACGCGCTCCTGATCATGACCTGTGAGGATATCGACGACGCGTACCGGCTGGCGGAGAAACTAGCCTATCACGCCACGCATGACGAGTTGACCGGACTCCCGAATCGCAAAACCCTCGAAGAACGGTTAGGCCGCGTGATCGAAAGCGCGCATAGCGAGTCGAGTCAACATGCGTTCGCGATCTTCGATATCGACCAATTCAAAATCATCAACGACACCTGCGGCCATGTGGCCGGCGACGAACTGCTGAAGCAAACCGCGCGGATTTTGAAAAATATCGTACGCAAACGCGACACCCTCGCACGTGTGGGCGGTGACGAGTTTGGGATCCTGCTCGAAGACTGTAGCTTGATACAGGCTAACGCGACCATTGCGGCCGCGCGTCATGCGCTCGATTCGTTTCAATTCGAATGGCAAGGGACGCCGCACCGGGTCTCGGCGAGTGTCGGTTTGGTCGCGATCGATCAGCAATGCGACGGTGTGACCAGCGCCATGAGCATGGCCGATACGGCGTGTTATGCCGCGAAAGACGCGGGGCGGAACCGCGCGCATGTGTACCACCCGGATAACCTCATGGTCGTATCGCGGCGCGGCGAAATGCGCTGGGCCACACGCATCAACGACGCCCTGCGCGAGGATCGCTTCGAATTATCGTTTCAGCGGATAGTCTCGCTTACGGACGAGGATCTGGGCGATCACTATGAACTGCTCATCCGGATGCGCGACGAGCGCGGCGCGCTAATCATGCCGAGCGAATTTCTTCCCGCGGCGGAGCGCTATAACCTGGCCGATAAGATCGACCGCTGGGTGATTGAACATGCGCTCGGTTGGCTGCGCCAATATCCGGAGCGTTTACCGCGCTTACATCTGTGCGCCATTAATTTATCTGGCCAATCGTTTGGTGACGATGGCATGTTGCAATTCATCCTCGCGCAGCTCGATCGGCCGGGGCCGCATCTCGCGGCCAAGTTGTGCTTCGAAGTCACGGAGACAGCCGCTATTTCGGATATCGTCAACGCGGGCAGGTTTATCGCTTTATTGAACGCACGCGGCTGTCAATTTGCGTTGGATGACTTCGGCAGCGGCTTCGCGTCCTTCGCTTATTTGAAAAAGCTGCCGGTCGACTATTTAAAGATCGACGGCAGTTTTGTGCGCGAAATGGCGCACGATCCCATTGACGTCGGCATGGTCCGCTCGATCAACGAAATCGGTCATCTGATGGGCAAGAAAACCATTGCTGAATTCGTCGAAAGCCGCAAAGTGCTCGAAATCCTGCGCGCCATCGGTGTCGATTATGCGCAGGGCTACGACATTGGCCACCCCCTCCCCATCACCAGCTATCCAGCTTAAAGCTCCGCGGTGACGCTCGCCTTGGTTGGTCAGGCACATCCCAGGCGAATTGAGCAGCGCGTCACACCCTGCTTGAGGGTGGGGTGACCCTCGTCACACTTAATAACAATCCGCCTAGTGAACTGCGGCAGCGTCGACTATCCCTGCAGCACAGCGCCGAAGAAATCGCGCCCAGATGCCGATAACCGCCATTGATGAACATGAACCGACAAGCCATGGCCAAGGTCACTCGTCTCGTACCATTGCGCTCGAACGAATTATTGGGCGAGTGCTACAAGCTGGTGTCCGAGCGCCTTCCTGACCTGTTAAAGCTTTTGCTCGATAAGGCAGATGATGCTTTTTTTGAATTGGCGAACAAGGCCGATAGTTCACAGCGTCAGCAGACGTACTTCGACGCGATGCGCGAATTGCGGCTCAAGCGGTTACGGATGGCGGCGGACTTTACCGCGAGCCTGAAAACTACTTTCAACGCGAGCGTCTCCACACCGATAACCAAACCGCGCCCACCCGCCACGTTCGAGGATTCTCCAGCGCTCTCGCTCGTCAGCGCCGATGACGTCGAAGAATCCTTGGCTATCACTAACTTTGTCGAGAACCTCAAGTCCCGGTGCAAAAACGAGTTATTCGCTCTCGATCAACGCATTGGGCACTTATTAAGCGATCCCGAACTCAGTGCCAGTAGAAATCCCTTTGGCCCCACGGCGCTTGGTGACGCCTTGCGCGCCATGGGCCAACGCCTCGAGGCCCACATCGAAGTCCGCCTGGCCTTGCTGAAATTATGCGAACGCTACGCCGGGCCGGGTCTACTCGAGCTCTACCACACGCTCAACGCGTTTTTAATCCGTGAAGATGTCCTGCCTCGCCTGACGCCGAACTATGTGCGAAATCCTTCAAGCAGTCTGCGGACTCGTGTCATCATCGAAACTGAAGAAGGAGCCCAAGAAGCGACCGGCGCGGATGTTTTTCAGACCCTCCAGCAACTGATGCGTCCAGGAACGGCGGCCGCGATGATGGGATCCCCATCATTCGGCGCCGCTAGCGGACCAGGGATGGGTGCTAATGGGGGATTCGTTGGTGCGGGCGCGATGGCGTCTGGTCACCCCGGGATTTCAGGGTTCGCGGCCGGTGGTGGCAGCATCAACGGTGGCGGCTCTGGTGTTGTACAAGCCGGAGGGGGCGGCGCTGGCGGAGATGCCGGCGGCTTGGGGGCGAGCGGGATGCCAGGCGTGATGATGGTGCCGGTCGCGACCACCGCGTTCGTTTCCAACCTCACGCAGTTGCAGCACGGTAACACCGCCGGTGTCGCGGCGTTCGCCAACCTCGATCCGAGCCTGCTCCAAACGGGCGCGGTCAATGTTTTGCGCACCTTGCGCCAATCCGGCGCCGCGGCGGAACTCAATCAAACCGATACCCTGACGCTGGATATCGTGACACTGCTCTTTGATTACATCCTAGACGATCCGGCAATTCAGGACAGCGTTAAGGCGCTGATCGGGCGCTTACAGATCCCGATGTTAAAAGTAGCGCTCCTCGATAAGGATCTTTTCTCGAAGAAAAATCATCCGGCGCGCCAGTTGCTGGATGGGCTGGCGGCATCCGCGGTGGGTTGGAGCGAACACAGCACTCACGGCGATGCGCTATTCGAGAAATTTCAATACATCGTCTACCGCGTCGTCGAAGAGTTTGATCGAGATCTCGGACTCTTCACGCAACTGCTCGACGAACTGAATGCGTTTCTTGCGGAAGATCGCACTACATGCGAAAAGCAAGCCGAATTATCGACCAACTCGTTGCGCACCAAAGAGCGCATCGTCCTCGCGAAATTAGCCGTCGACGAAGTGGTAAAAGGCCACTTTGAAGGCGCCGAGGTCCGCGAATTCATCAAGCAATTTATCCGCGATTACTGGCGGCAGCAGCTAATCGTGACGTACATCGAAGCCGGTCCGCAAAGCGACCTGTGGCGCGATCAATTGAATGTGATCGACGAATTGGTGTGGTCGGTGCAACCCAAGACCGGCGCCGATGACCGGCGCGAGCTGACCAATCGTCTGCCCAAATTGCTGAAAACGCTGAAGACGGGCATGCGGGAACTCAACATGGAGCCAGCCGTGTGCTCCAAATTCCTGACGATGTTGGCGAGCGTGCACGTGGTTTCCGTGAAACAGGTCGAAGAAGCCACGCTCGCCGAGCGCAAGATCACGCAAATTGCGGCTGCCGAAGCTGAAACGAAGGCCGTCGTCCAGAGCGAAGAGGAATTCGTCAAAAAAGCCCTCGAGCGTCTATTCGCGCGCAAGAGCGTCGACGCGTCCGAACTTGATTTTGATCTCTCGGCGCTCGAAGCTGAAGTCGCGGCCGAGCCGGTCGAAGAAATTCCCGCCCCCGATGATGAGTTCATGGAAAAGGTCATGGAACTCGATTTGGGTGACTGGTTGGAATTTTCGCTGCCAGATGCAACCACGCTGCGCGCACGGTTTACCTGGATCAGCGAAGCCACGGGGCGCTACCTGTTTACCGATCGTCAGGGGCGCAAGGCCTTTGACCTCACGATGAATGGTCTGATAGACCAGTTTCGCGTCAACACGGTTAAGCGCGTGCGGTCCCAGCCCGATCCGCTGTTTGAGCGTGCGCTGGGCGAGTTGATGGAGCGCTTGGAGAAGCAGGTCGCGTAGGAACACGCCGACTCTCGGTTATCCGAGGTTTGAACGCTCTGGCCAGCTCACCGCGCTAATTGGGCTACACGTCGAGGCGCATCTACACCTATGCGCCTCCCTCTGGCTGCTAGATAGAAGCTTATGGCTGAATCTAAAAATCCTCTTCAGCTCACCGGACTTGACCGGTTCACCCTACGGTGAACCTAATTTGGATGTGGCGGAACCAGCACTCGATATTCCGACCGAAGCATCGAAGCATCATTGTCATACGCATGTAATCAGCAGGCGCTACTGTGCGGTGTAACACTAAGGCGTTCAAATCACCGTCATTTTTCGCATTTTTTAATTTTCGGTAATCGTCCACACTTTTCAGTTTACAGCGATTCACAATGATCGAGACTTGCGTCACACTCCGCCCAGGTCTGAATAAAGACTGTGAACGGAGTCCACGAAACCATCGCGGTTACCGATACGAGACCCGGAGGGGTTGGCGAGGGAGGCCGGCGAGATAATGAAAGGATCAGGCTATGAATTCGACTAACAAAAGAAATCTTTTTCAGCGGACTGCAATCGCGAGCGCCTTTCTGGTTATAGGGGCCACTGCGCAGGCCGCGAACGTTACCTACTCGAATATCGCTGATGCGAATGGCGTCCCAGCGCTCTTTGACCCGGCGACTACAGCCCCAGACATCAGCAATGTCAATAAACTCGTACTTGGATTAGATAATTTTACCGTTAGTGCTGCTAACGGCGCCTTCAACCAAGTCTCAGACACACTATCGTTCAAGGTAACTGCACCGAGTGGTTTCAAAATCACGAAATTGACTTATACCGAAGGTGGAACTGGCGTTTCGACTGGCGCATTCGCAGGGTCTTCAGCCACCGTATCGCTGATCGCCAACGGTAAACCGGCATCACCGGGCTTCGCGGGGTTTTTGAACCTGAGCGGATCATGGGGTCCGGTCACCAAAGTCTACGATTTTACCGGCGCCGGGGGTGAATCGATCGTCGACTTCTCGGTTGTGAATACTCTCGGTGCGTTTGCTTTCACCGGTTCAACGGCGTCCATCACGAAAACATCTGCGTCGATAACCGCCGAAATCGCGGCTGTACCGCTACCGCCTGCCGCCTGGATGCTCGGTTCTGCGTTAGTTGGACTCGTGACCGTCGGTCGCCGCAAGCTGAGAGTCTAGTCTCGCTCGTCACCGCGTACGCGCAGTCGACGCGAAAGCGTCGACTGAAATAATCCGAATGCCGGGATTGCGAAAGCATCCCGGCATTTTTATTTGGGGAGTCCCTGATGCTTCGTTTCGCAGAGGTTCGCCGCTTCGCAAATACCCCTTTCAAGATTCGTCGCTAATGCGACTCCCACGATAGATTCGATCGTCTTTGCGAGCGCCCCACCCGCTCGCTTCGATCCTGGAGCTGCCAGGGGAAACGTGACTCGAAACCCCGTCATTGCCAAGCGCCGCAGGCGACATGGCAATCCAGGTGCGGCGCTGCGCCCTTCTTGTCCATTGGATTGCTTCGCGTTCGCAATAATGAGAAGGGGCACCCGCAACGATGGGCGGTGCCGCCTTCCCCAGTTCCCGGCCGTGCCATCCATCCGGCTAGCCTTCCTTGTCCCGTTCACCCTATAGTTCGAGCACATCCGAACTTAATGGCCGCCGGTTAACTATGGCGCACGCGACAACGCCCGCTGGTGAGACCGTGGTATGCGTGCGTGATCTGTCGGCGGGATACGGCGCAGAGTCGATCTTGCGCAACGTCTCGTTCGACGTGCGGGCGGGCGAGATCTTCGCTGTGATCGGGCGCAGCGGTTCTGGAAAATCCACGCTTTTGAAGCAGCTCGTAGGCCTACAGCGTGCGCTCTCTGGGTCAATCCAGATTCTCGATCTCGATCTTAATAACGCGTCGCGCGCTGCGTTAAAGCGTGCGCGGAAACGCATGGGAATAGCTTTCCAAGGCGGTGGATTACTCAGTTCACTCAATGTGATCGACAATATCGAATTGCCGCTTCGACAACACACCAAACTCGAACGCACGACCATCCGGATCGTGAGCCATCTGAAACTCGAGCTACTCAATCTTTCCGGCATCGACCATATGATGCCAGCGCAGTTATCCGGCGGGATGCTGAAACGCGTAAGCCTTGCGCGTGCAGTGGTGATGGACCCCGAACTTCTGTTACTCGACGAACCGTCGAGCGGCCTTGATCCGGCCAATGCAGCCGAACTCGATCTACTTTTACTGCGCCTCCGCAGCACGCTAAATCTGACGATTATCTATATCACGCATGCGGTCGAAAGCGCGCTTCGAGTCGCCGATAAAATCCTCGTTCTGCATGACGGCGAAGTGCTCGCGGGCGGCACCCCCGACGAAATTCGGAATCATTCGAGTCAGGAGGTGCAGTCTCTCTTAGGGCGTACGACCGCCGCCGGCACGCACTCACCGGCTGAGTACCTCGCGCGTTTAACGGTTGGCGCCGGCGCCAACGAACCATGAGCACGGCGCCACGAACTGTGGGCTGGCGCAGGCTTTCGTTCATCGCGCTATTTCGCGACCTCGGTCGCTACGGCTATTTCTTGTTTGCAACGTTGACGGCAATCGGCCGCTCGCCTGGGCAATTCCGCCGGTGGTTGCACCAAGTCTATTTCGTTGGCGCGGGCTCGACCGGTGTGATTGCCGCCGCCGGGGCGTTTGTCGGAATGGTCGTTGCTGTCCAATTTCACGATTCATTGGCGCGCCTTGGCGCTAGCGGATTATTGGGGACCGCCGTCGGCCTCGCCTTGATTCGTGAACTCGGGCCGCTCTTGACCGCACTGATCGTGATCGGCCGCGCTGGGTCAGCCAGTTGCGCTGAAATTGCCGTCATGCGCACCGATCACCAGTTAGATGCCCTCGAAGGTATGGCGATCGACCCCTTCGGGTTTTTACATGTTCCGCGCTTTTGGGCATTTGTTTGCGCGCTGCCGCTGTTGACGGCGATTTTCATTGTTTTTGGCATTGCCGGCAGCACCTTGGTCGCGCGCGCCAGTTTCGATATCAATATCAATGCTTATCTCGACGCGATGGCGGATGGGGTGATCAATCACGACACCGTTCACGGAATATTTAAGGCAGCTCTGTTTGGCGTACTGATGGCGTGGATCTGTCTGGCCAAGGGGTTTCTAAGTCAAGGCTTGAGCGGCGCGGCGGGTATCAGCCGTACCACCACCGAAGCGGTGGTGGTAGCATCGCTGGCAATCTTATTTTTTGATTACGTGCTAAGTGCAGTGTTGCTATGACTGTGTCCTATCCGACGTCAACGCCATGAACCCGAGTTCGTCAATTGAAATTAGCGTCGGTGTGTTTATCGCGCTTGGACTGCTGTGTCTGGCCTATCTCGCGCTCAATTTGGGCGAGGTGGATTTAGCGGACGATCAAAGCGTGCCGCTAAGCGCGCGGTTCACGTCAAGCTCCGGCTTACGCGAAGGCGCGCACGTGGAAGTTGGGGGCGTGCGGGTTGGGTCCGTAAGAAAAATAAGCCTCGACCCGAAAACCTACGAGGCTCGGGTTGAGATGCGAATTCCGCGCGCCGTGCGGCTGCAGATGGATTCCATCGCTTCGATCAGAACGTCTGGCATCGTCGGTGACAAATTCGTGAAGATCGCACCGGGCGGCGCGACCGAATTCATCGCGCCCGGTGGCGAAGTGCTAGAAACCGAGGCCTCGATTAATCTCGAGGAACTGCTCAGCAAATATATCTTTAGTACCGACTCTCACCACTAACCTTGTGTGGCCTACATCGAGAACCCCATTCGCGGCTAAAGCCGCTTCCACAATAGCAGTGTCGTTCATGGTTTCGGACGCACGTCGGCGTGGGTCGCCTGGTACTTCGAAATGCGTCCTTCGAGATCGCGCAACAACCCATCCATGCCTTCCGATTTAACGATGGCGTCAAAGGTGTTGCGATAGTTATTGACCAAGCTCACGCCTTCGATGACCACGTCATACGCAAACCATTCGCTGTCATTGTTTTTAAGCTTGTAGATCACCGGCACGCGGGTTTTATCGGTGACGATAAAGGTTTCGACCGTGGCACGCGTACCGTGAATGGTTTCCTTGCCGTAGTCGACTCGCTGATTGGTGTACGCTTGAATCTTGGTGCGATAGGTATCTTCCAGATATTGCGAAAAATATTCGACAAAGCGACGCTTCTCAGCCTTGCTCGCGGTCTGCCAGTTGGTGGCAAGTATACTTTGCGACATGCTTTGAAAATCGAAACGATCGTCGATGATCGTGCCGATGCGCTCCCACTCCTCCTCGCGATTGATGTTTTTGCCATGCAGGATGGTGATGATTTTGTCGATCGTGTCTTGCACGCGCGCGGTGGGTGTGCTTGGGGTAGCAGCCTGAACGGCGACCCACCATAACGCCACCATCCCAACGAGAAAACGTCCGTGCTTGTGTGTTAGGCCGGAAATCATTGATGAAACTCCTGCGTGCAATGGTGCGCTCACGGTGTTCCCACGTCCACGGCGACGCCGATGGTAAGCTTGCTATCACCAACCTCAAACGTCTCGGTGACAGCGCCAGTGGGCGTCATCGCGAATTTGAGATCACTGGCTAGTACTTCAGCGACAACGTAATCTCGATGACTGGCGATGGCGGCAATCATCGCATGATCCGCGGCAATTTCGAGCACAATGCGATCGGTTAACGCGAGGTCCATGGACTTCCGCATCTGCTGTACCCGGTTGACGACTTCACGCGCAAAACCCTGTTGGCGCAGTTCGGGGGTGATTGCGGTATCGAGCGCCACCGTCACGGCGCCGTCTTGGGCCACCAGCCAGCCGCCGACTTCCTCGCTGGTGACCTCCACATCTTCTTGCGTGAGTTCGATGGTTTCGCTGTCGAGCGTTAAGTTGAGTCGACCGGTGGTCAGTAATTCGTTCAACGTTTGCGCACTCAACTCCGCGAGCTGTGCCGCGACGGCTTTCATTTTTTTGCCTAGGCGTTTCCCCAGGCGCTGAAAATTCGCTCTGACGGAACGCCGCACGACGGTGCTCGCATCGGTGATGTACTCAATATCGCGTACATTGAGTTCGTCCAAAATAATCAGACGCACCGCCTCGACGAGTTCTCGTTGCACGCCTCCAAACCCTTCTACGAGCAAGATCCGTGACAGTGGTTGGCGCACGTTGATACGGCTTCTATTGCGCAATAGCAGCACGGCCGAGACGATGGTGCGCGCTACTGCCATTCGTTCCTCAAGCACGCGGTCGGTCGCCACCGCTTCCTGCTGCGGAAAATCGGCCATATGCACTGACGGAACTGCTTCCTTTCCGGTAGTTTCATTCAAGGCGCGGTACAGCCAATCGCTGAAAAACGGTGCCAGCGGACTCATTAGCTTGGCGGTGGTAACGAGGCATTCATACGTTGTTTGATACGCGCACAGCTTGTCGTGCACGGTAACGTCGCCACCGGCCTTCTTCGCCGCCCAGAAGCGTGGTCGCGAGCGCCGGATATACCAATTCGATAGATCATCGACGAAAGCTTCGACAGTGCGCGCCGCATGCGTCGCATCGTAGGCTTCGTACGCGCGATCAGTTACCTCAATAGTCGAATTGAGGCGGCTCATGATCCAACGATCGAGCTCTAACCGCTCGGTCACTGGGATCCGTCGTTCCGCGTAACTAAACCCATCGATATTCGCGTAGCTCGCTAAAAATCGATACGAATTCTCGAGCGTGCTAAAAAATTTATTGCGCGTCTCGGTGAGGCCTTTAAGCGCGAACTTCATGTTGTCCCATGGCGGTGAATTGCTCATCAGATACCACCGCACCACGTCGGCGCCGTATTCGGCGACCGTGGTAAACGGATCGATCGTGTTGCCTTTCGACTTGGACATCTTCTCGCCCTTCTCGTCGAGAATGAGTCCGTTGACCACCACATTCTTAAACGCGACGCTGTCCATGGCGAGCGTCGCGATGGCATGCAGGGTATAAAACCAACCGCGCGTTTGATCGATCCCTTCGCAGATAAAATCGGCCGGAAAATTGCGTTCAAAGGCCGCTTGGTTTTCGAACGGATAATGCCATTGCGCAAACGGCATGGCGCCCGAATCGAACCACACATCGAGGACATCAGGCACGCGGCGCATGGTGCCGCCATCTGGCGCGGGCCAGCTAAGATCGTCGACAAACGGTCGATGAAGATCGAGTGCATCGTCGCTGGGCAGGAACGCCCCGCATTTGGCGCGCAGTTCGGCAATCGAGCCAATCACTTCGAAGTACTCCGAACCGGCCTGGTCGGACATCCAGATCGGCAACGGCGTTCCCCAGTAACGCTTGCGGCTGAGGGCCCAGTCGACGTTGTTCTCGAGCCAATTGCCAAACCGCCCGTCGCGAATCGCGGGTGGATGCCAATGGACGGTTTGATTGAGCGCTACCAGGCGCTCTTTCACCGCAGTGGTGCGGATAAACCAACTTTCGACCGGATAGCTCATCAGCGGCGTGCCCTTACGCCAATCGTGCGGATAGTTGTGCAAGTACGAGTCTTGGCGATAGAGCAGGCCGCGCGCCGTGAGATCACGATTGATCACGCGGTTCGCGTCCTTAAACCACAGCCCGGGCACGAGCGGCGCATAGTCCAAAAATTTACCGTCCGGCCCGATAGGATTAACCAGCGGCAATCCTTCGCGCATGCCCACCTCGTAATCTTCGGCACCGAAGGCCGGTGCGATATGGACGATGCCCGTACCGTCCGCGACCGTCACATAGTCCGCCGCCACTACGCGCCACGGCGCGCCGTCTTGAGGGGTGTTCACGACTTCGTACAGTGGGGAGTAACGCATTCCGACGAGATCGCGACCAGTAAAATGCGCGATAACGTCGTATTCGCAGCGCAGCGCTTCGAGCCGCGCTTCCGCGAGGATCAGGTGCTCGGTTTGCTGTTCTGTGTTCTTAACCGCGACTTTGACGTAAGCAACGGCGGGGCCCACGGCCAGGGCGACATTCGAAATCAAGGTCCACGGTGTGGTGGTCCAGGCCAGCAAACTGATGTTCGCGTCAGCGCTGAGTTTGAATCGAACATAGGCACTGGGGTCGGTAATTTCTTTGTAGCCTAAGCTCACCTCGTGCGACGAGAGCACGGTGCCGGTGCCCGGGCTATACCAGGCAATTTTGTATCCCTTGTAGAGCAGTCCACGGTCATATATGCGCTTGATCAGCCACCACACCGATTCAATGTAAGGCGTGTGATAGGTCACATACGGGTTATCGAGATCGACCCAATACCCCATCTTGCGCGTGAGGTCGTTCCAATCCGCGGTGTAGCGGTTAACGCTGGCGCGGCACGCCTGATTAAACTCGGCAATCCCGTATTTCTCGATATCCGCGCGCGATTCGAACCCGAGCGCCTTTTCGACTTCGATTTCGACTGGCAGCCCGTGCGTGTCCCAGCCGCCTTTGCGCTCGACGTGATAGCCTTTGAGGGTCTTATAGCGACAGAACAGATCCTTGATGGTCCGGCTCAAGACATGGTGGATCCCCGGTCGACCATTCGCGGTCGGCGGCCCCTCATAAAACGTAAACGTGGGCCCGCGGCGGCGTAGTTCGAGGCATTGCTGAAAAATCTGCTCGCGGTCCCACCAGTCCAATATCGAGTGTTCGAGCGTCGCGGGGGTAAGATTTTTGGCGTCTGGAAAAGACTTCGACATTGGTCTTGTAGGTCAACGTTGATGAGTGGCGGGCGATTATAGCCCAAGGACCTGCGTAAGCCCGCGCTTAAACCGACGCGCCCGGATCTGCGCGCATTACGTTCGGAAACGTTTGTGCTATGGTTAAAACATACTCGTAGCACCGACATGCCTGTGCCCTATCGCTAACCGATGTTCGCGCACCTCTCCGCCAGCGGTTCGGCCTCTGTGACTAATTCATTTTTTTGAATTATGAGTACTAACGCGGTTCTCGAATTTCTAGAATTCGTTGAAGGACAGAAGAACCAGTCCCTCCAGGCGCTACTCGATAAAATCCTGCACAAGAGCCGGTTATTGACCAGGGCCGAAGCCGGGACGATTTTCATCGCGCGCCGGCGCGGCAATCGACGCTGGCTCGAACCCGCCAGCGTGCAAAATGACGCCATCCGCGTCCGCGTCGCGGATTTCGTAGTGCCCTTCGGTGCGGGAACTATCGCGGGTCACGTCGCGCAAACCGGCAAAGTCGTCTTGCTTGATGACGTCTACCAATTGCCAAAGCGCAGCCCGCTTAAATTCGATCCTAGCCGCGAACACCGGCATTACAAAACCCGTTCGATGCTGTGCTTCCCGCTTAAAAATTACGAAGACGAGGTGATAGGCGTCGCGCAGCTGATTAACTGCCGAATTCGCGCCAACACCGGGCCCCGACCGTTCGCGCCCGGCGTGGTCGATCTCGTGGCGCCGATCGCACGCGTGGTCGGCGCGTCGATTGAACGGGTCTCGATGCTCGAAGAAATCAAAAATAAAAACTCGCGGCTGCGCGAGCGGAACCGACAATTGAACGATCAGCAAAGTCGCATCGCCGGCCTGCAGGCTGAAACCGAAGAAGCGTTCCAACTATCGATTCAACTCCTGGCGCGAGCTTCCGAAATCCACGATGAGGAAACCGGCGACCACATCGTCCGGGTCAACGAATATAGTTATTACATCGCGAAAAATTTAGGCATGGCCGACGCTTGGTGCGACGAAATTCGCTACAGCGCACAACTACACGACGTCGGGAAAATGAGCGTCGACTCGGCGGTTCTAAAGAAGAAAGGGGCGCTCGACGCCGCTGAACGCACGGAGATGAATCGACATACCGTTTATGGCTATCGCATCCTGGCGGCGTCGCCGCGCTTAAAAATGGGCGCGGATATCGCGCTAAATCACCATGAAAAATGGGACGGCACTGGGTACCCAAACGCCGTACGGGGCGATGCGATTCCGCTCGCCGCCCGCATCGTACAACTCGCGGATGTCTACGACGCGTTGCGCTCGGAACGTCCGTATAAGCCGGCTTTCACTCACGCCAGGGCGGTAAGCATCATCACCGAGGGCGATGATCGCATCGACCCACGCGCTCATTTTGATCCGAAACTAATCGCACTCTTCGCCGGTGCGCATGCCGAGTTCGCGCGAATTTGGGATCGGCTACACGACTAAAGTAGGCGCCCGCTAATCGGCTGCAGCATGAGATCCCACAATAAACTTTCATAAAGCTCTACATGGTTATTGTGGAAGCCGGTTATTGTGGGAGCGGCTTTAGCCGCGAAGGGGCCTCGTAAGATTCACGGCTAAAGCCGCTCCCACAAGATCTAAGCATCGAGCAATGCCGGTTCACTGCGGGATCGCACAAGCGAGGGCCGATTTACGTTGCAGCTACTTTAGCCTTATGTTGTTCGGCCAAGGCCTCGACCGCGCGCTGGCGGATCTGCTGAATCATCGAAGCGAGCCCATTGCTGCGCGTCGGCGATAGATGATCGTCCAACTGAATTTTGCGGATGAAGTCAGGCGGCGTTGCGAGAATATCGGCCGGACGCCGATCTGAATAAACGCGGACCAAGAGCGCGATTAGGCCGGCGACAATCGACGAGTCACTGGTCGCCGCGATATGCATGAGCCCGCCCTTCATCTCCGTCACTATCCACACCTGCGATTGACAGCCCTTAAGCCGATACTCCTCGATTTTGCACGTCTCCGGGAACGGCGGCGCCTGGCGGCCTAAATCGATAATGTATTGATAGCGATCCGACCAATCTTCCAGTAACCCAAACGTTTCGACGATCTCATCTTGGGCCGCGACTAAAGCAGCGGCGGACGTGACATTGGCATCAGCTTGCATAGTGCAGTGCTCCCCTCAGTCGACCCGCCACTGCGTGCCGTGGGGGCCATCTTGAATCGACACGCCGAGCGCGGCGATTTGGCCCCGCACGCGATCTGCCGTCGCCCAATCCTTGGCCGCCCGGGCAGCATTGCGTTCGGCGATCAGGTAATCGACGCGCGCCGCATCGATTGCGCCCGCTGACGCTTGTGAAAACCAGGCGGCCGGGGCTTGCTGGAGCAATCCCAATTCCGCGCCACCCGCCAAGAGTGCCGCCTTGCATCGGCGTAGCGTGGCCTCATCCGTGGCAGTATTCGCCACGGACGCCTGCTCCATTAGCACTGCAATCGCGAGCGATGTATTTAAATCGTCATCCATCGCGGCATGAAACTTCGGTGGCGCGGCCGTAGGCGCCACCTCAACGTCGAAGGCTTCCAGCCGCTGGAGCGCACCATAGAGACGCGTGAGCTGCGATTTCGCTTGCTCCACCAGTTCATCGCTCCAGCTCAGCGGCTCGCGATAGCGCCCTCGGATCAGCGCCAGACGCAAGGCTTCGCCGGGAAAGCGTTGCACCAAATTCTGGACCAACAACACATTGCCAAGAGACTTCGACATCTTTTCGCTATCGACTTCGACAAATCCGTTATGCACCCAGTAGCGGCAAAACGGCGCACCGCCATGCGCGCACACGCTCTGCGCAATTTCATTTTCGTGATGCGGAAACTTGAGATCGTTGCCGCCGCCATGGATGTCGATGGTCTGTCCCAAATGGCGCTCGATCATCGCCGAACATTCGATATGCCAGCCCGGCCGGCCGCGCCCCCACGGACTGTCCCAACCGGGCAGATCGAGTGTCGACGGTTTCCATAGGATGAAATCGCCAGGATCGCGTTTGAATGGCGCGACTTCGACACGCGCCCCGGCGATCATTTCGTCACGCGTGCGTCCCGACAGTTGGCCGTAGGCCGGGAAACCCGTGACATCGAACAGCACGTGGTCGGCGGCGACATAGGCCGAGCCCACTCGCAGCAAGGTTTCGATCATCGCGATGATGGTGTCGATATGGTCGGTAGCGCGCGGTTCAATGACTGGCGGTAAGACCCCGAGCGCCGCCACATCGCGGTGATAGATTTCGGTGTAGCGTGCCGCGATCGCCGCAATGGGCAGATCAGCGTCTTTGGCGGCCTGATTTATCTTGTCATCGACATCGGTGATGTTGCGGGCGTAGACCACATTCGGATAATGCCGACGCAGCACCCGATACAGGACATCGTAGACCACCGCCGCGCGCGCGTTGCCGATATGCGGCGGGTTGTACACCGTCGGTCCACAGGCATAGAGCGTGACGCGCGCGGGATCGAGCGGGACAAATTCTTCTTTGCGGCGACCGAGCGAGTTGTACAGATAAAGTGGCATCGCGGGCATGAATAAAGCGAATGACGGCAGGTGGAATTGTACCCGGAAACCGGCGCGCTCGTTGCAGCGGCGTCGAAAATAGTCGACGCTATGCGCGCTCGATCACGGGGTCGTGCGCCAGCATTTTGAATCGTTACAGCACACAGGAGGTTTATGTCATGCAGGTAGCCAAGTTCCTGCGGTTGCCGGGTTGCGCGTTTGCGTTGGCCCTGGCCACCACTCCCGCCATCGCCGCGGATTACACCATCGATTTAAGTCATTCTTTTATCCAATTTCGAATTTCACATCTCGGCTACAGCGTACTTAACGGGCGCTTCAATGATTTCGCGGGAACCCTGCAGTGGGATAAGGCGAAGCCAGCGGCTTCGAACATTGCGCTGACCATCAAAACCGCAAGCATCGATTCCAATTGGGCCGAGCGGGATAAGCACATTCGCAGCAAGGATTTTCTCGAAGTCGAAAAGTTTCCTGATGCCTCGTTCAAAAGCACAAAGTTCACCGGCGACGCCACGGCCGGCAAGCTCGAAGGGGAACTGACGCTGCACGGCGTCACTAAACCCGTCACGCTTGACGTGAAAGCGGTCGGCGAAGGCGATGACCCCTGGGGTGGCTATCGCGCGGGATTCACCGGCACCACCACGTTGAAACGCGGCGATTTCGGGATCAACTACAACCTGGGGCCAAGCGCCGAAACCATGCAGTTCGATTTGTTTGTCGAAGGGATCAAGAAAAAATAAGGCGGCCGGGCGCTACAACATGCGCTTTAGGATCCCGTCCTTATCAATGAAATGATGTTTGAGTGCGGCCGCCGCATGGCCGGCGGCCAGCACCCCCACGCCGTAGGCGGCCCAGAAATGCACGCGGATCGCTGCGTCCCGCAGGGCGTCACTGACCGGCAATAACGCCGGGATCTCAAACCAGTTAAAAATCCCGACCGCTTTCCCCGCCGAAGTGGATACCACATACCCGCTGATTGGGATAACCAGCATCAGCAAGATCAGCAGGTGATGCATGCCCGTCGCCGCGCTGCGCTGCCAAGCGCTCAAGGACGCCGGGTAGGCGGGCGCGATTGAACTCGCCTTCCAGCCGATAAAGGCCACGGCCAGCGCCAGCACCGTGATTCCGAGCGCCTTGTGCCACGCCAGCGCGGCGTTATACCAGCGATCAAAATACGTCAGCCCGACCATATAGTAGCCGATCCCGATCAAGCTCAGGATCAGCATAGCTAGCAGCCAATGCAGCGTTTTGGCGACGAGCCCATAGCGCTCGGATGAGTTTCGCAGCATGGGACGCCTCCCGTTTAGCCCGCGGGTCGCAATCTCAATAACGGTAATGCGACGATTTATACGGCCCCGTCATCGGCACGCCCAGATATTCCGCTTGGTCTTTGGTTAACACCTCAAGTTCGACGCCGATCTTCTTCAGGTGCAAACGCGCGACTTTCTCATCCAGCAATTTAGGCAGGGTGTAAACGCCGACAGGATAGTGCTTCGTACGCTCATAGAGTTCGATCTGCGCGATGGTTTGGTTGGTGAAGCTATTCGACATCACAAAACTCGGGTGACCGGTCGCACATCCCAAATTTACCAGCCGGCCTTCGGCTAGCAGAATAATGCTGCGCTTGCTCGGAAATTCCACGCGATGCACTTGCTGCTTGATATCGTGCCACTTGTATTTGCGGAGCTTTTCGACCTGAATCTCACTATCGAAATGCCCGATGTTGCAGACGATCGCGAGATCCTTCATTTGCTTCATGTGCCGCTCGGTGATCACGTCACAGCAGCCCGTGGTCGTCACAAACAGATCCCCAATCTTGCACGCGTCATCCATGGCCATGACTTGATAGCCTTCCATCGCGGCCTGCAACGCACAGATCGGATCGATTTCGGTCACGATCACGCGCGCGCCCTGCCCACGCAGAGACTGGCATGAGCCTTTACCGACATCGCCATAGCCGGCAACCACCGCGACCTTGCCCGAAAGCATGACGTCGGTCGCCCGATTGATGGCATCGACCAACGAATGGCGGCAGCCATAGAGGTTGTCGAATTTCGATTTGGTCACCGAATCGTTGACATTCATCGCCGGAAATAACAGCTCGCCGCGTTCGTGCATTTGATACAGGCGATGCACGCCGGTGGTCGTTTCCTCGGTGACGCCGCGAATCTCTGGGGCGATGCGATGAAAGCGCTTGGGATCGCGCTTGAGCGACTTTTTGAGCTGCGCGTAGAGCGCTTCTTCTTCGGGATTCTTCGGATTATTGAGCACTTTCGGATTGGTTTCGGCCTTGTAGCCGAGATGCACGAACAAGGTCGCATCCCCGCCGTCGTCCAAAATCATGTTCGGGCCGCGGCCGTTACCCCAATCCAAAATACGATCGGTATAGTCCCAATATTCTTCCAGCGTCTCGCCTTTATAGGCGAACACCGGTGTACCGTTTTTGGCGATCGCGGCCGCCGCGTGATCTTGTGTCGAGAAGATATTACAGCTCGCCCAGCGCACTTTGGCACCGAGAATTTGTAGCGTTTCGATCAACACCGCGGTCTGAATGGTCATGTGCAGCGATCCGGTGATCAGCGCGCCTTTCAGCGGTTTTGACTTGCCGTATTCCTCGCGCATTGCCAGCAACCCCGGCATTTCCTGTTCGGCGAGTTCGAGCTCGATGCGCCCGGAGTCGGCGAGCGCTATATCTTTCACCATATAATCGGGGGTGCTTTTCATCAATGCAGAAACATTTTTCATGCTGATCCTTGATCCTTCGGTTGGATAATCTTCGGCGCCTAGGCGACGGCGCGTTTCAGCGCGTCAACGAGATCGATTCGTTCCCAGGAAAAACCGCCGTCGGCCTCGGCCTTGCGGCCAAAATGGCCATAGGCCGCCGTGCGTGCGTAAATTGGCCGATTCAATTTCAGATGGGTTCGGATCCCGCGTGGCGTAAGGCTCATGACCTCGCCCAAGGCGGTCTCGAGCTTGGCGGCTTCGACTTTTCCGGTGCCATGTAGATCGACGTACAGGGACAGCGGTTTGGCGACCCCAATGGCGTACGATAATTGAATCGTGCAGCGCTCCGCCAAGCCGGCGGCGACGACATTTTTCGCCAAATAACGCGCCGCGTAGGCGGCCGAGCGATCGACCTTCGAGGGATCTTTGCCCGAGAACGCACCGCCGCCATGCGGCGCCGCGCCGCCATAGGTATCGACAATGATTTTACGACCCGTCAGTCCGCAGTCGCCGTCCGGCCCGCCGATGACAAAGGCGCCAGTTGGATTGACATGCCACACCGTGTCCTTGGTGATCCAGCCGTCGGGTAACGCCTTCCGCGCATACGGCTCGACGATGGAGCGCACATCGTGCGAACTCATTTTAGCGTCGAGATGCTGCGTGGACACGACGATTTGCGTGGCGCCCACGGGTTTGCCGTTGTCGTAGCGAACCGTTACCTGGCTTTTCGCATCCGGACCTAACAACTGGGTTTCGCCGGTTTTGCGGGCAGTGGCGAGCAATTGCAGGATGCGGTGGGCGTAATACAGCGGTGCGGGCATCAGGTCTTCGGTTTCGGTGCACGCATAACCAAACATAATCCCTTGGTCGCCCGCGCCTTCGTCTTTATCGCCACCGGCGTCGACGCCCTGGGCGATATCCGCGGACTGCGCATGCAACAACACTTCGACGCGCGCGCGCTCCCAATGGAAGCCGTCTTGTTCGTAACCGATATCTTTAATGGCCAGGCGCGCGAGATGCGTGACTAGCTCCGGCGTGATGGTGTTGGGGCCTCGAGTTTCGCCGGCGATGACCACTCGATTAGTGGTCGCCAAGGTTTCGCACGCGACCCGGATCTGCCCGAGATCGAGCCCTGCCGCCGCGGCTTCGCGAAAATAAACATCGACGACTTCATCGGAAATCCGGTCGCAGACTTTGTCTGGATGGCCTTCAGAAACCGATTCGCTGGTAAATAGATACGACGATCGCACGCGTGTTGTCCTCCGTAATTGCTAGGCCGAGACCCGTGGCCTGCGGGGGCCGGATTATGCCGGATTTTTGCTATTTGGGCTGTAATTTGCTGCCTGATTCGAGAACTAATCGCAGACCGCTAGGTGAGCAGGACCAACTTTCCCATATGGGCACTCGATTCCATCAGCACATGTGCGGCACGGGCGTCGGCCAGTGGAAAGGTACGAAACACCTGGCTGCGCAGTTTGCCGCTGGCAAGTAACGGCCACACATCGGCCTCGACGGCGCTCGCGATCGCGGCCTTTTGCGCCACCGACTGCGGGCGCAGAGTCGAGCCGGTGATGGTTAGGCGCTTCAACAGCAGCGGTCCAAAGTTAACTTCGGCCCGCGGCCCTTTGAGAAACGCGATCATCGCGTAGCGCCCATCGGCGCACAGCAGCCCGAGGTTCTTTTCGACGTAAGGCCCACAGACCATGTCGAGCACTACGTCGACGCCGCGCCCCGCGGTGATCTCTTTGACCACCGCGACCCAATCTTCGGTTTGATAATTAATGGCGTGATCAGCGCCCAGCTCCATACAATAGGCTTGCTTTGCCGCGTTGCCGACCGTGGTGATGACCATCGCGCCGCGCGCCCTGGCGAGTTGAATCGCGGTCGTCCCGATACCGCTGCTGCCCCCATGAATCAGGCACGTATCGCCGCGGGCGAGGCCAGCGCGGGTAAATAAGTTGTAGTGCACGGTGAACGCCGTTTCTGGCAAGGTCGCGGCCTCCGCCGCCGATAAGCCAACTGGCCAAGGCAGGCAATGCCCGGCCGCCACCCGACAAAATTCCGCATAGCCGCCGCCATGCGTTAGGGCTACTACGTTGTTACCCACCTGCCAACGCGTGACGCCGGCCCCGAGCGCGACCACCTCTCCCGCAATTTCGAGACCGGGCAACGGGCTGGCGTCGGGTGGCACGGCATAGTGGCCGGCGCGTTGCAAACAATCCGGCCGATTAACACCAGCGGCCGCCACCTTGATCACGACCTCACCCTCGCGGGGTTGTGGTGTATCGACTTCGGTCAAGCGCAGTACTTCTGGGCCGCCGGGTTCCTTGATCTCAATCGCACGCATACGCGGTGGCAAATTCATGGGTGGGTTCCTTCGGGCTTGAGGCAGGTCAGGGTTGCCGCTTGGAAAACGAGCACGCGGTCACTAAACTCGCCGCGCAGTATAACAACCTCACCTCGCTGGTTCGCCCTATGTCGACTTCACGTCACGTTCGTTTGCTGATTCTAGGTTCGGGCCCCGCGGGTTATACCGCAGCGGTGTATGCCGCGCGCGCCGCGCTCAATCCGGTGTTGATCACCGGTCTCGAACTCGGTGGACAAATGACCACGACCACCGATGTCGATAATTGGCCGGGCGATGCTGATGGCGTGCAGGGACCGGACCTCATGCTCCGCATGAAGGCGCATGCCGAGCGTTTTGGCGCCGAGCTGATCAACGATCACATCCACATCGTGCAATTAACGCCGGGTGCGCTGTCCTTGACCGGCGATCAAGGCACGTACACGTGCGACGCCTTGATCGTCGCGACCGGGGCCGCCGCGAAGTACTTGGGCCTGCCGTCGGAAGACGCTTTTAAAGGCAAAGGGCTCTCGGCGTGTGCGACTTGCGATGGATTCTTTTATCGCAATAAACCGGTAGCGGTGATCGGCGGCGGCAATACTGCGGTCGAGGAAGCGCTGTATCTCTCCAATATCGCCTCGCATGTCACAGTGGTTCATCGGCGTGACGCGTTCAAAGCCGAAAAAATCATGGCGCGGCGTTTGTTCGACAAGGTTGACGCCGGCAAAGTCGCGATCGAATGGAATCACACCCTCGATGAAGTTCTCGGCGACGCCAGCGGCGTCACTGGCATGCGCATTCGCGAGGCAACCGGCACGCGCACCAAGGAGATCCCGCTGCACGGTCTGTTTATCGCGATTGGGCACAAGCCCAACACCGATATTTTCGCCGGTCAGCTCAATATGCGCGGCGGCTATATCAACGTGCGCAGCGGCACCGACGGCTTTGCCACTGCCACCAGTATCCCTGGCGTGTTCGCGGCGGGCGATTGCGCGGACGCGATCTATCGGCAGGCCGTGACCTCGGCCGGTTCGGGCTGCATGGCGGCGCTCGATGCGGATCGGTATTTGGAAGCCTTGCCGAGCGGCAAATAAATGAATTGTGCCGTGAGTCGGGAATTAGGTTATGCGCCCACGAACCTGGATAATTCGCGATTGGTGGGAGCGGCTTTAGCCGCGAATGGAACCCAGCTTCAATCCAGATTCGAAGCTCAAAGCGGCTCCCACAAGAGGAGCACCCGGCACTCAGTATTGTGGGAGCGGATTTATCCGCGAATCCTGGCTGCTTTAGGTTGTAAGCCTTAAAAGATTCGAAGCTCAAAGCAGCTCCCACAAGAGGACCGTCCGTTTCCTGAAGATCATTCCGGGAGACGCACCGCAAAGCCCTTTAAGGAAACTCTGAATAAGTCCCTCCTGGACTTTTCAGAGTACGGAAAACAAAAAGTGTGATTTTTGTTTTCCTTAAGCCGTTGTCACCGTCGCATAACGCGATTCAAGCGCAGCGTAAACATCCCGTCGAAAGGTGGCACTATCGGCGTCGAGCGCGGTTACGATTTCAACCAGGTGCTCGTTGTCTTCCTGTCCGTGCCAGGTTTTCCGGTAGGTGCCGTCTTTGTAGCCGTGGTCCTGCCGAAAAAAATTGAGCACGTTTTTGCCCACGTAACTGCGGTAGAGATCGTCAAAGCCGCGGCCGATATCGGCGAGCAACGTGGGTACGGCACTGACCAAGAAGACCTGCTCGGATAGCGCCGTCGCGGCTAAGGTTTCGACATCACGCAAAAAGCCCCGACTCGCAAGCGGTCGCAGCCACTCATCGGCAATTTGTACCGCCGCGCTCGCGTGCTTGCGATCAGCACTTATTCGCATGCTGAGCCCGAAATGCCAGATGTCGACCACTTCGAGCATGACTTGCTCGACATCCTTGATCGACGCCTTCCACCATTTCCAGCCACCGTAATGATCCATGAGCTCGGCGCATTCAATCCAGATCGCGCGATACCACTCGCGCTCACGGGTGATCCAATCCGGATCGACCCGCGAATTCATCTCGTCTTGTAACGCGAGCATGGTGATCGCCTTGGCGGCTAAGCGCTCGCGCATATCCTACTCCGGGGTAAACGTGAAATATTCGCCCTTGGGCGTGACCCGCACCGCGTGCGGCGGCGGAAAGTGGGCGGGCATCAGGAGTGCATTCTTCTCTACGCAATGCTCGAGCAATTTGCGGCGAGTTTGTGCGGCTTGCTCCGGCATATCGCAGAATCCGCTGCTCCAGTCAGGACGCAGGATCTGTACCGGCGAATGCATGGTGTCGCCGGCAAATAACGCGTGTTGCCCTTTGGAATGCACCTTGACTACGATGCTGCCTTGGGTATGACCAGGCGCAGGCTCGATATGCATCTGATCGTCTAACGTGTGGTTCCCTTCGATCATTTGCGCCTGTCCCGCTTCGACCACTGGCAACACGCTGTCGTTAAAGACCCCCTCGTTGACTGGGTTCTTGGAACAATCCGGGTTCGCCGGGTTCCATTGGTCGTATTCCTGGCGCGAGAAAATGTATTTCGCTTTGGGAAAGGTCGGCACCCATTTTCCGTTCTTGAGTTGGGTATTCCAGCCGCAATGATCCACATGCAAATGCGTACACAGCACGATATCGACCTCTTCCGGGTGCACACCGACCGCCGCGAGTCGTTCCAAGTACGGCGTGTTCAATTGATGGGCGAGTTCGAACGTCGGACGATTCTTATGATTGCCATTGCAAGTGTCGATAAGGATCGTGTGATGCCCCGTCTTGACGACCCAGGTGTGAATACTGAGTTTTAAGCCCTGGGTTTTCGGGTTAATACAAAACGGCATCAGTAAATCGCGATTGGCATCGACCAATTCGGTTTTAAAGTCCGGCACCAGCATTTCGGCCGGAAATCCATCATCTACTGGGATTTCAATCGCGATATCGATGGCGATATCGCCCAGCATTCTCTTGCTCATTGGGCTCTCTGCATGATTTAGGTGTTCGCAAATTCTATCGAGTTGGATGGATTTAGTCATGGATGGCATAACGTAGCGCGCGCGATAGCTTCGGGATTCAAGGATGAATCGCGAAGCGTAAGCCGCCAAAGGATCCAGCCGGCAGCGCACGGCACTGCGCCATTCAAGGTTAGCCTGCTCTTCCGTCAATCTCTGCATCGATTTTAAAAAACGCCTCAACCGCCGCCAAATCGGTAGTCACCGGCGCCGGCGGTAACGCACGCAGAAAGGTTTTGCCGTAGCCGCGCGATCGAAGCCGCGGATCGCATAGCACTAACACCCCGCGATCCTGGACGTCGCGGATCAACCGTCCGGCGCCTTGTTTCAAGCTAATGGCCGCCACCGGTATTTGATAAGCGGTAAAGGCGTTTTGACCCGCTGCTTCCAGCCGTTTTACGCGTGCCCGAAGGACCGGATCGTCTGGCGTGGCGAACGGTAACTTATCGATGATCACGCACGACAGTGCGTCGCCGCGCACATCGACCCCCTCCCAAAAAGTGGCTGTCCCAATCAACACCGCATTGCCCAGGCGCTTGAACTCCGCCAGCAACGTCGCACGCGGCGCTTCGCCTTGCACGAGCACCGGATAATTCAGCGCGGCCCGTAACGGACCTGCGTAGTGGTTCAGCGCGCGATAGCTTGTACATAACAAGAACGTGCGGCCGCGGCTTAAGTTGATTACCTTGAGGGCGACGTCAGCGACCGCGGAGAGATACTCGCTACTATTCGGCGTCGCCGTCATTGGCGGCAGATACAGCAGCGCTTGTTGGGCGAAATCGAACGGACTTGGCCAGGCTACCGCCTGCGCGTGGTGAACACCAAGCTCGCGCCGAAAATGACTGAAATCGCCATCCACCGCCAACGTCGCGGAACAAAACACCCACGCCGCCGCCGATTGTTCGAGCCGTGCGTGAAACTGATCGGCCACCACCAGCGGCGTCGAATGCACGACAAATCCACGGTGGGATACTTCAACCCAATGCACGTGGTCATCGTCTTCGGCTTCAAAGGCGCCGAGCCGTGCACGCAGTAACACGCAGCGCTCAAAGCAGCGCATAAGCTCCACGCCCCGCTCCGCGGCAACTTCCAGTGCAGATTCCAACAACACCAAGGCTGCACGAATTTTCTCGAACGAGTCGCGCGCCGGCTGATCGTGCAGCAGCGTGTCGCGATCGATTCGGCCTTGATAGCGTCCCAATTCATGCTGCGTCCAGATTAGCGCTGCCTCGAGCGCTCGTGCGGTCTCGCGCAAGGCGGGCATATCAGGGGCTTCGCTGAGCGCGGCACGGTCGCTATCGCGACCCAGTTCGCGCACCTGGCGACTGGACACAGTATGCCCAAAAGCCTGCGCCGCGAGTTCGGGAAGCTGATGCGCTTCGTCGACGATCACGACTTGCGCGGTGGGGAGCAACTCGCCAAACCCCTCCTCGCGCAGTGCCATGTCCGCGAACAACAAGTGGTGGTTGACGACGACGATATCGGCGGCGGCGGCGGCGCGCCGGGCCTTCACCACAAAACATGGTTCAAACTGTGGACAGCTTTGACCCAAACAATTGTCGACGGTCGACGTCACCAACGGCCACAGCGCTGCCTCCTCGGGCACGGCGCTAAGCTCAGCGCGATCCCCGATCGTCGTCGCCCGCGCCCAACCGGTTACCTGCGCCAAGAGCACGCGATCTTCCGGCCACAGCGTCGGCTCACCCTCAGCCTGGGCTAACCGATGCAGGCACAGATAGTTCGCTCGCCCCTTAAGTAGCGCTGGTGTCAGCGCGCTACCCAGCGCCTCCAACACCAGCGGCAGGTCTTGTTGATAGAGCTGATCTTGGAGGGTCTTGGTTGCCGTGCTAACGAGGGTGCGGCGGCCGGCCAGAACTGCCGGCACCAAATAGGCCAAGGTCTTGCCCGTGCCGGTGCCGGCTTCGCACACGGCGTGACCGCGTTCGGCGATGGCAGTCGCGACCATTTCCGCCATCGCCTGTTGCGCGGCACGTGGCTGAAATCCCGCGAGTCGGCTCGCGAACGGGCCAGCCGGTCCTAACGCGTCGATCGCAGCAATTGTCCGCACATTAGCCAGCGTTACCTGACCTTGTCCAATGACAGAGGGCCGGGCGTCGGCCCATGGGCCACGGTCCAGACCAGGGTTCCCACCCGCTTCGCGCGCGCGACAGTTAGGCTGCTTTTCTGCTGGGGACTGCGATCTTCGAGCGCGGCGATCACTTCGGCGCGACCGAGACTGTAGATTTCCACGGGCTCGTAGTCAGCGTTCATCAACACCACCAGCAAGGTATCCCACGGCTTATCGAGCTTGAGCTCGCCCAGCCGGTGCGGCCCCTTAAGCTCGTCAAAGACCACCCGCGCCTTGATTTGGATCAGCTCCGTGCGCTCCGCGTGCTGCCGCATGGCATCATAACCGGCGGTGGGCAGCGCGGGTGGCTCAAGCCGCAGCAGGCGGATGGCATCGTTAACCGCAATCTCGCCACTCAACGGCAGCGTTTTGCCGGTCACCCGTCGATATTCGGCCGCCAGCCGCCGGGCTTCGGCAGTGAGTTTATCGACGGCATAGACATTCATGCGCGACGGGGGTTTGCAGTGACGATAAGGTGATGCATTTGAAAAATTCTATAACGGGCTGAATTGACGCGACAACCGATCCGAGTTGGAATAATCTCGACTCGCTATCCCGTGATGCTAGGTTGAACATCGGAGACACGCAATGTTGATAACGAATCCGCGCCCGACCGCGTGATGACCGCGCGGCACCAGCGTCGCCGCACACGGCGCTTAAAAATATTCGGAGGCCTCCTGGGCGCAGGTTTGCTTGCCGCCGGCGCCTTCGGCGCCTGGCGTTACTATCACACCCCGCACACTCAAGAACTCTTTGCCGCCGCCGAATCTGCGCGCCACGCGGGCAAGCTGAAGGACGCGGTTATCAATTACAAAAATGTCTTGCAACGCGAGCCTGAGCGCTTCGAAGCACGCTGGCGCCTTGGCCAGGTCTATCTGGCCCTCGGTCAAGCGGCGGCTGCGGTTAAGGAACTCGAGGCCGCCGAGCCGTTACGGCGTCAGCATCCAGAGCTAGCGCTCGACCTGATTAAGGCGCGTCTCGCCACCCACGATTTCGCCAAAGCCCTCGTCGACCTCGCCGCCGTACCGGGCGCAGAAACGCCCGAGTTAGTCGCCTTAAAAGCGCAGGCCAAACTTGGCCTCGGGGAACCGCAGGCGGCGAAGGAAATACTGGCCGCCGCCAGTGCGAAAAACATCACTGACCCAAGCCTGCACCTCGCCACCGCCAAACTCGCCCTGTCGCAGAAAGATTTGGACGGCACGGCCACGGCCGTGGCCGCCGCGTTGGCGCTCGACCCCAACCAGGTCGACGCCCTTCAATTGAGCGGCCAAATCGCGCTGTTTAGCGGACACCCGAGCGACGCCGAAAGCAGTTATCGCCGTGCGCTCGAACACGCCACCGATAAAACTGGCGCGCTCGCGGGCTTGGCCGAAGCGTTACTCGCCCAGGGCAAAATAGAGCCAGCGGCGCTGACGATTAAATATCTGGTGGCAGTGGCGCCGAAGCTGATCGGCACGCGCTATCTCCAAGGCTGGCTCGCGTATACCAAAAAAGATTGGGCGCAAGCTGAACTGATGCTGGTCGACGTATTAAAGGCGGCGCCTAAACACCCGCAAGCGTTATTGATGATGGCAGACGCCACTTTTCGCCAAGGCAAACTCAATCAGGCCGAAGCCAATATTCGAACCTTTGACGCGAATTATCCCGGGCAAGCTGCGGCCGCCAAATTGCTGGGCGCCATCCTGCTTAAACAAGGCCGGGCGTCGGACGCACTCACGGCGCTCAGTCCTGTGCTCAAAGTCAACCCGCCTGACGCGGGCGCGATCGCGCTCTTGAGTTATGCGTATTTCGCAGTCGGTGATACCAAAAAAGGGAGCGAATTCCTGGCGCAGGCACAGGCTCTGGCACCGGAATCGAGCCTGCTCCAAGCGCAGGGCGCGATGAGTGAAATCCTCGGCGGAAAATCAGCGGAAGGGATCTCGGAACTCGAGAAAATGACGGCGCGCGATCCCACCAGCGCCACCCCCCGGCAATTGCTGACTTACGCGCAATTATTGCAAGGCGCCGGCGACGCAGCACTCGAGTCCGCACAAGCCTTGGTCGCCCTGCGCCCCCAAGATCCGATGGCCTACAATCTACTCGGTGTCGCCCACCTCAAAGCCGGCGCGCGCCCCGCCGCACGGCAGGCATTCGAAAAAGCCGTGCAACTTGATGCGAAATTTGCCCCAGCGCTCGCCAATCTGGGCTTGCTTTCGCTCGCTGACAAAGACCTAGATCGTGGCCGCACGCAGCTCGAAGCCGCGTTAAAAGCCGACCCCGCATACACCAGCGCCGCCTTGGCGCTGGCCGCATTAAACGAGCGCGAGGGAAAGATCGACGCTGCGGTCAAGCTCTTGCAGGACGCAGCAGCCGCGAACCCACGCGCCACCACGCCGCGTTGGCTGCTCGCCGGCCGCTTGCTGTATCAGGGCCAGCGCGACGCTGCGCTCAAAATCGCCGCAGAAGCCTACGCAATCGCGCCACGCGCGATTCCCAATCGGTTGCAGTGGGCAAAGACGCTGTTGGTCGCCGGCCGCGCCTCCGAGGCGCAAAAAGTGCTGACCGGTTTGCATCAAGACGCGCCGACACTCGATCAGGCGACTATGCTGCTAGCCGAAGCCGCGCGATTAACGGGCGACGCGAAAGCCGCGCGCGGCTATTTTGGTGAAGTCCTGCAGAATCACCCAAATGACGTGCCGGCACTACTCGGTTCGTTCGCGCTTGAACTGAAGGCACATGATTACGCCGCCGCCACCGCGTTCATCGCGCGCCTACGCACGGCACAGCCCGATCAGCCCCTGGCCGATAACGCTGCGGCAGAGCTCGCGCTCGCGCAAAACAAACACGACGAGGCGATCCGGATATTGCGCGGCGTTCATGCGCAAGCGCCGACGCGCGCGTCGCTGATGCGCCTTAGCGACGCGCTGCGAGTCGACGGGAAGATCAGCGCCGCGATCCAGGAATTAAGCTTGTGGGTTAGCGCCCACCCCACCGATAATCTGGTGCGTCAGACGCTCGGATCGTTACGGCTCGCGAGCGGTGACCTGAACGATGCTCAAGCGCAATTTGAAGCCGTGCTGAAATCCGCCCCTGCCGATCCGGTCGCCCTGAATAATTTGGCGTGGCTCTATGACCGTGCCGGCGATAGCCGTGCAATGGACTATGCCGAACGTGCGCACGCCGTGCTGCCCAATAGTCCAGAAACCGCCGATACGCTGGGTTGGATTCTGGTCCAACGCAATGAAGTGCAGCGTGGTCTCAAACTCGTCGAGCAAGCGCACGCGCTCGCGCCCGCCGAACCGACCATTGCCTATCACTATGCACACGCGCTGGCCGAAGCTGGCGCCAAGGACAAGGCCCGCGATCTGCTTACGAGCGTACTCAAAGAAGACCATGAGTTTGACGCGAAAAATGACGCCAAGGCGCTGCTTCGACGCTTGAGCCAAAATGCGGATGGGGTTGAGGGGTTGCTGCGTTAGGTGGCGGCAACTCCGGCAACTTTTTGTGGGAGCGGCTTTAGCCGCGAAAGGGCCTCATCTGAGATTCGCCGCTACAGCGGCTCCCGCGGATCAGCTCTCCGGCGTCCTCTTGTGGGAGCGGCTTTAGCCGCGAATCTTTTGAACCTAAGCGCCTGCTAGGATTCGCCGCTAAAGCGGCTCCCACAAATCAGCTTAGCAATAAAAAAAACGACGCGTGGCGCCCTAATGCTCTCGTCACCTTTCTCGCGCCCACTGGATTGGTGCCTCGCCTGCGGCTTCTCGCAACGGCGAGTTGTCACGCGTTTAAGAAGCGGCTGCTTACTTGCTAGCCGCCGCCGAACGCGACCACCTTCGCGATATCGGTGCTCGACTCGAGCACCATCAGCAAGCGGTCCAATCCGATGGCAACGCCAGCGCACGGCGGTAAGCCGGCACTGAGTGCCGCCAATAACGCCGAATCGATTGCCATCTCCGGCAAGCCACGCATCTGGCGCAGTTGGTTTTCGCGCGCATGGCGCGCGGCCTGTTCGTCAGGTGCGGTGACTTCATGGAATCCATTTGCGATTTCCACGCCACCGATAATCAATTCGAAACGTTCGGCCACCGGCGGCTTGGTGTTGGTCAACTTGGCATACGCGGCATGCTCGCGTGGAAAGTCGTGGATCAATAACGCACCGGCGGCGCGGAGTCGCGGTAGCACGCCGCAGCCGAACAGCAGATCAAGCAGCAAGGCGCGATCGTCGCGATCGGCCGCACTAACCTGGGCACCACTTTGTCTAGCGTACTCAGCCAGCGCTGAGGTGGATGCGGTATGCGGATTGAGTCCTGCAAAACGCTCGCAAAGCGTTGCATAGGTGTCGCGTTTGATCTCGCGCCTGAACCCTACCGCGCGCAACAAGCCTTCAACATCATCCATCAACTGATGGTGATCAAACCCAACGCGATACCATTCGACGATCGAAAATTCTTCGAGATGAAGGCAGCTCCGCTCTTCGCGCCGAAAGGCATGCGCGATCTGATAAATATCGCCGCTACCGGCGGCGAGCAGGCGCTTCATGGCGAATTCGGGCGAGGTTTGGAGGAAGCGTTGGCTCCCATCCGGATCGAGTACCGCGAAGCTGCTGAGCGCGGGGTCGGTCGTGCCGCAGCGTGCGAGCAACGGGGTTTCGACTTCGAGCACGCCTTGGGCCACAAAGTATTCTCGAATGCGGTGCAAACAGATGGCCCGCCGCCGGAGGATTTCGAGACTCGCGGTCGGCTGCCAGTGGTTCATTTTATGGAGCCGAGACGCTATTCCTCTTTGGCGCGCGACACATACTCGCCCGTGCGCGTATCGATCTTGAGCAGTGAGCCTTCTTCGATAAACAACGGCACGCGCACGATTGCGCCAGTTTCCATGGTCGCCGGTTTGGTGCCGCCAGTAGCGGTATCGCCGCGGATGCCGGGATCGGTCTGAGTGATTTTCAGCACCACGAAATTCGGCGGTGTTAGCCCGATCGGTTCGCCGTTGAAAAGCATGATGCTGCACATTTCCTGCCCCTTCAACCATTGTCCCACGTCGCCGACCACGGCGCCGCTGGCCTGAATTTGTTCAAAGGTCGTGGGATTCATGAAATGCCAGGCTTCTCCATCGGAATAAAGAAATTGCATTTCGAATTCGGCGATATCGGCGCCCTCGACGCTATCGCCCGATTTAAAAGTTCGTTCGATAACGCGTCCCGAAAGCAGGTTGCGAACCTTGACGCGATTAAACGCCTGGCCTTTACCGGGCTTAACCATTTCATTGTCGACGATGTTGTACGGGTCGCCGTCGATCATGATCTTGAGGCCAGGTTTAAATTGGTTCGTGCTATAGGACGCCATTAGAATGCAACTCGGTTCAGGAAAAGGCGGCGTATGATAGCGCGAAGTTACCCAAATAAAACGCTTGCCCGCGGTTGCGCCGACTTCGACACGGCCCCATTCGTCCCAGGTACCGACACCTTGCCATTTAATCTATCGCGCGTTGAATCGCCCCTATGGCAGCACGAGCTGCGGTGTGCCTATACGCGACCCGGCGACCTGCTGCGAGATTTAGGGCTGAGCTGCGATGCCGGGCTCGACGTTGAGGCGGCAAGATCTTTTGCGTTTCGGGTTCCACGGCCGTTTGCCAAACGCATGCAACGTGGCAATCCGCGCGATCCGTTATTGCTCCAAGTCTTGCCGAGCGCCGACGAACTCGTCGACGTCAAGGGTTTCGTACGCGACCCGGTGGGCGACGCGGCGGCGACGCGCACTCCGGGCTTGCTTCAGAAATATGCTGGCCGCGCATTACTGGTCATTACCGGTGGCTGCGCGGTCAATTGTCGCTACTGTTTCCGCCGCGAATTCCCTTATCAAGACGCCGTGGGCAGCGAACATCTGGCCACCGCCGTGGCGGCCATCGCCGGTGATCCGTCGGTGCATGAAATCATTCTCAGTGGTGGCGATCCGCTGACCTTGAGCGATGCGCGCTTAGCCGCGCTCGTGACCCAACTCACGGCGATTCCCCACCTGCGACGCCTGCGCATCCACTCACGCCTGCCAGTAGTCCTGCCGAGCCGCATCACTGACACGTTGCTCGATACCTTGCGCAGCTCACGTGTGCCCTGCGTGATGGTCGTTCACGCCAATCATGCTCAGGAAATAGATAGCGACGTGCGCACGGCCTGTGCGGCAATTCGCGACGCCGGCATCACCGTCCTCAACCAAACAGTGCTGCTGCGTGGCATTAACGATGATGTTGAAATTTTGCGCGCGTTATCCGAGGCGCTGTTCGCTGCCGGGGTGCTTCCCTACTACGTACATTTGCTCGACCGGGTGCGCGGCACCGCGCATTTTGAGGTCGCCCTGGACCTCGCGCGGCAACTCGCGGCGCAACTTAGCGCGCGCGTACCCGGATATCTACTGCCGCGATTCGTGCGTGAGATTCCGGGTAGCGCCGCTAAGACTTCGTTGGACTAATGAGGTTGAGCATGCAACACCACCATGAACGAATGCCGCTGTCGTCCCTGATCTTTGCGCTAGGCATCGGTCTGACGCTGACATTGCGCATGGCGGCCGCCGACCCACCCGCGATCGCCGCCGCCGCCGACTTAAAACCCGTGCTGATAGAGTTGGCGTCAGCGTTTGCCGCCAAGACCAAGGCCTTACCGCGATTTACGTTTGGCTCATCGGGACAGCTCGCCCAGCAAATCGCCAATGGCGCGCCATTTGAACTCTTTCTGTCGGCGGATGAGGACTATATTTTCGGCTTAGTTAAACAAGGCAAGGCGCGTGACGCTGGCGTCGTGTACGGGCGTGGACGCGTGGTGGTGTTCGCCCCGGCCAACGCCCGCTGGCAACCCGATGCAGCACTCGCTGGCTTGCGCGCCGCGCTCACCGCCAAGGTCATTCGGCATTTCGCCATCGCTAATCCCGCCCACGCGCCTTACGGCCGCGCAGCGCGCGCGGTACTGGAGAGCGTTAAGTTATATGCGGAAATTGAACCGCGGCTGGTGCTCGGCGAAAACGTCGCGCAAGCCGCGCAGTTCGCCCTGTCGGGGGCGGCGGATGGCGCGATAATTCCGCTATCGCTCGCGATCCCGGCCGCGCGCTCCGGCGCTGGCGCGTATGCGATATTGCCGCGCGACTTACATAAAACAGTGCCCCTTCGTCAGCGCATGGCACTGATGAACGGCGCCACGCCGACGGCGATCGCATTCTATGCGTTCTTGCAGACTGACGCGTCGCGCGCCGCCTTCGTGCGCAATGGCATTGAGCCGGCCGAGTAATGGACTGGCAGGCACTGCGGCTCTCGTTGTTGCTGGGCGTGGTCACGCTGCTGTTACTGTTACCGTCTGCCTTGTTTATCGGTCGCGGGCTTGCCTTCATGCACGGCCGGGGCAAACCCTGGCTTGAAGGGTTGATTGCGCTGCCGTTGGTGTTACCGCCAACGGTTTTCGGGTACTACCTCCTGTGCAGCTTCGCGGGACCGGTGGGACGTTGGTACACCGCGTTGACTGGCACCACCTTGGCGTTCAGTTTTACCGGTCTCGTCATGGCCTCCTTCATCGTCAATATTCCGTTCGCGGTGCAGCCCGTACAACGCGCGTTCGAAGGCATAAGCGCCGATATTCGCGAAGCCGCGCAGTGCTGCGGTCTAACGGCGTGGCAGGCCTTTTGGCGGATCGAATTACCCTTGGCATGGCGCGGCGTGATCTCCGCCGCAGTACTGACATTCGCGCACACGCTCGGTGAATTCGGCGTGGTCATGATGATCGGTGGCAATATTCCCGGTTCGACCAAAACAATTTCAATCGCGATCTACGATGAAGTTCAATCGTTCAATACCGCGACCGCTGGCGTGATGGCGTTAACCCTACTCGGCATTTCATTACTGTCGATCGCCCTGTCCTATAGTGTCGGCGAACGGCGCAGCCGGCGATGACCTTACAGATAAGGATCGACAACGAGCAGCCGTCACTCGCGCTCGATCTGGCGCTGCCGCGCGGGCAGATCACCGGACTCGTCGGCCCCTCCGGCAGTGGGAAGACCAGTATCCTTCGCGCCATTGCACGACTGCGCGTGCCGCGCGCGGGCCGCATCGCCCTGGGCGATGACGTGTGGTTCGATAGTGCGCGGAAGATCTGTATTCCACCCCGACTCCGCGCGATCGGCTATGTACCGCAGGAATATGGACTGTTTCCACACCTTACTGCGCGCCGCAATGTCGAAGCAGCGCTCACCCATCTGTCGCCCGCCATGCGCGGTGCCCGCGCGCGCGCGTTATTGGCGCGCGTCAAGCTGGTCGATTACGCCGAGCGCTACCCACGCACGCTGTCGGGTGGACAACGTCAGCGCGTGGCGCTGGCGCGGGCCTTGGCGCGCGACCCCGAGGTGGTCTTACTCGACGAACCGTTCTCGGCGCTCGATCGCCCCAGTCGCCGCGAACTCTATGTGGAACTACGCCGCCTACATGCCGAAACGCCGATGACGATTCTGCTGGTCACGCATGATCTCGAAGAAGCCGCGCAACTCGCGTCGTTCTTGATCTTGATCGAACACGGCAAGGTCGTGCAGTACGGTCCCACTCAGACTGTATTGGCGTGCCCCGCGACGCCCGCCGCCGTGCGTTTACTCGGGATCAGTAATCAGTTCTCGGCCGCATGGGATCCCACTGATCCGCAGGCGCTGCGCTGGGGGCCGTATCGGTTAACACTGGCCGCACCCGCCGACCGGTCAGGCCGGTGCGAATGGACGGTATTGCCGAGCAATGTGTTGTTGCGACGACCTGATCGACCGTGGGGCCCTCATCTTGAAAATCCGCTGCCGAGCACCGTGCAGTCGATGGTCGCGTTGGGTGAGCTCGCCTTGGTGTGGGTGACGCCCGATGGACTGCCCGACGCGACTGTCGAGATCCGCCTACCGCTGCGGGTGATTCATGACTATCAACTCGCGGCAGGTGCGCGCGTGACCGTGTGTTTGCGCAGTCGTGACATCTTGCTGTTGGATAGCGATGTGGAAATCGCGGGTGCAAATTAATACGCGATCCGGCAACGAGTTCGATCGATCAACGTTAGGCTGCCGTGGGAGCGGCTTTAGCCGCGAATGGACGTCAAAGGATTCGCCGCTAAAGCGGCTCCCGCGCTGCGTGGTTACACCTCAATTCCAAATGCCATGATCGGCATGCCCGGAAACACCGCGGCGGAATCCGAATGGCCGAGCACAATCGCATCCTGCGTGGCCTTGACCGTTTCCTGGTGTTTACCGAACGCGTTGGTGATGCGCGCGAAAGCCTGACCGGCTTTGATCTCGGTGCCCGGTTCAACCAAGAAACGAATGATTCCGCTCTTCGAGCCGACGGGTTTGTCGGAATACTGCAGCATGTCGCCTTGCGCGTAGCGCGGCGGCAAGGGATAGCGAAAAGGTTCGGTTAACGGGGCAACCAAGCCGAGGTGCGCGAGGACATTCCAGATCGCGCCGATTCCAGATACCACATGAATTTCGTTGACGACGCGGGATTCGCCGAGCTCCAAGGTAATCGCCGGAATGCCGCGAGCCAACAGGTTATAGGTGAGTGAATGCTCAACGGCATCGGTTTCAATAATCGTGCACAACCCCGTTTCGCGCGCGAGTGTACAGGTTCGTTCATACGCGGCGGCTGGCAACGCCGCGGTCGCGGGATCCAATAACGCGAACGGGATTGAGCGGATCCAGTCATTGTGCAAATCAAGCACCAAGTCCGGCGCGGCGTCCAGAATCCGCGTAAAGATGCGCGCGGCGATCCGCTCGCCCAACGAGCCGTGCAAATTACCGGGAAACGACCGGTTCAAATCCTCGCGGCTAATGGTGATATTGCGCGTACCGCTTTCGAATCCCAGTGGATTCATCAGCGGAAATGCGTGCACCGCGCCCCGTAATAACTGCCGCTGCAAGCGCCGGAATAGATCGTGGATTACGGCGATGCCGCCGACTTCATCGCCGTGGCTGCAGGCGGTGAGCCACACCAGCGGCCCGGGATTCGGCGAGACGCAACCGATCATCGGCAGACGCCGATTAGCGAGATCCGAACCCGTCATCAGTTTTAGAAACGAATAACCGATGCGCGGCGAGGCGCGACCCGCGCTATTCACGTAATCCTCCGGGTCGATTCGTCGAATATTTGATGCGTCACTTATGGCCACCACGTGTCGTGCGCGAGTTTGAGGATCAACAACATCACCACCCCTAAAAATACGCGTCGCACGAACTCGCTGCCGTGGCGTAACGCATAATGGGCGCCAAGCAGCGATCCCAGAAGATTGCTGGCCGCCAACAGGCTTGCTTGCAGCCATAGCACCTGGCCATGCGGAATAAAAAAAGCCAGCGCTGCAAAATTTGTCGCGACGTTGACGATCTTCGCCGCCGCCGAGGCGTGCAGAAAATCGTAGCCGAGACCACGTACGAAAAAGAACACCAGGAACGCGCCGGTACCCGGACCAAAGATGCCATCGTAAAAGCCGAGGCCGGCGCCAATCAACGCCGCACTCGCCGCCTCGGCCGCGCCGGACCAACATGGACGGTGATGTAACCCTAGATCACGCCGTGTAAAGGTGTAGAGCGCAACCAACACGAGCAATACCAGCACCAGTTGACGCAACCCGGTCGCAGGCAAGACACTCACCGCGCGGGCCCCGAACCAAGCGCAGATCAGCGCCGATAGCAAGGCCACGGCAACGGTTACCCACGGTAATCGCACGCGACGCGTATACTGGGCGGCAGCCGCCAGTGTGCCCCAAATCGATGCGAGCTTATTGGTGCCAAAGAGCGTTGGAAGCGGTTGCGTGGGGTACATCGCGAGCAATGCCGGCAGCTGCACAAGGCCACCGCCACCGGCCACCGCGTCAATAAAGCCCGCGCCGAAACCCGCTATCATCAACGCTGCCACAGTAAAATCCATAGCCGGGTTCGCCGATCGCGTCTTGGTAGCGGTGCAGTCCTAGTGCGTGAAAACGCCAGAAGCCGACGGCGGAACCACGCTACGTATTCCGGGTCTGATCGGTAGTCCTCATTGTCGTAAACGGAGTCTTCATGCCTAATCTAAGCTGGACCTTACGCGCGGTAGCAATCATTGTCATCTGCGGATTCACCACCGTTGCCAGTGCGCTGCCGACGATCCATCAAATTTCCGAAGCCGCGCAGAGCGGCGATCTAAACCACGCGCAGAAAATGATCGACGAGGTGCTCACGGCGCGTCCGAACAGCGCCAAAGCGCATTACGTCGCGGCCGAAGTAGCAGCCAAAGCAGGTCAACTCGAACGCGGGCGCGAAGAACTCGCCAAAGCGGAACAGTTTGCGCCAGGTTTACCGTTCGCCAAGCCGGCAGCCGTGGCGGAACTAAATTCCCTGCTGGGACGAACTAGCAGTAGCAGCGAACCCAAGCTACCCATGATGTTTAAGCGCGCGGGGAATAATTTCGGTATCGGCACGCTGCTAATCGGCGGCGCTCTACTGCTGCTGATCATCAATTGGTTACGGCGGCGAAGTGTCGGCGCGGTAAGTCCGCCGCTCGGGTCGAACGGTGGGCTCGCACCGGCCAATTCAGGACCGTACGCCAATTCTGCGCCGAGCGGCGGTGGCTTCGGCTCCAGTCTCGCTTCCGGCATTGGCACGGGACTCGGGATCGGTGCCGGACTCGCCGCAGGCGAAGCGCTCGCCCACGGCTTGATGGGTGGCGATCGCAATCGCAGTTCGTCGGCAGGCCTCGTCGACGATGAGACTAATCGATCGTACACACCCGGCGATGCGTCACCGGATTTTGGGATTGAGCCAGATGCCCAAGCGTCGTGGGACAACGATGCCGGCGGGAGCAGTGACGATTTCGCGGATAGCTCGTGGTGAGCTATTTATAACCCGCGCCACGGCTCCGCCGTGGCCCTCTGTCGCCGATTGTGGCATCGTTGTCGTCATGGAGTGCGATGCCGCCCTTAAATCCAAGATTGCCCATCAACTCGCGCAGTTTACGTCGACCGCCGCCTCGCATGCCGGCAATAAATCGGCGGCCGTCGCGCTCACCATTACTGATGCTGCCTTCGGTCCCGATCTTTCTGGTTTGCCGGAGATTGCGACTTGGAGCAGCAATGCTGCACTAATTCTCACGCGGCGTTCGACGAAATTGCGTAATCATGCGGGGCAGTGGGCGCTGCCTGGAGGTCGTATCGACAGTGGCGAAACGCCGGTTGATACCGCGTTACGCGAATTAGCAGAAGAAATCGGCCTTCAATTGCACCCAGACCAAGTCCTCGGTCGCCTCGATGACTTCGTGACCCGTTCTGGGTTCATCATGACCCCGATCGTGGTGTGGGCTGGGCCACAGGCCACGCTAACCGCCAATCAACACGAAGTTGACTCGATCCACCGCATCCCCTTGCGCGAATTTTTGCGCGACGACGCTCCCTTGCTGGAAGCCGGCGAAGATCCGGCTCGCCCCGTGATGCGTATGCCGGTCGGTGATAGCTGGATCGCAGCCCCGACCGCGGCCCTGCTCTATCAATTTCGCGAGGTCTGCCTGCTCGGCAAGGCCACACGCGTCGCGCATTTTGACCAACCGGCCTTTGCGTGGCGTTGAACCCGTGAGCCACGTGGGTGCGAATATCGCGATCAGCGCGCCTAGTTTTTTCAATCATTGAACCGCAGCTTAATCACAGGGGATCGGTAATGCGTATGCTCGGAGGATTGATCCTGTTCGTTTCAGCGCTCACCGCACAGGCCGCGGACACCCTCAAAAATGATGGCGCAACGCTATTCCAAGCTAATTGCGCCCGCTGTCACGATCGCGCTCTGCCGCGGATGCCCTCGCGCGAGGGCCTAAAGGAAAAAGAGGCGCGCGACGTGTTCACGACGATTAGCGCAGGCGTCATGGCGCCTTACGCGCGAACTTTGTCGCATGCCGAGCGCCGGGCCGTAGCTGAATTTGCCACGGGGAAATCACTCGGGGAGTTTGCCGCCGGCGCAGCCGCGATCCCGGCTACTGCTTACTGCAAAGCGGGACCGGCGAAGCCACTCAGCGCCGTGGATTCGGGCTGGAACGGCTGGGGTAATAATCTCGCCAACACCCGCTTCCAAACCGCGGCGCGGGCCGGACTTACGGCAGAAGATGTAGCCAGGCTCGGCGTAAAGTGGACGTTTGGGGTACCGGCGGTTACCACCATGTCCGGCCACCCCGTAGTCGCTGACGGCCGTTTATTTTTTGGCACGTTTTCCGGTTTGCTTATTGCGCTTGATGCAGAGGCGGGCTGTGCGCTGTGGGTGTATGAAGCGCATGCCGGGATCCGCACTTCGATTACGCTCGGCAAACTCGGCGACGGTTCGATTAACCTCTTCTTCGGCGATTTAAGCGGCCAAGTGTATGCACTTGATCCCGCCACCGGGCACGAACGGTGGTCGATGGTCGCTGATTCGCATCCGCATATTCGCGTCACGGGCACCCCGGTTTATCACGATAATCGCCTCTACGTACCGCTGTCTTCGCTTGAAGAAGTGGCGGGCGCGATGCCGGACTATGAGTGCTGCACGTTTCGGGGCGGCGTCATGGCCTTAGATGCCGCAACCGGCAAGGAAATTTGGAAAACGCACACTATCGCGGAAGCGCCGAGCAAACGCGCGAAGAATGCCGTCGGCACGCAGCTATGGGGTCCCTCGGGCGCCGCAGTGTGGTCCGCGCCTACGCTCGACCCGGCCACCAACACGCTCTACATCACCACTGGCGATAGTTATTCGGAGCCGCCGGCGAAGGAAAGCGACGCCATCATGGCGCTCACGATGGATACGGGGAAAGTCCGCTGGATCCGACAAACCTTGGCCGGCGATTCGTACACCATCGCGTGCGCCGATCCGTCACCCCTGGCGCAGGTCGCATGTCCCAAATCGAAAGGACCCGATCTCGATTACGGGAGCTCGCCAGTCTTGATCACGCGCGCCGACGGCACGCGCTTATTGTTGGCCGGACAGAAGTCCGGCGAACTCTATGCGCTCAATCCGACATCAGGCGAAATCCTGTGGAAGACCGTCGTGGGCGCGGGTGGGATCGTGGGTGGCATTGAATGGGGCTTTGCCGTCGACAACGAGAAAGCCTATGTCGCGATTTCCGAAGCGTGGGAAAAAAAGGCCAATGACGCTGGCGGGTTAAGCGCAGTGAACCTCAACGATGGCAGTGTGGCGTGGCATGTTGCACCGGCTCACGGCACCTGCGACGGTCATGATCGCTGCAACACCGGTCAGCTCGCCGCGGTAACCGGTATCCCGGGGGTGGTGTTCTCAGGCAGTTTAGACGGTCATCTGCGCGGCTATTCAACAGTCGATGGGAAAGTACTGTGGGATCTCGACACGCGGCAGGAATTTAAAACCGTCAACGGCGTCGCCGCGCATGGCGGTTCGTTGAACGGCCCAGGCCCAGCGGTAGCGAACGGCGTGTTGTATGTCGTCTCGGGCTATGCCATGTGGAACAAATGGACCGGCGGCAACGCCCTCATCGCGATCAGCGTCGGGGGGCGATAGGCACTTGTTCTTGTGGGAGCCCTGCTCCCTAATCTAGTTCACCCGCCGCTGAATCCCCACCCAGAACGGTTCGCGCAACTCGCGGCGCAAGACCTTGCCGGAAGGGTTGCGCGGCAGCGCGGCGGCGAAGTCGACGGACTTCGGTAACTTATACCCCGCGATGCGGGAGCGCGCGAAATCGATGAGTTCGTCGGCCGTCGCAGGCGTCTCCGGCTTAAGCACGATAACGGCTTTAACCGCCTCGCCCCATTTGTCATCCGGCACGCCAATCACTGCGACATCGGCGACCGCGGGATGTCCGAATAGCGCGTTTTCCACTTCCGCCGGATAAATATTTTCACCGCCGGAGACGATCATGTCCTTGACGCGATCGTGAATGTAGAGATAGCCATCGGTGTCGAAATAACCAGCATCGCCCGTATAAAACCATTGCTTCACGATGGCTTTGGCGGTCGCTTCGGGTTTGTTCCAGTAGCCCTTCATGACGACGCCGCTCTGGATGGCAATCTCGCCCACGGCGCCCGATGGCAACGCCGCGCCGTGTTCGTCCATGATTTGAATGTTTATACCGGGATACGGCACGCCGCACGCGCGCAACTTGCCGCGCGCCGGATCATGCGCGGCATCCGGCAGGTAAGCACCCGCGCCAGTGGTCTCGGTCAGTCCGTAAAGCTGAATGAATTCGCATTGCAACAAGGCTTTGGCTTTCAGCAGCAAGGCCTCGGCAATCGGCGACGCGCCATAAGACAAGCGGCGCACGCTCGAAAAATCGGTAGTCGCCGCCGCCGGATGTTGCAACATGAAAAGGATCGCGGCCGGCACCAGAAACAATAGATTCACGCGATAGCGCGGAATGAATTCCAAAATGCGGAGCGGATCGACCTCTTTCATGATGACCGACGTGCCGCCCTGCGCCAGTGTCACCAACCCCATGTTGCTCCCCGCGACATGGAACACCGGCATGCAGGTCAACGCTACTTCGCCGGGCTGACAATCGGACCACCCCGCGGCCTGCGCCGCGGCGAAGGTGCAGAGATAATTAGCGTGGGTTAGCTGCACGCCTTTCGGATGCCCAGTCGTCCCGCTGGTGTATAACTGCAACACATCATCATCAAGCGGAATCGTTAATTCGGGATCGCGCGGCGACTGCGCATCGCGCCACGCATCGAAGCCCGGCCAATTCGACTGTGCGCCGTCCATCACGATGATGGTGTGCAAGCTCGGGCACGCCGCTTGGAGTTCGTCGACCAAGCCAACGTATTCGGCGCCAACAAACAACACTGCACATGCCGCGTCGTTCAACACATAGCTTATTTCAGGTGGGACGAGCCGCCAATTGACGCCGACCACGACCAAGCGGGCTTTAATCGCGCCCAGCAGTAATTCGAAATAACGATCAGAGTTCTTGCCTAGAAATCCCACTCGCGCTTGAGGGGATAGCCCAAGCCCCAAGAGCCCTTGCGCGATTTGACTGGTATGCCGATCGAGCGCCGCGTACGACACCGACCGATCTTCGAAGATCTGCGCCGTCTGGTCCGGGCGTTCGCGCGCCTGGATCCGCGTCACGTCGGCGATGGTGTGCAGGGCGGTTAGATCGAACATGAAGCGTCCTCCGGCCGTCGATGGTACGGCAGCGTAGCGATTTAGGACTGCTATTTAACACCGTTTCGCATCCAGAGTACGGGCACTCGCCTAAACTTTTGTGGCAGTACGCCGATTCCATCAGCAATGAAGCTGATCATCATCGATACCTCAAAAACCTACATGGCGCAGGTCCGTCATGCCTTGGCCAAGACGCTACCCGACATCGAAGTCACCGAATACGATGCCGACCAGCAAGGCCTGCCGGCCGCGGATTTTCGCTGAGATCTCTACGATGCGGCTCTGCTCAGCCAGGATTTGGGCGATGGCCCAGCCGGCATAAAATGGCTGACGCGCTATCGAGACGCGCCGGGTTTTCCGCCGACGATCCTAGTCGCGAACGGGGATGACTATTTGGCGGTCGCCGCCATCAAAGCCGGCGCAGTGGATTATTTGCGCCGCGAACATGCACACGGCGAACGACTGCGTGCGCTGCTCGGCGCACTCACGCCGCGCGCCGCCGCGAACCCAGAGGCGACACTACCCCTAAAGGATTACCTACGGCATGCGCGCGATCGCAACCGACACTTCGGCTTGCCACCCATGGATAGCAGCGATCATCGCTTTGTCCGCCTGATCGGCCAGGGTGGATTTTCACGCGTTTATCTGGCCGAACGCCTCCACGATGGGGCGGCCGTGGTGCTCAAGGTGATCGACACTCAGCACCTTGACGAACCCGTGATCATTCAGCGTTTTGTGCGCGAGGCAGAACTCATTGCCGCCATCGACAACCCCTACGTCGTTAAAGTGTACGACCAAGGATTCACCTCTGATTACGGGTATATCGCGATGGAGTTTTTCCAGCACGGGGATTTGAAACAGCGCCTCGAGGCCGGCCTGACCGTGGCCGCCGCGGTGGCCTACATGCGAGGCATCGCGCACGGGCTGCAAGCCATCCATGCGTGCGACGTGATTCACCGCGATCTCAAACCCGGCAACATCATGTTTCGCGCGGACGATTCGCTCGCGCTGGCGGATTTCGGGATCTCCAAACGTTTGCACGACACTCACGATCTGACCGTCGCCTCCGGCGTGGTCGGCACTCCGAGTTATCTGAGTCCCGAGCAGGCCATGGGTGCGCCGGTCGATGCACGCACCGATCTCTATAGCGCCGGTGTGATCTTCTACGAGCTCTTGGCGGGACGTAAGCCGTTCCGCGCCGATTCTGCTGCCGCGCTGGTGTATCAGCACCTGCATACGCCACCGCCGCGCCTTCCGCCTGAACTGGCAGCCGTGCAGCCGATCGTTGATATCTTGCTCGCCAAGAAACCTGACGAGCGCTTTGATTCGGCTGATGAGTTTCTCTTAAGCTTGGATACTTGGTTGCCGGCGAATTACGGCTCGAATTTACGTGTGGCGGCGTAGACTCTTTTTCCGCAGCACAGTGCATTCGAGACGACACGCTCGCAACGACAGCGCATTATTCTGATCGGAAGTTACCGTGGGAGCCGCTTTAGCGGCGAATCCTGGCGGGCGCTTAGGTTCAAAAGATTCGCGGATAAATCCGCTCCCACAAGAGGACGCTGCTGAGCTGATCTGTGGGAGCCGCTTTAGCGGCGAATCCTGGCGGGCGCTTAGGAGGTTCAAAAGATTCGCGGATAAATCCGCTCCCACAGAAAAAGCGAGTCTTTATTGCTACGCTATTCGCGGATAAATCCGCTCCCGCCAAAACGGTGGCATGCTTATGCCGGGTATTTTTCCTCCCGGCCGCGCATCGCCCATGCGGCGGCCGCGGCTCCAGATATATGCCCGGTCGCCAAGCACGCGGTCAACAAATACCCACCCGTTGGCGCTTCCCAATCCAACATTTCACCCGCGGCGAACACCCCCGGTATGGCGCGTAACATGAGCCGCTCATCCAACGCTTCAAATTGAATGCCACCCGCCGTGCTGATGGCTTCGGCCAACGGCCGCGCGGCCGTGAGTCGGACCGGCAGCGCTTTAATGCTTCGCGCTAGCGCCGCTGGATCATCAAAGGTGGTACGCGATAATACCTCATGCAGCAACGCCGATTTGACGCCATCGATACGCGCCTTGCGTTTAAGATGGGTGGCCATCGATCGCGCACCGCGCGGTTCGCCGAGCACGCGGGTAAGCGTTGCGAGGTCTAGATCCGGCGTGAGATCAAGTTCGAGTTGCGCGCGACCCACAAGCGCGATCTGCTCGCGCAATACCGCGCTAAGCGCGTAGATAACACCCCCTTCTACGCCATAAGCCGTCACCATTAACTCACCGCGTATTGCCGGCCGATCGACCGTACGGGCAGCCACTGGCTTCACCGGTGCGCCGGCAAATCGTTCACGCAGATGCGCTGACCACGCGACTTCAAATCCACAGTTCGACGGTTTGAGTGGGGCCACCGCCACGCCACGCGCGCTAAGGGTTTCAACCCACGCGCCATCGGCGCCTAGTCGCGGCCAGCTCGCGCCGCCCAGGGCCAGCACCACTGCCTGCGCGCTAACCAATTCCGGCCCGGCGGGCGACTCGAATAACCAATCACCGGCATCGCTCCAGCCTCGCCAACGTCGGCGCATCACGAACCGAACGCCTTGGGCACGCAAGCGATGAAGCCAGCGACGAAGCAGTGTCGCGGCCTTGTAGTCGCTCGGGAATACTCGACCGGAAGACCCGATCACCGTCGCGACACCCAGCGCCAGCGCCCAATCGCGGATCGCCTCCGGTCCGAACGCGTCCAGCGCCGGCTTGAGAAGCGTCGCCCGTGTTCCGTAGCGCGTCGGAAATTGCACGCTCGGCTCACTATGCGTGAGATTGAGGCCGCCTTTGCCCGCCAGCAGGAATTTGCGGCCCACCGAGGCCATGCCGTCGAACACCGTGACGCGCGCACCGGCGATCACAGCCGCTTCCGCCGCCATGAGACCGGCCGGCCCACCGCCAATCACGGCGACTTCAACGTCGCGGACGGCATTCGTCATCGTGGTTAAACCACGATGACGCGGCGGCTCACCACGTAATGGTAGATTCGAGTCGACGTTTGCGTGCCTCCCAATCGGGCAGCACCGAACTCAACAAACGATAGAACCGCGGCCCATGGCCGCGATAGCTCAGATGACAGAGCTCATGGAACACGACGTATTCAATGCATTCGCGTGGCGATTGAATGAGCACGGAGTTCAACGTCATGCCGCGTTGCGTACACAAGGTGCCCCAGCGCGTGCGCAGCGTGCGCACTTTCAGCGCCGGTAACGGATGCTGTGCGAAGCGCGGATGCGCATGACAGGCCGCGAGAACTTTGGCGAACTCCACTCGCGCATGCGTGTGATACCAGCGCGCCAGGGCGGATTCGGTTGAACTCGGATCGGCGGCGGCGAGGCCGCTCACTTTAAGTTCATCGCCCGCGATTACGATTTTTGAACTGCGATCCGGACACAGCACGAGCCGGTATTCACGTCCAAGGTACAGATGTGCTTCGCCGGCGCGATACTGCGGCGCCGGACGCGGCGGCGGCAGGGTTTCAAAATGCGCGAGCTGACGGGCGATCCAGCGTTGATGCCGCGTGATGTAGCGCGACACCACGTCATCGGGACACGCACTCGGCGCGCGCACGATAACGCGCGCATCGCGATAGACCTCCAGCGCCAACGAACGCCGACGCATACTGTGTTTCACTTCGTAGGCTATCGGCCCGTTGCGTGGCGGGGTTACCGCAGCGACAAATGGTGACGGATTTAAATTCGTCCCCAGTGGAACAGGTTTGGCCCCGGCCGGCGCCGGACCGTGCAGAAAATCAAATAAAAGTTGAACGGGCTTTAACACTGCTTACCGGCGCCTGGGCTTGATTGGGGACGGATTTTAAACTCGTCCCATCGGGGAGTCTGTCGATTCTTGTGAACACTGTCCAGACGCTAAAGGCGATTGAGGACGGATTTAAATCCGTCCTCACCGGTACCGTCCCCTGGGGTCCGGTTACTCGTTACAATTGCTCGATGCCAACCGCGCCAACCTTAAAAGCCGAAATGACGGCGGGCTGGTTGTTGCTGGCGGCGGCGACCTGGGGTTGCGGAATGGGCGCGTCGTCGCTGCTCTACTATAGCTTCGGCATTTTTGTCGCGCCCGTGCAGGCAGAATTTCATTGGACGCGGGGCGACGTGACGTCGGCACTGTTTTTCGGTAGCTTCGGCCTCATCGCCGCCGCGCCAGTGCTAGGTTTTTTGATCGATCGTTGTGGCGCGCGCCACGTGGCGCTCGTCGCCATCCCAGCGTTCACCGGCGTGTTATTCGCGCTAAGCCGCTTTGACGGCTCACTCACGACCTTTTACGCGATGTTCTTTTTAGCCACCGTATTGGGCAGCGGCACGACCCCGATCCTTTATACGCGGGCGGTGGCCGGCAACTTTGACGTGGCGCGCGGCCTGGCGTTAGGGATCACCTTGGCCGGCCCTGGCACCGCAGCGGTCGTCCTGCCACCCTTCATGCTCGACACGATCACGCTGCACGGCTGGCGCCACGGCTTTGAAGTGCTCGCGTTGCTGGCGATCACGCCGTGGGTGTTTGTGTATTGGTTTCTCGGTCGCACGCCGCCCGCTACGCGAATCGCGCCGGTCCTGGCGGGAATGAAGCCGCGTGACGCGCTTCGGACCCGCGCGTTTTGGACGATCGCGGTGGGCTTTACCGGCATTTCGATCGGCTGCTCCGCGCTGGTCGTGCATCTTGTCCCGCTGCTGCGCGACGCCGGCGTTGCCGCCGCCAGCGCGGCGCGCATCGCCTCGATGATCGGCGTCGGCGTCATTCTCGGCCGCGTCGGGATCGGCTGGCTGATCGATCGCGTGTTTGCGCCGTACGTTGCAGCGGTGATTTTCTCGATTACCGCGGGGGGCTGTGCGCTACTTGCCGCCGCTGGGCCCGACCAAGCGCCAGTGGCCGCGTTTCTAATCGGTTTATCGCTCGGCGCCGAGGTCGATCTCCTCGCGTATCTCACCTCACGCTATTTTGGGCTGCGTAATTATGGCTTTCTATATGCCACGATCTACGCCTGCTTTTGGAGCGGGATTGCGTTAGGTCCGGCGCTCGCTGGACGTCTTTTCGATCGCTTTGGCAATTACGATCTTGCACTTCGTATGATCGTCGGGTTGCTCGTCTTCGGCGCACTCGCCGCGCTTAGTTTGCCGCGCTTTGCGCTCGATTCACAGCAACGTCCCCACTAAACTCCCCGTCCCTCATCGACAATCTTCAAGGAGCTCACGTGTCCCAGTTCGACCATGTCTCGGTTGTTAAAAGATCGAATATTTATTTTGACGGTAAGTGCGTCAGCCACACCGTGTTATTTCCCGATGGCACGAAGAAAACCGTGGGCGTTATTTTCCCAAGCCGGCTAACCTTCAATACGGGCGCACCCGAGTTGATGGAAATCCTCGGTGGGCGTTGCCGCGTTCAATTAGCCGGCGCCAGCGCTTGGCAGGACTACCCGGCCGGCAGCAGTTTCAAGGTGCCTGGCGATAGTCGATTCGAAATCGAAGTCCTAGAGACCGTCGATTATGTCTGTCACTTTGGTTGAGCCTGGTCACACGCTACGGGTAGTCAGAATAGATAGAAGCTTGAAGTACAGACGACGTTCGACAGGCCTTTCCCCCTCACCCCGGCCCTCTCCCGCAAGGGGAGAGGGAGTATGTCGTTCGGCGTTGCGTCGACCATTCCGCCCTGTCCCCTCTCCCCTCGCGGGAGAGGGGACAGGGTGAGGGGGCGAGACCGATACAGCGCAAATCTTTTTCCTCGCCCCTTGCGGGAGAGGGTCGGGCTGAGGGTCTGGTGCGCCGATTCAATCGTCGACCTTACGCGCAGCCTCGATCAGCCGCCACAGCCGTTCCGGCGTAAACGGCATTTCAGTAATCGGTGCGCCAAACGGCGCCAAGGCATCCGCCAACGCATTGCCTAACGCTCCTGGCACCATGCCCGTTGGCCCTTCGCCCTTGCCTTTCGAACCCAACGGATTGTGTGGCGTCGGCACATTGTGCTCATGGGTCTCGATATACGGCAGATCGCGCGCCGACGCGATGAGGTATTCCTGCAGCGATCGCGTGAGCTGCTCGCCGTCCACGGTATAGACAAATTCTTCGAGGCAGGCATTGCTGATCCCAAGTGCAATACCGCCATGCAATTGCCCGCGCACGATGGTGGGATTGATCGGACGTCCGGCGTCATCTACCGCGACGTAACGCAAAATCCTGAAACGCCCACTGTCGGGAAATACTTCGACCGTTACCGCATGCACATTGCAACTGTGCATGCCGGTGGTATCCGCCTCGAAATGCGCCGTGTGGTCCAAGCCCCCCTCCATGCCGGGCGGCAATTCGGTCGGTGCCAACAACGCGGTTTCCGCGATCCGCTGCAAGGAAATCTGCTGCTGCGGACTGTCTACCAAGCGTACTGCGCCAGCCCGGAATTCAAACGCGGAGTCGTCGGCGGTGATCTGCAGCAGATGCCGCGCAATCGCAATCAGCTTGGGTTTCAAACCACGCGCGGCCATCACTGCCGCGCTGGTCGTATAGCCCCCCATGCGCGAGGCCAAGGTGCCAGCCGCGAACGGCGCCGCCTGGGTGTCGCCGGAAATCACATAAACATCGTCTGGCGTGATCCCCAGTTCGTCGGCGACTACCTGCGAAATCGTCGTGTCGTGCCCCTGCCCCTGAGGCTGATCGCCATGTGCGACCTGGACCTGACCGTTGGCATCGAAGCGGATCGTGGCCACGCCAAAGCCGGGCTGGCGTTCCATCGGGACCAAAATCTGCGATGACAAGCCTGAAAATTCAATGCCGAGACTTAAGCCCAATCCAAGGTAGCGCCCGTTCGCACGCGCGGCCTGTTGCTCGACGCGGAACGCGTCGTAATCGATTGCGGCTTTTAGCTTTTTAAGCGCGCCGACGAAATCACCGGAATCCACATTGACACCGGTCGCCGTCACGTACGGAAAAGTCTTGATGCAGTTCTTCTCGCGCATCATCAACGGATCAAGCCCCAAGCGGAGCGCGGCGATATCCACAATGCGATCGATCGCGAAGCGTCCGGTGAACGACCCGAACGATCGACTCGGCGTAAGCCCTGCCTTATTGGTGACGACACAGGTTAAATCGATATCGACGTTCGGTATCACGTAGCCATTCGGTAGGTACATCATGCCGAGCCAAGGCATCGCAAAACTCACATAGATGGGGACGCGCGCGTCGCCACAATTCGCGATCATGCGATCGCGCAGACCGAGAATGGTGCCGTCGACCGCCACCGCGAGTTCGAGTTCGTGGATTTGATCGCGTTCCTGACCGATGTTGAGCAAATTTTCCTGACGCGTCTCGATCCACTTGATCGGCCGACCGTACTTCATCGCTAAGTAGCAGATCAGTATCTCCTCGCGATAGAGCGGTGCCTTCACGCCAAAACCGCCGCCCACATCCTTGGGCGCGATGACGCGAATTTTGCTATCCGGAATTTTAAAATAGGCAGCCAACAAATGCCGTTTGATATGCGAGCGCTGGGTGGTCAACCATACCGTCAACCCTTCGGCCGCGTCATAGCGGGCGAGACAGGCGCGCGGTTCCATCGGACTCGCGCCGCAGCGATGACCTTTGAAACGCTCTTTGACGACCACTGCGGCCGCGGCAAACGCGGTATCGGTGTCGCCGTGTTGCAGATGTTGATGGTAGACCACGTTGTCGCCCCACTCGGGATAGAGCAGCGGCGCGCCGGCGGCCAATGCAGCTTCGGCATCCACGACTACCGGCAACGGCGCGTATTCAACCGCGACGAGATCGAGCGCGTCTTCCAATACATAACGGTCTTTGGCAATGACCGCCGCGACGAGATCCCCGACGTATTTCACCTCGTCGACCGGCAGCGGTCCGAAAATCGGACGCTTGGTTTCGCCGGGTAACTTCGGCACGGAGAGATCGGACAGGATCGGTCCCAGATGCGCGGTATCCTGGCCCGTGACGACTGCGAGCACGCCCGGCAAGGCGCGCGCCGCGTCTGCCTCGATGCGCACAATCCGCGCATGCGCGTGGGAGCTACGCACAAAACCCACCACCGCCATGCGCGGCAAGGTTAAGTCCGCCACATACTGGCCCTGGCCGATCAACAACCGGTGGTCTTCCTTGCGCTTAATCGATTGCCCGACCCACGGCTTCTGCGCGTTCATCGCATCATCCGCTACAGCGGAAACCAGCGCGCGCGTTCGGTCGGCGTCATCGCCGCCAATACCGCGATGGCTTGGCGTACCGCGGCCACGATGTGTACGTAGCCGGTACAGCGACATAACACGCCGGACATGGCGTGCCGGATGGCGTCTTCCGAATCGATCGGGTCCTTTAGAAAATCGTACAAGGTCATCAAGAAGCCTGGCGTGCAAAAGCCACATTGCAAGCCGTGCAAATCGCGAAACGCGGCTTGCAAGGGATGCAATTCTTCGCCGCGGGCCAAGCCCTCGATGGTTAGCAGCTTGGCGCCATCGGCTTGCACGGCGAGCATCAGGCAGGATTTCACCGCGTAACCGTCGACCACCACGGTGCAAGTCCCACAGCGGCCCTCGAATCCACAGCCGACATGCGTACCGGTGGCGCCCGCGATCTCGCGGATAAAATCGACCAATAGATAGCGATGCTCGACCGTTGCAGTGTGCACTTCGTCATTGATCGTGATGGTGATTTCGCGTTTCACCGCGCCTCCTGCCGAAACCGCGCCAACACTTGCGCCAGAACTTGGGGCACTAGGGAACGAATGAGTTGCGAGCGATACTGCGCCGACGCCATGGTGTCGTCCTGGGTTGCGATCTCGGCGGCGGCGGCCTCGCCAGCGGTAGTCAATAGCCTAGACGTTAGTAACACATCCTTGACGGTCGCGGCGGCACGCAGTGCGAGCTGCGGTGCCGGATGTACGCCACCGACGACGATCACTGCGCGCGTGCTCCGACCCTCGCGATCGAAAACGACTAGCGCCGCGACCCCGATGATCGGTCGGTCTTGCGCCGCGCGCCCGACTTTCAAATACGCGCTAAATGTGCCGGGTGTCGGCGTAACAAATTCGAGATGGGTCGCCACTTCGCGTGGATCGATAACACCAGATTTAAGCGCCGTCACCGGCACCAGACGCTCACCCACGGTGTGCTTCAAGCGCAGATGCGCGCCGAGCGCGATCGCGGCCGGCGCAATATCCGACGCCGGCTCGCCTTCACATAGGCTACCGATTACGGTGCCGCGATTGCGGACTTGAAGGTCGCCGATGGCTTGCGCAGCATCGCTTAGCGCACTCGCAGTCTGTCGCAACCGCGGATCAGCCGCCGCCGCGCGGTGCCGGACGAGCGCGCCGATCCGTACACAATCCATGACGGATTCGATCCCGGTAAGATTTTCCAGGTGATTGAGGTCAATCAGCGTCCGGTGCGATGCTAACCGCGCCTTCATCCGTGGCAACAGACTTTGCCCGCCGGCAATTAAGGCGCACTCGGCGGCATACTCTGCGCGCAAGCGCAACGCCTCCTCTAAGTTACGCGGCGCAAAGTAACGCTCGATCGGCTTGGGATACATGCTCCTCCGCGTTAGCTCACGCAGTACAGATGGCACGGGCGAACGGCTGCTCGATAATAACGATTCCGCTGGAGCGGGCCAAGCTTGCTCGATACCCCTCAACTGGGCTGTGTTGCGCTTCATCCTGCGGGCGCCGTTTGTGGGAGCGGCTTTAGCCGCGAATGGGTCTGTTCAAAGATTCGCCGCTGAAGCGGCTCCCACAGCAGAAGCACAAGACAACCGACAAGCTACTCTGAAATGCCGGCCTGCCACCGCCGCAGGATGTACTCGTCTCGGAATATTCCCATACGTACCAATATCTTCCACAATACGGCACCGTATGGTATATAGCGCCGCACCCTCACTCCACCCATTGTCGACAAGAGACGTTATGAATCGACGCGCAACGCTGCCTGAGTCCGACCACCAGCCCCTGGTCCTTGGTATCGACGGATTTACCTACAGCGATCTCTACGCGCCGCAGCGTCTCGGCGATTTACTCGGCGTATTCGACCAACACTATCGTGCGAGCGCGCCCGAGGCCTTTGCGCGCTTCGCTGCCTATCGCGCCTGCCGTGGCGACGGTATGGCCCCGGAAGCGGTATCCGAAGTATTGGTCGAATCCGCCCCGCACGTCGGCAACTTTGTCGCGTGCCTATTCGGCGTAGAACGCGATCACGCCGCGCAACACGCGCGAATCACCGCCGAATTCGACAGCATTTTTCGCTTGAAGCACGACCTTCTCGAGGGCCTTGCCAAACGCTTCAAGCAAGCGCCGATTGAAACCTGGGATCGCGCCCACCTTTCAGCACAAATGGCAGGATTGCGCACGGCAATGCCAACCGGCGGAGCGCCACAGGATGACGAAGAATTCCACACGGCCACTGTCGGTACCCGTTTGCTAGACCTGGCCGCGCAATCAGTTGCCGACGCGGCGCAGATCGGCCCGGCAGTGGCTGCGTTGCGCGAATCTCTCAGGGGCCAGGGCAGCGACTTCACCGCCATCACGAGCCTGGATGACTCGGCATTCCTCACCGCGCTGAACGAAATTGTCGCGCGTTGGTGCCATCTCGCGGCGAACGACCCGTCGTTTGCGCCCCACACCGCGGCGTGGGCATTGTTCCAACAACCCGCGAAAACCGACTGGTCGGCGCTGGTGCCGTTCGTCAAAAACGATCGCGGCAACTATCAGTCGCTCACCGGCCCCCACCATCATCTGCGCCGCCGTGATGGCTTCTCGCTGACGGACCCACGTTTCGCCGCGCGCCGTGTGCATCATGAGATCGACCATTGCATCTATTGCCATGATCGCGATGCGGATTCGTGCTCCAAGGGCATGCGGCAGAAAAAAGAAGCGGCGTTCAAAACCAATGCTCTCGGCGTCACTGTCGTCGGCTGTCCATTGGGCGAGAAAATCTCCGAAATGCATCTGGTCAAACGCCAAGGCGACAACCTGGGCGCGTTGGCCCTGATCATCATCGACAACCCGATGTGCCCGGGCACCGGTCACCGGATCTGCAATGACTGCATGAAGGGCTGCATTTATCAGAAGACCGAGCCCGTTAACATTCCGCAGATCGAGACCAATGTCCTGACCGATGTGCTGTTCATGCCGTGGGGATTTGAAATTTACAGCTTCTTAACGCGTTGGAATCCGCTCAATGTAGAGCGCCCGTATGCGTTGCCGTACAACGGCAAGAATGTGTTGGTCGTCGGCCTCGGGCCAGCCGGTTACACCTTGGCGCATTATCTGTTGAACGAAGGATTCGGCGTCGCTGGCGTCGACGCGCTAAAAATCGAACCGCTGCCGGCGGCGTTGATCGGCGATTCTGAACACGCGCCGCGGCCGATCAAAGATTTTCGCGTGCTGTATGAGGATCTCGACACGCGCACGAACTTAGGCTTCGGCGGTGTCGCCGAGTACGGGATCACCGTGCGTTGGGACAAGAACTTTCTTAAAGTGATTTACCTGACGTTACTGCGGCGACAAAACTTTCGCGCCTACGGCGGCGTGCGTTTCGGTGGCACCTTAACCATCGACGATGCATGGTCGCTTGGCTTTGATCACATCGCGCTCGCCACCGGCGCTGGGCAACCGTCGGTTATCGGTCTCAAGAACAATTTGATTCGTGGCATCCGCAAAGCCTCGGACTTTTTGATGGGCTTGCAGTTAACGGGGGCGGCCAAGGACGCGTCGCTCGCGAACTTGCAAGTGCGTCTGCCAGCCGGCGTCATCGGTGGCGGTCTCACCGCGATCGACACCGCGACCGAGGTCATGGCTTACTATCCGAAGCAAGTAACCAAGATTTTGCAGCGCTACGAAGCGCTGCTCTCTGAACACGGCGAAAGCGCGGTCCGTGCACGTTTTGACAAGGAAGAACTTGGCGTTCTCGACGAGTATCTGACGCATGGCCGCGCCATTCGCAATGAGCGCGCGCGCGCCGAAGCGGCGATTGAGGCTCCCAATTTTGCGCCGCTGGTCGCAAATTGGGGTGGTGTGACACTGTTCTATCGCAAGGACATTAGCGATTCACCGGCGTATCGCCAAAACCACGAAGAAATCAAAGAGGCCTTGGCCGAAGCCATTGAACTCGCACCGGGTATGAACCCACGCGAGGCGCTCGCCGATGAATTCGGGGCGTTGCGTGCCGTGCGCTTCGATTGCGCGCAAGGCGAAGCCAAAACACAAGTTGAAGTGCCGTTAAAAAGCCTCTTTGTCGCGGCTGGCACGTCGCCCAATATTATTTACGAACAAGAAAACCCCGGGACGTTCGCACTCGCTGGCAAATTTTTTCAAGATTTCGAAATCGTCGGCACCGAAACGCGCACCGGTCCCGGCGCCGGCACCCTCAAATTAACGAAGGTGGCGCCGTTCACGTCGTATTCGAATCATGGCCGCCGGATCAGTTTCTACGGCGATAACCATCCGCTGTATGCCGGCAACGTGGTCAAGGCCATGGCCAGCGCGAAGGACGGTTATCCGCACGTGGTGGAGTTGTTCGCCGATGCCTTGGCGCATCTCGACGCGACCACACAGACCGCACGGGATACCGCCCTTCACGGTTTTTTTAAAGCCCTGGATGAAGCATTCAACGCGACCATCGTCAAGGTACAACGGCTCACGCCGACGATCATTGAAGTGTTTGTGCGCGCGCCGTTCGCGGCCCGGCGCTTTGAGCCAGGTCAATTCTATCGCGTGCAAAATTACGAAGCCTCGGCGCCACTCCAAAATCGAACGCTGTTGAGCGCGGAAGGGATCGCGTTGACCGGGGCGTGGGTCGACAAAGAAAAAGGATTGGTGTCGTTGATTGCGCTTGAAATGGGCACCTCGAGTCGGCTGTGCATGACCTGGGAACCAGGTCAACGCGTGATCGTCATGGGCGTCACTGGCGCGCCGACGCATATTCCGCATAACGAAACCGTCCTGCTCGCCGGCGGCGGTCTCGGCAACGCGGTGTTGTTCTCGATTGGCAAAGCCTTACGCGCGGCCGGTAATCGCGTGATCTATTTCGCCGGCTACAAAAAAGCCGAAGATGTCTTCAAACAGGACGATATCGAAGCCGCGGCCGATGTCATCGTGTGGTCGGTCGACCGTAGTGAGGGCGCACGCGCCCTGAGCCCACGGCGGCCGCAGGACATGACCTTTGTTGGCAACATCGTCGAAGCGATGATTGCTTATTCGAAAGGTGAGCTGGGGCCAGTGAGCATTCCGTTGAACACCGCGGATGAATTGATCGTCATTGGCTCGGATTTAATGATGGCGGCGGTAAAAGCCGCGCGCTTCACCTCGCTTGCGCCCTATCTCAAACCCAGGCATCGCGCCATCGGGTCCATCAATTCACCGATGCAATGCATGATGAAAGGGATCTGCGCGCAATGCATGTGCCGCCATGTCGATCCCGACACCGGCGAAGAGCGTTTTGTTTACTCCTGCTTCAATCAAGATCAACCGCTGGACGCGGTCGACTTCACGCATCTGCGTGGCCGCCTGAAACAGAACTCGGTGCAAGAAAAGCTCGGTAATATGTGGTTGACACAGTTGACGGAGTCGCGCGCCACATAGCGAGACCCGTCATTGCCCGCGCAACGGTTCCCTTATACGAATTATCGGTAATCCTTGACATTCCTAGTGCCGCATAGGATGGCAATCGCATACAGTACGGACCGGCACCAACAACCATTGACGCGTCGAACACGCACGCGCCTAAGGTCCTTGAAACCCGGAGGAGGAAATAGGGACGGAAATTGTCCTGAAAGAGCGGTACGCGGATTTTCTTAAGTGCCGGTTCCGCCGGACGGGATCAACACAATCCGTCCTCGGATCCTCTGTACACCGCCATCGCAATCGTGCGATTTCATCGATGAGCGTGACCCACCTGTGTTTGAACGGAGGAGCCGTTAGAAATGGTTTTCGGATCGGTCGGCATCGCGGTGGGACGCATGCGGCAGAAGGCGCTGCGCTTTTCCTACGGGGTGGCTAAAATCAGGTTGGCGGTTAGCCGCATTTGGAATCGCCGCAGTTCAAACACGTTAAGCAATTTTCTAGCGCCACCACCGCTTTAGTGTGGCAATGCATGCATAGCGTGGCGGCGCTGGGGAAGCCATCGCCTTCGGCGGAGTTGCCGTGCGCGCTTGCATAGTGAGCGCGGGTCGCGGCGATATGCGCTTCGCGTTCGGCGTCCTGAGCGCTGTCGATCATGCCGAGCGCGCGCAAGTGAGATTCGATGACGTCACCAATTTCGGCAACCAGCGACGGCATGTAACGGCCGCCTTTCTTGAAATATCCGCCGCGCGGATCGAACACACTGCGCAGTTCGTCGACCAGGAAAGTGACATCACCTCCCTTGCGAAATACCGCGGAGACAATGCGCGTGAGCGCCACAATCCACTGAAAGTGATCCATGTTTTTAGAGTTAATAAACACTTCGAACGGCCGGCGATGTTCGTGCGCGGTCCCGGCATTCAACAGGATGTCGTTAATCGTCACATAGAGCGCGTGTTCGGAGAGCGGCGTTTTAAGTTTGTAGGTCGCACCCACCAAGATCTCGGGCCGCTCGACCTTCTCGTGCATTTGAATAATTTCAGCAGCCGGCGCGCGCGGTGGTTCGGCAACCACTTCAACCCCGGTAATTTTCTGTTCGATCTTAATCGTCATCGCTAAAACGTCCCGTAATAACCTTCTTTCAATGCGTCATGTAAATTGGCGGCGGTATGTTGCTCGCCTTCATAGTCGACCGCTTCATCTCCCGTCGCTTCTACCGTTGAACCATCGGCGAGCGTGAAGCGGTAGCGCGTTTGCGCGCGGTCGGTGGTCTTCACCAATACCCCCTGAAACGCGCTCGGATTAAAACGAAAGGTCGTGCAGCCCTTTAAACCCTGCTCGTAAGCGTAGCGATAGATATCCTTGAAAGCGTCGTAACTGATATCGCTCGGGCAATTAATCGTCTTGGAAATCGACGAATCTATCCACGTTTGCGCCGCCGCCTGCATATCCACGTGTTGCCGCGGCGTGATGTCGTCGGTCGTTACAAAATAGTCGGGTAACGCCGTGTGCGCCGCCTCATCGGCGGTGAGGCCCTTGCTACGCAGAAACTCGCGATAGGCCAAGACTTCAAAGGCCCACACATCCACGGCTTCCTTGGTTTTGCGACCGACCTCGATCACGTTGCGAATATAGTGATGCGCAAAACTCGGCTCAATACCATTACTGACATTGTTCCCAAAGCTAAGCGCAATGGTACCCGTCGGCGCGATCGAACTGTGATGCGTGAAGCGTGCACCCACCGCCGCCAAACGTTCAATCAAGGCGGGGGCAACGCCTGCGAGTTGTTGCAGGTAACGGCTGTAACGCGCGTGCAAAATCCGCCCTGGCACTTGATCGCCCACCTGATAACCATCACGTGCGAGTTCCGGGCGATCTTCGAAATGGCGCGGCGTCAGCGTGAATAATTCCTCCATGATCGGGGCCGGACCTTTTTCTTCGGCGAGAGCGAGCGCGGCATGCCAACCGCACAGCGCCAACTCACGACTCACGTCGCCGGTGAATTTGATCGCGGCCGATGACCCATACGGAATCTTCAACATTGCGAGCGCCGAGCCGAGTCCCAAGAAACCCATCCCGTGGCGACGCTTGCACCGCAGTTCGGCGCGTTGTCGCGCGAGTGGCAGGCCGTTCACTTCCACTACGTTGTCGAGCATGCGTGTGAACACGGTGACGACTTCGCGAAACTCGTCCCACTCAAAACGCACGCTGGAACCGAAGGCGTCGCGCACGAACGCGGTGAGATTGATCGATCCCAACAAGCATGCGCCGTACGGCGGCAACCCTTGCTCGCCACACGGATTGGTCGCGCGAAGGTCTTCGCAGAACCAGTTGTTGTTTAGCGAGTTATACGCGTCGATCAAAATAAATCCCGGCTCGGCGAATTCGTAGGTCGAGCGCATGATCGCGTCCCACACCAAACGCGCCGGTACCCGTTGATGCACACGACACGCCACGCGCCCCAAGTTATCGGTGATATAGCCCTCGGCGATCGGCCAACGCCGCCACTGCACCGATTCCGGATCGGACAACGTCAGATTGAGTTCGGTCTGCTCGGCTTGAGAGAGCGGAAAGACCAACGGCCAACTCTGATCGTCCTTCACCGCCTCCATGAATTCACGAGTTATCAACAGCGACAAATTAAATTGCCGCAGACGGCCCGCTTCACGCTTCGCGCCGATGGCGGCCAGCACATCCGGATGCGATACATCGAAGGTCGCCATTTGCGCGCCACGACGGCCGCCGGCCGACGCAATGGTGAAACACATGCGATCGAAAATATCCATGAACGATAGCGGTCCGGAGGTCTGCGCCCCGGCGCCGGCCACAAACGCGCCTTTCGGCCGCAGCGTAGAAAACTCGTAACCGATGCCGGCGCCGGATTTGAGCGTGAGACCGGCCTCGTGCAATTTCGTCAGAATGTCATCCATCGAATCCTGAATGGTGCCGGACACCGTGCAATTGATCGTTGAGGTCGCCGGCTTATGCGCGGAGGCGCCGACGTTGGCCATGATGCGTCCCGCCGGAATCGCGCCATGCGCCAACGCCCATAGGAAACGCTCCCGCCAGTGTCGCTGCAGCTCAGGCGTTGCTTCCACTGCCGCCAGGGCTTCGGCAACGCGCAATTGCGTGTCTTCAATACCGCGGTCTACAGGCTGTCCGTCACGGCCACGGAGACGATATTTCGTGTTCCAGGTTGCAAGCGACGTTGGCTGCAACGGCACGACTAGCGCGCTGGGGTTTTGGCTATTGATTAATTTCGGTTCCATATCACCTTGAAGCTTAGCTGATGCACCTGCAGCAAAATAGGACAAAGGATCAATTTCGACTTGACCCATCCGACGAGAAGCAGCACCCTCAGGGTACCCCAACCTGGGCGCACGAAGGGCTATCTGATGGGACTGTCCGCTCAAGGTCTGCGACCTGCTCGGTTAAGCGCTGAGGAAATCGCGGCCTATCACCGCGATGGCCAAGTCACGCCGCATTGGCGTTTGTCTGGTTCACGGCTCGCCGAGCTGCGTGATGCGCTCGATCGCTTGCTTCACGCGCGGCCCGATGTGCGACCGGATTTCATTGCCCTGCCGCATGTGCCGTGGAAGATCCCGGAATCGATTCAACTCGCACGGGAGTTTTTTGAATTCGTGACCGATCCCGAATTGCTGGATGTAGTCGAACAGTTGATCGGCCCCGATATCGTCCTGTGGGCTTCGGCGATGTTTTGTAAACCGGCGACGACCGGACTTGAAGTCCCCTGGCATCAAGACGGTCAGTATTGGCCGATACGCCCCCGCGCCACGGTAACGGTGTGGATCGCGCTCGACGAGGTCACGGTTGAAAACGGCTGCATGCGCGTTATCCCCGGTTCGCATCGCGCCGGCGACTTCGCGCACGAGGTCAGTGACCGCGACGATCTGGTGTTGAGTAACGTTCTCAACGACCCACGACTTAATCTCAACGCCGTACGCAATATTGAACTCGACGCTGGCCAATGTTCATTGCACGATGTGAATATCGTGCATGGCTCGCAACCGAATCGCTCGGGTAAGCGCCGCGCCGGCTATGCCGTGCGCTACATGCCGGCGAGCGCGCATTTCGATCGCACGATAAAGATTGAAGGGGTGTCGAGCTTGGCACCGATCGAATTTGCCGAGCGTCCGATCTGGCTGCTGCGTGGCGTCGATGCCTGCGGCAAAAATGATTTTTCGGTTGGCCACACGGTCTGGTAAGCACGATGGGCGATGTAATCCAATTTCGTAAACCGCGCACTGAAGAGTCCCGCCGCGGAAAAACGCTGTGCCGCGAAGGCTTTCACCAATGGGCCGTGTGGCACAACAAACAGTTTGACGTGAAGCGCGGCAAGCTCGTCACCGTCTACCGCTGCTCACGCTGCGGTGAGACCAAGGTGCAGACGCATTAGCGCCGCTTATCTCGCGGTGAACGCGCTTCAACCGTGGGAGCCCCTTGAGGGAAACTCTGAATAATTCCCTCCTGGACTTTTCAGAGTACCTCCCTGTGCCTTAAGGAATCTCTGCAAAAGGCAGAGATTCCTTAAGGCACAGGGATGTGCCGCCATTTTCAATGGTCGCAGACCGTTGAAAATGAAGGAAAACAAAAATCACACTTTTTGTTTTCCGTACTCTGAAAAGTCCAGGAGGGAATTATTCAGAGTTTCCCTTAAGGGATCTCTGTCTTTTTCACCCTCTTAGCGGCGAAAAATGCCCGGCATTGATTGAGGATTCGCCGCTAAAGCGAGAAGCGAAGCGACGAGGCAACCCGGACGGCATCAACTCGTTCGGCGACTTCTGCTGGATTGCTTCGCCGCGCTCGCAAAAACAGCAACCGCTGTCCCCGCCCTACTCCAAGTCTTGCAGCGTATCCTTCGAAAACGGACGGAAGGCAACCATCGTGTACGTGTCGACGACATAGGGCACGCGATGCAGATCTTCGTTGATGAAATGACCGACGTCGATATCGTCCGGCAGATGATATTTAGCAATCAAATCGTATTTACCGCTGATCGAATAAATCTCTGGGATATGCGGCTTGGCTTCATCGGTCAACGCGTTCGCCACGTCGTAGGTTTTGCCGAGAGCGGTTTTGATCAACACAAAAATGGTACGCATCAATAGCTGCCTAATAGCGGTGCTCAGATAAAGCGCCCCGATAAGGCGCCCCAATAAAGCACCATGGGTCGCGAGATCGCGCCGCTCACGTGCTCCCGCATACTCCGGAACACGTGAGCGGTATACCGGAGCCTATTTCTTTTGAGCGGCGAAGGCTGCCATCGCCGCCTGCTGATCGGCATCCACCTTCTTCGCGCTTGGCCGGGCCGCGATGGCAGCGAACGCTTCTTTCAATCCCGGCACTGCCGCGACGATGTCCCAGTTATAAAGTTTATTGGTCACCATGTTCGCGTACGGAAAGGAATTATAGGCAAACACATCGGCAAAGGTCAGTTCGCTGCCGCAGAGAAACGGCTTGCAATTGACCAATTGCTTCAAGGCGGCAACGCCGCGTTCGATCACCGGCTTTACTTCTTCCATTGCCGTTTCGTTGCGTGGACCGCCGAAGAACAAATGCTGGAAGTGGCGACGCGCGGCAAGCTCGATGTAAAGCTCGGTGACGCGCATGATTTCGCGAGTCTTGGCGCGCGCGAAGGGATCGGTTGGATACAGCCGCGGTGTGGGCTTCAGTTCTTCCAAATAGTCCACGATCGCCGCCGTTTCAGATAAGAATCCTTGATCAGTCTCGATGCAAGGGACTTTACCCATCGGGCTCTTCGCGGTGTAATCATTTTCCTGGCTCGGCATCGCCGAGACTTCTTGGTAGGCAATGCCTTTCTCTTCAAGGGTCATTTTCACCATATTGTAGTAATTGCTAATTGCGAATCCGTAAAGTTTTATCATGCTGGCGTGCCTCCTGGGCTAAGCGTGTAACGGAGATTTTGTCGGGAGAATCGGGCCGCATGAGTGTCGCGCTGAGCGCCTTGGCCGTCAAGCCGAATGCACGCGGGATCGGTTTCGCCGCACGCGGGAGTCGGGCACAATCCACGGCACAGCGCATTGCTCACGAATCGGGAGGACCTTATGGCGCAAGATATTCAATTCGCGGACATTAAAATTAATTACCTCAGCATCGCCGAGGCCCGCAAGCGTAGTGGACTGCGGTTGGTGCTCGGCGCCTACGCGGTGCCCGGCCCGTGGCGCGAAGCGTGCAAGGGGCTTTTCTACGTAAAAAAAATTCCGTATGTCTCGGTGGTGACCGCGAGCGCCGGTCGCTCGGATCTCGAATTCGGTGCGAGCGGCGCGGATGCTGAACTCGTCGCGTGGACCGGCCAATCGAGCGCGCCGGTCGCGATCTGGAACGACGAACGGCCTTGTTCGAGCTGGGTCGATCAACTGAACCTAGCGGAGCGCCTATCGTCTAATCCGCCGTTAATTCCGGAGGGTATCGAAGAGCGCGCGTTGATGTTTGGCTTCTGCAATGAGCTATGTGGCGAGAACGGCTTTGCGTGGACCAAGCGGCTCGCGCTTATTTATCGCACCTTACAGACGCTGCCGGCGGACGATCCGAGCCGCGGTTTCTGGAATCACATTGGCGCCAAATATCGTTATACCGAACTCGCCGGCACCACGGCGCCGGTGCGGATGGCGCGCCTGATCCGCGCGCTCGCGCGCCGGCTAGAGCGTCAATATGACGACGGTCACCACTACTTCATTGGGGCGCGGCTGTCGGCCTTGGATATTTATTGGGCGACCTTCGTCACTATGTTGGATCCGATGCCGCCGGAACTTTGTCCAATGGCAACCGCATTCCGGGCCAGTTATTCCAATCCCGATCCGGAAGTCCAGGAAGCTCTGTCACCGCTGCTGTTACAGCATCGCGATTTCATTTATCGCGGCTATCTCGAACTTCCGATCGTTTTTTAGCGCTCCTTCAGCTCTTCCCCTCACCCTAGCCCTCTCCCGCAAGGGGAGAGGGAATAAGACGACTACTCTCTCCCGCGAGGGAAGGGTGACTGAGTGTCTTCACTCCCTCTCCCCTTGCGGGAGAGGGCCGGGGTGAGGGGGAAATAGCGTCACGACTTCCATGCATCCAAGCTACCAACCAATCGCTTGTAAATACCGCACCCCGCCAAGGCGTTGCATCTGCGCCATAATCCACTGCTGACGCTGTCGCACGTAGCGCGACGGCGCGGACACCTGCAATGCTTTGGGATCCGGCAGGACGGCGGCCAATAATGCGGCTTCGGGCGCGCTCAATGCGCTGGCCGAATGTCCGAAATAAATTCGGCTTGCGGCGCCCACGCCATAGAGGCCCTCACCAAACTCGGCGATATTCAAATACACCTCGAGAATGCGGCGCTTACTCCATAGTGCTTCAATCCACAACGTAAGCCAGGCCTCAATGCCTTTGCGCACCCAATTGCGCCCCGACCATAGAAATAAATTTTTCGCGACTTGCTGCGTTATCGTGCTTGCGCCACGCGCATCCTCGCCAGCGCCAGCGTCGACGAGGGCTCGTTGAATTTGCTTAAAGTCGAAACCGCGATGCGCCGGAAACCGCTGATCTTCAGCGGCGAGGACGGCGAGCGCCGCTACCGGCGCAATCGAACGCGCGGAGAGCCACGATTGACGCAAATAGAAATCGCCGTGGCCCTTTAATCGTTCCTCGATCAGTGCCGTCAACATGAACATGCTAGTTGGAGGCGGCAACCAACGCAGCGCCATCACCGGGATGACGGTAAACCCCAGCAGCACAGCAAGCCCCCACGCCCACCAGCGGCGGCGACGCGACGCACGGCGCGATCGCGTACGCCGACGGCGCTGGTCGCCATCCGGATCAGGATTGATCCGCACTGGTGTCGGTACGACATTCAGGCATGGCGTCTACTGATCGCGCGGCTTGCTGTCTGCCACCGTGTCCAAATCCATATCCGAGAGGCGATGCCCCCAATCGCGTTTGGCCGCAAGATAGCGCTGATTCCAAGTGTTGACCCCGACCACATGCCGCTCACTAGTCACTTCGGTTAGCCCCAACGCATTCAAGTCGGTTATTTTTTTTGGATTATTGGTCAGCAATCGAAACGGTCGATTGCCGATAAAATGATGCAGCAACGCCGCGGCGTCGGTGAAGTCCCGCGAGTCATCTGGCAGACCCAACGAGCGATTCGCTTCGTAAGTATTTTCGCCGGCGTCTTGCAACAAATAGGTTGCGGCCTTCGCCCACAAGCCAATCCCGCGCCCTTCGTGGCCCGACATATAAATCAACACGCCACCTTCCGGCGACTCATGCAAACGCGACAGCGCCGACACGAATTGCGGCCCGCATTCGCAGCGTTGCGAGCCAAAGACGTCGCCGGTCATACAGCTGGAATGCACCCGAACCAACGGATTACCCGCGCGCGCCGGATAACCGACGACCAGCACACTGTTGACGGCCATGCTGGACGCGAGCAGCGCGAAAAATTGTTGCCCGCCATGCGCGCGCAACTCGCGCGCCAAGCTTTCGACTTGCGCAAGTTCGGTGCTGCGCACCGCGGCATACCACTGCACGGTGAATCGCGCCTCGCCCACTTCCAGCGGGAGTGGAATGGGACCAAGCACATTGATCGCGAGTTCGCCCTCTGGTGGTGGGGCTTCGACATCGAGACGCGCGCCCCGCGCGTTAATGCGAAATAATTTCCCGGCATCGATTAGACGCCGCCGGATTTCAGGATTGAGATAAGTAAACATGGCCGCGCTGGTCAACGCGCCACGGTGCTAGCAGTTTCCGCGCCCGACAATTGCGCGATTAGTTTAAACAGCGCGCGCGCCGCCTGCGGTGGCCGGGCAGCCGCGCGTTCGCGCAATGCATCGCTAACCAAGCCCCGGACCTTTTCGCGATCGGCTAGCGGATACCGCGCAGTCAACAAGCGCATGCCGTTATCCACATCGCTTAACAACGCATCGCGTAGCGTTTCGATTTCGTGCAGGGTTTTGACTTCGGCGTGACGCGGCGTCTGCGCGAGATCCAGCGCCGCTTGAATCGCAACGTGATCCGCGTCGTCCAAGAGCCCGCCGAGATGTCGAATGTGTCGTTGCAACGCGCCGCGTTGCAGGCGTCGACCGGTGTGAATGGCGTCCACCAGCGATTCCGGGAGTGGCAACCGCTTGAGTAAGCGTTCCGGCAAATCGATCAAGATCCGGCCGAGTTCTTGCAGAGCATGCCGGTCGCGTTTTAACTGCGACTTGCTCTTTAAGTCGCCCCACTCGTTATCGGTCATGGAGTGGGCGTAACCTTCACGCCGCGTTCAGCGAACACTTCTTTGGCCGCGGCAATGCCATTCAAGCTCGCGGGGAAGCCGGCGTACACGGCCATCTGCATGATCACTTCGACGATCTCCTCCGGCTTGCAACCCACATTGAGCGCGCCGTTCAAATGCGATTTTAATTGCGGCTGCGCGGTGCCGAGCGCCGTTAACGCCGCAACGGTCGCGAGTTCGCGCGTGCGCAGATCGAGTTGCGGTCTGGAGAGCACCTCGCCATAGCCAAATTCGACAATCCAGCGTCCGAGATCGGGCGCGATCTCTTGCAGGCTTTCGACTACCTTCGCGCCATTCGCGCCGGTCACGCGACCGAGCGTCTCTTTGCCCTGCGCGTATTTCGCCGAGGGTGGCGCCGTCACGGCTTCCGCCGCGATGTTTAGACTCCACATCATCGCCAGCAACGTGAAAAAGTTTCTTAACATCGTGATTCCTCGCCTGGATTTCGGTATTGCTTCGATCGTCAGGATCTACAGCAGCTTTGCAAAACTCAACTCGTGGCCATCCGGATCGGTAAGATGAAAATAACGCTCGCCCCATTCCGCATCGCGCGGCGGCGCTTCCGGCGCGAAACCCGCGCGTAGCACGTTGGCATGAAACGCATCGACATCATCGACATAAAAAATCGCCCGCCCCCACCACGACCAAGCGCGGGAACTGGGCATTGCAATTAAATTGAGATGGCCAGTGCCCACGACGAACGAAGTGAATTTAGCCATTTCGCCGCCGTAACGCATTTCAAAGCTGAGCGCGCGATAGAACGCGACCGCGCGCCGCATGTCGTGCGTCGCCAAGGTCAACGCGCTAATCGCCTCTACTTTCATGCCAGGCGCGCGCTCAACCATTTGCCGATATCGGCAATTTGCGACGGACACACCGCGTGCTCCATCGCGTAAGTCTTGTATTCCACCGGATGGCCCCACTCGGTTAGCACGTCGGCACTCATCCGGCCCATGGCTTCCGGCACTAGCGGATCTTGTAGTCCGTGGTGAATCGCCACCGGCAATTTGGCATTGATCGGATGCGGCACGATGCTCTTGCGCGTCGCGAAATAAGTGGACAACGCCAGCAAGCCAGCCAACGGATGCGGATACGTTAACGCCAGTTGAAAACCGACCGCGCCGCCTTGCGAAAAGCCGGCCACCACAATCTTATCGCTCGGCACGCCGCGCGCGCGTTCGCGATCGATCAGCTCGCCCACCGCCAGCGCTGAACGCAGCAATTGGGCTTCGTCCACCCGCCGCCCGAGATTCATCTCGAGAATGTCGTACCACGCCGGCATCACCATGCCGGCGTTAATGGTGATGGGAATTGCCGGCGCATGCGGAAACACAAAGCGCACTTGCAAGGTGGCAGGCAGGCGCAGGGCCGGCACGATAGGTTCGAAATCGTGCCCATTCGCGCCGAGGCCGTGCAGCCAGATCACCGCCGCGGTGGCTGGACCACGCGGCTCGAGTTCGACACAGGGCAAGGTTTGCGTGCTCATGACGCGCCCATGATCCCGCCATCAACCGGGATGACCGTGCCGGTGAGGAAACTTCCCGCTTTGGAAGCGAGAAAGATGGCGATGCCGGCGGCATCGTCTGGCCCGCCCATCCGCTTCAGGGGCACGCGATTCACGATCGCGTCGCCCATTTGCGCCACCATCGGCGCCATCATATCGGTGGAAAATGGACCCGGGGCCACCGCATTGACCGTAATGTGACGCGCGGCAAGATGGGCCGACAGCATGCGCGTTAAATGATGGACAGCGGCCTTCGATGGCTGATAAGAAAAATTTTCAAAGATCGAGGTATGCATGCCATCGATCGATCCGATATTGATAATGCGTGCAGGGTTGTCAGCGGTTGCCGCGCTATCCAGTAGCGGCAGTAACTTCTGCGTCAAAAAAAACACCGACTTCACATTCAATGCCATCACTTTATCCCAACCGGATTCTGGGAATGCATCGATACTGGCGCCCCAGGTCGCGCCGGCGTTGTTGATTAAAATATCGAGCTTCGATTCGCGTGTCGCGAGTTCCGCGGCAAGCCGCTCAACCTCGGACATTTTTCCGAGATCGGCGGGTAGCGACACACACATGCCGAACTTCGAAAGTTCCGCCGCGGTCGCGTCACACACCTCCTTTTTGCGCGACGCGATGTAGACCTTCGCGCCCGCCTTGACGTAAGCCTCTGCAATCATGCGTCCGATACCGCGCGATCCGCCGGTGACCAGCGCGGTTTTCCCTGCGATTGAAAATAAGGTATTAATCATTTAACCCCTACGCGATAGTCGCGACCAGATTTATTGCGCCAAGAACTTTCGACTATTGTGGCTAACGTTTACCGTAGCTCGCTTCAATACTGTCGAGTGGAGATTTTTGTATGCCATGGTTGGGGATCGGATAGCGCAGCCCATTCGCCGCCAACGCTTGCAGGCCGGCGACCACTTGGGGCAGAAAACTGGGTGGAATAGCCATCAACATTTCCTCGTCGAGCACGCCACCAAATTTGCGCTCGGCATAACACGGCACCGACAACGACGGTTCGCCGGTTTTCAACGCATTGCCCCAGGAATCGGCGCAGGCGCTTTCACCCACACAGGTGAACGTATACTTTTTATAATGGCGATATTGCAATCCATTGATGAACGTAATCATCTGCCCGGGCGTGCCGTAGATAAGGCAGATGTCCGGATTATCCAAGCGCCCCGAAGTGAGCGGTGACACCGCGAGCGCGGCGTAATCACCATATGACGCGCAACTCATCGCGCGTTGATGCTTAGCGCTGTCTTCGAGCGTTCCGTACCACACGCCGGTTAATGGTTTGCCGGCGAGCCAAGTTGGATCTGGCGGATGCAATCCGACCACTGCACCGCATTGCGCCCCCATCAAATTGCCCATCGTGATCCCAAGCGTCCACCCCAGCCAGCGGCTTTGGCCTACGATCTGGTCGGTCGCAAATTTTTCATTTGCCGGCGGTCTGCGCAGGCGTGGAATCGCTTCCATCTCGGCCACGGTGCGAAAACGTTTCATTCCGATTGGCAGCGTCTTTAGTTTTAAATGCTCGTTCAGCCCGCCGACTAGGGTCGCATAGTCGTAGGGCGATTCGTCGCCCCAGCAGTTGGGTGTCATGGGTGCGCTCCAGTTATCTCAAATTCGGCTTCGACATCGGCGAGCATGGCGTGCAGCAATTGTTCGCCTTTCGTGGCACTGGCCAGTGTCGGATTGCCGTTCACTCCGCTGGCCGAGAAATTGGGCGCGTGTGGCGCATAACGATTAAACAGTCCTCGCGCAATGCGGGTGGTCGCGGGAACGGCGCGCGGAAGGTCGACGAGATGCGGCGCGATGGTCAGCATCAACGAAGTCTCGATTTCATCCGCATGACCGCCGAACGTTTGTTCAGCCAGCCCCGCACTCGTCTGGATGAACCGCGGCCCATGATAAACGTTGATCAGCTGCTTTTCGCGCACGAGCCGCGGATCACCGAGCGCGGTCTCGAGCGGCTCGATGGTGCTGATGCCGGTATTGAGGATGACCACCCGAATGGCCCCGGCCTGTTGCAACCCGAGCGCGATCTCGGTGACCAGCGCAATAAATGTGGTCTGCGACGTGCTGATACTACCCGGATAATCGACAAACACTGGATAGAAACCATAGTTAAGCGTCGGCCACACCACCACGTCGCGACGCATGACGAGTTCGCGCGCCAGCCATTCGACTTGATGCCAGTCGGTTCCGAGCGGCAGATGCGGACCATGTTCCTTAGCCGCCGCGCCGATTGGCAATACCGCGACGGCACCGGCTTCCAAACGGCGCGCGACCGTGGGCCATGGCGCATCGGCGACGAAAATTCCGCGCGGTGAGGTGCTTCGGGTCATTGATCGACGACGCCTAAGTTCACAGGTTCCGGCACCGCACCAATCCGACCGAGCGCATCGTCATTCGCGGTTCGCCGTGGCCGTCCACGACTTCCATTAGGGTATGAATGAGACCGCGATCGGGTTTGGAAGCCGAACGGCGCGCGACCTCGACGGTGACGCGGACGTTTAGCGTTTCGTTGGGACGTACTGGTTTCAACCAGCGGATTTCATCGACCCCAGGACTGCCCATCCCCGCCACCGAGGAGATAAAGCCATCGACGACCACGCGCATCATGGCGCTGCCGGTATGCCAGCCGCTGGCGATGATTCCGCGAAAATGCGAGGCCGCGGCGGCGTCACGATCGAGATGAAACGGTTGCGGATCAAAACGCCGCGCGAAGTCGATAATTGCACTTTCGCTTAAGGTAAACGTACCTAGAAGGTACGTCGCGCCAAGTTCGTAATCCTCGAAGTAGCGATCGTTGGGCGGGGTTTTGAACTCGCGGATATGCATGAAAGGGTTGCTCGATTGAAATTCCTCGGTATGGTAATCGACGACTCCTTCAACCGCGACCATACCGCGAAGATTCGCGGATAAATCCGCTCCCACAACTGGGCGTGTCGGGCGTGGAGCTCCCCCAAAATCCAAACGCTGATTTATAAAAGCACCTACCTAGGAGGCGCTCTGCAGTGAGCACCTCATCGAGTAATTGACTCAGCGTGTGGTGCGTTGCTTCAAGCGGATCATCCACTGCGGGATTCACCGGAGTCGTAGGCGTTTTATCTCCGCTCCCAAGTACCCGGCGCTCGGCTTCAAGCGGTTCGATCAGCGTCGCCAACGAGCGCCCGGTCAGAGTCGCGCTGAGATCGCTAGCCTGCGGTTCAAATGGCGGGGTATTGGTCACGGTAGAAGCTCCTAGAGTCAGGGCTGGATTTGGGATGGAGGTCGCGGTCGTGGTTATCGCCATCGACGATTGAACCGGCGCGACGGCTGGCGATACGTGGATTTCCGCGGGCGCAAAATGATTTAAGACCGAGCTATTCAAGTAACCGGCGCCGAAGCCACTCTCAATAAGTAAGAAAGCGCCGATTGCGCTCAGCTCCGGGTCATCGCTACAGACTACAAAATTAGAATCGGCCGGCAGCGTGCGACGACGGATCCTGAGCACCGCCAACGGAATGTTAACGGCCTGCGGCAACGACCCGCGAACAAAGGCGTCTTGATAGCGAATATCAAGCCAGCGTGCGCCACGTCGAATAGCGACATTCCCTTGATCAATGATCGTGTCTCCAACCCACATCGGAAAGGTGTGCATCCGCGTAAAGAGCAGTTGAATGTTTTGCGCGGGTAACCGCGCATAAACGCCGGATCGCAGCAGCGTATTCATCCAATGCGTGGTGCCGTCGGACGCGCCGCCGTTAATCGCCGATGCCAAACCGAGCTCCAGGCGCGCGCGTGGGATCCGTAGCACCACACAAGCGGTGTTCGCGCGCACGATCTGGGTTGGCCCTTTTGCATCCACCAACGGGAACCGCGCCGCGTCTTCCGTATGCAGCAGGCGCTTGATCAGGACTCTATCACGCAGGATATCGATGGCCCCGAGTAACAGGTAATACGCGAACTGGTCGCTGTCCGCGCTTTGATACACCGGTTCACCAGCGGCAATTTGCTCGACGCTACTGCTCGCCAGTCGCTTCGCGATCCGCCGCATTTAAGCGATCCACGGGATCGAGGCGAGCAATTCGCGCGCCATGGCGCGCGCGTTCAACACTATCCATGATTCTCGGCTTCCGTGCGTATTGAAATAAGTCCTACGCGTTGCGATGGGGTGCGCCACTAACGGCGCGATAAACGCAATCACCGGCCAAATTGTAACGGCAAGACGCCGGGGCGTCGCCCGTTAGCATCCGATCGGGTGTCTAAACGGTAATGCCGAGTGCGGCGACCGCTAGGCAGAGCAGCGGCGCCAAGCGCTGCACCCACGCGGCTTGCCCACCTTCGTCGGCAATCTGGTCCTGCCGGATTTCGAGCAATGCATGCGGGAGGCCGCGCTGCTCGCCGTGCACGGGGACGCCATAATCCCCTTCATCGGAAAGCCGATACGGAATATTGTCGCCAACGCAGAGCGCGGGATCTTTGCGCAGCTCATGCAGCAATACTTCGGCGACTCGGCGATCACGGTTCGACAGCAACGCCGCCTGCCACGGCCGCGCCGCGCCTTTATACACCGGGGTGAAGCTATGCACGGAGACGTAGAGAGTCGCGATCCCTGCCGCTGTGCGCGCATCAAGCAGCTGCGCGATTTGTTCGTGATACGGCCGATACAGTGCGCGACGCCGCGCTTCGCGCGCCTCTTCATCCAGATCGCGATTACCTGGAATTTCCGTGTGCTCGCTAATTAAGGGAATTGAATCCTCGCGCCAGACGGGGCGGTTGCAGTCGATCACCAGCCGTGAATAATTACTCGCAATTAACGACGCCCCGAAGTGGCGTGACAATCCTTGGGCGACGCCTAAGGCGCCGATGTCCCACGCGATATGCCGCTGCCGTTCGGCTTCCGTCACGCCAAGATCGCCGAGCGCCATGGGAATTCGGTTACTGGCGTGATCGCAGGTAAAGAAAAATGGCGACGTACTTGCCGCGCGTTCCACCAGAATAGGTCCCGGTTCGTCGCTAGATAACAGACTTTTCATGCGCTACTGTCGTGGTTCAAACTCATTGTTCGCTCTGGCCGATGCCTAGCGGCGAGTATAGAAGTGCGGCAATCTCACGCCAATGATTGGCTTACGTTGTATGTGAACAATTAATCGGGATCCGTACCCATGATCAAAACGCGCTTCACGGAACAATTTAGGATCTCGGTCCCCATCATGAATGCACCGATGGCGCTGGTCGCGGGCGGCGCGCTCGCCGCGGCGGTAACGCGCAGTGGCGGGTTAGGCGTGATTGGCGGCGGTTACGCCGGGACGCTCGGCGGCGAACCGCCGCTGGCCGAGGAATTCGTCAAGGCCGCCGGCGCGCGCGTCGGGATTGGCTTCATCACATGGGCGCTCGCGCAAGCGCCCGAACTTCTTGAGCGTGTATTAGCGCTTGAGCCCGCGTTTATTTTTTTATCGTTTACCGATCCCGGCCGCTGCTCGCGACGAATTCTGAAGGCGGGCGTTCCGCTGATCTGCCAGGTGCAAACCTTGGCGCAGGTGGGCGAGGCCCTCGCCGCCGGCGCCAGTGTGATCGTGGCCCAAGGCACTGAAGCCGGCGGTCACGGCGGCGCCCGTTCTACGCTGCCCTTCGTGCCTGAAGTAGCGGATTACCTGAAGAGGCATGCGCCGGAAGCGCTACTGCTCGCGGCTGGCGGCATCGCGGATGGCCGCGGTCTGGCGGCGGCGTTGATGCTGGGCGCGGATGGCGTGGTGATCGGTACGCGCTTGTGGGCGGCCCGCGAAGCCCTCACCGCCGACGCCGCGGTCGCTCGCGCCGTGGCAGCCACCGGAGATGCGACAGTACGCACCACCGCCATTGATGCCCTACGCGATGTCGCATGGCCACGCGAATTTTCGTTTCGCGTGATCAAGAATCAATTGACCGACACCTGGAGTGCGCGCGAGGCCGAAGCTGAAACCAAGCGCGGCAGCCTACGTGAAACCTATGCCGCAGCTCGCGCGGCGGGCGACTTCGACATCGTGCCCGCGGTCGCCGGCGAAGCCATTGGACTCGTGCACGGCAGGGAGTCAGTGGCCGACCTTGTGTCGCAGATCACCGCGCAAGCAGAAACGTGCCTTACGCGCGGCGGCAGCTGCGACTTCCGCTAGATTCACGGCTTATTCATGAGGCGGCGCCACGATCGGTTCGCAGCCGCCGGGGAAAAGGAGAGAACGAAAGTGAGGCAATCCACCTTGCATTGAATTCTGGAGAAGCAACTCCCACAAAAGGTGCCTGCCGCACGAGGGCGCTGTTGAGCCGATGATGTGGGAGCGGATTTATCCGCGAATCCATTACTGGTATTCCGTCATTGCGAGCGAAAGCGTAGCAATCCATTATTTGAATGCTTCGATCGCTACCCGGCGAGAAACGCTTCAACCAACTCCATAAAGTGCGCGAACTGGTCGTGATGAACCCAGTGTCCCGCCCCGTCAAGCGTCGCCACGGTGGCGCTTTTAAAATGCTTGGCGCGGCCGTCCAGACTCGGATTCGAGGCGCCGCTCTCGGCGCCATAAACCAACAACGTCGGGCACGTAATGCCGGCCCAGAGCTGCTCAACTTCGTCGATGGCCATGTCATAACCAAGCCACGAACGCACGTAATTATCGAATTTCCACGAGAAGGTGCCATCTTCGTTCTGATTGACGCCGTGAACCGTCAGATGGCGGGCCTGCGCAGGTGACAGATGTTTATTCTCCTCCTGCATGCGCTTGAAGGCGTCCTCGATCGAGGGGTAACGCCGCGGCAAGCGGCCGGCAAGATCGCGCTGCTCATCGATCCATGCACGCAGCCGCGCATCGAGCGTTAGTTTGGCGCGTTCGCGCACCAGCTTCGGTGACGCGCCGAGCCCTTCGATGGCGACCAGTCGCTGCACCGTTTCGGGATAAATACCGCTGTAACGGATCGCAATGTTGCCACCTAGCGAATGCGCGATGACGGTGACTGGCGCCAGGTGTTGCTGGTGGATGAGTTGCGCGAGGTCATACACATAGCTGTCCAGGCGATAGCTGCCCTCGGCCGACCATTGGCTATCGCCATGGCCGCGCAAGTCCGGCGCAATCACGTGCCAGCGCTCGCGAAGCTGCGCTGCCACCCAATCCCAGTTCCGACAATGATCGCGACCGCCGTGCACGAGCAGCAGGGGTGGCGCCGTTGGATTGCCCCAGTCGACGTAGTGCAGGCGTAGCCGCTGCGAGAAATAAGTGTGCGATGTCGGGCCGGACGCAGTAGCGCTCATGATGGGCTCATGGAGGGTGGGAGTGCCCGCAAGCGTAGTGCAGATAGCGGGCGACGGCAAAACTCGTGGGTGTCCCTAATTTTGCCTAACTTTGCGGTGCGATCTTTTCTTGAAATGAAACCGCGACTTGTACCGCACCCCTTCCAAAACTAGACTAAGTCGGACTAATCTCCCGAGAATTGTCATGCGCATGCGCACGGTGAATATCCACGAAGCTAAAACCCACTTGTCCCGCCTACTGGAAGAAGTCGCGGCGGGGGGGGAAGTGATTATCTCCAAGGCTGGCAAACCCGTCGCCCGCCTGGTGCCGCTTGAGGCGAAGAAAATCACACTCAGATTTGGCGCGCTTAAGGGACAGCTCTGGATTGCGGAAGATTTCAATGCACCCCTGCCTGACGACGTCATCGCTGCATTCGAGGGGCGCACGTGAAACTGCTCCTCGACACCCAAATATATCTCTGGGTGCTCGACGATTCCTCGCGGTTGAGCGAACGCGCGCGTGCGCTCATCCAGGCCGCCGATCAGGTGCTCATAAGCGCTGCCACGATATGGGAGGCAGCCATCAAGAACGCCTTGGGAAAGTTGCGAGTCGACCCCGCGCTCCTGGTCTCGGAAATTGCGCGCTCCGGGTTCACCGAGCTGCCGATTCTCGCCCGGCATGCAGCAGCCGTCAGCGCCTTGCCCATGCATCATAAGGACCCATTCGATCGCTTGCTCATCGCCCAAGCACTCACCGAACCGGCGCGCCTGCTGACCGCCGATTCGATCTTGCGGTCTTATTCGGAATTAGTCGAAACCGTCTCGTAATGCTTTATCACCATCGTCGCAACGCACCAATCGTTGGCGGACGCGCCACACATCCGTGAAAACTCAATAATTAGCGCATTGCGAGTTGATCGACGCCGACGACCGATGAAATTGCAGAATCTGGGTGTCCCTTATTCCGCTCCTCTCTACCCAACTCCTGGCGTTGACATATCCCAAGCCACGTAATTACGATGTGCTCACGTCGCTAATTGATAAGTCTGAGTATGAAAACCAATATTATCCAAATCGGAAACTCCAAAGGAATTCGCCTACCCAAGTCAATTTTGGATCAGTGTTGCCTCAAGGATGCGGTCGAGATTGAGGTGGTAGGTAATGTCCTTACCATTCGCGCTGCACCCATGCCGCGCGAAAAATGGTCGCAAGCTTTTGCGAAAATGGCAGAATGCAACGACGACAAGCTACTTGACCGGGACACCGAACTCACCACTGTTTGGGATCGAAGAGAATGGCGTTGGTGATCTCGCGTTTCGATATTTACCTCGTCGCACTCGATCCAACCGAGGGTCACGAGATCCGCAAGACCCGACCGTGTGTCATCATTTCGCCGAATGAAATGAATGCTCACATTAGCACCGTCATCGTCGCCCCCATGACCACTAATGGACGCAACTACCCTACCCGCCTCTCGCTGACGTTCCGGCGTAAGAAAGGCCAGATAGTCCTCGATCAAATTCGCACGGTAGATAAAGCCCGGGTGGTCAAGCGCCTTGGCAAACTTGACATGAACACCGCGGCTAAAGCTGTGGCGGTGTTGCAGGAAATGTTCGCGATGTAGTTCGGAGTGGCTGTCTTCGGTTCGCGATTAGCCGTGAAATTGCGGAATCAGTGGATGTCCCTTATTCGCGCGCGGGCCACCGAACTAAAACCTCGATGCCAGACTGTCACCGCGTCGGCTCGATTGGCTTGCTAGATTTCATGCACACGAGAGCGCCAGTGATCCGGCGCTTGATGAAGATGTGCGATTGAAATGACCAAAATCTCAGATTCAGACGGCTCGTAAATGATGCCGTAGGGAAAACGCTGCATCTGGCAGCGTCGTATCGCTCCACCCAACGGATGCCACGCTAGCGGGAATTTTACGATCCGCCGAATAGTTTCCCACGCTTCGTCACGGAACTCATACCCAGACGTGGACGCTGCACCTTGTAATAGCGAATTGCATCGTTCAGTTCCCGGCGGGCCGGTAGCAAGAACCGTGTTTTCAAACCTTCTTTCCCAGCTCCCGAAAAACGTCCTCGGCGTCAACCGTGCCAAGTTCACCGGAGTGGTAAGCGGCCAAACGATCTTCAGCCTCTTTGAGCCAGAGAGCATCAAGCGAGGGGTCGGGTTGGTCGAGGCTGAGAATAAGCCCTTCAACCAAGGCGGCGCGGTCGTTCGAGGGCAATTGCAATGCCTCTCGCAAGAGGGATTGAGTAGACGCCGTCATGTAGGCCATCTCCATTCTGACTGCCTGAACTTTACCAGCGACGCGAATTGAAATCTAACGCTCACAGTGAGCCGCGCGGGCCACAAGCGTGAGATAGAAATGCCGGCTTGTCGCCGCGTCGGCTCGATTATGTTGTTAGGCCGATTGCCCTATTTGATCTCGGCGGGATGTTCTCGCAGATACGTTCGCAAAGCCTTGTTTACCGCTTCCGCGTCTGCAAAAGCCTGGGCTACATCTACGTCGAGCAGCACAAGATTCGTTCCCTCAGCATATCTCTTGGAATATTTGCCGCGAACGCCCGTACTGAAGTCGTATTCTGGGCGTAGTTCGTTACGTTCCTCGTTCATAATCTCGTCGCTCCCGAGACTCAGCTGGCCTCGCTCCGATAATGCGTATCCTACTCGACCGCTCAGTGTGAGACACCACAATGAGGCGACCCATCGCACTCGTCCCCAGCAAAATATACCGATATTCTCCCGCCGAGTGCTCGGGGTCTGGAATTGTCAGCGACAGCGAGTCGCTAAATGCTGAGGCAGCTTCATCAAACGACACACCGTGTTTCGCGAGGTTGCTTGCTGCCTTCACCTCGTCCCATTCAAATTCGAGCATCGCCCTTCCTCAAGCGGCCCAACGCCGCCGATGAGCCGCGCGGGCCACCGAGCTAAAACTTGGATGCCAGCCCGTCACCGCGTCGGCTCGATTGTGTTGATACTCACTGAGGCCCCCTCCTGGGACTTTCAGGCTTCGCCAGCTTGCTGACTGTCCTATGGTGGGAGTTCATTAACTCATGCCCAGAAGGGGGACTCAGAGGCGATTTTATACCACCACTCATCAACCTTATTGCGGCATCGATTTACAGGCGAAGCAGATGTAGGTCTGCCTCATCAATCAGGCGGGTGCGACGGTGCTTCATTGCAATATGAAAGCGCGCCCCGAGCCCTTGGCCTCCGCCATCGCACCCTATCGCGACGGGTTGGTCATCAGTGTGGCGTGGTCGGAGAAATTGGAGAAATTGGGACACCCACTCTTTTACGGTTGATTTCGAGCAGCATATTCGTGGGTGTCCCGGATTCGCCCCTCCCGGATTCGCCCCGCGGATTCGCGCTGGCATTTTCGTGGATACCGGATTCGCCACTTGAGCGCCCGACGTAGATCGGTTCCCGTGTACTTCGCAGATAAATGATGCATACGCCAGAGTCGTGGCGCACACTGGAAACGGATAGGTGGTCAAATAGTAATCGCTTCATGGACAGGGCGCGAGGCCCTCAAGATAGAACTGATCTAGGGTTGAGTCAGATTTATGTAAAAACTGGACAGTAAACCCTCCGCAACGATTGCCCACGCGCGTTGCGATAGATTCAGTGCTTGCTCTAGCATTTTTTTTGCGTCTGCGCTCATGGTCGATTGCCTTGCGGAATTTCCCGTGGCGTTTAAAGTAACGCCTGTTCGTTAATTCCACCCTACTTTGCGTGTTGGCGTTGGACCGATTTTCGCTTAATCGCACCCCGGTGGATCACCTGCCCCCGTTGCAGTTGCGCCACTTTCAGCGCGAGTTCAATTTCGAGACGCCGCTCACCGCGTGCCGGATCGCCGCCGAGCAGCTCGGCAAGTTTCTTGACGCGATACTTGATGGTGTTGAGATGCAGACCCAAACTGCGCGCGGCTTCGGCTAAATTAAAATCGTGCGCGACCAGTACTTCAAGGGTCGGCATTAACACCGCCCGGCGGCTTGTAGCATCGGCTCGGTACAGGCGACCCAACACAGTTTCGACGAATTCCGCATGATCGGTACCGTGATTCGGCGAAAGCAGTAGTCGATAGACCCCAAGATCTTCGAAGAACACTGGACGTGCAATCTGCAGGCGTTGCGCAGCACGGAGGGCCTGCTCAGCACTGTGCAGGCTCCACGCCAAGGCCGTTGCCGCGGACTCCGCGCGGCCGATGCCGACACGCAACGCAAGCGCCGGCGCTCCTGGCGCATTGGCGCGTAGCGCACGACCAAAGGCGCGCTCGGCGGCCGGCGTTTGCAGGCGCTCCGCGGCGCTCGCCGGTAGCACGGTGACAAAGCCATTGCGCCACGGCAGCAAGGCGGCGCTTAATTCCTGCTGCTTCAAGGTCGCGCTGATCGCGCGCCTCACCTGCGGTTCCAAGGCGGTCTCCTCTTCCGCGCTAATGAGCGCAATCCGCGCTACGCGCCACGGGCCCTTCGTCGTAAATCCCAGCCGCTTCAAAATGGCGAGTGCGACTTCGCCCGTCACCTCGGTTTCAAAGAGATCGCCCAACAGGTCGCCCGCGACGCGGCGCTCCGCTTCGAAGGCCGAACGTTCCTGCAAGATTTCGACGGCAAACACGGTAGCCGCCTGCTCAATAGCTTTGCGATCGATGGCATCGAGCGGCGCCCCGCCATCTTCCACCACGATGAAGCCGGCCGCGTGCGCGCCCAGCATGATCGCCACTGCATTTAAATGCAGCTCCGGACCGGACACCTCACGCGTCACGCGTTGCAGACTGCTCGAGGGCGCGAGCGCGACGGCCGCACGTGCCGCGGTGGCCGTCCCGCCCGCGAGCCATCCCGCATCAGCCATGGCGCGGCGCATGGCGTCCAGCACTAACACCGGGCGTTGCAGCAGTTCACTCAACGTCGTGCACAGTCGATCGATACCGTGGGCTTCCTGCACCGTGCGTGTCAGCACCGCGTGAATATGCATCGCGCGTTCAAGTTTATGCCGCTCGGTTTCAATGACCTTGAACATCCGCGCCGATTGCAGCACGGTCGCGAGCAGCGGCGCGACCAACGACAACAGTGCCACATCGTCGGGCACGAAGACGCCGCTGCGTTTGTTGATCGCGTGAAACACCCCAATCGGCCGATCGCCCAAGATCAGCGGCACGGTCACCGTATTCCGTGTCTTAAACAACTTGATGAACTGTTGCAGCATGCGCGGATTGCGGCGTGCGTCATTGGCGACATAGGGCTCCCGCGATAAAAATACTCGCGCGGCATTACCGCCGGCCGAGACTGACACTCGATAACTCGAGACGACGGTCGCCGCGTGGACGCCGAACGCGGGCTTCTGTAACACCAATTCGTCGCGCTCGGGGTCATAGAGCATGAAACCGCCGCTGCTGGCATCGACCGTCCCGCACACGGCTTCGATCACATCGCTCAACACTTTTTCATAATCACCGGTCGCAGCCATCGCGCGGCCCACGGCAAGCACGGCGGCGACTTGGCGTGCCGCAAGATCGTTGGCCACCCTGGTGGAAGTCTCGATTTGACGGGCGCGGGCTGGCGGCATGGCCGAAGAAAGTCGCTTTTCGAAGGAAGACTTAGTTTGTCCGATCGAGCTAAATTAGCCAACGTTAATTTAGCCGTATCAGCTATAGACGATCCGAAGCACTTGGCCTATCTTCCGGCGGCAGGAGGCGCAGACCTCCTTCAATTAAGCGCAAATTTACCGCCGCCCACACCGGTGCAGCGCGGATTACGCGGGGGGGGTCATTTGTATAGCGTCGATATCGACACCGGCGGCACCATGACCGATACCTTGATCACGGGTGGCGGCGAGCCGGTCTTGATCAAAGTCGAGTCGACCCCACACGACGTCACGGTCTCCTTCATGCAGAGCTTGGAAGCGGCGGCAAAGGCCCTGAACTCCGACTCGTTAGCCGCCTTCCTCGATCAAGTAAAGCTTATCCGTTGGTCATCGACCATCACGTCGAATGTACTGGCCCAACGCGCAGGCCCGAAACTTGGGCTGGTTGTTAGCATCGGGCATGAACAAGACTTATATGCGACGAACCCCGCGGATACCGCGGCCGTGGTGCCTTCTCTGGTGCGACCCGAACATATCACCGGCCTACCGGAGAATGCGGATCGCGGGGAAATCGTCGCGATTCTGAAGCGCCTCATCGATCAAGGCATACGTCGCATCAACGTCTCGCTCAAAGGTGCGTTCCCAGATGGTCGGCGTGAGCAAGAGATCTTGAAAATTGTCGCCGAACAATTTCCGGATCATTACCTGGGTTCGGTGCCCGCGCTTGCCGGCAGCGACATGCTCATGCGACCGGACGATATGTCGCGAACCTTCTTCGCGTTGATCAATTCCTATGTGCACAACTCGCTCGCGAATTCCTTGTTCAAGGCCGAGGACGCCGTCAAGGTTGAGCACAAATGGAAGGGCGATATTCTGGTCGGTCATTTGAGCGGCGGTGTCGCGCGTATTGGTAAAACCAAGGCGGTCGATACCATCGAGTCCGGACCATTGTTTGGCACGCATGCGTCAGCGTATGTGGCCAAGGCCTTGAAGCTGCCGCGTGTACTCGCCATCGACATTGGCGGCACCACAGGTAAGGTCAGCGCCGTCACCGATGGGCGGATCGAAATGAAATCCGAAGGCGCGTTCTTCGGCATCCCCGTGCGCATGCCGATGGCGGTGCTGCGCTCCAACGCGTTGGGCGGCGGCAGTGTCGCACGGGCCGCAAACGGCACGGTGACCTTGGGGCCGGATAGCATGGGTGCCGCACCCGGTCCGGCCTGCTACGGCTTGGGCGGGACTCAAGCCACCTTGACCGACGCGCTGGTTACGCTCGGGCTAATCTCACCGACTGGTTTCTTAAACGGACGCCGCGTGTTGAACACCCACCTTGCGGCAGCGGCGCTTAAAAAGCAGGTGGCGGATCCGTTATCGATCACCGATCACGCAGCTGCCGAGCAAGTCTACGCCCGCGCCGTCACGCTGATGAGTCAGCTGGCGCGCGACACGCTGCAAGAAGCCGGCTGGCCGAATGTGAGCAACACCGTGCTCTTTGCGTATGGCGGTAACGGGCCGCTGTTTGCAACGGCGATCGCGGAGCACTTAGGCATTCGATCCGTGCGTTGTTTTGCACTGGGCACCGTGTTCAGTGCCTACGGTTCGGCGATCGCTGACGTGGTGCACCTGTACGAACGTGCACTCGTCAGTACCGAACTAACACGTGAAATCAACACCTGCACGAGCGAACTACTGGCGCAAGCCGCACGCGATCTCAAAGGCGAAGGCTTTGATCCGGCCGAGGCGAACTTGATCTGGACCCTGGAAGGCTCAGACGGCACGCGCGTCGAACAGGAAGGCGCCTTTGATTCGGCAATGATCGCGAAAATCCGCGCGCCGCAATTGCTGAGTCTCGCCGCGCGCTTCCCGATCGCGAAACAAGCGATCCCCGAACGCACGCCGAGCACAGGCGAATCGAAGACCGCGAGTCGTCAGTCGCCGCTCTCGTCGGCGGGCGAATTACCGGTGCACGACCATGGCGGATTATTCGGGCGCACCCTGCGCGGACCGCTGATCGTCGACGGCGGCACCTTCACCTGGTACGTCGGCGCGCGGTGGGAATTGGTCGTCGATTTGCGCGGCGATGGCCTCCTCACCCAAGTCGCGGAGTAGGCCAATGAAACTCCTCAACATCGGCGAAAACCTGCAATGCGATCTGGACCGCGAAGTCTGGGTCTGCGGTCGCTGCCAGCACACGCTGGGTTCGGCGCACGCGAATGTGAAACAGGGACTACTGGTCGGCGAGCGCGATCCGCGCGAAATTCATCCGCCACTGTTGGAAAATCAGGAATACACCTTCGCGCCGAATCCCGAATGGATCCGCATCCTCGAATTCTATTGCCCTGGCTGCGGAGTGCAGATCGAAACCGAATACCTGCCGCCCGGACATCCCATCACCTACACCACCGAAATCGATATCGCCGCCTTGAAACAGCGCCTGGCGAATGGCGAAGTCGTGATCGAACACGGACATCTCAAAGTGGTGGGAGCATGAGAAGTGTCGATATCGATGTCGGCGGCACGTTTACCGACTTGGTCCTGACCTTCGACAGCCGCCGCGTCATCGCGAAATCGCCGACCACGCCGTACGATCTTTCCGTGTGCTTCATGAATGTGCTCGAAGATGGCGCCGACCAACTCGGGATCGGCGTCGAGGATCTGCTGCCGCAGATCGAAGTCGTGCGCTATTCGACGACGGTCGCGATGAACCGACTCATCGAACGTAAGGGCCCACGCCTCGGCTTTATGACCACCGAAGGCCACGAAGACGCGATCTTGATCGGCCGCGGCGCGCAATGGGTGGACGGCCTGCGCATTGGCGAACGGCGCAATTTGGCCGTGCAACATAAGCCAACACCGCTGGTCACGCGGCAGATGATTGTTGGCTTGCGCGAACGCGTGGATTCAACCGGCAGCATTCTGCGCGCGCTGGATGAAGACGATGTCCGCGTCAAATTGCGTTACCTCATGGACAACGGCGCGCGCTCGATCGCCGTATGTTTGTTGTGGTCGTTTGCCAATCCAACGCATGAACGACGCGTGCGCGAAATCATTCGCGAAGAATACAAGGGGTATCACGTCGGTTACTTGCCGGTGGTGCTGTCGCACGAAGTCGTCGCCAAGGTCGGCGAATACGAACGCAGCATGACGGCCATTCTGGACGCCTACCTGCAGCGTTCGATCAAGCTCGAAATGGAAGCGACCTGGGATCAATTGCGCGAACGCGGTTATCGCGGCAGCTTCCTGCTGACGCACAACACCGGCGGCAGCGCCGAGATGTTCAAAACCACCGCCTCGCGCACCTACAATGGCGGACCGATCTCGGGCTTGATGGGCTCCTACCATATCGGTCGTGCACTCGGTTACAAAAACGTGATCGCGAGCGACGTCGGTGGCACCAGTTTCGATGTCGGCATGGTGGTCGATGCCGGCGTGCGGAGTTACGAGTTCCGTCCGATCATCGACCGCTGGATGGTCGGCATCACCATGTTACAGACCACGACCATGGGCGCCGGCGGCGGCTCGATCGCGTCGATCAATAAATTACTCAATCGTCTCGAAGTGGGTCCGCACAGCGCGGGCGCCATGCCGGGACCGGTGTGTTACGACTTAGGCGGCACCGAACCCACGGTGACGGATGCCGATGTCGCGCTCGGCTATATTTCGCCGGACAGCTACTTTGGCGGCCGCATGCCGTTGAATCTGGGCAAGGCCGTGGCGGCGATTCAAAACAAGATCGCCACCCCACTCGGCATGTCGGTCGATGAAGCCGCGGCGATGATCCGCAACATCGTCGAAGAGAACATGGCGTCGGCGATCAAACGCGAAGTGCATCTGCGCGGCTATCATCCCGAGGATTTCGTCCTGTTCGCCTTCGGTGGTGGCGGCCCGACGCATGTCGCGGGCTATCGCGCCGAGGTGCCGGTCGCGGTGATCTTTCCGCAGGCTCCGGTGTTCTGCGCGCTCGGCAGTTCGGTCATGGACATCATGCATGTCTACGAAGTCTCGCGGCGCATGGTGTTCATGGAAGCCGTCAGCGAAAAATTCACGACCGAGTACGAAGGTTTTAACGACGCCGTGCGCGACATGGTCGCGCAGGCCAAAATCGATCTAACCGCCGAGGGCTTGGCAGTTGAGAGTGCAAGTTTTCAGCTCGAACTCGATATGTTGTACGGCGGCCAAATTCACGTAAAACGCGTGTCATCGCCCCATCTGTACTTGGAGGATCCGCGGCATGTCGAGGAAATCTATGCGGCGTTCGAAGCGGAATTCTCCGCTGCGTTCTCGCCACATGTGGTGAACAAACCGGGCGGCGTGTATCTCGAAAACATCGTCTTGAAAGCCACTGTGCCGACCGAAAAGCTTGCGCTCCCGGAACACCCGCTGGGATCGCCGGACGCGAGCAGCGCGCGCGCAGGAGTACGCAATGCGTACTGGCCGGCGCTGAAGGCGCGACAAGATACGCCGGTCTATCGCTTTGAAGGCATGCAACCGGGTCACCGCGTAACGGGGCCGGTGCTCATTGATGCGGAATTCACGACCGTCATCGTGCCACCCGGACAAGACTTTCACATCGATAGCCGCGGTCTCGGCATCATGGAATACGTTGCCACCACGCCAGGAGCGCACCCGTGAGTTATCCGACTGTCGAAGAAAAATTAGCCTCGCTCAAGGTCACGCCGGCCAGCGACTACGAACGCGAGTGCATGCAGAAAGTGTCGCGCGGCGCTTACGAAATCGCCGTGCAACGCACCGCCGACATCCTCGATGAGGGTTATGAAATCTTCATGCGCTCGTCGCGAAGCTCAATGGGCGTCGCTGGCGATTCGATCGTCGCGATGTTCACGGCGGCTGGCGATCTGGTGAATGCGTCCGCCGGCACTTATTTGCACGCGGTGATCCCGCCGATCGTCATCAAGTATATTTTGAAAAAGTATCACGAGAATCCCGGCATCAACGACGGCGACATCTTCTACACCAACGATGCGCTGTACGGCGGCATTCACAACCCCGATCAAGTCGCCATCATGCCGGTGTTCTATGCCGGAAAACTGGTCGCGTGGACGGCGGCGTTATCGCATACCACCGAGACGGGGGCATGCGAACCGGGCGGCATGCCGTTGTCCGCCACTTCGCGGTTTGAAGAAGGGATGAATCTGCCGCCGATGAAGATCGGTCAAAATTTCCGGATCAATAACGACATCATCGAACTCTTCAGCGCCTTCGGGATCCGGGCGGAGGCGATGGTCACCGTCGACCTTAAAGCCCGTTGCACCACCGCCGATCGCGTGCGGTTGCGCCTGGTTGAAATGTGCAAGCGTGAAACGCCGGAATTTGTCACCGGCCTCTTCCGTCGCATGCTGATCGAAGCCGAAGCCGGTGCGCGCAAGCGCCTCAAAACCTGGCCCGATGGTATCTACCGCTGCGCGACGTTCAGCGACGCGGCCGGATTGAAGCGCGGCCTGATCCGCAATTGCTTCATGACCATGCGGAAGTGTGGCGATCACCTCACCATAGATTTTACCGGCACCAGCCCCGAGAACCTGTCGAGTTATAACGCGCACCCGCAGGCGGTGGTCGGCCATCTGGCGAATTACATCTACGAATATGTGTTTCACGATCTGCCCATTTCGAGCGCGACGTTCGCGCCGCTCGATTTTATTTTTCCGGAAGCGAGCTGTCTGTCGCCAACACCCCGGGCCGCAACCAGCAACGCAGTGATGATCTGCACCGGGGCGATGAGCGCGATCGCCAATTGCATTTCGCGCGCGCGTTTCCCGAGCGAAGAATGGCGCCAAGCCACCGCCTCAATGGGTAACGGCGGTAACGCGCCCGTGATCGCGGGCGCCTCGCAATGGCAGATGCCCTTCGCCGACATGATCGCCTACACCATCAACACCGAGGGCCAGGGCGCGCGCTGCACCCACGATGGCATGGATGCGTATGGCTTTCCATGGTGTGCCTTTGGCCGCGCGCCCAATGTCGAGAACATGGAAAATGAATTTCCAATGTTGGTGCCCTTTAGCCAGCATTGGCCGGATTCCGGCGGCCATGGCAAATATCGCGGGGGCTGTGGCACGGCGCAGTTTTGGTCGGCGCACCACGTGCCGATGCTGTTCTTCCTGGCGATTGCGGATAACAGCACCGTCCAGACCCCGCAACCGCTATTCGGTGGCTACGCGCCACCCACCGTGCCTGGGTTATCGATCAAGGACACCAAGATCTCGGAACTGATGCGGCAGTTGGAAAACAAAACGCTCGATTTTCTAAGCCTCGTCAAAGGCGAATTCGGCGAACTCACTACCGAACCTTTTGGCCGTGCAGCACGTCCGATCGAGGGCGACAAAACGATTTCGATTCTGATGTCGACCGGCGGTGCAGGTTATGGCGATCCGCTCGATCGGGATCCATTGTCCGTGCAAAAAGATTTGATTGCGGGCCTGTGTTCGGAATTCAGTGCGCGCGAAATCTACCAGGTTGCCTGGGATGCAGTGCGCGAGCGGGTCGATCTCGTGGCCACCGAAGCCTTACGTGCGGAAGCGCGCCGCGCGCGCCTGAAGCGTGGCGTGCCGTACCACGAGTTTGAGCCCGCGTGGCTTAAACGCCGACCGCCTGAGGACGCAATGGCGCTGTATGGTTCATGGCCGGACGCGAAGCCGCTCGCGCCAGTGTATCGGCCGTAAGCGGCCGCGGACCGCCGTGCACGCCGATGACGATTAAACCCGCACGCAAAAGAGTCCAAGCCATCGCGCTGGGGCGCGGGGCGACTGAGCGCGTTATCGGCCCACTCGCGTTTGAGACCGCCGCACAAATTTCCGCGCGTCCGCTCGATGAATTTCGTACCGACCCCACACAACTCGCGAATGGACTCAATGAATTTCAACGGGCGACCGCCACCGACTTTATTTGTTGTGCATTGGCGAACGAGTTGGAACTCGCCTCGAGCGGTGGGGTGTTAACGCTTGAAGCGTGGCTGACGCCGGGGCAGCGGTTATACGCCAGTCTCGAAGCTTGTAAGCGCTTGCGAATAACGGTGGGTGATAACGTCGCCTTACTGGTGGGACTAACGGGACCCGCGACCCTCGCGGCGCAGTTCAACGCGCCGCTCAGTGCGGTGAGCGAGATTTTTAGCGCGCTGGTTAAACATTTCTGCGAAGCCGGCGCCGATCTAGTCTTAGTGATTGACCCCACAGGTTCGAACGCCGATACCGGCATTAATGACATCCTACGCACGGCTAGCAACATCGCGCGCTTTCACCGCGGCTTGACCTTGGGCTGGGAACCGGCTTCGTCGCTGCCGCAACCGCAGCGCGTGCCGCTCGCGAGTCCGCTGGTCGCCGGCGCCGGGATCACCACCACCGACACCATCGTCGCGGCCGACGCGAGTATCGAAGCCGTACGCCGATGGATGGCCATCACCGCGGGCAGTTGAACATGACCAAGCTCTACTGGAACGCCGAGGCGGAAACGCTAGCCGCGGCTGCGCTGCGCGCCTTGCATACCCGAAAGCTGCACACCGCACTGAACTACGTCGCGACGCATTCAAAATTTTATCAGGCGAAATTTGCAGGAGCTGGGGTTTCGCCTAACGACTTCACCGCCCTTGAGGATCTGGCGCGCTTTCCGTTCACCGAGAAAAGTGAACTGCGTGAAAGTCAGCTCCGCGACCCGCCGTTCGGCGAACATCGCGCCTGCGCTAGCGCGGAAATTCGTCGCGTGTACTCGACCAGCGGCACCACGGGCCGCCCGACCTATATAGGGTTGACTGCCCACGACATCGCACAATGGCGCGAGGTGGCCTTACGCGCCTTTTGGGCGTCGGGCTTGCGCCCCGGCGCGATCGTTCCGGTGGTGGTATCGCCCTTCGTCGTCGCGGCCTCGTATGCCGACGCCTTCGAGACCGTCGGCACCTGTATCCCGATCGGCGTCAATATGACCGATCGTCTGATCGATGCGTTCCGCTTTGCACGCGCGAATACGCTGCTCTGCACGGCGTCGTATCCCTTACACTTCGCCGCCGCACTCCAACAGCGCGGCATCGATCCTAAAACCTTGGGACTAAAACTCATTTTCGCCGGCGGTGAGCCGGGCGCTTCGATCCCCTCGGTGCGCCAACAAATAGAGGATACCTTTGCGTGCCGCATGCTGGAAGTGTCGGGCAACGGCGATTACAGTGCGATGGCCTGGGGCGAGTGCGAACATCGACTGGGCATGCATTTTTGCGGGCAAGGCTTGATCCATCCGGAACTCGTCGAACCCGACACGGGTCGCGTCATTGACATCGTTCCCGGGGCACAAGGCGAGCTGGTGTGTACCAGTCTGGATCGCGAATGCATTCCGCTCGTACGCTTCCGCACCCGCGATCATGTCGTCGTTACCCACACTGAGTGCGCCTGCGGACGAACGGGGTTCGGCATTCGCATCATCGGCCGTACGGATGACATGCTGATTGTGCGCGGCGTGAATGTTTATCCGTCGGCGGTGCGCGATGTGATCGCGAGCTTCGCGCCGCGGACGACCGGCGTTATCGAAATTCAACTGCACAAACCGCCGCCAGAGGGTTGGGAACCGCCATTGCAAATCAAGGTTGAGCACACCGGGCTCGCCGATCGACTCACCGGCCTTAGTGCTGAAATCGAGGCAAAGCTCCGCGAAAAGCTAATTTTCCGAGCGCAGATCGAATTGGTGCCAGACGGTTCCCTTCCCCGCTACGAATACAAAGCAAAGCTGGTGCGGAAAATCTACGAAGGATAAGGACCGCATCGCTCTGCGCGCCGCTCCTGTGGAAGCGGATTTATCCGCGAACGGACACCAATCGCAGCTTCGCCGCTAAAGCGGCTCCCACCAGATCGACGCTAAAGCCACCCTCACACGAATGATTTCCGCCAATGCATTTTTTGTGGGAGCGGATTTATCCGCGGCGAGGCACCAATCGCAACTTCGCCGCTAAAGCCATCCACACAAGAACAATTTCCGCTGACGCAGCTTTTTGTGGGAGCGGATTTATCCGCGAACGGGCTGTCAAGGCGGTATCATGCACTCATGCAAGTCCCTCGATTAGTTCTCAAACCCGGCCGCGAGAAGGCGCTCCTTCGCCGCCATCCGTGGATTTTTTCCGGCGCCGTGGCGCGCGCCGAAGGCGGGCTTGAATCCGGAACCACCGTGCGAATCGATGCCGCCGATGGCGGCTTCCTCGGTTGGGCAGCCTACAGTCCCACTTCGCAAATCAGTGCGCGGGTGTGGAGCTTCGATCAAACGATTCCGCTCGATCGCTCGCTCATTGCACAGCGTGTTACGGCAGCCGTGGCGCGTCGCGCACGCTGGTTGCCGGACGTCAGTGCGCTACGCCTGATTCATGCCGAGTCCGATGGCCTGCCGGGCGTGCTCTGCGATCGCTACGGCCAACAGCTGGTGGTGCAATTATCGAGCGCCGGCGCGGCACATTGGCGCGAAGTGATCGCGGACGCGCTAATCAGCGCCACCGGCTGCGCGCAGCTCTACGAGCGCTCGGATTCCGACGTTCTGGAACTCGAAGGCATTGCACCGCGAGTCGGTCCGCTGCGCGGCGATGCGCCGCTCGCTGCCACGCCGATCGTCGAACACGATTTAAATTTCGCGGTCAGCGTCGTCGACGGGCATAAGACCGGGTTCTATCTCGATCAACGCGACAACCGCCACCTGGTTCAACACTTCAGTGCGGTCGACGAAGTGCTCGATTGTTTTTGCTATACCGGCGGCTTCACGGTTAACGCGTTGGCTGGCGGCGCGAAACATGTCACGGCCATCGACAGTTCCGCCACAGCGATCGCCGCCGCCGCGATCAACGTTAGTCTCAACGGCGCGTACGCGGAGCGCGTGGACTGGATTGAGGACGATGTATTCAAACGCCTGCGGCGGCTGCGTGACCAAGCGCGCGCGTTCGACTTAATCATTCTCGATCCGCCGAAATTCGCGCCCACCGCCGCGCTCGCCGAGCGCGCCGCGCGCGGCTACAAAGACATCAACCTGCTCGCATTTAAATTACTGAAACCCGGTGGATTACTTTTCACGTTCTCTTGCTCGGGCGGCGTCAATCGCGATCTATTCCAAAAAATAATAGCCGGCGCGGCGCTCGATGCCGGAGCGGAGGCGCAGATCGTCCGGCACCTTGGCGCCGGCGCTGATCATCCTACCGCGCTCAATTTTCCCGAGGGCGATTACTTGAAGGGACTATTGTGTCAGCGCGGTTGAAGTGTCTGGTGGGAGCCGCTTTAGCGGCGAACTGAGCCTCAATAAATATTCGCCGCTAAAGCGGCTCCCACCAGCCCGAGACTAGCGCGTCCGACGCAAAAGTCCTCCACACAAGGACAATTTCCGCTAACGTATTTTTTGTGGGAGCGGATTTATCCGCGAACGGGCACCAATCGCAGATTCGCCGCTAAAGCGACCCCATAAACTCTTGATCTTTTAGCGTTGGCGCCAATCGCCGCTTTGCTCGAAGGCGTACGCAATCCGATACAGCGTGGCTTCGTCAAAATGTTTACCGATTAACATCAAACCCACCGGCAAACCATCGGACATGCCACACGGCAGACTAATCGCGGGGTGATGCGTGGCATCGGTTGCACAGGTGTTGGCCAGCATCTCGGTTGCCCGTCGGCACCATTCAGTCACCGAGCAATCGGGCGCCGGTAGCGGTTGCGCCTTCATCGGCGTGGTTGGCATCAAGAGCGCGTGGTAGTTCGCGAACGCTGCATCGTAGCCCGCGCGGACGCCGGCTAAGCGATTCACGGCCTTGCCGTAGTAGACAAAACCATAACGCTCGATGATGTAACTGCCGACCAGCGTGAAGAGCTTAATGTTTGGCGGCACTTCGTCGATACGGAGCTTCCGCGCCTGCAGGTACTCCATCATCGACGTCATATAGTGATCGCCGCGGCCGATGCCGAAGCCTTGGGTGTGCAGCACGGTGTTGGTCAGGCCATCGATGCCGATCGGCGTCCACGCCGCCGCGCCTTGCGCATGTGCTGGTAGTGAGATCTCTTCAACCACCGCCCCCAGCGCTTTCAGTTGTGCCGCTGCCGCGCGCACTTTGGCGTCCACATCGGGCTCGGAACTGGGCAGCCCAAAGCCTTCCTTGACGACGCCAATTCGTAGCCCCCGCACGCCACCGGAAAGCGCTTCGGTGTAGCGCTCCACGCGCACCGCATGCTGCCGCGGATCGATGCCATCGGGTCCCGCGAGCACTTCGAGCAACAGCGCGTTATCGCGCACGTTCATCGTCATCGGCCCCACATGATCGATCAAGGTTTCGATGGGCGCGAGTCCCGTATACGGCACCAAGCTATACGTCGGCTTCATGCCGACGGTACCGGAGAACGACGACGGCATGCGTATCGATCCGCCTTGATCGGCCCCGAGCGCCATATCCGCTTCGCCAGTCACCAGCACGACCGCGCTACCGCTCGACGAGCCGCCGGACGAGTAACCATGACGATGCGGATTGTGCACCGGCCCGGTCGCATTCGTGTGACTGCCGCCCGACAGACAAAAATATTCGCAATGCGTTTTGCCAACAATCTCCGCGCCCGCATCGAGAACTCGCGTGACGACGGTCGCATCCATCTCCGGCACATAACCCTGCAGTAACGACGCGCCGTTCATCATCGGCACTCCGGCGATGGCGATGCTGTCCTTGATCGCGATTCGCATACCCGCGAGCGGCCCACTGGCCGCGCCACGTAACTTGGTTTTGACATACCATGCGTTGTGCGGATTTGCTGTCGGTGTTGAAAAACTGCGCGCGGTATATTTCGTTGATGGCGGCGAATCGGGCAGCGAATCGACCGCGTCATAGCCGGCCAACATGCCGTCGAGCATGATCGCGTATTCAGCTAATTCGTGCGGCGTAATGCGATAACCGAGACGTTCTGCAAGGACTGCAAGTTCGGCGGCGGACGGGCGCGGTATCGACATGGGGTAACTCCTCTAAAAGTTCAGGTGAGTGTACTGGTTCTCACTTTGTCTTGAAGCGCTGGCGATTCATTTTGCATTAAGCGCGGCACGCCTACAGTGCCTCCCGTACTCGCGCACCGGCAACGCCGAAAGGAGGCAAGCACAATGCGCACTTCTACGCACATCGCTAATGCTAAGGGGACTCGCGAATGGCGGATGCCACTCGCCGCGGCGGCGTTGACGCTCGGGATGAGCGGCGCCGCGCTGGCCGAGCCGCACGGGTTCTACGGCGGTTATGGTGGTTACGGATCGGGCTACGGCCACCACCAACGGTATTGCCCGGAACGCCGCGCGCCGGTGGTGGTGGAGCAGTATTACTACCCGCAGGACCGCATGTACTACGCGCCGCCGCAGGTGGTGTATCAGCCCCCGCCCCAGGTTTATTACTACCAGGAGCCGGCGTATCGACAAAGCTATGCGCCGCCCGCGAATTATGGCTACAGCAGCGGCTATGGTGGCGGTAACCGCCTGATGTCGAGCGCGCTGCTTGGCGCAGCCGGTGGCTTCATCGGCTCCCAGGTCGGTCACGGCAGTTCTCGCGCGGCAGCCACCGCGGCTGGCGCGGTCGCCGGTTGGGTCTTAGGCGGCCGTGGCGGTTGGTAATTCAGGTCGGCCAAGTCAACAACGTTAAGGGCCGCCTCCAAACCGGCCTTTAGCCCACGCCTGGGTCACATCCGTGGCCCAGGCACTCTCCCGTAAGTTGCGACGCAAACTCGTCGTAGAAGAAAGCTGCAGGCGCATCCGCACTTACGCCACAATGCGCCCATGACTTCCCCACCGAATTCAGAACGCTCTTGGCAAATACGCGGACGGCGCTATTTAGGCGCGCTCGTGTTCGCCCTGGCCTTTATGGTGATGTCGTGGGTGGGCGGTCTCACACATTCGGTTGTCGCAGAGGCGTTGCGCTTTCGCCCACAGCTATTCAGTGTCGCGGTAGGATTAGGACTATTGGCGCTGATTGTCGGTTATTTTTTCTGGCGTCGCCGTCGCCGAACTAGTCGTATGCCGCCGCCCGCTTGACGGCCACGCACGCGCCGCCTACCTTGGCTCCGCAATTAATTACAACCAGTTCGTCGGCCCACGGCGTTCAGCAGGTTTGACCCGCATAATCCGCGCGGTCGGCCCGCGGACGCCAGTTAGCGAGACGACCAATCTGCCTTGGAGGCAATCGATGAAATTAATCCATTCGTTTGGACCCAACCCGCGTATCGTCCGGATGTTCCTGGCCGAGAAAGGCATCGCGCTGCCGATGGAAGAAGTCGACATTCTCGCCGGTGAGAACCGCCAGGAAGGATTTCTAAAGCGTAATCCAGCCGGCCAGTCGCCCGCACTTGAACTCGATGACGGCACCGTGGTCGCGGAAACGGCCGTCATCTGCGAATTGCTGGAAGAGAAGCATCCCAACCCACCGCTGATTGGGAAGACGCCGGAAGAGCGCGCCGTGTCGCGCACCTGGCAGCGTCGCGTCGAACTCAATATAACCGAGCACATGTACAATGGCTTTCGCTTTGCGGAAGGTTACGAGTTATTCAAGAATCGCGTGCATTGCATCCCGAGTGCGGCGGCCGATCTCAAAGCCAGTGCGCAGGAAAAACTCGTGTGGCTGGATGGTCTGATGGCGGGGCATGATTTTATCTGCGGGAATCAACTGCGCTTCATCGATATCGGGCTGTATTGCTGTCTCGATTTTGCCAAGGATGTTGGACAACCGCTGAATACGAATTTGAAAAATCTGAACGGCTGGTACAAGCGCATGGACGCCCGTCCGAGCGCGACTTCGAGCCTGCATCCAGGTTGGGAGCAGGCGAAGATGCGCGGGTAGATTCCGCGGTAAATTTCTCCCTCACCCGCTCCCGCGAGGGGAGCGGGAACGAAGAGACAAGAGGCGCGAGCGAATTCCCCCTCTCCCCTCGCGGGAGAGGGCCGGGGTGAGGGAGCGCTACTCAATCCTTCAAGCGTCGCGTCTCCCCGTGTTTTAGCACCCAAAAATCATGCTCGGTCAGGCCCTGTGCGTGGAGTGCCTGGCGTAAACGCCGCGGCGGCTCATCGAGCGGCTCATCGGTTAACACAAAGGTTCCCCAATGCATCGCCACCGACTGTGTCGCCCGCAGATCGCCGTGAATTTGCACCGCTTCTTCCGGATTCACATGACTCGTTTGCATGAACCACCGTGGTTCATACGCGCCGATCGGCAAGGCGGCCAGATCCACTGGCCCGAGCCTTGACTGGATATCGCGAAAATCGTTGGAGTATCCGGTGTCGCCGGCAAAGAAAAATTTAAACGCCGGATGATCGATTCGCCAGCCACCCCATAAGGTCCGATTACGATCGTTTAACGTGCGTGCGCTCCAGTGCTGCGCGGGGGTGAACGTGACGACAAGCTGCTTGAAATCCGTGGTATCCCACCAATCGAGTTCCAGCGTGTTATCGATGCCATGGGCCTTGAACCACGTCTTAAGGCCCAACGGCACCAAAAATTTAGGCGGCCCGCCTGGCTGCCGATTCAAGCGTTGCACGGTGCTTTGATCGAGATGGTCGTAGTGATTATGCGAGAGCACCACGAGATCGAGGTGGGGAAGTTCCTGAACCGTTAACGGCGGCGGCATCCAGCGTTTCGGCCCGAGGAAACTGAGGGGCGAAGCACGCGCGGTCAAATGCGGATCGGTGATGATGTTTAAGCCACCTACCTGCAACAACATCGTGGCGTGCCCAAGCCAGGTCAATGTCGACTCCGTGCGATTGCCATTAAGCCAAACGTGGTCGGGTTTAACGCTCGGAAATCGCCAGCCGCCGGGTGGCGGTGGCGGCACGCCGTTGCGCCGACGTTCGCGCTGCCATTGCCAGAAGCTTCCGTGATGCCAACCGCTCGGATAATTATTCCGGAAGCCCTGCGGCGTATGGTGCGGCTTGTCCAGGTTGCTCGATGACACTTATGCTGTCCCGCGATAATCTTGTTTTGTGGGAGCGGCTTTAGCCGCGAATGGGCTGCCACAACAAAGATTCGCCGCTAAAGCGGCTCCCACGAAGCGCCGCCGGCAGCCTGCGAGTTATGAACATTCATTGCATGGACAACCCTAAATCGGCTGAACGCTAAGTGTCGTACCCGCTCCGCTCGGCGCCAACGCAATCCGTTGCGTGTGATAGGTCGCGACAGTCGAGCGATGCGCGATGCTGACGACGGTGGTTTCGTGCAGGCGTTCGCGAATGAGGGTGTAGAGTTGCTTTTCCATCCCTTCGTCCAGCGCCGAAGTGGCCTCGTCTAAAAACAACCAAGCGGGTTTATTCAACAGCGCGCGGGCAAACGCGAGGCGTTGTTGTTCGCCGATCGACAGCCGTTGACCCCAGTGATCGGATTCATCGAGTCGCGTGGCCAGCGCCGGCAATTGACAGGCTTGCAACGCCTCCACGATCGCGGCGTCACTGAACCCCTGACTCGCCATCGGATACGCCACGGCATCGCGCAACGATCCGATCGGAATATACGGACGCTGCGGCAGAAACATCAATCGTGCATCTGCCGGCACTCGGACCTTACCGGATCCAAACGGCCAAATCCCCGACAACACTCGAAACAAAGTGCTCTTGCCGATCCCTGAAGGACCCGTGATCAACGTATGTGCGCCGGGTTTGATGCGCGCGTTGATATGGCCGAGGAGCAACGTGCCATCGGGTAACAGGATGTCGGTGTCATCGAGAATCAGGTCGGCCTGGGGCGACGTGGTGTGTTGGATCCCACGTCCGCTCTGCGCCTCCTCGCGCGCCGCTTCAATCGCATCGTGAAAACTCGTCAGACGATTCAAGGTCGCGCGCCATTGCGCGATTTCGCCGTAGGCGGTGACAAACCACGACAGCGCCCCTTGTACCTGGCCAAAGGCCGAACTAGTTTGAAAGATGACGCCGAATTCGATCTTGTCGGCGAAGTAGCGCGGCGCGACCACCATAATCGGAAAAATGATCGCGATCTGGCGATAGCCAATCACAAACCACGTCAGACGCTTGTTATAGATCATCAACTGTCGGAAGTTATTCCACACATCGAGGAAGCGCGCGGTCAAGTTGCGCTTTTCATCGTTTTCCCCGCCATAAGCCGCGATGCTTTCGGCATTTTCGCGCAGACGCACGAGGTCATAACGAAAATTCGCTTCAAAACGCTGCTGCGTAAAGTTAAGGCCGGTTAACGCGGCGCCGACTTTTTGCGTTAACCACGATCCGATCACGGCATAGATCAACGCCACCCACATCATATAGCCATCGATCGTGATGCCATGACCGCCAAGCGGGATCGTGATGGGTCCCGAAAGTTTCCATAGGATGTGGGCAAAGGTTACCAAGGTCACCACTGAACTCAACAGATCCAAGCCCAACGATAATGTCAGGCTCGCGAAGTCTTTCAAATCTTCCTGAATTCGCTGATCGACGTTATCCGTGCCGTAGTCTTTAATCTCCAAGCGATAGTGCACGCGATCTTGCAGCCAGTCGCCAAGATATTGGTCGGTTAGCCAGCGCCGCCAGCGAATTTGCAACAATAAATTCAAATAGCGGTTATAGCCCGAGACCGCTATGTAGACGGCCGCTAAAAACGAGAACCAAATGATTAGACTCCAGAAGTCATCGACTGCTTTTTTTTGCAGCGCGTTGTAGAAATTGTTGTACCAGGAGTTAATCTGGACATCGATAAACACTAAGAACAGCGCCATGCCGATGACGGCAGCTAATAGCCCGCGTGCAGTCCAGCGTTCTTCGGACGACCAGTACGGTTTGGACAGGGCCCACGCTTTGCCAAGCGTGCTCCTTCCCGCGAGGGAAAGCTGCGATAGTTCTGACATGCGGTGGATCTCTTGAAGTAAAGAGGCGAAGTGTTATTAAGTTGCTCTGGCGGCGGCGCTCATGATAGCCGAATCCCATCGGCGGCTTCTGCTTCGCGCGTTTATGCGGACCCGAAGTGAGACCTTGATTAGTTCGCCCAGGTTCAATTCTCGCGTAACCTTGGAGGAGGTCGAGGACCACTGCGGCCATTTTTCTACCGGAGGAACAACCGGCGGCGGTGGAGGCGCTGCGCTACTTCATGCGATAACGAGCCGCTCGCAACCATAGTCTTTGTGTGTTGCTCAAACGCCTACCGTGGGAGCCGCTTTAGCGGCGAATCCCTTACCGCGTCCATCGCTACCCGGGCAGTCAAGATTCGCGGATAAATCCGCTCCCACACCAGACGACTCATCGACGCAGGGCGCTTCCCCAAGGAGCCGCTTTAGTGTTTGTAGGTCGGATGCTTTACTTCTCGACGACTTTCGCGCGATCGCGCGCATAGGTGTCGTATCCGTGGTCACCCTCGATCTTGCAATTCGGATCGCTGCCGCGTTTAAGGCATTCGTTGGTGCGTAACGACGCATACACTCCGGATTGGAGGTTATCGCGGCTGCAGGCCGCGAGGAACACACTCACCAATAGGCTAACGAATAGACCATTGCGCGTGGTCATGCCTTACCTTCCAATTCTTTAAAAACTTCTTTGGCGGTCCGAAACGCATCAACCGCAGCGGGCATGCCGCAATACACCGCCGCGTGCAGAAACATTTCGCGGATTTCGATCTTCGTCACGCCATTGGTCAATGCACCGTGCAAATGGAGTTTTAATTCGTGCGGCCGATTAAGCGCGATCAACATCACCACCGTTAACATGCTGCGTTCGCGACGCGTGAGGCCATCGCGTGTCCACACCGTGCCCCAGGCGTTTTCAGTGACTAATTCCTGCAAGGCTTCGGTGAAGTCATCAGCATCGGCCAGCGCGCGCTCGACATACGCCTTCCCCAGCACCGCTTTGCGCACGGCCAGACCGGCATCGAATTTTGCAGTTGTCATAATTTCCCTTAGGTCGTTGGTTCAATCGTCCGCGAAGAGAGCAGTTGTACCGAGCGCCATACGCCGTCACGCGCAAAAATAATCCAGGCCCAGCGCAACCACGTCAGGAGCGCGAAGGCGAGCCACAGCGACCACGCCAGCATTAGACCGCGATAAACCCATAGGGATACCGACACCACCCAGATTGTGGGATGCGCCGCGGCCGACACGCGATCTTGAAACCAATTCAGCGCATAGGCGCTCGAGCCATTGCCGGCGATTTGCATGCTCGGGTTGCCGAGTAAGCCCCGGCGAATCGCATCAAACAACATCGAGAGCGCAACCAGAGTCAAGGCCGTGAGCGCCACTTGCAGCAGATTGAATCGCCATTTAACGCCGGGAGCCGGCAACCGCTCGCGGAGCGCGAACGTAACCAACCAACCGACCACCACCAGCGCATTGATCACCGTGGTTTGACTCAATCCAACAAACAACAGCAGCCATTGCCACGCCGACAGGGGTGTGAAACGGCTGCGACCAAGCGCGATCGCGATTAAGGCGCTAACGAGCAGCACGCCCCAGAACAGCACCGCCGGGCCGAGACGTGGACCACCGACCAACAAGGTCCATCGATCCTGCGGCAATTCCACGTTAATCATCGCGTTCACGCTCGGCGCGCCCAACGACCACGCCGGCGATACGAAGCGCGCGCGCAGGCCTTCGTCGCTGCGCCACAGGGCAGTAACTTGTTGCTCACCCGGCACCACCGGCATCGTGACTTTGGTGCCCTCTTGCCGAATGGGTTGCGGCACCCCATTCACCACGAACGATTGTAAGCTCGCACCGTCGGGCAGCGTAAGACTGTGCTGTCCGCCTTGACTGCTGCGTAGCGTGAATTCGAGCGTGGTGTCGGTAGCGCGCTGTCCGGGTCGAAGGTGTAATTGGCTGCGATCGATGGTGAGGGTCTGACCTGCCACCCCTTGCGGCCGGGTCAGTTTTAAATTCACGGTTTCGGTCGGCCACGGTTGCCATTCGGGAAGCCACACGCCGCTTTCGGTTTGATGATGAATGACGGGGATCCCACTCAACTCCGCGTGCCAGAGCGGCGAGACATCAGCGCGCCAGGTCTCGACCCAATCGGTGGTGGTGGGCGCCACCAGGGTCAACGAATCCGCTTTGCTTAGCACCGAGGACCATCCGAATTCGCCTTGCTCGGCGGAGAAATTTGCATTGACCTTGCGGTCGGTGAGATGAATCTCTGGGGTAGTCACGGATTCGCCGGTCAACAATGGAATCGCCAACGCCGCCGCGGTGCCCGGTGGGGTCAAGCGCAGCACACGCGTTTCCACGCGCCAATCCAAGCCGAGATGCAACGTGCGTTCGACGCGGAAAAACGCTGGCAACGCACTTGCTTCCAAGGTCGCCGGCTGCGCGGTGGCCGTCGCGAGCCGCGTGAAGATCAGTTGCGGCTCGCTCGACCCGTCGGGCTTCACGCCATCGACACGAAAGCCCTCGATGGCCGTGTCGACGCGTTGCGGAATGAGTTGAAACGGAATTTGGAAACTCGCGCGCGGCGGCACCGGCCCACTCAACACCACGTCGTGCATGCCAGCTGGCAACATCAGCCATAACACCCCATCGGGTGCAAGAAACAGCGCGTGACTCACACTGCCGTCAACTAAGACCGTCGCCGGTGCCCATTGCTCGGCGCGACCTGGCAGCGGGAAGCCCACGTCAAGCGCCGCATGCGCTTCGAGACGAAGCGTGAGCTCACCGCCCTGAAGCGCGGCATACAAGCGCGGTAGCTCGGCGCAATTCGGTAGGCAGTCGGGGGCGAGCGTTAACCGCCGCTTAAGCTCCTCGAGCAGCGCCACATCCGGCAATGCGGCGCGCGCCGACGGCCAGTAACTGGCGCCCGCTAACAGCATCAGCAGCATACCGACCGCAGGCGTGACATTGAATTTCAAACGCCGCAATTCACCAAAACTGGCGCGCAGGAAAATGCCGATCAACCCCGCCAACAAGCCCACGCGCGCCAACGCGAGCAGGAGATTGATGCGCGGCGAAAGCAGCACCAAGCCGAGCGTTTGGCCCTGCCCCACGGGACCATTCCATTGCAATTGCACGGCGTTCCAGCGCCATTCCGGCAGGCCCGGGCCGGTTTGAATCATGGCCTTCGGATCGAATTCGTGCTGGTTTGAATCGTCGACTCGGCGCGGTTTACTTTTCTCCGCCATCAACACCGCACGATTCACGGTCGATTCCGCGATGCCGACGCCTGCCGACAACGCATCAACGGCGCCGGCGGCCTGCCGCGATGCGGGCGCGTCCATTTTTTCCGCAACCACTGGGGCCGGCGCCGCGGCAGCGCCGGTGCTCATCGTGGTCGTGCCCGCATAGGGGTGTTCAAGTTGGGGATATAAACCGAGGCGCACTTGCTCGATCATGAAATTCACGCTGAGCGCGATCAGGACTAGCAAGGCGCCATTGCGATACGCGCTGACCAACGTTTGAATTCTGCCTGCGGGCAACACTTTCAACACCGCTAGCGCCGCGAGTAGATGCAGCCACACTTGGCGTGGCGCGTCGCTTTCGTGCCAGATCAGCACCAGACACAACGCACCGACGGCAGCCCATTGCCAATGCCACAGCCGCGCAAGCGTCACGGTAATGATTAAGACTAAGAAGATATCGAGTAAAGTCCAGCGATGCAGCCAGGTGTCGGGCACATTGTCGATACCGCTCGCCGACCACAAACGCCATCCTGGTGGCAGATGCAGGGTAATACCAAGGCTGCTGACAGCGTGCGCCCAGCCCACTGCCGATAATGTGTGCATGTCACCGCGATAGCGCGAATCGGCCACCAGTTGGACCGCGCCATGGCGTACTTCCACACCGGGACTCGCGCCCGCGACGGTGGTGATGAACTGCGGCTCGCCCTGCAACAGCACGCGACCGAGCTCGAGCGAGGGCCCCACCTCCAGACGCCAGCGGCGCGTCATGCGCCCCGCCAAGGTGTCGTTAATCGTATAGCCAGCGCCATCGAAATCGAGCCAGAGCTGGCGCGTCAAATTGAGTTGGTCGGGCTCAGGATCGGGATCGCCGCGCCGCCGCTCGACGAATTTGAGCCCTGCCGTCGCGGTAACTCGATAGGCGGGTAAGCCCTGCCAATCAGGAGGCAACTGGGTCTGACGTGGATCTACCGCGGTACCCCCTTGCACATCGACCAAGCGCAACGAAGTGCGCGCTGCAAAAGTCCAAATTTCGTCACTGGGCCATGGTGCGACGGGGGGCAGCGGCGCCAGTGAGGTCACGGGCGCCGTGTGCCGCGTGGTGATGCGTAGAATCCAATTTCCTGGGCGAACCTGCACGCGCAACTCACCGTTGCGATCGAGGCGCGCCGGAAGGGGGCTGTCCACCGCCATCGGCAGCGTGCCGGGTAAGAGCGCGCCGACCAGGCTCACCTCACGTTGTTTGCCAGTGACATCGATCTTAAGTTGAGTGACGACTTGCATCGGCAACTCGTCGATGACTTGCCGGAAGACTTGGAATTCGAGACGGTCTTCGTCTTTAGCGGATAGGGTCGCGTCCGACTTACTCTTCAACCAGAGTTGGCCCAGACGGCGCGCGTTAAGCGTCGAATCCTCACGGCCGGCCACTTTCAACGCGATTACGCCGAAATCCGCGGGCACCTGCAGAGTTTCAGGCAAGCCCGGCCACCCATAGCGACCGTCGATGGTGTGCTTCCCCGGCCACAGTTCGACGGCCGGTACGCCTTGATGCGCAATGACGGTCGCGATCGCGCCATCGATGCGCACGCCATCCGGCCATTGTCCCACGCGGCCCGGCAACGACAGCCAGCTTGACTCGTAGACCGCGACTTGAACACTAAACGTGCCGCCGTGCTCATCGAGATCAAGCGCAAGTTTACCCGGCCACACACAGTGCCTGGCATCGGCATTGAATAAATACGGACACTCGCGATCGTGGATATCCTGTAACACCCACGGGATCCAGGGCTTCAACGGCGCGGGCACGGCCTCCGGCGCCAGCGCCTCCGCGCCAGCGCCGAGCGCGAAGGCTAAGAGGAGACTTAACAACCACTGCGCGGCTGGCGACTGTGGCATTCCGGAACTCCTTTCAGAATCCTAACGCCCCAGTAAGGAGTTTGACCGTCGAGGGGCCGCCGGCAGACTGCAGATAATCCGTTACGACCGGCACAAATTTCCCGATCATTTTGGATTTCAGGCCGAGTTTCGCAAAGGCCGGCGCCAGTTGCTGAATCGCTTGAGCCTTGCCGCCGAGCGCCGTGCCACCCGTCATCGACAAGGCCTTATCCGCGAGGCTGCCCATGCCGGGCGCGCCGGTCGCATCAGCGGCTGATGCAACCGCCGGCGTACCGAGTGGTGGTGCGGCAGCTAAATATTTATCCATCCCCGGTACCGCACTTTTGAGTTTAGCGAAATTCTCCAGGGTCATTTGCGATTTCGCATAATTAAAAATCGCGCCAGTCCCACCTACCGCCTGCGGTTGTGTCACCCCGACTCTCGACATCAGGAGATCGGTCAGCCCAGCAGCATAGACCATGCCGTGCAGGCTGCATAAACACCCCGCAAGGACCAAAGTGCTGAAATTTAGACGGCGCATAGGAGTTTCTCCGTAATTGCTGGGTAGCAATTTCTAAACGTAATTTCGAGGCAACGACCATTATGCCGTCCCACCATGAACTTTCATCCTTTGCCTGCTACCACCGGCGCAGCATCGCCCCTCGGAGGGCCATTTTTGTGAGAGCCGCTTTAGCGGCGAATGGACTTAAGAAATTTCTATTCGCGGCTAAAGCCGCTCCCACAAAGAACAAGGGCTGCACAGCAGTCTGCCACGATCGCGCCAAATCGACGACCGATAGCGCCGTCACAGCCAGCCGCGACGGCGAAAAAAGCCATAGGTGCCCGCCGCCGACGCCAACATCGCGACCAACGCCCACGGGTAACCGAAAGGTAATCCAAGTTCGGGCATGAAACGAAAATTCATGCCGTAGATACTGGCGACCAACGTCGGCGGCATGAATACCACGGCGGCGACCGAGAAGATTTTGATGATGCCGTTCTGCTCGATATTGATCATGCCCAAAATTGCCGCCAATTCGAAACTGATGTTGTTGGCCAAAAAGCTCGTGTGATCGACCAGTGACTGAATGTCATGCAACATGGTCATCGCGCGCGGCCGAAAGCTTTTAGTCAATTCGAATTCCAACGCCGGTCGATTGATGAAATTCAACACGCGGTTGAGGCTATTCAAACTCGCGCGCGCTCTGGCGATCAGAATTTGCTGGCGTTCAAGCGAGCGCAACATTGCGGCGTAATCCAGTCGCTCGGGTGGCCGCTCAGGGTCCGGACTTAAGACCCGATGCACCATGTCGTCCAAACTCCGACTGGCCGCATCGATATTTTCAGCGATCCGTTCGACCAGCGTTTCCAGTAAGCCGAGTAGCGCGCGCTCGCCACTGACAACGGCCAGCGGCGGCTGCGCGTTACGCGTCGCGAATAAGGCAATCGCTTTGGGTTCGGCGTAGCGCACCGTCACCAAACAACGCTTGGCTAGCACAAAGGTCAGCTCGTCGGTGCGCGGATATTCGCTATCGGAATTCACCATGACCGTGGCGGTGAGATACACCGCGCCGGTCGCCTCAAAGAGCCGGTGCGAATCTTCGAGCACGCGCATTTCTTCACGCGTCGGCAGATCGAGCCCCAACAATCCTTCAACGTGCTGCTCCTCGTCCAAGGTGGGGTCGAGGAGATCGATCCAGGGCGTGGTTTTAAAGTGCTCGGCGGTGACAAACCCAGCGCACCCGAGCAAGGCATCGGCGCTGGGAACATACGTCGTAATCATCAATATCCTCGTTGCGGTCCACGGGTTAAAACACCCGCCAAGCAGTGTCCCACAGGCGCGCGGCGACAGCAGCTGCCCTCGACATGTTCGTGGACCGCAATTGATCCGCGCGAAACTCAAGAAAAGCCGCCGGCAGCCGCCACACGATAACCTAAACCAGCAATTAGTTTGCGGAGCCGCCGTTGAGTACATTTCGCCGCGTCTGCCACGCGGCAACCCTTTGCTTCGTTGGAATGGTGAGCGACGCGCACGCGGCGGCGCCGGATGTGCGAGTTTTGATCGATACGTCGGGCAGCATGCGCCTAAACGACCCCGCCAATTTACGCGCACCGGCCCTGCGCTTGCTGACCGAATTATTGCCGAGCGGCGCTACCGCCGGCGTATGGACATTCGATACCGACGCGATCCAGCTGGTCGCACCGAGCACCGTCGACAAAGCGTGGAAAACTGGTGCGCGGGCCGCCGCGGCCAAGGTCAATTCGCGCGGACTCTTCACCAATATCGAAGCGGCGCTCACCGCCGCGACCGCTGCCTGGACTGAGCCGAACGTCGCGAAGGGCTCGCGCCAAGTGATCCTGCTGACCGATGGCATGGTCGACGTCGGCAAAGACCCCGCTGATAACATGGCCTCGCGGGCCCGGATCCTGAACGAGGCGCTGCCGCGGCTGAAAACCCTCGGCGCGACCATCAACACCATCGCGTTATCCGAACACGCCGATCGGACCTTGCTCGAGGCCCTGGCCAACGCCACCGACGGTTGGTCTGCTCAGGCGCACGATGCGGCGGCCCTGCAACGCATTTTTCTGCACATGTTCGAACAAGCCGCGCCACCCACGGGCGTCCCGCTCCAGGGCAATCACTTTTCCATCGACACCAGCGTGAAGGAACTGACGCTGCTGGTATTCAGCAAAGCGGGCGCACCGCCCTTACAGATCACCCGGCCCGATAAGGGCGCATTCATCCGCGAAACCGCGGGCCACGATGTGGACTGGCAACACGAGGAGGGCTACGACCTGGTCACCATTAGTCAACCCGCCGTCGGTGACTGGAGCTTTAACGCCGCGGCCGATCCGGACAACCGCGCGCTCATCGTGACCGATCTCGAACTCGCCCTCGATCCGCTACCGACCAACGTGGTGCCCGGCGAGCCGCTCACGGTCGCCGCCCGGCTGACGAACAAAGGGACACCCATCCAAAACGTCGATTTTCTAAAACTCGTCAAAAGCGACCTCGCGACTAGCAGTAGTCAGGGCGCGGGCAATGTATCGACGCTAAGTTTGGACTCGACGAGTACTGCGTTTGGGGGCGCCGCCGACACCGCGCTCCCGCCCGGCGACTATCAACTGCTGGTGCGCGCCGATGGCGGGACGTTTCAACGCGAGCAACGCCGTCAAATCAAAATCAATGGACCGCCGTTCACGTTTACCGCGGAAACCGCGCGCGGCGGCGACGGCCGCGTCATCCATCTCACCGTGACCGCTGACGCCAACGCCATCGATCCCACGTCATTCTCAGGGTTGCTGGAGCTCACCATGCCGGGGAAACCGCCCCAAGTGATCGAAATGCCGGGCCTTGAGGACAATGAAATCACGCTGGAACTCGGCGCTGAATTCGCCGGCGACTACAGGTTACAACCGTGGATTTTCGCTGCTACCCATGCCGGTCGCGCGGTCAAGCTAAAACCCGCTCCGCTGCTCGTGTCCTATCGCACTGGCCGCAAAGTGACCAAACTCGCGGCCGCCGGGCCCACGGTGAGCAAGCCGCCGGCCAGCATTAATTGGGGCCAGGCGGGTCTCATTGTTGGCGTCAGCAATTTGAGTCTGGGATCGGTGTTGGGCGGATTGTGGTATGCGCTACGCCGGCGCGGTCTCGCACCGCAAGGAGTGTCGCTGTAATGCCGACTACCGCACTTGAACTCAGTCTATTAGTGCTAACCCTCGAGTTCGCTCTGATCGCCATCGCAATCGTTGGCTTTACTTTACACGGCGGCCGCCGCACCCAAGCAGTACAGATCACGGCCGCCACCAGTCTCGTGACTAAAGTAGAAGCCACCGAGGCTGCCCGTCGCGACGCGTTGTCGGCGATATTTCGTGATACCTACAATTTCGACGCGGCCGAGTCCGAGCGCGTGGTGACCGACTTCATCGAACGCGAGCGCGCGTTTTATAACGCGATGATCGGCGTACACCTCGGCCGCGGCGGCAAATCGCTGGATGATGTGCCCGCTGAACTGACCAAGGTGATCGCGCCCTGGTTGCGGCTGACGCCGAAAAATATGATCAACGCCGATGCCGTGCAAGCCTTGGAGAATGCTAACTCCATGTTGAATCAAGAGCTCACTAGCACCAAGCGCGTGCTCGACGAACTGATGGAAGAGTACAACGCAGCCTTCCATAAAGAGCAGCAGCGGCGCGGCGCGGCAACCGATCCTCAACCGGGCGCCGTGGACGACAGTCATGATCGCTTAAGCATCGATGACTCGGTGCCGCGCGAAACGTCCGCAACGCTTTCAATACTCCGTCCGGAACCGCCTGACACATCACCGACCGCGAACACCGCCGAAAACCTGGACGAAGAGATCATCGCGCTCGATCTCGATCTCCCGGATTCCGAATTACCCAGTTCGGAACCGCTGACCCCGAATGATCTCGATCTGTTAATGGAAAATCTTGAATCCGAATACAAGCCTGAATCCGTGGCGGCTTAAACAGAAGCCCATCGGAAATGATCCAGGAAATCATGAAATGCCTGAGCCTGACCTTCGTCATTCCGGACGCCGCCGCGCACGCGGCGGAGATCCGGAATCCGGAGGGCTTTTGATCCATGGCATGGATTCCGGATCACCGCGCGGCGGTTTCCGGCACGCCGAGGTTTGGGAGTCCGGACGAAGATTCGTGGATCGCACGGGCGACCAAAGTCCATTGAGCCATCATCGATGCGAACGTGCTTTGTTTCGAGCCGCGGTCCAGTGAAGATTGAACAGCGGCTCCATTCGACGTCCCGGGGTGAGTATCTCGCCGAGGCCTTCGGCCATCTGGATCTTTTTCAGCATATCGATTTCGGCTCGATCGCCGACCTCATTGCGCAATGCGAGTTAGTCCACGTCAATCCGCAGACCACCCTGCTCGCCGAAGGCTTATCGAACCGTGCGGTCTATCAAATAATCAGCGGCCGTGTCGAGGTCAAGTTGCACCACGCCGACTACGGGCCGAACCTAATCCTTGAAAGCGGCGCCTGCGTCGGCGAGTTGTCGATCCTCGGTCAGCATCCAGTGTCGGCCGATGTGATCGCCCTCGAGCAAACGCGACTATTGATGATTAATGAGGAAACCCTATGGGCGCTGGTCCAAGGCTGTCATCAATTCGCATGCAATCTGCTCGAAGTGATGGCCGGCCGCCTGCGCGATTCCAACGCGCGTTTACGCCGCAGCGTACACGCCGAGCAGCAAGCCCTGCGCGCGGCGCGGATCGATGCCTTGACCGGACTCTACAATCGACGCTGGCTGGATGAAGTCCTGCCGAGTGAACTTGAGCGCTGTGTAACCGACGAATTGCCCCTCGGTTTAGTCTTGATCGATATCGATAATTTCAAGGATTTGAATGACCGGCATGGTCATTTGGTGGGCGACGAAGTGTTGCGTATTGTCGGTTTACGTCTGGCGAACGCCGTGCGTGAAATTGGCATGGCGGTGCGCTTCGGTGGCGAGGAATTCGCGATGGTGTTGCCCGGACTCGATTTACCGAGCGCCGCCGCCGCCGCTGAAGCCTGTCGCGAGCTTTACGCCACCAGCCGTCTTGCGACCAGCGCGGGGCCGTTGAGTATCACCGTGTCGGCCGGCGTCAGCACCGCGCGCGGCAGCGTCACAGCCCACGCCCTACTCACACAAGCCGACCAGGCGCTGTATCTCGCCAAACACCAGGGGCGCAACCAAGTGTGCTGCGCACCACCAAGTTAAGGGCGTCTACGCTAAACCACCGTGCATTGCTGACGCCCCACCGGCGTGCTAGCGTCCGAAGCCTAGTATGCAAACGGAGGACTGCCCATGACCCCGGATCAAATCGTGACTGCATTTTGCAATGCGTTTACCCGCGGTGCGCTCGACGACGCGCTCGCCCTCGTGACCGCCGACTGTGTTTATCACAACATTCCACTTGAACCCGTGCATGGCACCCAAGCGATGCGCGAAACCCTCGAAGGCTTTGTCAAAATCTTAGGCTCGATTCGACTCGAGACCCTGCACCAGGTCGCCAACGGCAACGTGGTCATGAACGAGCGCGTTGATTACTTCACTCCACCGGGCGGCAAAAAATACGGCTTACCCGTGATGGGCGTGTTCGAAATTCGTGACGGAAAAATCGCGGCTTGGCGTGACTATTTCGACATTCGCCAATTCGAGACGGGGGTCGGCATCAAGTTGACCTAAGGTTCCAGTGCGTGGCCAATCGCCCACGCGACTTCGAGCGCTTGGCGATTGGCTTTCACGTCGTGCACACGAAAGATTCGCACGCCAGCGCCCATACCGAGTGCGGTGGTGGCACAGGTCGCGCCAACTAAATCCGCAAACACCGTTTCGCGACAGATCGAACCCATGAAGCGTTTGCGGCTGGTGCCGAGCAGCACCGGGTACCCCACCGCGACCAAGCGCGGCAAGGCGGCTAATAAGGCAAGGTTGTGCGCCTTGGTTTTACCGAAGCCGATGCCGGGATCGAGCAGAATCCGGGCGCGTTGTACGCCGCCCTGCACGGCACACGCCGCGCGCTCCGCGAGATAATTCACCACTTCGGCGACAACGTCTGAATAACTCGGCTGTATCTGCATGGTCTGTGGTGTGCCTTGCATATGCATCAGCACAATCCCAGCTCCCTGCGCCGCGACCACTTCGAGCATGCGCGGATCGCGCGCGCCTGAAATATCGTTCACGAGCGTCGCGCCGGCTTTCAATATTTGCTCAGCTACTTCTGGCGAGCGGGTGTCGACACTGATGGCGCAATGCACTGACCGACTGCTGCGTAAGGCTTCGATCACCGGTGTGAGGCGACGCAATTGTTCGGACGCAGCGACAGCCGCCGCACCCGGGCGGGACGACTCGGCGCCGATATCGATGATGTCCGCGCCCTCCGCGGCCATGATCTCGGCATGCATCACGGCACGACTAACGTCCGCGTATTGACCGCCATCGGAGAAACTGTCCGGCGTGACATTGAGGACACCCATGATAAGCGGTGGTGCGGTGGTGTCGTGAAGACGAGCCCAGTTCATTCGAGACCTACGGAAGAATCGCCTAGGTGGATGACACAGCATCGCCGGCAAGCGTACCCAGCATCGCATCCGCCGCGCGCACCAGCGCCTCGGTCATCAGCGGTTCGCCCGAAAGATGACCGGTGGTTCGTAACACTTCGAACGTCGACCACGGCGCGGCTTGATGCAAAGACCATCCAGCCTCGGCGGCGCAAGTGAGATCGCGTTGGCCGTGGATGATATGCACAGGCACGCGCGGCAACCAATGCGCGTTGGCGAGTAGTTGGTCATCGTCCAGGAAGTAGCGGTGGACCGCGTAATGTAATTCGATCTGCGTCTTCGCCATCAATTCAGGGAGTGGCATCGGTGGATCGCCATCGCCATGTTCCAACGCGAAGCTCACCACTTCGCCCGACCATTTTGACCAGGCGCGTGCGACGCGCTCGGCTAGCCGAGCGTCCGGTCCGAAAACTGCCGCGTGCAGTGCCGGAATTTCGCAGCCGACTCCGTGCACCGCGTTGTTGAATTCGGCCCACGCGCGCGGTAACAAGCGTGCCGCGCCATCCTGCATGAACCAATCAAGGTCACGTTGTCGTGCCAAGAACGTGCCGCGCAGGATGATCCCGAGCACGTGCGCGGGATGCGCTTCGGCATAAGCCACCGCGAGCGCCGCGCCCCACGAGCCGCCGAACAGCACCCATTTGTCGACCTGCGCCGCGCGGCGTAAGTGTTCGAGATCGGCAACGAGCGCTTGCGTGGTGTTAGCCGCCGTTCCGCCGAACGGGCGCGAGCGTCCCGCACCGCGTTGGTCGAGCAAGAAATTACGGTAGCGTGCCGGATTAAAAAATTGGCGGTGGCTCGGTTTACAACTTGAACCCGGGCCGCCATGCAGGAACACGATCGGTATACCGTCGGGAGCGCCGGCTTCTTCGACATACACCGTGTGGCCATCGCCGACTTCGAGCTGATGGACGATGCGCGCTGCCGAAGGAGGATAGAGGTTAGACACGACGGGTTATCGATTTCGAGCACTGTGGGAGCCGCTTTAGCGGCGAATTAAATAGAAATTCGTATTCGCGGCTAAAGCCGCTCCCACCATGACAACTCGTCGATTTGTTAAAGTCCATGGCGGGACCGCACTACCCATTCCCTTTGGCGATTACTGCGTGCGAGACCTGGCCGTTTTTCAAATCCCGGGTGACTATCCGTTGACCCAGCGCTTGTTGATTCGTGCCGAGCACGAGCGCCATCCACCGCATATAGAACACTGCTCGAGGATGGCCCGAGCTACGCGCCGCGGCGTACCAACCGAAGGCGCGAAAGTCGTCTTTATTGGTGCCCAGACCCTGCCTGAACATACTGCCCAGATGACGTTGCGCCGAGCCGTCACCAGCCAACGCCGCGCGCTCAAACCAGTAAACCGCCTGCCGGTAATCGCGAGCCACGCCAACACCGGTGTAGTACAGCACGCCCACCGCGTTTTGCGCGGTGACATCACCCTGAATCGCCGCAGCATTTAATTTGGCGTAAGCCTCGGCGAAGCGCCCGGCGCGATAGGCTGAGCGTGCATCCGGCGGGCGCGCGCAACCAAGCAAGGACACCAGCAATAAAAGAATGAGGCTGCGTCGACTTAAATTCCGCACCCGCATAGCGGGTTAGGTCGCGGGATTTGCTTGCAATACGCCTTGCGTCGTAAGCGTCGCGATTTTTTCGGCGCTAAACCCCAGCATGCTCGACAAGACTTCGGCGTTGTTCTGTCCCAAATGCACCGCTTCCAACGGAATATTATGTGGGAAACCGGAGAACCGTAACGGCATCCCCGGCAAGATGGCGGTGCCGATTTTAGGATCTTGTACGGCGCGCACCGTCCCGCGTCCTTGCATGTGTGGATGATTCACGACTTCCTCGATCGTCAGCACCGGCGCGCACGGCACATGGACTTCTTTCAACGCCGCGAGCACAGCGTCCTCGCTGGCTATCGAATCCACCCACTGTTGAATAATCGCGATGATTTCTGGCGCGTGTTCAACGCGCTTGGCGTTGGAGTCATAGCGTGGATCGGTCCCCAGTTCGGGGCGCTCCATGGCCGTGCACAGCGGCGCCCATTGGTTCTGCAACGCAATGATGCAAAGGTAGTGGTCTTTCGATTTGAATAAGCCCAGTGGACATATCGCGTAGTGATGATTGCCGGCACGCGTCGGTGAGTTACCGGTCAAGCCATAAACCGCGATATTAATTTCGTGGCAGTGCGCATAAACGTCGAGCAACGACACGTCGATGTACTGACCTTCGCCACCGCGTTCGCGATGAAGCAGGGCAAAACCGATCGCACAGGCGGCATGCACGCCGGTGTTGACGTCACCCAAGCCCAGCATCGGCAGCATCGGCGCGCCGCCGGCCTCGCCGATCATCCCTGTGACCCCGGCGTAGGCCTGGGCGATGTAGTCAAAGCCAGGTAACGCGGACAGCGGACCCTGCTGACCGAAGGCCGAGATCGAACACATGACCGCGCGCGGATTGAGCGCATGCACCCGCTCCCAGCCGATACCGAGACGCGCCGCGACACCCGGCGAAAAGTTTTCGATGACAACATCGACCTCTTTAATCAGGGCTTCGACAATTTCTTTGCCTTCTGGTGTTTTTAAGTTCACGCACAGGCTTTTTTTGCCGCGATTCTGCTGCAAGTAATACGCACTGCGACCGTTCTTGACCGTTGGAAGCATACGAGAAACATCGCCGAGCGGCGGGAACTCAACCTTGATTACTTCGGCGCCCATCTCAACCATCAAACGCGTCGCGGTCGGGCCGGCCAGCACGTGCGTGAAATCGAGAACTTTAAAGCCGCTCAAGAGGTGTTTATTCATCATGATCTCCAATCCTCCGTGTGATGCGGGCTTAATGGTCGGAGTCTGCTGTCGCGCGAGTCTAAATAGGAAATCATAAATGGCAGCGAGGTCGCGAAGTGGAGCCAGGCCGACAGCATTGCGGCCGTCGTCCCGGCGAACGCCGGAATCCAGGGCCTCAGAGCACCCCCCACCGTCATTCCGGCGACCGCCGGAATCCAGTGAAGAAATGCTGTCCGCGCCGTGCGCGGACACTGAATTTAGGCGTCGACATGATTCCGTAACAACGGGCGTCGCGCGCCGCGCTCATAGGCTTGCGCCGGGGTGTTGATGATGTCGGTCAAGACCCCGGCGCTAAGCGCGGCCGCCGCGCGCTCGTCACTGACCGGCGCATAAACAGTACTGCGTTGACGCGGCACGCGTCCGGCACTCGCAATCATCGCCATCATCAAATTCGGATCGGTTTCTTGACCGTGACTCGCGCCCGCCGCGCGCGTGATGCTTTCATTCATCAACGTGCCGCCGAGATCGTTGACCCCGGCGCCCAAACACGCCACCACGCCCTTATGGCCCATTTTGACCCACGAGGCTTGGATATTCGTAATCACGGGATTAAGCGTCAACCGCGCCACCGCGTGCATCAACACCGCTTCGCGGAACGTTGGTCCCTTGCGCGCACGGCCTTTGAGATACAGCGGCGCTTCCATGTGCACGAACGGTAACGGCACAAATTCAGTAAAGCCGCCGGTTTCCATTTGCTGTGCCCGGATCCGCAATAAATGGCGCGCCCAATGTTGGTAACCATCGACATGGCCGTACATGATCGTCGCGGTGGTTTTGAATCCGATCCGATGCGCGGTCCGCATGACTTCGAGCCATTGCGCGGTATTGATCTTATCCGGGCAAATGATCTTGCGAACTTCATCATCCAAGATTTCGGCGGCGGTGCCTGGCAAGGTACCGAGCCCAGCGTCTTTGAGACGCATTAGGAAATCACGCAGCGGCGCGCCCAAGGTGGCCGCGCCCTGCCACACTTCGAGCGGCGAAAAAGCGTGCACATGGATCGCGGGCTCCGCGGCTTTAACGGCGGCCACGATATCGAGATAGGTCTGCCCGGTGTATTGCGGGTGGATCCCGCCTTGCATGCAGACTTCGGTGGCGCCACGCGCCCAGGCTTCGTGCACGCGACGTTGAATTTCACTCAAATCCAAGTCGTACGGTTTGCCGCGCAAGTTCTCGGACAGTTTGCCTTTGGAAAACGCGCAGAACTGACATTTGAAATAACAGACGTTGGTGTAGTTGATGTTGCGATTGACGACGTAACTGACCACGTCGCCGTTCGCGGTTTTCCGTAGCTCATCCGCGGCGTGGCAGACAGCGGCGAAATCTTCGCCTCGCGCCTGGAAGAGACGGACAATTTCATTCTCGGTTAACGTCGCACCGACGCGCGCGCGTTCGAGCGTGGCCGCTATCGCCGACGAGTGTCGTGAGGGCTGCGTTAGGTAAGCGAGATCATCTGCACTCGGCTCGCTGGGTTCACCCGGACTCCAGGCATCGGTGCGCGGCAACCCTTCGCCATCGATGGCTTGTAAGACTGGGGTGCGAAACGCCGACGCCAGCCAAGTCTCGCTATTTAAGGCGTACTGCGGATAAACCGTCAGACGCTCCTGCAGTAGCTTGCCGGCGTTGGCCGTTTCGCGTGCCAATGCTTCCAGCTGCGGCCATGGCGCTTCGGGATTAACATAATCCGGTGTCAACGGCGATACCCCGCCCCAGTCGTTGATACCGGCGGCGATCAATTGCTCAAGCACGCCGGGACTTAAATTCGGCGGCGCTTGCACGCTCATGTTCGCGCCAAAAATGACGCGCGTTACCGCCAAGGTCCACAGCATTTCGTCGAGGTCAGGTTCTGGCGCGTGGACCATCTTGGTCCCTGGCTTGGCGCGAAAATTCTGAATGATGAGTTCTTGGACATGCCCGTAGCGCGCATGGGACGCACGGATGGCGAGCAGGGATTCGATCCGTTCACGCCGGGTCTCGCCAATGCCGATTAAAATTCCTGTCGTGAACGGTACTCGGGCTCGGCCAGCCTCATCTAGGGTTTGTAAACGCACCGCTGGCACCTTATCCGGTGAACCGTAATGCGGCAGGCCTTTTTCAGTTAGGCGCACGGCGGCGGATTCGAGCATCAGGCCCATGCTGGGCGCGACTTCGCGCAGCGTCGCGAATTCCGCCGCGGTCAACGTACCAGGATTTAAATGCGGTAAGAGTCCGCTGTCGCGAAACACGGCGTCGGCCGCCGCGCGCAAATAGTCGAGCGTCGACGCATAACCCATGCGCTCCAAGGCATCGCGCGCTGCCTTATAACGCAGTTCTGGTCGTTCGCCGAGCGTAAACAACGCTTCCTTACAGCCGAGCGTCGCACCATGTCGCGCCACCGCGAGCACTTCGTCGAGCGTCATATACGGACTCGTCACCCGCTTTGGCGCTTGGGCGAACGTGCAGTAGTGGCATACATCGCGACACAGATGCGTTAACGGAATAAAGACCTTTTTCGAATAGGTCACCACATTGCGAAAACCTTGGTCGCGCAACGCGGCCGCAGTCGCCATCAAGGTTTCGAGATCGGTGCAGTCGGTGAGCGTCAAGGCTTCGGCGTCGGTCGGCGCGGCGCCACCCAACGTTCGCTCGAGCATCGTGCGCATGCTTACCACGCGGCCGCCTGATGCTGGCGCGACGGGATTCGCGCATCGAGTCCGCGATCACATAAATAAACCAAGGTCTCGGCCTCCGTATCAAAGCTCATCAGGTCGCGCAAATCATCGGGGGTGTCGATGTCGAAGGCAATCCCCGGTAATTGCAATATCCGCACCGCGGCGCCGATGTCGCGCGCCGCCGCGCAATGCGCATGAAAGCTTTCGTGTCCAAAATGAAACGGTATCAAGTCCGGCGACGATACCGCCAACGCATTGGTGCCAAAGCCTTCGCGATCAGAGACGATGGTCATGTGCGGGGCCTCGCTATGCGCCATGATTATTGTATCGATCTCGTAGGGCGTGGCGAGCGGCACATCGCCGGGCAACATCAGCATGCGCGTTTCGCCCCGCGCCAGCAAATGCAAGCCCGCTTGCGTCACGGCGCGCGACAGCCCGCGCATTTCTTCCGGCAACACGCTCGCGCCAGCGCGTGCGGCGAGTTCGTGAATCGTCGCTTCCTGCGACACAACGAGCACCCCGGTCACTCGGCTACAACGCGCGAGCGTCGCCAGCAAATCCTGCAGCATCACGCGCGCCAGCGTCGCGCGCTCGGTGTCGGTCAATACCGCGGCGAGGCGTTGCTTCGCATACGCAAAAGGTTTAACGGGGATAACGGTCCACATAGAAAATTAACGCCACGTGCCTTACACGGCGACACTACCCAGTGGACAGCAAAAAAATGACACGGATTTAATGGGCTTTTTTGTCAGCGTTGAGTCGGTGGATTAAATCCAGAGTGACGCGGGCCAGCTCGATTTTGTCGGCCAACGTTACCATGACCGTCGGGGCAGCGATAGCGGCCAAATCCAACCCTTCGAAGCTGGGCAATAGCGCCGCGTCCGCGTGGTCCAAGATGAATCCGTCAAGGATATCCGCATAGTGCGCCGCTACCGCAACGGCCGATTGCGGAACCTTGAGTTCGCTCATCATTTTGACCGTTGGCCCCTTCAACGCGAGACCCGCCACGATCGGCGATACGGCGACGACGGGCGCTGGGAGCGCGCGTAACCGTTCGCGTAAGCCCGGCACCGCCAACACCGGATCGATACTGACAAAGGGATTCGACGGACAAATGATCACCCCTCTCAGCGCCGAGTCATCCAACCATCCCAACACTTCCGAACTCATGCGCGCATCGGCCGCGCCCGCAAACGAGAAGCCGGTTACCGCGGGCTCGCAGCGGTCGCGCACAAAATAATGCTGGAAGGCCAGCGCGCCAGCGGCCGTGTGAACCACGGTGCGCACCGGCGCGTCGGTCATCGGCAATATTGAATGTGCTATGCCGAGGCGAGTTGTCAGCTCGCGCGTGATCGCGGTTAGCGTCGCGCCCTCGCGCAAACGCGCGGTACGCAGCGCATGCAAAGCCAAATCGCGATCGCCGAGATTAAACCAGGCCTCGCCACCCAATAGGCGCAAGGTCTCGATGAAATGCCAGGTTTCGCCGCGCCGGCCCCAACCGGTGTCGGGATTGCTGAGGTCCGCTAGCGTATAAGTCAGGGTGTCGATATCGGGCGAGATATGCAGCCCGAGATGTTCAAAATCGTCACCCGTGTTAACCACGAAGGCGAGCGCACTCGAATCTTCCAAGTGAGTCAACCCTAAGGCCAACTTGGCGCCGCCGACGCCTCCCGTAATCGCCAAATATTTTGCGCCCATCGCCTAGTGTGGAGTCCCGCAACGAACTTTAGTAGTTCGTAATGCTATTACAACACTTTGTGGGAGCCGCTTCAGCGGCGAATCTTGACTGAGCAAGGTGCAATTCGCGGCTAAAGCCGCTCCCACCATAACTAAGGTGTCGATTAATTGAGTTGATTACGGAATGGCACACTAGCGAAACATGTCTTCGGCAAGCGGACGGATAATGTCGCGCGCCGTTTGCAGGGAATCGTCGACGGGGAGTCCCTGAATCAACACCGCCGGCGTTTGTTGCACGCTCTCGCCCATCAACAAACACGCTGTCCCGGCGAGGGAATCGGCGCGATTAATAATCGTTACTTTGAGTTCGCGACCAAACATATCCGAGGTGCCCCGTAAGTCGTCCAATACCTTGAGCCCGGCGCAGCCTATTGCGCCGCCGATGGTGCCCATGCGCCACGCGCGATTCATGCTATCGGCGATAATCACCGCCACATGTTTGCCGGTCGCGGCGCGGAGCGCGGTGTGCAGACGCAGCGCCGAAGCATCGGGATCGACGGGCAATAACAACGCGCACTCGCCTTGTGCATGTTCGATATTGGATTGATCAATGCCGGCATGCGCACCTACGTTGCCGAGTCGGTGGCGCATGATCAGCACGCCGGGTTTCTTCCGTAAAACTTCAATCGATTCGTCGAGGATGAGTTGTACCAGGCGCGGATCCTTGGCAGTCTCTGCCGCGAGTTCGATGGCGCGCGGCGTCGGCGTGACACTTGCCAAGGGAATCAGTCGACCTTCAGCTTTTGAAACGATTTTTTGCGCCAGCACCAGGACGTCGCCATCGGCCACGGGCTGCTGCAAACGCCGCAGGCTAGTGAGCAACAGATCCAACAGATCGTCACCCGCCTTGACCAACGGGATCCCAGGCAATAGATGGAAACGCAAGGTGTCCGACACGCTAACTCGCGAAGGTTTGGTGCAGGCGCCAGCCTACGCTGTCTGACGGCGGTTTTGAATCATATGCAGTGATGACTATTCGTTCTCCTCATCCCCGGTTAAAATTCGAGTTCATCAACCGACTAACCCCCGCCGCGCATGCAAGCAATCCTGACCGGTCTGCGGATCATCGAGGCCTCGGCCTTTGTCGCCGCCCCGATGTGCGGCATGACCTTGGCGCAACTCGGCGCCGACGTCATTCGATTTGATCAAATCGGGGGCGGCATCGACTATCGCCGCTGGCCGGTGACCGGCGACAACCACAGCATTTACTGGGCCGATTTGAACAAGGGCAAGCGTTCGATCGCGGTCGATCTGCGCCAACCCGAAGCCCGCGAATTAATTCAACGCCTGATCTGCGCGCCCGGCAAAGACGCGGGCATTCTCTCGACCAATTTGCCGGCCAAAGGCTGGCTCGATTACACCGCACTCAAAGCCTTGCGCGACGACGTAATCCAGCTCGCAATCGTGGGCGATCGGCATGGCGGGTCAGCGGTCGACTACACTGTCAATGCCCAAGTGGGTTATCCGTACTTGACCGGGCCCGAGGGCGAGTCGCAACCTGTCAATCATGTGATGCCGGCCTGGGATATCACCACGGCCATGCTCGCGGCGACCACTCTGTTGGCGGCGCTGCGTTTTCGCGAGACCACCGGGCGAGGTCAAAAGATCGATCTCGCACTGGCTGATGTGGCGCTGGCGACGATGGGCCATCTCGGATTTATCGGGGAACGAATCATCAATCACACCGCGCGCCAACGTGGTGGTAATTACTTGTACGGGGCGTTCGGTCGCGACTTCGTGACCAAGGACCAGGTCCGCGTGATGGTCATCGCGATCAGCGCTAAAATGTGGAGCGGCTTACTCGAGGCGACCGGTCTGCGCGACGCGCTACGCGAGACCGCGACGGCCCTCGGCCTGGATTTCGAGCGCGAAGGAGACCGCTACACCGCGCGCCGCGAGATCGCGGCCGTGCTCGAGCGCTGGGTGGGCGCCCACGCCTACGCCGACGTCGCGCGCGCGTTCGACGCGCACGGCGTGTGTTGGGGCAAGTATCAGACCTTGACCGAATTAATCGATCACGATCCGGATTGTTCGCCGGCCAATCCAATCTTTCATGCCGTGACCCAACCCGACATCGGCACTTATCCAGTGCCGGGTGTCCCGGCGCATTTCGGCGCGGTTACGCGCCAACCCGCCCGGCGCGCCGCACGCCTGGGCGAACACACCGACGAGATCCTTGCCGATATACTGGGGCTCTCCAGCGCCGAGATCGGGCAACTGCACGATCGACGCGTGGTCGCCGGCCCGCCCGCATCATGAGTAAGCACTCCCAAATGAACAATCGACAAGCAACGTTCAGTGGCACCAAGGAAGTTGAGGCGCATCTTAGCCTCGATCTCCGACGCCTCGATCCCTATCTTAGACAACAGATCCCGGACTATGCCGGTCCGCTGACGTTGCGGCGTTTCAAGGGCGGCCAGTCGAATCCTACCTATCAACTGGCGACGCCGTCGCGGAATTACGTGTTACGCCGCAAGCCACCGGGACCCTTGCTGCCCTCGGCGCATGCGGTCGATCGCGAATACCGGGTTATCAAAGCACTTCATATGGCTGGTTTCCCAGTGCCGCAACCGTTCGTGTTATGCCCCGATCCGAGCGTCATCGGCACCATGTTCTATGTCATGGAAATGGTCGAAGGTCGCGTGCTGTGGGAGATGTCGCTGCCGGGCATGAGCAAGACTGAGCGCGGCGCGATCTACGATTCGATGCTCAGCACCTTGGCGGCGCTGCAAAGCTTCGCGCCGCGTGCGCTCGGGCTCGACGACTTCGGGAAACCCACCGATTACTTTGCCCGGCAGATCGCGCGCTGGGGTAAGACTTACGGGGTCTCGGAAACGGAAAAAATTCCCGACATGGAGCGACTCAATGCGTGGTTGCCAGCGCATATTCCGGCGCACGAGGAAACCTCGCTCGTGCATGGCGATTACCGCATGGACAATCTCATCATGCATCCCACCGAACCGCGCGTCGTCGCCGTCCTTGATTGGGAACTGTCAACGCTCGGTCATCCGTTGGGCGACATGACCTATCATTTACTCCCCTGGCTGCTACCGACGATGGGCGACAAGGTCAGTAATTTGGGGGGACTCGATTTACCGACGTTGGGCATTCCGACGCTCGACCAATACGTCACCCGTTATTGTGCGTTGACCGGTCGCGCCGAGATTCCGCATTTTGAGTTTTATTCGGCGTACACGGTGTGGCGGATGGCCGCGATTTACCAGGGCATCATCAAGCGCGTCAAGGACGGCACCGCGGCGAATTCCGAAGCGCCGAAGACGACCGAGTTGGTCCGCGAATTGGCGGCCCAGGCCTGGCAGTACGCGGTTAAAGCGGGAGCGAGGTAGCCCTATGAATTTAGACGCCTTGCGCTTTCCGCGCCATGAACTCCCAACGAATTTAGAACCGCTCAGGTCCGACGTTCGCGCGTTTCTGGCCGCCGAACTTAAGGGCTATTCGCCACTGGTCCGCAGTAACAGTTGGGACGGAGTCGATCCCGACTTCAGTCGCAAGTTGGGTGCGCATGGTTGGCTCGGCATGACCCTGCCAACCGCGTATGGCGGACACGGCCGTACCGCGCTCGAACGCTATGTGGTGGTCGAAGAAGTGCTCGCCGCCGGCGCGCCGGTCGGCTTTCACTGGGTGGCGGATCGCCAAAGCGGACCGATGATCGCGCGCTTGGGCACCGCAGAACAGAAGCGCACCATCTTGCCGGCGATCGCGCGCGGCGAAGCCTGTTTCTGTATTGGCATGAGCGAGCCTAACGCGGGTTCGGATTTGGCGTCAGTGCGCTCGCGCGCGGCCCGCACCAGTGACGGGTGGGTGCTGAACGGCACCAAAATTTGGACCTCGAACGCGCATCGCGCGAATTACATGATCGCGTTATTCCGCACGGATTCGGCCACTGACAGCAAGCATGGCGGCCTGTCCCAATTTTTAATCGACATGCGCACCGCCAAAGGCATCACACCGCGCCCGATCCGCGACCTCACCGGGCGTAGTAACTTCAATGAGGTATCGTTTGTCGACGCCTGGTTACCACTCGATGCCATTCTCGGTAACGAAGGCGATGGCTGGAAACAAGTCACCGCCGAGCTTGCCTTTGAACGCAGCGGCCCAGAACGCTATTTGTCGTGTTTTATTCTGCTGACCCAGCTGGTTGAAATGTTGAAAGATCGCGCGAGCCCCGCCGCGCTCGCCAAGATCGGCGCCGAAATCGCCTGGACCGCCACCCTACGCAATATGTCCCTGTCGGTCGCCGGCATGTTGAACGCCGGCCTGGACCCGAGTTTACAAGCGTCGGTCGTCAAAGACCTCGGCTGTCATTTCGAACAACGCCTGCCGGGTCTCGCCCAAGAACTTATCGCGCTCGAACCGACCTTGGCGGACTCCGGGATCGATTTTCAACAAGTACTCGGAAATTTGGTGCAATTGGCGCCGTCGTTTTCATTGCGCGGCGGCACTTTGGAAATTCTGCGCGGCATCATCGCGCGAGGCTTGGGTGTACGATGAACGAAGCGCAACAAATTCTTGACGATAGCGTCAACCGGTTTTTTAACGCGCGAATCGATCGTGACTTTCTGACTCGAATCGAAGCTTCACATTGGGATGACGCGCTGTGGGGCAACTTGGTCGACCAAGGGTTGTCGCAGGTCCTGGTCAGCGACGCACATGGCGGCATGGGGGGCGGTTGGCTCGATGCCTTCATTGTCGCGCGCGCCTGCGGTAAACACGCGCTGCCACTGCCAGTGCCGGAACAGCTATTGGCGAACTGGCTCCAAGAACAGGCGGGCTTGGCGCCACACACCGGCGTTGCCGGCTTGCTCGTCGCCCCGATCCCCGGCACCGCATTAAGCGGCAATCAAGTTACGCTTACCGCGGAGCGCGTGCCGTGGGGTCGTCGTGCAGATTATTTCGTGGGCGTGACGAGCGCATCGGAACTGCTGGTGCTTGATACCGCGGCGGCGCGCGTCGCCGCCGACGCGAACCTGGCGCGTGAACCGCGCGATCGGATCACGTTCACCGCCGCGCCAATACTTGCCCGGGCGCGAGTAGCCTTGCCCAGCGATGCGGTACGCGCCTTAGGCGCGCTCTTGCGCAGCGCGCAGATTGCCGGGGCGGCCGCGGCCTGTCTCGAGCTCAGCGTTAAATACACCTCCGAACGCGAACAATTCGGCCGCGCGCTGGCTCAGTTTCAAGCCATTCAACACCAGCTGGCCGAACTCGCGGGTGCGATGGCATCGGTGGATACCATGGCGGCCACGGCCGCGATCGCGATGGACACGCGAGGCATCACCGCCGCCGGTCGCAACGCGCTTTTTGAAATCGCGGCCGCCAAGTGTCGCGCCAGCGAAGCCGTTGAATCGATCACCCGCATTAGCCATCAAGTGCACGGCGCAATTGGATTCACGTACGAGTACGACCTGCAGTTCCTGACGCGCCGGTTGTGGTCATGGCGCGCTGAATTCGGCACGCATGGCCAGTGGGGCGAACAGCTCGGCCAAATCGCCATCGCCGAAGGCGGCGCAGAGCTGTGGCATTACTTAACCGCGTAACACCGAACCACCCAAGCACTAAGCGAGCAGTTTCATGAGCGACGATCTTTTATTATTCGAAAAGCACGGTCACGTCGCGCGCGTGACGATCAATCGGCCGGACAAGCGCAACCCGCTCGGTCTGGCCGGCGATGGCGACGCGTTCCAAGCGGTGGCGAAGCGGATCAATGACGATTTCGATCTGCGCTGCGTGATTATGACCGGCGCCGGTTCGGCATTTTCAGCCGGCGGCGATCTGAAAGCGATGCGCGATCGCAGTGGCGAGTTCGGCGTCGACAATCTGCGCTTGCGCGATCATTATCGCAGCGGCATTCACGGCATCATCAAGGCCATGTGGAGCATTGAAGTGCCGATCGTCGGCGCGATCAACGGCCCCGCCATCGGCTTGGGGGGCGATGTCGCGTCGCTGTGCGATATCCGTTTGTCGGCGGCGAGTGCAAAATTCGGCGCGACCTTTTTGAAGATTGGACTGCTGCCCGGCGACGGCGGGGCCTGGCTCTTGCCGCGCATCATCGGCTGGTCGCGGGCCTCGCAGTTGTATTTCACCGGTGACTTGATCGATGCCCCGACCGCGCGCGAATGGGGCCTGGTGTCGGAAGTTTATCCCGATGCCGAACTCATGAGGGAAGCCGAGAAACTGGCCGCGAAGATCTGCATGCAACCCCCACAGGCCCTGCGCATGACCAAGCGCTTGATGCGCGATGGCGTTAACGCGAGCTTCGATACCATCATGGAAATGTCGGCCGCCATGCAGGTGCTCGTACAACGCACCGACGATCACATGGAAGCGGTGAACGCCTTCTTCGAGAAGCGCACGCCAGTGTTCACGGGTAAGTGATGACCATTCCGTATCAACCGGTGGCTCTCGCCGAACCGGCCGATCTGGTCGCCGCCATTCGCCAGCGGCGCGGTGGCGAATTGCTGAATCTCGATCGTATGCTGCTGCACAGTCCGCCGTTTGCCCGAGGCTGGAATGCCTTTTTAGGCGCGGTCCGTAGCGAACTCAACCTCGTGCCAAAGCTACGCGAGCTCGCTATCTGTGCGGTCGCGGTAGTCAATCGCGCCGACTACGAATTTAATCAACACGCCCCCCTGTTCGTGCGCGCCGGTGGTACCGACGCGCAATTGCAGGCGCTTCGCACTCCCACCGAGGTGGCGGCAAGTAACCATTTCGATGCACTAGAAAAAGCAGTGGTGGCGTTGACCGTCGCGATGTCGCGCGACATCGTCGTCCCGAAACCATTGATTACCGAATTGCACGAACGCTTGCCGGGCGATCGCGAGCTCGTCGAGTTGATCGGCACGATCGCCGCCTACAACATGGTGTCGAGATTTCTCGTTGCCACCGGCGTGACGCCGGAATGATTCAAGTCATTTTAAAGGAGCACGACGATGGACGAAGCAACATTTCGAACTGAGATTGCCGCAGCCGGTTGTAAGGAATTTAGAACCATCGAATGGGAAGCAGACCGCGCGAATCCCGAACACGCGCATGACTTTAACGCGCACGGCTTCATCCTGCGCGGTGAATTCACCCTAACCACCGACGACTGGAGCCGCTGCTTAAAAGCCGGCGACACCTTTGCCTTGACGGCGGGCACGGCGCATACCGAAACCGTCGGTCCGCGGGGCGTCGAGATTCTAAGCGGCCGTGTCTATCTAAACTAAGCACGACCGGGTCCTGGAGTTGAGCGGCACGCCCAGCACCACGGCGAGCTTGCGTCATTTGCCGGCATCGACCTTGAGCGCCCCGGCTTTTGCTGCTTTCGCCGCCTGGCGACGGATGTAGTGTTGCAGGGCGACCAAGTCTTTATCGGTCAGTTCCTTGAACTGCGGCATGCCCTGTAGCTGTCGGCTGCCCTTGATCACGACTTCGTGGAACGCTTCCAGAAACAGCGGTGCCTGCGATTCACGCAGATCAGGCGCATAACCGCCGGACACCGCGCTGCCACCGTGACACAGCGTGCAGTTCCTGACGTAAATATCGCTGCCCTGCTGCGCCAACAACGGATCGACTTTGAAATCCTCCTTCACCACCGGCTGCGGGATGCGTGGCGGCGGCGACGCCGGCAACACGGATTTACTCTCCAGCGCAAACGTTAAAAGGCGTCGCGGTTGCTCACGATAGGCCCAGCCGTGCTGTGCCGTCACGGTGCCGGCAAACGACATGCCCGCGCCGCCCCAGCCGACCAGCAGCGACACATATTGTTTACCGTCCACGGCATAGGTGATCGGCGCGGATGAAATACCAAGGCCAGCGTTAAACGACCATAAGGCGGCACCGGTTTTCGCGTTATAGACGAAGAATTTACCATCAGCTCGGCCTTGCAGAACTAAGTTGCCTGCCGTGGTCAGGGTGCCGGGATTCCACACCCCAGGCAGCTTCACTTCCCACACTTTCTTTTGTTTGACGGGATCCCAGGCGAGCAACCATGACGCATCGATTTTGATCGGCAGTTCGTCGCCCTTTGTAAATCGGACTCCGGGATCCATTTGGAAGTTGGTCGCGTGCCAGGTGACTGGATTCATGCCTTTATCGGAAAACCAACCCGCCATTTCCATGGTGGGGATGTACACCAGGCCCGTGTCCTTGTTGTACGACATCGGTGGCCAGTTATGCACGCCAAAGGCACTTGGAAAAACCATTGCTTCGCCATCTTCGTAGCGCGCGCCGGGTATTTCGACGGGTCGCCCGGTTTTTAGATCGACATGCGAGGCCCAGGTGACCTTGCCGATCTTCTCCGCAGAAATGAGTTTGCCGGTGCTGCGGTCGATGACGTAGAAGAAGCCATTCTTCGGCGCATGCATCAAGGCCTTGACTGGTTTACCAGCGATCGTGAGATCGGCCAACACGATGTCCATATTCGAGTTGTAATCCCACGACTCGCCGGGGGTGGTCTGGTAATGCCAGACATACTTTCCGGTGTCCGCATCGAGCGCGACAATCGCGCACAGAAATAAATTATCGCCGCCACCTGGACTGCGGATCTTGCGATTCCATGGGGAGCCGTTGCCGGTGCCAATGTAGAAACGATTGAATTCCGGATCGTAAGTCAGCCCATTCCAGGTCTGACCACCACCGCCGTGTTTCCACCATTCGCCAGTCCAAGTCTTGGCGGCCATGGCCTGGGCTTCGTCCTCAAACCCCTTCGCCGGATCGCCTGGTACCACGTAGAAGCGCCACGCCTGCTTACCGGTCGCGGTGTCATACGCTGTGACATAGCCACGCGCCGAACCCACTTCGGTGCCACCGTTGCCGATGAGGACTTTATCGCGGAACACGCGCGGCGCGCCGTTGATATAGAGCGGAAGTTTGGGATCGGTGGTTTGCGCGCTCCAGACTTCCTGGCCCGTTTGGGCGTCCACCGCGATCAGGCGACCGTCGCCGGTGGCGACAAACAAGCGCCCTTTCCAATACGCCGCGCCGCGGTTCGAATCCCAAAAGATCCGCGCGCGATCGCCAGCGATTTCCAATACCTTGGGATCATAAGTCCACACCACCTTGCGCGCTCTTAAGTCGACCGCGAAAAGCTTGGCCCAGCTCCCCGTGAAATACATCATGCCGTCGACGACGAGCGGCGTTGAAATCAGTGAGCGCTGGTCGGGAAGCTCCAGAAACCAATCGAGGCCGAGACCTTTAACGGTCTCGTCGGTGATCGTTTTCAAAGGACTGTAGCGTTGTTCGCTGTAAGTGCGCCCATACGAGAGCCAGTTGGCGCCTTGGACTTCATCCGCGATCGCCGCGCCATCGACCGTGGTCTGTGCATGCACCGTGGGTACCGCAATGAGAATGGCGGCACTGATCTTCGCTAAAGGATTCATCAACGTCTCCCCGGTTCGAATGGTTTATTGGATTAGCGTTTGGTCCGTGTCGTTGCTACCGCGGATCCAAATTCGATTCGCCGATAAATCGGCTCCCACAATTAATCTCTACTGCTATTCCCTGCCTCTACTGACATGTTCTCATGTTCCGTGGGAGCCGATTTATCGGCGAATCTTCGTGCCTGAACGCGCGTTCAACATATAGAATCACGTGGCCGCACCTATCACCGTTTCGCGGTCTCGATCGATTTATTGGCTTGGCGGCGAATGTAATGTTGAAGCGCCACCAAATCACTGTCGGTCAATTCGCGGAACGCCGGCATCCCAGCTTTTTTACGCACACCGCCAACTACGATTTCGCGCAAACCATCCAAGAACAACGGAATGGGCGAAGAGCGCAGATCGGGCGCGTAACCTCCCGACACCGCACCGCCGCCATGACAGGTCACGCAATTCTTCAAGAACAAATGACTGCCCTGCTCGGCCACCAGCGGATCGACTTTGAAATCATCCTTGATGAGGGGTTTAGCCATTTGCGGCGGTGGTGAGGGCGGCAACACCGCGCCACCTTCCAGGCTGAAAATCAGCAGGCGCCGCGGATGCACGCGATAACCCCAACCGTGCTGCGCCGTGATCGAGCCCGCCATCGACACCCCGGCGCCACCCCAGCCCGTGAGAATCGCGAGATATTGTTTGCCGTCGACGCTGTAGCTGATGGGCGGTGCCGAGAGACCAACGCCGGTGTTGAACTTCCAGACTTCCTTGCCGGTGTCGGCACGGTAGCCGACGAGCATGCCGTCGGCACGCCCTTCGAACACCAGGTTTCCTGCAGTGGTGAGCGTGCCTGGATTCCATACGCCAGGCAGCTTGACCTCCCACACTTTCTTCTTCTTCACCGCATCCCATGCGATCAACGCGCTGGCATCCAGTTTCAGCGGCACATCTTCACGCATTAAATCCACGCCCGGATCGAATTGAAAGCTGGGCGATTCCCATTTCACCAAATTGAATCCTTTGTCAGTGAAGATCGCCGGAATATCCATGATCGGGATGTAGGTGAGACCGGTTTGCGGATTGAAGGACATGGCGTGCCAGTTATGCACGCCTAAAGCGCTCGGGTTAATCAGCGTTTCACCGGTTTCATAGCGCGCGTTTGGCGCTTCTACGGGGCGGCCGGTTTTCAGATCGACATGCGTCGCCCAGGTCACATTGATCAGCTTGTCGGCCGAGATGAGCTTGCCAGTCGCGCGATCGATGACATAGAAAAATCCATTTTTCGGCGCGTGCAACAAGGCCTTTACCGGCTTACCGTCGATTTTTAGATCAGCAAGCACCATGTCCATATTCGAGTTGTAATCCCACGACTCCCCGGGCACCGTTTGGTAATGCCACAGGTACTTGCCGGTATCAGCATCGAGCGCGACGATCGCGCACAAGAACAAATTGTCGCCGCCGCCGGGGCTCCGGATCTTGCGATTCCACGGCGAACCATTGCCCGTGCCGAGATAGATTCGATTGAACGCCGGGTCGTACGTAAGCCCGTTCCATACGGTGCCGCCGCCGCCGTGCTTCCACCACTCGCCGGTCCAGGTTTTCGCCGCCATCGCTTGCGTTTCATCTTCAAAGCCCGCGGCGGGATTACCCGGTACGGTATAGAAACGCCAGATCTGTTTGCCGGTCGCCGCGTCATACGCGGTCACGTAACCGCGTAACGGACCCCATTCCGTGCCGCCGTTGCCGATAATGATTTTGTCGTTGAAGGCGCGCGGCGCGCCATTGATAAAATATGGCTTCGCGGGGTCGACGGTCATCGTGCTCCAGATTTCCGTGCCACTCTTCGCATCAACCGCATTCAGTCGACCATCCCCGGTGGCGACATAGACCTTGCCCTTCCAATATGCGACGCCGCGGTTCGAATCCCAAATCACGCGTCCGCGATCGCCCGCTGCCTCGATGACCTGGGGGTCATAGGTCCATAGCACCTTTTGGGTTTTGAGATCGAGCGCAATGACGATACTGTAGCTGCCAGTGAAATACATGACACCGTCAACGACAAGCGGAGTGGCGAGCAGTGATTTGTGGGCGGGGAGATCGAGAAACCAATCGAGCGCGAGCTTGCTGACATTATCTGCCGTGACCTGACGCAATGGACTGTAGCGCTGCTCGCTATAGGTTCGGCCATAGGACAACCAATTGGCGCCTTGCGTGTCATCGGCCAGGGCCTTGCCATCCACCACGGTCACCGCGTGTGTGATCGCGCTGAACGCGATACCGCAGAGCAAGCTACTAATGATCCGTAATCGCATATTCAACGCTCCCCTCGATTTATTGTTCTGGGCAAATCATTCGGATCTAATTCGCTTATGTAAAGCACCTCGGATTGACCGTCGGTTCAGACCAACCTGACGCGCGTCAAACACCCCGTGGATATCACATTTCTCGCCACTCATCCCCCTCTTGGCCCGCGCCTCGCAACCCTCCATGTTGCCGAATGGCAGCATCTGTATGCTGGCTGGAACGCCGTCATCGCGCTAGCCGAATTCGAAGCCCAATATAGCGATGGTCGGCTGCCAACAACACTGGTCGCGCTCGAAGGCGGATTGTTGCTGGGTTCGGTGAGCCCGATTTACGACGATCTCCCGGGTTGGGAGCACTTCAATCCCTGGCTCGCGAGCCTCCTGGTGCTGCCCGAATTCCGCGGCGCGGGTACATGCCACTCGCGAGATCATGAAATTAGGGTACTGACTCGCGACTAACCCACTTCGTTCGTCTACTACTGGAGCGTTTTGTGGGAGCCGCTTTAGCGGCGAATCCCTATTGACGCCCATTCGCCGCTAAAGCGGCTCCCAGAATTTCCACGCACTCAACAATTGACCCAGACAATGCATCAACTAAAACGGACTGCAGCCGCGATCGCTGTACTCAGTCCCGCCAAACAAAGCGGTCATAAGCCCATTCCGCCATTGGCGTACCTGGCCACCGAAGCGACAGAGATCGAGCATCTCCAGCCGTAACTCCATCATGCGCGTCAAAGGTAGTTTCACCTCCAACGGCGCGCGTGTGGCGCCGCTTAACAAGGTCATCACACAGAAGTCTTCGTTGCGCTGATCGTCATGCTCCACACGTTCGCAGAATTTGGGATCTTTGATCGCCGCACCGCCCAGCCATACTTCGTGATTACCACGGCCGAGCGACCAGCGCGCGAAAAGCTCAGCCCACGGCGGCGCCCAGTGGGACTTCAACAGTTGGACGGCCTGTTTCGAATCGCTCGCAAAGGGACTGCCCCATTCGCGGACCCGAAACGATTCAGGAAACGCCACGGGCGGATACGGAAACTCCGCGATCAGCGGCGGGTAATTCGAATACCGTTGCATATCGATCGAGTCGATGCGTAACCGGACGCGCGCGGGCCGATCAAAGCGCAAGAGATCGCCCACTTGCGATAACGACCAATGCACCGGATCTGGTCCACACTTCTGCACCAAATTGCTATTAGCGGGATCTTTCGCCGGGTCTTGCTCCATGCCGCGCATTACATAGAACAGCGCACAATCGTCGCTCGCGAAGTCAGCGCTGTGAATTGGCTGCCAGCCCCAGAAGATGCTGAGCTGGCGCGCGCCAACGACGAGCCCGATGAGGATCAAGAACCCGAGGATAAGGCGGCGAACCATCGCGTCAGGGTGCCACAGCGATGTCGATTAAACTAGCGTGCCGATCTGGCGCAGTCGATGGTTGCTTTAGTGTGGGAGCAACTTTAGTCGCGAAGGGAGATCCCTCAGAAGATTCGCTGCTAAAGCGGCTCCCACGAAGCGGCATGTGGGAGCGGCTTTAGCCGCGAAGGGAGACGCTCGGAAGATTCGCCGCTAAAGCGGCTCCCACGAAGTGGCAGTGTGGGAGCGACTTTAGTCGCGAAGGGAGATCCCTCAGAAGATTCGCCGCTAAAGCGGCTCCCACGAAGCGGTTCCACCGCGCACCGCTCAATCGTACTTCAGGTACTTGAAGCGCGGATCTTCGGGCGTGCCTTCCAGCGCTCCATGCTCGTCGAGCGCTGGTTGCCACATGAGGACCGCCTCGATTTTAGCGGCGAGTTCAAAGTCTTTATCGGTGATGCCTTTCGCCGCATGATTCTGTAATTTCACGGTAACGAAGGCGTACGAGACATTGAGATCCGGATGATGCCACGCGGCTTCGGCCAGATGTCCGATGGTGTTAACAGCCATCAAGGTGCCCTTCCACCCCGAGGTCTTGTAGGTACGCCGGATCCAGCCTTCCTTTAACGTCCACTTCGGCAGAATTTCGCGTAACTTGGTTTCGGTTTCGGCCTCGCTATAGACCTTTTCTGATTTACGTTCTCGCCAACCCATTTGAACCTCCTGGTAACTTGATGTGACCATTCGCGGATAAATCCGCTCCCACATAAAATAAAATTGCAGTCTAGTTAACCGCTGGTGTCGGTAAACGAGCAGTTGCGTGACCCGAGATTAGCTGCCGAAGGTGCCGGATCGCCGCGCGATCAAGAGTCCCTTCGCGCCGCCCGCCCACGCATAACGCGCCACGAAAGCCAAGATAATCGCTGTCGTGAATAAGTAACTCCGGCACATCACCGACACGCAAGCTACCCGCAAGTCCCGTCATCAAGCCGAGCTTAAGGGCCGAGGTCACGAACTCGGCAATCGCAGTCGAGGACATGCGCTCGGTAAGGGAACCCTGCGTCTTCTCGGCGGTGTCGAGCATCACGCCTTTGAATCCGATCTTGGCGAGATGCGCGAGGTCGCCTGCGGTGGGTGGCGCTTCAGCGAAACACACCGCGATTGCCTTCGGCATGACGGCCACCGCGTCAACGAGCGCCGCGTTCAATTCCGCCGATCGCCGGCGCGCGTACATTCCAATCTTGACGTAATCGACACCGGTGTGCACCAGGCCTGAAACACGCGGGCAGATAAGCGCCGGCGTGTCCCAACAATCACCGATGGTGGCGCTGATTGGCAGTCGTCCCGAATAGCGCGCAACCACTGCGCGAATCACGTCTTCGTCAACAGCCCCCAGCGCCCCCGCTCGCGGCTCTTTTAAGTCCAGCCAATCACACCCAGCGCTAACCGCCACTGCCGCCTCTGCCACATCCCGTACGCTGGCGAGCAAAGCAGTCATGTGCCGGTGACGCTCGCCACAATGGCGTGTCGCGGATGGGTCCGCACCGCCGCGACCAGCCACGCCCACGCTTCGCGTTCGTCGTCACCGGCCGTCTTGTCCACCGCGGTTTGTAAGTAGGCCAGGTCGGACGCCACTTTACTCGGCACGAGCCAGTCGAGACGCGACACGAGAATCGCGAGTTCGACCACCGCGGCTTGCGCGCGATTGAAGCCCAGGAACGGTCGGTGCATGGCTTCTTCCGCCACGCGACAGTGGAACTCGGGTCGTTCGCAGTGCTCACGTACTTCCGACACTTCGAGTTCCCAGTGCGCGAGTGCGGCGCGGAGGCGCGGCACCCCGGCCTTGGTCGATGCCTCGATTGGCCACGTTCGTCGACCGGTAAGACAGCCGGCAATAACCCGCACGTCATCGACAAAATTGAGCACCGCACGGGGCGTTAGCCGTAGATTCTCCAGCGTCCGCGACGGCACAAACGGCGCCAGCACGACCAAGCCGTCGCGCACACGATACCCGAGCGGCGTGATATGCACCTCGCCTGCGGACGAGACTGTGGTGATGACGGCTTCGCGGATCACCGGGCTCTCACGTGAGTCAGCGTTGTCATAGGTTCATATCAACCAAAGTGATGCGTGCTGTGGACCACTTACTAAGCGACTCGTGCCCACCACTCGAGTGCGTGAATGTCAGGGGCGCACCAGACCGGCCGATTTGTTGCTCTTTAAGTGTCGCGCTGCCAGCACGCTAGTACGTGGCATGGATGGTGCACGTAATCGGTGAACGCAGCGCCGTGCATTCGTCGTCCTGAATTGTGGCAGCGTGGGCAACACGCCTCAAGCGTGTTTTCACTACTTAACTTGGGAGACTCATAATGGCTTGGCAAACTCCGTCGTTCTCCGACGTGCGCTTTGGCTTCGAAGTCACGATGTACATCAACAACCGTTGATTGTCATCCGATAGATGCCGCCCTGAGAGCGTATCGCTCTCAGGGTTCAACGAGAGACACTCAGCCCTCGATCCTTCCCCGTCCTACGCACAATCAACTAAAAAAATCGTGGTCCAACTCGCCGTTCCCCGTCCGCGCGTTACCGCGACCGAAGCCTGGTCGCGCGCCGAATTTGAACGCCGCCTGCGCGACAAGGAACGGTTCTACCACATCCATCATCCCTTTCACGTCGCGATGAACAGCACAGGAGTTGCCCGCGAAGCGGTCCGCGGGTGGGTGGCCAATCGCTTCTATTACCAAACCGCGATCCCGATCAAGGACGCCGCAGTCATGGCCAATTGCCGCGACCGCAACGCACGGCGCCTGTGGATTACGCGCATTCTCGATCACGATGGCGCCGACGGCGACGAAGGCGGGATCGAAGCCTGGTTGCAACTGGCGAGCGCCGTGGGTTTAAGCCGGACGGAAGTCGAGAACGAAGAACATGTGTTGCCGGGCGTGCGTTTCGCCGTGGATGCCTATGTGAATTTCGCGCGCAATGCCACGTTTGAAGAAGCCGCTTGCTCGTCGTTAACTGAGTTGTTCGCTCCTACCATCCACCAAAAGCGCCTGGATAACTGGCCCGAAATTTATCCGTGGATCGAGGCCGACGGCTATCGCTACTTTCGTAAACGTTTAAGCGAAGCGCGGCGCGATGTCGAACATGGACTGACCGTGACGCTGGATCACTTTAAGACTCGCGCCGAACAAGAATACGCGCTCAATATTCTGCAATTTAAATTAAATGTGCTATGGACCATGCTCGACGCGATGTGGATGGCCTACATCGAAATGAAACCGCCGTTCTTTTCATGCGCCAAAGCGAATGACTGACGCATTGTCCCCAACCCTAATCCCGCGGATCGCGCCCCTGTATCGATTGCAATGGGAAGAGGCGCAAGCCTGTCATGTGCTGCTGTACCCGGAAGGCATGGTTAAATTGGGCGGCAGCGCCGGCGAAATCATGAAGCGCATCGATGGTAAAACTTCGGTGGCCGCGCTGATCGAGGACTTAAAAAGTGCCTTTCCCGGAGTCCCGCTCGACGACGATGTAAAAACGTTTATCGAGACCGCCTATACCCAGGGCTGGTTGCGCAATGTCGAACCCAAGTAACCCGCCACTGGGCAAACCGCTGTGGTTGCTGGCCGAGCTGACCTATCGCTGTCCGTTGCAGTGTCCGTATTGTTCCAACCCGCTCGATTTCGCGCGCTACAAAGATGAGCTTGATACCGACGGGTGGCTGCGTGTGCTACGCGAGGCGCGCAAGATGGGCGCGGCGCAATTAGGCTTCTCCGGCGGCGAACCCTTGGTCCGACAAGATTTGGAGATCCTGATCGCGGAAAGCCGCAAGCTCGGCTACTACAGTAATCTCATTACTTCTGGCGTCGGCATGGACGAATCGAGGATTGCGACCTTCAAGGACGCGGGCCTCGATCATATTCAAGTGAGTTTCCAAGCCAGTAACGAAGAACTCAACAATTACCTCGGCGGCACGGATTCGTTCCAGCACAAAGTTGAGATGGCGCGGCTAGTCAAAAAATATGACTACCCAATGGTGCTCAACATCGTCATTCATCGCCAAAACATCGATCAGATCGAAGACATCATCAAGATGACGATTGATCTGAACGCGGATTATGTCGAGCTCGCGAGCACCCAGTATTACGGTTGGTCCAAACTCAACGAGGCGCATTTATTACCGACTCGCGAACAACTCGCGCGCGCCGAGGCGATTGCGCACGACTATCAAGTGCGCATGAAGGGTCGCATGAAGATCCTCTACGTGGTGCCTGACTACTACGAGACCCGACCCAAAGCCTGCATGAACGGCTGGGGATCCGTGTTCTTAACCATTGCGCCGGATGGCTCTGCCCTGCCCTGCCATGCCGCACGTCAATTGCCGGGCTTAAGTTTTCCGAATGTGCGTGACCACAGCATCGAGTGGATATGGAACGAATCGCCGACGTTTAATCATTTCCGCGGCGATGCCTGGATGAAGGAGCCATGTCGTTCGTGCCCTGAGAAAACCAAGGACTTCGGCGGCTGTCGTTGCCAGGCCTATATGCTGACCGGTGACGCGGCCAATGCGGATCCGGTTTGCGACAAATCGCCACATCACGCCGAACTCGTCGCGATGGTGGATCGCCTGACGTCCACGCCGCTAGCGACGGCGATTGCCGATCGCCCACTCGTCTTTCGTAATACCCGGAATTCGAAGGAGCACGTGACCTAAACCGCTGTCCTCGCCCCATTCGCAAAAATAAATCCGTTACCTTTTCTTTTTTCTTCAAAAGAACGTATTTACGTGTGCCGGTCCTCCGACTTCGTAAACGTTTAATGCAATCCCGACACCGCCATCAAAATTGTTCACTCCGCGAGCGGTGCGCACGAGGTTAGAACACGCGGCACGCGCGGCGCCAAGACAAGCTATTCCAACATTTCCAAAAAGCGTTCCATTGTAAGCGTGCAAACTTAGCCCGGACGCCCTGCTGACGTCATTCGTATAATGCTCCACGGGAAAGGGGAGCCACCAGAGTCGGCAAGGGAAGCAGATCCACTCGCGAAAAAATACCCAAACACCCCAGTGACGGCCCCATTTGCGAACACTGAGTTGAGCAAGATATGGCACCCTCAAACTCGCACCGGTACTGGGGGGCGCGTTTAGCCGTCGGGTGGCGGCAGATCATCTACTTCCGCGAAGAGCTGATCGAACGGGATCGGCAAATCCACGCTGACAAGCGTCACTGCTTCGTTTGGCGCGAATGGATGCAACACCCACAGCCCGACTTCGTTCTTGCGGTAGACATCGGTGCAACGTGTGTCGAGATCGACAAGAACGTACTCGCTCAGACTTGCGAGCATGCGATAGCTGGCGAACTTGTCGCCCCGATCGTGTGCGGCGGTGCTGGGCGACAGCACCTCGACGATCAGCAATGGCTCGCTTTTGACCAGCGGACTTAGGCGATCGGCTTCGCTGCAGGTGACCATGACGTCGGGGTAGAAAACACTGTCGGCTGCGGCGACGCGAACCTTTACGTCGCTCAGAAAGGTTCGGCACCTCGAACCGGCGAGATGCCCACGCAGTGCAATAGCGATGTTGATGGCGACGGTGTTGTGCCGATCTTCGGCACCGGCCATCGCAAACACCTCTCCGCGCACGAGTTCACTCCGCACTTGTTGCGTCGCGTCCAAAGCGAGGAAGGCGTCGATGCCCATCAGGTTTTGGCGCAGCGCCTTACCCATTGCCGGAACCGTCTTGTGGTGTATCTGGAGGATAACCGCGCGATTGAGCGAAATCGAGCCCCGCTGTCGTTAACGTCGAAACTCGTCAACCAGAGTGATCGCGGTGCAACCAGAAGCGAATCCGCGAATCCGGGACACCCACGAAAAATCCATCGTAAATCAACCGATAAATCAACTGCGAAACGATGGATGTCCCCGATTGCCACTTACAATGCGGATCCGGTTTGCGACAAATCAGCACATCACGCCGCACTTGTCGCGACGGTGGATCGCGTGACGTCCACGCCGCTAGCGACGGCGGCCGCTGATCGCCCGCTTATTTTCCGCAATCCCCGGAATTCGAAAGCGCACGTGACCTAAACCGCTGTCTCGGCGCCTTGCTCCTTATTCGCGTTGATAGTTACCCGATTCACCAACGCTAATCGAGTAGCGGCTAAGTCGCGCGACGCCGCCGTGTTCCCCACAGGCCCAGGAGCCCCGAACCCAACAGCCACACCGCCGCCGGCAACGGCACGGTGGACGGCGAGACCGCGCCCTTGAACGTCACAGTGAACGATCCGAGCCCGCCATGGAAACCACTCGCGTTGTCACCGAACAGATTAATTTGCACCACCTGTTCAAAGGTCCCAACCACCAGCGGATCAAAGCTCGCCGACAAACTATGTGCGGCGCCCGCATTGAGGCCCGTGAAATTATCAAAGCCCGTCAAGCTGAGCGGTCCGCTGCCCACACTGAAGGTCGCGCCCAAGACATCGGCCGGGCCACTGATGAGGTTGGTCAGGTTCAAGCTACCCAGCACCCCGGCGCCGCCCTGTACTAACGTTCCAAAGTCATAAGTGAAGGTGGTCCCATTCGGGGTGAACGTGCCTGCCCCGCTGAGTTTGGTTAACACGGGATTGGCAAAGCGGTTCACCTGCGCGGCCACCGCCACACTTTGATTCGCCAGACTCAAGTCCGTGAGGTCCGCGTCATGACTCGCGAAGGCGAGCGTGGCGGTGCCGGTGAAGACGCCGGCATTCGTGGTATCGAGACCCACCTTGAGTGCCGTACTCGTGGCGCCGGCGGCGAGTCCAGTCGCGCCCAAGCTGCCAGCGCCTGTGAAGCCGCTCGGTACCGCCGAGACACTGCCGAGCAAGTTATCGGTCAACGCTCCCGTCGTATTGTTCTTGACGGTGAGAGCCTTGGCCGTGACCGTCTCGCCGATATGCACGATGCCGAAGTCGACACTCGGCGTCTGCACCTCGGCGACGGCTTTCGCATACACCTTGCCTTGGAGGTTAACGCTTTGCTGCGTCAGCGCGGTTTGGCCCAGGTTGCTGGTGCCGGTGCCGTCGGAGACCAAGTTGACTTTGGCGGTGCCCACTTTGGCGCCCGCAATCGTGGTCTCGAGCCCGACTTTAATGCCGCCGGTATTCGTCGCCTGCGCACCCACGAGCGTGAAGGCACCGGTCGCACTGAAGCCGGCATCGGCCGGTCCGGCACTGCCAGTTAACTTCTCGGAGAAGCCATCGTTGGCAGCAGTGTTCTTAATCGCGAGGTCAACCGCAGTCATCACATCGCCCACGCGGAACGCGCCGAAGTCTATCGGCTGCACGTTCTGAATGCCCGCACTCGCCAGGCGGAACACGGCACCACTCAGGCTCAACACTTGATCCGCCACGTTGTCGAAGTTGTTGACTACCGCGACTTTCTGGTTGGTTAAGGCGCCGGCACTGTTGCCCGTGAAGGTCACGTCTAAGTTGCCTGAGTTCGTGCTGGTGCCAAGCGGTCCAAAGTTCGCCGCCGTGACGCCGCTGCCCGACAGCCGCCCATCCGTAACATTGCCGCCATTGACACTGGTCTGCAGTGCCCCGCGCAGACTCGGCCCGGTCGTCCCGGTGTTCGCCACTTGGTACTGCTGGGTGACCACATCGTTGAGGTGAATATTGCCGAAGGCCAGACTTGGGGTTGCCGTCGTGCCATTCGTCACCGCGCCGGTTAACGCCTGCGCCACATTACCGCTCGCGACAATCTGCCCCGTCCCCGTGACATTCGCACGCGCATTGAAGCCATTGCCCACGCCGAAGTTCGCGTTGGTGTAATCCTTCACCACGGTCACGTTGAAGATACCGAGATTGAGGTTGCCATTGTTGACCAGGAAGTCGCCGTCGCTGGTGGCCCCCAGCACCAAGGTGCCCCCCGCATCCGATTGGATCGTGCCGCTCTGGCCGTCGATGCCGCCACTCACCGTTAACGTACCGCCCGCCGCGCGCACCAAGCCCGAGTTCAACACCGTCGGCGTGACCGTGCCGAAGCCGAAGAGCTCACCGGTGCCCGTGTTGCTTAAGCTCGGCGCGCCGAACGTACCACCAGCCAATTGCAGCACGCCGCTGTTGATGAAGGCACCACCGGCCGTGAAGTTACGATTGCCGAGTAGGCGGAAGGCACCTTGGTTAGTAGTGAGGGTGTTGATGCGCGCGAAGCTCGCGGCGGCGCCGTCTAACGTTACGTCGCCTTGGTTGGTGACGATATCGACGGCGCCGGGTTCGTTAAGATCGATCACGCCGGTACCGCTCACTTTCCATTTGCCGCCAGTCAGGACGTTGGCGGCGTGTTGGGTGACGTCACCATTGAATGTCAGGACGCCCTTTTGCACATCGACCGTGCCGCTGTTGTTGAACTGCGTAGTGATGGATGAGGCCGCCGCGTCGCCCGACTTGCGGAAGGTCCCCGCATTGTTTACCACCGCCGACGCACCGGTGTCCGTGCCACCCTGATTCGACGCCACGATCTGCAAGAAACTCGTGGTCTGATCGTCAAACACCGCCCCGCTGGCAATCGCCAACGTCCCCGCACCGCCGGCACTGATCCCCGTGTTCGGATCAGAACCGTTCAAATTCATCTGCACGAACGAGCCACTCGCCGTGCTATTCCCCTTCAACTGCAAGGTCCGGCCGCCGTCCAAGGCAAACGATGAGTTGGTCAAAGTCGCCCCACCCTGCGCAATCGTCGTCCCCGTTCCCGACTGCGTACCACCGCTTAACGTCGAGAGTCCCGTGGCGGTCAACGTGCCGGTGCCGGTCAATAAACCGCCGACGTGGGTTAGTGTGCTCATACTGGACACACCGTTCAGGAGCAGCGTGCCGCCAGAGAGAGTAGTCAGCGCGGTATTCGAGAACGCGTTATTGATGGTCAGCGCGCCGCCGGTGACGGCGAGATCTTCGTTACTCGTCAGGCTGTTTATCACGTCGGTGCCAGTTTGATGAGTGATGGTGCGGACCGTCGCGCCACCGACATCGATCGTCACATCGTCGGCTGTGCCTGGGAGAGCTGGGTTAGAACTCCAATTAGTCGCGACATCCCAGAAGCCATCCGCATTCGGCACCCAGTTCACTGGGGCCGCGGACGCCGTACCGAAGACTAGCGCTGCGCTAAGGGCGAGAGGCGAGAGGCGAGAGGCGAGAGGCGAGAGGCGAGAGGCGAGAGGCGAGAGGCGAGAAAGAATACAGCCGAAGCTTGGTGGAAACGAATGCCATGACGATAGCCCTCCGCGCAGGATCGATTTTTGTTGACTCTTGTTCCTAGGTCGCGATCCGCTCGTGCGGCATCGCTGGCAAGTGTGTTGTATCACACAGAATTGGAGGTTCATACCCGGCAGTTATGCCAACTATTACCGGTTCTTGAGTTTGGCGGCCGGCGCAGGGGCGGTTTGAGGAATCGTCCGACGTAATTCATGGCTGCGGGCCGGCCGCCCGCGCCAAGCGGCTTAGCGACCGCGGGGGAAGACGGCAAGGGCGGGGCAAGCGAGTAGGAAAGCACAAACTTCTGGTCGGCCATGGACTTTCTCATAGTGCGCAGCGGTCAACTGCCGTTTCCAAATACAAGAACATAAATACCGACCAGGTCGCGGCGATGGGCCGCGTCATGAAGATCGCACGGCCGTCGTCCCGGCGAACGCCGGGACCCAGTCGCATAAGCGCTTTCTGGATTTCGGCCTGCCAGGCCGTATAAAAACTCGATAGGAGTTGTCGTCGTAACGTCCGACCCTGCACACGTCATTCCGGCGAATGCCGGAATCCTAAAGAGCCTGAGTGCACTCCCCACCGTCATTCCGGCGCACGCCGGAATCCAGTGAAGAAATGAGGTCCGCGCCGTGCACGGACACCTGATCTGACTGGATCCCGGAGTTTCGCTACGCGAATTCCGGGATGACGGCGTGAGAACCGCGCCGCGCCCGGCACCCCCAACACCAGCTCGACAACTCCATCGAGTTGTTACACGGCCTGACAAGCCGGAATGACGGAGTTAAGCCCAGCACCTGCGGGGTGGCCGGTATTTCCGCTTCGCTATCTAGGATCGTAATAGTCTCGTGGTAGCGCGTGAGGGTGGCCTGCGCGACAGACACTGGCGCCGCTAGGCGGGTCGGGCGACAGGCTGATTCAAATCAATCGTCAACGCGACTCAAGTCGGCATCTACGTTCTTCGCCGCGCGGCATCTGATCGATACTGCGCTCCGCGGAACGGAAACGTGGTTTTCTCTTCGCAGCTTGTCCGGTTTGGCTATGGCACTACTGCCGCACCATCCAGCTTGGCAAGTTTTCGATCGAAGGTATGCAGGATGCATTGCATGTGGCGTGCATCGGCCAGTGCCACTGCGTCGGCAAAATCCACGTTGCTGGCGGCGAATGTGGCGAGCGCCGCGCTCAGGCGATCCTGATTCTCAATCTGGTAACGTGGATGCGCCAGTAGTTCGCGGGCAATGCGTACCACCTCTTTGCGGGGGGCATGATAGCGTTTGTGTAGCACCCAGAGCGTCTCCATGCACACAATGCCTGCGACGCGCACTTTGCCAGCGCCGGCAATCAGCGTCTGCGCGGCTGCGCATTGGTTTGGCGCCTCTTGGTCGTCGACCAGGGCGCGTAGTAGTACGTTGGTATCGACAGCGATCACTTACCCCGTTTCCTGGGTGCCGGAGCGGCAGTGCGCTGTTTGCGCAGATCTTCGAGTGCGGCATCGATATCGCGGATACCGCGTCCTTTCGTTGCCTTGAAGATGCTGAACAACGACTCTGCGGCGGGTTCTATCATGGCTTCCAGTGTAAGTTTCTTGCCGTGTCGGATGAAACGCACTTTCCCGCCCGATCTCAAACCCAAGGCTTTGCGCATTTCGGCCGGAATAGTGACCTGCCCTTTCTGCGTGATATTCGACGTATTCACCGACGTAATACTCCAAAACAGGTACTACATGGAGTTTATCCTTACGCCCCTGGACCGCCAAGTGCCGCCGAACACTGATCATCGTCCGCCAATGCAAAATCTTGGGCTTAAGGTGCTGGAGATTTGAGTGTTTGATTACGCTCGGCTGCCGCGTCCAATAAAAGAGAACAGCGGTTTTCGCGAACATAAGAATCTGCGCAGAGTTCGCTCTTGTTTCCCTTGTAGTGCGGGCTTTGGACAATGGCTTGTCGCGTGCCGAGCTGCGACAACGGATCAAGCGTCACCGGCTTGGCGAGATCTTCTATTCGCCCGTCGACGTTATTTTAGGACAAGGCGACGCACGCGAAGTGGTTCAGCCGGATTTGATGTTCATCGCCGCGAATCGTCGCGAAATCGTTAAGTTACACGGCATCGAAGGGCCACCCGATATTGATCGGAAATCCAGGACACCCGCAGGCGTCTTACCTCAGATCGTTGGAGTAATTGACAACATTATCTCGCGTTGGCATCATGTCCAACATGAAGGCGACTCTGATTGCCCGAACACGGATCGTCTATTCAGCTCACTCGTTCGCCGAGTTGGTCCTTTGGCGAGTACCGACGCCCGTGTTGGGCTCCGCCCACGAATTCAAGTATCGGTTGGCTTACGTTGTCGACTTGGAATGCGTGGTGCGCTACGACAACGAAGTGAGAAAGGGTGACCACCGCCATTTCGGTGTAACCGCGAACGCCTACAAGTTCAGTACTCCTGAGCGACTGATAGTCGATTTTCAGAAAGACATAGCGAGGTGGAACAATGAAAACCGTCGTACTTGAGGTTCGCTCGCCTGAGAAAACGATGGCGAACTTTGTCCAGTCCTGGAAGACCGGCAAGCCGGAGCGGTCAGCACGAATCAGCTTCGCAACGCCCGAACTACTTTGGCAAGTACTGTCGGCGAAGCGCTGGGAACTGCTGAAAGTTCTTTGCGGCGCCGGGCCGATCGCCATCCGCGAAGCCGCGCGTCGCGTTGATCGCGATGTAAAAGCCGTTCATTCAGACATCACGGCCCTACTCAATGCAGGCGTTCTTGAGCGTGCCGAAAGTGGCGGTATCGTATTCCCATTCGAAGCGGTCAAAGTTGAGTTCTTGCTCGAAGCAGCGTAGCAACAATTTTGGCCCATCCACTCTTTTGAGAGTGATTTCAAAGATAATTTTCGTCAATGTTCTGCGGCCTTCCTAATTCTTCAGACTCATTGAAAGGCAATGCTGACCTGCAGGAGTTCTTTAGTTTCGACGAATATCAGTTCCATTGCCGTTTCTAAGATTAAAGCGGTCTGCGCCCGATTACTTGACTACAATCGAAGGGCCACCCGATAGGGTGGTTAAGATCCTGTCGCCCGGCACGGAAGAGCGTGACCGCGGCTACAAGCTAAAGATGTACGCGCGCTACCGGGTGCCGGAATATTGGATAGTAGACGCCGAGCGGCGAATGATCGAGATCTACCCGCTAGGGCAAATGGAATACCTCACCCCCACGCGTTATGCGGAGACCGCTGTAATAACCTGCGCGCAACTTCAAAACCTCGACATCGCGCTTAGCGACGTTTTGCCGATTAGCTCGAAAGGACTATTCAGTTAAGGACACGCGGCAGCGGACCTACACCCGTCGGAATTGAGCTCGGCGTGCTGACGGAGCACGGGCCGTCAAACAGCGTGACTTTGACAGTGAGCCGTGCCGCCGGCATCACGCCGCAAACGCATAAGCATCCATGCGTATGCTTCCATAAGTCACACTGCGGTGAAGCTGGGTGCCGCGCCAGTTTTCACCGGCCGCGCCCATCGCGACGAACAGCGGCATCAGATGTTCGTCGGTTGGATGATTCTCGCGCGCATGCGGCGCCAGCGCGCGGTAATCAAGTAGCGTTGCTTCGTCACCCGCCACGATCCGATCAGCCGTCCAGTCCGCGAATTTCGAGGCCCACGCCGGGACGTCGGTGTTCGCCGCGGGAGGTGAGATCTCACGCAAGTTATGCGTGACCGCGCCGGACCCCATGATCAAAATGTGCTGCTCGGACAATCCTTGCAGCGCGCGGCCGAGTTGTAAGTGATAAGTCGGACTGGCGCTTAAATGGATGCTCAATGCGACAACCGGAATGTCCGCTTCGGGATACATCAACATCAGCGGCACCCACGTGCCATGGTCAAAGCCCCACGCCGGATCGGCGCACGCGTTCAAGTCATGTCGATTCAATAACGCGATAATTTCAGCGGCGAGTTCCGGCGCACCTGGCGCCCGGTAATGCATTTGATACAGGCGCGGATCGAAACCGCCGAAATCGTGAATGGTGCGCGGTTCGGCGGCCACGGTGACGTGTGGCGATGGACCCTCGTCGTAATGCGCGGAAGCGACGACGATCGCGCGTGGACGGGTGAACTGCGTGCCTAAGGTGGATAGAAATTCGCGCGCGGGCACGGCGCTTAGAATCAAATCCGGCGAGCCATGCGAGATAAAGAGCGTAGGAAGCTTGGACATACTGTGATCCGGTTGAGTGAATAAGCGCGGGTCTGGGTCCGTTCGCGGCCACAGTCGCTTACACTAGCGCCCGGCCTAAACCCACCCCGCAATAAATTGGAGCACGCATGAAGATCTACGACAAGCTATACCTCAATGGCGAATGGGTAAAACCCCACGGTACGGGCATGATCGATGCCACTTGCGCTTCGACTGAAGAAGTCGCGACGCGCATCCCAGAAGGCGATAAGACCGACGCCGATGCAGCGGTCGCTGCCGCGCGCGCGGCGTTCGACAGCTGGTCGCGCACGCCGGTGGCGGCCCGTGTCGCGTTTCTCGAAAAAATCGCCGCTGGCATGGAAGCGCGGAAAAACGACGTCGCGCTTGCCATCGCGACCGAAGTCGGCATGCCGCTCAAAATGGCCTCGGCGATCCAAGCCTCGCTGCCCATCGGCGCGGCCAAGACCTATGCCGAACTTCTTAAGCATTACCAGTTTGAAGAAACCGTTGGCACTTCGCTGGTGGTGCGCGAAGCCATTGGCGTCGTGGCTGCCATCACGCCATGGAATTTCCCGATCAACCAGATCATGTTGAAAGTCGCGCCCGCGTTGGCGGCCGGCTGTACGGTGGTGTTGAAGCCGAGCGAAGTGGCCCCGAGTACCGCGTTCATCCTGGCCGAAGTCCTGCACGAGGTGGGTCTGCCGAAGGGGGTGTTTAATCTGGTCACCGGATTTGGCCCAGTTGTCGGCGAAGCGCTGGCCGCGCATCCCGAAGTCGACATGGTGTCATTCACCGGCTCCACCCGCGCCGGTCGCCGTGTGGCGGAAGTCGCGGCGCAAACCATCAAACGGGTCGCGTTGGAACTCGGCGGTAAATCGCCGCATGTCATTCTTGAAGACGCGGACATCGAGAAGGCCGTTAAAGCCGGGGTCAACGAGTGTTATCTGAATTCCGGTCAGGCCTGTATCGCGCCGTCGCGCATGCTGGCCCCTAAGTCGAAGTACGAAGAAGTCGTCCAACTCGCAAAAAAAATTGCCGAAACCTTCACGGTGGGCGACCCGCTTGGGGGCGACGTCAAACTCGGGCCGGTCATCTCCGCCGTGCAGCGCGACCGGATCCGCGGCTTTATCAAGAAGGGCATCGAAGAAGGAGCGCGACTGGTGACTGGCGGGGCTGAGGCGCCAGCCGGTCTCGACAAAGGCTTTTATGTGAAACCCACCGTGTTCGCCGATGTGAACAATGACATGACCATTGCCCGGGAAGAGATCTTCGGGCCGGTGCTCACCATCATTCCGTTCGACGACGAAGAGGATGCCATCCGCATCGCGAACGATACGATTTATGGCCTGGGCGGCAATGTCTGGGCCGGCACCAAGGAACACGGGATCGAGGTCGCGAAGCGTATTCGCACGGGTCAAATTTCGATCAACGGCGGCCGCTATAACCCGTTGGCGCCGTTTGGCGGCTACAAACAATCGGGACTCGGCCGTGAGGCCGGGAAATTTGGCCTCGAAGAATTCTTAGAGGTGAAATCCTTGCAGCTCTGAACGATTGCGAACCGCTGCGAGGCGGGCTACAAGGCCATTGGTGACCGGCAAGAGATCGGTCACCAAGCCCGGCCACGCCGACGTGCCCGGAACGTCGGCCAATCGATCAAGACGCGTTCCAAAATATCGATCGGTCAACGCTCAAGATGCACGACTCACGCGGGGAACAGCCTGACGAGGTTCTTCGCGATCAGAATGCGCTGAATCTCATTGGTCCCTTCGCCGATACACATCAGCGGCGCATCGCGGTAGTAGCGTTCGATATCGAACTCCGCGGAATAGCCATAGCCACCGTGGATCCGCATCGCTTCCTGTGCGCAATACATCGCGGCTTCGGAAGCAAAGAGCTTGGCCATGCCGGCTTCCATGTCACAACGCTCACCGCGCTCGTATTTCTCGGCCGCTTGATTCGTTAGCAACCGTGCCGCTTCAACGCGCGTCGCCATCTCCCCTAACTTAAGTTGAATCGCCTGGTGCTCGCAGATGGGTTTGCCGAAGGTTCGACGCTGCTGCGAATAGCGAATGGAATCCTTCAATGCCGCATTCGCAATCCCAACGCCGCGCGCCGCGACGTTGATGCGACCGAGCTCCAGCCCGCCGACCGCATGGTGAAAGCCATGGCCTTCTTCGCCACCGAGAATGCGTTCTGCCGGAATGCGGAAATCGCTGAAGCTCAACCCCACACTTTCGACCGCGCGATAACCAAGCTTTTTTAATTTGCGATCGACGGTGAAACCCGGCCCCTTTTCGGCGAGGAACATCGTCATGCCCTTATGCGCCGGCTTGGCCGCGGGATCGGTTTTCGTCAGCACCGCATAGAGACTTCCATAGAGACCGTTGGTGATCCACATTTTCGAGCCGTTCAGCACATAGTCGCTGCCGTCGCGCTTGGCCACGGTTTTGATCCCTTGGAGATCGGTTCCTGCATCCGGTTCGGTCAAGCAAAGCGCACCGCGTAATTCGCCGGTCGCGAGCCGCGGTAAGAATTGCTCGCGTTGGGCTTGCGTGCCAAAGCGATAAATCAAAGTCCCTAGCATCAAATGCGAATTGATGATGCCGCCAATGCTCATGAACACTTCGGCGATGGCGGTGACGATTTTCGCGTAGGTCGTCGGCGGTAACCCTAACCCGCCGTAGTCCTGCGAAATCGTCAATCCAAACAATCCGAGCTCTTTCATCTGCTCGACCAGATCAAACGGATATTCATCCGCCTGTTCATATTTTTTGGTGACCGGTCGAACTTCTTTCTCGAGCCAATTCGTAATGGTGTCGAGAATTTGGACTTCGTCTTCGCGACTAAACATGTCGGGCGCTGTGGCCATTACCGTCTCCTGACTATTGTTTCGATCATTTCCGCCGTTCCAAACTCATCAAGGCTGGTGGTCGCAGGATTCGTCAGCGCGCCTCACGCGCAAGCGAGCCAGGGATGGTTTAGCGCAGCGCGTGCGGTAGCGGAGCGATTCAGGAAGAATCGCGAAGCGGTAGCTGACGAATCCTGCGACCACCAGCCCGCGGCACTGCGTCAAACAGCCAAACCTACACGCTGTTAAATCGCGGTTAACCCACCATCGACCGGAATCACCGCACCGGTCATATACGAGGCTTCATCCGAGGCCAGAAACAGCGCGACATTCACGATCTCGATGGGTTCGGCCAACCGATTCATCAAATGCATGGCGGCCATTTGTTTAAACGCGCCGGCCTTGTCCTCGACATCTTTCAAATAACGCCGCGGCATATCGGTGTCGACGACACCTGGACAAATCGCATTCACACGCACGCCCTGCGCCGCCAAATCCGTCGCCATCGAGCGCGCGAGCTGCGCCAAACCCCCTTTGGACGCGCCGTACGCCGCCATCGTCGGAAATCCCACAATACCGCCGACCGAGGAATTATGAATGATCGAACCACCGCCACGCTTGACCATTTCGCGCGCCACGAGCTGGCTCAAGAGAAACGGCGCACGCAAATTCACCGCCAATAACTCGTCGAGTTCCTCCGCGGTGGTTTCTAAAAACGGTTTGCCGACCATCAGGCCGTGATTGTTGAACAGCACATCGACTCCACCGAAGACCCTGACCGCGGCTTTTACGATTTTCTCGAGGACCTTGCCGTCCCTGACATCACCGCCAACATAGGCAACATCCGCTGGGCGTTTGGCGATAAGTTTAGCAACTTCGCCGTGCGGCTTCTTGGCGAGATCGCTCGCCAACACGCGTGCCCCTTCGGCCACAAAGCGCGCGACGGCGACTTGCCCCTGACCGCCTAAGGCGCCGGTAATGATGGCTACTTTCTGGTTTAATCGGCCCATGATCTATCCCTTACACTTTGAAACGGTTCCTATGAAGATTCGCGGATAAATCCGCTCCCACAATCGCGACCCCTTAACATTCGTGTCACACGCGTAGGCCGGCTTGCTTCATCAATGGCAACACGCGCTCGCCGAAATACTTAAGCTCCTCGTAATAGTCGAGCCACGACAAAATAAAACCTTCAATGCCGAGATCGGCCAGTTCCTGCATCATGTCCACTACTTGTTCCGGCGTTCCGACCAGCGGGAACCCACCCCAACCCGCGATGAACCGCTCACCGTATTGTTTAATCTGTTCGTTAAACGAACTGCTCTCGATGCCGAGTAGATTCATAATATTGTGCGTCGCTTCCCAATCCCCCTCATCGACGATGCGGCGATACAACGCTTGCGCTTCCGCTTCGGTATCGCGACAACACACCAGTCCATAACTCATGACGCCGAGTTCGCGACCGTGAGCGGCGGCGCGTTTATGGATGTCGACGACCAGATCGCGGGCCTGCTCCTTGGTCGCGATGGTGATGAAGTTGAAATCGACATGACGGGCTGAAAATTCTCGTCCTTCCTCCGAATTGCCGGCGTTAATCAGCACCGGGTGCGGTTGTTGTACCGGTTTCGGCAGGAGAAATCCGCCTTTAATTCGAAAGTATTCGCCGACGTGATCGAAATCCTGTTCAGTCCACGCGCGTTTGATACAGGTAATCCAATCGGCCGCCATGTTGTAGCGAACTTCGTGCGGCAGTTGTGTGATACCGAACATTTCAATTTCGGGCCGAAACCAACCACAGACGATGTTGAGACCAAATCGCCCGTGCGAGATCCGATCGATGGTTGCGCCCTGCTTCGCCGCCAGCAGCGGATGCACGGTAGGCACATGTGAGGTCGCGAAGACCATGATTTGTTTGGTGTTGCACGCGAGCGCGGTCGCCCAGGTATAAACTTCCATGTTATTGGCATTGAATTGGGTCGTGCCGCCAAAATGTTTCCAGCGCCCGACCGGTACTAATAGTTCAAAACCCAGTTCGTCTGCCAACTGCGCGATCTTGACGTTGTGTTCGTAGGTGGGTTCGAAAGTAGTCGCCGCATGCGTAATCGTGCAGCCATTACTACAATTCATCCCGAAGATGCCGAGCTTGAGCCGATTCTGGTTATAGACCGGGACGTGTTGCCTGCGCCAAGCACGAAGATCGTCGGGATGGGTGAGCGCGGGGTCGGAATGCATGAATCGATTTCCTAAGCGGCGAACGTTTAATGGTGGTCACGGATCATGACGGTTTACCGCTATTTTGCCTACGGTTCAAACGTCCTAGCCGCGCGGCTCGCGGCGCGCGTGGCGATTGACGATGACCTCGGGACCGCCGTGCTAACCGGCTGGTCGCTCAGATTTCATAAGCGCGGCCGTGATGGCTCGGCGAAGTGCGATATCGTATCGACCGGCAACCCGGACGATCGCGTTTATGGCGCAGTTTACGAACTTAACGCCAACGCGAAAGTATCTTTGGACGGGATCGAGGGCGCCGAGCGCGGCTACACCACGCTTACCCTCGCGTTGCCGCCGTTTGGGCCGGTGTATTTCTATCGCGCGGACCCGCGTTACACCGACGCGTCACTTCTACCCTTTCAGTGGTATCTAGACCTGGTGATCGAAGGCGGCCGGCAGCGCAAATTTCCCGCCGATTACCTACAACCGCTTGCCGCTCAACCCACCTTGCCGAATCCGCCGCGAATGTACGATTATCGATCGCATTAGAGATTCCAATTCGATAATGTCGCGCGCACAACCCGAGGCGTTGTGGGAGCGGCTCCCGCCAGGCGCTGCCCGTCTTGTTTTCACGGAAATTCTGTTATTTCACTCGCGCCATGATTTCTTTCGCGAATATTTCGACCGTCTTCTTATTATCAATAATCGGTTGAATCGCGACCTGGTGGATGCCGGCCTTCTGCATATTGTGGATGGACTCGACGATCTCGTCGGCGGTGCCCGTCAACGTGGTCGCACGAATGATCTTCTCGGTAACGATTGCCTCGTGTTCCTTTTTGAACCCGAGGAGATAGTCCGAATACAGCTTCAAATGCCGCGTCTCAATGGGACCTTCGAGCACCTTATAAATGTCCCGAAAGCGCATGACATCGGTGCGCAGATCAACCGGCAAGGTCGACGAGTCGGGATTCGACAGCGCGAAGATATTGGTCGACGACGACACGAACGGACCGACGGCCTGACGGACCGCTGAAGTTTCGAGCGATTCGCCTTTTTTCGTCAAATGAAACGCCGTCATGCATAACGCATAAATATTCTTAGGATTGCGCCCCGCGCGTTCCGCACCCGCACGGACGTGCTCCATCACGAAATTGATCAGCGAGGGACTGACTGCGCCGAACAGAATGACGCCGTCGGCAATCTCGCCCGCCATTTCGAGGCTTTTGGGTCCGCTCGCCGCAATGTAAATAGGGATCTTGGTTTTAATGTTGTACCAATCGCTATCCGGATTTAGAAAGCGGATTTTGCGGTGCCGATCGCCTTCGGTGTAATCCGTGGTCTTGCCTTCCAGCAGATCGCGGCAGATCCGAATATGCTCGCGCATGGATTCCAACTTGGCGGCCGGCATGCCGAGCGTCCGCCGCGCGGTATTGCCAGTGCCAATCCCCAAGATCGTTCGCCCTGGCGCTAGTTCGTTCACCGTCGCAATCGAGTTCGCGGTGACCGGCGCTATGCGCGATTCCGGATTAGTGACCCCGGTCCCCAGCGCAATTTTGGTGGTATTGACCGCGCACAACGACAAGCTGGCATACGGATCACTGAATAGCATTTGCGAGTCATATAACCATGCATGGGTAAAACCGTGCTGCTCCGCGTAGGCGACATCCTGGTGGATATGAATCGCAGCTGGAAAGACAAAGCCGTAGTCCATCTCAAGACTCCTCTCACTGTAGTGTTGCTGGCACGACGTGCCGTGCCCGCCGCGCAATCGAAAGCGAATTTTTGTTATAGCACTTTATGTTTGCGGCAAAACCTTATCACTATATTCGCGATTAACTTTGGATCTTCGAACATGGGGTAGTGCCCAATGTTTTTCAAATGCAGTACTTCACCGTTTTTGAGCAATCGGCCTGTTTCTTCGACGAGTTCACGCGGCACCCAAAAATCGTCTTCGCCGCGGATAACCAGCATCGGGCACGCGACGCTCTTCAATTTAGCGCGCACGTCGTGTTGCGCCCAGGCTTCGAGATCGCCGACCGCGCTGACCTGCGAATTGCGATGTTGCCAGCGCAGTTCTTCAATTTTTTCGGCGGAGCATTGCCGATTCAGCGACTCGATTGCCGCGCGTTCCATCTGATCCTGCCAACCCGGCGCCCACGCCGGGTGGACCAGTCCAGAGGGCAAGGGGAAAGTCGGCGACCGCGCGCATCCTTCCATCGGCACACCCGCCGCCATATCGCGCCAGTGATGCGCGGCGTAATCGAGCGTGATATCGCCACCAATAGAACAGCCAATGATCACTGGCTTCTTAAGGCCCAGCGTATTGACGAAGGCATGCACGAATTCAGCGTGCTCGTGGATGGTTCGATGCTGCCGCCATTGCACGGGGTACGAACGCGAATGGCCGGGCAGGTCCAGCGCAAACGCATGGAGGCCCTCTGCCGCCAGCAGGGGCATCATATATTGATATTCCAACGAGCTCGCGCCCGCGGTGTGAATACAGACAATCGGCTGACCGGCGCCGATCTCGTCGTAGAAAGTACGTGTGCCGCCCACTTTTACGTAGTGCCCACGAATGTCTTCTGGTGTCGCCATGATTCGAGCCTCGCTTAAGTTTAGGCGGCGCGCGCGGCCGCGGTTTTTTGCAGGGTATAGGCTAGTTGAAACATGGCCTCGGTCAGGCGACCGGCTTCGAGCAGATTACCTTCGGTGGCAATCTCCACGCTTAGTTCGCCGACGCGTTTTAAGTCCGGATCGTCATCGAAGTAGCGCTTGCCCGGGAAGGTTAAATCGGCCCAGCGCCGCTTACCGCTCAGCAGTAGTTTCCACGCGGCCTCGGTGCCGACGAATTTAAACGTGTAACCAAATACCGGCACGGCGGTCTGGTGATCGATGACCTTTCCTTTGTAAACCTTAAGCCATAAACGGTCGGCGCCGACTTCGAGCAGCACCGAGCCATCGAAGCACAGCGCTTGTTCGACAAAACTAGGATTGCCGTTCAGTGCCTTGACGAAGCGCGCCTGAAAGGCGCTATTGGAAATAAAAGACATAGTAGCCTCGCACTGACCGTGGCCCGCGAATGGTTAGGTCACTCCCACTCTCGCGTGCGCTAACGGTCGTTAGTTCGGTGTGTGATGATTGCCACGAGACGTCGGCGCGGCGTTATCGTCAACCAAAAATAATGGCCTGCTAACGGCGTCGGGCAAGCTATTTTTGCGCGGCGATTGCGTCTAACGCAAGATGCGGTAGCACGTGGCTCGGCGAGGCACCGGATGATTCCGTTCACCGGCGAATCCTGCCCTGGTTTTGCCTTGACAGGGCGCGCGAGCGTGATGTCTACTTCCTTGCCCATGCATCAGACACTTCCTAGGGAGACATTCCAATGTTCGATCAGTCCTGGATGAAACGCTGGCAGGACGCGGTGAATGCCAACGGCCCGATGAGCTGGATCGGGAAACATCTCACCACGGATATCCTGCTTGGCTTCGGTGATAAAAATTTCGTGGTCTCATTCCGCAACGGCAAAATCGCCACCTTTACGGATACTCTCGGCCCGGAAACCTGCTATTACTTGGCGCTTCGCGCGCCGGCCGATAGCTGGAAAAAATTCTGTCAAAAAGTGCCGCCGCCGATGTACAACGACATTTGGGCCATGGCCCATCCGCTGCACGGCCGCTTACAAATGGAAGGCGACCAAAAAGTACTGTGGCAAAACATGCGCGCGATGTTCTGGGCTTTCGATCGCATGCGCGAAATCTGAACGGCACGGCTCATCGTAACGGGAGAATTTCAGTGGCAAAAATAGAACCAATTGTTGGCAAATATATTTGGGTGCCGTTCGAGGGCACTGAATACCGCATGTACTTCGAGGAAGCCGGGAATCCCAAAGGCATCCCGATGATCTGCTTACACACCGCGGGCACTGACGGTCGCGAATGGCGACATCAGCTATGCGACGAACGGATCGGCAAGCACTTCCGCGTCATCGCCATCGACCTGCCACGGCACGGCAAATCCATTCCGCCGTACGAGTGGTACAAAGAAAACGAAGAATACAAGCTCACCGCGAAATTTTATTCAGGGATCGTGATGGCCTTCAGCACGGCGCTCGGCCTCGACAAACCGGTCATCATGGGCAGCTCGATGGGCGGCAATATCTGCCTCCATTTGGCGGCGAACTACGAAAATGACGTGAAAGCGCTGATCGCGATCGAAGCCTGCGAATGGTCGCCGGGCTGGCATCTCGATTGGCTGCGCCATGCGCATATTCATGGCGGCGAAGTATGCGCGACGTCGGTGTTCGGCCTAATGGCGCCGCAAAGCCCGGACAAATATCGCTGGGAAACCTGGTGGTATTACTCGCAGGGTGGCCCGGGAATTTTCAAGGGCGATCTCTACTTCTACAGTTTTGACCACGATTTCCGGGGCAAGACCGAGAAGCTCTCGGGCAAGGTGCCGACGTTCTACATGACCGGCGTTTATGACTTTGCGTGTACCCCCGAAATGACCGAGGAAGCGGCGAAAAAGCACAAGAATTCGGAATGCATCATCATGGAAGAAATCGGTCACTTCCCGATGAGCGAAAACCCCGAGGTGTTCAACCGCTACCTGTATCCAGTCTTGGATAAAATCGTCGCGCTGAAGTAGCAAGCGCGCCGTCTCTCGCGCAAGAGCCGTTCGTTCAACGAGTTGAACGAACGGCTCTTTTGTTGAATCGATTGTTGGCGTGCAATACATCCAAACGATTCGTACTTCTGGCCGTTGCGGTTTAATCGCGACTCTAGTGCTGTAAGCCGATGGTTGGGGTATTCGGCGGCTACCGCTCCGCGATTCGTCCTTGAATCGCTCCGCTACCACGCGCGCTGCGCTATTCCAGTCCCTGGATCGCTTGCGCGCGAGGCGCGCCGCCGAATACCCCAACCATCGGCTCGAAGCGTTTGTGGCACCCGCCCCCGCGTAAATTGAAACTACGTAGAGGCGCTTCTTCGGATTCCGAATTGCGCCACGGACTTTCGAGGAGCGGCGGACCTACCTGTTGAAAACCGTCGGCCGCAGGGACGCGGCCGTCGAGCGTCCAAGGACGGATTCACAGCGTGTTTTCAACAGGTAGGTCTGTCGCGCCCACACGCTTAAGTCACATCGCAATTCGGGGCCGGGTTGCGTCCTCCGTTGGATAGGAGCTCACGGCATTATTTGCTACGATTGGCTGACCTCGGCAGAGGTCTCGGCGCGACGCAAGGTTCGCGTCCCAGCAGAACGTTATCGAAATAACCGAACCGGGCGTAAGCCTGACCCTGGAGTCCTATGACCGAGCATTCCGAGACGATTGCGCAGTTGCGCGACACCGTAAAGCGAGTATGCGATGACCATCCCGGTGAGTACTGGCGCGCCAAAGATCGCGACCGCGCGTACCCGAGCGAATTCGTCCAAGCGCTAACCGACCTAGGTCTGCTGGCCGCGCTGGTCCCGGAAGAATACGGCGGCAGCGGCTTGCCCTTGGCGCTAGGCGCTGAAATTCTTAAAGCCGTCCATGAATTCGGCGGCAATGCCGGCGCCTGCCATGCCCAGATGTATACGATGGGCACGGTGCTTCGACACGGGAGCGAGGCGCAAAAAGACCAATACCTGCCGGGGATCGCGACCGGTGCGCTGCGTCTACAAGCCTTTGGTGTGACTGAACCCACGGCTGGTACCGACACCACCAACATCTCAACCTTCGCCGAGCGCAAGGGCGATCACTATGTCGTGAATGGTCAAAAAGTTTGGACGTCGCGCGCGGAACATTCGGATTTGATGCTACTGCTCGCACGCACCACGCCGAAGGATCAAGTGAAGAAGCGCAGCGAAGGGTTGTCGGTGTTCTTGATCGATATGCGCGAGGCCAAGGGTCATGGCATGACCATCAAACCCATTCGGACGATGATCAATCATTCGACCACCGAAGTTTTTTTCGACAATCTCAAAATTCCGGCCAGCAGTTTGATTGGCGACGAAGGCCAAGGCCTGCGGTACATCCTCTCCGGCATGAACGCCGAGCGTATTCTGGTCGCTTCCGAGTGTATCGGGGACGCCCGCTGGTTCATCAAGAAAGCGCGCGACTACGCCTGTGAGCGCAAAGTGTTCGGACGCCCCATCGGCCAGAATCAGGGGATTCAATTTCCGATTGCGCGTGCTTATGCCGAAATGGAAGCAGCGAATCTCGTGACAGAACGCGCCGCCGAACTCTATGACCACTCCAAGCCCTGTGGCACGCAAGCCAATATCGCGAAGCTTCTGGCCTCGGAAGCCTCGTGGCATGCGGCAGATACCTGCATGCAGACCTTCGGCGGGTTCGCGGTGGCGGAAGAATACGACATCGAGCGTAAATTTCGCGAAACCCGGCTGTATCAAATCGCACCGATCTCGACCAATTTAATTTTGTCTTACGTCGGCGAACACGAGCTCGGTATGCCGCGCTCGTATTAGAGGTCTGACTTAGCATGTCCGCACTACCGAAGTTCAATGCCTATATCAATGGTAAATCGGAGCCCCCGAGCTCTGGCGGCTATTTCGAAACCGTCAATCCGTATACGTCGAAAGTTTGGGGCCACGTCGCGCGCTGTAATGCAGAGGATGCGAATCGCGCCGTGCAAGCAGCCTACATCGCGTTTACCCGCGGCGATTGGCCAACACTAACGGCAACGCAACGCGGCGCGCTCGTTCATCGACTGGGCGATCTCATCCGCGATAACGCGCGTGAGCTCGCCGAATACGAAGTCCGCGACAACGGCAAGCTGATCAACGAAATGCTGGGCCAGTGTAACTACCTGCCGAACTGGTATTGGTATTACGGCGGGCTCGCCGACAAGATTGAAGGCGCGGTCATCCCGATCGATAAGGCCGACGTGTTCAATTACACACGGCATGAACCGTTGGGGGTGATTGTCTGCATCACGCCGTGGAATTCGCCGCTGCTGCTGTTGTCGTTCAAGCTTGCGGCAGCGCTGGCCGCGGGCAATACCGTGGTCATCAAGCCATCGGAATTCACGTCGACCTCGACACTGAAGCTGATGGAACTGGTCGAAAAGGCAGGCTTTCCGCCCGGCGTTATCAATGTCGTCACGGGCTTTGGCGCGGAAGTCGGTGCGGCGCTGGTCGAACACCCGAAAGCCGCGAAGATCTGCTTCACGGGCGGTAGCGACAGCGGCGCCCTGGTCTACCAAGCGGCAGCCAAAGGCCTCAAGGGCTGCACGTTGGAACTCGGCGGCAAATCGCCGAATATTATTTTTGACGATGCGGTAGTCGACGACGCGGTCAAAGGGGCCATCTCCGGCATCTTCGCCGCCACCGGCCAAACCTGCATCGCCGGTTCGCGCCTGCTGGTACAAGACGCGATCTACGATCGCTTTGTCGATAAATTGGTCGCCTTCGCCAAAACCGCGCGGATGGGCGACCCCATGGATACCGCGACGCAAGTCGGCCCGGTCACCACCCCGCCGCAATATCGGAAAATTCTAAAATATATCGAGATCGCGAAAAGCGAAGGCGCGCAATGTCTGTTGGGTGGCGACCCCGGCAGCGGTCCGGAATGCGGCGACTCGCAGTGGTTTGTACAACCGACCATTTTCAGCAATGTGACGAACACGATGCGCATTGCGCAGGAAGAAGTGTTTGGGCCCGTGTTGTCGATCATTCGCTTTAAGACCGACGAGGAGGCGATCGAAATCGCGAACGACATCGCCTTTGGTCTGGCGGCGGGAGTGTGGACGCAATCGATCACGCGCGCGATCAAAGTCTCGAATGCGATTCGCGCCGGTACCGTCTGGGTTAATACCTATCGCGCGGTCAGCTTCATGTCGCCGTTCGGCGGTTACAAGAAGAGTGGGTTAGGTCGCGAAAACGGGCTCGAAGGCATGCGCGAATTTCTGCAGACCAAAAGTGTTTGGATCTCGACCGCTGCCGATGTTCCTAATCCTTTTGTCATGCGTTAAGCGCGGGAATACGTCGTGTCAGATCGGACACCCAACCTGTTACGTCGACACAAAAAGCGGCACGCTTCGATAGTGATGTCGCTGTGAGCGCGCTCGCCGAAATCCTAGTCGTCGCGCTTGAACAAGCCGTGGCCGCGCCCTACGCGACGCGTCTGCTCGCCGAAGCCGGCGCGCGCGTCATAAAAATCGAACGCGACGAGGGCGACTTCGCGCGCGCCTACGACACGGTGGTCAATGGCGAATCCGCGTACTTTGTGTGGTTAAACTCCGGCAAGGAATCGCTGACCTTGGACGTAAAAAATCCCAGCGACCAGCAATTACTCGAAGCGTTGTTAACGAAAGCGGATGTTTTCATCCAGAACTTGCGGCCGGGCGCCGTCGAGCGGCTGGGTATGAGCTACGAGCAAGTCGCGAAACTGAATCCACGTCTCGTCATGTGCAGTATTTCGGGCTATGGGAATTCGGGACCGCTGGCCGACATGAAGGCCTATGACTTTCTGGTGCAGGCGGAAAGTGGCCTGTGTTCCGTTTCTGGTACACCCGACGCGCCGACGCGTTGCGGGGTGTCGGTGTGCGATATTTCGACTGGGCTCGCCGCCTACGGCGAAATTCTGCGCGCCTTGTTCGAACGCGCGAGCACCGGACATGGCCGGCATCTCGATATTTCGCTGTTCGACGTCATCAGCGAATGGATGAGTGTGCCGCTTGCGTACTACACCTACGGCGGTCGCGTTTTGACCGGCACTGGCTTGGACCACACGCAGATCGCGCCGTACGGCGCCTATGACACCGCGGACGGACAGATCATTATCGCCGTTCAGAATCATCGCGAATGGGTGAGCTTGTGCGCCACCGTGGGACGGCCCGAACTCGCCGACGATCCGCGCTTTAAATCCAATCCGCTGCGCGTCGAACACCGCGCAGCGCTGAAGATTGAGTTGGAATACTTTTTCAAACAGCACACGCGCGCCGCGTTGGGCGCAATCTTGGAGCACGGCAGCATCGCCTATGGTCGAATTAATTCGACCCAGGATCTGAGCTCGCACGCGGCGCTAAAAACCAAAGATGTTATCTCCAACGGTAAACGCGCGACGCTGGTGCGCCGAGTCTGTGATGACGCCGAAACACCGCGTGCTGTCCCGGCTCTCGGTCAGCATAGCGCGGCGATTCGCCGCGAATTTCTCGGTTGAGGACGCGCGCGGCGCGACCAAGATCGGACTCAGATCTCTGCGATGATGATTCACATACCCCTCACCCCGGCCCTCTCCCGCAAGGGGAGAGGGGGAAATGAGGTGTGCCCAATCTTTCCCCTCACCCCGGCCCTCCCGCAAGGGGAGAGGGGGGAAATTCGAGGTGCCCATCTTTCCCCTCTCCCCTTGCGGGAGAGGGTTAGGGTGAGGGGCATAAGTCCGAAATGAAGGGGGCGAACTTACGACCGCCGCCTCACCGACTCTATCGACCAAACGGAACCCGGCGCCGGGCTCAATTTAGCTTCCGACAGCGCCCGAGGATCTTCTACGAGGCAACCCCGCTCTACCTTTGACGGAGAAATTACCATGGCAACGCGTTTAATTGATGGCCCGTACTTCGAAGAATTTACCGTTGGCCAGATCTTCGTCGCCCCATCAATCACGATTACCGAAGGCCATGCCGCGGTCTACGCTGCCTTGTTTGGCGATCGTATGCGGCTACCGCTCGATCATCATCTCGCGCGCCGCGTGACCGGTCAGAGCCGCCCACTCGCCCATCCCTATCTCGCCGTGCATCTGGCCGCCGGCCAGACGACCTATGCATCGCAGCACGTGAAGGGTAATTTGTTCTACCGTGGTATGTTGCTGCGGCGGCCGGTTTATCTCGGCGATTCGCTGTACACGACGACCAAGGTCGTGGGCCTACGTCAAAACAAGGCCAAAGCGGGCCGCGCGGCAACTGGCATGGTCGCGCTCGAAATGACCACCGTGAACCAGGACCACGAAGTGGTCCTGCATTTTTGGCGCTGCCCGATGATCGGGTGCAAGGATCCCGGAATCGAAACCGGGCACAATGACAATTTCGATTGGATCAAAAATTCTTTTGGCAACGACGAGTTGGTCGCGGCCCTGCCTCGCGGGTGGGATTTAGCACCGCTCGCCTGCGACATCACGGGACTTAAGGGTCCCAACGTCGCACCCGGCGATGAATTCGAGATCGCGCCGAAGGACACGGTGACTTGCGCGCCCGAACTGGTCCGGATGTCGCTCAACATCGCGTATACCCATACCGATGAAACCCGCAGCTATCTGGGTCAACGCCTGGTGTACGGCGGTCACACGATTTCTTTCGCGCTTGCGCAGGTAGTTCGTGCGCTGCCGAATCTTCTACACATGGTGGCGTGGCGCCACTGCGATCACTTAGGACCCGTGTTGGAAGGCGATCTCATCAGCACGAAATTCAAGGTCGTTAATTGCACATCCACCGCGGCTGGCGGAACACTTTATGATTTAGGCGTGGAAGCATTTGCGCATCGCAAAGACAACAGTGGCGTGATGCAAGGCGAGAAGGTGTTGGATTGGGGCCTGGTGGTGTGGGGCGCGTAAAACATCGCATTGTGGGAGCCGCTTTAGCGGCGAATCCTTATTGACGCCCATTCGCGACTAAAGTCGCTCCCACACAAACAACGCGGCGTCTTGGTTTTCTGTGGGGGCCGCCTTAGCGGCGAATCTTTATTGACGCCATTCGCGACTAAAGTCGCTCCCACATAAATTCTAAGCGCTTATTTTTTCAAGCGTCATTATCAGCCAGCACCCCAGGTAATCTTCACATCTTAAAGACTCGCGGTGTGCCCACCATCCACCGTGATCAAATTACCGTTCATATAACGCGACGAATCAGACGCCAGAAAGATCAACGCGCCGTCGAGTTCTGACGGATCGCCAAAGCGTTTGGCCGGAATGCGATTGCGCAATCGATCGCCGGCCGGCGTTTTCAACCACTCGTCGTTCATCTCGGTGATGAAGTAGCCGGGCGCCAGCGCATTCACGCGGATGCCGCTGGTCGCCAAATCAACGCATAAATCGCGGCCAAGATTGATAAGTCCGGCTTTCGCCGCCGAATAAGGCGCTAAATGGCCGATCGCCCGGATCCCGAGCACCGAGGCAATATTGACGATGCTGGCGCCGCGCTCATCGGCCAATCGACGTTTGATTACTTCCTGCGCAAGCACCCAGGGGCCACGCAAGTTAGTTTCGTATACCTGATCCCACGCCTCGTCCGTTAATTTGTCCGGCGCTTTCGGGATAGCGATCCCGGCGTTATTGACCAGTACATCGATGAGCTGCGTTTTTTCAGCGGCCTCGACACAGGCACGAATATTGGCGCGATCGCGAACGTCTAGCGCATAAACCTCGCAGCGTCCGCCCGCGGCGCGAAGTTCGTCCGCGAGAGCTTCCATTTTCTCGACCCCGCGTGCGCACAGCGCGACGCGTGCGCCGGCGCGCGTTAACGTATGTGCGAAATGCCGGCCCAGTCCGCTCGAGGCGCCGGTGAGTAAAATATGTTTATTCGAGAGATCGAAAACCGAATTGATAAATGATTGTGAATCCATGGTGGCGCCAAGTCAGGTAATTTTTGAGAACAACTTAAATCGTCGCTGCTAAATCGGTGGTAATCCTCCCCAATTCTTTACCGCGCACCAACATTCAGTGAACTCGGTTCGAAGTCACTCTGCTTAACGTCAGTTGGATTAGTAACCGACAGCATCTGCAATGTCGTGCAATGTTTGTTCTGCAAATCAATCACTGCCGACGAATCGAGTAGCGGTACGCCGCTACCGCGATTTTCCGCCAAATGATAATCAGGATGGGCGACGCCGGCGATGAGTATTTTCCAGATCGCTCCCGCACGGTCATAGACCTTGCCGAGAATGGGCATGCTGGTTTGCGCGTCGACATAAAAAAAACGCTTCGACAACGGATGGTCGTCGCGCCGCGGCTTGCCTTCGAGCACGTAGGCTTTGCGTAATTGCCAGGTGACTTTCGGGAAACAACCCGAATGACCGGTAAAATCGACAAAGTGATAGTCGTAATTGCGCGCCTTACGCGTTGAATGCTCCAGGAGATCATGCCGGTACATGGGCAACAACACATAGGTTGCGCCGTGGAACGACCACTCCATGTCCTTGAGGCGTCCGGTGTAACCGAGGAAGTCCTCGATCATGATGTCGCTACCGAGGAAGGAATCCGTACGCGCGGTGGTCGCGACGCGCCTTACACGGCGTAGGTTTGGCACATACATCCAGCCCTGTTCTTCGGCGTTATCGTCGCTGTTGTAGTAAATCAGGAGTTTCGTCCCGTCAACATCCGCGGGATCCTGCGCGGTCAACGTAATCGCGCTATACACCGCGTAGGGATTTTTCTCTAAGTTCGGCATCGGCTCTTTGACATGCCGAAACATGAATCGCATGCCCGCCGCTTCAAAAGTCAGCGTGCGCTCCACTGACTGGCTGCGCATGTCGCGATAATCCCAATACATTTCCGGAATGCGCGCACTGTCGCCACCATAGGCATAGCGCATGTTCCACGCGAGCTTTTCACCGGCACGTGGGTCGTCGGTCGTGAGCTCGCCGGGGAAGGGCCGACCATCCACATAGTTTAGAAGCTCGCTCGGATTCGGTCCTAATTGCGTCTTATCGCCGTGCTGTTGAGTTGCCGCGATGAAATTTGCGTGGGGTGCGAACGACAGCGGTTCACCCACCGTAATGGTGTACCAGCCTTGCGCGATCAGGTCGGCGAGATCCGGGTCGAGAACTTGCCGGTATTTATCGAGACCTTCCCCGGAAATTACTGAACCCGGCGGCGGTGACAGTTCCTGAATCTGCGCGAGATCGATATCAAAATCTCCAGCGCTAACGGCGGCAGCGCAGGATCCCAGCACGACTGTGACCCAGGCTCGCCACGACGCTATTAATTTCAGGTGTCTTAAACCCATTCCAAATTCCTCGTGTGAATGGTCTATTGCAAAATTATTAGTGGGAGCCGCTTGGGGGGAGCGGCGTTATCGGCGAATCGTTAATATATACGCCGAGTCGCGGCGAAAGCCGCTCCCACCAAGCCGCTCCCACCATAAACACCTGTCGATTTGCAGAGATCCCCTAGTTGCAAAGGGTGTTCGTCATAACGCGAGCGACGAGATCGAATAGAATTTTTTGATCGCCGGCAAGGCCAGCGTCAGTGACGCCATCATCAGCGAATGCATCGGTCGTCCTTGCTCTATGCACAACAGAAAATCCTGGACATCGACCAGCTCGACTTCCAAGTCTTCGTAAGTATCGAGCTTGGGTTCCTGCACTTTGCGGCAGCCGGTGCCTAGATAAACATGCATGCGATTATCTTGCAGGCCGGGATTCGGATAATGCAATCCAAGATAGGCGCACCGGCTGGCTTCGTAACCGGTTTCCTCAAGCAGCTCGCGACGCGCCGCGGTCTCCGGCGTCTCGTCCTTGTTATCGGGCTCGACGGTGCCGCCGGGGAATTCATAGAAACGCCGCCTGGCGGCATGGCGGTATTGATTGACCAACACGATTTTGCCGTCGTCGGTCAGCGGGATCACATTCACCCAATCGACGAACTCCATCACGTAATAGGCCGGCATGATGCGTTCGTCCGGCAGCGCGCAGCGATCTTTCCGCATGCGGAAATACGGGTGGCTGAAGAGCTCGTCCGAGCTTAAGACTTCCCAACCGGCCCTACGGCGTCTCGGATCGTCGGTATCTGACATGGCGAGCTAGGCTTTATTTGTCGATGGCTGGGGTCGGTTTACGTCTCAACGCCGCCGACATAGCCGTCGCCTGCGGTATGAATGATGGCCCACGCCGCCATCGTACGCAGCGCGGGGTTTTCGTCGTTGAGGTAGGGTGCAATTTTAGCGAGCCAGGCGTTGTCCTTGCGATGCCCGACCAGCCACAAGGTCTGCAAACGCACTTCCATATCCGTATTCTGCAAACCCCAGGTGTAGACAAAGGCAGGGTCGCTTGCGACCCAACCCCAGGATTCCAGCAGGCGGGTCGCGATATCGGTTTTTAAGTGGCAGCACGAGATCAGGGTTTTGGTGACATCGCGCGCGATTTCGGGCGGCAGCCGACGCACCGCACCCGCCATGATCGTGGCTTCTAGCGGTTTGCCGTAGGCCACGGTCTTGACGAACTGCGCCAGGGCATCGTCGTTGCGCAATCCGGCGCTGCTCGCTATCGCGGCAATCTTGACGCGACCGTCGTCAGCCTTGGAGAGTTCGGTTAACGCCTTTTGCGATTCCTTGGTATTGATGCGGCCGAGGGCTACTGCCGCCACTTCCCGTTCATCGCTGGTCTCACCGGATTTGGCGAGTTCTAGTATCCCTTTCATGACATCGCCGCCATGGCCAGTGGCGGCAAGGGCGTAATATCCATAGCCACGAACGGTCGGAATTTCCGCGGGGTTATCGATGACTTTGTGGACCGCCGCGGTCACCCGGGGGGTATCGGTATTCGAGAGGGCTTGCAGGGCGTTCTTGCGCATAGTGGCTTTGGTCGAATCCAAAGCGCCAATCAGTAAATCTTCCAGGTCGTCACGTGGATTCGCCGCCAGAGATTCGACCATCAAGTTCAACGCCATGGTGTCGTTCGCTGCCGACCGCATTAATAATTCGATCGTACTCGGGTGCGTGCCGCTCAGTAGGGTATCGATGGCCGAACGTTTGAGCACCAAGTCACTCGCCCCGACGTATTTCTGGAGAAGTTCAAGCGCTGGCTTGTCGCCCGTCTCCGCCAGTGCGCCCGCTGCCAGGATCCGATCGTAGACATCTTCGGATTGAAGCATCGTGCGGGCGACCTTTACCGCATCGTGGACATATTGCGCGCCTTCTGGCGTGGCAATCGGCACTCCATTAGGCACCGCCGCCAGCGCGGGAACGGCGAGGGAGAAGGCAAGGCACGCAACGGTGAGGATTTTGGTATTCATAAGGAGCCTTCCGTCCGCTTTCGGTGCTGCGCTCATCGCGTCACCCAGTTTCGCACATTCCGCCAAAGAAAACGGGCCGCGTAAAGCGGCCCGTTAATTACCGATCGCTATCTGGAGACTACGCGTTTAGCGGCCTTCCGTCAGGTAGTTCACGTCGAGAATCTTCTTCACCACGTTCAAGTCGGTGTTCGGATTCCCGATGCCGCGGCACGGCACCAAGGTCCCACGACTGTTTTGGAGGTCAATCACGTTGATGCTTTGAAACGAACTTACCCTGAGGCCAGCCGGGGTTGGCTCGCCGTCAAAGTCAGTCGCCTGTGCTTTAAACTGCGGATCGTCGGTGAAAGCTTTGGTCAGCTGCCACACTTTCCACAGGTTATTAGCCTTGTCGAAGCTGTTCGCGTAATAGCATTCGCCGGAATCACGGTCGATATGCAGGAACTTTTGCGAATACGGATGATTCGCGCGCTTCGGGATCTGCTTGATCACATCCATCTTGCGCAGCGCCCAATCGTCGAGTGGGATCCAGCCGTTCGGGCCGTAATACACGGTGTGGGTGTTACGCGAGCGGGCGACCGCCAGCATGTTCACCGTACCGACGTATTCCCAATCGTGTTCCAGCGGACGGCCATTGAAACAATAAAAATCTTCCAATGTGTGGTCGGTGCCCAGCAACGAGTCCGATTTCACTTCGACCGAGATGCGGCGGACACGACGGAGGCTTGGAATATACGCCCAAGAATCGTCGGTCTTACGCGGGTCGTCGTAACGCAAGATAAGGAACGCGGTACCTGCAATATCGAACGGCGCGGTAAAGCCGGTGTATTCGCGGAATTCCGTGCCCTTGGCAAAGCCTTCGCCGTTGTTCACTTTGTAATTCGTCGCCGCCAATTCGGAACGGTGCGAGAACATCACGCGTTGGTAGGGACCGGTGAGCACGCGCTCAAAACTGCCGCCCCCTTGGTAGAACTGTTTGTACTTACCGCCGGCGTCGCTCATGATTTCGTTATTGGTGTGGTCGCCGCCCTTGCGAACCCACACCCAATGCACTTCACCGACGCGAAGTCCGGCATTCTGCCAGCGGAAGTTCCAATTCCACACCATCTTCCAGCCGTCTTCCTTGCTGCCCGGCTTAAAGGTGGCGGGGTCGAACGGCCGGCCGGCGGTGTAGTTTTCGAGTGCGCCGTCAGCGGCGATAGTCGCGGTACCTTTGAACTTCTCGGTCGCGGCTTTGTACGCATCGGACGGGGTGATATCGCCCGCGTCTTTGATCTTCACGTCCATCCCTTGAAAGATGACTTCGTCGGCGAATTCGGCCGGAATAAACGGACGGATTAAGTTGCCCTTGTCGAAGGTAATGGTGTCGCCATCGACGAATTGGGGTTTGGCTTCCTGGTTGGCTTTGAACCACGCCAGGTAATCATCTGGCGTGAAAGCAGAGGCTGCTAGCGGCGTTGCTGCGAATGCCGCGAGTAGCGCGTAATACATCGGTTTTTTCATAGTGCCTCCTGGTTCGATCGCTGTGCTAGCTTGAGTACCGCACCCGGCTGGTTTAGTTCAACCGGGCGCGTTTGGTCTTTAGGTTAGGTCGGTTAGAACTGATACTTCATTTGCAAGAAGACTTCGTCGTTGCCGCGGAGCGCGCCAATGCCTTCATGCGCTACGCCAAACACGGACTCCTGGAACGGATTGTTGCCGTTCGCGCCGGGGACCACGAAGGAACGGAACGGGCCGGAATCGTGACGGAAATTCTTCGTCCCGCCCCAAATGGTGTTAAAGCCACCCTTGATCGACCAGTGATTGTCCATCTTCCATTCGGTGCTTAAACCTGCAACGTAGGAGCGGGACGCTTCTTCCCACACCACGAAGCCAATCGGCGTCAGCTGATCGCGCATGTAGTTCGCGATAAAGAAGAACGTGGTGATGAAGTTGTGCTCGTCCACGTAGTAGCCGGTATGCGTTTCGGAGCCGGGTAAGGTGCCGCCTTCGTGGTTCAAATACCAGGTGTCGAACAACTGCATCGAGAGGAAGAACGTGCGGTCCTTGTTCAACCACTTGATCCAGGTCGGACGGTCGAGTCCGATCGACCACCGCATGACATCGCTCTTGTCGACCCAGTTGGCTTTGCGCGTGTTGTTCACGAGCTCGCCCAACGACCAGGACGATTCCACCCGGAGCACCGTACCGGTATAACCTTCAAAGTAATCGAAGGACAGGCCGGTGGTGTTGCGGCGCTTGTATTGAATATCGACTTGGCCGCCAAGTATGGCGCCGGTGTTATAAAACAAGCTTGCATCGTTGGCGGCTAACGCCTGCTGGGCAGGGACGAATCCTGCTGCCGCCGCTGCTTTCAGACCTTCCCCAGGCTCGACAACTCGCACTGGAATCTGACCGGTACCGCCGAGGAGTGCAGCCGCGCCACGATTACATTGCGGTGAAGCGGGGTTCTTAACACAGACCAAATCGTAGATCAGGTTATCCTGCGTCCCGACATTCGCCGCGCTCGCACCGAGCACCCCGTTTGGAATGTTGATGCTGTGGAAACGAAATACCGGGATATCGCCGTAGCCGCTGTAGTTCGATAGCGCGAAATGCACTTCGCCTAAGCGGAATTCCCAGCGCAGACCGCCTTGGGTGTGTTCGATTTTCCAGTCCGGCCGGTTTTCCGCGCTCAGGCCTACCGGTTGACCGAAGCCCGAGGGGCTACGCGGGTCATTCGGGCCCGCGCTACCACAGAAATCCGACGGCGCAAAATGCGTTGGATCAGACTGCAGCAGGTTCAGGTAGTTCGGTCCCAAACAAGGCTCAACCGAGAAAAACTGGTTGAACCCGGCAAAGGTCGATTTCTGCATGGCAAACGGATGCGCCCAACCCTGGCTGGGATTGCCGAGGCCGACGGGTTGGAAGCGATCGAAGTTCCATACAAATTGCAGTGCGTTGTCGGTGGTCGGCCCGATATCGCCAGCCTTGTATTGGATCGACGCTATCCATTGCGGAATACGGATGTCTTCGAACGAATCGAAGAAGAAATGCTGACCGAAGTCGACCGGGTTGACGATATCCTGCAAGCGGAAAAAGTCGGTCTTACCCCAGACGATCTGCTGCTTACCCACCCGGAACCACCAGTCGCCCGCGGTCGCGTCCACATAGAGTTCGCGGAACGGATAGATATTGCTGTTGGAGTCGGTGTTGTTCATCGCGACATCGAGCGGATCGTTATCGAGATTCTGGCACCCACTGCAATTCAGCGGCATTTGACTGGTCACCGCGAAGAGCGGGAAACCGGATTCGGCTGCACCTTTGCCGGGCACAAAATCGAATTTATTCCCGCCGGGTGTGCGTGACAGAATCGATTGGAAGTTCTGGTCGATCCAGCTCGGTGCTTGCAATCCGTTGGTGACGATCTTGCCGACACCGCCGGTGCTAAACACCGCGCCAGCAGCGCCGCTGTTAAGCGTAGTTACGCCGGATTGCCCGACGAAGGCGCCAACAAAATCGAAACCGCCGAAGCCGACCGGATCAGTTCGGCCGGAAAAGTCATAGCCCAAATAAGACGGCTTGTTACTGCCCCGTCCTCGGCTGCCAAACGTGTCCCCGTAGTAATAAGCCGCATCGAATTCCGGGCGAATCACGGCGTTAAAGGACAGCGTTTGAAACACGCCGACGTCCTTGTAATTAATATTCGGCTCGATCTGCAGCCGCTGAATCCATTGATTTAAATAAGCCTCTCCCGAACCCACCCGTGCCCGGGCCTCGCTCGACAGAAAGCCGTTGATTTCCACTTCACCACCGAGCGCATTTACCACAATACGCGCATCCGCCGGCGTGCTCACGAGCAGTGCCGAGGACAGCGCACAGGCGCCAAGTGACAGAGCGCGAATAGAGCGTTTCATCGCGTTATCTCCCATAGTTTCCCCCTTCAACAACACAGCACCTAAAAATCAGCGCTGCAAATTTCAAACAATTAATCTTCGATGACAGCCGTGCGCGCCCAAGACTAGTGCGCAGCTGCCGTCCCACCCGCAACCATCCAGCCACCCAACGCTTGATCGCGCTGGGTGTCCGAGTCATCCACATGCGATTCCATGACGAACTTCGGCTTGAACACGCGCACCAACAGCGGAATCAACGTGATGGCGCCGACCATGTTGCTGGTCAGCAGCAGCGACAGCAGCAAGGCCATTTCGCTGTTGAAGCGCAGCGATGAGCCCGGAATCCAATAGATAATGCCGGCCAGCACGGTCAACGCGGTGAACAGAATGGCCGCACCGGTGGTACGCATGGCGGTGACGATGCCATCCAGCAAACTTCGATGGCGCATTTCCTCTTTCAGCCGGTCGAGCATGTAAATCGCATAGTCAACGCCGACTCCGATACCGACCGAGGTTACCGGCAAGGTGTTCACGTTGAGTCCGATGTCGCGCATCGTCATAAACGCGCGGTTGGTCATCACGCACAGGATCAACAATACAAACACCATGGCGCCCGCGAAAATCGAGCGATAGGCAATCATGATCGAGAGCGTGACCAGGGTGATAATCGACACCGTCATCTTTAGATCGGAAAGCTCGGTTTCTTCGTTCGCCGCCGCAGTGGTTCCGATAATGCCGCCTGCAAAGCGCGGCGTGACCCCTTCGAGTGGATGTTGCGCCAGGAATTTCTTCGCCGCTTCCATGGCACCGGCTACCGTCTTACCGGTCGCATCTTTGTAGAAGACCACGAAATTAGCGGTGCGCCCTTCCAGGTCCATGTACTCCAGAATGACACCGGGCATCGAGGCGCCCGCTTCGTACATAAAGAGCGTGTTGCCGATGTCCTTCTGGTCTTTCGGAATGATCGACCACCGCGGATCGTCGTAGTGGTACAGGCGATTGATTGAACGCACCAGATGCGGAATTTCGCGTGTACCCCCGTAATTGAAGGTGTCCGCCATGTAACGCCCGAACTCTTCCATGACCGCGACCACTTCCGGCTGCTTCATGCGGTGCGGTTTGTCGCCTTCGAAGTAAATGCTGAGTTGGTTGGCGCCGGCGAATTTGTCGGCGATAACCTTGGCCGCGATGTTGTATTCCGAATCCGGAAACAGAATCGGCGACCCCGGTTTGCTTTCGCCAATTTGTACTTTCCACCCGAACGAGAATGACCACACGGCCAAGATCGCGGCGCCGCCCAGTACCACCGCGGTGGCCCTAGGTCCCACGAGGAACACCCCAAGGTTATGCATGATGCGCGATGGCAAGTGCTTGTGCTCTTCCTGGCGGGTGACGTGTGGCGTTGGCAGCAGCGACATGACGAGCGGGACGAGAATGGCCACCGTCACCAGGTTGCTGGTGCCCCAGAACGCGCAGTAGTAGCCGAGTTTTTGAATCATCGGCATTGACGACAAGGCCAAGACCAACAGACCAAACGCATCGGCCAAAATGCCGAGCGAGGCCGGTAGAATGAGCTCGCCCATCGATACGCGTACCGCTGCTTCGCGTTGGCGGCCAAGTCGAATTTCGTCGTAGTAACGCTCCATGAGCTGCACACAGTGACTCGCGGTGCGCGCCGAGATCAAAATCGGCACCACCAAGATCAGCGGGTCCAGGTTGTAGCCCATCCAGCCCACAAACCCTAAGCCCCAGACCGCGGATAGCCCGGTGCCCAACGTTGGCACCACGACGCCGGTGATCGAACCAAAATGCAGCCACAGTAGTGCCACCATGACCGCGCCCGTGACGCCGAAGATGACTTTTAATTCTTTCGAGTGAAAGTAGATCCAACCCTTCAGCATCGGTTCGCCGGCGACATAGAGTTTGGTCTTGCCGTCGGCCTCGACTTCTTTTTTGAGTTCTTGGAGGCGCGTGTGGATTTGGGTGTAATTCAGACGCTCTTCATCGAACCCGGCGAGGATTAACGCCGCTTTGCCGTCGGCCGACACATAGGTGCCGTAGACAATATCGTTATTGAACGATTCTTCACGCAATCTTTTCAGGCCATCCGCGTCTTTCGGAATGTCTTTGGGCAGTACCGGTTCGGACTTGATCAAACCGCCGGCAGTGGTTCGAATGCGGCGGATTTTCGGGTGCGCAATGCTCGCCACTTGGTAGTGGTTAACGCCCGTGATGAGGTCGACTTGTTCAGTGACCATTTTGATCTTGGCGAGCGTGTCGTAGGTGAAAATGTCGGCGTTTTTGTCGGTGACTTCGACGGCCATGGTCACGACGTTGGCGCCGCCGAAGGTCTGCTTCATTCGATTGTAGTTTTGAATATATTCGTGTTTAGCGGGAAGCAAGTCCGCAAACCGTGAATAGACTTCAATCTTCGGAATATGCAGCGCGAGCAGAATAGTCGGCACGCAAATAATAAAAAACGAGATCCACTTGCGATCCATCAGCCAATTGGCGATGGCTTGACCGCGAGTAGCGCGCACGTCCGGTACGTGGCCGCTGTTCATTCGATAGCTCCTCCCCACTGCGATTTATCGAATGGCGCGCCCTGCTTTGACGCACCACTAAGCGCCAACGAGTCTGCCATAGTTGTTGTAAAGGGTAAACACTTTCTTTGTCTTAATAGGACGAATTCCGCCGTTTCTGTTGCGTACGTGCAACGTGACGAGCTTCACTCGCCCCTGCTCACAACGTCGCAAATCTCCACTTTAGCCTGACGGCAACCGCAGCTCTTGAGCATCGATGCCCGAATTGTGGGAGCCGCTTTAGCGGCGAATCTTTCAAGGTTGGCAGCGGCATCTAAGCCGCCGAAGATTCGCGGATAAATCCGCTCCCACAGCTTCCGTGAATACGCCGGCTCGTCATTGCGGCCCCAGCGCGCGGCTGACATCAGGCACGCCTTCGGGTATACATCGACACAGTCCTCAACCCGCCCCGCAGTTTCGCATGATCGAAATCGGTGTCTTCCACAACGGTGCCTGTGATTTACCACCAGTACGTACCGCGGACGGAACGGTGTGTAACGACGGCTCACTGCGTGAGGTCCACGCCGCGGCCCAACGCACCATCGTTAATCAGATTCGGCAAGGGATATTGGCCGATAAGTTAGGATTCGATTACTGGTTCCAAACCGAGCATCACTTCCAGCCGGAAGGCGCGGAAATGAGCCCGAATCCGCTGGCGAGTGAAATGGCGATCGCCGCCAATACGAAGCAAATCCGCCTCGGCCAAGCAGCTAACATCATTGTCTGGCATCACCCCGTGCGCCTGGCGGAAATGGCGGCGATGCTCGATGTGGTCAGCGGTGGACGCGTGGAAGTGGGGGTGGGCCGTGGTTATCAGCCACGCGAGAACGAAGTGCTCGGCAAGCCCTACGGCTCGACCATCCAAGATCAAGAACGTAATCGCGTCGCCTTCCAAGAAGCGCTCGATATTTTGATTAAGTGCTGGACCGAACCCTCGTTCTCGCATCGCGACGAATTTTTCTCGATTCCACCGCGTTACACCAAGTGGAACCACAAGCAAACGATGGCCTACTTCGGCATGCCAAAAGTCGAACGCTCGGTCGAGGACATCTTAAGCATCGGCCCGCCCGATATGTATTCCGCCGGCAGTCCGGTCCTTGCTTCCACCACCACGCTGAAAGAAATCAGCGTTTTCCCCCAGCCGTTACAGAAACCGTATCCGCAGCTCTGGGAACCGTTGACGAGCCCGCGCTCGATCAGGTTTGCGGCTGAAAAGGGCGTCAACGGCTATTTCATTATCGAACCCACCTCGCGCTTGAAACACAACGTCGAGCTGTATTACGAAGCCGCCGAACGCGCCGGATGGCCGGATCGCCTAGGCCGCGGCCGCTTCAAGTATGGGTGGGATGCCGAAAAACGCCGCGGCATCGTGACCTGCCGCTATATTCACTTGGTATTACCCGGCGCCGATCGCGCGCGCGAACGTGAGCGCTTCAAGCTCGCGCTGGAAGTGCAGTGGGATTACTACGGGCCATTCGGGTTCGCCGCTCTGCTCGCCGAAGCGGCCGAAGACTTTCTCGATTTGCAGACCAAAATCAATCCCGAATCGTTACTGCGGAAGGGAGTGGCACTGTTTGGCTCACCGGAAGAAGTCGTCGAAAAAATACTGCGCATCAAGGACGAGGTCGGTTACGAAGATTTTATGTTTCATGCCTGGTTCGAACTCGCGGGCTTTGCCGGGCCAGAAATCGAAGACCAGATGCGCTATTTCGCGGAGACCTGCATGCCCATGCTCCATCGCGCGTGCGGGGGTCGACCATCGCGGGTCCAAGAGTTTACAGTTCCATCGTTTGATGATGTCAGGGCCTAGGTCCGGGTGGCGCCAGTGTGGTGGCTCGCATTGAACTTTCATTTATCGACCGCGAATGGGCTTCAAGATTCGAAGCTCAAAGCGGCTCCCACAAATTGACGGTCAACTAAGGCGGCTCCCACAAACCGCCGCCAGCAGCACGTGAAATAGGCGCGTTCGACGCGGAATAGCTTCCAAATAATGACGATCCGAGGAATATTTCGATGAGTGAATTAAGCCCTGAACTGTTTCGCAAAGCCTGCGGTTATTGGGCGACCGGCGTGTCGATCGTCACCACGGTGGACACCGACGGTAAACCGTACGGCCTGACGATGAACGCCGTGACATCCCTGTCCTTGGCACCGCCGCTTTTTATAATTTGCGTCGATAACAAATCGGATACCCTCGAACCGATGCGTCGCAGCGGCGTGTTCGGGATCAACGTGCTTGGCCTCGGACAACAGGATTTGTCGAACAGTTTCGCGAAGAAGAATCCGAATAAGTTCGACGGCGTGAGATTCGATCGCGGTCACACCGGCGCGCCGGTACTGCATGGCCACGTGCTCGCGATCGAATGCCGGGTCAGCGCGACCTACCCCGGTGGCGACCATCAAATCTTCGTCGGTGAAGTTCGCCACATCAGCCTGCCCGATCCCGAGAATGCGCAACCGATTCTTTACTTTCGCGGACGCTATGCGGCGCTCGGGGCCTAGGCTTTTGCCGGCAGGTGTGGCGCTACTTCGTCCGCTTGACCGCTGCTTGCGGCATCGGTCGTGTGCCGTGCCGCTCTACTCGGATATTTCCTAGAACGGGGACGCTGCAACTTCGGCTTGTCGCCGCTCCATGCTTATTGGTATGGTGCCGCGGCGTATTTCACCGGGAGGGGAACCGCGTGACGTCGAAAACCTCAGCGCGACCCTCCGTTTTGTTCTCACAACTTCCGCGGGGCACTCACGCATGACAACTGACCGTATCCGCCTGCCGCTTAGCGCGCTAACCCTTTCCGCCATTGTCGTTAGCGCGGTAACTACGGTTCAAGCCGGAGACGAAGAACTCGTCGACCGCCGTTCGCCGTTGGTCATCGATTTTCTGGATGGCGCGTACTTGCCTGGCGCGGGAGGCGTCGTGGTCAGCGGCGACCATGGTCTCTTGGGGTTGCTCAAGGTCACCGATAAAAGCGCCGAATTAACGCGCTATCCGGGTATTCCGAATGAAGATTTCACGGCGCTAGAAAAATGGTCCGACACCGAAGTGCTACTCGGCACCTCCTCTGGCAAGCTCTATCTATTCGACGGCAGTAAAGCGACCGAAGTAGCGAACCTCTCCGAACACAATGAGCCCGTGCTGGATATCGCCGTGGCCAAGGGTAAAGGCTGGGCCGTGGGCGGTCGCGGAATGCTCGCCACTTCCAGCGATGGCAAAACCTGGACCAATGTCACGATCGCCGAAGTAACGCAGCCGCAGATGAGTTTCCCGGGAACCGCGGCTGGAGAATGGTATTTCGGTGCGAGCAATATAAATCTCGACACCGTGCAGTTCACTGGCACCGTCAACGGTCAACCCGCGGTCAAGGACACTGACTACACGCTATTCCCGGATGAGGGGTTTGTTCAGTTCGCCAACAAATTCGATGAAAGCCCCGCGCCGTCCATCGGTTTTAAATTCGCGCCAGGACCGGCGTTTCGAGCCGGCGACGTGTCGTGGAATGTGGCCCTGTTTGATGGGACTAATCTCACTATCGCCGGTGAATTCGGCATGATCTTGCAAAGCAGCGACGGCGGCCAATCGTGGATCCGCCGCGATACCATGCTGACGCCTAAGGAACCGGAACCGCCGTACTGGATCGCGGGCACACAAAAAGGCTCGACCATCTTTCTCACCGGCGCGGCGGGGATTGTCCGCACCAGCACCGACGGCGGTGCGACCTGGGCGGCGCTGCCGTCGCCAAGCAATGAAGGCTTGTTTGGCGTGAAAGTGCTCGCCTCCGGGCAACCCGCGGTGGCCGGCGCGGTGGGCTTAATCGGCATTTTCGATAACAACGCGTGGTCGCTAGCCGACCGTACCGAACTACAACTCTTGTCGTGGTTACGTACGCCAGTCGAAATGCCTGACGGTAGCCTGCTGATGCTGGGTGGCCGCGCCACGGCAATCGTCTACCGCGACGGCAAGTGGAGCCGCATTCCGGTAACGATCAAATAACACTAGCGTGCTGTCCCACAAGAACTTGCGTAAATCGACTCGGTATTATTGTAGGAGCGGCTTTAGCCGCGAATGGGCCTTGATAAGAATTCGAAGTTCAAGGCTGCTCCCGCCAAACGCGGCAGAGGCGCGCGAATTATCAAGGTTCCTCGTGGGACCGCGCACTAGTTCAGCTCGGTATTTGAAGGCGCCGCCTTCGTTTAAGCGTGCTGCACCTCACGGTGCCGAAAGCAATCGACCAGATGATCGTTGATCATCCCGGTTGCTTGCATGTGCGCATAGACGACGGTGGAACCTAAAAATTTAAACCCACGCTGTTTGAGATCCTTGGCCAACGCATCGGAGATCGATGAGGTTGCGGGTACGTCCTGCAAGGCGCGTGGCCGATTAATAATCGGCGTGCCGTCGACGAAACCCCAACAATAGGTATCGAAGCTGCCATAAGCTTCTTGGATGGCGATAAAGCAGCGTGCATTACCGATCGCGGCGTTGATCTTCGCGCGGTTGCGAATAATGCCGGCATTCGCCAGCAACTGCTCGACCTTGCGCTCATTAAAGCGCGCGATCTTCTGCACATCGAACGCCGCAAACGCCGCACGATAGGCTTCGCGTTTGCGAAGCACCGTGTACCAGCTCAAGCCTGCTTGCGCTGCTTCTAAAGTTAGAAACTCAAACAACACCCGGTCATCATGCACAGGGACTCCCCACTCAGCGTCGTGGTAGGCGATCATCTCGGACTTATCGCCGACCCACGTACACCGAGATCGCGTTCGCGGTGCGGCCGGTTTTGACACCGAAGAATTCGTGCTCATCTCATCGGACTTAGCGCGGTGGCAACCGACTCGCCGCATCGAGCCGGATGCACTCGCCATTCAGGTACGAATTCTCAATGATTTGAGTCGCCAATTTGGCGTATTCGCTCGGCAGGCCGAAGCGTTTGGGATATTCGAGTTGCGCCTCGATCCCCGCGCGAATTTTGTCGGAGAGGCCTTTGACCATCGGCGTTTCAAACAAGCCCGGCGCAATGGTCATGCATCGGATCCCGTCGCGCGCCAAATCACGTGCGATCGGCAATGCCATGCTGACCACGCCGCCCTTGCTCGCGGCGTACGCCGCCTGTCCCATCTGGCCGTCATAGGCCGCGATCGATGCGGTATTAATGATCACACCGCGTTCGCCGCTCGGCCCCTCGGGCGCGTTCTTGCCCATTTCGACCGCGGCTAGGCGCAATACATTAAACGAACCGATGAGATTGATGTTGACGATTTTCGTGAATTGCTCGAGCGGGAAGGGCTCCCCGCGACTGACGGTTTTCACCGCACCCCCGACGCCAGCGCAATTGATGCAAATATGGATCGCACCTAATTTCGCCATGACTTGACTAACGGCGGTCTTTACGTCGTCCTCGCTCGTTACATTGACTCGGCAATACAGCGCATTGGGCCCGAGTTTGGACGCCGTCTGCTGACCAAGCTCGTCATTCAAATCAAAGATGGCGACGACGGCGCCCGCTCCCGCCAAGGCTTCCGCGGTCGCTTGCCCGAGCCCGGACGCGCCACCCGTCACCACCGCCACTTTGTTTGCTATTTGCATCGCCGCTCACTCCTCTGGGACTACCCGCATTGCACTTGTTTAGATCAATTCACGAAGTGGGAGCCGCTTTGAGCTTCGAATCTTGAAGCCCATTCGCGGCTAAAGCCGCTCCCACAATAGCCAAGGAAGCTCTGCAAAAGGCAGAGCGTACTCTGACAAAATCGCCCGGAGCGATTTTGAACGCACCTCGTGTGCCCCGCTAGGGCGAGCCTCAGGCTGAGGCGGGTAACAGTCCAGAGCCTGTCCTGACGAAAGTCAGGAATGGACTTATTCAGAGTTTCCCTAGCTAGACGAGCTCTACCGCGACTGCCGTTGCTTCACCGCCACCAATACATAGGCTTGCGATGCCGCGTCGTTTACCGAGATCGCGCAGCGCGTGAATCAGGGTCACGATAATGCGCGCACCCGACGCACCGATGGGGTGTCCAAGCGCGCACGCGCCGCCTCGGATATTAACCTTGCCATGCGCCAGATCGAGTTCGCGCATGGCAGCCATCGCGACCACGGCAAACGCTTCGTTGATCTCGTAGAGGTCAACGTCCTTGTCGGTCCAACTTAATTTCTGCATCAACTTTTTGATCGCATACACCGGCGCCGTGGTGAACCAACCCGGTTCTTGGGCGTGCGTGCTATGCGCCAAGATTTTCGCGATAGGAATGAGCTCTTGGTTCGCCGCCAGGGCGCCTGAGGTCAGCACCAACGCCGCCGCACCGTCAGAGATCGAACTCGAGTTGGCGGCCGTCACGGTACCGTCTTTGGCAAAGGCCGGCCGGAGTTGCGGGATTTTGTCCATCTTCGCCTTGCCGGGCTGTTCATCTGTGTCGACCAATTTGCGCTCTTTGCCGTTCACCACCTCAACCGGTGTGATCTCCGCTTTAAACGCGCCGCTCACGATCGCTTGTTGCGCGCGAGTAAGCGACGCGATCGCGTAGGCATCCTGTTCCTCACGCGTGAATTGATATTTCCGCGCGCAATCCTCGGCGAACGAGCCCATTAGGCGCCCCTTCTCATAGGCGTCCTCAAGGCCATCGAGAAACATGTGGTCAAGTATTTCGCCGTGCCCCAACCGCATTCCCGCACGCACTTTCGGCAGAAGGTAGGGCGAGTTGGTCATGCTCTCCATGCCGCCCGCGACCACGATAGTGGACGAACCGGCCATGATCGCATCGTAGCCAAACATTACCGCGCGCATCCCCGAGCCACACATCTTATTGACGGTGGTGCACCCGACACTGCGCGGGATCCCCGCGCCAATCGATGCCTGGCGCGCGGGTGCTTGTCCCAAGCCGGCGGGCAGCACACAGCCCATGATGGTTTCATCGACCTGTTGTGGATCGACTTTGGCGCGCGTGTAGGCCGCCCTGATCGCCGCGGCGCCGAGTTCGGGTGCGCTAGCGCCCGCGAGTTCGCCCTGCAATCCGCCCATCGGCGTGCGCGCCGCGCCCGCAATCATTACCGTGTTCTGCATGACACTGTTCCCAAGAAGAAAGTCGGTAGAAGTTTACTCCAGGCGCACCCGGCATGGCACGCATTTGTCGCGCGCGAAACAGTGCGTTACAGCTATGTACCGGAAGCTTGCGCAACAATTTCGGCTGCAATGGGTAGCGCCGAAGTCGCCGCCGGCGACGGCGCATTGAGTACATAGGTGGCGCGCGCGGTTCGCCGCAAAATGAAATCGTGCAACAGCCCGCCATCGCGACCGACCGCTTGCGCACGCACGCCACTGGGATGCGGAAGCAAGTCGGATAATTCGATTCCGGAACAATATTTATGCACCAGGCGTAAGTAGAACCGACGGCTGATCGCCGCGGCCAACTCCTGCACACCAGCCGCGGGGAAGCGTGCCAATAAGCGCCAGAGCCCGGGAAATTTGATCATCTCGTAACTGTCGCGCGCATTGAAGCTGAGCTTGCCATAGCGTTCGCATGCGAACGCCAACATGGCGCTCGGACCGACTGAGATCCCGCCATCGATGAGCCGCGTCAGATGTACTCCTAAAAATGGCAAACGTGGATCCGGGACCGGATAAATGTGGTGATTCACCAATCCGCTCCGCGCGGCCGGCAGGCGGTAGTAGTCCCCACGAAAGGGGATCAACGCAAAATCAAATCTAAGGCCCGCACGACGCGCAAGCCGATCGCCTAACACACCGGCGCACACAATCGCATAACGCGCCGTGCGCGCTTCGGCGTTGGTCGTAGCGACTACTTCGGAAGCACTTTCACGCAGCGCCAGGACTTCGGTATTCAGACGCAATTCAACACCGGCTTTTAGCAAGCACACCCGCAAGGCGTGGCAGACCGCGCCGTAGTCAACCATCCCCGATTCCGGAACAAGCAAGGCCGCCTCGCCGCGGATGGAAGGTTCACGTTCGGCCAACTCACCCGCTGCCAACCACTGACACGGTGCACCGTTCGCCGCCGCGCGTAATGCCAAGGCGCGGAGTCGCTCAGTTTCATCGCCTGAGGTCGCGACAATGAGCTTGCCGCATTGCTGATAAGGAACGCTGTGCGCTTGGCAAAACTCGATCGTCTGCTTAAGCCCCGCGCGACACAGCCGCGCCTTGAGACTGCCGGGTTCGTAATAGACGCCAGCATGGATTACGCCGCTGTTGCGGCCAGACTGATGTAGGGCAATCTGCGGCTCCTTTTCCAACAAGGTGATTCGCGCGGCCGGCTGCCGCCGCACGAGCTGGTACGCAGTGGCCAGACCAACAATGCCCCCGCCAACGATAAGAAAATCCGATTGCGCGCTCAAAACTCGCCTCGTCTAAAGCGGATATCGAGCCAATTATTGCTAGAATCCGCAGCCTAAATTTATTTTCTATGATGAGAGGCCGAAGCCCCATGGCAAACAGCGGAGCGACCAATATTACCTGGCATGAACAAATGGTGGGGCGCCCCGCGCGCGAAGCCCTAAAAGGACATAAGGGCGCGGTGCTCTGGTTTACCGGCTTAAGCGGCGCAGGCAAAAGCACGATTGCCAACGCCGTTGATTACAAATTAAACCACCGCGGAATTCATACCTATTTACTCGATGGCGACAACGTCCGCCACGGCTTGAACAAGAATGTCGGGTTTTCGGCGGCAGATCGCGCCGAGAACATCCGCCGCATTGGCGAGGTCGCAAAATTGATGGCCGAAGCGGGTCTCGTCGTATCGACCGCGTTTATTTCGCCGTACTCGGTCGACCGCGACAATGTCCGCGCCTTGCTGGCACCGGGTGAATTCATCGAAATCTACGTCAACGCCTCGCTCGCCACCTGCGAAGGCCGCGATCCCAAAGGGCTGTATAAAAAAGCGCGCGCGGGCGAGATCAAAGGCTTTACCGGCATCGACGATCCGTATGAAGCACCAGCGCACCCGGAACTGATGTTGGATTCGGACGGCAAAGGCATCGAAGCATTGGCGGATGAAGTCATTGCTTACCTGGCCACGCACGGCATCGTGGGTAACGTCTAGTGTGCTGTCCCGCGTCGAATCTCCCTTATTCGCGTGCTACTGGCGGCGCTTTGTTGGAGCCGCTTTGAGCTTCGCATCTTTACTGAAAAAGACCCCTTCGCGGCTAAAGCCGCTCCCACAATAGAATCGCGTCGATTTATTAAAGTCTATCGTGGGACACCACAATAGCACCAAGCTAAATCAAGCGTTCGTAGGCACCAACTTTGTGAGACGGTAGTTGGGTGCGTACGTAGGAGGAGCAGCGTGCGTACCCGACTACCGGCTTCATGCCGATCCTAGTTACGAGCGCTTACAGCACCTTGCCCGGATTCATGAGGCCTTTGGGATCCAAGGTCTGTTTAATTTGGCGCATCAGCATTAACGCGACAGGCGATTTGGTCGCGGCTAATAAATCGCGTTTCAATTGACCGACGCCGTGCTCGGCGCTAAAGCTGCCGTTAAGCTCAGCCGCCTGAGTGTGGACGAGCATGGATATCCGCTCGGCATTACGTGCCCTAAATGCCAGCGCATCCACGGTAGCGGGTGCCAGGATATTAAAGTGCAAATTACCATCACCGAGGTGCCCGTATAGAGAGAAACGCACTGCGGGAAATTCGGCCAGCACTGCGCGCGACGCGCGATCGACAAGCTCGGCCACGCCGGCGATCGCTACGGAGACATCATGTTTTATGGAGCCACCGGCGGCGCGCTCGGCGGCTGGAATTTTCTCGCGCAAGCGCCACAGGTCAGCGCGCTGCGCTAGCGTCTCGGTGAGCACTGCGTCAAGGACTAGCTGCTCGCGCTCGGCGACTTCGAACAACTTCAAAAGTCCCCTTCTAAGATCGCTAGACTCACCACTAACGCTGACTTCGAGCAGGACGTGGTGCGCATAAACCTGTGCAAACGGACATCGCGTCTCCGGCACTTGGGTTAAGACCAGTTCGAGTGCAGCCAGTGAGAGGTATTCGAAAGACGTGACGCAATCATTTAGCAAACGTCGCGCGAGACCGAGTAGCGCGCACGCAGCCGACAAATCAACGGCCGCTAACCACGCGGTTTCGCGCTGTGTCGACGCCGGGTAAAGTTTCAAAACAGCCGCGGTTATGACACCAAGCGTACCCTCGGCGCCGAGGAATAATTGCTTTATGTCGTAGCCCGTATTGTCTTTGCGCAGCGCCGTCAGACCGTCCCAAATTTCGCCATTCGGCAACACCACCTCCAGACCAAGCACCAGATCGCGCGCCATGCCATACCGCAATACCGCCAAACCACCGGCGTTGGTCGAGAGATTGCCGCCGATTTGGCAACTCGCTTCCGATCCCATGCTTAACGGGAACAGTAGTTGGTGCCGCGCTGCCGCTTGTTGAACGTCGGCAAGCGTTAGCCCAGCTTCGGCGGTGAGCGTGAACGACGACGGATCGATCTCGCGGATCCGATTCAAGCGCGACAATGCAATTATCATTGCCACGCCAGAAGCGTCCGGCGTCGCCCCACCGCAATACCCCGTATTCCCGCCTTGCGGCACCATGGGGATCTCGCGCGTGTAGCAAAAGCGCATGAGTTCACTGACCGCGGCAGTCGTTTCGGGCAGCGCAACCGCCAACGCGCGGCCGTGAAACAACGCGCGTTCATCGACGAGGTAGGGGGCGATTAGTTCGGGGGTAGTTAGAAAGGTCGTCGGCGGACAGCAGCGCCTAAGTTCGACAAGGATCTCCGCACTCAAGTCACGCGACTCGGATGACCTTATTGGCTGCCGCGTATTGATCGCAGCGTGAAACAAAATTATTCGCGGTCTTGGGCATCGGCACGCGGGCAAACGCCACCCATTCGATAATTTTTTTGCCTTCTTGGACCAGTTCCATGCCGCGTGCATTGCAGCGCGCGGTCTCCTCCGTGCCATCTTCAAGCGGCTCAAAATTGAAAAGCTCATCACCCGCCGCGACAAACTCCGGCCACACTTCGAAAATCGCCGGATCGGTTTTCATCGTTTCGCTCTCTAACTTGGCGGCCCGCGAATAAGCCAGCACTCGCGTACTTAGTCCCGTGAAACTTGGTAAACGCCCAAAGGTTTCGACCAGCCTGCCGGCGATTTGATCAATGGCGCTCATCGACAGTGCAACTTTGATATAGCGCGACTCGTAGAAATCCGCGATTGGCATGTAGAACGCCTTGAGCGGTTCGCCCCACAATTCGTCCAGGCCTTCTTCTCCGCTGTAATGCAATACTTGTTTACCTAGTTCGAAGGCTTCTAAAAAACAGGCCTCGCATTCGCGCAAGAGCTCGTTGTCGTACGCAATGACGATGCCGCGTTGCTTGAGTTCGAAAATAATATTAAAAATGTCGGAACCGCGATTTAACAAAGCGCCGGCCAGCATGGCCGCGTTGACGCGTTTGCGCTTGGGATCGGTTTGGCGGTTGTAAGCGCTACGCGCTTCAGCGAGTCTGTAGCCTGGCGTATTGATTCCGGGCTCGGTGTGATGGAAAACGCGTTTGGTGAGTTGATCGATTAATTCGCGGCGGGCTGCCTCTTCGTTTGGCGGAACGTCGTAATGGCGGATCCAATAGCCATCATAGTGAACAACACGTTTGCCATCGACCTCACGCAGCGCACCGTTGGCGACGACGACCTCGGGTTCGACATGGACTTCACTCGTCATCGCTGCACTCTCGATTCGGCTTACGGCCATCACCATGGGATATGACTCCAAACTGGTAAGACAATGCACACCTCGCCCCGCACTCAGGGCGTGCGGGGCGCAGATCATACAAACATCGCGACGTATTCAACATCGAAATTTTGCGCGCTCAAAAATTGACAACATTAGCGGCCATTCGCATCGAATCTTGTGCTATAAGCAGCGCGATCGTCGAAAGGGATCGGGTGCCGGTGTATCTGTTTGATAATTCTGAATTCCGGGAGTGATATCGGCATTTCTTTCGGTCAACCGCCAAACTATTTATCGAGGGTACAACATGGGTCCGTTGCAAGGCGTAAAAATTGTCGAATTTGCTGGCATTGGGCCCGGCCCACTCTGCGGCATGATGTTGGCGGATATGGGCGCGGAAGTTTTACGTATCGACCGCAAGGTGCCGATCCAACATTACGCCGGACAAAAATTTGATTCGTATAATCCAGGGCGCTACGGCGTTCTCAATCGCGGTAAGCGTTCAGTGACCGTGCAATTGAAATCACCCGACGGCATCGCCGCCGCCTTGCGCTTGGTGGCGCAAGCCGACGCTGTAATCGATCCGTTCCGGCCAGGGGTGATGGAAAAACTCGGACTTGGACCGGACGTTTGCCTGGCGCGCAATCCGAAACTCGTGTTCGGGCGCATGACGGGTTTCGGTCAAACCGGGCCGTTGGCACAGGCGGCAGGGCACGATTTGAATTACATCGGCATCTCGGGCGCGCTGCATATCATCGGTCGCCCAGGTGAAAAGCCGATACCACCGATTAATTACGTCGGCGACTACGGTGGTGGTGCATGCATGTTAGCGCTCGGCATCGCCTGCGGACTTTTTGAAGCCCGCGGCTCGGGTCGTGGTCAGGTGATTGATGCGGCGATGACCGAAGGGTCGGCAATTCTCGCGGCGATGATGTATGGCATGTACGCCCAAGGCGCGTGGCAACCGAAGGGCAAAAACCGAATCGACGGCGGCGCGCACTTCTACGACCTCTATGAATGCAGTGACGGGCAGTATCTAACGGTGGCCTGCGCCGAACCCCAATTCTACGAACTCTTGTTGGAGAAAATGGAGCTCATTGATCCCGAGTTCCGCACCGACCGCATGAACCCCGAGCGTTGGCCGATGCTCAAAGCGCGGCTTGAGGCGCACTTCAAAACCAAGACGCGCGCCGAATGGTGTGCGGTTTTGGAAGGCACGGATGCCTGCGTCACCCCCATGCTCGATTTCGCCGACGCGCCACGTCATCCGCATAATGTCGCGCGCAATGCCTTCATTAATCTTGATGGCGTCGTCCAGCCGGCGCCCGCGCCGCGTTTTAGTCGAACCGTCCCGGAAGTCAGCCGACGTCCACCAGAGGCCGGCGAAAACAATCAGGACGCGCTCAGCGATTGGGGCTTCTCGGCGCTCGAAATTGACGCCTTACGCGCCGAAAATATTATTTGAAACTGAAAGGTTAAGGAAATTATCGCTGCGAGGAGTGCAACGAAGAGGCAATCCATGACTGATTCATCAAGCGCTCATCAGGTGACGTCATGGACCGTAGGAAATTGGTAATCAATAAACTGCTTACGCAATTCCAATTTACTTAATTTGCCGGTCGCTGTGTGCGGTAATGTCTCGACGAAGACGACGTCATCCGGGATCCACCACTTCGCGACCTTGCCATCGAACCAGCTAAGCAACGCGTCCTTGGTGATCGCAGCCTCGCTGGTCCGCACCACCACCAACAGTGGCCGCTCCTGCCACTTGGGATGATGCACACCGATAACCGCGGCTTCCGCCACCGCCGGATGACCGACCGCGGTATTTTCAAGATCGATGGAACTAATCCATTCGCCACCCGATTTAATAACATCCTTGGCGCGATCCGTAATTCGGATAAAACCGTTGGCGTCGATGCTCGCGACATCCCCGGTCGCGAACCACCCCTCGTCATCGCGAGCCCCGCCGCCGCCTTCTGGGCGATAGTAATCCTTACACACCCACAGGCCGCGTACTTTTAACGCGCCGGCGTTTTTCCCATCCCACGCTAATTCGCGATTCTCCTCGTCGGTGATTTTAAGTTCGACACCGGGGAGGGCCCGGCCTTGGCTGCACATTTGCTCGGCCAAGGCGGCGCCGGTTAAGCCCACCGTCGCGGCCGTCTGGCTGTTAATGGTGCCGAGTGGACTCATTTCAGTCATGCCCCAGGCGTGGATCACGCGCACCTGGTGACGATCACGAAACTCCTCCATCATCGACAGCGGACATGCCGAGCCGCCGATCACCAGGCGATTGAGCGGCTGCAGCGAGCGCTGCGTCGCCAAGGTATGCGCCAGCAACGGTAGGCACACGGTGGGGACACCCGCGGAAATCGTCACGCCTTCTTCGGTGATCAAATCGGCGAGAGTCGCCGGATCACCGAGTTTAGGGCCGGGGAACACCAATTTGGCGCCCACCATTACACCGGCGAACGGCAGTCCCCAGGCATTGACATGAAACATTGGCACGATCGGCAAGATTCCATCGATGGCCGATAGCGCACACGCGTCGGGCAACGCGGCCGCATACGCCATAATGACGCTCGAGCGGTGACTGTAGAGCACGCCTTTCGGATTCCCTGTGGTTCCGGACGTGTAGCACAGGCCGCTCGCCGTGCGCTCGTCAAGGTCCGGCCACGCGTAGTCATCCGCCTCCGCCGCCAGCAGCGTTTCATAACAGTGCACGTTCTGCAGCGTCGTCACCGGCATGTGTTCGGCGTCGGTCATGACCACGTAGCCACGGACCTTCGAGCATCGTTCGCCGATTGGTTCGAGCGCGGCGACAAACTGCGGATCAACGAACACCCATTCGTCTTCTGCGTGATTGATGATGTAGGCGATTTGTTCCGCAAAGAGCCGCGGATTAACGGTGTGGCAAACCCGCCCGCTACACGAAATCGCGTAGTACAGCTCAAGATGGCGGTAATCATTCCAGGCCAGAGTTGCAATGCGGGCATCGGTAGTAGTGCCTAAGCGATCGAGGACACGCGCCAGGCGACGGACGCGGCGGAAGCAATCGGCATAGGTGTAGCGATGCCGCGCATTCGTACTCGTCACCGAAACGATTGTTTGGCGGGCATGACTGCGCTCGCCGTGGTGCATGATCCCGGTCAGGGACAGCGGCATCTCCATCATCAGGCCGAACATGGTCGGTTGTCTCCTTAGGTTTATAAATTCGAAGGTCATTCTACCGACCAATAGCCCCAAGTCACCCGTCTCCGTGGTAGATTCGCGCCCCATGTCGACTTCTACGTTGATAATCCGCCGACCCGACGATTGGCACGTGCACCTGCGCGATGACGCCCTACTCGGCGCAGTGTTGGATGCGACCGCCAGCGTGTTCGCCCGCGCCGTGGTGATGCCGAATTTGCGGCTACCCATTACGACCACTGGCGCGGCCTTGGCGTATCGCGCTCGCATTCAAGCCGCTCTTGTGCCGGGCAGGCGATTTACGCCGTTACTGGCTTGTTATTTAACAGAAGCCATCGATCTCTCCGACTTCCGCGCCGGAGTTCGCGATGGCGTGTTCAGCGCGGTGAAATATTATCCGGCTGGCGCGACGACTAACTCCGACGCGGGGGTGGCGGAATTCAAGCGCGTGTATCCGGCGCTTGAAGCGCTACAAACACTCGGTATCCCGCTTCTGGTGCACGGTGAAGTAGTCGATGATCACGTCGATATCTTCGATCGTGAAGCGGTTTTTATCGACCGCGTACTCGCCCCCCTACGCCGCGATTTTCCGGCCTTGAAACTCGTCCTCGAACACGTAACCACGGTCGAGGGTGTGGCGTTCGTCACTGACGCGAGCGGCCCGACGGCGGCCACGATCACGCCGCATCACTTAATGTTAAATCGCAATGCGATATTCGAGCGCGGCCTGCGACCTCATGCGTATTGCTTGCCGGTGGTTAAACGTGAGCGTCATCGCCTGGCATTGCGCGCCGCCGCGACCTCGGGGAATCCGCGATTCTTTCTGGGAACGGATTCCGCGCCGCATCTGCGGCGTTTAAAAGAACATGCGTGCGGCTGCGCGGGAATATTCAACGCACCAACCGCACTCGCCTGCTACACCCAGGTATTCGATGAAGAACAGAAACTGGACAAGTTAGAAGGGTTTGCCGCGTTGCATGGCGCGGCGTTCTATGGCTTGGCGGCGAATACGGAAGCGATCGAATTAGCGAAATCGAATGCATCGCATACCGCGCCGGATCTCGCGATCGGGCCGGATGCTATTCGTGTTTTCACGCCGCCCGGCGGCTTACGCTGGCAGGTATCGAAACTGCCCTGCGCGTCTTAGCGTCAATGCACGAACGCCGAAGTCCGGCTGAGTTACTTGCGCTCGACCGAGCTCACGTTTGGCACCCTTACAGTACGCTCGTTAATCCTCCGGAAGCCTTTCTCGTGCAGAGTGCACGCGGTGTCCGCCTGCGTTTGGCCGATGGTCGTGAACTAATCGATGGCATGTCGTCGTGGTGGTCGGCGATCCATGGTTACAGCGTGCCGGAATTAAATTTAGCGCTGACGACACAACTCGATGACATGGCGCATGTCATGTTCGGCGGTCTCACGCACGAACCCGCGATAGAGCTCGCCACCAAACTGATCGCAATCACCCCCCCCGATCTTGAACATGTTTTTTTCGCGGATAGCGGATCAGTCGCGGTCGAAGTCGCGATCAAGATGGCGATTCAATATTGGGCTGCGCGTGGGTTACCGAATAAGCAGCAATTGCTGACCGTGCGCGGGGGCTACCACGGCGATACTTTCGGCGCCATGTCGGTGTGTGACCCGATCACCGGCATGCACGGTCTGTTTCAACAGACGCTCGCTACGCAGCGTTTCGCGCCACGGCCCGAAAGTCGCTTCGACGGCGCGTGGAACGACACCGATATCAGCGAACTCAGTCGTGTGCTCGAGCGACATCGCGGCAACCTTGCCGCTGTCATCATCGAGCCAATCGTGCAGGGCGCGGGCGGGATGTGGTTTTATCATCCGGAGTATTTGCGACGGCTGCGCGAACTTTGCACCGCGTGCGACGTACTGTTGATCGCGGACGAAATTGCCACTGGCTTCGGTCGCACCGGTGAATTGTTTGCGTGCCAGCACAGCGATGTCACACCGGATCTCCTGTGCGTCGGCAAGGCGTTGACCGGTGGTTATATGACGCTGGCCGCGACGCTGACGACGCCGGCGATCGCCGATACGATCGGAACTGGCGTGCCTGGGGTGTTCATGCACGGACCGACGTTCATGGCGAATCCCCTCGCCTGCCGCGTCGCGCTCGCGAGTATTGAATTACTGCTCGCAAGCCCTTGGCAATCACGCGTACGGCAGATTGAACAAATCCTCAGGCGCAATCTTTCGCGTTGTGCGGCGTTCGCTCATGTATCCGATGTGCGTACGCTGGGCGCGATTGGGGTGGTTGAGATGCGCGAGCCCGTCGATATGCGGACCTTGCCGCGGCAATTCGTCGAGCGCGGGGTGTGGGTGCGGCCGTTTGGAAAATTAATTTATCTCATGCCGCCGTTCGTGATCGATCCTGCTGATCTCTTGCAACTGACCGACGCGGTCGTCGATGTCGTACGAACGCTCGGCGCTGGCGTTTAAACCACTGAGATCTTGCCGCGGAGCCGCTGTACATATTAGGCAATTCGTTCGAGGTCACTGCGGTTGTCGGGTGCAGGCTCCACAATGACGCTGCGCGCGCACCCAACAACCGCCCCATACAAGATCGGCTCGTTGCATGCGTCTATTTTTGGGTGACGGTCGTTACTTCACGCCGCACGCGCCAATTCAATCGGTGCGCACGCGACGCCCGCCGCAGCCGCGACGCCGGCATGAGTAATTTTACGGTCGAAAACATTAAGCCCATTGCGCAAATGCGGATCGTCCGCCAGCGCCGCGTGGAAACCTTCATCGGCAAGTTTGATGATGAAAGGCAAAGTCGCGTTATTTAGCGCCTGCGCTGAAGTTTTAGGCACTGCGCCTGGCATGTTCGCGACGCAGTAATGCACGATGTTATCGACGATGAACGTTGGCTCGGCGTGGGTCGTCGGTCGGCTCGTTTCGGCACAGCCACCTTGATCGATCGCGACATCTACAATCACCGCCCCAGGTTTCATGCGACTTAGCATGTCGCGGGTGATCATCTTCGGCGCTGCCGCACCGGGAACCAGCACGGCGCCAACGACGAGATCGGCGCGCTGGATGTAGTACTCCAAGGCGTCGCGGGTCGCGAAAATAGTATTGAGCTGCCCCGTAAACTGCGCTTCCAGGGCCCGCAGGCGCGTTAGGGACTTGTCGAGGACCGTCACTCGCGCTTGGAGTCCGAGCGCCATTTGAATTGCATTCGTCCCAACCACCCCGCCGCCAAGCACCAGGACTTCGGCGGCCGCCACGCCAGGAACCCCGCCGAGGAGCAATCCCATCCCGCCACAGGCACGCTCCAAACATCGCGCACCGGCTTGAATTGCGAGCCGTCCCGCGACTTCGCTCATCGGCGCCAACAACGGCAGCGACCCATCGGCCGCGGTCACCGTTTCGTACGCGATTGCGCTAACGCCGGTCGCGGCTAGCGCGCGCGCCATTGAAATGTCCGCCGCGAGATGGAGGTAGGTGAACAGAATCTGGCCGGGGCGAAGCATCGCAACTTCGGCGGGTTGCGGCTCTTTAACTTTGACGATCAAATCGGCCGCGCCAAAGACTTCCGCGGCAGAGTCGGCGATGCGGGCGCCGAGACTGCTATAGCTCTCGTCGCTGGCGCCTATGCCGGCGCCCGCGCCACGCTCGACAACGAGTTCGTGTCCGTGCGCCACCACTTCGCGCACGCTACCCGGCGTCATCCCGACCCGATACTCGTTGGCTTTGATCTCTTTCGGTACGCCAATACGCATGATTTATCTCCTCGTTTACCTTGCGCGGATAAAGATCCAGCGCCTACTACTAACGAAGACTAGGCGCTAATTCGAGAAATAAGCTTGCGTTCTTGCGGATTTAATTTATAAATTTAGAATATTCTTCTATATTTTTATTCTATTTTAGAAACTACTGCCGTTTATGAAATTTGATCGCATTGATCGGGCAATCCTGCATGCATTGCAGACTGACGGCCGCCTGAGCAATGTCAGCCTCGCGCAATCCGTCAATCTTTCTGAATCTGCGTGTTTGCGGCGCGTCCGGCAGCTCGAAGACGCGCGCGTAATCGCCGGCTACGTGACGATAATTGACCAAGCCAAGGCGGGATATCCCAGCAATGTGTTCGTGCAAATCAGTTTGCAGCGTCAGCAAGGGGAAGATCTCGAGCGCTTCGAACAAGCCGTGCGCAACGTGCCAGAAGTCATGGAGTGTTATCTGATGACGGGAGAGGCGGATTATTTGCTGCGGGTCGTCGCCTCCGATGCCGCTGATTTCGAGCGCCTGCATACCAAACACCTGACGCGGCTGCCGGGCGTGGCCCGCGTCCATTCGTCGTTCTCGCTGCGCAGCGTGGTCAAGAAAACCGAAATTCCGGTCCGCGCCGAGGTCGATAAACCCCAATGACGAAGGATTTCCAGAGTGACCATCAGCAGGCGCGAATGACAACCGAATTCTCAGCCACATCCGACGCGTTTGATCCGATGGTCACACGCGCGATGCGGAAGTGGCCAGAGGTTCCCGCCTGCTATGACTGGCTTTCATTGGACCCACGCGGCCGCTGGCGATTACAGGACCAGCCGGTTACGCACGCGCGAACAATCGGCTTCCTTAATCGACATTACACGAGGGATCGGCATGGCCAATGGTTCGTACAAAACGGCCCCCAACGTGTGTTCGTGTCGCTGCCCGGTGCGCCACACGTCCTGGCTTTTAGTGGGGCCTGCGAACTGCGCACCCATGCTGGCCGGATTGTTAGTGAAATTAGGGAATTAGTCGCTTCGAACGACGGTGCGCTGCGGTGTTTAACTGAAATTGGGCTCGGCTTATTCGACGATCGAGAGGTCAGTCGATTTTTAGCCGAACTTGAAGGTAGCGCCGAGGCGCGGACGACATTGGATGCCGTACTCGTCGCGCCGTTCGCGCCAGACATCCCAGTGGAAGTGTGGAACACGCCCTGGCGCTGGCGCGGGCAACCCCTTAGCGTCCGCGCCGTCGCCGTCGACGCCTTAGACTCCCGGTACCATTTCGTTAGCCACCCGCGCAGCCTCGGCAGGACCGAGGACACTGTAGAGTAAATTCTGTAAACTCCGCTGTAACTACCTGAATTCAAGCCACGAGATCGCTATGGAGTTGGAAGAGACGGACTTAGTTGATGTCCGCGGCAAATTGCTTGACCGCATGCTGCGGGTGAGTCGAACCGAAGTCATGCTGGGTTTGATTACCGTCGTCCTGGGCGTGGTAGCCGCCAATGGAGTCATCCCGGTGACTCACGTGCTGATCTGGGCAGGGCTCACCCTGCTGAGTTACGGCGCACGGTACTGGCTCTCGCAAGTACAACGACGCTCACCGGCGCGCGATGAAGAAATCACACAACGAACGCAATTGTTCTTGATTACCGTGGTCGCCAGCGGCTTGTGCTGGGGCATCATCGCGGCCTATGCATTGAAAGTCGCCGGACTCGCGCCGAGCGTTCCTCTCTTACTACTCGCCGCGACAACCAGTGTCTTTGCGTTGGGCGCACACGCTGGTTACCTCCCTGCCGGATTGGCGACCGCCGCCGGGACCACTCTGCCACCCGCGCTAGCGATGTTTTCGGAATTCACACGACTCGGAGCGGCGACTACGGTCGGCCTCGTGGTGTTGGGCAGCACGGCTTACTACTGCGCCTATCTACTCAAACAGCAGGCGTGGGAAGCTCTTTCGCTACGTGAACGCAATGAGAAACTCGCGAGTTACCTTGACCAACGCCGCGAGCAGGTCGAAAAACTTAATGTCGAATTAAAAACCACCCACGGTAAGCGCGAACAAGCGGAAGTGGGGTTGCGGCGTACTGCGGCAGATCTTGGGTTAGTCCAAGGTAAGGCCAAAGCGCTGGCCGAGACGCTCGAACGCGTGTCGCCGCTGTGCCAGGTTACTGGGCTGGCCAATCGGCGGCACTTCGATCAGTTGCTGGACTCTGAGTGGCGCCGCGCCGCGCGCGAAACCAAAGTCATCGCCATGGTGTTGATCGACGTCGACGAGTATGACAATTACCTCGCGTCCTACGGGCGCCAGTCGACTGATGGACTGCTAAAACGCGTCGCGACCCTGGTGCGGGGATATAACCGGCGGGCAGGCGATATAGGCGGCCGCTACGACGAGTCCAAAATCGCGTTGCTATTGCCGGGCTGCGACGCGCGTAATGCGGGCCGCATTGCCGACTCCTTGCGCAAGCGTATCGAAGCACAAGGGATCCCGCACGTGCGTGAGAAAAGCCGTGAAGTCGCGACAGTGCACCTGGGAGTAGCCATGATCAAACCCACACGCGTCATGCGCCCGGACGAATTGCAAAAGCGCGTGGATGCCGCGCTCTATGAGGCACGTTTTCAAGGTGGCAACCGCGTGGTCGTCTATCAGCCACTGAATAAGCTGCGCGTCGAACGCTGGGATCCGGCGCGCGATGGCTCGCTAAACGAACAGTCGTTACTGCAAAAGCTGCTGGTATGGGGCTACGACACCACTAAGCTTTTGATGCGCCCCGGAACACTCGTCGAACCTGAGCTAATCGCGGACGACCGCGTGCTAGCGATTGGCAGTGGCGAACTCAAGATCGAAGTCGAAGGGCATAAATTAAATGTAAAGCCTGGGGACTGCGTCTTCATCCCACAAGGCGTGGAACTGGGGCTAGAAGTTGTCGGCGAGCGCCCGGTACTAAAATTCACAGCCGCCAAAAATAAGTAAACCGTAGCAGCATTGTTCCGGCTGCGCGACCCCGACATGCCCCGTAACTAAAGGACCTCGAATGCTTATGAAGAAGAGTGCGCTGCTGGGGATCTGCCTACTGTCATCGTCGCTGGCGGTTGCGGCGGAAAACCTCGGCACCAATCTGGAAACTGACCAACGAAAAATCAGTTATGCGATCGGCCTCAGCACCGCGCAAAGCATTGTGCGCCAGGGTGTCGAGCTCGATCTGGAAGCGTACATGTTGGGTGTGCGCGATGCGCTCGACGGGTCGGCGCCGCGCCTGACCCAACAAGAATTTCAGAACGCACTCAGCCACGCCACCGATTCGGTAAACGATAAATTCAAAACGAAGGCCAAAGAAAACCTCAAGGCCGGTCAGGCCTTCATGGCCAAGAATAAACAACAAGACGGGGTGGTCGAACTGTCTAATGGAATTCAGTACAAGGAGCTTCGCAAGGGCTCCGGCGCCCACCCGAAAACTAGCGACAGCGTGACGGTCCATTATGAAGGTAGTTTGATCGATGGCACCGTGTTCGACAGTTCAAGGCAGCGCGGCGAAGCGGCCACGTTTCCGATCAATGGCGTCATTAAGGGCTGGCAGGAAGTACTGCCGCTGATGTCGGCAGGTTCGCGGTGGCAGGTCGTCATTCCGCCGAAATTGGCCTATGGCATCAAAGGCGCAGGTACCGGCATCGGTCCGAATGAAACCTTGGTGTTCGAAATCGAATTACTCGAGATCAAGAAATAAGGAGGCCGATATGATAACAGTTGATTATTGTGCGGCCGCTCGCTAATAACCTGCCAGGTCAGCCGCCAGTACTTCGGCCCGCCAACCCGTCCGCAGACGCTCGGGCCGCAGTCCGAGTAATACCCGTTCGAGATCCTTGCGCGTGGCGAGCAGCGTATTTGAGACCTTGAGTTCCCGCGCCCTTTTCGCGACCACGTTCTGCAACTCGTTAAGTTGCTTTTGGGTCTCCAGGGACGGTCGCAGCCCTGGCTCGAGTACTTCCACGCTCTGCTCCGCCGCGGTAGCAATGATCCGCAGCATTGCGCCGGCGTGCCGCCGGATCAAGCCCGGCGGCACGCCGGCGCAATTGGCGAGGGCCGTGAGATCGCGTGGCCCAGAACGTGCGATGGCTAGCAAGGCATCGTCCTTCAACAGCCAGCCCCGCGGGCGGTTCAGTTGTTGCGCCAAAGATTCGCGCCATTCCGCTAGGCGACACGCCACCGGGATCGCGCCGGGCGCCAGGTTGGTAAGACCTTTAACACGGCGCCATGCTTCGGTCGGCGTCCCGCCAGCGTCAGTCGCCGCGATCAGGCGGCGCGTTTCTTCATATAACCAGTCGAGCTTGCCCTCCGCCGCCAATACGCTTTGCAAGCGTTCGCGGAGTTCATTGAGGTAACGCACGTCGTCCATCGCATAGGCCAGTTGCTCGGCGCTTAATGGGCGACGCACCCAATCGGTTCGCGTTTGGGATTTATCTAATGTCACGCCGCAATACTGTTCGACCAGCCACGCATATGAGACCTGGTCTGGATGCCCGATCAGCGCCGCCGCGATTTGGGTATCGAACAACGGCAACGGCGCCGTCCCTTTGGCACTGCTTAGCGCTTCGAGGTCTTGGCGCGCGGCGTGAAAGATTTTGAGTGCTAACGATGTATTGAGGAACTCACCGAACACAGCAAGGTCAGTTAGAACTAGGGCGTCGATACAGAAGCTTCCGTTCGAGGTCGCTAATTGGACGAGGCACAGTTGCGGGTAATAGGTGCTTTCACGCTGAAACTCGGTGTCCAGCGCAAGCCAGTCAGCCGTCGCGACGGCCGCTAACGCGGCAGCTAACTGATCGGCGGTGGTGACCTCGGAATAAAGTGCCACATCCACTAGAGCGTCTCCGCGCTGGCGTTCAACTCGCGGCGGCCTGACGACAGAATAACCCAGCGCGGTGTAGGACAACGGAAACGAATTGAAGGAAACGTAATAATTGCGTGTCACCACTCAAAATCTGGAACCGATAAGTCAGGAGATACGCTACACTACGCATGTCCCCTCGCCGCGGTATCTTTACACGATGCCTGACAATTCCTTAGGTAGCAATTCAAGCGCTCGAGATTTTATGACATCGCCATCTTTCCGACGGTTTTTCCACTTCCTTACCGTCGTCCTAGCCTTATTCTGTGGCGCAGTCCAAGCCACCGCGCCGATCGTCCCGATAGATCAACTGACGCCGCAAAGCGAACACCGCCGCGCGACCCGTTTGATTACGCACTTCATCGCCAACTATCACTACAAGAAGGCAGTGCTGGACGATGAACTATCGGAGGTTATCTTCGATAACTACCTCGACGCCCTAGACCCGACCAAGAGCTACCTGCTGCAATCCGACATTGATGAATTCAGTGCGTATTCCAAAGAGCTGGATGACGATCTAAGAAACTCCGATCTGCGGTCGATCTTCGAAATGTTCGTGCGCTACCGGCAACGGGTTGAAGCGCGCGTCGATTACGCACTCGGGTTGCTCAACACCCCGTTTAATTTCAACGTCGACGAATCCTTTCTGTTTGATCGCAAGGACGCCAAATGGCCCGCCAATGACGCCGAAGTCAACGAGCTGTGGCGTAAACGGGTTAAAAACGATTGGCTGTCACTCCGCCTTGCTGGCAAGAAAGACAAGGACATTAAAACCACACTCGCCAAGCGTTACGAAGGCCTCAAGCGTCTCACCGAGCAATTCAATAGCGAAGATGTCTTCCAGACTTTTATCAACGCTTACACCACCGCCATCGATCCCCACACCGCGTATTTTTCGCCACGTTCATCGGAGAATTTCAAAATACGCATGAGTCTGTCGCTCGAAGGAATCGGCGCCGTCCTGCAAAGCGATAATGAATACACCATGGTGCGCGAAGTCGTGCACGGCGGCCCCGCGGGTTTGAGCGGGAAATTGCACGCCAACGACCGCATCGTCGGGATCGGGCAAGGCGCCGCGGGGGAAATCACCGATGTTGTTGGTTGGCGATTAGACGACGTGGTCGATCTAATTCGCGGCCCCAAGGGTTCCGTGGTGCAACTGCAAATCCTGCCCAAGGGCGCGGGACCCGATGGCACGACGCGCACGATCAAGCTCACCCGAAACACGATCGCGCTCGATGAGCAGGCCGCCAAGAAAAAAATCATCGAAGTAACGAACGCGGGAGTCAAACAAAAAATTGGCGTCATCGAGCTGCCGACTTTTTACATGGATTTTGAAGCGCGAATGCAGGGTAACGAAAATTACCGCAGCACCACGCGCGATGTCCGAAAATTAATCGTCGAACTTGCGCGTGAAAATATTGCAGGTCTCATCATCGATCTGCGCAGTAACGGTGGTGGCTCCCTGTCCGAAGCCACCGAACTCACTGGTCTATTCATCGGCACCGGCCCTGTCGTGCAAGTTAAGAATTCGCAAGGCCGCGTGCAGCTGGAACGCGATACGGATTCGGAAATCGCGTATTCGGGCCCACTGGCGGTTCTGGTCGATCGGAACAGCGCCTCGGCCTCGGAAATTTTCGCTGCCGCTATTCAAGACTATCACCGTGGTCTTATTCTCGGCGAACCGACTTTCGGCAAGGGTACCGTGCAGAATCTGGTCGATCTCAATCGCTTTGATGAGGAAGCCAATGGCAAATTGGGGCAACTCAAGGCGACCATCGCACAATTCTTCCGCGTCGAGGGCGATAGTACACAATTCCGCGGCGTAGTCCCGGATGTTAGTTTTTCCACGGGCTTCAGCGCTAAAGATCAAGGCGAGCGGGCGCTCAAGCATTCATTACCGTTCGCGCACATCGCGGCGGTTAACTACACCCCGGTGCATGCCGGGTTTGAGCAGCTCGACGTCATCCGCAAGGAGCACGATGAGCGCGCCGCCAAGGATCCCGCATTCCAGGCGTTGTTAGCACAGGAACGTGCCGTCCAACAGGCCGCCGATAAAAAGGAAATTTCGTTACTGGAAACGAAGCGCAAGGCGGAACACGAAACTACTCGGCGTGAGCAGAATGTGCGGGAAAATCAAATTCGGGTGGCGCATGGTCTCGCCCCAAACCCGCTCAAGGAAACTGAAGGCGACAGTGAGAGCGACGACGCTGGAGCCACCACCGAGAATGATGACAAAAACAAATTTGACGTGGTATTGGAAGAAGCGGCTAAAGTAGTTCGCGACTTCGCGCAAGGTGGCGCCGAATCCGCGCATCGCATGGCCGATGCCCAGCCAGTGCCAATGTCAACCCATGGCGACACCGGTACTGCAGCTACTCCGCAGATGGAGCGCGAAAAAATCCACTAGGCGCGTCCCGTCACCGGTCGTTCAATCGCGCCGGCGATGCTACACTCCGGCCTGTCCTCCTCAATTTAGTTAGGCTCGAATGTTTGTAAGAGTTGTCCTGATGCTGCTCTTTGCCGGTGCAATTTTTGGTGGATTGGCCTATACCAAGTATCAGCAAATCCAGCGCCTCAAAGTTCAATTTTCGGCTCCCCAACCGCCAACCAAGGTCGCGATCACCACGGTGCGACAGGTCCGTTGGCAAAACGGGGTCAGCGGCACGGGAGCGCTCACCGCCGTACAAGATGTGCAGGTGACAAACGAAGTCCCCGGCCTCGTCGCCGGCATCCATTTCGAATCAGGACAGCAGGTCACCAAGGGTGATGTGCTCGTAACGCTTGATACCGCGGTGGACCAAGCGGTGCTGAACGGCTTGCAGGCCGAAGAGCGCCTCGCCAACGTGCAATTCGAACGGGCGGCAAAATTAGTGCGTGACCACACGATGGCGCAATCGCAATACGATGAAGCCGCGGCGCGTCACGCGCGGACCGCCGCCGACCTCCTCGCGCAACAGGCGCAGATCGCAAAGAAGACCATTCGCGCCCCGTTTTCCGGATCGTTGGGGATTCGACGCATTGCTCTCGGTCAATATCTCAAAGCCGGCTCGAGCATCGTTCCGTTACAAACGCTCACGCCAATCTATCTCGATTCCGCGATCCCCGAACGGTTCTACCCGTTGTTGAAAATCGGTCAAGAGGTGCGAGTCCGTGTTCAAGCCTATGCGCCGGAACAATTTGTCGGGAAAATCGCCGCGATCGAACCCGGGATCGATCCCGCAACCCGGATGGTACGCGTGCGCGCCGAACTCGCGAATGCCGATCGGCGTTTACGCCCCGGCATGTTCGTCGAAGTCGACGCCGTGCAAGCGACCACTGATGAAGTCCTAGTGTTGCCCGACACCGCGGTGACCTACAGCCCGTATGGCAACTCGGTGTTCGTGATCGAGAAAACTCCCAAGGGCGCCACGGTAACGCGCCGCCAAATCGAGACCGGTCCCATGCGCGATGGCCAAGTCGCGGTACTGAAGGGCCTAGGCGTTGGCGAGCAAATCGTCGCGGTGGGTCAAAATAAATTGCGCAACGGCATGTTGGTCGAAACGGTAACCGCGACCACCACCGATCCCGCGAACATGTAGCACTCGCCCACCGATGGCGTTCACCGATATCTTTATTCGCCGTCCAGTACTCGCCAGCGTGGTGAGTCTGCTTATCATGTTGCTCGGATTGCGGGCGATAGAGTCGTTGGAGCTGCGCCAATTTCCGCAAACCGAAAACGCCGTAATCACGATCACCACACCTTATCCGGGTGCGAATAGCGAACTCGTCAAAGGCTTCATCACGACTCCGCTCCAACAAGCCATCGCGGAGGCCGATGGCATCGACTACATGTCGTCGAGCAGTCGTCAGGGTGCGTCTTCGATCGAAGTCACGATGAAACTCAACTACAGCGCGCACGATGCAGTGGCTGAAATCCAAAGCAAGGTCGCGAGTCAACGCGCCGTATTACCCAAAGAGGCCGACGATCCCATCATCGAGTCCAAAGTGGGCGATCCAACTTCGCTGATGTACATCGCGTTCTACAGCGACGCGATGTCGCCGCAGCAGATTCAGGATTACCTGCTACGCGTCGTGCGCCCGCAACTCCAGGCTCTCCCAGGCGTGGCCAAGGCCGGTATCTTCGGCCGTAATGGCTATGCGATGCGAATTTGGCTCGATCCGAAACGCATGGCGGCGTTGAATGTCACCGCGGCCGAAGTGCGGCAGGTACTCGAAAAAAATAATTATTTGGTCGGCCCAGGCGCGACGCGTGGCCAATACGTCGGGATCGATCTCGATACCACCACCGATATCAACCGGGTTGACGATTTCAATAATCTCGTCATTCGTGCCGACCGAGGAATGCTGGTGCGCCTCTCGGATGTGGCGCGCTCGGAACTCGGCGCTGAGGATTACAATTTCACGAGCTGGTACAAATCGAACACCGCCAGCTACATCGGCATCGATCCCACGCCGGGCGCGAACCCGCTGACGGTGGCTAAATTGGTGCGCAATGAAATCCCAAAAATAAAAGCGCAAATGCCAAGCGGCTTACAGGTCTTCATTCCCTATGATGCGAGTCAATTCATCGAGGAGTCGATCAACGAAGTCTTTAAAACCCTCGCCGAATCGGTAGGGATCGTTTTATTCGTGATCTTTTTATCGCTCGGCTCGATTCGGGCGGCTTTGATTCCAGCGATCGCAGTCCCGCTTTCGATTATCGGCGCGGCGTTTCTGATGCTGCTGCTCGGCTATTCGATCAACATGCTGACGTTGCTCGCGATGGTGCTTGCCATCGGTTTAGTGGTTGACGATGCGATCGTCGTCGTTGAGAACGTCCATCGTCACATGCAAGATGGCTTAAGCGCTTTAGACGCAGCGTTGATCGGGGCGCGCGAGCTGCGCTTGCCCATCATCGCGATGACCACGACCCTGGTCGCGGTCTACGCGCCGATTGGCTTTATCGGCGGCCTCGTCGGCACGCTATTTACCGAGTTTGCTTTTTCGTTGGCGGGCGCCGTGCTCATTTCCGGCGTGGTCGCACTGACGCTGTCGCCGATGCTGAGTTCCAAAGTGCTTAAATCCGGCCACGGCAACCGGTTCGAATCGATGGTCGAGCGCTTCTTCACCGCGCTTTCCCATGGCTATCGCGATGCCCTACGTTGGATGCTGCGCGGCTGGCCGGTGATGATTGTCTTCGGCTTGCTGGTCTTGCTCAGCATGTTTCCGATGTACCTCGTCAGCCAGAAAGAGCTCGCGCCAACTGAAGACCAAGGGATTTTATTCGTCGCCGCGCGCGGTCCGGAAGTCGCAACCCTGGATTACACCAAGGCTTACTCGCAGCAAATGATCAAGGCCTTCGAAACTATTCCCGAATATAACGAGAGCTTTTTTATTCTGGGGTTTAACGGCGCCCCCAATACAAGCTTCGGCGGCTTTAAGTTGAAGCCCATCGCTGAACGCGACCGCTCACAGATGGTCATTCAAAACGATCTCCAGCCGAAATTAAATGACATTACCGGGATGCAGGTATCAGCCTTTCCACGACCGAGCTTACCCGGCGCGGGTCGTGGCTTGCCCATCCAATTTGTGGTCATGACACCCGCCGATTACACCGAACTCAATACCGCGGTCGACGAATTGCTGGATCGTGCGGTACAAAGCGGCAAATTCATGTTTCTTCAAAAGTCCGTGGAATTCGCGCGGCCCAAAACCACGGTCGTCATTGATCGCAATCGCGCCGGTGCCTTAGGCATCCAAATGGAGGATGTGGGACGCGAATTGGCGACCATGCTCGGGGGCAATTACATTAATTGGTTTAACCTGGAAGGGCGTAGCTACAAGGTGATTCCGCAAGTTCCGGATCAACTCCGCGCGGATCAATCGATGCTGGATGGCTATTACATTCGAACCGTCAGCGGCAAGCTGGTGCCCATGTCGAGTATCGTGTCCTTCAAACAATCGGTTGAACCGAGTGAACGCTCGCAATTTCAGCAATTGAATGCGCTGACACTGCAAGGACTGGCGGCGCCGGGGGTGGCGATGGGCGATGCGCTCGAATATTTGGATCAGGAGGCGCACAAAATCCTCCCACAAGGGTTCGCTTGGGATTACGCCGGGGTGTCGCGGCAGTACGTGCAAGAGGGTGCAGCGCTCGTCGCGACCATGTTGCTCGCCGCCGTGGTCATTTACCTGGTGCTTGCCGCGCAGTTCGAGTCGTGGCGCGATCCGCTGATCATCATGATGTCGGTCCCAATGACCATCGCCGGTGCGCTGGCGTTCATCATGCTGGGCTTTGCCACGATCAACATTTATACCCAGGTCGGCTTGGTCACCTTGATTGGGCTCATCGCTAAAAATGGCATCCTGATCGTCGAGTTCGCCAATCAACTGCAAGTCGAACGCGGGCTATCGAAACGCGATGCCGTCGAAACGGCGGCGATGATTCGGCTGCGACCGATTCTGATGACCACGGTGTCGATGATCGTCGCGATGATTCCGCTCCTGACAGCGCAAGGGCCAGGCGCGGTGAGCCGGTTTCATATTGGGCTCGTCATTGCGGCTGGACTCGGGATTGGCACGCTTTTCACGCTGTTTGTCGTGCCGGCGTTCTACCTTGCACTCGCGCGTGATCACCGCCAGGCGAGCGCTACCGCAACCATTCAAATGGTTGAACCAAAGCTCTCCGAAGGGTAATTAGCATGCGCAAGGATCTATTCGATCTGCAAGGCAAGGTGGCCTTGATCACCGGTGGCAGCCGCGGTCTAGGACGCCAAATGGCGCTGGCATTCGCCGAGCACGGCGCGCATGTCGCCATTGCAAGCCGCAAGCTCGAACAATGCCAAATAACCGCGCGCGAAATAGAAGCCAAGGGCGTGCAAGCGTTTGCGCAGGCCTGTCATGTCGCCAAGTGGAATGAGATCGAGTCGCTGGTCGAAGCCGTGTATGCGCGATTCGGGCGCGTCGACATTCTGGTCAATAACGCAGGCCTCTCGCCGTTGTACCCGGCGCTCGACGAAATCAGCGAAGAACTCTTTGATAAAGTGATCGGGATCAATTTGAAAGGGCCATTTCGGTTAAGCGCGCTCGTCGCCAAGCGCATGATGGCCGGTGATGGCGGCTCGATCATCAATATTTCGAGCACCGCGGCGGTCACGCCGAGCCCGATGTCGGAGCCCTATTGTTCGGCCAAGGCGGGTTTGAATGCGCTGACCCGCTCGATGGCGTATGCCTATGGGCCGAAGGTCCGCGTCAATTGCATCATGCCCGGCCCGTTCTTGACGGACATTTCAAAAGCGTGGGATATGGAAGCGTTTACGGCGGGCGCGAAAGAGCGGATCCCGCTACAACGTGGCGGTCAACCGCATGAAATTGTTGGCGCCGCGCTCTATCTCGCGGGCGCGGCGTCGAGTTATACGACGGGAGCGATCATTCCGGTGGACGGCGGATCACAAGGGAATCCGCGCGTGCTTTAATTGGAGTTTATGCATCTGAAAAAACTGTGATGCAGTGCTGTTGGCTGCAAACCAGGAGATTACAAACCCGGCAACTCTCCCGTCAACCCGTTATCGTTTCAACCCAAGCACTCCACCAGGTAGCGCCGGTCGTCGACCCACGTGCACAGTTCCGCGTACGTTCTGACGATTAACCATGCTAATGAAGAGCACTAGTTTCGTTGAGCCAACCTGCATCGCGCGCCACTCATGCAGAGCACTGCCGCGGCGATCGGCAAGACCCACCGGCCACCACCTTCGAGAAAGACCATCCACTTCAGCACAAACGGCACCGCCCGCGCGACGTTGTCCGCCTCAGATGCTTGCTGGATCGCGAGTTCAATTAGCCCCACCAGCTGAAACGGTGCCGTCAACGCAAGCAATAGTGCGGAGACTGGAAGCCCGATAACGATGCTGAGCATGCGCTCGCGCCACTGCCGCGCCGGGTAGGCCAGGAGCGCGTTGAAAAAAAGCACCAGCGGGACCAGCACGTGCGCGATATCCGCGCTGGCCGGGACTGATTCACCAAACGGGATCTCGCGGCCTGGTCCCAGCGGAATTGGCACCAGGACATGTGCATCGAGCAGTAATTGGGTGCCATGTGCGCGCGGAACTAAACTGACTTTCGCAGAGTATGCGGGGGTAATTATTCTGATGGTCCGCTCGACCAGGGGTAGGTAACGCAGGACTATGGCGTCACCCCAGACATAGCCGATAGTCGCGAACACCAGCCACGCGACGACTAAGCGCAATGCGATCCTACGCAGTAAGTGTCGCGCCATCACGACCGGCACTGGCGAGCGCCGTCCACGCGATGAAGATCAGGCAGACCACGATGATCAACAGCGTCGGCACGAAATAGATGTGCAACGGCAGGAAGAGCGCGGGTTTATACGCGGCGATAAAGTAGAGCCCAGCCAAGCGCAGCAAGTTCAACGCATAGACAGCGACCGCGCCCACCGCGATCCCCCTGAGTTTCATCCGCCCGGTGGCCGGGAAAGCCAGGATCGCGGCGCTCAGCAAGAACAAGGCACCAGAGCCATCGCAGCCGCGGACGATTTCAAGCACCGCGCGCAGTGAGACCAGACGATTCGCCATCGCGCTTGCGTGCTCACCGGGCGACAGGAAATTCACGAGTATCGTGCTGGGACGCACAAAATCCTGCAAATAAAGCGTGTTGCGCAAGGTCTCATCTGGTACACAGAAATATGCCCAATAAAAAAGCCCATACAGCAGCAACATGCCGAGTGTGAAGCGTAGTGCTGTTCGCGCATTTGTGGGATTGAGTGTCATGCGTCGTGTTGATGCGGACTGATAATCGACCGCCCTGGAAATTTAGACTTGAGCAGGATTAAGGCGGCTGTTTATACGATGATATCGAACTAGTGGGACGGCGCGACAGACCGGAATGCCGTGAAATCCATTGCATCGTACGCGTGACTGGTGCGGTCGAGCAGTCTGGGCAACCCCTGGGCTGGCGACGAGTAAGGTGTCGCTAATGGCGTTGCCATTCGCGTCATAGCGATAATCGCGGGTCTGGCCGACCGCATCGGTGCCACGGGTAATGCGGTTCACCGAATCGTAGGTGAAGGCGACGTTCTCGAAGTGCGCATTCACACCCGCCGTCAAGCGGCCCACGGGATCATAGGTCAGCGGCGCGACATCGCACGGATCGTCCGTGACCAGACCATTGCTGTTCTTGTCCCCGCAGCGCGGCGGGATCAAGGGCCGCGCCGAGGCCGTCCTTATGGTGTTGGTACCGAACCGTGGCCATAAGCGTCATTTTTGATGATCGAACACGACCGCGCCGGGTTTCTGGATCTAAGCGTGGCGCGTTACGAAGGCAAAAGGCAAGCTCTGACGACCGGAACCTCTCGTCGCACTTATCGAGACCGACCCGGCTTCCGTGAAACGGTGGCCCGGCATCACGTGAAATCACCGGCCGGCTTGCGTGAAATACGCACCGGGAGCCGTGCGAAAAAGTTTCAGCGTCACTGACCCCGTGATCGCCCCGGCAGGCGATTGGCTCAGCCACGCCAGCCAAGTCGCTTTGCTGCCCTCCTTGCGCTTGAGGAGTTCGTCCAGGCGCTGCCGGTGGACGCTTGTCAGGGTGTCGGTCAGAGCGGCGTGAATGCGCCGATTGGCGCGGGTGATCGCCTCGGCGCAGATACGTTCCATCACGCCGACCGCTGGCAGCAAAACGCTCTTGCGGCGCAACCCCTCGGCCAGTTCGCGTGCCAGCACAATACCCTTGTCGGTTTGCCAGGCCAGATCGTCCAAGCTATGCACGGCAGCCCGATAATGGCTCAGTGTCGTGAATGATTGGAAGCCGTAGGCTGATTGCAACTCCAACAAATGTTCGCGTCGCGTTTCGGCGCGTTGGCCGTAGTCGTTCCAGATATCGCCCGGCAACTTGAGCTGGTCTGCCACCATACGTAGGGTGCATCTGGTTCCGCGTCGGCAGTGAGCGTGATGCCCGGATAGCGCATGTAGCAAAGTTGCACGGCGAAGCCCAGCCGATTCGCCGCACCGCGATGCTGCCGAATGCGGGACAGATCGGCGTCGTTGAAGGTGTAGAGCCGGATCAACTCATCTTTGGCGTCGGGCAGTGCCAGCAGGCTTTCGCGCTCAGTCGCGGACAGGATCGAACGGCGTGGAATGCAGACTCCTTCTTCTTGAAAACGAGGGTATGCGCCCCAGCCTTTATGGGGCTCGAACCGCGCGTCAGTCAGGTTGGTAAAAAGGGCATCGCTAGCGCGACCCGATCGACCTAACACCGCCGCCTGGCGCGCGAGCGCGTCGATGCTCCCAGCGTGCGCGTTGTCCAACCAATTAAGCGCCGCGGCGCGTGGATATCCAATCGATACCCCCGCCGCTTCCATCCCCAGCAACGCGGTCGCCGTCGTCTGAATGTCGAGCCGTGGTGCGCTTATCCACCGGCCATCCCCCGCTTGATGGGAGATCAAATACGCCAAGGCATGCGCTCGCGCGGTGTCAATCTTAGCTTGCGTCGCCGCCAATGCGCGGCCACTCATCGCGCTCGTGATAGTGACTGAATTTGGGCGTTTCGACCGGATTAATCCCATGGCAATCCTCAGACGCTCGGTCGTCTCGGGGATCCAATGTTACCGCTAAGTGTGGCTGGAGCAGCTGTGTCCCTTTCAAGCGCTCTAATTCCGCCGGTGAGTAGTGCGTGGTGATGCGCTCCGATCTGTGTCCTAACCAGCCCTGACGATCTTCGAAGGCGTTTAAGTTCATGCGTTCTTCGAGACGCCATTGCCGTAGTAGGCGAGCTTTAACTCAGCGGCGATCGCTGCAAGACGCTTGTCCAAAGTCCACAGCCGCGCGGTGCCGGCGAGTGCGACCGAAGCCACGAGGTGCGCGTCGATATAGCCCACGCCGCGGCCCATGAGCGCATGTCGCTCGATGAAATTCATCACCTCGGCATTCGTCGCCTGCGGTGCGTCCGGCAAATCCCCCAACAGGCGCAGCACTTGGCGCCGATTTTTCAGATTGCCGCAAGCTAATTCGCCAAGGACGAATGGATGCATCAGAACTCGACCCTGCTCTAGGGCAGAGGCTAGTGCCGGCGCGCCCTTGCGCAGATGAGCGATCCAGACCGAGGTATCGACCAGGATCATCTGGTCCGGGCGCGGCGACGAGGTATGGACTCCAAGCGAGGTTCCGTGCCGCCGAGTCGGGCCAGGCGCCGTGCGCTTTCACGCTCGATAAGCGCCTTGAGCCCTTCGTGGATCAAAGTCGTGCGCTCTTTCGTTCCCGTGATCCGCTGTGCTTCGGCCAATAGTTGATCATCCAGATTGATAGTGGTGCGCATAGTGTTTCTCCTGTCGCGAGTGCGCCTAGTGTACATCATGTGATGTCCTAAACGATGCATCGCCAGAGTTCTGCACGGTACGCGGGCGCGCTTCCGGCTAGTTGACACCGGCGACTCCGGGCACTTCGATCTTAAGGACCGACTCGAGGATCGCGGACACGCCTGCTACGGCGTCAAATCTCGAATCGCGTAATTCAACGCCGTGAAGTAAGTCGTGTCGTGCGCGAATTCCGCTTCATCGGCCTGCACCGTCGCGTATTCGGGACTCGCAAGGAAATCTTCCAGATCGTTCATGTTCGCGAATGACAGGGCGGTTACTCCATCGAAGCGATCGCCGACGGGATCATAAATTTTATCCCCGGGCTTGCTGACGTTAACGAGTTGGGCATAGCGACGAATCGACTCGCGCGCCTGCGGTAGCCGTCGAATCAGTTCCGCGTGTTGCGCCATCCAGCGTCCGCGAAACTGTTCGCGGGTCAACGTGGAGTTACGCGCATGCAGCTTCAACAGAATGATCGGATCGCGGCGACGCTCGCCGTGTTGAATGATTACTTGTTCTTCCGCGATATGAAACCCGAATCCCCGAATAAATACCGCCTCATCCGGCACAATTTTGTCGCCGTATTTGCCAGGGCCAACGTTAAAAAACGCTTCGAGGTCGCCTTGGCTGCGATAGCCGAGCTGCGCCATGCCATCCCAGGCGGGACGCCGGTACGGTGCGCAGTGCTGGGCGGGGGTCGCGACCAAGTGTTCGTCCGCGAGTTTGGGTTGATACGGTGCGGGAAATTCGGTCGTCGGGCCACCGGGGATCCGATGCTGCTGCAGATAGTAAGCAAGCCGCGGCGTTTGGTCGTCGTCGGCCCCTTCGGAATGTAGAATCTTCGGGCCGTGGATCTTGCGCCAGTACTCATCGAAGGCTTCCCATTCGAGCTGCGGCTCCGCGGTTAATGCGAGCGTGCGCTCGGCAATCTCCGGATCCTCGATCCCTTCCCCGTGGCGATTCACGTTGTAACGTGGTCGCGCAACCCGAGTGCCCGCCGGTGCGGTGCTATCCGCACGAATGACAAAGGCATTAAGTACTAGCAGTGGTCGGTTCATTGGCCCTCCGTTGAAGGTCTAAGCGTTAATTGAGATGTGCGCTCAGCATCCGATCCGCAAATCAGTCACTGCCGTGCCATCGCTGTGGACGTTGATCTGAACACCTTGATCGGGACGATCACTCGCGCGCAAACAGGCCAGCGCCGTGTGATCAGCCGTCCAGCGAACGCCAATATTTTTTTTGGTGAAAGGCACGCCGTCATACGCCAATTCGGTTTTAATCAAGCGTTGGGGCGCGGCATTTTTAGTGCTCGTGAGATCGAGCGCCACAAAGTACGGTCCTTGCGGAATCCATGGCTCAATGACGATTGCGCTTAAGGTGTAGTCGCCGTGCGGCGAAGTAACCGTGTCGAAGATCTGCGAGCGATCGGCCTCGGCGCACGCCGCCAATAGCGCGGTCGTCACGACCCAGGTACCAACGCGTTTCCAACAGAAATGCATGCCCGGCTCCATCTCACGCGAGTAATTTGCGGAGATGTTGATCGATGAAGACATTGTCCGCCGCGTGTAAGCCGAAACCCGCACCATGCCCCCATACCGAAGGAATCGCGTGGCATGCTGCGTGCGGCATCAACTTGACCTCGGCTTCGCTATCGGCGACTCGGAAATATAAGTCGGTTGCGCCCGGCATCACACACGCCCGACATCGAATCGCCTTCAAGGCGCGTTTGAAATCACCGTTGAATACTGGATTAGCGCTGATATCGCCGTTGAGCCAGGTATCCGCCATCGCGAGCAGATTGTTCGCATCGTTCTGCAAAAAATAATTCTGCGTAAGCAAGACCACGTCGCGTCGCGCACCCAGCCCCAGTTCGCGGTAATGCGCGCCGCGCATGAAGTCTTGGGAGAACAGCCAGGCTGCGTAGACCTTACCAAAGGCCAGCACGCCGCGGATCGGCTGCGCGTCATACCAACCGTCTTTGTAGTCCGGATCCAATTGCAGCGTCGACTTGGCGCTATCGACGAATAAATAGTTGTGGTCGGAAATTCGCGCCGCGCCGCAAATCGGCGCGATGGCGTCGACCAAATCGGGATACAGCGCGCCCCATTGAAACGACTGCATCGCGCCCATTGAAAACCCACTGACCAGCCTTATCTTCTTGACCTTCAAGTGCTCGGTGAGCAGCTTGTGTTGGCAGATCACGTTGTCATACAGGCCGACGAGCGGGAAGCCACCGCGTCCGTACGGCGCCGGCGTATTGTGTGGCGACGACGAGTAGCCGTTACCAAACATATTCGGAATCACGACAAAGTATTTAGTAGTGTCGATGGCACGCCCTGGGGCGAGCATGAATTCGGTTTCCGGATGACGCCCGCCATAAAAGGTCGGGACCACGATGACGTTGTCGCGCGCCTTGGACAGCTTACCGAAGGTCTTATAGGCGAGTTTCAGATCCAGCGTGACACCCGCTTGCAAGGTATAACGCGGGATCTCGAAAATTTGGTAATCGGCCATAATCCATCCCTTAAATTAGCGTTTGCGCTGAGGTTCGTTGCTTGACGTTGTAGACTGATCCGCGGACGCGATCAAGGCATTGCCGGCTGCTAGCGCGGCATCGATTTCGAGATCAACGTCAAGACCAACACGCCGGAAATAATGAGCCCGATCCCAACGAAGGCCGCGCCATCGAGAGTCTGCCGATACAGATGCCAAGCGATGATCATGACCAGCACCTGCCCCACCCCCGACCAGATCGCGTACGCAATCCCGACCGGCATGGTGCGTAACGTGATGCTTAGAAAATAAAACGCTGCGGTATAGCCAAAAAACACCAGCAGCGACGGGCCGAGGGTCTTAAACCCATCGGCTGCTTTCAACGCTGATGTCGCAATGACTTCGGAGACAATCGCTATCGTGAGATAGACATAGTGCACGGCCATACTTCACCTTGGGGTCACTGACGTGGTTTATTGCGCGCGGTGAACTTAGCCGATCCCCGCTGCTCCTCTTCCGTCGAGGCTTTGACGTCGGTAGCACAATCCGCGATGCTAGCGCCGCGTCATGGTCAATCCTATCGCTATTATCACCCACTGGTTCGATCGTCACGTGGGCAGCCTGGCGCGCGAATTTCGCGTGGCATTCCTGCCGCCGCTGATGGTGTATGTCGCGGCGGGTGTCTCGGGACTGACGAGTATCGTCGGCACCTTCTTCGTCAAGGATTTCCTCGGACTCTCCGCCTCGATGTTAGCCGCCATCGGCTTTTGGGCCGGGATCCCGTGGGCGCTCAAAATGCCGATGGGACATCTGGTCGATTTACTGTGGCGCTACAAGGCGTGGTTCGTGTGGCTCGGCGCCAGTTTAATCGCCGTCAGTTTATTGATCATGCTGAGCTTGCTGCGTGCACCGGACGCGATGCGGACCCTATTGAGCGCAGAAACGTGGTACATCCTCGCCAGTCTGCTAGCGCCGGTCGGCTACATGATGCAGGACACGGTGGCGGATGCGATGACGGTGGAAGCCGTGCCGTTTCGCGATGCCGCGGGCGCGCCGGTACCGGACGAAACGCGCCGCATCATGAATACCACGATGCAAATGCTCGGTCGCGTGGCGATCATCAGCGGCGGCGTGCTGGTATCGCTAGCCAATGTCATCCTCTTTGCCGGCGTCGACCAGGCCGATCCGGTTGCCACCCGCGCGATCTACATCCGTATCTACGAACTCGCGCTCGCCATCCCGGTGATTTCAATCGGCGGCGTGTTGCTTGCCCGCTGGATCAAGCGCCGGCGAATTCAGACTTTGGTCGGCGGTGGCATGGCGGCGGACCAGGCGCGTATCTTATTGGAAATGCATCCTGATCCTGCCGAACCGAACTGGTGGATCTTGAGCGGTAGCACGGTCTTCGTCCTGCTCACCGTCACGATCGGCTTATCGCCGTTCACCTACGGCCAAGAAGCGATCTTCTTAAGTTCCTTCTCGGTGATCAGCTTTCTAATGTGGCGCCTCGTGCGCGAACTGGAACCCGCCGCGCGTCACACGCTGGTCGGTACCGCGCTAATAATTTTTGTATTTCGCGCGCTACCGGGTCCAGGCGCCGGCTCGACGTGGTGGATGATCGATGAACTGAAATTCGATCAGGGCTTTCTCGCGCGCTTATCACTGATTGCTAGCGTGTTGACATTGATTGGATTATTCGGCTTTCGGCGCCTGATGGCGGAAAAATCGATGGCCTATATCATTAGCTTTTTAACGCTAGCCGGTTTTATTCTGGCGTTACCGACCGTCGGGATGTACTACGGATTACATCATTGGACTGCGCAACTCACCCACGGTGTGGTCGATGCGCGCTTCATCGCGCTTGTCGACACTGCCCTGGAATCACCGCTCGGCCAGATCTCGATGGTGCCTCTGCTTGCCTGGATTGCGAACTCCGCACCCGCGCATTTGAAGGCCACCTACTTCGCCGTGATGGCATCGTTTACGAATCTTGCGCTCTCCGCGGCTCAGCTCGGCACCAAATACTTAAATCAGGTTTTTGTCGTCACCCGCGAAGTCGTGGATCCGAACGGTAGCGTGACGACGCCAGCGGATTATAGTCAGCTCGGCACCTTGCTCATTATCGTCACCGCGCTGTCGCTGTTCGCGCCATTGGCCGCGATCGGATTCACGCGCCTGCTCAAAATGAAGTCCGCCTAAACAATTTTAAACTCGAGGTTATCGTGCTCACCGCGTTTATTACCGACCACGCCGTCCGACTGCTTGAATCCACCGGTTATGCCGGCGCCGGCTTTTTAATGGCGCTCGAAAGTATGATTTTTCCGATTCCAAGCGAGGCGGTAATGCCGTTCGTGGGTTTTCTCGTGGCCGATGGACGCTGGAATCTGTGGCTGGCACTGGTGGTCACAAGCGCCGGCTCGCTCGTCGGATCATTGCTCTCGTATGCGCTAGGGTTTTACGCGGGGAAACCGGCGGTGCTCAAGGTTGGCAGGTATCTATTGCTCAATGCGCACGACCTGGCCTGGACCGAACGCTTCTTTCAGCGGCGCGCTGGCGCCACCACCGTATTCATCGCGCGCTTTATTCCGGTAGTTCGGCATCTGATTTCGATTCCGGCCGGGATCGGCCGCATGCCGCTCCTACCCTTCATGGCCGTAACGTTGCTCGGCGCGACCGCGTGGAATGGCTTCCTACTCTATTGCGGAATGCGCCTGCGCGAACATTGGCCAATGGTGCAAAGTTACTCGCATGAAATAGATCTCGCCGTGGCCGCGATATTACTGGTCATGGCGGGCGGTTACGTGGTTCGTCGGCTTAAGCGCACGCAATAAATCCGAAGATTGATGCGGCGAAAATAGCGCTTTACGCTTTCGCGCGCGCCCGCCGTTCGGCTTCGTGCTTGGCGGACATCGCCTCGAGCGCCAGCCGTTGTTGCTCGACCAATTCGACCCGCTGCGTCGTCGCCCGTAATTGTGCGTTACGCGTCGCGGCGGCCTGCCCTTGAAACTCGGGCATCACGTGGCGGGCGATGAGGTCGTAACTACGCTTGGTGGCTTCGGGATTGGCCCAATCGTGCGCGAGCATCAAGAAGGCGCCGAACCCACCGTTTGACTGCGCTTGCAGGCGCTCGATTTGCACGCGGCAATCGTCGGGGGTGCCAATCGCGCCAAGGCCGGAGTCCGTCACGAAATCGATCATTTCGCGCACGCTACCGCCGCTGACGTTCATATGCGGCAACCCGGCAACCGTCTTGAAATAATTGAACCAATGCTCGATACCATACTCGACATCCTTGTAGGCCTGCGCCTTGGTTTCCGCGCAATGCACGACGCCAACCAAGCGCCATTTATCGCGATCCGCCTTCGTGCCGTAATGCGCGGCATGCTCCTCCATGACATTCCAATGCAAGCCCAGCGAATCGAACCCGGCGGTTTGCGTCGCGCCCAGCGACAACAGGCCGACACCGTGCTTACCCGCCAGGCGCGGTCCCGACGGCGAAGCCACCGCCGCGACCGCGACATCGAACAGCGGATTGGAATACGGCCGCAGATGTAGCTGCGCGTTTTTCAGCTCCCACCGCTGATTCTTGAAAGTGACGGGCTCATCCGAGCGCAACAACTGCATGACCAGATCGAAACCCTGTTCGAGTAAATCGCGGGTTTCGGACTGCGGGATCCCGATCATCGCCGCATCGGTCGGCAGCGATCCCGGCCCAACGCCCAGCATGATGCGACCGCGCGTTAAATGATCAAGCAGCACAATTCGCTCCGCGATCCACAGCGGATGGTGATAGCCGACACTGATGACGCCAGTGCCCAATTTGATCCGCTGGCTGCGTTCGGCGGCGGCCGCGATAAACACTTCAGGCGACGCAATGATCTCCATACCCGCCGAATGATGTTCACCAATCCACGCTTCGTCATAGCCCAGCGCGTCCAAATGCTGAATTAGCGTCAGATCCCCCTGCAGCGCGAGTGTTGGATTATGTCCCGGCGCATGGAACGGGGCCATGAATATGCCAAAGCGCAAGCGATCATTCATCGGGAGGTCACCTATTAATTTCTGGACGACGTGAAATTCGAACCGGGCACGCCGGGGTCGGACACTTAAGCAATTGCACAGCGCACGCCGGTACCGCCGAGGCCACAATAGCCGCCGGGATTCTTGGCGAGATATTGCTGATGATAATCTTCGGCGTAGTAATACGCTGGCGCGGCGATGATTTCGGTGGTGATCGCGTTGTGGCCCTCGGCGCGTAACGACTGCGCATAGCTATCACGCATATGCTCGGCCTGGACCCGTTGTGCGGCATCGTGGACATAGATTCCAGAGCGATACTGAGTACCGACATCGTTACCTTGGCGCACGCCCTGGGTGGGATCGTGCGCTTCCCAAAACACGCGCAGCAGGGATTCGAAACTGACCGCGTTCGGATCGAACACCACGCGCACGACTTCGTTGTGGCCTGTCAACCCAGAACACACTTCCTCATAGGTTGGATTCGGGGTGTAGCCGGCCGCGTAACCGACTGACGTGCTAATGATTCCCGGCAGCTGCCAAAACTTACGCTCGGCGCCCCAAAAGCAACCAAGGCCAAACAAGGCGAGCGCCGAATTCGCCGGGAACGGCGGCAACAAGGGAGTGCCAAGGACAAAATGTCGGTTAGTAATCGACAATGCCGTTGCACGCCCCGGCAAGGCATCGTTCGCGCTTGGCATGGCTAAGCGTTTTCTAGCTCCCAGCATGGTCATTCTCCCGGCGGGTATTGCGACGATAAACCTTGAGCGTTTGCGGTGGGAAAAGCAAGATGGTCGTCGGCTGCCGATTAGGTCAAACTCGCGTCATGCGTCAGTTGCCGTGGATCGTTATTTTGCTTGTCTCGCGCGTGAGTTTCGGTGCCGTGCTGCGTCTGCCTGCCGATAGTTCGACGTTTACGTTCATGTTTGAGAATGATTTATTCGGCAACATGGATGAGCAATATACGAACGGCATCCAGATCGGCTGGTTATCGCGCGATATCGCGCGCTATGAGCAGGCGCGGCAAGTGCCGCCGTTAATTCTGCGCTTTGTTTCGCATCTGCCGTTCATCAATTTACCCCATCGCCAACACAACGTGGGACTCACGTTCGGGCAGCAAATCTATACTCCGCAAAACACCGCCACCCGCGAGTTGGTCGTTAATGATCGACCGTACGCGGGATGGCTGTACGGGGGGCTCAGCTTTATCAGCAAGGATGAAGAACGGCTGGACACCATTGAGCTCCAGGCTGGCGTCGTCGGGCCATGGTCGTTAGCAGAAGACGCGCAAAACTTTGTGCACGACGTGCGGAACTTACCCGACGCAAAGGGATGGGCACATCAGGTAAAAAATGAACCTGGACTCGCTTTAATCTATGAACACAAGCGGCGACCATTCGGCAGTACCAATTCAAGCGGGATGGGTTACGATCTCATTACCCATGTGGGCGGTGCGGTGGGTAACGTCTTCACCTATCTAAACGGCGGCGCGGAATTTCGCTTCGGCTGGAATCTGCCGGCCGACTTCGGCACGTCGGTAATTCGGCCCGGCGGCGATACCAATGCGCCAAGCGCGGTAAACGATCCGCGGCTGAATAATTTCGAGCCCTTTGGCGCGCATTTTTTCGCCGCTGTAAGTGGTCGCGTCGTGCTTCGCGATATTTTTCTGGATGGCAACAGCTTCGCCTCGAGTCATTCCGTGGATAAGCGGCCGCTAGTGGGCGATCTGATACTTGGCGTTAGCCTGACGTTTCATCGACTAAAACTGTCTTATGCTCAAGATTTTAGGACGCGCGAGTTCACGCTCCAACGCCGCCGGCACAATTTTGGATCAGTGAGCTTGTCCTGGACGTTTTGAGAACTGCGACGATCGCTGGTATATATGCGGGAGTCGTACACATGAGGCTATCGGCATGGGCGCGAATGAGGAACCGATCGAAGTCTACTGCGATGCCATCGGAGTCACGTATTGCAGCACCCGTGAGCGTCTGATTCGGGCCGGGCTCGCGACCCGCGACATGTTTCCAGAGGCCACTGAAGCCTGGCGCGGCAACGGACCGCTGCGCGAGCCTGATGAATTGCTATGGTCGATTCAAAAAACATCGCGCAATCGTTACAAGGTGCTGTGGGGACTGTGCGTCGAACCGGCGTCTGACTAAAAAGCGCGCTCAACCAGCTTAAGTCGCCTGGCGCCGGGCGCGCGTGGTATTAGACCTTTGTATCAACCGCTATCGCTATTCATCGCTCTGCGCTATTTGCGTACTAAACGCCGCAATCGATTCGCGACGTTTATCTCCTATGCGTCGGTTTTTGGCATCGGCCTAGGCGCTGCGGTCTTAATCATCGTGTTGTCAGTGATGAACGGCTTCGAACGCGAAGTCAGTCGTCATATCTTGGACATGACGGCGCATGCTTCGGTATTCAAACTCGGCGGTTCGCTCGAACAATGGCGACAGGTCGCCGACAAACTTCGCGCGACACCCCAGGTCACTGGCGTCGAACCCTTTATCCGCGGCAGCGGCATGCTCAATTATCGAGGTCAAGTGCGTGGCGTCGTCGTCTATGGCGTGCCGGCGGCGAGCGAAGCTAATGTCTCAAACCTGCATCAGTACTTACCCGGCCGTTCGCTCGCCAAGCTGAGCTCCACCGCGGGTCCACCGCGCACGTTTATCGGCAAGACATTGGCGAGCAACCTGGGTGTACACGAGGGCGAAATCGTCACCTTGATTTTGCCGCGTTGGAGCGATCACGGATCGATGTTACTGCCGCTATATCAACCGCTAATGGTGACCGGAGTCTTCAGCGCCGGCATGCATGAATTTGATTCAACCTTCGCGATCCTGGATTTAGAACAAGCCGCCAAAATCTATGGTTTCAAGGACGCAGTGACCGGGCTACGCGTTCGCTTCAACGACTCTCAACAAGCGCCGCAACTCGCGCAACACCTGCAACAGGTGCTCGGCGCGAGTTACGCCACGCTTGATTGGACGCAATACCATCAAAACTTCTTCGTCGCACTGAAATCTCAGAAACGAATTTTATTCATGATTCTGTCTCTGATCATCGCGGTCGCCGCGTTTAATATCATTGCCTCGATGATCATGGTTGTGAAAGAAAAAACTGGCGATATCGCCATCCTGCGGACGTTGGGTTACGGCCGACGCAACGTGCTCGCGGTATTCGTGACCCAGGGCGTCATTATCGCTGCTAGCGGTATCGCGCTCGGGATTGGTGGCGGGCTGCTTGGAGCACGATACGCAGATCCGCTGATGCATTGGTTGGAACAGCTGTTCGGTGTGCAGTTCATTAAGCCAGACGTCTACTACATCAGTTATCTGCCAACTCAGGTCGCCTTTAGCGATGTCGCGATGGTCTCCGCCGTTACGTTTTTTATTGGCGTGCTGGCGACCCTTTATCCGGCTTGGCGTGCCGCGCAAATTGCGCCCGGCGAGGCGCTGCGCGCTGAATAATCTTGCGTCGCATCTCGGATCTCAAAGCCAATAATTGGCGAGCGTGGGGCGCGAACTCAAGCGCATAAACTGTCCGACCGCGCTACGCATGTTATCCGTCGCTACGAGAATAGAATCGAAAGCCTTGGACACCCCGCGCGCGTCGCTCGGCACCCCTTCCGGACCGCGCTGAAGTAATTCATGGCGTGCCTCAGGCTCGGCGAAAATCGTCATCACGCGCTCATAGTTCACGAGCAAAGTGCGAAACAGTGCGGGAGCCGCATACCCCATGGTGCGAGCAACCCGTTCGAGTGGCGTCAAATCAAATAACGCGTCGATTATTTCCGGCGCCGGATCCACTAATTGATCGAGCGAATCAAGGACGAGCCACAGCCCCAGCCACGTGAGGAATCTCGAAGAACGAAGCTTAGCCTGGCGGACTAGCCAGCTGTCATCAACGCTGCGCTCAAGCTTGAACAATTGCCAATTCGTGTACGCGTTAACGTAACGCGCGAGATCGCGCCGCAAATATGCCCATCGGTCATCCATCCCAAAGGTCGCGGGCGCCGCATACCAGCACAGGATCTCGCGGCGCACTTGCTTAAATGACGCGTGCCCGTAAAGAGGACGTGCATCAAGCAGGAGTTGAATCCGCGTTCCGAAGACTGACGGCGCCTCGTCGAGATCGCCAAAACTACTCGCCGCCCAAAGCGTTTCGGGTTTGATGGGGGTGCGATAGATTCCCCAAGGTTTGGGCGCCTTAAGACCGCATTCGGCCGCACAGAAAAATAATATCGACGCAACTTCGTCACCGGCCAGCGGCGCCCAAGCACCGGGCGCATACAACATAATCGAATCCAAATCGGACCCGAGCCGCGCCTCTAGGCGACCTAATGAGCCTCCCGCCGCGACGCATAACAGCGGCGTTAGCATTGGCGCTCGCGAGGCGATTGCTCGTTCCAACTGACTAATCAACTCAAGCGAGTACACGCGGCTGTTGGCGAGCGTGGGAAATTCATCGAGGTTTAAATGGAGTTTGGTCATGAGATCGTGAGGGCCGCAAACCAGATTGATTGAGGATTAACACGAAATGACTGCGGCTCCACTATTATTTCGGGTGCCGTACCGGTACGCCGAGGTTGTCAGCTGGGAGATTACGCACAAACGGTTTCATAAATTATGAATATAGAATAATTCTAGGTCTAAAATTTAAGTATCTAAAATTATTTGATTTATTTTGATTGCCTAGAATAAGAATCGCTTGCGGTTAACTTCACTAACCGCTTAACATACGGGCCGTAGCTGATTAATCCGATAGAGTCCAACGGATGCATCAAACCGCCTCGACCAACGAACCTACCGCCTTACCCAAGGCAGTAATGCCCAATTTAGTCCCGTTTATAAAAAGTCTTAGAAAAGCGCCAGTTAAGGTGCGTGCTGCCAGTGAGTTAGTAAAACATCCCAATAACTTTCCCCTTGAGTTCAGGCCTGCCCCCCCGTGGGTACGGTGGGTGCAGGCCTTCAACTCCTCGCGAGACACACCCCGCAGCGTTGAATTTGAATTTTTCTCAGGTTGCTACGTGGCCGTAGGGACTTCGATTGACGTGCTCATCCCAGTGCGCCACGACCGGCACCGCTTCCAATGCCGGGTGCTCGCGTTGAAAGAGAACGCCCTCGGCTACACCGTCGGGGTGTGTTTATGGAATCCGGCTGGGATCGCTAAAGTTAGATTGGTCGAGCGGATTTGTTGGCTCGAGTGTCAGCTCAAGGCCAACACTCTCTCAAGAATTAGGACTCGCAAACGCACTGCGGCTTAACCAAAGTCCCCACGGTACCCTGACTACTGCTGTCCGCGGATATAAGCCGCACGGACCTCGTCAGCGATAGCCGCAATTCCCCGTTGCAACGTTGCTTCGGGCTGCGCATAAGAAATGCGAATGCATTCCTCCAGATGTTTCGACGCCCCAGAGTGACCAGGTCCGAAATGATGTCCTGGAATCACGAGGACTCCGCGCTGCTTCAGGCGCTGATAAAGCGCTTGCGCCGTTATCGGTAATCCCGCAAACCAGACCCACAAGAAAATTGCGCCATCCGATTCGTGGATTCGATAGTCCAGGCCCACAAACGCCGCATCGCAATACGCGATGGCTTGACGCGATTTCGTGGCATAAAACGGGCGAATGATTTGCTTTGCAAATACTGCAAGCTGATCGTCCACCAAGAGGTCCAGCACCAACCGCGCGCCCAGGGAATTATTGGCTAGGGCCAGCGTGGCATTGGCGCTGATCAAGACATCGATTAACGCTTCGTCGGCAACCACCATGCCGGTTCGCAACCCCGGCAAGCCAAGTTTTGAAAGGCTGAAACAGGCCACCAAATGTTTCGACCAGCGTGGCGGCGACAACTCTGTCGGAAATAGAATTCCGGGCAGTGGATTCCCGTAAGCATTATCCAAGATCAGCGGAATATCGCGCGCTTCAGCCAGACGCAATAACCACTCTAAGTCCGCGTTGCTGATGGCGTTGCCGGTCGGGTTAGTCGGTCGGCTAATGCAAATCGCGCCCACTGTCCCGTCGAGTTGCTCCAGCGCCACGGTGTCCAACGAATAGCGAAAGCGATGGTCGCCGGTCAGTGCGATTTTCGACGGCACACTGAAAATGGCGTCCGCCTCCAAACACAAATCGGTATAGCCGATATATTCCGGCATCTGTGGCAACAGGATTCGGCGTTTTTCGCCGGTGGCATAGGCGCCAGAAAATGCGTTAAAGAGCAGGAAAAAGCTTGCCTGACTGCCAGCGGTACAGAGCACGTTAGATGCGCTAATCGGCCAGCCGCAGTGAGCCGATAGAAATCGCGCGAACGCGCGGATAAATGGCTGGTTACCTTGTGGCGAATCGTAAGCTGCGAACGTATTATCCAACTCACGTGCCGTGGCTAGTTCGCGCAGTTTGTTACTGAACCAGTCGTGTACTTCGGGAATGCGGCTGGGATTTCCACCCCCTAGATTCAGTATCTCAAGATCGCTGTGTTGCAACTGTCCAAGATCATCCATAAGTTGCCGCGTACCACTGTGGCTAGCAAATCGTTCAGCGAACTTTGAAAATCGCATGCTGTAACCTCGTTGCGATGGGCCTGCTGCGGTGGATAGTTTCTAAGTCTAACCGCTCTCGACATAGGCTATAGTGGCGCACCCTTCAATGCCGAAGCGAATAATTTCCGTGCCGCGTGGATATCTCGAAAAGCTCGGCGTTTTACGCAGTCTATTGCTGGCGTCGGCACTGGTGATTACTGGAATGGGGCCCTTTGTTGATGGCACGGCTGATCTACATAGTTGGCGAATTTTCCCAACCGTCATCGCCCCGACCCTCATGGTGATTCTGGCGTTTTCAATTCCACTCGATATGACGATGTTGCGGATCTTCATGTCCGATTCGACGAACAACGAACGGCAGCGCCTTGGCTTCGTGATCCGCGTCGAAGCGATTATCTTGGTCGTGATGCTTGCAGCTTGGTATCCGTTTGTCCTCAAGGTCTTCGCCTTATAAGCAGCGCGTGTCACATGCGCCGATGCTTAGCGTCGTGAGTTAACAACCTTCCTTGCCAGCCAACCGGAAGCCTAGCTTAATCCAGCAACCGATTCTTTCCGCAGCATCCTGAACTTGGGACTCCGCGTCCTTCAAAGCCGTCTCGAGTGACATCGGACGGGCCACGGCGGAAGCCAGCGCAGCAATGCCGCGGCGTAGTACCTGGCGCGAGTCAGAAGTCAACGCACCCCCGAGCGCGACGACTGGAACTCCCACTCGGCGCGCGAGCGTTGCCACCGCCGCCGGTACTTTACCGAACATCGTTTGTGAATCGATTTGACCTTCGCCGGTGATGACCAACGCCGCGCCGTGCAAAATTCGAGGAAGATCGACTAGTTCCATCACCAGATCCGCACCTGGCCTTAACTTACCGGCGGCAATCGCCATCAAGCCACCACTCAGGCCGCCGCCTGCGCCGGCGCCGCGTTTAAGCATGAATTTGCACTGGGTCGCTTGCTCCAAACGCACTCCAAATTGGTGAAGATTGGCGTCGAGAGCCACCACCATTTTCGAAGTCGCGCCTTTTTGCGGCCCGTAGATCGCAGCGGCGCCCGTCGGCCCTACCAATGGATTGCGCACATCACAGGCGATGATGACTTCGACTTCTGCTAAGCGTGGCGTCAATTGGGATAAATCGATCCGCGTGATCCTGTCAAGCATGCCGCCATAGGCGTGATTATCGATTAAGCACTCGTCGCAATCATAGAATCGTGCGCCAAGAGCTTGCATCATGCCGGCCGCACCGTCGTTGGTGGCTGAGCCGCCAACGCCAACAATCAGGCGCCGTACCTCGTGGGTTAACGCATGTCGAATAAGTTCACCGGTCCCGTAGGTCGTCGTCAGTAGTGGATTGCGCGAATTAACGGGCACCAGCGGCAAACCTGATGCCGCGGCCGTTTCCACGACTGCCGTGGCGCGATCGCCAAGAATCCCGAACGTGGCGCGCACCGGTTCACCAAGCGGACCCGTCACCGTGCGGCGATAAATTTTCCCCGCCGTCGCCGCCACGAGCGCGGCAGTTGTTCCTTCACCGCCGTCGGCTAACGGTACTTTGACGAGTTCGGCCCGCGGCAGCACGTGGCGCAAGCCGCGTTCAATCGCGTTCGCTACCGCGACTGCGGACAGACTCTCTTTGAAGGAGTCGGGCGCAATGACAATTTTCATCGACTAGGCTACGCCGACAGAATTCGCGCTAGCGTGGCCCGTAGCGTTGCAGGCGACGATTCGCCTCCACTCCACTCAACGCCGTGCGAATTCGCATTTCACTCCCGGCGCCCAAGGATTTAAGAATTCGCACATCCAACCCAATTTGCACGCCCACCGGTTCGCCATCCTGAAAGGCGATCCGACCGCCTAACGTCGCCGGGATGCGCACACCCGGCGTGACAATGCCAACAAGATTCAATGGATCCGCGGTACTGATCGCGACGATTACTCCCGACCCAGGTTGTGCGCGCAGACGACGCAACAACTCGAGCGCTTCCGGCAATGCGAATTGCTCACCAGAGAATCCGTCGACAAAACGCCCGCCACGAATTTCGCCGCGCGCTTCCAAGCGACGCAGACACCGCAATATTTCTCGCCACCGCCCGAGACAAAGTTCGCGTTCGAGAACCCGGCGAAAAATCACTCCATAGCGCCGTAACAGCGTGCGCGCGAGATTTTCGATGAAGGCATCATGGTCCGCGCCTCGTGCCGCGAGCGGCGTTGCCACCTTGATCAGATCCCAGCGCCCAGTGTCTTCGATGCTGGCGCTCGACACCCGTCGTCGTCGCGCGCCATTCAATGGTCGGCGCTTTGCGCTTGGGGTGAGCAACACGCGTAAGCCAATGAAGCTATCCGACGTGACCCAGCCCTCCGCGACCAATTCGCCGAGTGCCGATTCGCATTGTGATTTCAGCAACCCGGTGCCGAACGCAATGTCGTCGTAAAAAGACGCACGCTGCGTTTTGAGACACCGCCAAACCCGCACCGCGTTCGGACTCATTAAGGCTTCCTGAGCATCGGTGCCGGCACCGATGCGTTGCCAGGTGGGAAGCATCGCTCGCGGCAAAATCACGAGTGGCATCGCCTTAACTGGCCCCGCTGAGCGGCCGGTGCCTTGTCGCGGCGACAGCCGCAGCCAGGCAAAGCGCCCCGACGTGGTTAGCTGTTCGAGATAGTCACCCGAATAGTCGCGCACTCGCAGCGGCAAAATAGTCGCTTCCCATGCCGCCGCGGGCGCTTCGAATCCGGCGAGTTGTTCGAGGACCTGCTGCGTGGCTTGTAAGCCCTCCACCTGAGCGGTGGGCGCCACGTACTGCCATTCGAAGAGGAAACGTAGATAGCAAGCCGCCGCTACCGGCTCGATCTCGGCGCGCAGGCGATTGAGCGTGTAGCGATGAATACGCGCGAGCAGCCGACGGTCGCACCATTCAGACTCCGTGTCATCACCTTGGAGGTAGTGTCCACGTAAAACAATGCCAGCGGATTCCAGCGTTAAGAGCGCGTGTTCCGTTTCCGCTCGACTCACGTCAATTTTTCGCGAAAGCACCGACGCGGTGATGGGTCCACAAACTTCGAGCCAACCACGGACAACAATCGCGATTGCGTCGGCCCGCGACACTACCGGATGCAACGCATCCGCATTGATCTCAGGAATTCGCACCGTCGCGGCACGCGACGGCCACAACACCGTCATTAACGGAGTGTTTTCAGCGGCCATCCACACCGTGCTCAGCCCGTTGTCGAGCGGAAGCTCGACCACCCGCGAGAGCAGCGCGCATTCGGCGAAATAGCCGCGCAGTTGGCTTAATGTTTCGGCGGCGCCGCTTTCGCCAAACGAGACTAAATCTTGCGGGTTCACAACACCGAGCAGCGATAACGCCTCGTGTAATTCATCCGCCGAGCGCGGCGCGGGCCATACTTCCGATTTAACGCGCGCAATCGCCGCCGGATTAAGCGCGCCTAAATCGCTCGCCGTGGTCGAGTCCAACCAGCGTCGACTGTGGACGGCTTGCGTGCGGCGTTCCTCCAGCGGTGCGTCGTCCAGAAAGGCGTAAGGATTGGCATTAAGAACGGCCTGCGCGAACGGCGAAGGTTCGGTGAGATCGCGCGCGAGCAGTCGTTTTTCGCCGCCGGCTATCGCCGTGAGTAAGCGTTCCAGTCCTGCAATATCCATCGCTTCGTTCAAGCAATCCGCGACCGCTTGTTGGACTAAGGGATGATCGGGGATCTGGCGCGGGCCGTGTAAATTTTCAGCGCACGCGAGCTGCTCAGGAAAAACCAAACCAACCAGATCTTCGGCCTGCATACGCAGCAACCGCGGCGGCGTCTTACGTCCAGCGCGATAGCGCATGATGGCCAAAGCGCAGGCGGCAACCCAGCGCCAGCGGACGGTGAACATCGGCGCGTCCAACAGCGCCTGGGTCAACACATCGCGCACGGTATTCGGATTAAGAAACCGCCACACGTCGTCGAGCGGAAAACTATGCATCGCACCCAACGAAATCACGATGGCATCCTCTACCGCAGCGGCCTGTAGTTCGAAATTAAACTGACCGCAAAATCGCTTCCGCAAGGCCAGCCCCCACGCGCGATTGATGCGCGCGCCGAACGGCGAGTGGATAACCAATTGCATGCCACCGGATTCGTCGAAGAACCGTTCGAGGATCAGTGTCTCTTGAGTTGGCATCGCCGTCAGCGCGCGATAGCCGCTCAATAAGTATTCGTAGATTTGTGCCGCCGCCTCCCGATCGATTCCGATTTCATCGGTTAGCCAGGCTTCGATGCCGGGTTGGCGTGTATCGCCGCTATTTGCATCAACGCGTTCGGCGAATTCGGCGCGTAAGCGCGATACCGCTAACGAGAGCTCGGCGCTGCGCGCCGGCGCTTCGCCCAGCCAGAACGGGATATTCGGTGGTTGCCCGGCGGCGTCGGCCACGCGGACCGCAGCCGAATCGACTTTAAGGATCCGCCACGAATTATTCCCCAGCTGAAAAATGTCACCCGGCAGGCTTTCAATCGCAAAATCTTCGTTGACGGTACCGACCATGTGACCACTTGGTTCGACCAACACCTGGTAGTCGGCTGTATCCGGGATCGCGCCGCCGCAGGTCACCGCCACGAGCCGTGCGCCGGGTCGCGCACGCACCACGCCATTAATACGATCGAGATGCAGATGCGCACCACGCTTACCGTGCGCAAAGCTATACCCATCAGCCAGCATGGTAAGTACCGTTTCGAATTCTCTCCGCGCGAGCGCGCGATACGGATATGCGCCGCGCACCAGATCAAACAACTCGCCGATCCCATAATCACGACACGCCGCTTCAGCGACGATTTGTTGCGCCAGGACGTCGAGCGCCGGACCCGCAATTTCAATCGCGTCGATCTCGCCGCGCCGGGTCATGTCGAGCAAGGCCGCGGATTCCACCAGTTCATCGCGTGTTTGTGGAAATAAGCGACCCTTGGCGATTGCGCCAAGTCGATGGCCGGACCGCCCGATGCGTTGCAAAAGTCCAGCGAGACTCCGCGTCGTGCCGATCTGGCACACCAGATCGACCTCGCCGATATCGATGCCGAGTTCGAGTGACGCCGTGGCGACCAAGGCCTTCAGTTCACCTGACTTCAAGCGCTGTTCGGCATGCAAACGGAGTTCGCGCGCCATGCTGCCGTGATGCGAACACACGGCATCGGCGCCAATGCGATCGCTCAGCGCTTTCGCGACCCGCTCCGCCATGCGTCGCGTATTGACGAACACCAACGTCGTGCGGTGCGCGCGAATGAGCTCCGCGATTCGCTCATGATTTTCCCCTGCCGCGTCGCCGGAGAGTACGGCTTCGAGCGGCGCACTGGGTAATTCAATCGCGAGATCGCGCGCACGCCCATGTCCCTCATCGACGATTTCAAACGCCGGCGTCGCGTCAGTTGCCGACCCAATCAGAAATTTCGCGATCTCGTCTAGCGGCTTTTGCGTGGCCGACAATCCAACACGCAAGGGCCGCGCGGCGGTGAGCGCCGACAAGCGCTCGAGCGTCAGACTTAAATGAGCGCCGCGTTTGTTACCGGCTAGCGCGTGAATTTCGTCCACGATGACCATGCGCGTGGTCCGCAACATGTCGCGACCGCTATCACTTGTCAGTAGGATGTACAGGGACTCTGGCGTGGTAACGAGGATGTGCGGCGGGCGCCGCCGCATGAGGGCGCGCAAGGCCTGTGGCGTATCGCCGGTCCGTACCGCGGTACGGATATCGACTGCGCTGTAACCCTGCGCCTGGAGTTCCGCTTCGATACCGCGGAGCGGCACATCAAGGTTGCGGTTGATGTCGTTGCTTAACGCTTTTAACGGTGATACGTAAACGACCTGGACACCGCTCGCTAGCACGCCATCGACAGCTTGCCGAACCAAGCTGTCGATGGCGGTGAGAAACGCGGCAAGCGTTTTACCCGATCCCGTCGGCGCCGCCACCAAGGTGTGCCGCGCGTGCGCCAAGGCATTCCAGGCCCGCGTCTGACACGCAGTCGGCCCCGCAAAGCTCTGATCGAACCAAGCGCTGACTGCTGGGTGAAAGCCGAAATCGTTCACGGCCCCAGCGTATCGCGATCGCGAATTCACGGCCAGCGGTGGACGCCTCACAGACCCTCGTTCGGTGGCTAGCCTGCGCGAGTTCCGGTAAAGTGCAAACGTCCTTTTTTGGTATTCGCGATCCAAATTCATGAGAGACTGGTCCATGAGAAACTGGCTGGGCTTATGCGCCGCGACCTGCCTCGTCGGCGTGGTTAGTGGTCTGCCCACTGTGGCCTCGGCGGCCGACGCGGAAACCTACGGCAATTGGACCGCCAAATGTGAAGCAGCCCATGACGGCAAGGAAGGCGGCTGTTTCCTCTTACAGAATTTGGTCCTACGCGACGGCGGACAACGCGTGCTGCAAGTGGCGGTCGGTTATGTGCCCAATGCCAGTGAGCCCATTGCACTGTTGAGTCTGCCGCTAGGGATCTCGCTGCCGCCGGGCGTGAGCCTCCGTGTGAGCGACCACGAACCAGTCCAAATCCCGGTCGAACGCTGCGAGCCCAACGGTTGCCGTGCGGGCTTAAAGCTTAAAGACGATTTGCTCCGCGCCTTGCGCGATAGCACGCAGATCACGGTGGTATTCCATGACGCTCAACGGCATCCCATCGAAGTGCCAGTAAAGCTTGAGGGTTTCGCCAAAGGGCTGGACGCGCTGCACGGCAGATCAAGCCCAGCGGCGCCGAAGCACTAACCCATTAGACGGACGCCCCGTACGTAATCGCGGCTTAACGGACTGCCGGCCGCCGCCACAATTGGCAAGTCTGTCAATCCGCAATCGAGTTGTCTTGTCGATACCGAGATCTGCGGCCTCACCGGCGTTGATTTCCAAGGCGTATCGTACGGGTTGCTGCGTCGAAATAAGCGCGGTAGACAGGGGCGTCGTACCACGCTCGATCTGAACCACGCGGCCCGCGGCGTTTAGAAATAAAATATCGAGCGCGAGTGGGGTATCCTTCATCCACATCGCGACCGCGCGCGCGCTCCCGAAGTCAAACAACATTCCGTATCCGGCGGTCAAGGTCGTGCGCCCCATCAAGCCCTTGGCGCGCGCTGCTGCCGTGACAGCGAGCTCAGCGTCGAGTTCGATTATCAAACCATCGCCTCGTTGCAGGACCACCGAACAGGTGATGACGTCGCCACTCGCGTGCGTGAGCGGGGATCCGAAAACCAATAGGCATGCGGCGAGGCGGCGCCACCCGCAGCGTTTAGCGATGGAGCGCCCTTCATTAAATTGGCGTGTGGACATATGCTCATGGCTCAACTGCAGTTTTAAAGAGAGGTTGCCGATGATTCGCCGTTTCATGTTACTCGTCATGGGCCTGTTGCTCGCAATGCCAACGTTGGCTCACGGTCCGTCGCGCCAAAAAGTCATCAAGGACATCACCATCAACGCGCCGCCGGCCAAGGTGTGGGCATTAATTGCCGATTTCTGCTCGATTTCAAAATGGCATCCGGCGATCGCCAACTGCGTGGCTGATGGCGGCAATGTAGCCGGCGGCAAACGAACCCTGAGCGTTGGCAAGAAAGACGGTCCGCAAATTATTGAAGAACTGCAGCTCTACGATGCGGCGTCAATGACCTATAAATACAAAATCGTGAAGACCGACAACGCCGTCCTCCCCGTATCCACGTATGCGTCCTTTCTCGCGGTAGCTGACAACGGCAACGGCACCTCAAAAGTAACTTGGCGCGGCGGATTCTATCGCGCATTCCCCAACAATAACCCACCGCCGAATTTAAGCGACGAAGCGGCAACCAAGGCAGTCACCAGCGTCTATGAACAAGGCTTGGCGAATCTAAGGAAACTCGCCGAACAATAAATTCCGCCGTGACCCGAAGATCCGAATCCTGCCAACGCTTGCGCTGGCGGCCACAGGCGATGCTTATCCTGTGTCTCGTGACCCAGATGGGCGCGGCCGGGCCACTCGCGTTCGTGACCAATCAAGGCGCGAATACGGTGTCGGTTATCGATCTCGCGACGCGCACCACGGTTCGCACCATCGGTGTTGGCCAAGCGCCGGCTGGGATCGCGTTCGATCGTCAGCGCCGCTACGCCTTTGTTACCACCCCCGCCGCGCATGCGGTTACGGTCATCGATGTGGCCGAACAAACCGTCGTCAACATCATCAAATTCGACGGAGAAGTGCTAGGGATCGCGGCGGACCCAGTGCGCGATCGGGTCTATATCGCCGATTGGTACCGGCATCGCGTGTGGGTGGTTGACTCCCTACGCTTATCGATAACCGGTGAACTCGCGACAGGCAATATTCCCTCGGGTCTAGCCGTGAGTCCGGATGGCGCCCGACTGCTCGTCGCGAATCGCGATGACGACACGCTTTCGATTTTCGACCTCAACACGAACACTGCCCCGCAAATAATTGGCGTCGGGCACGCGCCGTTCGGAGTCACCATTGCGCACGACGGCGCGCACGGCTATGTCGCCAATGTAAAAAGCAACGACGTCAGCGTAGTAGATCTGAAGAAAAAGCGGACGGTGGCGACGATTGCCGTGGGTGACGCGCCTTATGCCATCGCCGAAGACACACGCGGTCGCTTGTTTGTAACGAATCAACAAGGCGGAACCGTATCCGTTATCGATCTCGGCGCGGCGCACGAGATTAGGCAAATACCTATCGGCGACTATCCGGAAGGTATTGCCTATAGCCGAACACTCAATCGCATTTACGTCGCGAGTTGGTTCGACAATACCTTAACCGGGATCAACCTCGATACTTTGCAACGTGAAGCACCCGTCGCGTGCGGCGATGGACCGCGGGCGTTTGGCGAATTCATTACAGAACCCTGAATCGGCGCACGCAAATAATCCTGGGGTAGCGGCGGTTGTCGGGTATGCGCTCCGCTCTTCCTCGCCGGCCCTCTCTGGCCGGCTCGTCGCTGTTCCGCGTGCGCTTATTGAGCGTCGAGCGCGGCGCGAATCCCCGCGCGGAAATCACGATAACGCGGCGCCCATCCTAGGCGCTGCATGGTACTCGCCGGATCGCAGCGCTTATCTCCGCCGCGCGTGGCTGAGTTCGGCACGAAGCGTGGTGGCGCGGTCTTTAGGCAGTCCGCGACGAAATGATAGTAATCGCCGCGCGTTACCGGTGTGCCGTCACTGCCGAGTTCGATCCGCGCACCATGGAGACTCCGTGTGCGGGCCATAAGCAAGGCCGCGGCATCGTCGACTTCGATCAAGTTTAACCATTGCGTGGGCGCACCGGGGAGCGCCGCTCCTGCACGCAGCGTGGCTTCGCCGATCACGCGTCCCGGTCCGTAGAGACCCGCCAACCGTACCACTCGACATCGATCATTAGTGAGCCACGCCTGCTCAATTGCAGCCAGCGCCGCGGCGCGCGGCGAGTCCGGTACGACCGAAGTCTCCGCGTTAACCACGCTCCCAGCAGCGACATCGTAGATGCCAGTACTTGAAGTCAGAACCGCCGTGGTCACTCGGGCATGCGCGGCAATTGCAACCAACCCTTGTAATCGCGCCGCGCTTGCCAAGGCCTTCGGTGGTAGCAAGCAATACAACGCAGTACCGGATGGCGGCAGCGCTTCTAGCAACGCGCCAACCACTGCTCGATCGTCAAGGTTAACGCAATGAACCATGAGGGGTAGTTGCTGGCGAAGCACCGCAGCGCGCGCTGCGGTGCGCGTGGTGACGATGACCGGCGTGCCGTCGTTGACCAGGCATCGCGCCAGGCGGAGGCCGAGGTAGCCACAGCCGAGAATCAGCGCCGGTGTGGCCTGGCTCAAGGTGCGGTCCGCACGAAATCCAACAGCAATTTAGCGAGCTCCCGGGGTTGTTCCCAGTGCAGCATATGCCCTGCCCCCTCGACGATCGCCTCGCGCGCATGGCGAAAACTTGCCGCGACTTCCGCCAGCACATCGAAGCGCGGAAAGCGTTTACGAAAGTCGGAATCCGCGGCCGCGACCAACAGGACCGACGCCTTCGTCGCGCGCCAACACGCGATCGCTTCTTCGCGTCGATAGAGCACGGGATTCGAGCGCTTGTGCGCGGGGTCCATCTTTAGCCGCCAACTTCCATCGGCCCGCGGCGTCGCCCACTGGGTCGCGACCCATTCGAGCACATCGTTGGTAGCCCGCGGGGCGAGCCGTTTGAGATGCGCGATCAGCGCCGCGCGCGACAAAAAATCGCGGATCTCCAGTGGCGATTGCGCCTCATTTAACCAGCGCGCATAACGACCCGGTGCCTGGTCAGGCGTCGTCGGCGGTAATCCGAAACCCTCGAGCAAGACCAGATGACTGATGCGATCGGCGAGTGCCCCGGCGTAGAGACCGGCCACGTTACCGCCCATGCTATGTCCGACCAGGACGACCGGCCGAGCGTTGGCGTAGTTAACCACCACGGCGTCGACATCCGCCAAATAATCCGGAAACCAGTAGCCGTGGGGCGCGCGCTCAGAATCGCCGAAGCCGCGCAGATCGGGAGCGATGACATACGTTTGAGGTGCCAGGTCCTGTGCCAAATGATGGAATGTCGCGCCGGTGTCGCCCCAGCCGTGAATTAGCACTATTGGTCGCGAACTCGGCGCACCCCAGGTGCGTACCGCGAGCGTGAGCCCATTGGCGGATAAAGTGTCGAGCCGTGGTTGATAGATCACGTAGTGAATAGTACGCGACGTGCCTGCCGATAGAAGGACGGAATTGAAAAGGTCGAAATCGCGCGCGCGGATCCCGCGACTAATGCCGAACACTCGACATGGCGCTGCCGACCCGCAAATACTCATTCACCGCATCTTTTTGCATCGGGCGTGAAAACCAGAAGCCTTGGGCCGCAGGGCAGCGCATCGCGCGCAGCCGCTGTACCTGGTCCGAGGTTTCAACCCCCTCGGCGACCACTTTCATCCCCAACGTGCCACCCAAGGTGATGATGGCTTCGACGATGGCGCTGCTGTCGATTTTGTCACTCATCGATTGCACAAAGCTGCGATCGATTTTCAGCGTATCGTAACGAAACCGTTGCAGATAGCTCAGCGACGAATAGCCTGTTCCAAAATCGTCGATATCAAGCTCGACGCCGAGTTCACGCAGATCAGACAAGGTACTCAAGACCAGATCACCGTGATCCATGACGACGCGCTCGGTGATTTCCAGCCGAATGGTATTGGGCTCTAGTCCACAATCTTCCAGCAGCGCGGCCAGGCGCTTGGCCATGTCATCGGTGAGAAAAAGTTTGCCCGACACATTAATGCTCATCGCCAGCGACGGCTCGACCGGAAACATCCGCTGCCATTTCGCCAGTTGATGACAGGCACGTTCAATGACCCACCAACCGATGGGTACGACCAGACTGGTGTCCTCGACGATGCCGATGAACTCCTCCGGCATCACCAACCCGCGACTGGGATGATGCCAGCGCAGCAACGCTTCAAAGCCGAGAATGCGTTCGCTTTCGATCGCGACAATCGGCTGGTAATAAATTTCGAATTCGTCCTTTTCGAGCGCGCGACGCAGATCCGTTTCCATACGATGCTGGAACATCGCCTGATCGTGCATGTAGGTATCGAACACCGCATAGGTCGCGTGCCCGGAGTTTTTGGCGCGATACATCGCGATATCGGCATCGCGCAAGAGTTCATCCGGAGTACGATAAATCTCGGAGCTAACGGCGATACCAATACTCGCCGAGGTATACAGCGTATGCGATTCAATTTCGAATTCCTGCGCCAGCGCCTCGTGCAAGCGTTCGACGACGTAGACCGCGTCCGTTGGCCCGTCAATGTCGTTCAGCACGATCGCGAATTCGTCGCCCCCTAAACGCGCCAACGTATCGCCCGGTCGCAGACATCCCAACAACCGCCCGCCAACTTGTGCCAGCAACTCGTCGCCGACCGCGTGACCCAAACTGTCGTTCACGTGCTTGAAGCGATCCAAGTCAAAATACAGCACGGCAAATAACTTGGCGGGATCGCGGCGGAAGCGTCGCAACGCGAGGTCGAGGCGATCCATGAATAAAATTCGATTGGGCAGACCGGTCAACGCGTCATGCATCGCCTCGTGCAACAGGCGCGCCTCGGTTTGCTTGCGCCGCGTGATGTCGGTCATCGAGCCCGCCATCCGCAACGCCGCGCCGGTTTCATCGCGCACCGCGAGACCGCGCGTCGAAACCCAGCGGACTTCATCGTTTTTGCTATTCATGCGGTATTCGCACTCGAAGTACCCGGCGTGGCCTTCAAGGTGTTGGTTCAGTGCGTCTTCGAAACGTTCGCGATCGCGATGATCGACGCGTTCAAACCATTCACTGATTTGCTCGGTGATTTCGCCCTCGGCATAGCCCAGAATGGCCTTCCAGCGCGGCGAAAAATACACCTCTTCCTCGCGAATGTTCCAATCCCAGACCCCGTCGTTGGCGCCAGCAACCGCCAGGGCATAGCGCTGTTCACTGGAACGTAACGCGCGATCCGCACGGGCGCGTTCTATCGCATAGCGAATGGCGCGGCCTAACAATGGCCCGTCGACTTCGCGCTTGATCAAGTAGTCCTGCGCGCCTTCGCGCAAGGCCTTGGTGCCAAGCTCAACGCTCGTTTGATTGGTCAATACGATCACCGGGGTGTGCGGCGCCGCCTGGTGCATGCGCTGACAGACTTCGATTCCCGCGCCGTCGGGCAAATTCAAATCCAGCAACACCACATCGAAACTTTCTTCCCGGGCGCGCTCGAGCGCGGGCACCAATCGGTCGCAATGTTCGACCACGAATCGCCAGCCGCTCACCCGTCGCAGATGCTTGATGACGAGCGCCGCCTCGGACTCAATATCCTCGACGAGCAAAACCTTGCAGGAAATGGCCGACTCTGACATTAGGCGCTCACCCCGTTACGTGGACCGGTGGTTATTACCGAGCGCAACGCGGCGCCGCGAAATTCGATAATGAAGCAGGCGCCGCGCCCGGCTACCGACTCGACAAATAGGTCGCCGCCGTGCGCGCGAACAATTTGCCGGCAAATCGCCAGGCCAACGCCAATGCCCGGATATTCGCGTTCGCTGTGGAGGCGCTGGAACATGCCGAAAATTCGCCCGATGTCCTTCGGGTCGATACCGATTCCGTTATCTTCCACCAGCATGCGCACGGCGTCGCCCGTTTCTTCGGCGCTGATTCGGATGTGCGGCGTCCGTTTGCTGCGGAACTTCAACGCATTCGCGATCAGATTTTGCACCACTTGCACCATCTGTTGCCGATTGATGAGCAGAGTTGGCAGCACGGTGCGTTCGATCCGGGCACCCGTCTCAACGATCTCGCTGCGCAAATTCGCGATGGCGTCTTGCACGACGGTATCGAGATTAACCACCTCCGGTTCGTGTTGATTCGCGCGAACCGAGGCGACTTGTAACATGCCATCAAGCATGCGCTGCATGCGTCCCGTCAAGGCCCCGATTTCGTCGACTGCCGAGCGCGCCTCGGGGTCTTTTAACTGCGCGGTTTCCGCCAGCGTGCGCGCGTGACTGACGAGCGAATTGAGTGGTGCTTGAAGATCATGCGACACCGCATAGAGCACGGTGTCGAGTTCGTTCTCACTCGCGCTCGTGCCACTGGCGACGCCGCTTTGCAGCAACCGCGTGACGTCGAGCACATTGACCGCCCACAGCCCCTGTGCCGACATCAAATCAGTCAACGGATTCGCCGTAATGGCAGCGGTCAGCTGCCGCGAGTTGACGCGCAACATCGCGGCGAATTCCCACCTCTCACTCGCCGCCATGAAGCGGCGTCGCCACTCATCTTGACGTTCAGGCTCGGCCAGAAGTTGATCGAACGGGCGTTCAATCAGTTCATAGCGCGGCCGTTCCAGAATTTGTTCGAGTTCGCGATTGACCGCCAGAATATTGCCGGTTTTGGCGATTAGGCAGGCCGGAATGGCAAACGCGCCAGAGAAGACCGTATCCGCGTCCAGTGGAAACCGGCTCCGCAGATCATGCGTCACCCTCAGGCGTTCCAGCAGCGCCGTCGGCAAATTCAAAAAGCCCGCGCTCGTTTTATCGGTGCGGCCGTCGACGCCATGGCTCACGCACTCGTGGGCGCTGGGCTTGGTCGACTGCGAGCTAAACAACCAAAACAAACTCTGTGGCGTGCGTTTCCGGATCTGCTCGACCAACCCCAGAAGATCCGCGAACGTCGCGCCGGGATCGGCGATCAACGCGTCAACGGTGCCCGTGCTGACGTGGTGCGCGATTTCCAGCGCGGACTCAGCTTCGAGGATTTCGAGGTTCGGCGCAGCGCTGCGGAGGGCTAAAGCGAGTAGCCCCCGGTCATGCCGCTCGCCATCGAAGATTATAATTCTGTATTTATAATTCAATGGGTTGTAGTTCGTTATAGTCTGCCCCAAGCGATGGCCGAAGCATATTAGAACCGGCTTCGAGACTCAACGAAAAGATTGTGACATGCGCCGTTGAACTCGAACTGCGACGACGCTGCCGAATCGACACGAGAGTGTATTGTCATTCGATTTTTTTCGCCGTGGCTTCACGCGTGGGACTTGGCGCCGTGGGCGCATTGCGAAAACATCGCAACATGACAAGCCAACCTCATTTATGGAACACTTGGACTGCATTTACGTGATAGGGAGGTAGGGCATTGGCAACGCAAATTTCGGCGCCGACCGACGGCGCACAGATCACTGTTAATGGCGGACGCTTACAGGTGCCGGATAATCCGATCATCCCGTTCATCGAAGGCGACGGCATCGGCCCTGACGTGTGGCGCGCAAGCCGCCGCGTCATGGACGCCGCAGTCGCCAAGGCCTACGGCGGCGGCCGCCGTATCGCGTGGATGGAAGTCCTAGCCGGCGAGAAAGCGAATAATCTCACTGGTTCGTGGCTACCGGACGCGACGCTCGATGCATGTCGCGCCTATCTGGTTGCGATCAAAGGACCTTTAACGACGCCGGTCGGCGGCGGTATCCGTTCGCTCAACGTCGCGCTGCGCCAAATCTTGGATCTTTACGTGTGTCTGCGACCGGTGCGCTGGTTCAAGGGCGTCCCGTCGCCGGTCAAACATCCAGAATCGGTCGACATGGTGATTTTTCGGGAGAATACCGAAGACATCTACGCCGGCATCGAATTTGAAATGGGCTCCGTCGATGGCAAACGATTCATGGCCATGTTTCAGGAGTCTTTCCCGTCGCTTTATAAGAAAATACGCTTCCCTGAATCCTCGGGGATCGGCATTAAGCCCGTGTCGCGTGACGGCAGCGCGCGCTTGGTGCGCGCGGCGTTGAAGTATGCGATCAACAACCAACGCAAGAGCCTGACCTTAGTGCACAAAGGCAATATCATGAAATTCACGGAAGGCGCCTTCCGGAATTGGGGTTACGAAGTCGCAGAGCAGGAATTCGCCGCCCAAACCTACACCTGGAACCAATGGGACAAGACGGTCGCGACCGCCGGCAACCAAGCCGCCAATATGGAACAAGACGCCGCGCTCGCCAGCGGAAAAATCCTAGTCAAGGACTCGATCGCGGATATTACTTTGCAGCAGGTTCTGACCCGACCGAAAGAATTTGACGTGATCGCAACGTTAAATTTGAACGGGGATTATTTATCCGACGCACTCGCCGCCCAAGTCGGTGGCATCGGTATCGCTCCAGGCGGGAATATCAATTACGACACCGGTCATGCGATCTTCGAAGCGACACATGGCACCGCGCCCAAATACGCTAACCAAGACAAGGTCAATCCGGGCTCGGTCTTGTTGTCGGGCGAAATGATGCTTCGCTATCTGGGCTGGACGGAAGTCGCTGACAGGTTGATTACCGCGATGGATCGCACGATCGCCGATCGTATCGTCACCTATGACTTCGCGCGGCTGATGGACGGCGCCAAAGAGGTCAAGTGCAGCGAGTTTGGCGACGCGTTAATCGAACGGCTGTAGTAGGAAGGTGAAATTGTCGTCATGGATTTAGACGCGCGACGCCAACTCGTTTTCGAGGCGGGCCGCGGCATCCATGACGCCTTCGTAAAATACAACGACAATTTCGGCCGCATCACGCGCCGCGCTAAAGTCCGTTTCGAGAACCGCGACTGGAGTGGCGCGGAGCGCGATCTCGGCGAACGCATCGAGCTCTACACTAAATCCGTCGAGCGCACCGTAACCGCACTCTCCCGTCAGCTGGGCGCGTTCGGTCTCGAACGCGCGGTCTGGCACGCCGTTAAAACCTCCTTCGGCGAGCGCGTCGGCGGCATTGCCGACGGCGCCTTCTGCAAGACGTTTTTCAATTCGGTCAGTCGTCAGTTATTCCACACAGTGGGCACCGACGCCGAAACCGAATTCGTCGATATCCGATTTAATATCCGCGACGCGCAGCGGCACGCGATTGATCACAATTCGTATCTGAATTGGGGCTCCCTCGCGACAACCATTGAGAATCTGCTGCAAAGCTTCGTGTTCGAAGCGCCTTACACCGATCTCGCGCGCGACGAAACGCGCATCGCGAATCAACTTCTCGGCTACGCAGCCCGCCACGTGCAGAATTCCGAGCTGCTACGTCTCGATTTTCTGCCTGCCGTGTTTTATCAGTCAACCCACGCCTACCTCATTGGACAGGCGTTCTGGCCGGAGCATAACGCGCCGCTGGTGATCGAGCTGAAGCACGAAGAACACGGGATTGAAGTCGGTCAGATCATGATGTCCGTCGACGATATCAGTATTCTGTTTGGATTTACGCGTTCGTATTTCTTCGTGGATATCGAGCCGGTCGAAGGCGCGGTCTATTTCGTCAATTCGATTCTGCCGCATAAACCGATCGATGAGCTGTATACCGTGCTTGGACGTGTGCGTCAGGGCAAAACCGAGCGCTATCGCCAATTCACGAGTCACTTGACGAACTGCCAGGACCATTTCATCACGGCGCCCGGGGATCGTGGTTTGGTGATGATCGTGTTCACGTTACCGTCCTACGATTTGGTCTTCAAGGTGATTCGCGATCGCTTCGGGTTTCCGAAAAGTAGCACGCGTGATGACGTCATGGAGAAATATCAGTTCGTATTCAAGCACGATCGTGCCGGCCGCCTAATCGATACTCAGGAATTTACGCACATCGGCTTCCCACTCGATAAATTTGATCCGTCGGTACTCCAAGAACTGCTTACCGAGGCGGCGGAATCTGCCCGGATCGATGGTAATTTATTGGTGATTCGCCACCTCTATGCCGAACGTCGGCTACGCCCGTTGAATTTATTTCTACGCGAATGCGGCCGCGCGGCGGGCGACGCCGCCATTGTCGACTATGGCCAAGCCATTAAAGATCTCGCGCAAGCGAATATTTTCCCAGGCGATCTGTTGCTCAAGAACTTCGGTGTTACGCGGCATAGTCGCGTAATTTTCTACGACTACGACGAATTGTGTCTGGTCACCGACTGCCATTTTCGCGAAGTTCCAGAATCGCGCTTTGACGAGGACGACATGCGTCCGCGACCGTGGTTTTACGTTAACGGCAACGACGTGTTTCCCGAAGAATTCATCCGGTTCTTGGGGATGGACGATGGCTATCGCAACACCTTTATGCGGGCGCACGGCGATCTTTTAACCGTAGGCTATTGGCGGACTCTTAAAAATCAACATCTGGACCGGGCCCATCACGAAAAAGCCACCGGATTTAAACCGGGCCCGGGCAGTCACGGCAAGAGTAATAGCCCTACACGGTCTCAACGCGCAGCCAGCGGCCACTAGTCCATTACGGCGCGAGTCGCTATACAATGCGCCCGCGAGTCCGTTCACGCCCCGGGAGTTCATTTTCCAATGTTTCAGATTACAGACGACGCACGCATCGTCGGCTATCGACCGTTATTACCGCCCGCAATTCTGATGGAAGAACTGCCACTGACCGAGCACGCGTCAAATACCATTTCGCGCGCGCGTGGCTGCGGCGAACGTATCATCCAAGGGTTCGATGATCGTCTTTTGATCGTGGTCGGACCGTGTTCGATCCACGATACCAAGGCGGCGCTCGAGTACGCCGATCGTTTGCAGGTCGTTGCCGATCGCTTACGGAACGACCTGATGATCGTCATGCGCGTCTACTTTGAAAAGCCGCGCACCACCATCGGTTGGAAGGGATTGATTAACGATCCCCACCTCGATGGCAGCTTCGATATCAATAATGGACTACGGGCGGCCCGCGGCCTGCTGCTCGAACTGGCACATCGTGGGCTACCGGCTGGCACTGAATTTCTGGACGTGATTACGCCCCAATTCATCGCGGATCTCATTGCCTGGGGCGCGATCGGCGCGCGCACTACCGAGAGTCAAGTTCACCGTGAACTGGCGTCGGGCCTGTCGATGCCGGTTGGGTTTAAAAATGGCACCGACGGCAGTGTACAGATCGCGGTGGATGCCATCGGCGCGGCGCGTAATCCGCATCATTTTCTGTCGGTGACCAAGCAAGGGATCTCGGCGATCGTCACCACCAAGGGTAACGAGCACTGCCATGTCATTTTGCGCGGCTCGAACACCGGCCCCAATTACGCGGCCGCGGACGTGGCCAGTTATGCCGCCATTCTGGCCAAGAATGGCTTATCGGATCGCCTCATGATCGATTGTAGCCACGGCAACAGTCGTAAAGACTATACGCAACAAGCGGCCGTGGCAGGCGACATCGCAGCGCAAGTTGCTGGCGGATCGAGATCTATCTGTGGCTTGATGATTGAGAGCCACCTGAAGGCCGGCAAACAGAATCACGCGTCAGACACGCCCTTGGTTTACGGCCAGAGTATTACCGACGCCTGCATCGGCTGGGAAACCACCGAACCGATCTTGAACGAATTGGCGATCGCGGTGCAGAAACGGCGCGCTAAGGCCTAACCCTGGATTCGGCAATTGACCGCTTAACAACGTGAGAAAGTGCGTGCGCGGATTAGAGCTAGTGCTTCAAATCGTCTTCACCTTGCGGGTGCCGCGCGCGACGGCGTTTCCAGGATAGCTCGATTGCGGCCGCGACGGTTTGCGCGCATTCGATTCGACGCAACGAGCGGTCGGCGAGCGTGGCCGGCGCGAGTTTGGATCCGTGGCCTATTGATCGTCGGCGCCGGACTCGCGTCGCCAATGCTGTCGGCGACCGCCCCAACGCGAGTGGTCTCGCTCAATCTATGCACCGATAGCCTGTTGCTTGAACTGGCGCCGCCCGCCAGCATCGCGTCGCTGACGCAACTTTCGCGGAATCCCGCATTGTCTCCGTTGGCAGAGCGGGCCGCTAAATTCTCTTCCAATCACGGCCTAGCGGAAGAAGTCATCGCGCTCGCACCGGACCTGGTCTTAGCTGGCCCCGCCACCACCGCGACCACCAACGCGCTCTTAAGCAGCTTAGGCGTGCGCGTCGAAACGTTTGGAATCAGTGCGTCGTTAAGTGATTTCGAACGCGATTTCCTGCGCCTCGCGGCGCTGCTGGAGCGCCAGTCGTATGCAGCACAACTGCTCGAGACCATGCGTCGAAATTTACACGCAGTACCGCGCCGCGACGTAAGCACCGCGTCGGCGTTGCTGGTGCAGCCCAACGGCTATGTGCCAGGACCGCACAGCCTGGCCAATGATTTACTGAAGTACGCGGAGACGAATAATGTAGCGCCAGCACTCGGCGTGCCGAATGGCGGCTTCATAGCACTCGAACGACTCGTCGCGGCGCCACCGCGTTGGCTCATCATCAGTGCGATCGATCCCACCCAACCGGCACGGGCCATGGATTTTTTCTCGCATCCTGCGCTGCGCCAGGCAATGCGCGAATCGCGGGTGGTGACGCTGTCCGATGCGCTGTGGGCCTGCGGCGGAACCTACTTCGCGGAAGGAGTTGAACAATTACGCGCCGCTATCGGCGGTCCGCCGTGAAAACGCCCGCCTTGTCCTGGGTGCTCGGTGTCCTCGGTGGCGTACTGGGTCTATTGTTCGTTATTGCGCTCTGTCTCGGCCCCATCACGTTAACACTCACCGACGTCGCACGCGGAGTATTCGGCGGCACCGGTGCCACCCATGTGATCGTGCATGAGATCCGCCTGCCGCGGGCGCTGCTCGCGATACTGATCGGATCCGGGCTAGGGATGGCCGGCGCCGCGTTACAGGCCTTGCTGCGCAATCCGCTCGCGGAGCCGGGCCTAATTGGCGTGTCGGCTGGAAGCGCCTTGGGGGCAGTCGTCGCTTTCTACACCGGGCTGTCCGCGCAGTATGCGTTGGCCCTGCCGCTCGCCGGCTGTGCAGGCGCCATGGTGACGACCTTAATCCTTTACGCCTTTACGCATCGGACGCTCGACACTGGCGGCCTAATACTCGCGGGAGTCGCCATCAACAGCCTGGGCGGCGCGCTGACTGCCTTGCTGCTCAGCTTATCTCCGAATCCCTATGCGACCTACGAAATCGTCTTTTGGCTAATGGGTTCCTTGGCCGATCGCAGCAATGTGCACGTGATGCTCGTTGCGCCATTTATCCTAACGGGAATGGGGTTGCTCATTTACGCCGCGCCCAACTTGGACTCGCTCGTGTTGGGTGAAGAGGTGGCGCAGAGCTTGGGGGTCAACCTCGGACGCTTGCGGCGATGGGTTATCGTCGGTGTCGCACTGGCAGTAGGTCCTGGGGTGGCGGTCGCCGGGATCATCGGCTTCATCGGGCTCTTGGTGCCACATCTGCTACGCCCATTGGTCACCCATCGCCCCACCGCGTTAATACCCGCGAGTGCGTTGGGCGGCGCAGTCATGACGCTGGCCGCGGATAACCTCATCCGATTGTTCGCGGATGCAGGCGAACTCAAATTGGGCGTGTTAACGGCGCTGATTGGAGCGCCTTTGTTCTTGGTCATCGCCCTGCGTACTCCCGGCTCCCGATCATGACGGCACTTATCGCGAGCGAATTTTCCGTCTCGCGCGGCGCGCATACGCTGCTCAGCGAGATTTCGTGCACCGTGGCGGCGGGTCAACTCCTCGGCATCTGTGGACCTAACGGTGCGGGAAAGACGACTTTACTGCGCGGACTGGCGGGCCTACTGCGAGGCGACTCAGGTACGGTCACGCTCAACGGGCGCGCGCTGCACGAACTTTCGCTGACGGACCGCGCGCGACAGATCGGTTATCTGGCGCAAGGACCGCAGATCGCGTGGCCGTTGACGGTGGTCGATCTGGTCGCCCTTGGCCGCCAACCGCACCGCGTGGCCTGGCACGCACCGACGCCAGCGGATCAGATCGCGGTGGAGCGCGCGTTGCGCTCGACCAACCTCGAGGCCCTCCGGGCGCGGTCGGTTTCACAGCTGTCCGGCGGCGAGCGAATGCGGGCTCACCTGGCCCGCCTGTTGGCCGGTGAGCATCGAATCCTGTTATTAGATGAACCGACTGCCTCGCTCGACCCACGCCATCAACTTGAAGTCATGGCGACCCTCAAAACTTTGGCTGACGGCGGCCTCACGGTGGCCGTCGTCCTACATGATTTGACCTTGGCGACGCGCTATTGCACTGAACTATTGGTGTTACATCACGGCAGCGTCACTACACGCGGCGCCCCTGCCCTTGCGTTAGATGATGCGTGCCTGGCCGACGTCTTTGGTGTCCGCGCCGAGCGTGTTGCTGGCGATCAGGCCATGGTCGGCTTTCGGCCCTTGCACGAGTCCTAGAAACGCGCTCAAAAACAACCTATGGATATGCCACATCGGACTAATTTGGAGGGCGCGCAACGTTAATAATGGCGCCTGTACTAATCTCCGGTTCCGCCCATGTCTGTTCAACCGTTACGAATCGGCGACAAGGCCGCCACGGCAAACTTCCTTGAAGACAATGCCGAATTACGGCTGTACTCACCGCAGGCAATTATCGAATGGGGTCTGGCTCGCGCCACGAATCCGATACTCTCGACAAATTTTCGGCCGCGTACCGCGGTGTTGCTTCATCTCGTGACGCAAGCGATGCCGAATATCCCTGTGGTGTGGGTTGATACCGGATACAACACGCCGGCCACCTACCGCTATGCCGAAGCGTTGCGCGCGCGGCTAAGCCTCAATCTGCGGATTTATACCCCACGTGTCACCGCCGCGCGGCGCGCAGCGCTGTATGGCGGGGTGCCGACCCTTGCCGATCCCGCCCATCAAGCGTTCACGACTGAAGTCAAACTTGAACCCTTCGAACGCGCCCTCGCCGAACTGCAACCTGATTTGTGGTTTACCGGGATCCGCGAGGAACAAAACGCGTTTCGCAAGTCGTTGGGCGTGGTGTCGCGCGGCGCCGCCGGTACGCTACGGGTTGCGCCGTTGTTTAACTGGACGGCAGTCGACATGGAGAATTATCTGTACGAACTCCAGTTGCCCGACAACGACGATTACGTTGATCCCACTAAAGTTCGCGATGACCGGGAATGTGGATTACAGAACCTCGGCAGCGGTATTTGACGTCACAAAAAAATAGCGGTGGATAAGTCAGCTTTCGGCGATTTTTGTGCGGTCGCAGCGTTAGTGTGGGAGCGGGTTTAGCCGCGAATGGACTTCGACAAAGATTCGAAGCTCAAAGCGGCCCCCACCAAACGCGGCGCAGGCACGCGAATTATCGAGGTTCGTCGTAGGGCAGCAATTAGATAGGCGCTCGTAAGTGCCGCCTCGGCCTGCACACTACGCACAAGCGTTTATTTAGCTCGCTACCACAATAGGTATCTTCCCAATTCGCCGCCGCCATTCGGCCGGCCCCGTCTTGTGCACAGACTCGCCGTTCACATCGACTGCGACGGTCACCGGCATATCTTCAACAACGAATTCGTAAACGGCTTCCATGCCGAGATCGGCAAACGCGACCACCCGTGCTTTCCGGATCGCCTTGGACACCAGGTACGCGGCGCCGCCAACGGCCATTAAATACACCGCACGATGTTTCTTGATCGCTTCGATCGCGATCGGCCCGCGTTCGGCTTTGCCGATCATGCCGAGTAGTCCAGTCTCAGCCAGCATCATCTCGGTGAATTTATCCATGCGCGTCGCCGTGGTTGGCCCCGCCGGCCCCACGACTTCGTCACGCACCGGGTCAACCGGGCCGACGTAGTAAATAAACCGGCCCCTGAAATCGATTTCGTCCGGCAGCTTTTCTCCGCGCGCCAGAAATTCCTGAATTCGCTGGTGCGCGGCATCCCGCCCCGTCAGCATCGCGCCCGATAGCAAGAGGGTCTCGCCCGGCCGCCAGGTCGCGATTTCCTCACGCGTGACCGTGGCGAGGTCGATGCGCCGCGCTGTCGCACCGGCCGACCAGGTAATCGCGGGCCAATCTTCGAGCTTCGGCACCGGAAGTTCAGCCGGCCCCGAACCATCGAGTACGAAATGGGTATGCCGAGTCGCCGCGCAGTTGGGGATCATCGCCACCGGTTTCGACGCCGCATGCGTCGGGAAGTCTTTAATTTTGACATCCAATACCGTAGTCAAGCCGCCGAGACCTTGCGCGCCAATCCCGAGCGCATTGACCTTTTCATAGAGCTCGATGCGTAGCGCTTCAAGCGAATTTCGGGGCCCACGTGCGATGACTTCTTGAATATCGATTGGGTCCATCAATGCTTCTTTCGCCATCATCATCGCTTTCTCGGCCGTGCCACCGATGCCGATGCCGAGCATGCCCGGCGGACACCAGCCGGCACCCATCAAGGGCACGGTCGCCAGCACCCAATCGACTACATTATCGGATGGGTTAAGCATGACGAACCTCGATTTATTTTCCGAACCGCCGCCTTTGGCGGCGACCGTGATCTCCAATTCGTCACCGGGCACCAATTCCATGTGGATCACCGCTGGGGTGTTGTCCTTGGTGTTAATTCGCAAGCCGTTCGGATCACTGACAATCGACGGGCGCAGTTTATTGTCCGGATGCAGATACGCACGGCGTACGCCTTCGTTGATCATGTCGGTCAAACTTAATGTCGCGTCCCAACGCACGCTCATGCCGATTTTGCAGAATACGTTGACGATGCCGGTGTCCTGGCAGATCGGTCGATGGCCTTCGGCGCACATCCGGGAATTAATCAGGATTTGCGCGATCGCATCTTTTGCCGCAGGTGATTCTTCGCGCGCGTAAGCCGCGCCTAAATTCTTGAGGTAATCGGCGGGATGATAATAAGAAATGTATTGCAGCGCGTCCGCCACGCTTTGAATGACATCGTTTTGTCGGATCACCGTCACACTCAATTCTCCTTACGACCTAGACTTGATAATCGGCGTGCGGCTACTCGCGCACCGTCTGCTGATCGGGATGCGCCGCCCGAAACGCCGCCAGCTCCATACAATTCGTTTCGATCGCAACCAAGCGCGGGAAATCATCGAGCACTAAGGCAAAACGCCGCGCGCTCCACATCAGCGGGATCAAACACACGTCGGCCAGCGTAACGGCATCGCCCAGGCAATACCGACTCCACTGACCCTCGGCCGTTAGCCATAATTCAAGCGCGTCGAGGCCTTCGAGCAGCCAGTGACGAAACCACAATCCGCGCGCCACATCGCCGGCTTTCAACGTCGTGCGGAGATAGGCGAGCACGCGTAAATTGGTGAGCGACTGGATGTCGGCCACGATCATTTGCGCAAATTGCCGGGCCCGCGCGCGCGCTACCGGGCCGGTCGGTAATAGCGACGGCGACGGATAAACTTCGTCCAAGTACTCGAGGATGGCCAGCGATTGCGAGACGACAAATTCATCGTCGGTCAGCGTAGGTAATAAACCCTGCGGATTGACCGCGCGATAATCGGATAGCAGCTGTTGCCCGCCACCCTTGACTAACGATACCGGCACCGCACGATAGGTCAGCCCCTTGAGGTTTAACCCAATCCGGACTCGAAACGACGCTGGCGACAAATAGAAATCGTATAAATCGATCACACTGGTGCCCTCGCCCGCATCGCGAACCTCATTAATCTGCCCATCGCGGTTTTATCCATGCAGTCGCGATCATGCATGGCTTACGGCCTCGGCGCGAGCGCCGCGACGGCTGCAATTTGATTTCGCCGCGCAAGTCCGGTCGCCTGCAATTAAATTCCTGTCCGCGAACGCGCCGGCCGGGGGTTCAACTATGCTATGACAATCCCGTGCGTTCTCGAAGGCGTATCTTGATGACGGTCGAAAAGCGTCAGCATCCCCGATATCCACGGCGCGTCACCGTTACGGTCGCGGGCCATGAGCTCTATACGACCACTATCTCGGTGGGCGGCGCGCAGGTCGAATGCGCGGCGATGCGTTTCCCCGCACTCACGGCCGCCACCGCAGTGGGCGCATGGGAGTTGTGTTTAACGCTACCGAACGAGAAGTTACCCCTTCTAGTAAGCGCCGCGCGTTGTTACGCTGATCGCGTCGACGACGCCTACCTCATCGGTTTGCGATTCGTTCGCTGGCATGGCTACGCTGAAGAACGGTGGCGCGGCTACCTTGATTCGCTGACGGATACCTACACGCGTGGCGCACGCCCCTAAAGGACGTTTAATCGTTTTTAGCCACGTGCACGATCAGTCCATCGAGTTCCGGCCGCATCTGAATTTGGCACGTTAACCGGCTCTCGGGCCGACGCTCATTCGCGAGGTCCAGCGTCGCATCTTCAATATCCGCGGCCGCGCCGACGCGCGCCAGCCACGCGGAATCCACATAGGCGTGACAGGTCGAACAAGCACAGCTCCCGCCACAGATCGCCAAGATCCCAGGCACGCCGTTGGCGACCGCGCCTTCCATGACTGATAAGCCATTCGCAACCTCGCAGGTGTGCGCGGCGCCGTCGAGATCGATATACGTAATTTTCGGCATAGGTTTCTTCTTAAATGACTGACTTCAAATCAACGGCCACATCGGCCGCGCTATGTTTGGCGATTTTGGTCCCGGCTAACAACCAGCGCCGCGCCACCATATGATCGACAGGGCGATTGATCGAATCGACCGCCAGCAACCGCTCCCCGGCGTAATAAAATACCGAAAAGGCTCCACTCTCCGGCACCCCGCGCAGGACCAATTCATCGTAGCCGGTGGAGATGCCGGTCATCTGCAGTTTGACGTCGTATTGATCCGACCAGAACCACGGCACCTGCGCATACGCAACGGGTACATCGAGCAAGCTAGCGGCGGCGACCTTGGCTTGGTCAACCGCGTTCTGCACCGATTCAAGCCGATGAGGTTCAGCGAACAGCGTGTTGCGGTGCCGGGTGCAATCGCCGGCGGCCACGATCGCGGGATCGTTGGTGCGCGCGAATTCATCGACCACGATCCCACTATCGCAAATAATGCCAGCCGCGGCCGCGAGTTCAGTGTTCGGCACCACCCCAATGCCGACAATGATGAGCTCGGCTGGGATCTCGGTCGCATCGCGCAATCGAACCGCTAGCCCCGCTCCGGAATTCACCACCGCTTGCACTTGCGCATCGGTCATCACGCGCACGCCGTGGCTTTCGTGGACGCGTTGAAAGTACGCCGACACGAGCGGTGCAACCACCCGCGGCATGACGCGCCCTTGGGCTTCGATGACCGTCACCTCCTTACCGAGTGCGCGCGCCACGGCGGCTATTTCAAGCCCGATAAAACCGGCGCCCACAATCACCACCCGGCTAGTCTCGACCAGCCGCGCTTTGACTCGCACGGCATCGTCCAACCCACGCAGATAACACACCCGCGGATCGTCCGCCCCCGGCACGGGCAGCGTTCGCACACGCGTCCCGGTCGCGAGCGCCAGGCGGTCGTAGTGCACGGTGCTGCCATCGCTTAACGTCAATTCACACGTTGTACGGTTCAGCCGGGTAACGGATACCCCCAGACGTAACGTCACATCCTGCTTGCTGAAATGCGCCGCCGGACGGAAATAGAGGCGGGCGGGATCCATTTCCTCGAGCAGGAATTTTTTCGACAACGGTGGTCGTTGGTACGGCAGCCAGGTTTCATCGCCGATGAGCGTTAACGCGTCCGTGTAACCGCCACGCCGCAAGGAATCAACCACCTGCAGCCCGGCCTGACCCGCTCCGACGACAACAATAGGCGGCATGTCCGCGCGTTACTTATTTCGGTTAGGTTGGGTCGATTAGGTTTGACGTTCGGGCAGCTGAACAATTAAGCCGTCCAAGTCGGCAGACAACTTAATCTGGCAGCTCAGGCGTGAGTTTGCTTGCCGTGGCACGGCGGTGCATTCCAGGAGATCGAGTTCAGTGGCGCTCGGCGCAGGCAATTTCGCCAACCAGTTCGGATCCACCACGACATGACAGGTCGCACACGCACAGCCGCCGCCGCATTCCGCAACAATGCCGCTTACATCATTCTGAACCGCACCCTCCATCAACGACCAGCCGCTCGGAATATCGAGTTCACGGCGCGTTCCGTCGTGGGCAATTAGGGTTACTTTGGGCATGGCGAACTCACATATTGGGATAATTGGGTCCGCCACCACCTTCTGGTGTCACCCAATTGATGTTTTGCGACGGATCTTTGATATCGCAGGTCTTACAGTGCACGCAGTTCTGCGCGTTGATCCGTAACTGCGGCGTGCCGGCTTCTTCCACGAATTCGTAGACCCCCGCCGGACAATAGCGCTGCTCGGGTCCGGCGTAGACGGCCAAATTCAGGCGAGTGGGAACCCCGGCATCTTTCAAGGTTAGGTGACAGGGCTGTTCTTCTTCGTGATTGGTATTCGACAGAAACACCGAGGACAGCTTATCGAAGGTCAGCACGCCATCCGGTTTCGGATAGTCAATGGGCGTGCACTGCGCGGCCGGCTTCAAACTCGTGTGATCCGGTGTGTGATGCAGGGTCCACGGCGCCTTGCCGCGCAATACAAAGGTATCGATGGCGGAATAGGCCATGGCCGGCCACAAGCCCCAATGAAAAGCGGGCTTGATGTTACGCACGCGATACAACTCATCCCACAGCCAAGAGTTCTGCAAGCGCTGCGGATAGTCGACCGCTTCCTTGCCGATTTCACTCTCCGATCGCAGCAGCTCGAACAGGCTCTCAGCCGCCACCATGCCGGACTTCATCGCGGTGTGGCTGCCTTTGATCTTGGGCAGATTCAAGAAGCCGGCCGCGTCGCCAATTAATAATCCGCCGGGAAAGGTCAGCTTCGGAATCGATTGGAACCCACCCGCACTGATGGCACGCGCGCCGTAGGCGACGCGCCGCGCACCGGCGAAAGTTTCCCGGATCGCCGGATGCGTTTTAAACCGCTGCATCTCATCGAACGGGCTCAAATAGGGATTGGCGTAGCCCAAGCCAAGGACATAGCCAATCGAGACGAGGTTGTCTTCGAGATGATAGAGAAAGGAGCCGCCGTAGGTTGCTTGATCGACTGGCCAGCCAATGGTGTGCGTAACACTGCCGGCGTGATGCTGTTGTGGCGTTACTTCCCACAGTTCCTTGACACCTAGGCCGTAGACTTGAGTGTCGACGCCAGCGCGCAACTTAAACCGCTCAAATAGCGTCTTGGTGAGTGAGCCACGGCAGCCTTCGGCGAAAATAGTTTGCTTGGCATGCAGTTCCATGCCGGGCGCGAAATTAGGACCTTCTTCACCCGTTTTGGTACGGCCCATGTCACCGGTCGCTACCCCCTTCACGCTGCCATCGGCGTGATACAACACCTCGGCCGCGGCGAAACCTGGATAGATGTCGACGCCCAGGCCTTCCGCCTGCTGCGCCAACCACCGGCAGACATTGCCCAGGCTCACGATATAGTTGCCGTGGTTTTGCATCGGCGGCGGCGTGGGCAAGCGAAACGCGCGCTGCCTGGTTAAAAACAAAAAACGATCGTCGGTGACCGGCGTCTTCAGCGGCGCGCCGAGTTCCTGCCAGTCCGGAAATAATTCGGCCAATGCCCGCGGTTCCATCACCGCGCCGGACAAAATATGCGCGCCAATTTCGGAGCCTTTTTCAAGGACGCACACGCTGAGCCCGGTGCCGTGTTCGAGTGCCAGCTGTCGCAGTCTGATCGCGGTCGCCAAGCCGGCGGGGCCACCGCCGATCACGACCACGTCGAACTCCATTGCCTCTCGTTCCATACGCGCGCCCCTAAGCGTAACGCTTATTTGTCGAGAGCTTCGATCAGCGCTGGAACTTCCTTGAACAAGTCTCCAACCAGCCCGTAATCCGCGACCTGGAAAATCGGCGCCTCTTCATCCTTATTGATGGCCACGATCACCTTGCTGTCTTTCATGCCGGCCAGGTGTTGAATCGCGCCCGAAATCCCGACCGCGACGTACAAGGTCGGCGCGACCACTTTGCCGGTTTGCCCGACTTGGTAATCGTTCGGGACGTAGCCTGCATCGACCGCCGCGCGCGAGGCACCGACCGCGGCGCCCAATTTATCCGCCAGCTTCTCGATAATCGCGAAGTTCTCCGCACTCCCAACACCACGCCCGCCGGAGACCACGATGTCGGCCGCCGCGAGTTCGGGTCGCGTTGATTTCGTCAGCTCCTCGCCTTTGAAAGTCGAAAGTCCCGCATCGGGTCCCGGTGCGAGGGCTTCGATGGTTGCGTTACCGCCTTGCGCGGCTACGGCATCGAACGCTGTGGTCCGCACGGTGATAGTTTTGACGCGATCGGACGACTGAACCGTCGCCAATACATTCCCCGCATAGATCGGACGCACGAAGGTTTCCGGATCGATCACCTCGATGATGTCCGATAGTTGCGCGACATCGAGTAAGGCCGCGATCCGGGGCACGACATTTTTGCCGTTAGTGGTCGCCGCCGCCAGCACGTGGCTGTAATTCGCCGCCAGCCGCACCACCAGCGGCGCCAAATTTTCAGCCAGCCCATGGGCGTAATGCGGCGCATCGCAATGGAGCACCTTGGCTACACCGACGACCTGTGCCGCGGCCGCCGCGACTGCCCGACATTGATGGCCGGCGACCAAGATATCGCAGGGACGACCGAGCTTGGCGGCGGCGGCAACTGCATTAAGCGTCGCGATATTTAGCGCCGCATTGTTGTGTTCGGCTATGACGAGAGCAGTCATGACTTAGATCACCTTCGCTTCGTTGCGGAGCTTCGCAACCAATTCGTTAACATCCGCCACTTTGACCCCACCGGCGCGCGCCGCGGGTTCGCTGACTTTGACCAGCTTCAAGCGCGGCGCTACATCAACCCCTAAATCAGCCGGGGTCACGATGTCGAGCGGCTTCTTTTTAGCCTTCATGATGTTCGGCAGCTTTACGTAGCGGGGTTCGTTCAAACGCAGATCGGCGGTGATCACGGCGGGAAGCTTTAAGGTGAGCGCTTGCAAGCCCCCATCGACTTCGCGCTTCACATCGACCGTGTCCACACCAACTTCCACTTTGGCCGCGAACGTGCCTTGGGCCCAACCCAGCAGACCCGCCAGCATTTGGCCCGTTTGATTCGAATCGTCGTCGATGGCTTGTTTGCCGAGAATAACCAACCCTGGCTGCTCCTTGTCGACCAGCGCCTTCAATAATTTGGCGACTCCAAGCGGTTGGATTTCGGTCTCGGTTTGCACCAGGATACCCCGATCAGCGCCCATCGCCATGGCGGTGCGCAAAGTCTCCTGGCACTGCGCCGGGCCAACCGAGACCGCGATGATTTCCTCGACCTTGCCGGCTTCCTGCAAGCGAATCGCCTCTTCGACGGCGATTTCGTCGAACGGGTTCATCGACATTTTTACATTCGCTAATTCAACACCAGTGCCGTCGGATTTCGGCCGCGCCTTGACGTTGTAATCTATGGCTCGCTTGACGGCCACCAAGATCTTCATGGGTTCCTCCAAAGTGCTTACGAATCCAGCACCCCGCGACGCGCTCGGTCGAGCACAAAAGGGGGCGAGACCGGGTCATCAACAGGGGCTGGCATGGTATCAATAAATCCTTGATCGAACCACGGATCCTATACGGGATATGCCGCGCCCGGCGGGGTTTACATTGCGTGTGATGGCCTCGGTATGTTTGAATTCAGCGTGAGCGGACCCGCGAAGGGGACGCGTTAGCGGGTGAGAGCGCATAACAACAAATTAATTCAAATCGGACATCTATGAATATCTATGTAGGGAATTTGCCTTATAGCGTGCGCGATGACGAACTCCGCGGCGCTTTTGAACCGTTCGGCAAAGTCGTTTCGGCCGAAGTCATTTTCGATAAACGCACGCGGCGTTCACGTGGTTACGGATTCGTTGAAATGGAACACGATGCGGAGGGGCAACGCGCGATCGAAGCGCTGAACGGCAAGGAATTTCACGGGCGGGAGCTACGCGTGGATGCCTCGCAACCGCGTGACGAAAAAACCGCTACGCGCGGCGACCGACCGCCGCGTAGTAATCAAAACCGCCATTCGAATGAACGCGCCGCGCCACGGGCAGCGGAGGCGCCCGCAAGCGGTATTAAGGGCTTCTTCAAACGTCTTTTCAGCTAGCCTAAGCTGCGTGTCACCCTGAGCCCTCACACACTGCTGGACGACGCCGTTCACGACTTACCCGACAGCGCGCGGCCGGCTTGGAACGCCTATCGCGAACTGCTCGATTCCAAATCGGCGTACTTCGATTTTCTCGCGTTGCTGGCGAATAAATATCAACACGGAGGGCAACACAGTCTTGCCGAAATTGCCCGCCTCGAAACCCTGCTCGCTGCGCATACCGCGGCGGTGAAGACGTTCAAATCCGCGGTTATTGATCTGGGGCAGGCGGATGCCACGGCGCGCGATCTCTTGGTCAAGCTACTCAGTCGCGTGAACGCGGGCCTCGGCACTACTCAGGGCTCGACCACCACGCATTGACGCACGGGCACTGAGTAGGAGTCGACGTACGAGATCGTCGTGGGGGGAACTTATCTCAAAATCCTAAACCCCTCACCCTAACCCTCTCCCACAAGGGGAGAGGGGAAAGATCACGCTTTCGCATCACACTCGCCGCCCTCGCCGGAGCGGTGAAAGATCGCGCGATCGTCTTACTCCCTCTCCCCTCGCGGGAGAGGGCTGGGGTGAGGGGGGTTAAACGCCCCCTCCGACGTTTGGGTTTTTAGCCACGATTAATCTCGTTGCTTCACCCACTCGAAATTCAAAAGAGGCCTTGAGTTATTTGGGAACACGGCAGTGCGGTTGTGGGTTATCCAGTCTGTTCTGGCGGTGAGGGCGCGGCCGGGGTGTCGAGCCGACGTGTCGCGTCAGCAAAATATTCCGGCTTGCCGGTGGTCCATATCTCACCCCAGTGTTGGCCCGCGCCGTCAATGGTCAGCACTTCGCCATTGATATAGCCGCCCGGCGGCCCGCCAATAAACACCGCGGCTTCCGCGATCTGCCACGGCGAACCGACTTTTTGCATGGGATTGGTCAGAGGATATTTGCTCCGCGCTGCTTCCGAATACACCGCCCAGCCTTCGGTCTTGATCGCGCCCGGCGCGATGCAATTGACGCGGATATTGAACGGGGCCCACTCCACAGCGACCGCTTGCGAGACCGCAATAACGCCGGCGCGCGCCGCGACCGTATGGGCAACCCCATGTAAACCGCGCGGCACGACGACAATATTAACGATACTGCCCGGTTGTCCCGCCTCGCGCCATTTGCGCGCATGCGCCTGCATCATGCCCCAGGTGCCATTCAAATTGGTGTTGATGACGGTATTCCAACCTTTGTCGGAAAAATCGATCGCCGCCTGCGGGAATTGACCGCCCGCGCTGTTAATCAGCAAATCCACTTGCCCGAATCGGCCCCAGATCGTCTCGGCCGAGCGGTCGATCCACCCGCGATCACGAATATCCACCGGTTCGAAATCGACATCAAATTCGCGTTCGCGCAGGGCGTCGACCACGGCGACCAGCTTGTCTTCGTTACGACCGCAGATCACCACGCTGGCGCCGAGTCGCGCCGCCAGCCACGCGGTCGCGCGTCCGATCCCACTGCCGCCGCCGGAGACCACGACGACTTTGCCGGTCAACAGTCCAGGCGCAAAGACCGTTGGGTGACCTGCAAGCTCCTCATTAGTGGTCGGGATGTCATCATGAGTTTCCATACGATCTCTTCTGTCTAGCGCCGCGCCAGCAATTCGCGACTGATAATCAACTTACGCACTTCGGTCGTGCCCGCGCCGATTTCCAATAGCTTAATCGAGCGGTACAGACGATTGATTTCAGCTTCCCACATGTAGCCGTAGCCACCAAAGATTTGCAGGGCTTCGTTGAGGACGAGGTTCAGGGTATTCGCGGTATACATCAGCGACGCCGCAGTCAAGGCATGAATTTCACCACGGCCGCCACCGCCGACTTCGAGATTGTTACCTTCCGCAAGTACGCGATAACACAGCGTGCGCATGGTTTCGACCCACACATACATGTCCGCGAGCTTCGATTGAATCATTTGGAATTCGGACAGCGGCTTGCCAAACTGTTCGCGGTTTTTGGCATAGTCGATGGCGAGATCCAACGCGCGCTCGGCAATGCCGACACAGATCGACGAAATCACGGCACGTTCGAGATCGAGCCCGCTCATCACCACCGCGACGCCGACATTTTCCAGCCCGACTAGATTCTCCGCGGGCACACGACAGTTCTCGAACACGAGTTCACCGGTCTGGCTACCGCGAAAGCCCATTTTCTTGAGTTTCTGCGCGACCCGAAAACCCGGGAAGGTGTTCTCTACGATAAACGCCGAGATCCCGTGTGGGCCGCGCTCCGGCGCGGTCTTGGCATACACCAACAAGGTGTCGGCGATCGGTCCATTGGTGATGAACATCTTGCTGCCGTTCAAGACATAAAAGCTACCATCGCGCCGCGCAGTAGTCCGCATCGAGCCGAGCGCGTCCGAGCCAGCACCGGGCTCCGTCAGACCTAACGCCCCCACTGCCTTGCCGCTGCATAAATCCGGCAAATATTTACGCCGCTGATCCTCGTTGGCGTTGCGATAAATATTGTTCAGGCAGAGATTCTCGTGCGCGATCCAAGACAGGCTCAAGGCGTAATTCCAGCGCGCCATCGCTTGGCACACCAGACCGCTCGTAAAGAAATCGAGACCCGTCCCACCGTACTCCTCGGGGACCGTGATGCCGCAGTACCCTTGCGCACCGATCTTCTCGAAGACGCCGGGCGGCCACCACTCTTCGTCATCCATACGCGGGGCCAACGGGTAGAGTTCCTTGCGCGAAAATTTGTCCGCTTCGTCCAGGATGATCTGTTGATCAGGGGTCAGGTTAAACGCGTTCGCCGACGTCTGAGCATCGGCGGCTGACGCAGTGGCATGCGACATGGGAGTCTCCAGTGCAAGAAATTCGGAGTTGCCGAGCGTTGGCCGCTGGGTGGGCGCTCGTGTTAGCCATCGACAATATTAAAACGGCCGGCCTTTGTCTACGCGCGGCCCTTCGCCAGAAAGGCTTCCAAGGTCGCCATGGTTTCAGGATGTTTGGCCTGAGTCGCGATCGATCGTCCTTCCAAATCGAGTTGCGACGGCAATGAATTCTCGACGCCGGCGCGAATCAGCTGCTTCAAGCGGCCACCGGCGCCGGCTGGTAGTGCAGCCAGTCCACGCACCACCTTCTCGACCTCGGCGTCGAAGTCCGCGTCGTCCACCACGCGCGCGACGATCCCGAGCCGCTGGGCTTCGTCGGCGGTGAGTGTTGGATTTGTCGCTAAAAGATCGAAAGCGCGCTGCAAGCCGATGAGCCGCGGTAAAAAATACGTCGCACCGCCATCCGGCGTAAGCCCGGAACGGGTGTAGGCGAAATTGAATCGGGCCGAACGGCTCGCAATTGCGAGATCCGACATACAGACCAGACTAAAACCACCGCCGGCTGCCATCCCGTTGACGGCCACGACGAGCGGTGCGGACAAGCGATTCAACACCAGAATCGCGGCATGAAAATCGACGGTCATGCCGCGCACGTGGGAATCGACGCGCGCGCGTTCCGCGACGAATTCGCGCAGATTGCCGCCGACCGAAAACTGCCTGCCTTCGGCGCTGAGCACGACACACCGCAGCTCGGTCTCAATCTCGCACGCCACCGCGATGGCCCGGAATTCCTCGGTCCAGCGCTTATCGACTGCATTGTGATGGGTGGGATCGGCCAGCACGATGCGCGCAATACCGTCGGCGATCGAAAATTTGAGTTTCGTAAATTCCATGGCTTATTCCCGATGCATCGTATCCAAGTGTTCAGGTTTCGAAACACGGACCTTGTTACGCACGTGCTCAAACACCAGCGCGAAGGTTTCGTCCCAATTCGTATCGTGGCGTCCGGCGCGAATCGCTTGCGCAAGGTCGGTATAGGCGTCGGGCAAGATCACCGGCTTCCTGCAAAACGCCGCCAAGCGCTGTTCTTCCGCCGCGTTCAGCGCGGCACCGGCCCCTAACTCGCGTTCAGCGACCGCCAGTAAATAACTCACACACATGGCGTGATAGCGATCCTTATCTGGCACGCGATCGGTAATGTCGTCCACGAATTCGCGCACCGTGCGGAGCAGTTCGGTGAGTTGCGGGAGATCTTGACTCATGCAGTGACCCAATCTTGTGGAAGTGACTTTAGTCGCGAATGGTCGGGCCGTTCGAAATTCGCAGCTAAAGCTGCTCCCACATTCGAACTGTCGCGGCGCAGAATGACGATGCGAAGCAGTTCTGAAAGTAGAGAAAGATCTTGGCTCACGCAGTGGCCCAATCTTGTGGGAGCGACTTCAGTCGCGAACGGGCGGTTCGTTTGGGATTCGCGATGCGAAGCAGTTCTGAAAGTAGAGAAAGATCTTGGCTCACGCAGTGGCCCAATCTTGTGGGAGCGACTTTAGTCGCGAACGGGCGGTTCGTTTGGGATTCGCGGCTAAAGCCGCTCCCACATACGAACGACCGCGGCGCAGAATGGATGAACTAGGCGGGTTCATTGCGACATCGCGCTAGCTGTAATGGCCGAGCAGGGTCATCATCATGTCGTATTCAATGAGGCAGGTATTGCGCCCGCAGGCAGCAAACGCGGGCGAGCGCCGGACTCCCGTCCAGTGTCCATGCACCTGCATGATGTTGAGCACGATCCAACGCACGAAGCCAAAGACTTCCCACCACTTCACTGCCTCGGGGTCGACCCGTTCGCCGCCCGCGACTTCGTACGCCCGATATAACTCGGCGCGCGTGGTCAAACCACCGGCCGGCTTATCGATATGGCCGAAGCGCCACGAGCGCAGACACAACCAGCCAAATTCCTCCATCGGGTCCCCCAAATGCGCACATTCCCAGTCCAGTACCGCACGGATCCCTTCCGGCCCCATGATCAGATTTCCGTTCCGGAAGTCGCCATGCAACAGACGCCGCGACGATCGCGCCGGCCGGTGCCGCTCAAGCCAGCGGACCGCAAGTTCGACCGCCGGGTGCGCTTCGCCGTAGTAATCGAGCCGCGCTAGTTGCGCGGCAAGCGCATCCTGACTATCGGTGGTGGTCGCGAGAAACTCCGCGCGCTTGAGGCCCACGGCATGCAGGTGAGCCAGAATTTCACCCGCTTGTCGTGCGAAATTGGCGCGCGCATCGGCGTAGCGTGAATCCGTTAGCAACCGTCGCGGTAAGGTCTCGCCGTCAACAAAGCCAACGACGTAGCCGCGATCGAGATTATCGACCTCTTCAAATTCAAACACCGGTTCGGGGATTGGAATCCCTTGCGCCTGCGCCAAGCGCAACACTTGGAATTGGGCATGCGGCGCGATGAAGGGGCTGTGATCGAGGCGGTAGGTTTCTTGTCTAAACACCAGCCGCCGGCGCGCACTGCCCTCGACCAAATCGAACAACAGCGTACGATTCGAACCGCCCAAGGTCGCGACCGCGAGGTTGTCGAGCTCGGCGCCGCTACCGAAACGGCGCTGCACGGCCACGCGCAGGCGCGCGACAATTTCATCCGGCGCCGGTTTATCGGAAGCAGCCAAGGTATTTATAACGGATAGCCGACCGGCACGCCGTTCTCGATCATTTCGATATACTCGGTCATGCCGCTGCCGGACCGCTTACCCCATCGCCATTGCGTGAAGCCTTCGGCGATCCGCGATTCAAGCGTCACACCCTGTTCTTGACGACGATTGCGCAACGGCAGCAGCGTGGTGACTTCGCCTTCAATGCGAACCGCACGACGCGCGGTCCGCACGCCAAGGAGAACCGCGCGTGGGTCTTTCGCCGCGGTCCACTCGGTCCACACATCGAGATCGATAATCTCTTCGTAGTCACCATCGTACTGCAGCACGCCGCAACGCCGTGTCATCCCTTGGCGATCCGTGATCTTGAGCAACATAAAACCACGGTCAGCACCGAAATTCGCGATGAATAGGCGATAAAAATAAATATTGGTCCAGAATCGCGGTCCCCAGGAATGGTCACGCCAGCCGAAACCATCCAGCGCGAGGGTTTCATCGCCGACCTTAATGTGACCCTGCACCGCTGTGTGCTGATTGAAATGGCCCAAGGAAAAATTGCGGCCATACATGGTTTCTTGCGCGGCACTCTCCGGTTCACCGCCATGAAGGGGCGAGACGCCAACGGCATCCACTTTCACTTCACAAGCGCGGCGCGGCGCGTTGGCGAAGACCGCGCGCGGATCGCGCATGGCTGCGGGATCGTTCAGCACCATGACCTCGCCGCTGTAGTGCATGCCGACTCGTTTGAACGGAGTCTGCACCGCATAGCTCAGACCGCCCGCGGCGTGGCGTTCGTTAGTGGTAATGGGCGGACGCTGAAACTGACACGCCACGCGGCCACCGGGCAAATACAGACAAACCGAGAGTTCCGCATAGCCTTCGTTGACCCGATTACCGAGCCGCATCCAGCCGCCGAAGCTGCCATCGCGATGGAACGCGTTGACATAGACACTCTCGTTGAAATTGGTGTCTGCGGTCGGTACATGACTGTATTCGTCAGCGTGTGCAAGACGGAATCCGCTCATTGCTCCTCCTTAAAAAATCGGTCAGACGGGTAAACGCGGGGCGACAAAACCGGGCTACAGGGGATAGCCAGCTGGCACACCGTCGTTCAAGACTTCGACATATTCGGTCATGCCGTAACCGACACGGCCGTCCCAGTTGAGCTCAGTGAAGCTTTCGGCGATTCGCGATTCGACGATCTCCTCGCCGTAGGCGCGTCGATTGCGTAAGGGGGCGCACTTGAGGATGCGGCCCGTGATGCGCGCGCAGCGTTTCGCGGTGCGCACACCGAGCTGAAACGCGGTGGGATCGCGCTCACTGGTCCAGTCGTTAAACACGTCAAGATCGGTAATTTCTTCGTAGTTGTTATCGACCATGAGGACGCCGCCGCGACGGACGCGGCCGTCACGATTCGCGATCTTCAGCAACATGAGTCCACGATCGGCGCCAAAATTCGCCATGTACAAACGGTCGAATAAGATGTTCTGCCATAGGCGCGGTCCCCACGAATGGTCGCGCCAGCCGTAGCCATTGAAGGTCCAGTGTTCGGATCCGATGCTAACGTTGCCAGTCACCGCCGTATGCTGATTGAAATGACCCAACGAGAAGTCGCGACCATACAGCGTGTCTTGGTTCGGATCCGTGGGCAGGCCGCCATGCACCGGCGACAGGGCATGATGCTCCCAGCGCACGTCAGCATTAACGCGCGGCGCCTGCCCGAACAAGGTCTTTGGATCGCGGAACATCCCAGGATCGGCCACCAACAGGAGCTCACCCACATAGCGCATCGAAAGATGGCGCAGGGGTTCGTGAACGGTGACGCTTAAGCCGCCAGCGCTAAAGGCCGAGTTATCCGCGATCGGCGGACGTTGAAACTGACATGCAATGCGTCCGTCCGCCAGATACAGACACACCGCGAGTTCGGCGTAACCTTCGTTTACACGGTTGCCGAGCCGCATCCAGCCGCCAAATTTCTGCGTGTGGTCGAAAGCGTTCATATACACGCTTTCGTTGAAATGCGGTTCGGCGGTCGGTGGGTGCGGATATTCGTCGTGTGGACTTAGCGCGTAGGAATGCATGGCGCGGTGGTATCACCAATAAATAAAGCGAACCTGAATCCTAACGAGCTTACGCATTTAACGCCACGCTAAATTTACGAAATCCGGATTGACCCCGTCGGCTGCGCTCCTTACGATTCCTGTTACACTTTTGGGGGAGCGATTTCAATCGCGGATTCTCAACGACAAGCATTGGCTCCTATGTGGGAGCGGCTTTAGCCGCGAATCTTTAGTAAAGTCCTATTCGCGACTAAAGTCGCTCCCACAAAGGCGGCGGTCGTCACCATGGTCTAACCACCAGCTATTGAAGCATCCGAGTTGCCTGCGCGCGGTGCTGGTGTTTCGGCAGTCTATTTCTAACCGGGGAGGAAATTATGCGTTTCGGGTTTATGGAAGATTTTCGAAATCCGGTGAAATGGCGACGCCCATTCCCCGCGTTCTATCGCGACATCCTCGATCAAATCGTGCGCGCCGAGGAGTTGGGGTACGACAACGTCTGGCTGACGGAGCATCATTTCACCGAGGATGGTTACAATCCGGCGCTGATGCCGACCGCGACCGCAATCGCCGCGCGCACCAGTCGCATTCGTATCGGTAGTTTCATCTTGTTATTGCCGTTTATTCATCCGGTGCGCGCGGCCGAAGATCTGGCCTGCGCCGACATCATCTCGAACGGCCGCATCGACTACGGCATCGGCCAAGGCTATTCCTATCACGAATGGAATGCGTTCTGCATGAACCGGAGCGAGCGCGGCGTACGCATGCGTGAAGGCATCGACTTGATGACCAAGCTCTTCACCGAAGAGAAAGTGACGTTCAACGGCAAATTCACGCAAGTGAAGGAGATGACGCTATCGCCCAAACCGGTGCAAAAACCCTATCCGCCCATTTGGATCGGTGCGCGCGGACCGAAAGCGGTTAAACGCGCCGCCGAGATGGGCTATCACTTGATGGCGACCTTGGGACCCGATCCCGCGCCGCTCTACCTCGAGACGCTCAAAGCGACCGGGCGCAATCCGGCGGATTTCAAAATTTGTCAGTTGCGCATGGTGTACTGCGCGGAAACGGAAGATAAAGCCTGGGAAGAATGCCAGCATCATCTGTTCCATTTATTCGATTTCTATCAGGACATCCTCGCCGAAGCCAATGACGCCGAAGGCGATGATCAGCCGCTGCCGGTCACGCGCGCGGAAGACATCCGGCATTCGCCATTGGCAGAAGGCTTAATGATCGGTACGCCCGATCAGGTGGCGCGCAAGATGGATAAATTCTGCCAATCGTATACGTGCACCGACTTCATCATGGACTGCCAGTTTCCAGGTCTTGATCCGAAAAAAGGCACGCGATCATTGGAGTTGTTCGCGAAGGAAGTGATGCCGGCGTTGCGGAGCCGGTAAGCTGAGCTTGAAAATTCGCGGATAAATCCGCTCCCACGGGAAGAGGCTCCTAGTTGCCTGTGGGAGCAGCTTTAGCTGCGAATCTTCTTGCCGGTAAATCCGCCCCTAATGCATAGGCTGCCTTATTAGGGAAACTCTGAATAAGTCCCTCCTGGACTTTTCAGAGTACGGAAAACAAAAAGTGTGATTTTTGTTTTCCTTCATTTTCAACGGTCTGCGACCATTGAAAATGGCGGCACATCCCTGTGCCGCAGGAATCTCTGCCCTGCAATCTCCGTCTCCCGATAACCCAGTTCCCGCGCAATAGCGCGCGAGTGCTCCCCGAGTTCCGGCACGTGAAAATCCACCTGGCCAGGTTCGCGCTCGTATTTAAGCGGGATCCCGAGATGATGGTTACCCTCCGCGTCCGTCAACAGCATGCCGCGAGCCAGCGTGTTGGGATCAAAAGTTCCTTCAAGCAGCGTGCGCAAGGGCGCATAACAACAGTCGACCTCCGCAAGCCACGCCAATGCCTCCAACTGCGTACGCGAAGCGAAAAATTCGGTGAGGAAGGCCGCGACCGACGCTTGAACCGGACCGGGCGGCTGGCGACACGCGTCGAGTAGATCGAGCCGCGCGGCTTTGCGTAGAAAATTTTCGCAAAAATGAATTTCGACTCCGCCAAGAACCATCCATTCGCCGTCTTTGGTGGCATACAAATTATAAAAAGCCGCGCCACCCCAGTTGCGCTCTTCCTTTACGCGATGTGCGCGACGTTCGGCGAACACCGGGCCTTGATACTGCGGCGTCCACGCCAGTAAGGCATCGTGCAACGCCAGATCCAAGTAATCGCCCTGCCCCGTCGTACGTTGGCGGATCAGCGCCATCAACACGCCGGCCAAACCCATCAGCGAGCCGCACATATCCGCCGTCGGCATCGGCGTATTGGTCGGCTGTCCATCGCGGCCGAGATTGAACGACAACACGCCGAGCAAGGCTTCCATGGCTAAATTGTGTGCCGGCCGATCGCGATACGCGCCGTGCTGGCCAAACGCCGACAGCGAGCAATAAATTATTTGCGGCGCGCGCGCGCTGACCGTGGCGTAATCGAGGCCCAGACGCGCCATGACGCCAGGTCGAAAGCTTTCGACTAACACGTCGGCCCGCGCCGCAAGCCTGAGCAGCAACTCCCTACCGCTCGGATCTTTCAAATTGAGGCGCAGACTGCGTTTGCCGCGATGCGTGTTTCGAAACCATACGGAATGGCCACCTTGGCGCAATCCAAGTTCGCGTGCAGGCTCACCGGAAAACGATTCGACGCGAATCACGTCGGCCCCGTGGTCGGCCATCATCATGGTGAAATGCGGACCCGGCAGAAACTGCGACAGGTCAATGACCTTGACACCCTCAAGCTTCATCTGAATTTATCGACTCCACAAAAAGTGCGGGGGCCATGCGGCCCCCGGCGAGTTCACAAAACGCGGACTAAATAGCCCGCACTGTGACTTAAGACCAACACAGGCTTCGAGGCGGTGTCGACACCGGATGCCGTCAACCCCGTCATCCCGGAAAGTGCGCAGCGCTTATCCGGGATCCCGCTGGTATTTCAGGCCCCCATGGATCCCGGGTCTGCGCGGCTGATGCCGCTTCGCCCGGGATGACGGACCCCACAATTTAGGTCGGGTGCCTCTTCTTGATCCCATGGCAATGCGGGCTATTTAGAGTTTTGCCATGGCGTCGATGAGCCCGTTGTAGAGCCCGGTCAGCATGGTCTTAATTTCAGCTTCGGGCGCGCCTTTGGCGACCCAGTTGCTGCCCCACGCGACCTTGCAACCACCACCCGGTGCATCGGTAACCGTGACCACCGCGTGATAGTGATCCAACGGTAATGGACACTCCGCAACTATCGAATAAGAAAACACTTGCTGTTCGTAGGCGCATTCCAGGCGTTCGACCACCGTACCCGGCGTGCCTTTGAGTTTAACGGTGCGTACTGCGCCGATCCCACTGCCGGTTAGCGTGCAGCTCTCGATAGCGTCCGGCATCAACTTCACGATCCCGCCAAAATCCATCAAACAAGCAAACACTTTGGAGCGCGCGACTGGAATGGTGCGCTCGACCAATACTCCGTAAGCCATAGAGCCTCCTCGTAGGTAATTGTTGAAAGCTTGGGGTTGGGCACCCAATCCAAGCCTGGGTGAAGCGTGCGCCATCGGCACGATTCGAGCAAGTGTGGAGATCAACAGATTCGCGGATCGATCCACTCCCCCGATTTTCGTGATTCGCAAGTGGGAGCGGATTTATCCGCGAATCTTCAGAAGATTGTCTTTATACTTTGATCAGCCGCGTCCAACCATGCCGGTCCGCCACGCGCCCATACTGAATTCCGGTTAATTCATCGAACAGACGGCGCGCGACGGGGCCAGGTTCACCGCCATTCAACACCACGTCGCGGCCTTGATAGCCCAGGCGTCCCACCGGCGCGATGACCGCGCCGGTGCCCATGCCGAAAATTTCAGTGATACGGCCGCGCTCGATATCCTCGATCGCTTCAAAGAAATCAATACGCTCCTCACTCACGGTCAGCCCCAGATCGCGCGCTAACGCCAGGATCGAATCGCGCGTAACCCCATGCAGAATGGCGCCGGACAGAGCCGGCGTGCGCAGATGTTTACCGTCATGGATAAACGCGATATTCATCGCGCCAACTTCGTCCACGTAGCGCCGTTCCACCGCATCGAGCCATAAGACCTGCTGATAACCCTTGGCGATGGCCTCCTCGGTGGCGGCGATGCTGCCTGCGTAGTTTCCGGGGGTCTTTGCTTCGCCAGTCCCACCACGCACCGCGCGCACGTAATCGTGCGGCACGTAGACCGCCACCGGCGCGAAACCGCCGGCGAAATAAGGCGCGACCGGACTCAAGATGATGTAGTGCAAGTATTCGCGCGGCGCGCGAATGGCGAGATCCTTCTCGGTTGCGATCATGACGGGACGAATATAGAGCGCGGTGTGCGGTTGAGCGGGAGCCCAGCGCGCTTCCAGCCGCACGAGTTCGGTGATCGCTTCAACGTGCGCGTCGACGGGGACTTCGGGCATACCCATGCGGCGCGCGGATCGATTAAAGCGTTCGGCGTTTTTCTCCGTGCGAAAAAGATTGAGATGACCATCCGACCGTCGGTACGCCTTGGTGCCATCGAAAATCATCTGGCCGTTATGAAACACCTGCGCCGCCGGATCCAACGCGAGCTGTCGATACGCGCCGATACTGGCGTCATGCCAGCCCCGCGCCGCATCGAAACGTTGAGTGAACATGCGATCCGCGAAATAGCGGCCAAAGCCGAGTTCGCTGGGTAAGGCATCGAGCGGCGGAACGGTGAAGGGATCGATACGAATCGTCATTCAGAAGCTCTAACGAATTTCTAGAAATTCTGCAGATAAACGGCGCCCTGTGGGAGCCGCTTTAGCGGCGAATCCTGATTGGCGCTGATTCGCGGCTAAAGCCGCTCCCACAATAACGACGCGTCAATTTCTTTCGTCCCAGTACCTACTTCTTCGTCGCCGCCAGCGGATTCACGAACTCGGTTTTAAAACCTAATTTACGCATGCCGATCAAACAGGCTTCGCAGTCTTCTTCGATGGTGCCGCCGCTCGCGCCGATGCCGCCAATCACTTCGCCCTTCTCATCGAAAATGGGATAGCCGCCGCCGACCATGCAGATCCGTTCATCGGTGTGCTGGAGTCCGTAGCCGAACGCGCCGGGAAGCATGACGTCGCGCACCATGTCGGTCGGACGTTGGAAGGCAACCGCGGTCCAGGCCTTTTTCTCGGCGATTAGGATATTCGCGATGCGCCCTTTATCCGGCCGCAGTGCGGCGCGTAAATGACCGCCGAAGTCCACTACGGCAATTGAGCTCGGACGGCCGACGGATTGGGCGTAGACAACGCCTTCTTTAACCAACGTTTCGACTTCGGCCAGCGTGAGTTCGCGCATGGGTGCTCCTTGGGTTTTATGATGTGCACGCACAATGTGGTGCTGCTCCTTTTCCCCTGACCCCGGCCCTCTCCCGCAAGGGGAGAGGGGCTATCTTTCCCCTCTCCTTTCGTTGAGGGAGCGGGAGTTATCTTTCCCCTCTCCTTGCCTTACGGGAGAGGGAGAGGGTGCAGCGGATGAGGGAGAGAGGGAAGAGTTACCCTCTAGATCCCGCACTGCTTCGCCTCTTTATTCTTCTTCTTGTCTTTATCGTCCTTGTCGTTCTTCGGGTTCATCGCCAGGATCGCCTGAATCGGCTGGTCGAAGGATAATCCGGCGATGAAGATGCCGGATTTCGGCACGAAGTCGAGGAAGGGATCGGTGAATAAGGGATCGGTACCGCAACCCGTGCAGGTCTTGAACGTAATATTGGCCAAGCCGCCTAAGCCCAACAGTAGCGCATGAGCGCCGTCGCCCGCGCCGGAGGTCAGCGTGATGGTGTTCGCGGTGAGGTCGAAGCGGCCAAGTGACGCTAAACCGGCGAAAGCACCGGGGCTCGCGCCACCTAGGACATTGAGGTTATCCGCCGCGATCTTGAGACTTTCCAGCGCGAGAATGAAAGTCGCGGGGGAATTCAGCGCGCCAGTCTTAAGAAAATCGACGAAAAGCTGATCGCTCGTCGTGGGTAGGAACTTCGCCTTGGGATCCGTGCCACCCACTAGCTGCACCGTCTGCGCGGACAAATCCACATTGCGGCCCACTACCTGCGGATCGTTCAGGACAAAATCGCCGGAGCCCAGACCGCGATTTTTGGGATCGACGCCGTTCGCCGCGGTTTCGTTCGCCACGAGTTTAAGATTGGTTGCGGGAAGATTCAGTAAACCGTTGATGATGATCGAGCGACCCGCCTGGAGGGTAAGGCTGCCGCCGGACCCCGTCAGCACGGCGCCTTTCTGAATCAAGATGTCGCTATTGGCTTGAAGGATGAGGTTCGCACCGCTGTTCAAGGCGTTTTCAATGGCGCCGGTGGTCACTAGGAAATCACCGTTCGGCGTGTTGCTGAAGAGTAGATTCGTTGCCTGTGTTTGGGTGTTCGAAATGCTGTCGAAGAACACCAGACGCCCGGCGTTTAGCTGGCCGTTGATCGTTGCATTGGGACTGCCGAATAGCAGGCGGCCATCGGACAGGGTCTGGAATCCGAAACTACCGAGCCGCTCGTCGGGGTTGATCCCCACCACGCGTCGAATCTCCTTCCCGGTTGCCGGGTCGATCTGCACGATGGCGCCGGCATTGGCCATTCCGCCCACCGTGGCCTCGGGATTCACGACCAAAATGCCGTCGTTGCGCAGTGAGCGCGTAAAGACCCTCTCGCCGCCACCAAAACGGTCATTCGCGGCGATGCCAGTAGTTTCGCCGATCAACGTGCCTGTTTTCCCGCTGACGAGCTTGACCGTTCCGACGTCTTTCAAACCGTTGATATCGGCCAACGGGCTCGCGAAGATCAGATCGCCGCTCCTGATTACCTGGAACGAATTATTGCTGAAGAGTTCGTCCTGACTGGTGCCATTAGTGCGTCCGAGTTCGCGAAGATTGAGATCGACCAGAATCGCCGTCCCCGCCTTCGCAAGACCGCCGACCGTCGCCTCCGGGACGCGAATCACGCGCGTATTCGGATCGCGGGCGAAGTCGAAGAATCTGGCGCCTACCTGGTCGCCGGCGGTCGCGCCGAGGAGTGACGCGCGCACGATGTTACCGCCGCCCAAATCCTTGTCCGTTACCGCGAAAATACCACCCGCCCCGTTATTGTGTTGTGGCGCGAAAATCCATTGATCCGTACCGACCGCGCTAAATTGTTCCCCGAAGCGTTCCTTCGCGGTATTGCCGGAGGCCGAGCCCAGCACCGTGCCGGCCGTGGTCGCCACGATCACGCGCCCGGCCTGACTCGCCCCCGCGACATCGGCGTTCGGCGAGAAAATGAATAAATTGCCGTTGCTGCCGTTAAAAATCGATCCGAGACCTCCTAGGTTCTCGTTGGCCGAGATACCATCGATACGGTTGGTTTCGGTTCCGGTGACCATGTCGACAAACCGGATCGACCCGGCGGCAGCGCCACCCGGCGTATCCGCAAGCGCGCTGACGGTGAAGTAATGCGTGTTATCCGAGCGGCGAACGCCGCCACGACCGAGCAGTTCGTTCGCGCCACCGCCATCGAGCCGCCCGCGGATGATCCCCTTGGGACCGAGGTTGACGCTCGCCAATTGGACGATCGTTCCCGCGTTGGCGAAAGATCCGACCTGATGGCTTAGGCTCGTCACGAGAATATCGTCCGTGCCCAGCAGCGTGAAGGTGTCAAAGTTTCCGCCAAAACCCTCGCCGGGTGTCGTGCCATCGGCTTGCCCGAGTAAGGTGCCACCGGTACTCCCGTCCACGAGATAAATCGAGCCCGCGCTGCTTTTACCGCCGGGTGAGGCCAGAGACGACGTAAGAAAATAGTTTCCGTTCAGACGCTCGATGAGGGTCTGATCTATACCCAGCTGCTCGTTGATGCTCTGGCCATAAATTCTAGCCAAACCACCCTTTTCTTGATGAAGGACGGAGTCAACCAGAATTACCGCGCCGGCCCGACTCAAGGCGCCCGGGCCAGAGCCCTTAGTCGCACTGGGATTAAACAATACGAAGTTGCCATTATTTAGCACATGGGCGGACGCAATTTCGCCCAGGCGATCGAGTGGCTGTTGACCGGACACGACCCCTAGTACCGTGCCCGCAGTCCCGCTGACGATCGCGACCGCACCTTCAAGCGAAGTGCCGCCACTGAGATCGGTCGTGCTGCGATTTCTGCTATGGACGAGAAAGTCGGGGCCGAACAAGCTCCGCGTGTCGATCTGCCCGCTGGACCCGAAACCCTCGTTCAAGGAAATGCCATCCGTGCGGCCGAGCAGGGCGTGGGTCGCGCCGTTTAGCAGGGCCACCGAGCCCGCCTTGGAGAATAATCCTGGGCTCGCGTTCGGCATCGGGACGATGATATTCCCGTTATTCGCCAACAGGAGGGGATCGCTGCCGGCCTGGTCGTTCGCTAAGCCGTTGAAAGTATTGACGACGAGAGAACCCGACGAGAAGTCGATAAAGAAGACCTCGCCATTCTTGCCGCCGTGATTGCCATTGCGCACGATGGCCGTGCTACGGCCGGCCAGCAGCGTGGTGTCGATTTCAGCCGGGACGCCCAGACGTTCGTTGGCGGTATCGCCGGCAATCACCCCCAGCGTACCGGCGGTCGCGGGATCTACGACAACGACTGCACCGGCGTTGGCGAGCGGAAGCGGACCGCTACTATTCGTAAACGTCGGCACCGGTAGAAGGTATTTGCCATTCGGTAGGAAAATCGCATTCTCGGCGCCCACCCGATCCCCCGTCGTGACACCATTCCCCGTCGCGAAACCTCGCACGCGGCCACGAAGGATCTTATCGCCGGGGCCAAGAGGGATGACGCCTAAATCGACCGGCGAAACTTGGCCCACGCGCCCCTGTCCGTTGCCGTGGGTGGGCGCGTACACCAGAAGGTCGCCGTTCGGCAGGCTGAACTGATCGATACGGCTATTGCTGAGACAACCACTCAGGCAACCGGCCTGTTCGTTCGGCGTGTCGCCGTCCAAGCGATCGATTATGAGGCCGGTGGTCCCGTCCGCCAGGATGAGGCTGCCCGCTTTGAGAATACCGGTGGCGGTATTGAAGTCCTTGCTCGGAATAAAATAATTACCGCTGCGGATAATGACGCCGTCCTGGCCGAGGCGTTCGTTGTTGCTCGTGCCGTCGATATGGCTGGACGGTGAGATGAGCGTCGCGGTGGCGCGGCTCAGCAGCGACACCGAGCCGTTGTTCGTAAAGGAACCAGTGCTCGCGAGCGGGCTCGTGACCACCAGATTCGAGCCCACGAATTGAAACCCGGTCGACCCAAAGAGTTCGTTCGGGCTGACACCCAGTGTCCGGCCTCGAAGAATATTGTTGCCGCCGAATCCGCCGACGCCAAGATCGACATCCGCCACCATGAACAATCCGCCGGCGCGGTCGTTGGCGCCCGGGATCAAGGAATGATTGATACTCGTCACCAACACGTCGCTAGCGCCAAAGGAGAACCGGTCGAGATTATTGAAGAAGGAATTGTTGCTGAAGCGTTCGTTCAGCGCGTTACCGTCGACCGTGCCGATGCGCTGCCCATTCGTACCGCGCACCAGGACCAGGGAGCCGGCGGACGCGATGCCGCCGATCGTCGCGTCGGGTACCTGGAGAAAGTAGTTTCCGCTCGCCCGCAGGATCGGGGCGAAGCTGCCCAGGGAATCATTGGCGGTGAGTCCGTTGGTCCGGCCTTTTTCGAGTCCGGTCGAGTTGTCGACGAGTACGGCGGTGCCGGAATTCAGGCCATTCGGCGACGCCGTGGGCGAGCGGACCAGGTAAGTACCCGTGGGCACTCCGAAGAAATCGACTGTCGTGCCAAATCCCTCGTTCACCGTGCCGCCCGACACGCGACCGAGTTCCGTGCCCGTCGTGCCGCTTGCCAACACGACCGCACCGACATTCGCGCCGATCCCGCTGACCGCGGCCCCCGGGCTCCGGATTACATAATTCGCGCCGACGAAATTCAGATTCTGCCCGAAGAGTTCACCCGGGGAATTCCCAGTGACCCGACCGATTTCCTTACCGGTCAGACCGTTGACAAGCATTACGAGACCGGCGTCGACGCCGATGCCGCTGATATCGGCGGAGGTGCTTCTGATCAGGTAATTGGTCCCGAAGAAATTGAGCGTTTGCCCAAATTGTTCCCCGGCACTCACGCCGGAGACGCGTCCAAGCTCCGCGCCGCTGGTCTGATCCAGCAGGAATACCGAACCCACCTGCGTCAGCGTCCCGAGCGGCGCGTTGGGGTCGCGAATAATCAGATTACTTTGCGAATTAAACAAGAAACCAAAGCTGCCGAGACGCTGATTAGCCGCATTGCCAGTAATATTGCCTAGCACAGTTCCAAATCGATCAAGCACGGTGATGGCGCCCGCTTGCGCCACGCCATTCGGGCTGGCGCTCTGGTTCAGAACGAGGATGTTGCCGCTCGGCAAGATGCTGAAACTCGATCCGAAGCGATCGTCCGCAAACGGCAAGGGATTGCCCGCCGATGTCGACGCGCTGCCCGCCACGATTACGATGACGCCGGGATCGAATAACAGCGTGCCCGGATCGCCGGCCGGCGCACCCACATCGGCAGTACCGGAGTAGCGCAAAATATCCTTCCCGGAAATCTCGACCAAGCCGCCGTTGCCACCGCGCAACCCGCCGCGCGCCTCCGCCGAACCGCGGAACTGAGTCTCCTTGGTGGACCAGGTGACAGCCGTTCCGCCTTTCCCTTTGTCGCCGCCGTTCGCTTGCAGGCGGCTCGCGGTATCGACCGTGGTTATTTCAGCCGCTCTCAGCGTCGCCCCGCCCTTATAGTCGCCGCCCACTCGGATCTGGCCGCCATCGCCATGCGCGGCATTCGCCAGAATCTTCGCGCTCGTCGCGATTTCGTCCCCCAAGACATGGGCTGTGCCGCCCGCGGTATCGCCCGAAACATTAATTTCGCCGCTTACCGCGACTTGTTTGGCTTCGACGGTAACGGCGCCGCCGGCTAAACCATCACCGCCTTGCGCGCTGATGCGACTCGCAGGCGTGGTCTCGACACGATCGGACGCAACCAGCATGACGCGCCCGGTCTTATCGACGGTGAGCGTGTCGGCGTTAATCTCGCCGGCATTTTTGATGGTGCTCGCCAGTACGCGCGCGGTGCCGCCTTTGGCGATCAACGCCCCAAGATTCACCACGGAGTTTTCGGGCGCGCGAACTTCGAAGCTGATATTGGGATCGTTCAGGCTCGACAGCGTAATCGAGTAGCCCGCGGCGAGAATCAGCTGTCCGTTAGGGCTTTCGATGATCCCACTCTTGCTCTCGACGCCGGCGGCGCCGGCCTCCGGCGCATTTAAGATTTTCGGCGCAATCAAGACGATTTCGCCATTGGCGGCGGTTTTGATGTAACCGTGATTGGTGATGCCGCCGCTGGCCGGACCGCCCTCGAAATGCAATTTACCGGCGGCGAAATCCGCGTCCTTGATATCCAGGGTCGACATGACCAGGCCGGCGGTATCGATCACCGCATCGCGCCCAATCAACAGGCCTGCGGGATTAATTAAAAATACGTGTCCGTTCGAGAGGAGCTGGCCGAAAATTTCCGAGGTGTTCGCGGTGGTGACGCGGTTCAGCACCGCGCTCGCGGCATCTTGTTGAATGAATCGCGTGGTCTCGCCTGCGCCAATGTCAAAACTTTGCCAATTGATAATGGCGCCCGGCGCATTAGTGATATCGAGGGTTTGTGGATTGGGAGCCGCGAAGCCGACAGTTCCGGCGATTACCTCCGGTCCGTGCGGATTAGCGCTCGCTGCGATGCTGGCGAGTATTCCAATATTGAAAGCGAATAGGCGCTGGCCTAATCCGCGTGAAAAGATTACTGGACTGAACATTCGGATCCTCCCCCCTCGATTCCGTGGTCGAGGTTATTGAACGCCGGATTACCTTCGGCGGCGCCCAGAACTGCATCTTGCGGCATGAATGGCGGAATTTCCGGTAATTTTTCTGCCTTGCCACCCGCCGCGCCGACAAACCCCGCGGTTCCCGGCGTTAAATCCACTTTGTTATCTTTTGTTTCAACCGAGCAGTTGCCCACATAGCACCCCACGATGAGGCCTTCCGGTGGCGCGATCGAACTCGGCGGCGGTGGCAGCGGATCGGGCAGTTGCACTTCATTCGGCTTCGGCACGTCGATCATAAACGCGGTCGGCATTTGTTGAATCGGCTGCGGCGTCATACCCGGCGTGCCGATGAAAACTTGCTGGCCCTGCTCGATTACATTGCCGAGTCCATCATCGATCGCGCCTTGCGTCACTTCCAACGACACCCCATCGCCGGTCGGCGACGGATTTGCCTCGGCACTCTGACCCGACCCCTCGCTATACAACCCCCACACCGTGCCGCGAATTCCGATCGTCGCTACCGCCGTGCGCATTTGATACGAGTTCGGGCGATAGTGGCCGATGGCGCCGCTGACCGCGCGCAAGCCGCCGCGCAACAGCGCGAACACGCCAACGCCTTCTTCGGGTTTGGCCGCATCGAAGGTCAGTTGATCGACACGAAATTCGGTGTTCGGCAATAACGTGACGCGACTCTTATCTTGAAACCCCAGCACGGCGTAAGAGTTCGCACTGGTCAATAAGGTCTCACCGCTATACACCGGGCCACCGGCCGCCAAGGCGCGCGCCCGATCGCCGTTGGTCGAGCGGGCTAATACATTGCCTTTGATAAAACCGGCGCGCCCCGCGGGCACCGCGCGGGTGGCGGCTTCTTTGACGCAGTCCGCGCCGCATAAGCGCGCGTCAAATTCGGTTCCGCGGATTCCGATCGTGGCCACCGCGGTGCGCAGCCGCACGGCGTTGGGATTACGTTTGCTCAAGAAGCCCGTGACGGCACGCAACCCGCCTTTGAACAGGCGATACACCGCGCCCGCATCCGCGGCTTCAGTACTGAATGATTCAACTTGAAAGGTGGTTTCGGGGCGGAGCGTCACGCGGGTGCCATCGCCGAATTTCAACAGCGCGATACTGCGCGGTCCAGTGGACACCACATCGCCGGTGAGGATGGGCGAACCGCTGCCGACGATGCGCCCCGGGGCACTGCCTTGCTGCGCGGTCGCGATGCCGCGTGCAATCACCACTTCGCCGGCCTGCGTGACGGCGCGCGCCGGCGGCGCTAGCGCTAACGCACTCGCCAGTGCGACGCTAACGCCTAGTAACGTACTTGCAGGGTTAAATGCCATTTTGAGGTGCCTCGATGAGCGGCTTCACCACCGGCATGCGCCAAGGGAAGACCATAATCCACGGATAAACCTACCTGGTCGCGCCATTGGTAGCGCGCGCCGATTCCAATGCTAGAAATGGTATCCGAGCCAAGCTGTTTTGCCAGTGGCTGCTCCAAGTGTTTATGACCCGCGTCCAAAAATCCGAGAAATCTTACCCCATAGAGCTGCGCGACCGGCGGTGACCACAATTCCAGGTTTGCGACCAACGCGCTGTCTCCAGCAATGGTGCGCTCTTCAAAGCCGCGCACCGAGCGTTCGCCGCCAACCCCGAATTGTTCGCCTGGAATCAAGGGATCATGAGCGTATTGCCCATTCAGTCGAAGGACGCCGTTAAAGCCTCTTGGCAATTGCTGCGTGACTAAAGCGCCGAAGCGTACGACCTTCCAGTCCGAGCGCGCCGGCTGACGCACCTTGGAGTAATCGAAGTCGTTGTTGTGGCCACCGAAACTTAAATTGGTGGTGACGTCGACGTAGAAATCGAGACTGGTCGCGACCCAGTTATAACCACCATCGTAACGCGCTGAAAATGGCCGGCTGCGCACAATGGTGCTGATCCCGCGAATGGGTAAGCCCGTTGCCGCGTTAAAGATTGAAGTGTCGAAACTGCGATCTTGGAGTCCCGCGGTAAACGTATGCTTGTAGCGGCCAACGCCAATGAGCTGTCGCTTAAAACTAATCCCATAAAAATCGCCGGCGCCACTGACGTCGAAAACATTTTGCACGTTGCCGACATCGACGTCGGATTTCACATAGAACCCGGACAGCCAGCCAGAGAGCTGATAAATCGGGATCTGATAAAAGGCCCCGAACTGCATGACGTTATTGATGTTGTCGGGCGAGATGGTTACCGCAGTACTGAACACGTCATCGTGACCACTCAAGTTACCGTACAAACCACCGATCTGGAGACGCGACCGCCCGGTGTCCGGCGTGCCGATGTTGTTAATCGTCGCGAAGAGATTCCACGGCCGCCGGTCTTGCACGTTGACCACGGCGTCGACCGTATCCGGTTGCAGCTCGCTTTCCTTGAAGGCCACGCGCAATTTTTTGTGCGGATGTTCATTGGCGACCGCCAGCGAACGCGAGACTTCGCTGAGATCACTGCCGCCGCTCGCGCGGAGCTTCGGCAGACTCCGGCGAATATTGTCTTCAGTGAAATGCTGGTTCCCTTTTACCTGCAATTCGCCAACCCCGACGCTGGTGATCTTGAGGATGACGATTCCGCTATCGAGATGTTGCTCGGGGAACGAGACACGCGCGAAGTTATAGCCCGCTTTAGCGAAGGCCTGCTCCAGTGCGTCCTTGGCGCCAAGCAAACCGTCGATGCCGCTGTAGTCACCGAGAAAGGGGGCGAGCGTAGCGTCCGTGCTCTTCGCATCGAGCGGGTTATTGCCGTCGATTTGAAACCGTTCAACTTTGAAATTGACGGCGGGCGGCGTCTGCGCCAAGGCTGAGACACACGCCACAATCGCCAATAAGGATACAAGCCAACGCACTACCACCCTCCCAGGAGCCACTGCGGACCCCTTTATATACTTATTGCCCATCTTAAATAAGACTTCAAACTAAGAAAAGGACTAATGTTGCTGAACTAAAGGTAATTTTTAGTTGGCCATACCTCGCTCGCGAGCACTCCACTCGTCCCTCCGGGCCCAGAAACTGCCACGACAGAACGCCTCGGGGGCGCGGCGCAAAATAACGCACTGGAGATACCGACCACCCGAAGTGCCCCAGATTTTACGTGTCGTCGTTCCGGCGTAACAGGCCGTGTGAAAACTCCAAATGAATTGGGGCAAGGAACAAGAACCCAGCCCACGTCATTCCGGCGCACGCCGGAATCCATAAAGTTTCCTTTATTTGACTTAAGTCCCTCCCGGCGCAGGCCGGGAGCACGCCGGGACGACGGCGCAATCCACATCGCCTATCGCAGCATATTAACCTGGTCGGTATTAAGGAACCGCTGAATAAGTCCCTCCTGGACTGTTACCCGCCTCATCCTGAGGCTCGCCCTAGCGGGCCGCACGAGGTGCGTTCAAAATCGCGCCGGGCGAGATCTCAACGCCGTAAGTCGCATCCGAGCGGGTGAAGCTGATGTCGGCGATTGGAATTCGCGCCTGGTCGATCGGCACGTAGTCGCCGTCAATCCAAGCGGATCCGGCGGCAAAAGGGTTGGTCATGGCGTTACCTCGATTAAAGCGGAGCGGCGGTGTGCGGGTGTTTAGCTTGACAGGGATTAGGCCGCCGCTTAGGTTCCGTGATCATCGATTTGTCCGCCATTTAAGGGATCCGCTCATGGATTTTCTATTTTCCGACGAACAGCGCGCAATTCGCGAGGCCATCGATAAACTGTGCGCCAACTTCACCGCCGATTATTGGCTTGCCTGCGACAACGAGGGACGCTTTCCGCAAGAGTTCGTCAAAACGATCGTCGATTCCGGCTGGCTCGGGATCGCGATGCCGGAAGCGTACGGTGGATCTGGCCTCGGCATCACTGAGGCGACGATTATGATGCAGGCTATCGCTGAGTCTGGTGCGGGTCTGACTGGCTGTTCGGCCATTCATATGAATATCTTCGGTCTCAACCCGGTCATCGTATTTGGCACCGAAGCGCAGAAACAACGGGCGTTGCCGCCGCTCCTGAGAGGCGAACACACTGCCTGCTTTGGAGTGACAGAACCCAACGCCGGACTCGATACCACCAATCTCGACTGTCGCGCCGAGCGTACGCCGACTGGTTACGTCATCCATGGCCAAAAGCACTGGACCTCGATGGCGCAGCGCGCGAATAAGGTCTTGCTCTTGGCGCGCACCACGCCGAAAGACCAAGTCAAGCGTAAGACGGAAGGCTTGAGCCTGTTTTACACCGAGCTTGATCGGCGCTACGTCGAGATCCGCGAAATCCCGAAGATGGGCCGCAAAGCGGTCGATTCCAATGCCGTTTTCTATGATGGCTTGCCGGTCCCGAAGGAAGATCTCATCGGCGAAGAAGGCAAAGGCTTCCACTACATCCTGCATGGCCTGAACCCCGAGCGAATTCTCATCGCCGGCGAAGCAGTCGGCCTGGGGCGCGCAGCGTTGAATCGCGCGGTCGCTTACGCCAAAGAACGCTCGGTGTTCGGCCGACCCATCGGCCAAAATCAAGGGATCGCCCATCCGCTCGCGAAGTGCTGGGCCGAATTGGAAGCCGCGGAGTTGCTGGCGTACAAGGCCGCGTCGTTCTACGACGCCAAGCTCGAGTGCGGTGCGCAGGCGAATGCCGCGAAATATCTGTGTGCCGAAGCCGGCTTCCATGCCTGTGAAACCGCGGTGTTGACCCATGGTGGCATGGGCTACGCGAAGGAGTATCACGTCGAACGCTATTTGCGCGAAATCATGATCCCACGCATTGCGCCGGTCAGTCGCGAAATGATTTTGAATTTTATCGCCGAGAAAGTGCTGGGTTTGCCGCGTTCGTTTTAGGGCATGTGCATCACAAACTTTCATGAGCCAAAAACTCGTCTTTTGTGGGAACATTTTGTGGGAGCCGCTTTAGCGGCGAATCTTTAAGGCCCCTATTCGCGGCTAAAGCCGCTCCCACAAGCCACTCCCATAAGCCACACTCCCACAGCGCGACTTAGGACGACATCCCTCATATGTATGAACAAGGCCATGTACTCGTCACCGGTGCACTGGGTGGACTTGGCACCGCCATCGTCGGTCGACTCCTCAGCGACGGCGCCCGCGTCATCGCGACCGATCGCCGGACTGACGAAGCAACAGCCTGGCGCCGTCAATTCGGCGCTGAGGCCGGGGGCCGGTTACTGGTCCGTGCCCTTGATATCACGAAGGATGGGGAGGTCAACGCATTTCGCGATGAATTGCAGGTAGCGGGCACGCAGGTCGCTTACCTAGTCAACAATGCCGGGGTCACGGGGGCCGGCGATCCCGCACAGATGACCACCAAGACCTTCGATATCGTGCTGCGCGTAAATCTGCATGGCACGTTTTTCTGTACGCGCGCTTTTTGCGACGCCATGCGCACTCGCGGTTTCGGCCGCATCGTAAATTTCGCCTCGGTCTACGCCTATCACCCCGGTCCAGGACAAGCGCCCTATGCGGCGGCGAAAGCAGCGATCATTGGCTACACTCATTCCACCGCGCGCGATCTGGCGACAGCGGGGGTCACGGTGAATGTCATCGCGCCGGGGCTTATTTGGCATGAACGTTTGAAGGGCGTGTTGTCCGATGAAGAATTCGCCGGCGCGATTGCCGCGACCGCCATGCAACGTGCGGGGAAGCCCAGCGAAATTGCTGGCGCGGTCGCCTTCTTACTCTCTGATGACGCGTCGTATGTTACCGGCCAAACCCTCCATGTGAATGGCGGGTTCTATATGAGCGGCTAGCGCGCGACATTATTCAAAAGCAACCAACCGGGAGGAACGCTGTATGGCAACTAAATCTACCGTCGATGTGGCGGCGATCATCAAGGCGAATAACAAAGCGCTCGCCGCCGATCTCGCCAAAGGCGATGCCGTTGGCATCGGTAAGCGCTATTCGAAGACGGCGAAATTAATGCCGCCCAACGCGGATATTCAAAAAGGTAAAAACATCGCGGGTTTCTGGCAAGGCGCCATTAACATGGGGATCAAGGGCGTCGCGTTAAAAACGCAAGAAGTTGAAGTCCACGGGACCACGGCGATTGAAGTTGGAACGTACACGCTGTCCGGTGCCGATGGTGGAGCGCTCGATGCCGGCAAGTACATCGTGGTGTGGAAAAAAGACGGCAAGGATTGGAAGTTACATCGCGATATTTTCAATACTAGCCGGCCGGCGACGTAGCGGAGTAAGTCATTGGACAGTGGGCGTCAATTAGCCGCTCAGCGTCTCAGGTGAAGATTCGCGGATAAATCCGCTCCCAAGCGGCGCGGTGCGCGCCTTTTGTGGTACTCAAAGCCCGTAACCGTGGCAGCCACAGCTCCCACCAGCGGCGCTCTGCGGTGCGCGCCTTTTGTGGGAGCCACTTCAGTGGCGAATTTGCATCAATCGTCGCTGGAATCGTCGGCACCACAATTCAAACCCGTTTTATTGCTTCGACGCCGGCTCTGGCGGCGCCTTCTTCGCGCGCGCCCGCGCGGCGGCTTCCTTACTCGGCGCATCGTTGCCGAACCAGCGAAATTTTAAATTGCCGATAAGCCCCGAAATCGGACGGATAATCGCACCGCTTAGCGTTTGATCGCCTGCATCCTGCACGATGCGTTCGAAGTTCGATTGCGGCGCGGCCGGCGTGCCCCAAATTTTGAATTCCGGTCCCTTCCAATAACCGAGCGCATTTTGCTGATCTTGCATCAGGTCCATGCTGTAGAGAATCGCCGCGCCGCGCCCGAGCATATCGAGATTGGCTTGAAGGCTAAGGGGGCTATCGAGAATGTCGTGCCCTTCTTGATAATCGATGCCACCCGCCGCGCTCATCGCAATAGTCGGACTGAGGACTAAAAACTGCTCGACTTTTACATCCTTGCTCGCATCACGCACCAAGTGAATGTCGACGCTGTCGTAATTGATCTCGGCGATGTAATTCACCAACCGGGCAATGGCGCCGGCGCCAAACCCGCCGGTCGGCACATAGGACAGCCCTTCGCCGACCACGCCCAAAATGTCAGAAGCACCGATCATCAGGCCACTGTCCGGCGGCAAGGGGCGAAAAACGCCTTCGCGACTGGTCATCTTGATATCGAACAGCACGCGATTTCGCGCCTCGAAAAAATTAGGGAATCGGCCAAACGCCTTGATATCAACACTAAATAATCCTTCGATGCGCGGTTTCTCGCCAGGCACGAGTTCGGTGAAGAATTGATTGAGATCGAAGTCATGCATTTTACCGGTGAGATTCAAATCGTACGGATCCGCCTGTTTATCCTTGAAGCGAGTGGTCCCGTCAAACTCGATGGAACTGTCGTGAAAGCGCGCTTTAATGCCGCTTAAGGCCAACTTATGCCGCCGCAGATCGAGTTTACCGGCGACATCGGTGAAGGCGAGATAATCGGTGTAGAAAAGTTTCGCGATCTTCAAATCGATGACCATCGCGTACGGGATGACCTTCCACGCGGCCTTGTCATCGGCCTTCTCGTTCAAGCTCGCGGTTGGCTTTTCGTTGCTCGTGCCGGCGCTCGCCGCGGTAGGTTCACCATGTCGCGGACTGATGGCGCTCGCCGCGGCTAAAATATCGTTTAAATAAAATAGCTCGCTCGCTATCTCGAGGCGCAGCACTCGCGGCTCATCGGGTTGTGGGGCGTAATGACCAACGACGGTGGCGTTGCTGATGCCCGATTTGCCGCGCCCCGTGAGCGGCGCCGTAAAATCAAAACCGTTGCCGTCGGCCGCCACCTCGCCGGTGACCGGCATTTCAAACGTGCTAATTGCAAGCGGTGCGTCTGCCGAAAGTTTGTCGAGGACGAGCTTGGCGTCGATCTTCCGCGTCGGATCGACCGCCACGCGCAAACTCAATTCACCGCCGGTAAGTTTATGACCCGGCATTAGCGCCGTTTGATTTAGCAGTTGTGGCAGGTCGGCCGTGAACTCAGACGCGAGAGAAGTAAGCGGCATGTCCTTGCTCGGATCAAATGTCGCGTCGATCTTGCCTAGCAGCGCCGATCTGCTGGGGTGTCCGGCAAAGGTAACACCCAGATTATTGAAGGTCACATGAACCGTCTGATCGGCAACGACGACCGTCGCTACGCTCGCCAGCGAGAACGGATCGAACAAAGCGCGCTTACCATCGGTGATCCGCACGTCGGCAATGCCGAGCGGCGCAAGACTCGTCGCCCGTAGCACGTTGCCATCCGAATTAAGCCGCAGGCTCGAGTTAATTTCGGCGAGGCTAATGTCTTTCAAGGACACAAACTCGGCGAGCGTCGATGACGACAGCTCTTTGATATTGAGGGCGATCGCGCCGACGATATGCCGCGCCAGGTTTTCACCGGCCGCGAGGCGGCCGCGCAGTACCAGCCCTGGCTCCGCCGTCATTTCGATCGTGGCCCGTTCACCCAGCGCGAGCACCGCGTGCGCGACACGCGCGCTGATCGTGTCCTTGGCTTGCGTCAAATCAAATTCGAGGGTGCCCGTCACGGGAACCGACGGCATTGCCCGCGGCAAGGCTGCGGCCACTACGGGTTGGCGTGCCAATGCGTTAGCGTTGAGTGCGAGCTTGCCACTCGCCGTCGTCGATGCCGATGGCGTGCCAAAGCCGGCCACCGCGCCTTTGCCCTGCCCGCTTACTAACGTCTGCCCACCACTGGTTAACGCAAGGCCAGAAAACTCCACCGCAAGTTGCTCCGGACCATAAACCGCCGATGGTGTAATCGCCACCCGCAGGCCACGTAACAAGGGCTTGCCACCCCGGGTAACACTGAGGTCGTCGAGCTTGAGCGGCGACGTCGCGCGCGCGGCCAACACTTTTTTACTCGGGGCGCTCAAGATCCAATCCACCGTGCTTAAATGACCGGCGAGTTGAATATCACCCAGGATGGGATTGAACCAGGCGAGATCCAAATTACGAATGGCGAGGGTGCCAAGATCACCGGTTGGGTTGTTGAACGCAGGCGGGCCACCGCTCAATTCAAAGTGAAAGGCTTGCTTCGCGACGGCGTGCAATAAATCAGGCCGGCCCGGCGCCGCCACGGCGAGATCGAGTTTTTCGAGTGATAAATTCGGATACAGGTGAGCAATCAAGCCCTTCCAGGTCAGCGTCAAGCCGGCCGGCACCGGGTAGCCTGCGAGCTGCTCAGCCACCACGGGTAATTCACGCACGGCATCGAAATCCACTTTGGCTTGCGTGCGATAGCGCCACATCGCGCGCGCTTCCCCGCCATGTTTCTGCGCTGCCTTCACCGTCAGCGCCGCCCATGGCTTGTCGCTGGGCTTGTCGCCCGTCGCCACCGTGAAATCATTGAGCGCAAAGCGCGTAAAATCACTCGACCAGCTCGCGCTCGGTGTAAATTTAACCGCGAGATTTTCCATCCATGATTTTTCACCGCGTTTCACGCTAATTCCATGGATGGTGCTCGGCGTCACGGCCTCGAATTTTAGCCGCGCTTTGTCGTCGACGTTGATTACGTAATTGCCGGTGAAATCTCCCGCGAGTTGTAAATCGCTCGCAAGCCCATTGAACCAAGCGAGCGGCAGTGGCCCGACGACAACTTCGGCCAAAGCTTTAGGCGTTGTTAGCAAGTCGCGTGGCGCCGCAAAGGCTAAGGTCAGCTTGGCAAGCTTGACCTGTAGCCGCGGATTTTTATCCGCATCCATCGTCGCCAACGCCAAGTTGTCGAGCGCGAATTTCGCGGCGTCGAAGGTGCCCTGTGCGCGAACTTGCGTCAGCAGCGTCGCGGGTAATGCCGGATTCGTTCCCAGCACCCGGTCGAGCGCGGTCACCTGCAGCGCGCTTTCGAGCGTGACGAGCCCGGCTAGGCTCCGTGTGTCGATCTGAAACGCGCCGCTGGTGTCACTCTTAAATAGCGGAATCGGCGTCGGCCCGACATACGGACGCACGGCGCGCTCATTCGCGCGTAGTCGATAGCCCGCGCTGAACACGCCATCCTCGCCGCGATACAGACCATTGAGTTCAAACGTCGCGCGGCTCACGGCGCTCTCATCGTCGAATTGCAGCGTCAGCATGACGGCATCCGGATTGGGGATCACCTCGAGCGTGCCATCGGCGCGCTTGATTTGTCGCCGCCGATATTCATTACCCTGTAGCCCAGAGGGTGGCTCAATCGATGCGCTGATGCGCGCGCGTTCCGGCGCCAGTAAGGCGCTCAACGCCACGCGAGTGTCGAGATCGAGGCGCACCGCACGAAAACGTCCGCGCGCGAGTTGGCTCAACGTGAGTTTGCCCACTGCGTCGATGTGATCGCCACCGGTCGACGGCGCGAGGGTCGCTTCAACGCCGATCTCGCCCGCTATATGCGGCTTTATCCCGCCGCCGTGCAGGCGCACGGTTAGATTCTGATCGCCGCGTAACAATGCCGCGAGCGCGACATCCACGCCGTCCAACACCACGCCGTAACCGCTGTTCAGACTCGCCAGTACACCGGGGAAGGGTGGAATCGGCTCGGGCTTCGGTGGCGGTTCGAACTGACGTAGATCAAGTTCGGTATGCCGCACATACACGCGATCGACGGCGACAGTGTGGTTGAGCAAGCTCCAGGGATTGAACCCGAGATCAAGTTTACCGACATGAAATTTGCCACCGCGATACGTGACATCGACCCCGCGTAAGGTCGCCGACCAGGGCGTAATCCGCACGTACTCGATGCCGAGGGTGGTGACATAGGGCGCGAGTTTTTGCAGGAGAAACTCGCGCTGCTTGGCAGGCCGCAACACCACGCTGAGCGCGAGCGCGAGCACCGTGATCAGCAACACCGGAATAACAAACCATGGCCGTCGCCACCAAGCGCGCTTGCCGCGCGGCATCCACAATACCTTAAACGGCGTGTCCGGCATCCTGCGCTACCTGTTCGGCGCCGCTATAAATTCAACATCTTCATCCGCTCCTCCGGATACCGCTCGCCGGCGGCAAACCCCTTCGGTGCGACTGCTTCGAGCGCGGCGATTTCGGCGGTGCTCAACACTAGCTCGGCGGCGCCGAGATTTTCGATCAAGCGTGCTAATTTCGTGGTGCCTGGAATTGGCACGATATGGTCGCCTTGCGCCAGGACCCATGCCAAACCGACCTGCGCCGCGGTACAGCCGCGGGCGGCCGCGAGTTCGCGTACTTTGTCGACCACATCCAAATTGCGTTGAAAATTCTCGCCCATGAAGCGCGGCGAATTGCGGCGAAAGTCATCTTCCGCCAAATCGTCGAACCGCCGAATGCTGCCGGTCAGGAACCCGCGGCCCAGCGGACTGTAGGCCACAAAGGCAACCCCTAACTCGCGGCAGGTAGCAAGCATCTCTTGTTCGGGATCGCGCGACCACAATGAAAATTCGGTCTGCAACGCGGTAATCGGATGCTCGCGATGCGCCCGGCGCAACGTGGCCGGCGCGGCTTCGGACATCCCGAGATGCCGCACTTTCCCTTCGCGTACTAAATCAGCCATCGCGCCGATCGTCTCTTCGATCGGCACGGTGGGATCGATGCGGTGCTGATAATACACATCGATATGGTCGATTTTCAGGCGCCGCAAACTGGCCTCACAGGCGGCTTTGACGTAAGCCGGACGCCCGCTGACACCGTGCCATCCGCCTTGGTCATCGCGTACGATGCCAAACTTGGTCGCGAGCACCGCGTCGTTACGGCGTCCACTCAAGGCCTTCCCTAACAGGATCTCGTTGGTGAAGGGACCATACATATCCGCACTATCGAAAAAATTGAGACCCCGCGCGAGCGCCTCGCCAATCAGCGCGATCGAGGCGTCCTCGTCAGCGGCCCCGTAGAATTCGGACATCCCCATGCAGCCGAGGCCGATTGAAGAAACCAGCGGTCCGCGACTTCCGAGTTTGCGCATCTGCATAAACCAAACCTCATATTGACATCGACAGCACCTGATAAGTGCGCTCCAATGCTACACGAGCTACGCACTTGCCGGGGAGTGTCGCGCACGCGATCGGGCGTGTGTCGGCGCGGATTTGTGGTGTACGATCCTTCCGCAATTCACTATGGAGCGGGCGGCGTAGTGTGCTGTTGCGCCATGAGCCTTCTTCTCTAGACGAGTTGCAATGGTGGGAACGGCTTTAGCCGCAAAGGGGGCCAATAAAGATTCGAAGCTCAAAGCGGCTCCCACAATGGTCCCTGCAATCCGCCGCTAGCAGCACACGAATTCGGCAGGTTCGACGCGCGACATCACGCTTAGAGGTCAGTTCAAAATGCTTCTTAAATTAAAGCGCGAGATTTTTCAGTCCGCAATTTCAACCCAGGAGGTCCAATGAAGTTCAGTTGTCATGTCCAAACGCGGATCAGCGATTACCGGATCGCGAAAGATCTCGAAGACTGGGGTTACGACGCCGTGTGGTTCCCCGATACGCAAATGATGTGGTCGGATTGCTACGCAACCATGGCACTGGCCGCGCAATGCACGTCGAAAATTAAAATCGGTACCGGGGTCGCCATCACCGGCACGCGCATCGCGCCCACCACGGCGGCGGCGATTGCGTCGATCAATGTCGTCGCACCGGGCCGGACCTTCCTCGGCATTGGCACGGGCCACACCGCGATGCGGGTGATGGGCCAGGATCCAATGCCGGTCAAAGCGTTTCGCGACTACCTGCGCGTGGTGCGCGCAATGCTGAACGGCGAGAACGTTGACTATACGCTGCACGACAAAACCACCGAGATCGCGTGGCAGGATCACGGCGGCGGTTTCCGCAATACCTGGGATCGGATTCCCATCTATGTGGCGGCCAATGGGCCGCTCGCGTTGCGTGCGGCCGGCGCCTATGGCGATGGTCTGATCTCGATCTTTAACGAACAGCCCGAGGTCATGAAGGGCAATCTCGATCTGGTGAAAGCCGGCGCCGAGAAAGTCGGCCGCCAGATCGGCGATAACTACCACACGACGTCGCTGTGCCACGCCGTGGTGTTACGACCCGGCGAAAAACTCACTGACCCACGCGTGGTCGAATCCGCCGGTTCGTGGGTGGTGACCGCACTCCACTTCGTGTATGAGGTCTGGCGCTATACCAAGGATGACGGCGTGATCCCGGGTTATATGCGCAATGTCTGGCAACACTATCTAGACCGCATCAATAAAATGTCGCTGGCCGAGGAAAAGCGCCATCAGGTGCTGCATGAAGGGCATTGCAGTTATTACCCTGCCGTCGAGCGCCCGTTGATTACACCCGAAATGATCCAAGGTACTTGTATCGTCGGTGAACCTGCCGAAGTCGCGGAGAAAATTCGCGCGGCGGGCCGTGCTGGCCTGAAAGAAGTCAGCCTACTGCCACCGTTGATGCACCTTCGGCATATCGCCAAGGACTTCGCTGAAAAGGTGATTCCGCTCTTATAATCGTTAAGCCGGAGCGCAGCGCGCTCCGGCATTTTCAGCGCTGGCGCCAGTTACTCATGACCCGCTCTCCGCACCCGTTTGCCGATCTGCTGTTCGCGGTGCAAATAGTCTGCGCGCTGCTCTTCGCCGTCACTCAAATTCGTCAAATGTTGCAGACCACGCAAGGCGTCAGCCTGACGTGGTTCGTGTTTTGGGCGGTTTTTCTTGGCCTCAATCTGTTGCTTGCGATAAAGGCCCATCAGGTCCAGCCGAGTCGCGTAACGCGTCAGGCAGTGGTGACCTACGCACTGTGGTCGGCAGTGCTCGCCGCATCGCTGGCGGTGTTGGTATGGCGCACGCTCGGCGCGTGGTATCCCGTCGATACCCTTAATCTAGCGATCAGCGGACTCGGGATCGCCGGGGTCCTCGGCGTGGGAAAGGCGCGTGGCTTAGGTCTTGCCGATCCCATGGTGCGTGGCTGGCTCGCGGTATTCTTCAAGGCCACGCCACAGTTGACGCTCGCCTGGCATATCACCCAAGTGGGCGGCGCGGGGCTCGCCGCGTTTCCGGTGATCGCCGGTCATCTGACCATTTGCATCCGGCTCGGTCAGCTCTACTATTCGATCAAGGAAGCCGGTTGGGATCGCAATCGATTGGCTTCCGCGGTGAGTGAAGTCGCGAACGAACTGAGCTGGCTGTTGACGACGGTGGTGTGGTTAGTGATTTAGAGGAACCGAGAATCATGAGGTTCGTTTAAGAAGTGGAAAGCTCGCTGATTAAACCGATTGTCATTGCCCATCGCGGCGCCAGCGGCTATCGGCCGGAACATACCCTCGCCGCTTACGAACTCGCGATTGCGCAAGGCGCTAATTTCATCGAACCGGATCTGGTCGCGACGCGCGACGGCCGGCTTATCTGCCGCCACGAAAATGCGCTGGCCGTGGTGCATCCCGACGGCACGGTGAATGCGACTGACACCAGTACCGATGTTTACCGGCGCACCGAATTCGCCGCGCGGTTAACAACCAAGCGCGTCGACGGACGCGAAATTCGCGGTTGGTTTAGCGAAGATTTTACATTAGCCGAAATCAAGACCCTGCGCGCGATCGAGCGCATTCCCGCGCTGCGTCCCGCCAACGCTGCGTACGACGGCCTATACGAAATTCCGACTTTCGACGAGGTCATCACGCTCATCAAAACGCACGAAGCGCGAACCGCCGAACGCGTCGGCGTCTACCCCGAGACCAAACATCCCAGTTATTTTTTGCACGACGGCCGGCGCCTCGACGGCGAACCGATCGCTATTCACTTGGGCGAGCGTGTGCTCGCGACGTTAAGCGACCAGCGTTTCTGCGATTCCGCACGCGTCTTTATCCAGTCGTTTGAAGTGGGTAATTTGCGCGAGCTGGCGCGCGACCTGCTGCCGCGGGCGCAGCTCAATCTACCGCTGATCCAACTGATCGAGGCCGATGGCGCGCCCTACGATTTAAAGCTCATTGGCAGCCCGCGGCGCTATCGCGAGCTGCTGCAGCCGGCCGGGTTGGCCGACATCGCGCGTTATGCCAGAGGGGTGGGCGTGTTTAAACAATTAGTGATTCCGCGCGATAGCGCTGACGCGCTCAGTGAACCCACTAGTATCGTGAAGGATGCGCACAGCGCCGGACTGCTGGTGCATGCGTGGACATTTCGCGCCGAAAATCATTTCTTGCCGATGCCCTTGCGCGGCGCCGGCGCGGCGTCGGCACCCGGCGATTTACACGCCGAACTCGTCCGCCATTTGGACATGGGGTTGGACGGCGTGTTTTGCGATCATCCGGATCTCGCGGTACGGGCGGTTGGCGCCCTGCAGCGATGAAACGTATCGGGGTCTTAACCTGCGGCCAGGTGCGCAAGGATCTCGTCGCGGCCCATGGCGAGTATCCCGGCATGTTCTCGCGTTTACTGAACGCAGTTGATCCCGCGCTGATCACGGTGCCCTATCGAATCTACGACAACGAATACCCGCGCCACATCGAGGACAACGATGCCTATCTCATTTCCGGCTCGCGGTATTCGGTGTACGACCCCGATCCCTGGATCGGTCGGCTCGAAGACTATGTCCGCGAACTCCACGCCGTGCGCAAACCCACTGTGGGGATTTGCTTCGGTCATCAAATGATGGCGCGCGCACTGGGTGGCGTTACCGCCAAAGCGCCACCGGGCTGGGGGATCGGCAAACACGTTGCCGAACTCGTCAAAGTCCCCGAATGGATGCACCCCGCCGCGGCCCGCTACGGGGTCTTTGTCAGTCATCAAGATCAGGTCTTGACGCTGCCTGCCGGCGCCGAGCGGCTGGCCGGCAATGCACACTGTCCGAACGCTATGTTTGTCGTCGACGAGTGCTTTCTGGGGATCCAAGGCCATCCTGAATTCACTGGAGAATTTGCGCGCGACCTAGCTGCCGGCAGAGCGGAAGTTTATGGTGAGAAGACCCTGGCCGCGGCGATGACGACTTACGATCTCCCCATCGATTCCACCCTGGTCGCGCGCTGGATCTTGCAGTTTCTGACCCGGGCCGCGGCCGCGCGTAAAACGTAAGGTCGATCGCTCACCTCATCGACCGCGGTCAATTCTTCTTCTATGCTTGAACCGAGCGCCCATCCGGCGCTTATTTTTATACAAAAAGCTTAAAGGGGAGATTTATGAGTACTACCGCCTGTGCGGTCCTGGGTCTCGCAACCTGGGCCATCGTAATGACCGTGATCTTGTTAGTCGTGCGCCTGTCGGCGTCAATGAAAGACGGCAAAAAGCTCAACAGTTTTGAACACGAAGGCCGCGACATGCAGCCGTTTGGTTATCGGGTCACGCGCGCCCACGGCAACACCATTGAAAATCTGGCCATTCCGGCCTCGTTCCTGCTGTACTCCTTGGTGACCAGCCAAACCGCTATCACTGACGGCATGGCGGCATGGGTACTGTGGTCGCGTGTGGGTCAATCCGTGGTTCACATGATCTCGACCAGTGTTCCCATGGTGCTGGTTCGTGCGACCCTCTTCACGATACAAACCACGGTATGCGCGATTTGGGCCTGGAAATTCCTTCACGCCTAAGCGAGCCGGCGCGACCTGAGGGGGCTGACACACTAACCGCGTGTCGGTTAACACTCGGGATTCGCGCCGGTCTTTTCCAATCGATCCTGATCTCCTGTGAGAGCGGGTTTAGCTGCGAGTCTTCTTTTCAGCGCTCCTTCGCGGCCAAAGCCGCTCTCACATTTGGTCAGCGCCGAATTAAGGAGGTCGCATGAAATTCGGGATTGCACTCGCCACTGCCGCGGAGAGTTGGAAAACGGTCAAACGCGCGGAGGAGCTCGGCTTCGCGTCAGCGTGGTTCGAGGACAGCCAAATGGTGGCGGCCGATCCCTTCGTCGCGATGGCCGCCGCCGCGATGCACACCACCAAAATCCGTCTAGGCACTGGCGTGTGCATTCCAACTAACCGGATCCCACCGGTGACGGCGAATATGTTGGCGACGTTGAATCAGCTCGCCCCTGGGCGCATCGATTGGGGCGTGGGCACGGGGTTCTCGGCACGCCGTGCGATGGGACTGCCGGCGATTAGTGTAGAGACCTTGGAGAAACATCTGCGCGCGGTTCGCGCCCTGCTCGCTCGCGAGACCATCGAATGGGAGTTCGGTGGAAAGCGACGCAAGATTCGCTTCTTAAATCCTGACCTCCCGCTCTTTAACACCACCGACGCAATTGTTTGCTATGTCGCGGGCATGGGACCGAAGACCCGCGCGCTAACCGCGGCCCTCGGCTGTCATTGGATATCGGTCTACATGACAGCCGAACAAGCCGCGAGCGAGTTGGCGCAAATGGATAACGCTTATCGCGCCGCCGAACGCGATCCCACGCGGTTTCGTAAATTGGCGTTCACGTTCGGCGCGGTTGTGCGTGATGGGGAAACCGTCAATACGCCCCGCGTGCGTCAGCAGGCAGGCCCGGTGGCGGCGATGGTTCTGCACAATTTGATGGAAACGCAATACGGCGATTTAGGCACTGGTCCGGTAGGCGACGATACGCTGGTCGCCGCCTATCACACGTTGTACGAACAATACGAACCGGCGGACGCAAAGTATCTAACCTTGCATCGCGGCCATGCGCTCTTTCTGCGCCCCGAGGAAGAACCGCTTATTTCCGGGGATTTCATCCAGAACGCATCGTTCACCGGATCCGTCGCGGCACTCGCCGACGGCGTCAAGGGCATACGCGACGCGGGCTATACCGATGTGTCGTTCGTGGTGATGCCGCAGCATCCGGAGGCGGTCGACGATTGGGCGCGTGTGATGGAACTCGTTTGATCGTTGCTAAGGCAACTCTGAAGAACGTCGGAACTTTTGTCGAGTGGGTCGATCAGATCGGCAAGTGTTGTCGGTTTGGAGCGAGTGGCGATGAAACAGCTGAATTTAGGCGGTAGCGGCGTTGAGAAGTACGGGAAGACAACCCGT